>NZ_CADIKI010000019.1 GCF_902859935.1 Paraburkholderia fynbosensis
ACTCCACGCCGATGATAGTGCGGATTGCCCGTGTGAAAGTAGGTAATCGTCAGGCTCCCCAGCAGCAACAGAAACCCCACCCCGAAAAAGGTGGGGTTTCTGCGTTTACGGAAGGACTGGGATCACTATATAAGTGAGAGCCTTGGGTTTGGAACAGTCAAGCAAGTCTTGACAGCAAGCGGTTGTTCCCCCATAATCATCAGTTCTCTGCGGAGGGGTGCCCGAGTGGCTAAAGGGGGCAGACTGTAAATCTGTTGGCTTACGCCTACGTTGGTTCGAATCCAACCTCCTCCACCAGAATGCAAGTTGTAGCAGTTGTTGGGAATCCATGCATCCTTGCGGGTGTAGCTCAATGGTAGAGCAGAAGCCTTCCAAGCTTACGACGAGGGTTCGATTCCCTTCACCCGCTCCAGCAATACAGAAGTAGCGCCCATGTGGCTCAGTGGTAGAGCACTCCCTTGGTAAGGGAGAGGTCGGCAGTTCGATCCTGCCCATGGGCACCAGAAGTACTCGGTGATTGTTTGCGCCCGGCGCAACGTACGGAAAAATCCTCTTAGGAGTCGAAAATGGCCAAGGGTAAGTTTGAGCGGACCAAGCCGCACGTGAACGTCGGCACGATCGGTCACGTTGACCACGGCAAGACCACGCTGACGGCAGCGATCACGACGGTTCTGACGCAGAAGTTTGGCGGCGAAGCGAAGGCATACGACCAGATCGACGCGGCGCCGGAAGAAAAGGCACGTGGTATCACCATCAACACGGCACACGTCGAGTACGAAACGGCTAACCGCCACTACGCCCACGTCGACTGCCCGGGCCACGCTGACTATGTGAAGAACATGATCACGGGCGCAGCGCAGATGGACGGCGCGATCCTGGTGTGCTCGGCTGCAGACGGCCCGATGCCGCAAACGCGTGAGCACATCCTGCTGGCGCGTCAGGTTGGCGTTCCGTACATCATCGTGTTCCTGAACAAGTGCGACATGGTGGACGACGCTGAGCTGCTGGAGCTGGTCGAGATGGAAGTTCGCGAACTTCTGTCGAAGTACGACTTCCCGGGCGACGACACGCCGATCATCAAGGGTTCGGCCAAGCTGGCGCTGGAAGGCGACAAGGGCGAGCTGGGCGAAGTGGCGATCATGAGCCTGGCCGACGCGCTGGACACGTACATCCCGACGCCGGAGCGCGCGGTTGACGGTTCGTTCCTGATGCCGGTGGAAGACGTGTTCTCGATCTCGGGTCGCGGCACGGTGGTGACGGGTCGCGTTGAGCGCGGCATCGTCAAGGTCGGCGAAGAAATCGAAATCGTCGGTATCAAGCCGACGGTGAAGACGACCTGCACGGGCGTGGAAATGTTCCGCAAGCTGCTCGACCAGGGTCAGGCAGGCGACAACGTGGGTATCCTGCTGCGTGGCACGAAGCGTGAAGACGTGGAGCGTGGCCAGGTTCTGGCGAAGCCGGGTTCGATCAACCCGCACACGCACTTCACGGCTGAAGTGTACGTGCTGAGCAAGGACGAAGGTGGCCGTCACACGCCGTTCTTCAACAACTATCGTCCGCAGTTCTACTTCCGTACGACGGACGTGACGGGCTCGATCGAGTTGCCGAAGGACAAGGAAATGGTCATGCCGGGCGACAACGTGTCGATCACGGTGAAGCTGATCAACCCGATCGCGATGGAAGAAGGTCTGCGTTTCGCCATTCGCGAAGGCGGCCGTACGGTCGGCGCGGGTGTGGTTGCCAAGATTCTCGAGTAACGCCAGATCGTTCTCGTTGATCGGTGGTTTCGGGGTTGGCGGTGTCGTCAACCCCAAATGGTTTAGGGGCATAGCTCAACTGGCAGAGCGTCGGTCTCCAAAACCGAAGGTTGGGGGTTCGATTCCCTCTGCCCCTGCCAACTCTTGCGTCGTGTATGGCGCTTCGTTAAGGTGTTATGGCGAATCCTTCCGTCGAAACTGTAAATACATCCGGCGACAAGTTGATGCTCGTTGCAGGCGTATTGTTGGTCTTGGCCGGGTTCGTGGGGTTCTTCTGGCTCAATGGTCAGGAATGGTACATCCGCGGAGCTGCCTTGGCTGTTGGTGCGATCGCGGGTGTTGTGGTCGGTCTTCTCTCCGCGCCTGGCAAGGGTTTTATCGCTTTCGCCAAAGATTCGTACAAGGAAGTCCGTAAGGTTGTTTGGCCTACTCGTAAAGAGGCTACCCAGACAACGCTCGTAGTTTTCGGCTTCGTGTTCGTCATGGCAATTTTTCTTTGGGTTAGTGATAAATCCATCGAATGGGCGATTTTCTCGGTGATTCTGGGTTGGAAATGATATGAGCGATACTCCGGCATCTCCGAGTGGCAAGCGTTGGTATGTGGTGCACGCCTACTCCGGTATGGAGAAGAGCGTGCAACGTGCGCTTCAAGAGCGCATCGAACGTGCTGGCATGCAAGATCAGTTTGGTCAAATCCTCGTTCCGACTGAAGAAGTGGTCGAGGTAAAGGGTGGTCACAAATCGGTGACCGAACGCCGTTTCTTCCCGGGCTACGTGCTTGTGGAAATGGAAATGACAGACGAAACGTGGCACCTAGTGAAGAACACGGCTAAGGTGACCGGTTTCGTTGGCGGTGCGCGAAATCGTCCGAGCCCGATTTCCCCGCGGGAAGTCGAGAAGATCATGTCGCAAATGCAGGAAGGCGTGGAAAAGCCGCGCCCGAAGACCCTGTTCGAAGTTGGCGAAATGGTCCGGGTGAAGGATGGTCCTTTCACGGATTTCAACGGCAGCGTCGAAGAAGTGAACTACGAAAAGTCCCGCGTCCGTGTTTCCGTCACAATCTTCGGCCGCGCAACGCCGGTCGAGCTGGAATTCGGCCAGGTCGAAAAGTTGTAATGCAGAATTCTACGGGGTGCGCCGATCGGTGCACCCCGTATTTCGCGCTTACGGCCCGCGCTAAGGTCGTTGAGGAGCGTCAGTAGTCGATTTTTGGCGAACGCGCGCTACTACTCACTGAACGTTCGCATGTATTCCTGCAACGTTCCAAAGAGGTTTTCAACATGGCAAAGAAGATCATCGGCTTTATCAAGCTGCAGATTCCTGCAGGTAAAGCCAACCCGTCGCCGCCGGTCGGTCCGGCACTGGGCCAACGCGGCCTGAACATCATGGAGTTCTGCAAGGCGTTCAACGCGCAGACTCAAGCCATGGAACCGGGCCTGCCGATTCCGGTCGTGATCACCGCGTTTGCTGACAAGAGCTTCACGTTTGTCCTGAAAACGCCGCCGGCTACGGTGCTGATCAAAAAGGCTGCGAAGATCGACAAGGGCTCGAGCAAGCCGCATACCGACAAGGTCGGCAAGATCACCCGTGCTCAAGCAGAAGACATCGCCAAGACCAAGATGCCCGATCTGACGGCAGCTGATCTGGACGCAGCGGTTCGTACGATCGCTGGTAGCGCCCGCTCGATGGGCATCACCGTGGAGGGCGTGTAAATGGCTAAGCTTTCGAAGCGTCTGCAAGCTTTTGCAGCCAAGGTAGATCGTCAGAAGCTGTACGCGATCGACGAAGCTCTGTCGATCGTCAAGGAATGCGCAAGCGCGAAATTCGACGAGTCGATCGACGTTGCAGTGCAACTTGGCATCGACGCGAAGAAGTCGGATCAAGTGGTTCGTGGTTCGGTCGTGCTGCCGGCTGGTACCGGTAAGTCGGTCCGCGTCGCGGTGTTCGCGCAAGGTGAAAAGGCCGAGCAAGCTCGTGCAGCTGGCGCAGAAGTCGTCGGTATGGAAGACCTGGCGGAACAGGTCAAGGCTGGCAAGCTGGACTTCGACATCGTGATCGCTTCGCCGGACACGATGCGTGTCGTCGGTACGCTGGGTCAGATTCTCGGCCCCCGCGGCCTGATGCCGAACCCGAAGGTCGGTACGGTTACGCCGGACGTCGCGACTGCAGTCAAGAACGCCAAGGCTGGCCAGGTGCAATTCCGTGTCGACAAGGCCGGTATCATCCACGCGACCATCGGCCGTGCTTCGTTTGAGCCGACGGCTCTGCGTAGCAACCTGAGCGCGCTGGTCGAAGCCCTGCAAAAGGCGAAGCCGGCAACGAGCAAGGGTGTCTACCTGCGTAAGGTCGCAGTGTCGAGCACGATGGGTGTTGGCGTTCGCGTCGACCAGACATCGCTCGCGGCACAATAATAAATTTCATCGCCTTGACGTAAGTCGGGGCGGTTTTATGGGCTTTGGGCGGTTGTGAGGTGGCAGTCTGCATCGCACAGCCGGTTGTCAAAGACCGTTGGCGGGCAAGCAGCAGGTAGGCGAGTCCTTAATGTCAAGCCAACGCAGATGGCGAACCCGAAAAGGTTTTGTAGTGATGAAGCCGGCTGATGTCCGCAGCAATGCGAGTGTCGGGCGGTCGAAATACTCCTGACTGGTCGGACGCCGTTATTGAACGCGGTACACAAAGCGCACGCTGTGTGTATCGAATCTGGAGGTTAACCGTGCCACTCAACAAAGAAAGCAAGCAGGCTGTGGTCGCTGAGGTTGCCGCGCAAGTCGCGAAAGCCCAGACCGTGGTTCTGGCTGAGTATCGTGGAATCGCGGTTGGCGATCTGACCAAGCTGCGCGCGAAAGCGCGTGAGCAACAGGTTTACCTTCGCGTGTTGAAAAACACGCTGGCGCGTCGCGCTGTCGAAGGTACCCCGTTTGCTCCGCTGGCAGAGCAGATGACTGGCCCCCTGATCTACGGCATCTCGGAAGATGCAATTGCTGCTGCTAAGGTCGTCAACGACTTCAGCAAGGGCAATGACAAGTTGGTCATCAAGGCTGGTTCCTACGAAGGCAAGGTGATGGACAAAGCTGGCGTGCAAGCGCTGGCAAACATCCCGAGCCGCGAAGAACTGCTCTCCAAGCTGTTGTACGTTATGCAAGCACCTGTTTCCGGCTTTGCGCGCGCTTTGGCCGCGCTGGCAGAAAAGAAACAAGGCGAAGAAACCGCTGCGTAACGGACTTCAGCCGAGCGTGATTGATCGCTGGCTGTATCCGAATTCAATTTAGGAGTATTTCAAATGGCAATCGCAAAAGAAGACATCCTCGAAGCCGTAGGCTCGATGTCGGTTCTGGAACTGAACGAGCTGGTTAAGGCGTTCGAAGAAAAGTTTGGCGTGTCGGCAGCTGCTGTTGCAGTGGCAGGCCCGGCAGGCGGCGGCGCTGCTGCTGCTGCTGAAGAGCAGACCGAATTCACGGTCAACCTGGTTGAAGTCGGCGCCAACAAGGTTTCCGTCATTAAAGCTGTCCGTGAACTGACGGGTCTCGGCCTGAAGGAAGCGAAGGACCTGGTCGACGGTGCTCCGAAGCCTGTTAAGGAATCGGTACCGAAGGCTGCTGCTGAAGAAGCCAAGAAGAAGTTGGAAGAAGCCGGCGCGAAGGCTGAAATCAAGTAAGTTTCAGCGCGCTGTGCGAAGGCTGGCGGTTTTCCACCGCCGGCCTTTTTGTGCTTTGTGGGAGCCGCGTTTTTAAAGACCGTTTCGGTAGAAACGAGACTCCCAGAAGCCAAAGAAAACCGCCCTTCGGTAATATTGACCGGCGTTTTTCTTTGTCTTCTGAAGCGACTGCAGAAGGCAAGTTTGGTCGGGTAGCGGGCAACATAGGCATCCGCTGCCGTCAGCCAGCGGTTGGTAGCGGCCAACCACCAAGCTTCTAGGCTCGTTCAAGCCATCGGACGGCCATCGGGTCTCAGTCGGTGAACACTCGGGTTGTCTCATCAAGGTATCCTGCCTCGACAACAATGCCCGCCGTGATTCGGAGATCGTATGCAATATTCCTTCACCGAGAAGAAGCGTATTCGCAAGAGTTTTGCGAAGCGCCCCATCGTTCACCAAGTACCTTTCCTGCTGGCTACCCAGCTTGAATCATTCAGCACGTTTCTGCAAGCAGACACGTCGTCTACGCAACGCAAGCCGGAAGGCCTGCAGGCTGCGTTTACCTCCGTTTTCCCGATCGTTTCGCATAACGGGTTCGCTCGTCTCGAGTTTGTCAGCTACATGCTGTCGCCGCCAGCATTCAATATCAAGGAATGTCAGCAGCGCGGTTTGACGTACTGCTCGGCCCTGCGCGCGAAAGTACGCCTGGTGCTGCTCGACAAGGAATCGCCGAGCAAGCCGGTCGTCAAGGAAGTGAAGGAACAGGAAGTGTACATGGGCGAAATTCCGCTCATGACGCCGACCGGTTCGTTCGTCATCAACGGCACGGAACGTGTGATTGTTTCGCAGCTGCACCGTTCGCCGGGCGTGTTCTTTGAACACGACAAGGGCAAGACGCACAGCTCGGGCAAGCTCCTGTTCTCCGCTCGTATCATTCCTTACCGCGGTTCGTGGCTCGACTTCGAGTTCGACCCGAAGGACGTGCTGTATTTCCGCGTCGACCGTCGCCGCAAGATGCCGGTCACGATCCTGTTGAAGGCAATCGGCCTCACGCCGGAGCAGATCCTCGCAAACTTCTTCGTGTTCGACAATTTCACGCTGATGCCGGAAGGCGCGCAGATGGAATTCGTGCCGGAGCGTCTGCGTGGCGAAGTCGCGCGCTTCGACATCTCGGACCGCGACGGCAACGTGATCGTTCAGAAGGACAAGCGGATCAACGCGAAGCACATTCGCGACCTCGACAACGCGAAGACCAAGTTCATCTCGGTCCCGGAAGACTATCTGCTCGGCCGCGTGCTGGCGAAGAACGTCGTCGATGGCGACACCGGTGAAGTCATCGCCAACGCGAACGACGAAATCACCGAAACCGTCCTCGAGAAGCTGCGCGAAGCGAAGATCAAAGACATCCAGACGCTCTACACGAACGATCTGGATCAAGGTCCGTACATCTCGTCGACCCTGCGTATCGACGAAACCGCGGACAAGATGGCCGCTCGCATCGCGATCTACCGCATGATGCGTCCGGGCGAACCGCCGACCGAAGAAGCGGTCGAGGCGCTGTTCAACCGTCTGTTCTACAGCGAAGACGCATACGACCTGTCCAAGGTGGGTCGTATGAAGTTCAATCGTCGCGTGGGTCGCGACGAAATCGTCGGTCCGATGACGTTGCAAGACGACGACATCCTCGCCACGATCAAGATCCTGGTCGAACTGCGTAACGGCAAGGGCGAAGTGGACGACATCGACCACTTGGGCAATCGCCGTGTGCGTTGCGTCGGCGAACTGGCGGAAAACCAGTTCCGTGCAGGTCTCGTGCGTGTCGAACGTGCGGTGAAGGAACGCCTCGGCCAGGCCGAAAGCGAAAACCTGATGCCGCACGATCTGATCAACTCGAAGCCGATTTCGTCGGCGATTCGCGAGTTCTTCGGTTCGTCGCAGCTGTCGCAGTTCATGGACCAAACGAATCCGCTGTCGGAAATCACCCACAAGCGCCGTGTTTCGGCACTTGGCCCGGGCGGTTTGACGCGTGAGCGCGCTGGCTTTGAAGTCCGCGACGTGCACCCGACTCACTACGGTCGTGTGTGCCCGATTGAAACACCGGAAGGTCCGAACATCGGCCTGATCAACTCGCTGGCTCTGTACGCGCACCTGAACGAATACGGCTTCCTCGAAACGCCGTACCGCAAGGTCGTGGGCAGCAAGGTCACCGATCAGATCGATTACCTGTCGGCGATCGAAGAAGGCCGTTACGTGATCGCTCAGGCGAACGCGGCGGTGGCTGCCGACGGCTCGCTGACCGACGAACTGGTGTCGTCGCGTGAAGCCGGCGAAACGCTGATGGTCACGCCGGATCGCATCCAGTACATGGACGTGGCGCCGTCGCAGATCGTGTCGGTTGCAGCATCGCTGATTCCGTTCCTCGAGCACGATGACGCGAACCGCGCATTGATGGGTTCGAACATGCAGCGTCAGGCTGTGCCGTGTCTGCGTCCTGAAAAGGCCGTGGTCGGTACGGGTATCGAACGCACCGTGGCTGTCGACTCGGGTACGACGGTTCAGGCATTCCGCGGCGGTGTGGTCGATTACGTCGACGCAGGCCGTATCGTGATTCGCGTGAACGACGACGAAGCGGTTGCGGGCGATGTCGGTGTGGACATCTACAACCTGATCAAGTACACGCGTTCGAACCAGAACACGAACATCAACCAGCGTCCGATCGTGAAGATGGGCGATAAGGTTGCGCGCGGCGACGTGCTAGCTGACGGCGCATCGACTGATCTGGGTGAGCTCGCGCTCGGCCAGAACATGCTGATCGCGTTCATGCCGTGGAACGGCTACAACTTCGAAGACTCGATTTTGATCTCGGAGAAGGTGGTTGCTGACGACCGCTACACGTCGATCCACATCGAAGAACTGAATGTCGTGGCTCGCGACACGAAGCTCGGACCGGAAGAAATCACGCGCGACATTTCGAACCTCGCGGAAGTGCAGCTTGGCCGTCTCGACGAGTCGGGCATCGTGTACATCGGCGCGGAAGTCGAAGCGGGCGACGTGCTGGTCGGTAAGGTCACGCCGAAGGGCGAAACCCAGCTGACGCCAGAAGAAAAGCTGCTGCGCGCGATCTTCGGCGAGAAGGCTTCGGACGTGAAGGACACGTCGCTGCGCGTGCCGTCGGGCATGAGCGGCACGGTGATCGACGTTCAAGTGTTCACGCGTGAAGGCATTCAGCGCGACAAGCGTGCGCAACAGATCATCGACGATGAACTGAAGCGCTATCGCCTCGACCTGAACGACCAGCTGCGCATCGTGGAAGGCGACGCGTTCCAGCGTCTCGCACGCATGCTCGACGGCAAGGTCGCGAACGGCGGTCCGAAGAAGCTCGCGAAGGGCACGAAGATCGAACAGGCTTACCTGGAAGATCTCGACCACTACCACTGGTTCGACATCCGCCTCGCGGACGAAGAAGCAGCGGCGCAGCTCGAAGCGATCAAGAACTCGATCGAAGAAAAGCGTCACCAGTTCGATCTGGCGTTCGAAGAAAAGCGCAAGAAGCTCACGCAGGGCGACGAACTGCCGCCGGGCGTGCTGAAGATGGTCAAGGTGTACCTGGCCGTCAAGCGTCGTCTGCAGCCTGGCGACAAGATGGCCGGCCGTCACGGTAACAAGGGTGTGGTGTCGAAGATCGTTCCGATCGAAGATATGCCGTATATGGCCGACGGCCGTCCGGCTGACGTCGTTCTGAACCCGCTCGGCGTGCCGTCGCGGATGAACGTGGGTCAGGTTCTCGAAGTACATCTGGGTTGGGCCGCGAAGGGTCTGGGCTGGCGTATCGGCGAAATGCTGCAGCGTCAGGCGAAGATTGCTGAACTGCGCGAATTCCTGACCAAGATCTACAACGAGTCGGGCCGTGCTGAAGAGCTGGACAGCTTCACCGACGACGAAATCGTCGAACTGGCAAAGAACCTGCGCGAAGGCGTGCCGTTTGCAACGCCGGTGTTCGACGGTGCGACGGAAGAAGAAATGTCGCGCGCGCTGGATCTGGCATTCCCGGACGACATCGCGAAGAACCTCGGCATGACGCCGTCGAAGAATCAGGTTCGTCTGTACGACGGCCGCACGGGCGAGATGTTCGAACGTACGGTGACGGTCGGCTACATGCACTACCTGAAGCTGCACCACTTGGTCGACGACAAGATGCACGCGCGTTCCACGGGCCCGTACTCGCTCGTGACGCAGCAGCCGTTGGGCGGTAAGGCGCAGTTCGGTGGCCAGCGTTTCGGTGAAATGGAAGTGTGGGCGCTCGAAGCGTACGGCGCATCGTACGTGCTGCAGGAAATGCTGACGGTGAAGTCGGACGACGTGACAGGCCGGACCAAGGTATACGAGAACCTGGTCAAGGGCGATCACGTGATCGATGCAGGCATGCCGGAATCCTTCAACGTGTTGGTGAAGGAAATCCGCTCGCTCGGTATCGACATCGACCTCGACCGCAACTAATCGGACTACTGGAGAGAAGCGATGAAAGCTTTGCTCGATCTATTCAAGCAAGTCCAACAACCTGAAGTTTTTGACGCGATCAAGATCGGTCTGGCCTCGCCGGACAAGATCCGTTCGTGGTCGTTCGGTGAAGTGAAGAAGCCGGAAACCATCAACTACCGGACGTTCAAGCCGGAGCGCGATGGTCTGTTCTGCGCGAAGATTTTTGGTCCGATCAAGGACTACGAATGCCTTTGCGGTAAGTACAAGCGCCTGAAGCACCGTGGCGTGATCTGCGAGAAGTGCGGCGTCGAAGTGACGCTGGCGAAGGTGCGTCGCGAACGGATGGGCCACATCGAACTGGCCTCGCCGGTCGCGCACATCTGGTTCCTGAAGTCGCTGCCGTCGCGTCTGGGCATGGTGCTCGACATGACGCTGCGCGACATTGAACGCGTGCTGTACTTCGAAGCATATGTGGTGATCGATCCGGGCATGACGCCGCTGAAAGCGCGGCAGATCATGACCGAAGAGGATTACTACAACAAGGTCGAAGAATACGGTGACGAATTCCGTGCCGAGATGGGCGCGGAAGGCGTTCGCGAGTTGCTGCGCGCGATCAACATCGACGAACAGGTCGAGATGCTCCGCACCGAACTCAAGAACACGGGTTCGGAAGCGAAGATCAAGAAGTACGCGAAGCGCCTGAAGGTGCTCGAGGCTTTCCAGCGTTCGGGCATCAAGCCTGACTGGATGGTGCTCGAAGTGCTGCCAGTGCTGCCGCCGGAACTTCGTCCGCTGGTGCCGCTGGATGGTGGCCGCTTCGCGACGTCGGACCTGAACGACCTGTATCGCCGCGTGATCAACCGTAACAACCGGTTGAAGCGTCTGCTCGAGCTGAAGGCGCCTGAAATCATCGTCCGCAACGAAAAGCGGATGCTGCAGGAAGCCGTCGATTCGCTGCTCGACAATGGCCGTCGCGGTAAGGCGATGACCGGCGCGAACAAGCGTCCGCTGAAGTCGCTCGCTGACATGATCAAGGGTAAGGGGGGTCGTTTCCGTCAGAACTTGCTCGGTAAGCGCGTGGACTACTCGGGCCGTTCGGTGATCGTGGTCGGCCCGACGCTCAAGCTGCATCAGTGCGGTCTGCCGAAGCTGATGGCGCTCGAACTGTTCAAGCCGTTCATCTTCAACAAGCTCGAAGTGATGGGTGTCGCTACCACCATCAAGGCTGCGAAGAAGGAAGTCGAGAACCAGACGCCGGTGGTGTGGGACATCCTGGAAGAGGTGATCCGCGAGCATCCGGTCATGCTGAACCGTGCGCCGACGCTGCACCGTCTTGGCATTCAGGCTTTCGAGCCGGTGCTGATCGAAGGGAAGGCAATCCAGCTGCACCCGCTCGTTTGCGCGGCGTTCAACGCCGACTTCGACGGTGACCAGATGGCTGTTCACGTGCCGTTGTCGCTGGAAGCGCAGATGGAAGCGCGCACGCTGATGCTGGCGTCGAACAACGTCCTGTTCCCGGCCAACGGCGATCCGTCGATCGTGCCGTCGCAGGATATCGTGCTCGGCCTGTACTACGCGACTCGCGAAGCCGTGAACGGCAAGGGCGAAGGCCTGACGTTCACGGGTGTCTCGGAAGCGCTGCGTGCATACGAGAACAAGGAAGTCGAGCTGGCCTCCCGCGTCAACGTGCGGATCACGGAAATGGTCCACAACGAAGACAAGTCGGAAGGCGCGCCGGCGTTCGTGCCGAAGATCTCGCTGTACGCGACGACCGTCGGCCGTGCAATCCTGTCGGAAATTTTGCCGCCGGGTCTGCCGTTCTCGGTGCTGAACAAGCCGCTGAAGAAGAAGGAAATCTCGCGTCTGATCAACACCGCATTCCGCAAGTGCGGTCTGCGCGAAACGGTGATTTTCGCCGACCAGTTGATGCAGTCGGGTTTCCGTCTGGCAACGCGCGCTGGTATCTCGATCTGCGTCGACGACATGCTTGTGCCGCCGCAGAAGGAAACCATCGTCGGCGACGCCGCGAAGAAGGTGAAGGAATACGACCGTCAGTACATGTCGGGTCTCGTCACGTCGCAAGAGCGCTACAACAACGTGGTCGACATCTGGTCGGCAACGTCGGAAGCGGTCGGCAAGGCGATGATGGAACAGCTGTCGACGGAACCGGTCACGGACCGAGACGGCAACGAAACGCGTCAGGAATCGTTCAACTCCATCTACATGATGGCGGACTCGGGTGCTCGTGGCTCGGCAGTTCAGATTCGTCAGCTGGCCGGTATGCGTGGCCTGATGGCGAAGCCGGACGGCTCGATCATCGAGACGCCGATTACGGCGAACTTCCGTGAAGGCCTGAACGTGTTGCAGTACTTCATCTCGACCCACGGTGCGCGTAAGGGTCTGGCTGATACGGCACTGAAGACGGCGAACTCGGGTTACCTGACGCGACGTCTGGTCGACGTGACGCAGGATCTCGTGGTGGTCGAGGACGATTGCGGTACGTCCAACGGCGTCGCGATGAAGGCGTTGGTCGAAGGCGGTGAAGTCGTCGAAGCGCTGCGTGACCGTATTCTCGGTCGCGTGACGGTGGCTGACGTCGTCAATCCGGAATCGCAGGAAACGCTGTACGAAACGGGCACGCTGCTCGACGAAGACGCGGTCGAAGAAATCGAACGCCTCGGCATCGACGAAGTGCGCGTGCGTACGCCGCTGACTTGCGAAACGCGTTACGGTCTGTGCGCAGCCTGCTACGGCCGCGACCTGGGCCGCGGCTCGTCGGTTAACGTCGGTGAAGCAGTCGGCGTGATCGCGGCGCAGTCGATCGGTGAACCGGGCACGCAGCTCACGATGCGTACGTTCCACATCGGTGGTGCGGCATCGCGTGCGGCAGTGGCTTCGTCGGTCGAAGCGAAGTCGAACGGTACGGTGCGTTTCACGGCGACGATGCGTTACGTTACCAACGCGAAGGGCGAGCAGATCGTCATCTCGCGTTCGGGCGAAGCGATGATCACCGACGACCACGGTCGCGAGCGCGAACGTCACAAGGTGCCGTACGGCGCGACGCTGTTGCAACTGGACGGCGCGCAGATCAAGGCCGGCACGCAACTGGCGACGTGGGATCCGATGACGCGTCCGATCATCACCGAGTACGGTGGCACGGTGAAGTTCGAAAACGTCGAAGAAGGCGTGACCGTTGCGAAGCAGATCGACGATGTGACGGGTCTGTCCACGCTGGTCGTGATCGACGTGAAGCGTCGCGGTTCGCAAGCCTCGAAGACGGTGCGTCCGCAGGTCAAACTGCTCGATGCGAGCGGCGAAGAAGTCAAGATCCCGAACACCGAGCACTCGGTGCAGATCGGCTTCCAGGTCGGCGCTCTGATCACCGTGAAGGATGGTCAGCAAGTGCAGGTGGGCGAAGTGCTCGCACGTATCCCGACCGAATCGCAGAAGACGCGTGACATTACCGGCGGTCTGCCGCGTGTGGCGGAACTGTTCGAAGCACGTTCGCCGAAGGACGCAGGTATCCTGGCGGAAGTCACGGGTACGACGTCGTTCGGTAAGGACACGAAGGGCAAGCAGCGTCTAGTGATCACGGACCTCGAGGGCAACCAGCACGAATTCCTGATCGCGAAGGAAAAGCAGGTTCTGGTGCACGATGGTCAAGTCGTCAACAAGGGCGAAATGATCGTCGACGGGCCGGCGGATCCGCACGACATCCTGCGTTTGCAGGGCGTCGAAGCGCTGTCGCGTTACATCGTGGACGAAGTGCAGGACGTGTACCGTCTGCAAGGCGTGAAGATCAACGACAAGCACATCGAAGTGATTGTTCGTCAGATGCTGCGCCGCGTGCAGATTACGGACAACGGTGATACGCGTTTCATCCCGGGCGAACAGGTCGAGCGGTCGGATATGCTCGACGAAAACGACCGTATGATCGCGGAAGACAAGCGTCCGGCAACGTACGAAAACGTGTTGCTCGGTATCACGAAGGCGTCGCTGTCGACCGATTCGTTCATCTCCGCGGCGTCGTTCCAGGAAACGACTCGCGTGCTGACCGAAGCGGCGATCATGGGCAAGCGCGACGATCTGCGTGGTCTGAAGGAAAACGTGATCGTCGGCCGCCTGATTCCGGCCGGTACGGGTCTCGCGTTCCACAAGGCGCGCAAGAGCAAGGAACTGTCCGACCGCGAGCGTTTCGATCAGATCGCAGCGGAAGAGTCGTTCGAATTCGGTACGCCGGAAACGCCGGCCGCCGAACAGCAGCACTCAGGCGAGTAAGTCCCGGCGGCGCAAGCCGCCCGGGGCCCTAGCCAGCGAAGCCGCTCAGTTTCGACTGAGCGGCTTTTTTTTATGCGCCTCTCTTTTACGCGCTTGTGTCGATTCGTAGGCCGAATGGCTAAGGTTGTCGCAAAGCGCGGGCGCAGCACGAATGCGTTGGTAAAATTCGTGTCACCGGCTTTTGCTGCTTCTCTCAAATTCATGTCCCGTCCGCTCGAAATCCTCAACGAAGTCTTCGGTTATCCCGCGTTCAGAGGGCAGCAGGGCGAAATTGTCGAGCACGTCGCCGGCGGCGGCGACTGCCTCGTGCTGATGCCGACGGGCGGCGGCAAGTCGCTGTGTTATCAGATTCCGTCGCTGGTACGGCGCGAAGGCGGCTTCGGCACGGGGATCGTCGTGTCGCCACTGATCGCGCTGATGCAGGATCAGGTGGCCGCGCTAACCGAAGTCGGTGTGCGCGCCGCGTATCTGAACTCGACGCTGTCGAGCGCCGAGGCGATGGCCACCGAGCGCGCGCTGCGCGACGGCGAGATCGACCTGCTTTACGTCGCGCCGGAACGCCTGATGACGCCGCGCTTTCAGGAGTTACTTGAGCGCACGCGTATCGGTCTGTTCGCAATCGACGAAGCGCATTGCGTATCGCAGTGGGGGCACGATTTCCGCCCCGAATATATTCAGTTGTCGGTGCTGCACGAGCGCTTCCCGAACGTGCCGCGGATCGCGCTCACTGCGACCGCGGACGCGATCACGCGCGACGAAATCATCCACCGTCTGGCGCTCGATGACGCGCGCATCTTCGTGTCGAGCTTCGACCGGCCGAACATCCGCTATCGCATCGTCGAAAAAGACAATGCGCGCACGCAATTGCTGGACTTCATCCGCGCCGAACATTCGAAGCCGGACGGCACCACTGACGCCGGTGTGGTCTATTGCCTGTCGCGCCGGAAGGTTGAAGAAACAGCGGAGTGGCTGAAAGAAAAAGGCATGCGCGCGCTGCCGTATCACGCCGGCATGGAGTTCGAGATTCGCCAGAAGCATCAGGAGATGTTCCAGCGCGAGGAGGGCATCGTGATGTGCGCGACGATCGCGTTCGGCATGGGCATCGACAAACCGGACGTCCGGTTCGTGGCGCACTTGGATTTGCCGAAGAGTGTCGAAGGTTATTACCAGGAAACCGGCCGGGCCGGTCGCGACGGCATGCCGGCGAACGCATGGATGGCCTACGGTCTCGGCGACGTCGTACAGCAACGCAAGATGATCGACGAATCCGATGCCGACGACGCCCACAAGCGCGTTCAAACCGGCAAGCTCGACGCGCTGCTCGGTTTGTGCGAGGCGGCGACCTGCCGGCGTGTCCGGCTGCTCGCTTACTTTGGCGAAACCAGCAAGCCGTGCGGGAACTGCGACAACTGTCTCGAACCGCCCGCAACCTGGGATGCGACGCGCGAGGCGCAGATGGCGCTGTCCTGTGTGTTCCGGGCGCAGCGCGCGAGCGGCTTTCATTTTGGCGCCGGGCATCTGATCGACATCCTGCGCGGCAATCGCAGCGAGAAGATCATGCAGCGCGGCCACGAAAAGCTCACCACGTTCGGCATCGGCGCGGTGCTTGGCGAGCCGGAGTGGCGCGCAGTGTTTCGCCAGCTGGTGGCGTTCGGCTATCTGACGGTCGATCACGAAGGTTTTGGTTCGCTGGTGCTGACCGAAGCAAGCAAGCCGGTGCTCAAGGGCGAGCAGAACGTGACGATGCGCCGCTATGTGAAACCGACCCGTACGCGCCAGTCGTCCGGACGCACCAGCGAGCGTGCCGATCCGACGATCGGCATGGGGCCGCGCGAACGCGCCCGCTGGGAGCGTTTGCGCACGTGGCGCACCGAAACGGCGAAAAGCGACGGCGTGCCGGCTTATGTGATCTTCCACGATGCGACGCTGGCGGAAATTGCCCGTAACGGCCCCGGTTCCATTGAGGATTTGCGCGGTATTCCGGGCATGGGCGCCCGTAAACTCGACCGTTTCGGCGACGAGTTGTTGGAAGTCGTTGCCGCCGATTGAGCGTTCCGTCAATGCGACGGAAGGTCGACAGGGGTGCGAAACATCGCAACCTGTTGACTCCCTTAGTATTTTCGGAATATTATGCTAGGTTCCGGTTCTTGGAGTGCCTGCGCGCGAAGCCAATTCACGCACTGACAGCCCATCCGGAAGTTCGATGCGCAATCGTTTCTGCTTTGCCCGGAAACAGATGCGTCGATTTTGTTCAATTTCAGGAATAAACAATGCCAACCATCAATCAACTGGTTCGCAAAGGCCGCGCGTCGGAAACGACGAAGAGCAAGAGCCCGGCTTTGCAGGACTGCCCCCAGCGTCGCGGTGTGTGCACCCGTGTGTACACCACGACGCCGAAGAAGCCTAACTCGGCACTGCGTAAGGTTGCCAAGGTTCGTCTGACGAACGGCTTCGAAGTTATTTCGTACATCGGTGGTGAAGGCCACAACCTGCAGGAACACTCGGTCGTGCTGATTCGCGGCGGCCGTGTGAAGGACTTGCCGGGTGTGCGTTACCACATGGTTCGCGGCTCGCTGGATACCCAGGGCGTCAAGGATCGTAAGCAGGCTCGCTCGAAGTACGGTGCGAAGCGTGCCAAGGCTGGCAAGTAATCTAGCCGGTTTAGTAGTTTCAGGTCGCCTGCAAAGGCGGTAATAGCGGTGGTGCCGGAATCGCCGGTGCTGTCGAGTAAGTGGTCACCCGACCGGGCTGGTAAGTCTTGAAGATGAATCGGGTTAGTTGGTGGCCGCGGGGCTGAGTAGCTCCAACTGAAAAGTTAAAGGAAGAAACATGCCGCGTCGTCGCGAAGTCCCCAAGCGGGAAGTGTTGCCGGATCCGAAGTTCGGTAACGTTGATGTAGCTAAGTTCATGAACGTGCTGATGTTGTCCGGCAAGAAGTCGGTTGCTGAACGCATCGTGTACGGCGCTTTCGAACAGATCCAGACCAAGGGTGGCAAGGACCCGCTGGAAGTGTTCACGGTAGCGCTCAACAACGTCAAGCCGGTGGTCGAAGTCAAGAGCCGCCGCGTTGGTGGTGCGAACTATCAGGTTCCGGTCGAAGTGCGCCCGTCGCGTCGTATGGCATTGGCGATGCGTTGGCTGCGTGAAGCCGCGAAGAAGCGCAGCGAGAAGTCGATGGCCCTGCGTCTGGCAGGTGAACTCTCCGAAGCGGCCGAAGGCCGTGGCGGCGCAATGAAGAAGCGCGACGAAGTTCACCGGATGGCAGAAGCCAACAAGGCGTTCTCGCACTTCCGTTTCTAAGCTTCCCGAACCCGGGTTTAGCGGAAAAACGGAAAGAAATTCCGGGCGGGTGCGCTTACAAAGCGCCTCGCCCGTTTGTGTTACAGCGCGATGGGTATTTTCTCGCATCGCGTCATCCCAATAGAGGATCAAAGTGGCTCGCAAGACACCTATCGAGCGCTACCGTAACATCGGTATTAGCGCTCACATCGACGCCGGCAAAACGACGACGACCGAGCGCATCCTGTTCTACACCGGCGTGAACCACAAGATTGGTGAAGTTCACGACGGCGCTGCCACCATGGACTGGATGGAGCAGGAGCAGGAACGCGGTATCACGATCACGTCCGCTGCTACCACGGCGTTCTGGAAAGGCATGGCCGGCGACCGCGCTGAGCACCGCATCAACATCATCGACACCCCGGGCCACGTCGACTTCACGATTGAAGTTGAGCGTTCGATGCGCGTGCTCGACGGCGCGTGCATGGTGTACTGCGCTGTGGGCGGCGTGCAGCCCCAATCGGAAACGGTGTGGCGTCAGGCTAACAAGTACAAGGTTCCCCGTCTCGCGTTCATCAACAAGATGGACCGTACCGGCGCGAACTTCTTCAAGGTCTACGACCAGCTCAAGCTGCGTCTGAAGGCGAACCCGGTTCCGGTCGTGGTGCCCATCGGCGCGGAAGAAAACTTCACGGGCGTCGTCGATCTGCTGAAGATGAAGGCGATCATTTGGGACGACGCGTCGCAAGGCACGAAGTTCTCGTACGAAGACATCCCGGCAGAGCTGGCTGACACGTGCAACGAGTGGCGCGAGAAGATGGTCGAAGCGGCTGCTGAGTCGAGTGAAGACCTGATGAACAAATACCTGGAAGAGGGCGAGCTCTCTGAAGCGGAAATCATCAAGGGTCTGCGCGACCGTACGATCGCTTGCGAAATCCAGCCGATGCTGTGCGGCACCGCGTTCAAGAACAAGGGCGTGCAACGCATGCTGGACGCCGTGCTCGACTTCCTGCCGTCGCCGATCGACATCCCGCCGGTTACCGGCGAGCTGGAAAACGGCGAGCAAGGTGAACGCCGCGCTGCTGACGACGAAAAGTTCTCGGCCCTGGCATTCAAGATCATGACCGACCCGTTCGTCGGCCAGTTGATCTTCTTCCGCGTGTACTCGGGCATTGTGAATTCTGGCGACACCGTGCTGAACGCGACCAAGGACAAGAAGGAACGTCTCGGTCGTATTCTGCAGATGCACGCGAACCAGCGCGAAGAAATCAAGGAAGTCCGCGCAGGCGACATCGCTGCTGCAGTCGGCCTGAAGGACGCGACGACCGGCGACACGCTGTGCGATCCGCAAAGCCCGATCGTGCTCGAGCGCATGATTTTCCCGGAGCCGGTGATTTCGCAGGCCGTTGAGCCGAAGACGAAGCCGGACCAGGAAAAGATGGGTCTCGCGCTGAACCGTCTGGCTCAGGAAGATCCGTCGTTCCGCGTTCAAACGGACGAAGAGTCGGGCCAAACCATTATTTCGGGCATGGGCGAGCTCCACCTGGAAATTCTGGTCGACCGTATGCGTCGTGAATTCGGCGTGGAAGCGACCGTCGGCAAGCCGCAGGTCGCTTACCGCGAAACGATTCGCGGCAAGGCGGAAGACGTTGACGGCAAGTTCGTCAAGCAGTCGGGTGGTCGCGGCCAGTACGGTCACGCGGTCATCACGCTCGAGCCGAACGAGCAGGGCAAGGGCTACGAGTTCCTGGATGAGATCAAGGGCGGTGTGATTCCGCGTGAATACATCCCGGCAGTTGACAAGGGTATCCAAGAAACGCTGAAGGCAGGCGTGCTGGCGGGCTTCCCGGTCGTTGACGTGAAGGTTCACCTGACGTTCGGTTCGTACCACGACGTTGACTCGAACGAAAACGCGTTCCGCATGGCCGGTTCGATGGCGTTCAAGGAAGCAATGCGCAAGGCTCAGCCGGTCATCCTCGAACCGATGATGGCCGTCGAAGTCGAAACGCCGGAAGACTACATGGGCAACGTGATGGGCGACCTGTCGGGCCGTCGCGGCATCGTGCAGGGCATGGACGATATGGTCGGCGGCGGCAAGATCGTTCGCGCAGAAGTCCCGCTGTCGGAAATGTTCGGCTACTCGACGTCGCTGCGTTCGCTGACCCAAGGTCGTGCAACGTACACGATGGAGTTCAAGCACTACTCCGAAGCACCGCGCAACGTGTCGGAAGCGATCATCAACGCGAAGTCGAAGTAAGCGCGCGGCAAGTCATTTAACGATTAACTTTTTGAAAGAAGAGAAACATGGCTAAAGGTAAATTCGAACGGACCAAGCCGCACGTGAACGTCGGCACGATCGGTCACGTTGACCACGGCAAGACCACGCTGACGGCAGCGATCACGACGGTTCTGACGCAGAAGTTTGGCGGCGAAGCGAAGGCATACGACCAGATCGACGCGGCGCCGGAAGAAAAGGCACGTGGTATCACCATCAACACGGCACACGTCGAGTACGAAACGGCTAACCGCCACTACGCCCACGTCGACTGCCCGGGCCACGCTGACTATGTGAAGAACATGATCACGGGCGCAGCGCAGATGGACGGCGCGATCCTGGTGTGCTCGGCTGCAGACGGCCCGATGCCGCAAACGCGTGAGCACATCCTGCTGGCGCGTCAGGTTGGCGTTCCGTACATCATCGTGTTCCTGAACAAGTGCGACATGGTGGACGACGCTGAGCTGCTGGAGCTGGTCGAGATGGAAGTTCGCGAACTTCTGTCGAAGTACGACTTCCCGGGCGACGACACGCCGATCATCAAGGGTTCGGCCAAGCTGGCGCTGGAAGGCGACAAGGGCGAGCTGGGCGAAGTGGCGATCATGAGCCTGGCCGACGCGCTGGACACGTACATCCCGACGCCGGAGCGCGCGGTTGACGGTTCGTTCCTGATGCCGGTGGAAGACGTGTTCTCGATCTCGGGTCGCGGCACGGTGGTGACGGGTCGCGTTGAGCGCGGCATCGTCAAGGTCGGCGAAGAAATCGAAATCGTCGGTATCAAGCCGACGGTGAAGACGACCTGCACGGGCGTGGAAATGTTCCGCAAGCTGCTCGACCAGGGTCAGGCAGGCGACAACGTGGGTATCCTGCTGCGTGGCACGAAGCGTGAAGACGTGGAGCGTGGCCAGGTTCTGGCGAAGCCGGGTTCGATCAACCCGCACACGCACTTCACGGCTGAAGTGTACGTGCTGAGCAAGGACGAAGGTGGCCGTCACACGCCGTTCTTCAACAACTATCGTCCGCAGTTCTACTTCCGTACGACGGACGTGACGGGCTCGATCGAGTTGCCGAAGGACAAGGAAATGGTCATGCCGGGCGACAACGTGTCGATCACGGTGAAGCTGATCAACCCGATCGCGATGGAAGAAGGTCTGCGTTTCGCCATTCGCGAAGGCGGCCGTACGGTCGGCGCGGGTGTGGTTGCCAAGATTCTCGAGTAAAATCGCGGATTGTGACCTTGCAGTACATGCAGTAAGTGGTGCCCGGAGCCGGGCGCCGGCCCCCAGCGGGCGCCCGGCTCTACGTTCTTTTACTATCTGGCGGCGCAATACCGCCTCGCTCTTTTCCAAGGAATTGTCATGCAGAACCAGAAAATCCGCATTCGCCTGAAGGCTTTCGACTATCGCCTGATCGATCAATCGGCAGCTGAAATCGTCGACACGGCTAAGCGGACTGGCGCAATCGTTCGTGGTCCGGTGCCCCTGCCGACCCGCATTCAACGCTTCGACATCCTGCGTTCGCCGCACGTCAACAAGACGTCGCGCGATCAGCTTGAAATCCGCACGCACCAACGGCTGATGGACATCGTCGATCCGACGGACAAGACCGTTGACGCATTGATGAAGCTCGATCTGCCGGCTGGCGTGGACGTTGAAATCAAGCTGCAATAAGGCTTCCGAAGCTTGTCCGGCCTGCCGGACAGCGCTAAGTCATTGATTGCTTGCGGAAAACGAAAAGCCTCGCTATAATGCAAGGCTTTTCGCGCATTTGCGCAAAAAAGTCGGTGTGCTGCAGCGTGAATTCACGCCCGAAACGGCACCGGCATTTTGTAAATTAGCCCCGACCAATCGCAGTCGGGAATGGAGAAAACGATGAGCCTTGGACTCGTAGGTCGCAAGGTTGGCATGACCCGTATCTTCACGGCAGAAGGGGATTCGATTCCCGTTACCGTGCTGGACGTGTCCGACAACCGCGTGACGCAGATCAAGACTGTTGAAACCGACGGCTACACGGCCGTGCAGGTTGCATTCGGTACGCGCCGTGCATCGCGCGTGACGAAGCCGTTGGCCGGTCATCTCGCCAAAGCCGGTGTTCAAGCCGGTGAAATCCTCAAAGAATTCCAGATTGATGCCGCCAAGGCTGCCGAGTTGTCGAACGGCACCGTGGTAGGCCCCGACCTGTTCGAAGTAGGCCAGAAGGTCGACGTGCAAGGCGTGTCGATCGGTAAGGGCTACGCCGGTACCATCAAGCGTTACAACTTCGCATCCGGCCGTGCATCGCACGGTAACTCGCGCTCGCACAACGTGCCGGGTTCGATCGGTATGGCGCAGGATCCGGGCCGTGTTTTTCCGGGTAAGCGCATGACCGGTCACATGGGTGACGACACGGTAACGGTGCAAAACCTCGAAATCGCTCGTATCGACGCCGACCGCAAGCTGTTGCTGGTCAAGGGCGCCGTTCCGGGTGCGAAGGGTGGCAAGGTATTCGTTACGCCGGCCGTGAAGACGCGTGCCGTGAAAGGAGCGAAATAATGGAACTTAAGCTCCTGAATGCCAATGGTCAGGAAGGTGCAGGCGTTAGCGCGTCGGACGTCGTGTTCGGCCGCGATTACAACGAAGCCCTGATTCACCAGGTAGTGGTGGCGTACCAAGCGAATGCCCGTAGCGGCAACCGCGCGCAGAAGGACCGTGAGCAAGTCAAGCACACGACCAAGAAGCCGTGGCGCCAGAAGGGTACGGGCCGCGCCCGTGCCGGTATGTCGTCGAGCCCGTTGTGGCGCGGCGGTGGCCGGATCTTCCCGAATTCGCCGGAAGAAAACTTTTCGCACAAGGTCAACAAGAAGATGCATCGCGCAGGTCTCTGCTCGATCTTCTCGCAGCTGGCCCGCGAAGGCCGCATCTCGGTGGTCGACGAGCTGACGCTCGAAGCGCCGAAGACTAAGCTGCTGGCCGAAAAATTCAAGGCGATGGGTCTCGACTCCGTGCTGGTGATTACCGACACGGTTGACGAAAACCTGTACCTCGCGTCGCGCAACCTCGCCCATGTGGCAGTTGTCGAGCCGCGTTACGCCGACCCGCTGTCGCTGATCTACTTCAAGAAGATCCTGATCACGAAGGCTGCGGTCGCCCAGATCGAGGAGTTGCTGTCATGAGCGAGATTCGCAAGAACGATCATCGTTTGATGCAGGTCCTGCTCGCGCCGGTGATCTCCGAAAAGGCGACGCTGGTGGCCGACAAGAACGAGCAAGTTGTGTTCGAAGTCGCGCCCGATGCCACGAAGCAGGAAGTGAAAGCTGCAGTCGAGCTGCTGTTTAAGGTGGAAGTCAATTCCGTCAACGTGCTGGTCTCGAAGGGCAAAGCCAAGCGCTTTGGCCGCTTCATGGGCAAGCGCAAGGACGTGAAGAAGGCGTACGTCTGCCTGAAGCCCGGCCAGGAAATCAACTTTGAAGCGGAGGCCAAGTAATCATGGCAATCGTTAAAGTTAAGCCGACTTCGCCGGGTCGCCGTGCGATGGTCAAGGTGGTCAACAAGGATCTGCATAAGGGCAAGCCGTACGCACCGCTGCTCGACTCGCAATCCTCGACCGCCGGCCGTAACAACAACGGTCACATCACCACGCGTCATAAGGGTGGTGGTCACAAGCATCACTATCGCGTCGTCGATTTCCGTCGCAACAAGGACGGTATCGCAGCGAAGGTGGAACGTCTCGAGTACGACCCGAACCGTAGCGCGAACATCGCGCTGGTTCTGTACGCAGACGGCGAACGCCGCTACATCATTGCTCCGAAGGGTGTCACCGTCGGTCAGCAACTGATGTCGGGTTCGGAAGCGCCGATCCGCGCAGGCAATACGCTGCCGATCCGCAACATTCCGGTCGGTACGACGATCCACTGCATCGAAATGCTGCCGGGCAAGGGCGCGCAAATGGCGCGTTCGGCTGGTACGTCGGCGATGCTGCTGGCTCGTGAAGGCATCTACGCTCAGGTCCGCCTGCGCTCGGGTGAAATCCGCCGCGTCCACGTTGAGTGCCGCGCGACGATTGGTGAAGTTGGCAACGAAGAGCATAGCCTCCGTCAAATCGGTAAGGCTGGCGCAAACCGCTGGCGCGGTATCCGCCCGACGGTGCGTGGCGTTGCAATGAACCCGGTCGATCACCCGCACGGCGGTGGTGAAGGCAAGACGGCTGCAGGTCGCGATCCGGTGAGCCCGTGGGGCACGCCTGCTAAGGGTTATCGCACCCGCAGCAACAAGCGCACGACGAGCATGATCGTCCAGCGCCGTCACAAGCGTTAAGGAGTAGGCAATGGCACGTTCTGTAAAAAAAGGTCCGTTCTGCGACGCCCATTTGCTGAAGAAAGTTGAGGCGGCAGCAGCTTCGCGGGATAAGAAGCCGATCAAAACCTGGTCGCGTCGCTCGACGATCCTCCCGGATTTCATCGGTCTGACGATCGCCGTTCACAACGGCCGTCAACACGTTCCGGTGTACATCTCGGAAAACATGGTCGGCCACAAGCTTGGCGAGTTTGCATTGACCCGTACGTTCAAGGGTCACGCAGCCGACAAGAAGGCTAAGAAATAAGGGGCTCATGATGGAAGTGAAAGCAATTCATCGCGGTGCCCGCATCTCGGCGCAGAAAACGCGCCTTGTGGCTGACCAGATCCGCGGTTTGCCGGTCGACAAGGCGCTGAACGTTCTGACGTTCTCGCCGAAGAAGGCTGCGGGAATCGTGAAAAAGGTCGTGCTGTCGGCGATCGCGAATGCGGAGCATAACGAAGGCGCCGATATCGATGAGCTCAAGATCACGAGCATCTACATCGACAAGGCTGCATCGCTCAAGCGTTTCACCGCGCGCGCTAAAGGCCGTGGTAACCGCATCGAGAAGCAATCCTGTCACATCACTGTGACGGTCGGGAATTAAGGGGTCATACGATGGGACAGAAAATTCATCCGACTGGCTTCCGTTTGGCCGTCAGCCGCAATTGGGCGTCGCGTTGGTACGCGAACAACAACAATTTCGCGGCGATGTTGCAGGAAGACATCGGTGTTCGTGAATACCTGAAGAAGAAGTTGAAGAACGCGTCCGTCGGCCGCGTTGTGATCGAGCGTCCTGCAAAGAACGCACGTATCACGATTTTCAGCTCGCGTCCGGGTGTCGTGATCGGCAAGAAGGGTGAAGACATTGAACTGCTGAAGTCCGAGCTGCAAAAGCGCATGGGCGTTCCGGTTCACGTCAACATCGAAGAAATCCGCAAGCCGGAAACCGATGCGCAACTGATCGCCGATTCAATTACGCAACAGCTCGAGCGCCGGATTATGTTCCGCCGCGCGATGAAGCGTGCGATGCAAAACGCAATGCGTCTGGGTGCTCAAGGCATCAAGATCATGAGCGCGGGCCGTCTGAACGGTATCGAAATCGCTCGTACGGAATGGTATCGCGAAGGTCGCGTACCGCTTCATACGCTGCGTGCTGATATCGACTACGCGACGTCGGAAGCGAAGACGACGTACGGCATCATCGGCGTGAAGGTGTGGGTCTACAAGGGCGACACGCTCGGCCGCAACGACGCTCCGGTGGTTGAGGAAGTCGCCGAAGAAAAGCGTCCGCGCCGCAACGCACGTCCGGGTGGCGATCGCCGTCCGCGTCGCGATGGTGAAGGTGGTGGCCCGGCAGGTGCACGCCGTGGCGCTCCTCGTCGTGCTGGCGGTGCCGGCGGCGACGGGAAGACTGGAGAATAACGATGCTGCAACCGAAACGCAGAAAGTATCGCAAAGAGCAGAAAGGTCGTAACACCGGTATTGCTACCCGCGGCAACGCGGTGTCGTTCGGTGAATTCGGCCTGAAGGCTGTCGGTCGTGGTCGCTTGACCGCGCGCCAGATTGAGGCGGCACGTCGTGCAATGACGCGTCACATCAAGCGTGGCGGCCGGATCTGGATCCGCATCTTCCCGGACAAGCCGATCTCGCACAAGCCGGCTGAAGTACGTATGGGTAACGGTAAAGGTAACCCTGAGTACTATGTCGCAGAGATTCAACCGGGCAAGATGCTGTACGAAATGGACGGCGTAACCGAAGAGCTGGCACGCGAAGCGTTCCGTCTGGCTGCAGCTAAGCTGCCGCTGAAGACGACGTTTATCGTGCGTCAGCTCGGCGCCTAAGGAGCAAATGATGAAGGCTTCCGAACTTCACCAGAAAGATCAGGCCGCGCTCAACAAGGAGCTGTCGGACCTGTTGAAGGCGCAATTCGGCCTGCGCATGCAACTCGCGACCCAGCAGCTCACGAATACGAGCCAGCTGAAGAAGGTCCGTCGCGACATCGCGCGTGTGCGGACCGTCCTGACTGAGAAGGCGAACCAGAAATGAACGATAGCGTAAAAACCTCGCTCAAGCGGACGCTGGTCGGCAAGGTCGTCAGCAACAAGATGGACAAGACGGTCACCGTGCTGGTTGAGCACCGCGTGAAGCACCCGATCTACGGCAAGTACGTTGTGCGTTCGAAGAAATACCACGCGCACGACGATGCGAACACGTACAACGAGGGCGACCTCGTTGAAATCCAGGAAACGCGTCCGATTTCGAAGACGAAAGCTTGGGTCGTGGCTCGCCTGGTCGAGGCTGCTCGCGTCATCTGACGCCGCAAAGTTTTAGAAGTAGTTGAAATCGCAGTAAGTTTCGCTTGCAAGACCGGGATTATTTGTTATAATCTCGGTCTTCCCTCTTTTATGGGAGCCCCGTCGCGGGCGAAGTTGGTGGGGGAAGCGGTTCGGGCGCCAGCCTGTACCGAAGGATTCACCGGATTGCGATGGCGGGTTTCGTTTGCCGTCGCTGCTGTTCATACCCAAGCAGCCGATTGGCTGACGGGACCAAGACTGACCGGGTACGCCATGGTGGTGTGACCGGATTAAGTTGGGAAAGATAAACCATGATCCAGACCGAAACTCGGCTTGAAGTGGCCGACAACACGGG
Organism: Paraburkholderia fynbosensis; assembly: GCF_902859935.1. GTDB lineage: Bacteria > Pseudomonadota > Gammaproteobacteria > Burkholderiales > Burkholderiaceae > Paraburkholderia > Paraburkholderia fynbosensis. The sequence continues at coordinate 26,666 of NZ_CADIKI010000019.1, forward strand.
TGCGCGTGAAGTCATGTGCATCAAGGTGCTCGGCGGCTCGAAGCGTCGTTATGCCAGCATTGGCGACATCATTAAGGTGACCGTCAAAGAAGCAACGCCGCGCGGGCGCGTGAAGAAAGGCGAAATTTATAACGCCGTGGTGGTTCGCACCGCCAAGGGCGTGCGCCGTCAGGACGGCTCGCTGATCAAGTTCGATGGCAACGCCGCTGTGTTGTTGAATGCCAAGCTCGAACCTATTGGCACCCGTATTTTCGGGCCTGTCACGCGCGAGTTGCGCAGCGAACGATTCATGAAGATCGTTTCGCTGGCACCTGAAGTGCTGTAAGGAGTCGCGATGAACAAGATTCGCAAGGGTGACGAAGTTATCGTCATCACCGGCAAAGATAAAGGCAAGCGCGGCGTCGTGCTGTCCGTTGGCGAAGGCAAAGTTATTGTCGAGGGTATCAACCTCGTCAAGAAGCATGTCAAGCCGAACCCGATGAAGGGTACGACGGGCGGTGTGGAAGCCAAGACGATGCCGCTGCAAATTTCGAACGTCGCATTGGTCGACGCGAATGGCAAGGCGTCGCGTGTAGGCATTAAGGTCGAAGGAGACAAGAAGGTCCGTTTCCTTAAGACGACCGGTGCCGAGCTGAGCGCCTGACGCTGCGGAGTAAAAAAATGGCTCGTTTGCAAGAGTTTTACAAAGAAAAGGTTGTACCCGGCCTCATCGAGAAGTTCGGTTACAAGTCCGTGATGGAAGTGCCGCGCATCACCAAGATCACCCTGAACATGGGCCTTGGCGAAGCGGTTGCTGACAAGAAGATCATCGAAAACGCCGTTGGCGACCTGACGAAGATCGCAGGCCAGAAGCCGGTGATCACGAAGGCGCGCAAGGCAATCGCTGGCTTCAAGATCCGTCAGGGCTATCCGATCGGTGCAATGGTCACGTTGCGTGGTCAGGCAATGTACGAATTTCTGGACCGTTTCGTGACGGTTGCGCTCCCGCGTGTGCGTGACTTCCGTGGCGTGTCGGGTCGTGCGTTCGATGGTCGCGGCAACTACAACATCGGTGTGAAAGAGCAGATCATTTTCCCCGAAATCGACTACGACAAGATCGACGCACTGCGTGGGCTGAACATCAGCATCACGACGACTGCGAAGACCGACGACGAAGCAAAGGCTCTGCTCGCCAGCTTCAAGTTCCCGTTCAGAAACTGAGGTTACCGTGGCTAAACTGGCACTGATCGAACGTGAAAAGAAGCGTGCTCGCCTCGCTGCTAAGTACGCTCCCAAGCGTGCAGAGTTGAAGGCGATCATTAGCGATATGAGCAAGTCGGACGAAGAGCATTACGCAGCACGTCTGGAACTGCAACAACTGCCGCGCAACTCTAACCCGACCCGTAAGCGCAATCGTTGCGCAATTACCGGTCGTCCGCGCGGTACGTTCCGTAAATTCGGGCTGGCGCGTAACAAGATTCGTGAAATCGCGTTCCGCGGCGAGATCCCTGGCCTGACCAAGGCGAGCTGGTAATAGGAGAAACGTAAATGAGCATGAGTGATCCTATCGCCGATATGCTGACTCGCATCCGCAATGCGCAGATGGTTGAGAAAGTGTCGGTGACTATGCCCTCGTCGAAAGTCAAGGTTGCGATTGCGCAGGTCCTGAAGGACGAAGGCTATATCGATGATTTCGCAGTGAAGTCCGAAGGTGCGAAGTCTGAATTGAACATCGTGTTGAAGTACTACGCTGGCCGTCCGGTGATCGAGCGCATTGAACGCGTCTCGAAGCCTGGTCTGCGTGTGTACCGCGGCCGTAACGACATCCCCGTGGTCATGAATGGCCTCGGCGTGGCAATCGTGTCGACGCCGAAGGGCGTGATGACGGACCGCAAGGCGCGTGCAACGGGCGTTGGCGGCGAAGTCATCTGCTACGTCGCTTAAGGCCGAAAGGAGAGAAACATGTCTCGAGTAGGTAAAAGCCCGATCGCGCTGCAAGGCGCAGAAGTGGCCCTTAGCGACGAACGCATTACCGTCAAGGGCCCGCTGGGTACGATTTCGCAGGCTGCCAACAGCCTCGTGAAAGTGGTGAACGACAACGGCACGTTGAAGATCGAGCCGGTGGGCGAGAGCCGCGAAGCGAATGCGATGTCGGGCACGATGCGCGCACTGGTTGCGAACATGGTGCACGGCGTGACGAAGGGTTTCGAGCGCAAGCTGACGCTGGTTGGCGTCGGTTACCGCGCACAGGCGCAAGGCGACAAGTTGAACCTGTCGCTGGGTTTCTCGCACCCTGTGGTGCACCAGATGCCGGAAGGCGTCAAGGCTGAAACCCCGTCGCAAACCGAAATCGTGATTAAGGGGATCAGCAAACAGCAAGTTGGCCAGGTCGCTGCAGAAGTGCGCGGCTATCGCCCGCCGGAGCCCTACAAGGGCAAGGGTGTGCGTTATGCCAATGAGGTTGTGATCCTCAAAGAAACGAAGAAGAAGTAAGGGTGCGCAATCATGGATAAGACTCAATCTCGCCTGCGCCGCGCTCGTCAGACGCGTATCAAGATCGCTGAGCTGCAGGTCGCGCGTCTCGCCGTGCATCGCACGAACACGCACATCTATGCGCAAGTGTTCTCGCCGTGCGGCACCAAGGTGCTCGCCAGCGCGTCGACGCTCGAAGCCGAAGTGCGTGCGCAATTGGCTGATCAGACGGGCAAGGGCGGCAACGTCGCTGCAGCGACCCTGATCGGTAAGCGCATCGCAGAAAAGGCTAAGGCTGCCGGCATCGAATCCGTCGCCTTCGACCGTTCGGGTTTCCGTTACCACGGCCGCGTGAAAGCGCTGGCTGATGCGGCGCGCGAAGCCGGACTCAAGTTCTAAGGGAAGAATTCGTCATGGCAAAGATGCAAGCGAAAGTTCAGGCTGACGAACGCGACGACGGCCTTCGTGAAAAAATGATTTCGGTCAACCGCGTGACCAAGGTCGTGAAGGGTGGCCGGATTCTCGGTTTCGCCGCACTGACCGTGGTCGGCGATGGTGATGGCCGCGTCGGTATGGGCAAGGGCAAGGCGAAGGAAGTGCCTGTCGCTGTTCAGAAGGCGATGGAACAGGCTCGCCGCAACATGTTCAAGGTGCCGCTGAAGAACGGTACCCTGCAACACGAAGTGCACGGTAAGCACGGCGCATCGATGGTCCTCCTCGCTCCGGCGAAGGACGGTACCGGCGTGATCGCTGGCGGTCCGATGCGCGCAGTGTTCGACGTGATGGGCGTGCAGAACGTTGTGGCCAAGAGCCACGGTTCGACGAACCCGTACAACCTCGTTCGTGCAACCCTCGACGGCCTGCGCAAGCAGTCGACGCCGGGTGACATCGCGGCGAAGCGCGGCAAGTCCGTCGAAGATATTCTGGGCTAAGGTGGACACCATGTCTGATAAAACTGTCAAGGTCCAGCTCGTCAAGAGCCTGATCGGCACCCGTGAAACGCATCGTGCAACGGTGCGTGGCTTGGGCCTGCGCCGACTCAACTCGGTTAGCGAGTTGCAGGATACGCCGGCTGTGCGCGGCATGATCAACAAGGTTTCGTACCTCGTTAAGGTCATCAGCTAAGCGGCTGACCAGGACTCAAGGAGTTGATAATGGAATTGAATAACCTGAAGCCGGCTGAAGGCGCGAAGCACGCAAAGCGTCGCGTTGGTCGCGGTATCGGCTCCGGCCTCGGCAAGACCGCTGGCCGTGGTCACAAGGGTCAGAAGTCGCGTTCGGGCGGCTTTCACAAGGTTGGCTTCGAAGGCGGTCAAATGCCGCTGCAACGTCGCCTGCCGAAGCGTGGCTTCACCTCGCTGACGAAGGAATTCGTCGGTGAAGTGCGTCTCTCGGATCTGGAAAAGCTGCCGGTCGACGAAATCGATCTGCTGGCTCTGAAGCAAGCTGGCCTCGTTGGCGAGCTGATCAGGAGCGCCAAGATCATTGCGACGGGCGAGCTCAAGCGCAAGGTCGTTGTGAAGGGTCTGGGTGCGACGAAGGGTGCGCGCGCTGCTATTGAAGCAGCCGGCGGCTCTTTTGCCGAGTAACGCGCAAGTTATTTGCCGTCACTAGCATTTGCATCGGAGAAGGTACTTGGCTAACAGCCCGAGTCTCGCAAAACCCGGTCGCAGCGCGGCGAAGTTTGGCGATCTGCGTCGGCGTGCAGTGTTCCTGCTGCTGGCGTTGATCGTCTACCGTATCGGCGCGCATATTCCGGTGCCGGGTATTGACCCGGACCAGCTGGCAAAGTTGTTCCAAAGCCAGTCGGGCGGCATCCTTGGCATGTTCAACATGTTTTCGGGTGGCGCACTTTCGCGGTTCACGATTTTTGCGCTGGGGATCATGCCGTACATTTCGGCGTCGATCATCATGCAGTTGCTGGCGATTGTCTCGCCGCAACTCGAAGCGCTGAAAAAGGAAGGGCAGGCGGGTCAACGGAAGATTACGCAGTACACGCGTATCTTTACGGTCCTGCTGGCGACGTTCCAGGCGTTTGGCATTGCCGTCGCACTGGAAAATCAGCCGGGCCTGGTAATCGATCCGGGGATGGTGTTTCGGTTGACGACGGTCGTGACGCTGGTGACCGGCACGATGTTCCTGATGTGGCTCGGTGAGCAGATCACGGAACGTGGGCTTGGCAACGGTATCTCGATCATCATTTTCGGCGGTATTGCGGCGGGTTTCCCGAACGCAATCGGTGGTCTTTTCGAATTGGTGCGAACCGGCTCGATGAGCATCATCTCGGCGATTATCGTGGTCGCGCTGATTGCCGCAGTGACGTATCTGGTGGTGTTCATCGAACGCGGCCAGCGCAAGATTCTTGTGAACTACGCCAAGCGGCAAGTCGGTAACAAGATTTACGGCGGACAGTCTTCGCATCTGCCGCTGAAGCTGAACATGTCGGGTGTGATTCCGCCGATCTTCGCATCGTCGATCATTCTCTTCCCGGCAACTATCCTGAACTGGTTTAGTTCGGGGTCGCGTACCAGCTGGTTCGCAGACACGTTGCACAATGTGGCCGAAGCCCTCAAGCCCGGTCAACCCGTGTACGTGTTGCTGTACGCGTTGGCGATCGTCTTCTTCTGCTTCTTCTACACCGCACTGGTGTTCAACAGCAGGGAAACGGCCGACAACCTGAAAAAGAGTGGCGCTTTCGTCCCAGGCATCCGCCCGGGCGATCAAACGGCGCGATATATCGACCGTATCCTCACGCGTTTGACGCTGGCTGGTGCGATCTACATCGTGTTTGTTTGTCTGCTGCCCGAATTTCTGGTGCTGCGCTGGAACGTGCCGTTTTATTTTGGTGGAACGTCGCTGCTGATCATTGTCGTCGTCACAATGGATTTCATGGCGCAGGTGCAGTCGTACGTTATGTCGCAACAGTATGAATCGCTGCTGAAGAAAGCTAATTTCAAAGGCGGCGGCGTCCCGATGCGTTGAAAGGACTTATGGCCAAAGACGATGTTATCCAGATGCAGGGTGAAGTCATCGAAAACCTGCCTAACGCTACCTTCAGGGTGAAGCTGGAAAACGGCCATGTCGTATTGGGACACATATCCGGGAAGATGCGGATGCACTACATCCGAATCTTGCCGGGCGACAAGGTGACGGTTGAATTGACGCCTTACGATCTGTCGCGTGCGCGGATCGTGTTCCGGGCGAAGTGATTTGAAAAAAGGGTAATATCATGAAAGTGATGGCATCGGTTAAGCGCATTTGCCGCAATTGCAAGATCATCAAGCGCAAAGGCGTTGTGCGCGTGATTTGCAGCTCTGATCCGCGCCACAAACAGCGTCAAGGCTGAACGCCGCGCTTTTGCTTGCGCTTTTTGTTTGAGGAAAAACAATGGCTCGTATCGCAGGGGTTAACATCCCGAATCACCAGCATACTGAAATCGGCCTGACGGCTATTTACGGTATCGGCCGCACGCGCTCGCGCGACATTTGCGTCGCTGCTGGTGTGGCATTTTCGAAGAAGGTCAAAGACCTGAACGACGCAGACCTCGAAAAGCTGCGTGAAGAAGTCGGCAAGTTCATCGTTGAAGGCGATCTGCGCCGTGAAACGACGATGAACATCAAGCGCCTGATGGATCTCGGCTGCTACCGTGGCGTGCGGCATCGTAAGGGCTTGCCCCTGCGCGGCCAACGTACGCGTACGAATGCCCGTACGCGCAAGGGTCCGCGTCGTGCAGCGCAATCGCTGAAGAAGTAAGCGGAACTGACAGTTACAGGAAAACGTAATGGCTAAGGCTTCGAACAACTCCGCGGCGCAACGCGTTCGCAAGAAGGTCAAGAAGAACGTCGCCGAGGGCGTGGTTCACGTTCACGCGTCGTTCAACAACACCATCATCACGATCACCGATCGTCAAGGCAATGCACTTGCTTGGGCAACCTCGGGTGGTCAGGGCTTCAAGGGTTCGCGTAAGTCGACCCCGTTTGCAGCTCAGGTGGCAGCCGAATCGGCAGGCCGCGTGGCGATGGAATACGGCGTCAAGAACCTCGAAGTGCGGATCAAGGGCCCCGGTCCTGGCCGTGAGTCGGCGGTGCGCGCGTTGCATGGTCTTGGCATCAAGATCACCGCGATCTCCGACGTAACTCCGGTGCCGCACAACGGCTGCCGTCCGCCGAAGCGTCGTCGTATCTAAGACGCGGGTTTTGCTTGCGCCTGTTGCCGCCCCGCGCGGCGGCAGGCTGCTTGCGTTATTGAATTGACTAAGCCCACCGTTCGACCCAAAGGGTTCGGACTAGCGCGAATGCATGCATTCGCGTGATTAATCATAGAAGGAATCAACGTGGCACGTTATATCGGCCCTAAGGCCAAGCTGTCCCGCCGTGAAGGCACTGACCTCTTCCTGAAGAGCGCCCGTCGTTCGCTCGCCGACAAGTGCAAGCTTGACAGCAAGCCTGGCCAACATGGCCGCACCTCGGGTGCACGTACGTCCGACTACGGCACGCAGTTGCGCGAAAAGCAAAAAGTTAAGCGTATCTACGGTGTTCTCGAGCGTCAATTCCGCCGCTACTTCGCTGAAGCCGACCGCCTGAAGGGCAACACGGGTGAAAACCTGCTCCAGTTGCTCGAATCGCGTCTGGACAACGTCGTGTATCGCATGGGCTTCGGCTCGACGCGCGCTGAAGCACGTCAGCTCGTTAGCCACAAAGCCATCATGGTGAATGGCGTTGTGTCGAACATCCCGTCGATGCAAGTTAAGGCAGGCGACGTTGTCGCAGTGCGCGAACAGAAGAAGAAGCAAGCGCGTATTCTCGAAGCGCTGTCGCTGGCTGAGCAAGGCGGTCTGCCGAGCTGGGTCGCAGTCGATTCGAAGAAGTTCGAAGGCACGTTCAAGTCGAAACCGGAACGCAGCGACATCGCTGGCGATGTCAACGAAAGCCTGATCGTCGAATTGTATTCGCGGTAATCGGATTAACGGCCGGGGCACCCCGATTGCGTTGCGCAAGGGGGCGTCTCGGCTGTTTATTTTCAGGTTGTTACCGGTCAGCCTTATCGGTGTAACGAGCCGAGGGTATTGAAAAGGAAAACCTATGCAAACCAGTTTGTTGAAGCCCAAGATCATCGCAGTTGAATCGCTTGGCGAGAGCCACGCGAAAGTGGTCATGGAACCGTTTGAACGCGGTTACGGCCACACCTTGGGTAACGCGCTCCGGCGCGTGCTGCTGTCGTCGATGGTGGGCTACGCGCCGACCGAAGTGACGATCGCAGGCGTCGTACATGAGTATTCGACGCTCGACGGTGTGCAAGAGGATGTGGTCAACCTGTTGTTGAACCTGAAGGGCGTCGTGTTCAAGCTGCATAACCGTGATGAAGTCACGGTTACGCTGCGCAAGGACGGCGAAGGCGTTGTCACCGCTGGCGACATCGAACTCGCGCACGATTGCGAAGTGATCAACCCGGATCACGTGATTGCGCATCTGTCGAAGGGCGGCAAGCTCGACGTGCAGATCAAGGTCGAAAAGGGCCGCGGCTATGTGCCGGGCAATGTGCGTCGTTATGGCGAAGAATCGGCCAAGATCATCGGCCGTATCGTGCTGGACGCGTCGTTCTCGCCGGTTCGCCGTGTGAGCTACGCCGTGGAAAGCGCTCGCGTGGAACAGCGTACCGATCTCGACAAGCTCGTGATGAACATCGAAACCAACGGTGTGATCTCGCCGGAAGAAGCTATCCGTCAATCGGCTCGCATTCTGGTCGATCAGCTGTCGGTGTTCGCTGCACTGGAAGGCACGGAAGCAACGGCTGAAGCGCCGTCGCGTGCGCCGCAGATCGATCCGATCCTGCTGCGTCCGGTCGATGATCTCGAACTGACGGTTCGTTCCGCGAACTGCCTGAAGGCCGAGAACATCTACTACATCGGCGACCTGATCCAGCGCACGGAAAACGAACTGCTCAAGACGCCGAATCTGGGCCGGAAGTCGCTGAACGAAATCAAGGAAGTATTGGCGTCGCGTGGTTTGACGCTCGGCATGAAGCTCGAAAACTGGCCGCCCGCAGGACTGGACAAGTAAGTCGAGTAGCAATTCCGGGACAGAAACCCGCCCGCTGCACTGGCAAAGACGCGGATTTTCCTTTAAAATCCGCGTCTTGTCTTTTTCACTACCGGCCCGTGCACTCGCTACTTTCGGGTAGATTGAGCGCGATAGAAGAGCTGGATCAAAACTTTGAATCGAAGGAATTAACATGCGTCACCGTCATGGTTTGCGGAAACTGAACCGCACGAGCAGCCACCGTCTGGCAATGCTCCGTAATATGTCCAACTCGCTGATCGAGCACGAAGTCATCAAGACCACGCTGCCGAAGGCGAAAGAACTCCGTAAAGTCGTCGAGCCGCTGATCACGCTCGGCAAGAAGCCTTCGCTGGCAAATCGTCGTCTGGCGTTCAACCGCCTGCGCGATCGTGACTCGGTCACGAAGCTGTTCGAAGTTCTCGGCCCGCGTTACGCTACCCGTCCGGGCGGCTACCTGCGCGTCCTGAAGTTCGGCTTCCGCGTCGGCGACAACGCGCCGATGGCACTGGTCGAACTGCTTGATCGTCCGGAAGTCGAAGAAGTTGAAGTGCAGGAAGCTGAGTAAGCTTTTTTGCTTCGAGGAAAAGCCAGGCGCGTAGCCTGGCTTTTTTGTTTTTGGCGGCTCATTTGCCATCGACGTGCGCGTTCACCTATGGCCAAACGCTGCGCGTCTGCTGCGAGGCGATCAGCGGCGCCATAAGGCTAGGTGATACGATATCGACACCTGAATCGTGTGGCGCCGGAGCCTTTTGTGAGTGTGAATGTGATCCTGATTCTGACCACGGTGCCGGATGTGGCCGTCGCTCAGAAGCTCGCCGCAGATGCGCTGGCCGCGCGTTTATGCGCGTGCGTCACGCAGGTAGGCAGCGTGCAGTCGAGCTATCACTGGCAGGGCAAAATCGAAACCGCGCAGGAGATCCAGTTGCTGTTCAAGACGAGCGCCTTACGTGCGCTTGAACTCGAGCAGTACATACAGGCTCACCATCCCTACGACACGCCGGAAATCCTCTCGTGGCAAGCGACGGCTACGGCCGCGTACGGCCAGTGGATCACTGCTGAAACCCAACGTCCTCTCCATGTTTAACGGTCTCGACCGGCGCGCGCGTCATGCGCTGCGCATCGTATTTTTCCTGCTCGGTTGCGTAATCCTCGCGCAATTCGCCACGCCCGCCCGCGCCGCTGACGACTTTCTGGATCCTGCCGTCGCGTTCCAATTCAGCGCGAGCGAGAAGGCCGGTGAAGTCGTCGTGACATACAAGATCGCCGACGGCTATTACATGTACCGCGAGCGTTTCGCTTTTGCGACCCGCAACGGCGCGGCCACGATTGGCGAGCCGCAGTTGCCGGCTGGCCACGTGAAGTTCGATCAGACGTTCAACAAGGACGTGGAGACTTACCGCAACGAGCTTACGATCCACATCCCCGTCACGCAAGCGAAGGGACCGTTCGATCTCGCGGTCACGTCGCAGGGCTGCGCTGATGCTGGCATTTGCTATCCGCCGATGGAGCGTGTGTACCGCGTGAGCGGCGAAGCCTTGCAGCCCGCCGGCAGCGCGGCGGCCGCCACGACGGCCTCGCAGCAATCCACGGCGGGCGACGAGCCTTGGTACGAGCGCGCCACCAGCGCCGACTACGCGCAGTCGCTGCTGCAGCGCGGTGGCCTGCTGGCGATCGTCGGGCTCTATTTCGTCGCGGGCGCCGTACTCAGCCTGCTGCCGTGCTCGTATCCGATGATCCCGATCCTGTCGGCGATCATCATCGGTGAAGGGGCGCGGGTGACGCGAGCCCGCGGTTTCGCATTATCGCTCGCCTACGTGATCGGCATGGCGCTCGTGTACACCGCACTGGGCGTGGCGGCGGCGCTGATCGGACAGAGCCTCGGAGCATGGCTTCAAAATCCGTGGGTACTCGGCGCATTCGGCGTCCTGCTGACGATTTTTGCGCTGACGCTGATCGCCGGTTTCGACATCGCGCTGCCGCAGCGCTGGCAGGAGGGGCTGTCGCGTGCATCGCGTGGGCGCTCGGGCGGGAAATTCGCCGCCGTCGCCATAATGGGCGCACTGTCTGCGCTGGTGGTCGGCGCGTGTATGACCGCGCCGCTTTTTGCCGTCCTGGCATTCATCGCGCATACCGGCGATGCGATGCTTGGGGGCGCCGCGCTGTTTTCGATGGGACTCGGTCTCGGTGTGCCGCTCCTGATCGTCGGACTTGGAGCCGGCACTCTGCTGCCGCGTGCGGGCGCATGGATGGATGGCGTCAAGGTCTTCTTCGGCGTCGTGCTGCTTGCGGCGGCGCTGTGGATCGTTTGGCCCGTGCTTGGCGCGGTTGCGAAGATGCTCTTGAGCGCGCTTTGGCTGCTCATCGCGGCGGCTTCGCTTGGGTTATTTTCCGGGCCGGTTGTCGGCGGGTCCGTATGGCAGCGGTTGGGCCGCGGAATCGGTACGGCGCTGGTAGTCTGGGCGGCGGTGCTGCTGGTGGGTCTGGCTGCGGGATCATCAGATCCCCTGCGGCCGCTCGCCGTGTTGGCTGCGCGCGACGCAGAGGTCGGCACCGCGAATGGCTCCAGCAAGGCGGGTTCGGCGGCGCAAGGTGCTCTGACGTTTGCCACGGTCCGTTCATCGAGTGAACTCGACCAGGCCGTCAAAACGGCTGCACAGCCCGCCATGCTCGATTTTTATGCGGACTGGTGCGTGAGTTGCAAGGAGATGGAGAAATTCACGTTCAGCGACCCGCGCGTTCAGGCGAAATTAAAGCAGATGAACCTGCTGCGTGCCGACGTCACCGCAAATAACGCCGACGATCAGGCGTTGCTCAAGCGCTTCAGCCTGTTCGGGCCGCCGGGTATCATCTTTTTCAATCAGCGCGGCAAGGAAGTGTTGCGCGTCGTGGGATATGAGTCGGCGGATAAATTCTTGCGCACGCTGGATCGCGCGGGCACACCGGGAGTGTAACGCGCCCTGACATCGGGAAATGGCGGCACCGACGCTGATCCCAGAACAGCCGAACTGACGCAATCGACATCCCGACATAGAAAACGGAGCCACGCCTGAAAGGGCATGGCTCCGTTTCGCATAGCGCCTGAACAATCCAGGCCGCCGCCAACAGGCGGCCCGTCAGCTTACTTCTGCGAACGCAGAATCCGCGCGGCATCCAGCGCGAAGTACGTCAGCACGCCGTCCGCGCCGGCCCGCTTGAACGCCAGCAGCGATTCCATCATGGCCTTGTCGTGATCGAGCCAGCCGTTCTGCGCGGCGGCCTTCAGCATCGCGTATTCGCCACTGACCTGGTACACGTAAGTCGGGAATTGGAACTCATCCTTGACGCGACGCACGATGTCCAGATACGGCATGCCCGGCTTGACCATCACCATGTCCGCGCCTTCGTTGATGTCCGCTTGCACTTCGCGCAGCGCTTCGTTCGAGTTGGCCGGGTCCATCTGGTACGTCATCTTGTTGCTCTTGCCGAGGTTCGTCGCGGAACCGACGGCGTCGCGGAACGGGCCGTAGAACGCCGACGCGAACTTGGCCGCGTAAGCCATGATGCGCGTATGGATGTGGTCCTCGCTCTCGAGCATTTCGCGGATCGCGCCGATGCGGCCGTCCATCATGTCCGACGGCGCGACGATATCGACGCCCGCTTCAGCCTGCGCACGTGCCTGCTCGACGAGAATCTCGACGGTCTCGTCGTTGATCACATAACCGGTTTCGTCGAGCACGCCGTCCTGGCCGTGGCTCGTGTACGGATCGAGTGCGACGTCGGTGAGCACACCGAGTTCCGGGAAATTCTTCTTCAGTTCACGAACCGCGCGCGGGATCAGGCCGGCCGGATTGGTCGCCTCGCGGCCATCAGGGGTCTTCAGCGACGGCTCGATCGCGGGGAACAGCGACAGCACGGGCACGCCCAGTTCGACGCATTGCTCGGCGACGCCCATCAACAGATCGACCGACACGCGCTCGACGCCCGGCATCGACGGTACGGCTTGCCGCACGTCGGTGCCTTCGACGATGAACACGGGGTAGATCAGATCGTTGGTGGTGAGGATGTTTTCGCGCATCATGCGACGCGAGAAGTCGTCACGGCGCATACGGCGCGGACGGTAATGCGGGTAGAAGCTCATATCGGATCGAAGGTCGTGGATGTGTGGAGTGGACAAGTAACGCCTGCCTCCGCTCCCGGAAACTTTTCGAGACAATGGTATATCATACCGATCGAGCAAGGCGCCTTGCGCTGACCTCCCCGCTTCTCCTCCCTGAGCGGGTGCCTGTCGTTTTTTCGATTAGGCTGTTTGACCCGCCGTTTAAGCGGCGGGTTTTTTTATGCGCAGCCGGATTTGGCACTTTTGCCGTATCCGAGCCGGTGACCGAACTTACTGCGCGCCGTCCGTTTCGCCCTTCTCATCGGGGATCAGCCAGCTTTCGATCAACGCGTGCGCTTCGTCGATCCCGACGCGCTTGAGCGCCGAGAACAGTTGCGCGGTCAGCTCGCCCTGGTAGCCGACGGTGCGATATTCCTCCAGCCCTTTCTGCGTGGCGCGCAAGGCGTTTACGCTTTCCTGTCGCGTCAATTTGTCGCATTTGGTGAGCAGCGTATGGATCGGCTTGCCGGTCGGCGCGAACCACTCGATCATGCGGCGGTCCAGTTCGGTCAGCGGGCGGCGCGAGTCCATCATCAGGATCATGCCGCGCAATTGCGAGCGCGATTGCAGATACGTGGACAGCAGAGCTTCCCAGTGAGCCTTGGCTGCGCCCGGCACTTCCGCATAACCGTAGCCCGGCAGGTCGACCAGATGCGCGGTCGGCTCGTCCGCCTTGCCCACCGAAAAGTAATTGATGTGCTGCGTGCGGCCCGGCGTTTTACTGGCGAAGGCGAGGCGCTTCTGATTGCACAGGATATTGATGGCCGTCGACTTGCCCGCGTTCGAGCGTCCCGCGAAGGCGATCTCGGGTTGCGAGGTAGCCGGCAGATCGCGCAGATGATTGACGGTCGTGAAAAAGCGGGATTGGTGGAGCAGGAAGGACATGATCAGGCCAGGATTCGAGACGCCGGGGAACCCGGAGTGGGGACGGGTCAAGCCCGACTGGCGTCTTAGCGATTAGCGAGTTATTGTACAATACGATGGTTTACTGAAAACCTGAGGGGGCCAGCCCGCGTGCCTTGGCGGCTCCTGGCGGTCACTCGGTCGCCGTCGTATTTTGCAAAACCTCTAAAATCCCACAAGACGAGACAGGGTGTGCGAATGAATCGACTGAGCAAGACTCTGATGGTGCTTCATGTAGCGGCAGGTCTTTCAGGTTTGGCAATTCAGGCACGAGCAGCAGATCCGGCGAAGCCGGACGTCAATCGGGGGCAGGCAATCGCAGTGCAGGTATGCGCGTCGTGTCACGGCGCGGACGGCAACAGTGCCGGCGGTGCCTATCCGAAGCTGGCGGGCCAGCATCCCGAGTATCTCGTCAAGCAACTGCAGGATTTCAAGATTCAGCCGGGCGCGAAGCAGCCCGCGCGCAACAATGCGATCATGTCGGGTATGGCCGCGGCGCTCTCCGGACAGGACATGGTCAACGTCGCCGCTTATTTCGCGTCGCAGACCCCGAAGCCCGGCTATGCGCATAACAAGGACACTGTCGCGCTCGGTCAAAGAATTTATCGAGGCGGGATCGCCGACAAGGGCGTGCCGGCATGCGCAAGCTGCCATGGGCCGACCGGTCAGGGGATCCCATCGCAATTCCCGCGTATGTCGGGACAATGGGCGGAATACTCAGTGGCGCAGTTGGCCGCGTTCACGCAAGGGCCTGGCGCACGCAACAACAACGAGGCGATGCATACCATTGCATCGCGTCTGTCGGACAGCGAGATCAAGGCTGTAGCCGATTACATCGCGGGCTTGCGTTAAGAAGTCCGCTCGCAAGCGCAACCGGTCCGGCGAGGCCGGTACAAACAAGAAAAGGGTGAGGGCGTCGCGCGTACGACAGCCCTTCACCCTTTTTTTGCTGTTCAGTCGGAGTTTGAATGAGCGTCACCACGTCGGGTTTGGAGTCGAAGTCGGGCAATCGCGTCTTGCGCAGCGTCGTCGAAGTCTTGAGTTCGATGCGTTTCGCCATTGCGCTGCTCGTGATTCTGTCGATCGCCAGCATCATCGGCACCGTCCTTACACAGGACGATCCGTATCCCAACTACGTCAATCAGTTCGGCCCGTTCTGGGCGGACATCTTCCGCTCGCTGAGCCTGTACACGGTGTATAGCTCGTGGTGGTTCATGCTGATCCTCGGCTTCCTGATGGTGTCCGTGTCGCTGTGCGTGATCCGCAATGCGCCGAAGATGCTCGCCGACGCGAGGAGCTGGAAAGATAAAGTCCGCGAAGGCAGCCTGCGCGCGTTCCACCACAAGGGCGAGTTCGCGGTGCATGGCATGCGCGCGCAGACCTCGGCGCTGCTCGCCAAACTGTCGGCGCGACTCGGCTACAAATTCGTCACGCGTGAGTCCGACGGCGCGACGCTGATCGCGGCCAAGCGCGGCGCGTTGACCAGGTTCGGCTATATCTCCGCTCACATCGCGATCGTCGTGATCTGCCTCGGCGGCCTGCTCGACAGCAATCTGCCGATCAAGCTGCAAATGTGGCTGTTCGACAAATCGCCGATCCGCGCCAACACGGTGATCAACGACATTCCGCCGGAGCATCGCCTGTCGCAGTCGAACCCGACGTTCCGTGGCTACGCGTGGGTGCCGGAAGGGCAGCACGTGTCGACCGCAATCCTGAACCAGCCGGACGGCTCGTTGATCCAGGACCTGCCGTTCTCGATCGAGCTGAATAAATTCATCGTCGATTACTACTCGACCGGCATGCCGAAGCTGTTCGCGAGCGACATCGTCGTGGTCGATCACAAATCGGGCGCGCGAGTGCCGGCGCGCGTCGAGGTGAACAAGCCGTTCACCTATGACGGCGTGTCGATCTACCAGTCGAGCTTTCAGGACGGCGGCTCGCAGATGCAGATGACCGCCTATCCGATGTCCGGCACGAGCGCGAAGACCGCGCCGTTCGGCGGCACGATCGGCGGCAATGCGCCGCTCAGCACGGCCACGCCGCTCGCCGACGGCCAGACGGTCGAATTCACCGATTTCCGAGCGATCAACGTCGAAAACGTCTCGAACGGCAGTGGCCAGAACGATGCCCGCGGCGTCGCCGCGCACCGTTCGCTGAAAGAGGCGTTCGACGAGCGCCTCGGCTCCGGCGCGAAGAGTTCGAAGCCCCTCGACCTGCATAACGTCGGCCCGTCGGTGCAGTACAAGGTGCGCGACAAGGATGGCCAGGCGCGCGAGTACAACAACTACATGCTGCCGGTGGATGTCGCGGGCGAGAAGATGTTCCTCGCCGGCATGCGCCTGAATCCGGACGATCCGTTCCGCTACCTGCGCATTCCCGCCGATACCGGCGGCACGGTCAAGGAATGGATGAACCTGCGCGCGACGCTCGCGGATCCGGCCATGCGCGCCAAGGCCGCGCATCGCTTCGCGCTGCGCTCGGTGCCGGGTTCGAACGCCGAACTGCAGCAGCATCTCGAAGAAAGCGCCTCACGTGTGCTGACCCTTTTTGCCGGCGCGGACAGCGCCATCAAGCTGCCGAACGGCGAGCCGGTCGGCGGCTTCCAGGCGATTGCCGGTTTTATTGACCATTCGGTGCCCAAGGGCGACCAGGAAAAGGCCGCTGGACTGCTGCTGCGCATGCTGGAAGGCGCGACATGGGACTTGTGGCAACTGTCGCGCGAGCGGCTCGGCGAGCCCGAGGCGCAGGCCAGTGCGGAGTCGAGCCGCTTCGTCCAGAGTTCGATCAACGCAATATCCGACAGCTTTCTGTATGGATCGCCGGTCTATTTGCAGCTTGACTCCTTCAAGCAGGTGCAAGCTTCGGTATTTCAGTTGACGCGCGCGCCGGGCAAAAAAGTCGTGTATCTTGGCAGCCTGCTCCTCGTGTTGGGCATCTTTTCAATGTTCTACGTCCGCGAACGGCGCCTCTGGTTCTGGCTCAAAGATACCGATCACGGCACGAATGTCGTGATGGCGATGTCGAGCGCGCGTAAAACGCTCGACTTCGAAAGAGAGTTCGTACAGACGCGCGACGCCGTAGGCGCGGCGCTGGGCGCAAAGCTCAGCGAAACATCCGACGCCGCCGGCAAGCCACGCGACGCCGACCCGCCGTCCGCCAGCTCACAAGATTCGACCCGGTAAGATCATGGACTTGACTCAGGTTTCCTCCTCCTCTTCTTCAGCGTCGCGGCCCGACAAGGTGTTCGCGGGCGAAACGCTCAACGTCGCGCAGTATGACGAGCGTCCGTTTCTGAAGCGACTCGGTATCGTCGACTGGCTGTTCGCCATCGCGATGGTCGCGGGCGCCGGGTTCGCGCTGTCGCGCTATTACCCGTTCATGAATTACTACGACAAACTGGTGCTGGTGTGCGCGGTGCCCGTCTTCGTCGTGCTCGGCTGGCGCTGGAAGCCGGTGCGTCCGTTGATGGTCGGGATCGCGGCGCTGTCGCTATTGGCGATCCAGATCTACCAGGGCGATCTGAGCCGTGCGGACAATGAGTTCTTCCTCAAGTATTTTCTGTCGAGCCAGTCCGCCATTCTGTGGATGAGCGCGCTCTTCGTGTTCGCCACCGTGTTCTACTGGATCGGCCTGCTGTCGCGCTCGGCGACCGGCGCGGCGATCGGCTCGAAGATGACTTGGGCTGCCGTGGTGATGGGCTTCGTCGGCCTGATGGTGCGCTGGTACGAGTCGTATCTGATCGGTGCGGACGTCGGCCATATTCCCATCTCGAATCTGTATGAAGTATTCGTGCTGTTCAGCCTGATCACCGCGTTGTTCTATCTGTACTACGAGCAGCACTACAACACCCGTGCGCTCGGCGCGTTCGTGCTGCTGGTAATCAGCGCCGCTGTCGGCTTCCTGATGTGGTACTCGGTCGCGCGCGACGCGCAGCAGATCCAGCCGCTGGTCCCCGCGCTCCAAAGCTGGTGGATGAAGATTCACGTGCCCGCCAACTTCATCGGCTATGGCAGTTTTGCGCTGTCGGCGATGGTCGCCGTCGCATATCTGGTGAAAGAGCGCGGCGTGCTGGCCGACCGCCTGCCGGCGCTCGACGTGCTTGACGACGTGATGTACAAGTCGATCGCCGTCGGCTTCGCGTTCTTCACGATTGCAACGATTCTCGGCGCGCTGTGGGCTGCGGAAGCGTGGGGCGGCTACTGGAGCTGGGATCCGAAGGAAACGTGGGCGCTGATCGTCTGGCTGAACTATGCCGCCTGGCTGCACATGCGCCTGATGAAGGGGCTGCGCGGCGCGGTCGCGGCCTGGTGGGCGCTGACCGGCCTGCTGGTGACGACGTTCGCATTTCTCGGCGTCAACATGTTCCTGTCGGGGCTGCATAGCTACGGCAAGCTGTAAGATCCGCCGCTTTGGATGGACAGAAACCGCCGCGTGCTTTCGCACCGGCGGCTTTTTTACGACTGGCGGAATATTGCTGCATCCAATGTGTTCGTCCTCACAGTACCTAGGGGTGAGCGGACGCAGGTCCGGACGAGCGATCATCAATATGGCCCCGTAAGATGCATAGACCGAAGGCGCGAAGGAGCGGCACGATGTGGATCAAACGAAGCGACAGAAGGCAACTCGTCGGTGACGACATTGCGCGCAGCGAGATAACACCGCAGCGTGTCTTCGAGAACCGGCGGCGCGTGTTGCAGGCGGCCGGCGCGGCGGCGCTCGGCGGTCTGATCGGCGGGAGCGGCGAGGCGCAGGCCGCCTACACGTCGCCGGACCCGAAGGCGCAGAAACTGGCGGCGAAGACCGATACCCGATTCGTCGCGCTCGACCGCATCACGCCGTACAAGGACATCACCACATACAACAACTTCTACGAGTTCGGCACCGACAAAGGCGATCCCGCGCACAACGCCGGGACGCTGCGGCCGCATCCGTGGAAGGTGAGCGTCGAGGGTGAGATCAGGAACCCGAAGGTGTACGACATCGACGAACTGCTCAAGCTCGCGCCGCTC
Source organism: Paraburkholderia fynbosensis (assembly GCF_902859935.1). Taxonomy (GTDB): domain Bacteria; phylum Pseudomonadota; class Gammaproteobacteria; order Burkholderiales; family Burkholderiaceae; genus Paraburkholderia; species Paraburkholderia fynbosensis. Next base: position 45,223 of record NZ_CADIKI010000019.1, read on the forward strand.
GAAGAGCGCGTGTACCGGCTGCGTTGCGTCGAAGGCTGGTCGATGGTGATTCCGTGGATCGGCGTGCCGTTAGCGGAGCTGATCAAACGCGTGCAGCCGACCGGCAATGCCAAATACGTGCAGTTCATCACGCTGGCCGATCCGTCGCAAATGGCGGGGCTCTCGACGCCCGTGCTCGACTGGCCGTATTCCGAAGGCCTGCGCATGGACGAAGCGATGAACCCGCTCACGTTGCTGACGATGGGTCTCTACGGCCAGGTTCTGCCGAATCAGAACGGCGCGCCGGTGCGCATCGTGGTGCCGTGGAAGTATGGGTTCAAGAGCGCGAAGTCGCTGGTGAAGATCCGCTTTCTCGACAAACAGCCGCCGACCAGCTGGAACACGTACGCATCGAGCGAATACGGTTTTTATTCGAACGTGAATCCGAATGTCGATCATCCGCGCTGGAGTCAGGCGACCGAACGGCGCATCGGTGAAGACGGTTTCTTCACGCCGAAGCGCAAGACGCTGATGTTCAACGGCTACGGGGATCAGGTCGCGTCGCTTTATCAAGGCATGGACCTGAAGAAGAATTTCTGAGGCGCGACGATGGCTTCCGATACACAACCCGTTGTCCCGACCGCACGCAACGCATCGCGTGCGCCCGCTGCCACGCCCGCCGCAGCGGCAAAGACGGCAGCGACGGCGAAGCAGCGGCCCGCCGGCGGCGCCCGCTGGATCGTGCCGGCCAAAATCGCGGTATTTATCGCGGCGTGGTATCCGCTTGCGCGCATCGTGCTGTTCGGCATGACCGACCGGCTCGGCGCGAATCCCATCGAATTCATCACGCGTTCGACGGGTCTCTGGACGCTCGTCTTTCTCTGCATCACGCTGGCCGTGACGCCGTTGCGCCGCGTCACGGGCGTCGCAGCGTTCGTGCGTTTTCGGCGCATGCTCGGCCTCTACACGTTCTTTTACGCGACGCTGCATTTCACCACTTACCTCTGGTTCGACAAGTGGTTCGACGTGGCAGCCATTCTCAAGGACATCGGCAAGCGGCCGTTCATCACGGTGGGCTTTGCCGCCTTCGTGTTGCTGATCGCGTTGGCCGTGACGTCGCCACGCGCGATGGTGCGCAAACTCGGGCGCCGCTGGCAGACACTACATCGCGCGATCTATGCGATCGGCGCGCTCGCGATTCTGCATTTCTGGTGGATGAAGGCGGGCAAGCACGATCTGCTGCTGCCGAAGATCTACGGCGCGATCATGGTCGTGCTGCTGGGATGGCGGTTGATTGTCTGGCTGCGTGAGCGAAGGGCGACGGCGCCCTGACGACTACGCGGCGTGCGCGGCTACGGCGCGTAAACGGAAAAGGCGATGCCGCGCCGGCATCGCCTTTTCTCATCTTGTGGCGCAGCCGCTACCGTTTACGCCGGCAGGATGGCTTCGCCCGCAAACAGCTGCTTGACCTCTTCACGTGCGCGAGCCACATGGACCTGTGTACCATCGACCATCACCTCGGCTGCACGCGGACGCGTGTTGTAGTTCGAGCTCATCACGAAGCCGTAAGCGCCGGCCGAGCGGATCGCGAGCAGATCGCCCGGTTCGATCGCCAGCAGCCGTTCGCGGCCGAGCCAGTCGCCGCTTTCACAAACCGGGCCGACCACGTCGTAGATATGAGCCGGCACGTCGCGCTTCACGACGGAGTCGATGGCGTGATACGCCTCGTACATCGCGGGGCGCGCGAGATCGGTCATCGCCGCGTCGACGATGGCGAAGTTCTTTTCAGCGCCCGGCTTCAGAAACTCGAGACGCGTAAGCAGCACCCCCGCATTGCCGACCAGCGAACGGCCCGGCTCAAAATACACTTCACGATGGCCGTGACCGCGCGCTTCGATGCGATCGAGCACGGTGCGCACGAACTCGCCGATTTCCGGCGGCGTTTCGTCGTCGTACGTGATGCCGAGACCGCCGCCTACGTCGATGTGGCGAATCTTCACACCGTCCTGCTCAATCTGCTCGACCAATTCCAGCACCTTGTCGACCGCGTCGAGATAAGGCGCGACTTCGGTGATCTGCGAACCGATATGGCAGTCGATACCGACCACGTCCAGATTTGCCATTGCCGCAGCGGCGCGATACGTGGCGCGCGCGTCTTCGAAGGCGACGCCGAACTTGTTCGACTTCAGCCCGGTGGAGATGTACGGATGCGTTTTCGCATCGACGTCCGGATTCACGCGCAACGACACCGGCGCCTTCTTGCCCATTTCCGCCGCGACCGCGTTCAGGCGATCGAGCTCGGGAATCGATTCGACGTTGAAGCATTTGACGCCCACCGCGAGCGCGTCGCGCATCTCTTGCGCATTCTTGCCCACGCCGGAAAACACGGTGTTCTCCGCTTTGCCGCCGGCCGCGAGCACGCGCGCCAGTTCGCCGCCCGACACGATGTCGAAGCCGGCGCCCAGACGTGCGAACACGTTCAGCACCGCGAGATTGCTGTTGGCCTTGACGGCCACGTGCACGCTCGCGCGACGGCCGGCGCAAGCGCCCGCATACGCGTTCCACGCTTCGGTGAGCGCGGCGCGCGAATAGACGTACAGCGGCGTGCCGAACTGTTCGGCGAGAGAGACGGCGGACACGCCTTCGGCGTGCAATACGCCGTCGACGTAGTCAAATGCGGATCGAGTCATGCGAAAGTCTATTGAACGGGGGTGACGGCGGAGGCAGGCAGTGGAGCGGCGGTACCGGATGCAGCGGAAGCGGGCGGCGTGGCGAGTTCGGTTTCCGGTGCGAGCGAGAGCGGTGTGCCCGAGGTATCCGGCACGGTGCTCAGGTCAGTGGCGCTTTCCGAAGCGGGTTGCGCGCTCTCCGGTGGCGGAGTTTGCGTGCGGGAAGCCGGCGGAGCAGGAAGCGGCGGTACGGTCGGCAAATAGAGCGAACCGCGTTGCCCGCAACCGGCGAGTGAACCACCGAGTGCACAACCTGCGAGAATGGCTAAACCCGCTACAATCGCGCGGCCGGGCGCCGCCGCGCGCATCCGAGATACGACTCGCATGACTGTCCCTGAATAAATAATCGATGGAGTTTAGCATGTCCGATAGTGATTACCTGACCCGTGCGGAAGCCGCGCTAGCCGCCATCGAACGCGCGCTGGACGACACCGACGCCGACATCGAACTCGAGCGCAGCGGCAACGTGCTGACGCTCGAATTCGAGAATCGCTCGAAGATTATCGTCAACCTGCAACCGCCGATGAGCGAGATCTGGATCGCCGCGAAAGCGGGTGGTTTTCATTTCCGTTTCGTCGATGGCGAATGGCGCGATACGCGCAGCGGCACCGAGTTTTTCGCCGCGCTGTCGGAGTACGCGACGCAGCAGGCTGGCGAACCGGTTCGCTTCGCGGCGTAAGCAGCACATGGCGTCGAGTTTGGTGTTGGCGCTGGCGCTGACGCGCTCCAATGCCCGGCAACGCCGGGCAAGCGCTGCGTAGCGCAAGTCAGACGCCCAAAACAAAACCGCCGCGCATCTTTCGAGCGCGGCGGTTTTGTTTTTTCCAGCGGCACCTGAGAACGCGTCAGTGTCCGCGGAACAGATTCATGATGTCCTGCTTTTCCTGTTCGCCGACCTGTTGCGGTGCGGCCGCCGCCGCGCTCGCCTCGGCGTCCAGCGTCGCCTGACTGACGCCGACTGTCGCGACGAAACCGTGCCCCGGCGTGAAGTCGTCGAAGTAAAGCTCCGAGCCGACTTCGGTTACATCGTCGGGGCGCGGCATCTTGTACTCCGGCACGCCTTTGAGCGCGCGCCCCATGTACTCGATCCACACCGGCAACGCGAGGCCGCCGCCGGTTTCCTTGTCGCCGAGACTGCGCGGATTGTCATAGCCGATCCACGCGATCGCCGTGAGTGTGTGCTGATAACCAGCGAACCACGCGTCGCGCGAATCGTTGGTCGTGCCCGTCTTGCCGGCCAGATCGGTACGCTTGAGCACGTTGGTTTTCGCGCCCGTGCCGCGTTGCGCGACGCTCTGCAGCAGGCTGTTCATCACGTACGCGTTGCGCGGCTCGATCGCGTGCGGCGCGCTTTGCGCGGCCACCAGCGGCTGCGCGTGCGCTACCACGATGCCGCGCTGATCGGTGACTTCGGCGATCAGATACGGATTGACGCGGTAGCCGCCGTTCGCGAACACCGAGAACGCGCCCGCCATCTGCAACGGTGTGACGAGACCTGCGCCGAGCGCCATCGGCAGATAGGCGGGATGACGCTCCGCATCAAAGCCGAAGCGCGTGATGTACTGCTGCGCGTACTTTGGCCCGATCTGGTTCAGGATGCGGATCGACACCAGGTTCTTCGACTTCTGCAGCGCGGTGCGCATGGTCATCGGACCATCGAAGCCGCCGCCGTAGTTCTTCGGCTCCCACGCCTGGCCGCCGGTTTCGGCGGCGCTGAAAAAGAGCGGTGCGTCGTTGATGATGGTGGCCGGCCCGAGTCCCTTTTCGAGCGACGCCGAGTAGATGAACGGCTTGAAGCTCGAACCCGGCTGACGCCAGGCCTGGGTCACGTGATTGAATTTGTTCTTGTTGAAATCGAAGCCGCCGACCAGCGCGCGAATCGCACCGTCCTGCGGGATCACCGAAACGAACGCGCCTTCCACTTGCGGTAGTTGCGTGATCGACCAGTCGCCGTCGTCGTTCTTCGCGAGGCGGATGATCGCGCCGGGCCGCACGCGCTGATTTGGCTGCGCGCGTGGCCCGAGCGCGAACTGCGCGAAGCGCAGGCCGTCCCCCTGAATGGTCGCGACATTGCCGTCGATGAACGCGGCCTGCACCTGCTTCGGGCTCGCCGCGGTAACGACCGCCGCGACGATCTCGCCGTTGTCCGGATGGTCGAGCAGCGCGTCGTCGATCGCCTGTTCGCGGTCCCCGGCATCGGCCGGCAAATTGATGAACGCCTCCGGACCCCGGTAGCCGTGGCGGCGTTCGTAGTCCATCAACCCTTTGCGCAGCGCGCGGTAGGCCACGTCCTGATCGGCCGAGTCGATCGTGGTCACGACGTTCAGGCCGCGCGTGTACGCTTCTTCGCGATACTGTGCGTACATCATTTGCCGCACCATTTCCGCGACGTACTCCGCGTGCACGCTGAATTCCTTGCCAGCGCCCTTGACGACGAGCGCCTGTTTGCTGGCGTCGTCGTATTGTTCCTGCGTGATGTAGTGCAGCTCATACATGCGCTGAAGGATGTATTCCTGACGAACCTTCGCGCGCTTCGGATTGACCACCGGGTTATACGCGGACGGCGCCTTCGGCAGACCGGCGAGCATCGCCGACTCCGCCAGCGTCAGATCCTTCAGATCCTTGCCGAAGTACACGCGCGCCGCGCTGGCGAAACCATACGCGCGCTGGCCGAGATAGATCTGATTCATGTACACCTCGAGAATCTGATCTTTCGTCAGCTTCGACTCGATCTTGTACGCGAGCAGCATCTCGTAGATCTTGCGCGTATAGGTCTTCTCGCTCGACAGGAAGAAGTTGCGCGCCACCTGCATCGTGATCGTACTGGCGCCCTGGGTGGCGTGGCCGTTGGTCAGCGCGACGAAGCCGGCACGCGCGATGCCGGTGAGGTCGACGCCGCCGTGATCGTAGAAGCGCGCGTCTTCGATCGCGAGGATCGCCTTCTTCAGACTATCGGGCACGTCCTGGATGTGCACGATGTCGCGCCGCTCTTCGCCGAATTCGCCGATCAGCACGTGGTCGGCCGTGTAAATGCGCAGCGGCACTTTCGGGCGATAGTCGGTCAGCGCATCGAGCGAGGGCAGATTCGGCGTGGCGACGACGAGCGCATAACCGAGTACCAGCAGCACGCACAGAATGCCCGCGACGATCAGGCCGAAAAAGCCGAGGATGAGCTTGAGCCATAGCGGGCGTTTGCGCTTCTGAGGCGCGGGCGGCGGGGACGTAGGAGACGTGGATTGCATAGGTGCACCAAAAAACAGTCCCGCGATTATAGCCGCCTCGCTTTTTAGCTTTCGGCTCACTTACGATGCGTGCTGTCAGGTCTGCGCATACGGCGCGGGAATGACTTCACTGTAGACGCTTTGATCGCGCGCAGGGCGTGTGCTGCGCAACGTTAGCCATTCGGCTGAGTGTCGCGCAGCGGCGCGACTACGCACAATTCTCCCTCGTCACTCGCGTTCGAATGGTTCGTCGCGAGAGTCAGAGGGAGGGCGTGATGGGGTTCAGAAATTCGTGGCTTCAGGCAGTGCGATCAGGGCGGCAGCGTTTCGGCGCCGGGATCGATGTCGGTTCGCAAAACGTGCGTCTCGTCGTGGTAAGTCAGCGTTCGCGCGCACACGGCGCGCTGCATCTCGAATATGTCAGCACCGTCGCGCTTGCCGCCGGTGCGATGGCCGGCACGGAGATCGCCGACCGCCAGGCGGTGGCGCGTGCGTTGCGCGACGCATTCGCCGGTTTGCCGCGTGCGTGTGCGGCGCAGGCGTTGCGATGCGCGATGGCAGTGCCCGCGTCGGCCACGTCGACCACCACGGTGCCGCTCGCGCGGCTCGCTGCGCAAAGCCATTGCGCGGACGACGGCGGCCATGCATTAACCGCACTGGAGCCGGCGGTGATGGGCGAGGCGGAGCGCATCGCGGGAATCGAGCGGCATGCATTGGCGGTCGACTGGTCGGTCGATGAAACGCCGTCGCCGATCCGCTCGGTGAAGATCGCCGCCACCGCGCGCCAGCATCTCGAAGCGCGCATGGAGTGCGCGGCGACGGCCGGCATCTCGCTCACCGCCGTCGATGGCGAGCCGCATGCGGCGCTGCGCGCAATGCGCTACGCGGCGAGCCGCGAACTCGATCCGCTCGAGCCGTATGTGGCGCTGTGGATCGGCACGGACGGCGTATACGGCTGGCGCATCGTGGACGACTCCATCGCAGGCGAAATGCGTTATCCGGCGCCCGAGCATGCCGATCTCGCCGATGCGTTGCGCGATCTCGTGCATGGCCCCGTGCTCGACTGCGCATTGGTGAGCGGCGAAGTCGATCTGCTCGACGGTGTGGGTTTCACGCTGGCCGATATCGCGGACGTGTTGGGCTGCACGGTGTTGCCGTTCGAGTGCTCGGTGCTCGGTGGGCTCGTGCGGCCGCTGAGCGACGAGCTGCTGCATGAGCCGGCCGGCGCGGTCGCGTTCGGGCTTGCGTTGCGCGGGGTGATCGAATGATGGGCGGCCTTTCGTTTTCAGGGTCGGCTGGTTCGCGCGCGGCGGTTTCGTCGCGTGCCGCGCGTCTCACGCGGCCGTGGCTCGGCGGTTTCAATCTGCTGCCGTACCGGCAACGCAACGTGCGGCTCGCGCGGCGGCGTCGTGCGTGCGAATGGGGCGCTGCCGTGCTCGCGGGTTGTGCCGCCGTCCTCGTATTGGCCGGCTGGCAGGCATTCGGGAAGACGCGTCTCGACGCACAGCGCGCGTCGATCGAACGCGCCCTGGCAGGACTCACTGTGCCGCTCGCGGAACACGCGACCTTGCTGCGCGAACAAGACGAGTTGCGCAAGCATGCCGCACGCGCGACAAGTTTGTCCGGGCCGCTCGCGCATCTGCTCGATCTGCTCGAAGCACTGAGTTTCGAACCTGGCGATGGCGTGGTGTTGCGGCAACTACGGCAGCGCGAGCACGAAACCGAGTTGCTGGCGACGTCGCGCGGACATTTGGCGTCGGCCGAGTGGCTCAAGCGCCTGAGTGCGATCCGCGGCGTGAAGAGCGCTGAGATGAGCGACCTGCATCGCCCGACGATGCGCGGCAACTCGCCCGCGGATGAAAGCGTGAGCGGCCCGGTCGAATTCGGCGCACGTCTGCGCTGGGACGAGCCGGCGCCGAAAGCTGCCCACGTTGCGGTATCTGCGGCGGCGCGTCCTGTGAAGTCCGAACGGTCGGGAGGTGCGAAATGAGTACGATCTTTGCCGGGGCGGGCGGCGTAGCCAACACCCAATTCTCTGTTGGCCGTTGGACCCGGCGGTTGCGGTTACCGCTCGCTGCGTGGAGCCTGCGCCGGCGCTGGCTGGTCGCATTGTTGATTGCCGTACTGGTGTTCGGGCTGGGCGCGCACGGCTGGATCGTCGCCGATCTTGGCGGCGTCGAGGCGAGCCGTGCGGCGTTGGCCGCGAGCGCTCAGCGTCTTGCGCACGCGCGCCGCTCGCTTGCGCAGTTGCCCTCGTTGCGGCGCAACGCCACGGCGAGCCCCGCGGTGTCGCCGGCTGCCTCGTGGACCTCCGCAGACGATGTGCGCATCGTTTCCGAATTGGCTGCCGCGAATAACGTCGCCTTGTATGCGCTCGAGCCGGGTGCGGCCAGTGGCGAAGGCATGGAACGCATGCGCCCTTTGCAGATCACCGCACGCACGGACTTTGTCCACCTGATGGCGTTTCTGCACGGACTGTCAGACTTGCCGGTGCTGATCGTTCCCGTCGATGTGTCCGTCAAGCAGGACGCCGCGTCGTTGTCGGTGAGTGCGACGCTGCGGGTGTTCAGCGCGCTGCGGCCCGCTTCTTCGAATGACGCCGCGCACGCGTTCGACGACGCGAGCCTCGACGCGGACGACGACGAGGACATCGTGTTCTTCGACCCGTTCGCGCAACCGCAGATACGAGCAGCTGGCGGAATGCCCGATATCTCGCAACTGCGTCTGGCCGGCGTGCTGCGCGATCGCACGCACGGCCTCGCCTTGCTCGATACGCCGGACGGCGCGACGACCGTCGCATCCGGGCAGCGCTTGGGCGCCGAACGCGTGACGCGGCTCGACGCGCTCGGCATTACGCTCGCGAGAGGCGATACGACACGCACGCTCGCACTCTCGGAGGCTTCATGACGAAAAGACTGATGCAGTCGTCGCTTGCGACCTGTGCGCGCATCGGTGTTCACGCATCTCCGGGTGTTCGCACGCGTCTTTGGGTTCGAACGTACATCGGCCTTTACGTCAGTGCGGCGCTCGGCGCGGGCATCGCGCAGGCTTCGACGCCACCGCAGCCGCTGCTGCCGCCGTTGCCGAGTTTCATGCCGCTCGACGACGCAGTGGCGTCTGCCGATCCCGCGTACGGCGCAGCCCCGTTGCCGCGCGCCCTTTTCGGGGAAGTGCCGAATCCGTTTCGCGACGATCCAGCGGAGGATCCCGCGGCCGCGCGAACGGCCGCGCCGTCGGCCAACGACGCCAACGCGGACGATTTCGCCGCCGCCGCCGAAGGCTCCGTGCCGCTGGGCGCAAAACAGTCGCCCGCTGCGGCTCGCGACGATAGCGCCGACGCCAGCGTGCTCGAAGGTCCGCCGGTGCCGTTGCCGCCGCGCGTGCGTCTGAGTAATGGACCCAGAAGCGCCTCCGACGCGAGCCTCGCCGCCGACGACAAACCGATCTCGCTGAATTTCCAGCGCGCTGAACTCGGCGCCGTGCTCAAAGCGTTTGCCGAGTTCACGGGGCTGAACATCGTCGCGAGCGAACGAGTGCGTGGCGCCGTGTCATTGCGGCTCGACAAGGTGCCGTGGCGCACCGCGTTCGATACCTTGCTCGACGTCAACAACCTTGCGATGGAGCGGCACGGCAACGTGATCTGGGTCGCACCGGTCGCGGATCTGGCCGCGCGCGAGCGGCAGCGTTTCGAAGCGCACGCGCGGGCCGCTGATCTCGAACCGCTCGCGAGCCGCACTTTCGAGCTGCACTACGCGCACGCCGAGGACGTGCGGCGCCTGCTGACCGGCTCGGGTACGCAGCGCGTGCTGTCCAAACGCGGCGCCGTGACTGCCGATCCGCGCACCAATCTGCTGTTCGTGACCGATATCGCGGGGCGCCTCGAACAGATCGCGGCGCTACTCGCTGCCGTCGATCGGCCGACTCGCCAGGTGTTGATCGAAGCCCGTATCGTCGAGGGCGATCATGGCTTCTCGCGCAATCTCGGCGTGCGGCTCTCGCTGGCTGCCACGAGTACCGACGGGACGGCGAAAGGTCTGAGCGGCGGCACCGACGGCACCGTCTACGATCTGTCGGCCCGGCCGATCTCCGGTTTCGACGCGGCCACGGCCGGGCTCACGTTGTTCGCCGCCGGCGCGACGCGGCTGCTGAATATCCAGTTGAGCGCGCTTGAAGCGGAGGGACGCGGCAAAATCATCTCGAGCCCGCGGGTCGTCACCGCCGACCGCATGAAGGCGGTGGTCGAGCAGGGCACCGAGCTACCGTATCAGGCCAAGGTGGCACAGGGCGTGTCGGGCGTGCAGTTTCGCCGGGCCACGCTCAAACTGGAGGTCGAGCCGCAAATCATGCCGGACGGCCGGGTCGTGCTGGACCTCGACGTCGCCAAGGACAGCGTCGGCGAGCAGACCGACGCCGGACCCGCGATCAACACCAAACACGTGCAAACGCGCGTCGAAGTCGAGGATGGTGGTACGGTGTCGATCGGCGGAATTTACGCGTCCGATGACCGGGACGATGTGACCAGAGTGCCTGTCCTGGGCAAAATACCAATTTTGGGCGCGCTTTTTCGCAATCGGGCGCATCGCGACCAGCGTAGCGAACTGGCGGTATTCATCACGCCAAGCGTGGTTCCGATAAATTAGGGGCGGGCCGCCGCCGCTCGCCAGCGGCGGCGCGTAGGCTCGACAAGGCAGCCGCTTTGCCAGTAAGCTGCGGCACGAACCATACCGGATTAGCCAGAGGACACAGTTGCAAGCGCGGGACGCACACGCCAATGTATTTTTTGTAGGTCTCATGGGGGCAGGGAAAACCACCGTGGGCCGGGCCATTGCGCGCCGTCTCGATCGCCCGTTCTTCGATTCCGACCATGAAATCGAGGCGCGCACGGGTGCGCGCATCCCCGTGATCTTCGAGATGGAAGGCGAAGCGGGCTTCCGCGAGCGCGAGGCGAGCGTGATTTCCGAGCTCACCGGGCGCGACAATATCGTGCTGGCGACGGGCGGCGGCGCGGTGCTGCGGCCGGAAAACCGTGCGGCGCTCCAGAACAACGGCGTAGTGATCTATCTGCGGGCCAATCCTCACGACCTGTGGCTGCGCACGCGGCGCGACAAGAACCGCCCCCTTTTGCAGACCGAAGATCCCAAAGCGCGCCTCGAAGCGCTCTACGAAGTACGTGATCCGCTCTACCGCGAGTGCGCGCATTTCGTGATTGAAACCGGCCGGCCGTCGGTCAACGGACTCGTCAACATGGTTCTGATGCAGCTCGAGATGGCCGGCGTCGCCAAACATCCTGCGTCATAATGGACCGTATGATCACCGTCAACGTCGAACTGGGCGAGCGCGCCTACCCCATCCATATCGGTGCCGATCTGATCGGCCAGACCGCGCTGTTCGCGCCGCATATCGCCGGCAGCTCGGTCACCATCGTCACGAACACCACGGTCGACCCGCTCTACGGCGACACGCTGCGCGCTGCGCTCGCGCCGCTCGGCAAACAGGTGTCGACGGTGGTCTTGCCGGACGGCGAGGCGCACAAGAACCTCGGCACCCTGAACCTGATCTTCGACGCGCTGCTCGGCTCGCGCGCCGATCGCAAGACCACGCTGATTGCTCTGGGCGGCGGCGTGATCGGCGATATGACGGGTTTTGCCGCGGCCTGCTATATGCGCGGCGTGCCGTTTATTCAGGTGCCGACTACGTTGCTGTCGCAGGTCGATTCGTCGGTGGGCGGCAAGACCGGCATCAATCACCCGCTCGGCAAGAACATGATCGGCGCGTTCTACCAGCCGCAGGCGGTGATCGCCGACATCGGCGCGCTGCGCACGCTGCCCGCGCGTGAGCTGGCGGCTGGCGTCGCCGAAGTGATCAAGACCGGCGCGATCGCCGACGCTGATTTCTTCGACTGGATCGAAGCCAACATCGAGGCGTTGAATCGCTGCGAGCCCGAGGCGTTGACCGAGGCCGTCAAGCGTTCGTGCGAGATCAAGGCGTCGGTGGTGGCCAAGGACGAGCGCGAAGGCGGACTGCGCGCGATTCTCAACTTCGGCCACACCTTCGGCCACGCGATCGAGGCCGGCCTCGGCTACGGCGAGTGGCTGCACGGCGAGGCCGTCGGCTGCGGGATGGCGATGGCGGCGGATCTGTCCGTGCGCATGGGCTATCTCGACGACACCGCGCGCCGGCGCCTCGTCGACCTGATCGTTGCCGCGCACTTGCCAACCAAAGCGCCTGCGCTCGGCGAAAAGCGCTATGTCGAACTGATGCAGGTCGACAAGAAGGCGCAAGCCGGCGCGATCAAATTCATTCTGCTGAAGCGTTTCGGTGAGACGCTGATCACCCAGGCGCCCGATGCCGAGGTGCACGCCACGCTGGCCGCCGCTGTCTAGACACGACGAGGCAATACCCAGCCACGCATCACGCACCCACGTCACGAGGCGCCGCCCATGTTTCGGAGAACCCGGTGACTGACAGGCGCAGCGACGATGTACAGCATGACCCGGCGGCAGGCGTGGCGGCGATCGCCGTGCCCACACGGGAGGCACTCGAAGCGCATCTCGCGCCGTATGCGGCGCATTCCGCGCAATCGCGCGGACGCCGTTATCCCGAAGCCGCGCCGAGCGCGCGCACCGAGTTTCAGCGCGACCGCGACCGCATCGTCCACTCGACGGCATTTCGCCGGCTCGAATACAAGACTCAGGTGTTCGTGAATCACGAGGGCGACCTGTTTCGCACACGCCTTACGCACAGCCTGGAGGTCGCGCAGATCGCGCGTTCTGTGGCGCGCAATCTGCGCGTCAACGAAGACCTCGTCGAAGCCATTTCGCTTGCTCACGATCTCGGCCATACGCCGTTCGGCCATGCCGGCCAGGACGCGTTGAACGAATGTATGCGCGAGCACGGCGGCTTCGAGCACAACCTGCAAAGCCTCGCGGTGGTCGACGATCTGGAGGAGCACTACGGCGCGTTCAACGGCCTGAACCTGTGCTTCGAAACGCGCGAGGGCATCCTCAAACACTGCTCGCGGGACAACGCGCGGCGGCTCGGTGCGTTGGGCGAGCGTTTTCTCGAAGGACGCCAGCCATCCATCGAAGCACAGATCGCGAATGTCGCGGACGAGATCGCGTACAACAATCACGACGTCGACGACGGTCTGCGCTCAGGCCTCCTCACGGTCGAGCAGCTTGCCGAAATCGAGTTGTGGCAGACGCATTTCGAGGCGTCGCGTCGCGATTTTCCGCAGATCGAAGGGCGCAGGCTGATCCATGAGACGGTGCGGCGAATCATCAACACGCTGGTCGTGGATCTGATCGATACGACTCGGGAGAACATCGCCCGGCATGCGCCGGCCTCGCTCGAAGCCGTGCGCGCTGCGCCCGCGCTCGTCGCTCACAGTGACGCGATTGCCGCTCAGGCTGCGGCGCTCAAGCGCTTCCTGTTCAAGAACCTGTATCGTCACTACCGCGTGATGCGCATGGCCAACAAGGCGCGCCGCGTGGTGATCGGCCTGTTCGACGCGTTCACGGAAGACCCGCGGCTATTGCCGCCGGACTATCAATCGACGGACGTGACGCAGCAGCCGCGACTGATTGCACACTACATCGCGGGCATGACGGATCGCTATGCGGTGAAAGAGTATCAACGGCTGTTCGTGATCGACGACAACTAGAGCACAGCGTGCCAATGCTCGTCGGCTCCCGCTTGGGGCGCCGACGCATGCGCACCCTCAGAATCGCGAACTGATCGCCGTCAGTCAAAGCCGCCGGAATCATGGCGGCTCGACCCTTCACTCAGCGTAGCCAACGAGTGCAACTCGGGCGCGCACGGAAGTGCACCTTCGGCGCACCTCAGCGCAACCGCGACGCGAACAAGGCGCCGGCGATCAGCGCCACCCCGCCGACGATCGCGATCGTCTGCCACGGATTCTCATGCACGTAATCGTCCGCGTCGGACATCGCGACTTCGGCGCGTTCACGCACGACTTCGCGGGTGTCGTTCAGGCGGGCGCGCGCGGCGTCCAGCTGTTTGCGCAGCTTGCCGCGCAATGCCACCGCGTCCGCCTGGGTGCCGTCCGCCAGTGTGGATTCGAGTTCGGTCAACAGCGTGCGCAGCTCGCCTGCGATGTCTTCGGCCGCATGGCGGCTATGGCGGGCGATGCGCCGCGCGCGGCGGCTCGTGCTGGTCCAGGATTCGCCGAGGGCGTCTCTCGTATTCGGAAGGGCTGTCATGGTCGCTCCGTCGATGAGGGTGAAAAAAGTTCACGCGTTGTCACCGCGACGCGCTAGCGCGTCACGACGCGGAAACACCGTGAGAACGCAACTTCGGTGCCAAACCCGGTAAAGCCCTCGGGGCGTGGCGCGGGTGAAGAATCCTTCGCAGATATTGCACGAGCCGAGCCGATTCCGGGTCAAATTTACAAATGCTCACGCATGCGTGCCGCACCACGTTTGCCGTACCGCAGATCAACCCTTGCTGCGAGCGCAAATAGAAACGCCGTCATCGGATGGATGACGGCGTTGTCCAACCCACGAAAATTCGACTAACCTAGCTCTACGCCCCCAATTTCTCCAAGCGTTAGAAACGGTAACCAATGTTGACGTAAGTAACGATCGGGTTCAGCTTGATCTTGGTCTGCGACTGCACGTTCAGCGTGCCCACCGGCGTGTTCGCGGCGGTGTTCAGCTTGGCCGTGGTGCTGAGCGGCAGGTACGAGATCGAGACGCCCGCGAACCAGTGCTGGTTGAACGCGTAGGTGAAACCGGCATTAAACACCGGCTCCCACGAACTATCCGTGGTGACGCTGGTCGGACCATGCAGAACGTTGGCTTCGAATGCGCTGTTGGTGATCTTTTCGTCCGTGAACCAGATGCGGCTCACGCCGATGCCGAGATACGGACGGAACGCAGCGGTCGGAGCGTTGAAGTAGTACTTGAACAGCAGAGTCGGGCTCCATTGTTTCGCCTGCCCCAGCTTGCCGAATTGTTCGAAGCTGCCCGTGCCGTTCAGATCGAAAGAGGGCGGGTAGCCCATGACCAGTTCGGTGGCGATGTGGTCGGTGATGAAGTAACCCGCGGTGATGCCGAAGGTGTCGGCTGAACTGAGTGATGCCCCAGTGTTCGGTTCTGTGATGTTGGTCGGGCTGCCGCCAATGCTTGTCACGCTCAACGGGTCGCTGCTCGATTGAGGCGCAAGATGGAACCAGCCCGTCGTGACGTAAAAACTGCCGGCCGATTGTGCGTGCGCTGCCGTTGTCATGCAGACTAGCGCCGCCATCCCCGTTACGGCCTGTTTTAATTTCATATGTGCTCCTCCAAAAAAGGCCCGCTCATTATGACGAGAACGTTTGAAACAAACCATACGCGGCAGTTAGAGCTTTCTCCCTAAGCGCCGCACGGTTTCTGGCTCAGCCGCGCCGCGCCGAACCTTGAGCGCATGCGGTTCTTCGGACCTTCGGGTATGTACCAACGCGACTATTGGATACTCCAGCATGGCACGGCTTGCACGTCTTTATGTTCCTGACCAGCCGCAGCACGTCATCCTTCGCGGGCTCGATCAGCAGCCCGCATTCGTCGACGACCAGGACTACGAGCTTTTCATCGACTGCCTGAAAGCGGCTTCTCGCGACCATCATCTTTCGATCCACGCGTACGCATTGATGCCGGGCGCCGTGCAGCTGCTCGTCACGCCGACGGAAGAGTCGAGCTTGCCCAAGGCGATGCAGGCGGTGGGTCGTCGCTATGTCGCGCATTTCAATCGACGCTACGCGCGCCGTGGCACGCTGTGGGAAGGTCGCTATCGGGCCACCGTGATCGAAGGCGAGCGTTACTTCCTGCTGGCAAGCCGTGTCGTCGAGATGTGTCCGGTGCGCGCGCAACTGGTCAACGCGCCGGAGGACTATCGCTGGTCGAGCTACCGTCACCACATCGGCCTTACGCTCGACAGCCTGATCACCGACCATCCGTTGTACTGGTCTCTGGGCAACACGCCGTTCGAGCGTCAGCGCGCGTACCGCGAATTGTGCGAGCAGCCGCTCGACGAACGCGAAGCCAGCCAGCTGCAGCAGGCCACGCTGAAAGGCTGGGTGCTGGGCAGCGATACCTACCGGGAATGGGCGGCGCGGGCCGCAAACCGGCGCGTCTCACCGCTGCCGCGCGGGCGGCCGCGCAAGGTCCGCGAAACGCCGCACACGCAATAAAGCGTTTCGCGTCAAAGGTCTACAGAGAAACGGCATCGCGCATGCCGTTTTTCTTTTGCGCTATTTTGATGTGGCACCAATAAAAAATGCGTGCGATGCACCAATCTGATAATCGGGGTTCGATCAACACGTTTTATTTGCTATTCCATTGATTCGTCGCGTATATTCCGAATTCCGGCGCTTTTTGATACGCGTAGCATCCAGCGTAACGAGCGCCGTCGTGGTTGCGATGCCAACTGCGGCAATAGAAAAATGGTTTTAACGGCCTGTCCGGCCCCTCACAGACGGTGTCCCCATGAACGACCACCTGCAACCGACTCACCCGGTTCCCGCCGCGCAAGGTCTGTACGACCCGCAAAACGAGCACGACGCCTGTGGCGTCGGCTTCGTCGCTCACATCAAGGGCCACAAGAGCCACGAGATCATCGAGCAAGGCCTGAAGATTCTCGAGAACCTCGATCACCGGGGCGCCGTCGGCGCCGATCCGCTGATGGGCGACGGCGCGGGCATCCTGATCCAGGTTCCGGACGGTTTCTATCGCGAGGAAATGGCCAAACAAGGCGTGACGCTGCCGCCGTACGGCGAGTACGGCGTCGGCATGGTGTTCCTGCCGAAGGAACACGCATCGCGCCTCGCGTGCGAACAGGAGCTCGAGCGTACGGTGAAGGCCGAGGGCCAGGTCGTGCTGGGCTGGCGCGACGTGCCGGTCGACCACACCATGCCGATTTCGCCCACCGTGAAGGCGAGCGAGCCGCTGATCCGCCAGATCTTCATCGGCCGCGGCAAGGACATCATCGTGACCGACGCGCTCGAGCGGAAGCTGTACGTGATCCGCAAGACCGCGAGCCACCGCATCCAGGCGCTCAAGCTCAAGCACGGCAAGGAATACTTCGTCCCGTCGATGTCGGCGCGCACGGTCGTCTACAAGGGACTGCTGCTGGCCGGTCAGGTCGGCGTGTACTACCGCGACCTGCAAGACGAGCGTACGGTCTCGGCGCTGGCGCTGGTGCACCAACGCTTCTCGACCAACACGTTCCCGGCGTGGGAGCTGGCTCACCCGTACCGCATGATCGCCCACAACGGCGAAATCAACACGGTGAAGGGCAACGTCAACTGGCTGAACGCCCGTACCGGCGCAATCGCGTCGCACGTGCTCGGCGACGACCTGCCGAAGCTGTGGCCGCTGATCTATCCGGGCCAATCGGACACCGCCTCGTTCGACAACTGTCTCGAACTGCTGGTGATGGCCGGCTACCCGCTCGTCCACGCGATGATGATGATGATCCCGGAAGCCTGGGAACAGCACACGCTGATGGACGACAACCGCCGCGCGTTCTACGAATATCACGCCGCGATGATGGAGCCGTGGGACGGCCCCGCCGCAATCGCCTTCACCGACGGCCGTCAGATCGGCGCGACGCTCGACCGTAACGGCCTGCGTCCGGCGCGCTACATCGTCACGGATGACGATCTCGTCATCATGGCGTCGGAAGCGGGCACGCTGCCGATCCCCGAGTCGAAGATCGTCAAGAAGTGGCGTCTGCAGCCGGGCAAGATGTTCCTGATCGACATGGAGCACGGTCGCATCATCGACGACAAGGAACTGAAGGACAACCTCGCGAACGCCAAGCCGTACAAGAGCTGGATCGACGCGGTCCGGATCAAGCTCGACGAAATCGAGGCGAAGGCCGAAGACGTCGCGACGGAACGCCGCGAAGCCGCTGCTTTGCTGGATCGTCAGCAGGCGTTCGGCTACACGCAGGAAGACCTCAAGTTCCTGATGGCGCCGATGGCGCAAGCCGGTGAAGAGGCGGTCGGCTCGATGGGCAACGACTCGCCGCTCGCGGTCATGTCCAACAAGAACAAGACGCTGTATCACTACTTCAAGCAGCTGTTCGCGCAAGTCACGAACCCGCCGATCGACCCCATCCGTGAAAACATGGTGATGTCGCTGGTGTCGTTCGTCGGTCCGAAGCCGAACCTGCTGGACACGAACAACATCAACCCACCGATGCGCCTCGAAGTGTCGCAGCCCGTGCTCGACTTCAAGGACATCGCGAAGATTCGCGC
This sequence comes from Paraburkholderia fynbosensis, assembly GCF_902859935.1. Classification (GTDB taxonomy): domain Bacteria; phylum Pseudomonadota; class Gammaproteobacteria; order Burkholderiales; family Burkholderiaceae; genus Paraburkholderia; species Paraburkholderia fynbosensis. The sequence continues at coordinate 63,411 of NZ_CADIKI010000019.1, forward strand.
GATCGATCAGTACACGGGCGGCAAATTCAGCTCGTACGAACTGAACATCTGCTATCCGGTGGCATGGGGCAAGGAAGGCATCGAGGCGCGTCTCGCGTCGCTGTGCGCGGAAGCCGTCGATGCGGTCAAGTCCGGCTACAACATGCTGATCGTGTCGGACCGCAAGACCGACCGCGACAACGTCCCCATTCCGGCACTGCTGGCCACCGCCGCGATCCACACCCACCTCGTGCAGCAAGGTCTGCGCACGAGCACGGGTCTCGTCGTCGAAACCGGTTCGGCGCGTGAGACGCACCACTTCGCGCTGCTCGCGGGCTACGGCGCGGAAGCCGTGCACCCGTACCTTGCGATGGAAACGCTCGGCCAGCTCGCCAGCGGGCTGAAGGGCGACCTGTCGGCGGAGAAGGCGGTCTACAACTTCACCAAGGCAGTCGGCAAGGGCCTGATGAAGGTCATGTCGAAGATGGGCATTTCGACCTACATGTCCTACACCGGCGCGCAGATTTTCGAAGCGGTCGGTCTCGCTGAAGACCTCGTGCAGAAGTACTTCAAGGGCACGTCGTCGAAGGTGGGCGGTATCGGCCTGTTCGACGTCGCGGAAGAAGCGATCCGTTTGCACCGCGACGCGTTCGGCGACAACCCGATCCTCGCGAACATGCTCGACGCGGGCGGCGAGTACGCGTACCGGGTGCGCGGCGAAGAACACATGTGGACGCCGGATGCGATCGCCAAGCTGCAGCACTCGGCACGCAGCAACTCGTACCAGACGTACAAGGAATACGCGCATCTGATCAACGATCAGACCAAGCGCCACATGACGTTCCGGGGTCTGTTCGAATTCAAGTTCGATCCTACCAAGGCGATCCCACTCGACGAAGTCGAGTCGGCGAAGGAGATCGTCAAGCGTTTCGCCACCGGCGCGATGTCGATGGGCTCGATCAGCACCGAAGCGCACGCCACGCTGGCGGTTGCGATGAACCGCATCGGCGGCAAGTCGAACACCGGCGAAGGCGGCGAGGACGCGAACCGTTACCGCAACGAGCTGCGCGGCATTCCGATCAAGAACGGCGACACGATGAAGTCCGTGATCGGCGACGAAGTGATTGTCGACATTCCGTTGAAGGAAGGCGATTCGCTGCGCTCGCGCATCAAGCAGGTTGCGTCGGGCCGTTTCGGCGTGACGGCGGAGTACCTCGCGTCGGCCGATCAAATCCAGATCAAGATGGCGCAGGGCGCGAAGCCGGGCGAAGGCGGTCAGCTGCCGGGGCACAAGGTGTCGGACTACATCGGCAAGCTGCGTTACTCGGTGCCGGGCGTCGGCCTGATTTCGCCGCCGCCGCACCACGACATCTACTCGATCGAAGATCTGGCGCAACTGATTCACGACCTGAAGAACGCCAACACGGCGGCCAGCGTGTCGGTGAAGCTGGTGTCGGAATCGGGCGTCGGCACGGTTGCCGCGGGCGTCGCCAAAGCGAAGGCCGATCACGTCGTGATCGCCGGCCATGATGGCGGCACGGGTGCATCGCCGCTGTCGTCGGTGAAGCATGCCGGCACGCCGTGGGAGCTGGGTCTCGCCGAAACGCAGCAAACTCTGGTGCTGAACCAGTTGCGCGGTCGTATCCGCGTGCAGGCCGACGGTCAGATGAAGACCGGCCGCGACGTCGTGATCGGCGCGCTGCTCGGCGCAGACGAGTTCGGCTTCGCGACGGCGCCGCTCGTCGTCGAAGGCTGCATCATGATGCGCAAGTGCCACCTGAACACCTGCCCGGTCGGCGTCGCGACGCAAGATCCGGTGCTGCGTGCGAAGTTCCAGGGTCAGCCGGAACACGTCGTGAACTTCTTCTTCTTCGTTGCGGAAGAAGCGCGCGAGATCATGGCGCAACTGGGCATCCGCAAGTTCGACGACCTGATCGGCCGTGCCGAACTGCTCGACACGAAGAAAGGCATCGAGCACTGGAAGGCGAAGGGTCTCGACTTCTCGCGCGTGTTCTATCAGCCGCAAGTGCCGGCCGAAGTGGCGCGCAAGCACGTCGACGTGCAGGACCACGGTCTGGACAAGGCACTCGACCACACGCTGATCGAAAAAGCGAAGGCGGCGATCGAGAAGGGCGAGCACGTCTCGTTCATCCAGCCGGTGCGCAACGTGAACCGTACGGTCGGCGCGATGCTGTCCGGCACGATCGCGAAGAAGTACGGCCACGACGGTCTCGCCGACGACACGGTGCATATCCAGTTGAAGGGCACCGCAGGTCAGAGCTTCGGCGCGTTCCTCGCTAAGGGCGTCACGCTGGATCTGGTCGGCGACGGCAACGACTACGTAGGCAAGGGCCTGTCGGGCGGCCGCATCATCATCCGTCCGACCAACGATTTCCGCGGCAAGTCGGAAGAGAACATCATCTGCGGCAACACGGTGATGTACGGCGCGATCGAAGGTGAAGCCTTCTTCCGCGGCGTGGCGGGGGAGCGTTTCTGCGTGCGTAACTCGGGCGCGACGGCGGTCGTCGAAGGCACGGGCGACCACGGTTGCGAATACATGACGGGCGGCACGGTCGTCGTGCTCGGCGAAACGGGCCGTAACTTCGCAGCCGGCATGTCGGGCGGCGTCGCGTATGTGTTCGATCCGGACAGCACGTTCGCGAGCAAGTGCAACAAGTCGATGGTCACGCTCGATCCGGTCTTGCAACAGGCCGAACAGGAACGCACCGTCGACAAGGGCCTGTGGCACGCCGAGACGACCGACGAGGCACTGCTGAAGGGGCTCATCGAGCGTCACTTCCAGTTCACCGGTTCGCCGCGTGCGAAAGCGCTGCTCGAAAACTGGGACGCATCGCGCCGTCAATTCGTGAAGGTGTTCCCGACCGAATACAAGCGCGCGCTGAGCGAGCTGGCAGCGAAGAAGGCGAACAAGGAAGTACTCGCCGCCTGATTCGCTTCGCTGCCCGTCAGCAGGACGTCACCATTAGCCGTACCCGCCGCCGCTCGGCAATCCGACGCGCGGCGGGTCCAGATCACCCCTAGATACAGATAGAGAAGAGAACCACATGGGCAAGGCAACCGGTTTTCTCGAGTTCGAACGCCGCCACGAGGCGTACGAAGCTCCGCTCACGCGTGTGAAGCACTACAAGGAATTCGTCGCAGCTCTCAGCGACGACGAAGCGAAGATTCAAGGCGCACGTTGCATGGACTGCGGCATTCCGTTTTGCAACAACGGCTGCCCGGTGAACAACATCATCCCGGACTTCAACGACCTGGTGTTCCATCAGGACTGGAAGAACGCGATCGAAGTGCTGCACTCCACGAACAACTTCCCTGAGTTCACGGGCCGCATCTGTCCGGCACCGTGCGAAGCGGCGTGTACGCTCGGCATCAACGACGACCCGGTCGGCATCAAGTCGATCGAGCACGCGATCATCGACAAAGCCTGGGCCGAAGGCTGGGTGGCGCCGCAGCCGCCGAAGCACAAGACCGGCAAGAAGGTCGCGGTGGTCGGCTCTGGCCCCGCGGGTCTCGCTGTCGCGCAGCAACTCGCGCGCGCGGGGCACGATGTCACCGTGTTCGAGAAGAACGACCGCATCGGTGGTTTGCTGCGTTATGGGATTCCCGACTTCAAGCTGGAGAAGTGGCTGATCGATCGCCGCATGCGCCAGATGGAAGCCGAAGGCGTGACGTTCCGCGCCAACGTGTTCGTCGGTAAGGCGGATTCGCTGCCGGCCTACATCGGCAGCACGGCAAAGGAAACCATCACGCCGGCCGAGCTGAAAGAACAGTTCGACGCGGTCGTGGTCGCCGGTGGTTCGGAAACGCCGCGCGATCTGCCAGTGCCGGGGCGCGAACTCGAAGGCGTCCACTATGCGATGGACTTCCTGCCGCAGCAGAACAAGGTCAATGCCGGCGACAAGGTCGCGAACCAGTTGCTCGCGAAGGGCAAGCACGTGGTCGTGATCGGCGGCGGCGATACGGGTTCAGACTGCGTGGGCACGTCGAATCGTCACGGCGCGAAGAGCGTCACGCAATTCGAGTTGCTGCCGCAACCGCCGGAAGAAGAGAACAAGCCGCTCGTGTGGCCGTACTGGCCGATCAAGCTGCGCACGTCGTCGTCGCATGACGAAGGCTGCGAGCGCGATTGGGCGGTTGCGACCAAGCGCCTCGAAGGCAAGAACGGCAAGGTCGAGAAGCTGATCGCCGCGCGCGTCGAATGGAAGGACGGCAAGATGCAGGAAGTGCCGAACTCGGAATTCGAAATGAAGGCCGATCTGGTGCTGCTCGCGATGGGCTTCACGCAACCGGTATCGCCGGTGCTCGAGGCGTTCGGCGTCGACAAGGATGCGCGCGGCAACGTGCGCGCGTCGACCGAAGGCGACAAGGCGTATTACACGTCGGTGGACAAGGTGTTCACCGCGGGCGATATGCGTCGCGGCCAGTCGCTGGTGGTGTGGGCGATCCGCGAAGGCCGTCAGTGCGCGCGTTCGGTCGATGCGTTCCTGATGGGACATTCGGAACTGCCGCGCTAAAACGTCTTCGGCCGGTTTCCGTTGTGGTCCGCGCTTGGGATTGCGTGACACGGAAACCGGCCACTGCTTGCAGGAAGAGGTGGAGACGACAATGTGCCGAACAACGGCACACAAACGGTACATCAAAGCGGTGAAAAACAAAGCCGGGCCGCCTGAGAGGGCGGACCCGGCTTCTTGGTGTCTGGTGGTTCGCGGGCCTGGCGCGAATGCGCCGTTACTTCCGATACCGCACCAACGTCAGCCCATCGAGATCGATCTCCGGTTTGCGCTGCGCGATCAGATCCGCGACCACGCGTCCCGAGCCCATCGACATCGCCCAGCCGGTCGAACCGTGCCCGAGGTTCAGCCACAGATTGTCCACGCCGGATGGGCCGAGCAGCGGCGCGCCATCGGGCGTCATCGGCCGGCGGCCGACCCAGAAATGCGCGGACGTGGGATTGGCCGCGTGCGGGAACCAGTCGGCGAGTACTTTCATCAACGTCTGCAGCGCCTGTTCGCGCAGGGTGGATTGGCCATTGCCCAGCTCCGCCGTCCCCGCCACGCGCAAGTTATTGCCGAAGCGTGTGATTGCCGTTTTCAACGACTCGTCCATCAACGCGGCGCGGGGGGCCTTTTCTTCGTCGGTGATAGGCAGCGTCGCCGAATACCCTTTCACGGGATACAGCGGCACTTTCACGCCGAGCGGTGCGAGCAGCGCCGCGCTATCGACGCCCAACGCCACCACTACCGCGTCGGCCTGCCATGCTTCGCTACCGCGTTCACTGTCGACACGCACGCCGCGCACCGCTGCGCCTTGCACATCGAGCGACGTCACACGCGTGTCGAAGCGAAAGCGCACGCCGCTGCGCTCGCAGATCGCGCGCAGCTCGCGGGTGAAGCGCGCGCAGTCGCCGGCTTCGTCGTCGGGTAGATAGAGACCGGCGAGCGGCGTCTGACGGGCCCAGCGCAATCCCGGTTCGATCTCCACACATTGCGCCGCGTTGATTTCCCGATGCGCAATGCCCGCGTCGCGCAGCACCGCGAGCGCCGGTTGAGCGAGTTCGAGGTCGTACTCGCTGCGAAACAGTTGCAGATAACCCTGGCTGCGACCGTAATCGAACGGATGGCGGCCGCGAAACTCGTGCAGACAATCGCGGCTGTAGTAGGCGATGCGCTGCATCCGCTGTTTGTTGACGCGAAAGCGTTCGAGGTCGCATTCGCGCAGCCAGCGCGCGATCCAGCGCCATTGCGCGGGATTGAACGTCGGCCGGAAGATCAACGGCGAGGTTGGCTTGAACAGGTATTTGAGGATTTTGCCCGGCATGCCCGGCGCGGCCCACGGCGTCACGTAGCCCGGAGCGATTACGCCGGCGTTGCCAAAACTGGTGGACAGCGCGACGTCGGGTTCGCGCTCGATCACCGTGACGTCGCAGCCTTGCTGGCACAGGTAAAAAGCGCTGGCGACGCCGATGACGCCGCCGCCGAGAACAATCGTTTTCATGTGTGTGTACTGCAAATTCAGGCGAATGCCGGCGATTTCAGATGGCCGCGCGTGCCGAGCCGAGCACCTTGCCCTTGGTTTCCGGCAGGCACAGCGCGGCGACGATCACGAGCAGATAGCCCGAACCGGCCACGATACCCATCGCCTTCACGAGCGTCATGGTTTGCGACAGTGTACCGACCAGAATCGGGAAGAACGAGCCGAGCCCGCGTCCCAGGTTGTAGCAGAAGCCCTGGCCCGAGCCGCGTATCTCGTTCGGATAGAGCTCCGACAGATACGCACCGACGCCCGCGAAGATGCCTTGCACGACGATCCCGAGCGGGAAGCCGAGTGCGAGCATCATGACGTCGGTGATCGGCAGCATCGTATAGACCATGCCGAGCACGAACGAGCCGATGGCGAACAGCACGAACGACGCGCGCCGGCCGATCCTGTCGCACAGAATCGCGCCGACGATATAGCCGGTGAACGAGCCGACGATCAGCACGATCAGATAGCCGCTGGTGTTGAACACCGACAGGTGGCGCACGGTCTTCAGATAGGTCGGCAGCCACGTGGTGATCGCGTAATAGCCACCGAGCATGCCGGTGCACAATGCGCTGCCGAGCAGTGTGGTCTTCACGTGAGCGGCCGAGAAAATCTGCATGAAGTGCGAGGTGTCGAAGCCGCTTTCGCGCGCGCGGCGCGTCTCGAGATAGATCTCGGGATCGCTCACATTGCGGCGGATGTAGATGATCCACGCCGCGGGCAGCAGGCCGATCCAGAAGCACGCGCGCCATGCGTACTGTTCCGGCAGCAGCGCGAAGGCTGCCCAATAGACGATCGCCGCCGCGGCCCAGCCGAACGACCAGCTGCTTTGCACGGTGCCGACCGCCTTCGCGCGATGCTGCGGCGAGCGGATGGTTTCGGCCATCATGATCGTCACGACCGACCACTCACCGCCGAAGCCGATGCCTTGCAGCGTGCGGGTCGTGAGCAGTTGCCAGAACGAGTTCGTGAAGCCCGACAGGAAGGTGAACACCGCGAAGGTGGCGATGGTCCACTGCAACACGCGGATCCGGCCGTAGCGATCGGCGAGAATGCCGGCGAGCCAGCCGCCGATGGCCGACGAGATCAGCGAGCTGGTGGCGATCATGCCGGCTTCGCTTTTGCTCATGCCCCAGGTCGCGATCAGCGTCGGAATGAGGAACGAGTAGATCATGAAGTCGAAGGCATCGACCGCATAGCCGCCGAAGCCGGCGTAAAGCGTGCGGCGCTCGCGCGTGGTCAGCTCGGTGAACCATTGGAGAGAAGGCATGTTTTGTTGTGGTCTCCAGGTCTTTCTGCCGGCGGGGGCTTGATAGTAGGGTGGTTGTATTCTACGGGGATGCGGCGTCCTGCGGCCAGTTGTGGTCAAAAATGGCAGCAGCGGTAATCGCTGATAAGCGCCGATAACCGGCGATAAGAGACGCAAGCAGGTAGAAACGAGTCCGGAAACATGCCGCGCGCCTTCGGCTGGCCGATCGAGCCGCCGCCAGTGGACAAACGCACATCTCGCCTTGCCTTACGAACTACTACTGTGTAACGCAAAAGATATTGACCACCGTTAAACTTCGCTCGCAGCCTCGATGCTGCGCATTACTCCCTCACGCCCGCGCCAGCCACGCCCAATGTCCGCAACCGCGAAATCCTGCTCGCCATCCCACCGCTCAGCGAGTTCGATCGTGAGGGACGGCCATTGCACGCACGGTGCAGTCTCCATGTCGCGCAGGGGCTTCCTCAAGGGCTCCGCGAACGTGGTGCTCGCCTCCGGTCTGGGCGGCGCGTTGCTGTCGGCGTGCGGCGGTGGCGACCTCGACACCGAACTGCCCGAGACCCCGCGTCTTGCGTCGGCCAGCAACTTTCGCGATCTGGCGGGCTTGGGCGCCGGCTACACGACCGTCGATGGCAAACGGATGCGCCGTGGCGCGTTCTATCGCGCGAATGTGCTGACGCTGAGCAGCGCCGATGAAACCGCGATCGACAAACTCGGCATCGCGTCGGTCTACGATCTGCGCACGCCTGGCGAAATCGCGCGGCAAGACGACGTGCTGCCGGGCGGCGCGACGCCGCAAACGCTCAACGTGCTCGGCAGCAGCGACTTCGTCGTGCCTGTGATGGATACGGCGGCGGCCGCCACCGCGTTCATGGAAGCGCAAGCGCGCGGCTATGTGACCGGCGCCGCGCAGCGAGCTGCGTACGGCACGCTCCTGACTCGTCTTGCCGACGGCGCCGGCGCGCAACTGTTTCATTCCAATGCGGGTAAGGATCGCGCCGGCTGGGTCGCGGCGCTGTTGCTCGGCATCGCCAACGTGCCGCTCGACGTCATCATGCAGGACTATCTGCTCAGCAACACCTACCTGGCGGCGTCGCTCGACGAGCAGACCGAGACGTTGCGCGCGCAGGACGGCGAGGCCGCCGTCGCGATCCAGATGCCTTTGCTGGAAGTTCAGGAGAGTTATCTGCAAGCCGGTTTCGATCAGGTGCAGATGAGCTACGGCACGATGGCGAACTATCTGACGCGCGGCCTCGGCATGTCGCAAACGACGATCGATACGTTGCGCGCCCGGCTCGTGAGCTAAGGCGCGTCAAAGACTCGCGCAAAAACCGTAGACGAAAAAAAGTCCGCCCCGCGCAACCGGGCGGACAGAGAAGGGCGGCATTGAGGTTGCCGTCGCCGACTATAAAGCCGCGGTCGTTGCGAGGATCCATCCAGTAAGGACGCGTAAGCGGCCACGTTCGCCGTGCCGCTTCGCCCGGTGTCATGCGATCGGCGCGCCTATCGGCAATTCGATCCGCACTTCCAGTCCGCCTTGCACGTGATTGCGCACATGACAACGCCCGCCGCGATCGTGCGCGAGTCGCGCGACGATCGCGAGGCCGAGTCCGCAATGGCCTTCGCCGCCACGCGCGGCATCGAGCCGGACGAACGGCTTCATCGCCGCGGCGATGCGCTCGTCGGGAATGCCGGGACCATGGTCGCGCACGCTGATCGTCCAATGCCGGTCGTCGCGCGTGGTGGTGATCTCCACCGGCGGCGTGCCGTGTTCGAGCGCATTGTCGACGAGGTTCGTCACGAGCCGGTCGAGCAGCGTGCGCGGCAGCGTGAAGGATGGGCCCGCGCGCAGATCGAGCGCGAAAAGCGGTGCTTCCGTGTTGTCGCCGGAAGTATCGCCGGACGAGAACTGCTCCCGTAAGAATTCTTCGACTTCGACCGGCGGCCCCGCGTCGGCGGATTGGCCGGCGAATTCGAGAAACTGCTGGACGATGTTGGTCAGCGAGTCGACATCGCGAATCAGACCGGCGCGTTCGTTCTCCGCCACCAGCACGCTTGCGCGCAACTTGAGCCGCGTGAGCGGCGCTTTCAGATCGTGTGCGACGCCGGCCAGCATCACCGCCTGATCGTCGCCGGCTTCATTCAGGCGCCGCATCATGTCGTTGAACGAACCGATCAGATCGCGCAACTCGCGCGGGCCCTGCACGGTCACCGGTTCAGGCCGCCCGCCCGAGCCGAACGCGCGCGCGGCGGTGGCGACGCGCGACAGCGGCCGCTGCATCTGCCAGACCGCGAACAGCGAGAGAATCAGCGCGGCGAGTAGCATCGATGCGCCTTCGACGACAAAACGCGGGCGCGGCGGTACGTCGACCGGCACGACCACCCAGTTCGACTTGCCGGGGAACAACACCCAGAGTTGCGGCGGATGCAGATCGTCGACGGCGATCTGCGTGCCGGGCGGCAGGTTCTCCCGCAGATGCCGGCTCAGTTCGACCAGCGGATGAGCCGTGGGCTTGCGCAGATGCACGCTCGCCGGCATGTTCCAGGTGGGGACCAGATGCACGCGCAAGGCCGGCGCAAGCGCCGTGCCTTTCATCGGCTCGCCGTTGATGGCTTGCAGCACCAGCAGAATGCCGCGGGCGAAGCCGTCGATTTCGTGGCGCGGCGGCTGCATCACCACCAGCACGAACCAGCCGGCCTGAATCGCGAACAACACCGCCGCAGACAGCAACGCCATTCTGCCGAACAGCGTGTTCAGCGGATTTTTCATGCGCTTGGAGCGGCCTCGTCGGCGAAGGGGGAGGCGTTGGCGTCGGGCACGAAGACGTAGCCCTTGCCGCGCACCGTCTGCACGTAGCAGGGGTTGGACGGATCGTCCTCGATCACACGGCGCAGGCGCCAGATCGGCACGTCGAGACTACGGTCGCGGAACGCGAGATTGTCGCGATGCACGAGGTCGTGAATCAGCACGCGCGACAACACCTTGTACGGATTGTTGACGAAGATCTTCAGGAGCGCGAACTCACTGTCGCGCAACGGCAGCTTCGAATCCTCGCGCGACAGCGAACGGGTGGCGAAGTCGAGTTCGAACGGGCCGAAGCGATAGCGCTTGCGGGCTTCCGGCGCGCTGGTGGTGCTCGGCCCGCGACGGCGCAGCACGGTCTGGATGCGCGCGAGCAATTCGCGCGGATCGAACGGCTTGGTCAGGTAGTCGTCCGCGCCGAGCGAGAGCCCGACGATGCGGTCGGCCACCGTGCCGCGCGCGGTCACGAAGATCACCGGGATGTCGTCACCGGCGGCGCGCAGCGCGGTGAGCGCGCGCAGGCCGTCGGTGTTCGGCATCATGATGTCGAGCACGACGACCGATGGCCGTTCACGTTCGAGCCGGCGCTGGAGATGGGTGCCGTCGTGCAGCACGGACGCGTCGAAGCCGTTCGATTGCAGAAACTTGCATAGCAGATCGCGTACGACCGGATCGTCGTCGACGATAAGGACCTGTGGATTCATGGCGAAATTCTAGACTGGCCGCGCGCAACGCGCGATCGACTGTTTTCTTACCAATGCTTACGATGCGCCGCGCGGTCCGGGACGACTCGCGTGTCACGCCCGCCGCTCAAGGCTCACAGCATATTTCAGCGCGGCTGGAGCGGGGCACTCGCGCGCGCACGCCGTGCCACATCGGCGCGTCCCGCCGATCAAAAATGGCCGCGCGATCGTAACCGCTGCAAGCATTGGAACCGATGGCAACGGCTCGCAACGGCTCGGAACGGCTCGTAAGAACCGCCGGAAAGCGCGCTTTGCTTCGTGCATCGCCGATGCGGGTGCGGCGCGATGATTCGCCGTGCAGTACGTTGCGCCGCATGCCGCAGACAGCCTTGATGGGTTGGACCACGGCCGGTGGCGTGAAATCGAAACCCGGTGCCACGCGAGGCTCATCATGACCATTCACAGCAACCTTAGTTCGACTCAACTTCCTTCGCTCACGTCCACGACCGCGAGGGACAAACCCGCGAGCGCCAGCCAACCGGCCGCGAGTGCGCAGCCGCAGGAGAGCGCCACCCGCGCGCAGCCGTCGCCGCCGACCGGGCTCGTCGGACACAACGTCAATACGACTGCCTGATCTCCAGAGGCCTGTGTGTCGACTCCGAGAATTTTTGACCGCCTCGTCCGTGCCGCCGCATGGTTGACACTCGGCGCGGCGCTGCTGCCGCTTGGCGGCTGTGCCGTCGCCGCGCTGCCGTGCCGGCTGACTTCGGCCACGCTGAAGATCATCCCGGTCGTCGGCCATGCCGCCGCCACGCCGTTCGATATGTGCTCCTCCGCAATCGACTGAACCATGACACTCACACGGATTGTTTGCGCGCTGGCGCTATTGGGCGGCATCGTTTCGTCGGCCGTTGGTGCACAGCCCGCCGCGCGTGAAGCGAAGGCGGTGGGCGCCGCGTCGAACAACGGGTCCGCCGACGCGTCCGTCAACACCCCGTTCAACGCGCGCCGGCGCTCGCAGGACGCGCCGTTCGCTTTTCGCGGCGTGGCGCTCGGCATCACGCTCGACGAATTCCGCGCGGGTTCGACCGTGCGGGCGACGCCAATCGGCAGCGTGCCCGTCTGCGAGACCGACGTGCAGGCGGGCACGCTCGGCATGCGGCTGAAATCGCGCGAAAGCCTGATGGTCGCGTGCCGTTGGGCGCATCGCGTGGATGATCGCTGGGCGATGTCGCAAGCGGTGGTTGACGGCGCGCCGGCGCTCGAGCACGTGCTGCGCTTCGCGCGGACCGACGCGCAGAGCCCGCTGCGTTTGTACGAGATTTCGTTCGTGATCGACGAGTTGACCGCCGAGGACTTGCGCGACGCGCTCGAGGATCGCTACGGCCCGCCGCGTCTCGCGACGCAGAACGTGGCGGCGTCGGGTGCGATGCCGACGTACGTGTGGGAAAACGCGGCGAGTTCGATCACGTTGTGCTTTTTGCCGGGCAGCCGCAACGGCACGCTCACTTATCTGCTGAAGGGTTCGGATGCGTGGGTGAAGTCGGTCGTGCGGCAGTGGCAGGCGAGCGGCGCGGAGGCGGGTTGATGAAACGCTCTGATCGTCGATGCGAGGGCGGCGGCGGTGCGGTGACGTCGGTCGAACCCGTTGCGAACCCGCCCCATCCGGCCGATCCCCTTCAGGGAGCATGCATGATCGCGCTACGTCTCACGCTCACGCTAGGCACGGCGGTTTGTCTCGCCGCTTGCGCGGGCCATCAGCAGAACTCGATCGTCGAGACGCCGATGGCGCCGCCGCTCGCTTCGGCGCCGCTGAACGTCAACACGCAAGGCGCGATCTATCAGGCGGGCACACCACTGCTGCTTTACGAAACGCCGCGCGCCCAACATATCGGCGATGTGCTGACGATCCGTCTCGCGGAATCGTATAGCGGCAACAACAGTTCGACCGCGGCGGCGAGCCGCGCGAGCAGCATCACCGCCGACGCCGCCGATCACTCGAGCAACGCCGCGGCGCGCCTCGCGAGGCTGTTCAACATCGGCTCGGCGAGCACCGACTACAAAGGGCAGGGCAGCCTCACCGACGTCAGCGGCATGACCGGCACCCTTGCCGTCACCGTGATCGGCACGATGTCGACCGGCAACCTCGTGGTGTCGGGCGAGAAGGTGATCGCGATGAGCGGCAACCGCGACCGGTTGCGGCTGTCGGGCATCGTCAATCCGAAGGATATCGAAGCGGGCAATTACGTCGCATCGAGCAAGGTCGCCAATGCGCGCATCGAGCAGGCGGGCGTGGGCATGGTGTCCGACGCCACCACGCTGGGCTGGCTGCAGAGAATGTTCCTGAGCGTGCTGACTTTCTGACGCCTGGACACGTGGCGTTGCTGCGCGCAGTGCGGCTCGCCTGCCGGGCCGCGTCAGGCGAGCGCAGCGCTTCGTTCCGCCGCGCCGATCTCACCGTCCGGCACGAACACATAGCCGCGTCCCCACACGGTTTGCACATAGCGCGGCTCGGACGGGTCCACCTCGATCAGCCGGCGCAAACGCCAGATCGACACGTCCAGACTGCGGTTGCGATGCGCCTCGCTATTGCCGTGCAACTTCTCCAGCAATTGCGAGCGTGTGAGCACGGTCATCGCGTGGGTGACGAACACCTTGAGCATCGCGAATTCGCTCGAACGCAGCGTGATGCGCTCGCCGTCGCGGCGTAGTTCGCGCGCCGGGAAATTCACTTCGAAACGCCCGAAATGATAGGGCGCGCGCTGCTCCGGCGCACTCGGCGCAATCGAGCCGCGCCGGCGCAGCACCGTGCGAATGCGCGCGACGAGTTCGCTCGGCTCGAACGGCTTGCCGAGATAGTCGTCGGCGCCGAGTTCGAGGCCGATCACACGGTCGATCGTATCGGCGCGCGCGGTCAGCAGGATCACGGGGATATCGTCACCGGCGACGCGCAACGCGCGCAGCGCGCTGATGCCGTCGAGCTCCGGCATCATGATGTCGAGCACGATCAGCGCGGGACGCTCGTCCTGCAATTTGCGCTGCAGCGCCATGCCGTGTTCGAGCGTGGCGACCTTGAAGCCGCGCCCCTGCAAATATTCGCTGACGAGCTCACGTACGACGGGGTCGTCGTCGACGACAAGAATGGTTTGGTTCATTCAGGGCATCTTAGTGATGCGCGCGCGCGGAGCAAAGCGCGCGATGCTTTCGAATCCTTTCTCGCGTAAGACAAAGCAAGCAGCCGGCGCTCAGTTCGCCTGCGACGTTTGAATGGTCTGCGGCGGCGAGTGCGAGAAGTCGGTCTGATCGACCACCATCCGGTCGATCAGGCCGCTGAGCTTGGTCGATGCGGAGGAGAAGCGGTCGGTGTTGAGGCCGCCGGTTTGATAACGCGCCGTGACGAGGATGCGGCCGTTCTGGATCAGCGTCAGATCGATGATCGACAGATACTGGATCGATTCGTCGCTGAACGAGCGGCGGCCATAGTCGATCGCGGCGTTGTAGACGAGCCGCGCCTCACAGCCCGCGGGCGAGGTGCCCGGATTGTAGACGTCCGAACGAATGCCGCGCCGGTCGAGCGCGAGTTGCAGCGCCGGCACGAAATCGCCGACCGACACCGTCTGGTTCACTTCGATGCAGACGTGATGCAGGTCGGCCGGCCTGCCGTTGACGAAGGTCGGCGACGAGTAGTTCGCCGCGATCGCGTAGCCCGCCTGAATCACCGAGCCGGTGGCGTCGGCCGCCTGGATCAGCGTCCATGCGCAGCCGTTCAGCCCGAACGCGAGCGCAGCGGCGACGGCCAGCCACGTGCACGGCCGCCGCAGCCGGACCCACGCGGCCCGTGAGGGTCGCGTGAAGCGGGTGTCGACGCGCATGCTCGGCGTGAGGGTCATGAGAGCGGGTGCGAGGTGGCGATGAGGAACGCGGCTGATCGCGGCGGTTCGCAACGGAGAACGGCGCGTGCGCGCACGCTCAGCGCGTGACGCGCAGGCGCAATTCGTTTTGCCCTTGCACGCTTGCCGTGACGCTGACGCGCCGCTCGGCCGTGGTGACGATGAAATGCTGGCGCGTCGGCGTGTTGACGTCGTGCACGACGTTCGAGAAGCAAGCCGCGATGTCGGCGCCCAATTCTTCGAGCGGATCGTTGATCACGCCGTCGGCTTCCCAGTGCGCGCGCCAATGGCAGTCGTATGTGTGCGCGTTGGCGCGGCAGTCGTCGGCGGTCGATACGCCCGGCAGTTGCGCGGCGGGCTGGCTGCGCAGTTGCTTGAAATCGTCGGCGTCGACGATGTGTTTGAGCACGGGGCAAACGTCCGCGGGCTCGTTCGGTTGAGTGGCTTGCGCTGCGTGCGCGGTGCTCGCGACCAGCAACGCTGCGCCGAGAGCGAGCGCGAGGCGCTGGGTCAAAGGATGGGAGCGGCGATCGAATGACATGGGCAAAGAGTCCGGTAACAGTGAATGACGTTGGGGCGAGGACGGGATCGGCCCGCATCACTATCGTCGCTGCCGGGAGGCATTTTCAAAGCGCGGAACAGCTTGCCCGCTTCGCAAATGCTTTCGATCTCTTCTCGCGTGTTTCCGGATGTTGCCAGGTGTTGCGTTGCGGCGAAGGGAAGGTGTGACGTGCTGGCGCGTGTGGCGGGGTTGTTCCCGTTGCGCAGTGCGTTGCTGCGATTGCCGCTCAGCCGAGCGTAAGACCGCCATCGATATGAATCACCTGCCCGGTGATATGACGCGCTTCGTCGGAGAGCAGGAACGCGATCAGCGCGGCGACATCCGCAGGCTCGGCGACGTGGCCGAGCGGCGTTGCTTCGGCGGCGCGCGTCCACGCCGACGCATTCTCGGCGCTCGGACCACGATCTTTGCGGGTGTAGCCGGGTGCCACGCAGTTGACGGTCACGCCATGCGGCGCCAGTTCCGCGGCGGCGGTTTTGGCCAGCGATTCGAGCGCGGCTTTCGCCGCCGCCGTCGCGGCAAACGGCGCGTCTGCGCGATAGCGGTGCGCAACGAACGAACTCAGCGCGATCACGCGACCGCGCTTCGACGTTTCCAATGCAGGGGTTGCGCGTTTGACGAGCGCCGCGAACGCGGCCGGCATCGCAGCGAAGGCGGCGTTGAACGTGTCGGGGTCGAGCGCGTTGAGGGTCTGGCGCTGCGCGTGCCCCGCGTTGGCGACCAGTTGATCGAGTGCGCCAAAGTGTGCCAGCGTCTGGTGAACCACGTGTTCCGCGGCGCCGCGTTCGGCGAGGTCGCCGAACACCGTCGCGCAGCGTGCGCCGCTTGCGCGGCACTCGGCGGCGAGCTCGGCAAGACGCTGGCGGGCGGCGTCGTCGGCGCCACGGGCGTGCAGCATGAGTGCGGAGTGCGGCGCGGCGATGCGCCGGGCGAGCGCCGCGCCGATGCCGGAGCCCGCACCGGTGATCAGCACGACACGTTCATCAGGGCGGGCTGCGCTCACGTCGCGGATATCGCTCACGATGCTCAGGCCGCGACCGCTTCGCCCGCACGTTCGACGTCGAGCGTCTCGTCGTGGAACGCAGCTAGCGATTCGCGATGCGCAACGCTGACGATCGCTGCCTTCGGCAGGCGCTCCGTGAACAGGCGATACAGACGCGCTTCGTTTTCCGCGTCGAGCGCGCTGGTGGCTTCATCGAGGAACAGATAGTCGGGCTTGTGCAGCAGCACGCGTGCGGCTGCGAGGCGCTGCTGTTCTCCCGGCGACAGGATGCGGGTCCAGTGCCCGGACTCCTGCAGGCGGTCGGCGTACTCCGACAGATGGCAGGTGACGAGCGCTTCGCGGCATTCGTCGTCGGTGTAGGCGGTGGCCGAGGACGGGTAGGCGAGCGCCGCTTTCAGCGTGCCGATCGGCATGTAGCTGACCTGCGGGATGAACATCATGCGCGCGGTGACCGGCGCGTCGATCGAGCCGTCGCCGAACGGCCACAGGCCGGCGAGCGCGCGCATCAGCGTGCTCTTGCCCGCGCCGGACGGACCGCGCACCAGCCAGCGCGAACCCGGTTGAATCGCGATATCGCGGATGCGCGACAGCGGGTTGCCGTTCGGCAGCGCGAGCTTGAGGCCGTCGGTGGAAAGCTGATCGGCATCGACGAAATGCAGCTTGATGCCGCCATGCTCGGTGGCCGGCGAGACCGACTCCTTCAGACGCGGCGCGTGAACGACACGGCGGAATTCGCGCAACCGGTTCACGGTGGCGCGCCACTCGACGAGGCTCGCGTAACTGTTGATGAACCACGAGAACGAATCGCTGACGGTGCCGAATGCGCTCGAAATCTGCATCAGCACACCGAAGGTGAAGGCGCCCGCGAAATAGCGCGGCGCGGCGACCACCAGCGGAAAGATGATCGCGATCTGGCCATAGAAGCTCAGCACGAAGGTGAGCCGCTTGGTGTACTTCATCACCTGCCACCAGTTGTCGCGGATGCGGCCGAACAGCGAGTGCGCGTTCGACTTCTCGGTGTCCATGCCGTTGTAGAACGCAATCTGTTCGGCGTTCTCGCGCAGCCGGATCAGGCCGAAACGGAAATCCGCCTCGACTTTCTGCGCCTGGTAGTTGATCGACACAAGCGGATGGCCGACCTTCTGGATGATCAGCGAGCCGACCACCGCATACAGCGCCGCGGCCCACACCATGTAGCCGGGGATCTGCAACGGCATGCCGCCGAGCGAGATGGTCAGCGCACCGGCCAGCGACCACAAGATCGTGATAAACGACACGAGCGTGACGACCGTGGACAGCAGATCGAGCGTGAGCGAGAGCGTGGTGGTGGCGAACGACTGCAGATCGTCGCTGATCCGTTGGTCGGGGTTGTCGGCGAGCCGGTCGCGTTCGATCCGGTAGAAGGCGCTGTCGTGCAGCCACTCGTTCAGATAGCGCGTGGTCAGCCACTGGCGCCAGCGGAAGCCGAGCATCTGACGCAAATATCGCCCGTACACCGCGAGGATGATGAAGCCGAACGCGAGTCCCGAGAACACCATCAGCAGGTGCGGGAAATCGTGCACGTTCTTGCTTTGCAGCGCGTTGTAGAAGTCGGCGCTCCAGCGGTTCAGCCGCACGTTGATCCACACGACGAGCAGGTTCATCACGATGATCGCAATGAGCAAGCCCCACGCCGTCTTGCGTTCTTCGGAAACCCAGTAGGGTTTGATCAGGCTCCAGGCGGAGACTTTTTCGTCGGGCGGTAGCGCGGGGCTGGCGGAAATATTGGGTGTCATGAGCGTCCTGATGAAGTGCAGGCCCGAAGTGCTGATCCGAAGCGCCGACCCGACTCCGGCCGGCCCATGTCGGGCTATTGCGCCGCGAAGCGGCCCGATGTCGGGCCGCTCTGCGACGGCGGTGCGTATCTGCCCGGGCGTCGTGTTTCGGCGAACGCGCGTCCGGGCGAGCGCCCGATTCTGGCGTGAGGCCCTTAAGCGAAAATTAATTTTCGCTTAAGGGCTTCGCCCCGCCGGCGTCCGTCGCGCATGCGGCGAAGCGCGCTTGCGGCATCCGGTCCCGGCATTGTGCCAGAGCCCCGGCTCCGCCCACATCGCCGCAACGAAACAAGGTGCCGGATCAGACCCCTGCCGCCGCGCGAGCCGCAGGTTTGCGGGCGCCGCGCCTTTTATGGTCTAATGACCTGCGACGAAACAGGGGTGCTTCGCCCACAGGCGGCTTGATTTTCAGGCTGCGGCGGCGAGGCTGAGAGAGACCCTTTGCACCCGATCCGGGTAATACCGGCGCGGGAAGTTTCCGGAAGCAGCCAGTCTTCCATTCCCCGCCGGACGGCGTCCGTACCTCGGTACGCGCGTATTGTCCGGCCGGCTTCACCCGCCGGTTTCGTCCTGGGTACGTGCGTTTTTTTGCCGTACGGAAAGGACTCGATGACCGCCAATTCTTCAGATATGTGTTTTGCTCTTCGCTACGTCGCCGTCGGTGCGTCGTGCTTCAGCCTTGCTTGCCGCCGTAGACCAAAGCACACGCGGGAGTCCGCGCGATGAACCGGTCCGCCCAACCTGATTTCGCCGTTCTCGGCGGCGGTCTTTGCGGCCGGTTGGTCGCATGGCGTCTGGCGGGCCAAGGACATCGCGTGGCGCTGTATGAGCGCGGCGACGCCGCCGGCTCGCAGGCCGCCGCGTGGGTCGCCGCGGCGATGCTGGCACCGCTCGCCGAAGCCGCCAGCGCCGAGCTGCTCATCACGCGCCTTGGCGCGAGTTCGCTCGATACCTGGCCGCAGGTGCTGGCCGAATTGCCCGAGCCGGTATTCTTCCAACGCAATGGCACGCTGGTCGTCTGGCATCATGCCGACCGCACCGAAGCACCGCTATTCGAACGCCGGGTGCGCTCGAACGCGCCGGCGGACCTGCTCGACGGCGGTTTCGTGACGCTGACGGGCGCGCAGGTCGGCGCGGCCGAGCCCGCGCTGGCGGGCCGCTTCAATCAGGGCTGGCTGCTGCCGCGTGAAGGCCAGCTGGACAATCGCCAGGTGCTGGCCGCGTTGGCCGCGGGCCTTGCCGAGCGCGGCGTCGAAACCCACTGGAACACGCCCGTCGACGAGCAGTCGCTGCCGCCCGCGCGCATCACGATCGACTGCCGGGGCCTCGGCGCGAAGCCCGTGCTGCCCACGCTGCGGGGCATTCGCGGCGAAGTCGCGCGGGTGCATGCGCCCGGTATCAACCTGACACGCCCGGTGCGGCTGCTGCATCCGCGCTATCCGCTCTATATCGCGCCGAAGCAGAACGACCTGTACGTGATCGGCGCCACCGAAGTCGAGGGCGAGGACATGTCGCCGGTCAGCGTGCGCTCGGCGCTCGAACTGCTGAGCGCGGCGTTTTCGGTGCATCCGGGCTTCGGCGAGGCGCGCATCCTCGAACTGAATTCGCAATGCCGCCCGACTTTGCCGGACCACCGTCCGGCGCTCCTGTGGGACGGCGCGCGGACGTTGCGCGTGAACGGGCTGTACCGGCACGGCTACATGATCGTGCCGGAGGTCGCCGACGAAGCCGTGCGCTTCGCGTCGGCGCTGCTTGACGGCCGTATCGGCGATGCCGACGCGTTCGCCGAGTGGCGCCGCGACGCCCGCTGGAGCGAGCTTTTCCAACAGGACCGCGCGCGGGAGCCGGCATGAGCGGTGCGCTCCCATGCCGCTCGCCCGCCGCTTTTGCCATCGATTGAACCGTATTCGAACACCATGGACATTCATATCAATCAGAAGCCGTTGTCGCTGCCCGACGGTGCGACCGTCGCCGATGCGCTCGCCGCGTACGGCGCGCGCCCGCCGTTCGCGGTCGCGCTGAACGGCGATTTCGTCGCGCGCACGCAGCATGCGGCGCGCGCGCTGCAGCCGGGCGACCGGCTCGACATCGTGCAACCCGTGGCCGGCGGCTAAGCGTTGCCCCGCCGCCCGCCACGCTTGCCGGAGACCCGATGATGCAAATGACTTCCCCCCAAACGGCCGACGCGCTTACGCTGTACGGCCAAACCTTCGCGAGCCGCGTGCTGCTTGGCACCTCGCGCTATCCGTCGCTGCAGTCGCTGTCCGATTCGATCGACGCGGCGCGCCCCGGCATGGTGACCGTCGCGCTGCGCCGGCAGATGAACGAAGGCGGCGCCGAAGCCGGCTTCTTCGATCTGCTCAAGCGCCACGGCGTGCCGCTGCTGCCGAACACGGCCGGCTGCCTGACGGTCGGCGAGGCGGTGACCACTGCCCACATGGCGCGCGAAATCTTCGAAACGGACTGGATCAAGCTCGAACTGATCGGCGACGACTACACGTTGCAGCCCGACCCGGTCGGCCTGATCGAAGCGGCCGCGCAACTGATCAAGGACGGCTTCAAGGTGCTGCCGTATTGCACCGAAGACCTCGTGATCGGCCGCCGCTTGCTCGACGCCGGTTGTGAAGCGCTGATGCCGTGGGGCGCGCCGATCGGCACCGGCAAGGGCGTGATCAATCCTTACGGGCTGCGGGTGCTGCGCGAGCGGCTGCCGGACGTGCCGCTGATCGTTGACGCCGGGCTCGGCGTGCCATCGCATGCGGCGCAGGTGATGGAGTGGGGCTTCGACGGCGTGCTGCTGAATACCGCGGTGTCGCAGGCGACGCACCCCGACGCGATGGCGCGCGCGTTCGCGCTGGGCGTCGAAGCGGGCCGCCAGGCTTTTCTGGCGGGGCCGATGGCCGAGCGCGAAAGCGCGCACGCGAGCACGCCGGTGGTCGGCATGCCGTTCTGGCACCAAGACGGGAGCGCCGCATGACGCAAACACTGGCCTTGAAGAATCGCGACCTGTTCTGGCCGCCCGCCGACGAACTCACCGAAGCCACCGAGCGCATCCGCGCGCGCTTGGGCGACTGGCCGCCGACACATGCGCCGTGGCGCATCTGCCTGACCGCGCCGGACGAGCCCAATGGCGGCGACCTGATCGTGATCGCCGACGCCCAGCAGCACGGCGAGCAGATGGCGCGCTGGCTGGTGCAGGGCGCCGGTGTGATCGAAGCGGCGCAGGACAAGGCCACGCTGCATCTGGGCGGGGAGAAGTACCGCCTCGAAGGCCATCTGGCGGATGACTGGATTGCCGCGCTGGCCGCGTTCCTCGACTGCGGCTTCGACCCGCACGATGCGCTGGTGCTGGCGCTCGCGTGGCGCGACGGCGACGAAACCCGCGCCGACGACGCCTTTCCGTCCGACCTCGCCCGTTTCCCGCGCCTTGCCGGTTTGCCGACCGCGCCCGCGCAAGTGTTCGCACGATGCCCGGACCGGCTCGGCCTGTACCCGGTGCTGCCGAGCGCCGAATGGGTCGAGCGGGTGGTTGGCTTCGGCGTGAAGACGGTGCAGTTGCGCCGCAAATCGGCCGAACCCGCCGACGAACTGAAGCGCGAAATCGCCCGCTGCGTGGCTGCCGGACGCGCGCAGGACGCCCAGGTGTTCATCAACGACCACTGGCAGGCCGCGCTCGAAGCAGGCGCGTATGGCGTCCACCTCGGTCAGGAAGACGTGCATACCGCCGACCTGTCCGCATTGGCCGCCGCCGGCATCCGGCTGGGTCTGTCGACGCATGGTTTCTACGAGATTCTGAAAGCGCTGCATTTTCGGCCGAGCTACATTGCGTTGGGCGCCGTGTTTCCGACCACGACCAAAGTCATGCCGACCGCGCCGCAGGGTCTCAAGCGCCTCGCACGCTACGTGCGTCTGCTGGACGGCGTCGTGCCGCTGGTGGCGATCGGCGGCATCGACTTGCAGGTGCTGCCTGACGTGCTGGCGACGGGTGTCGGCTGTGCGGCGGTGGTGCGCGCGGTCACGGAAGCTGCCGATCCGGCTGCCGCCGTTTTTGCGCTGCAGCAAGCGTTTACGCAATAATCGTCAGGCTTATTTAAGAGACAGGGCACCCTCACGGCAGCTTTTGCATGATGGCCCTATAATTCGGCCTTCCGTGTAAAAGGACTGTCAGTTTCGTGTCTTCCTCCCTCGAGACCCTACTCGAGCTGCGCGACGTCGACTTCGGTTACGGCGACCGGCTCGTCTTGTCGAACCTGAATCTGCGCTTCAAACGCGGGCAGGTCGTCGCGGTCATGGGCGGCTCGGGTTGCGGCAAGACCACCGTGCTGCGTCTGATCGGCGGTCTGGTACGCGCGCAGCGCGGCCAGATCCTTCTCCACGGCCAGGACGTCGGCCAGCAGACGCGCGACGGCCTTTACGCGCTGCGCCGCAAAATGGGCATGCTGTTCCAGTTCGGCGCGCTGTTTACCGACATGTCGGTGTTCGAAAACGTGGCCTTCGCGCTGCGCGAGCACACCGATCTCCCTGAAGAATTGCTGCGCGACCTCGTGCTGATGAAGCTCAACGCGGTCGGCTTGCGTGGCGCGCGCGACCTGATGCCGTCGGAGGTTTCCGGTGGTATGGCACGGCGCGTGGCGCTCGCGCGCGCCATCGCGCTCGACCCCGAGCTGATGATGTACGACGAGCCCTTCGCCGGTCTCGATCCGATCTCGCTCGGCATTACCGCGAATCTGATCCGCGCGCTGAATCAGGCGCTGGGCGCCACCTCGATCCTGGTCACGCACGATGTGCCTGAATCGTTCGCGATCGCGGATTACGTCTACTTTCTCGCCAACGGCGGTGTTCACGCCGAAGGCACACCGGCCGAGCTGCGCGCGTCGGCCGATCCGACCGTGCGGCAGTTCATCGACGGTGCGCCGGACGGCCCGTTCAAATTCCACTATCCGAGCAAGGCGTCGCTGGCGGCGGACTTCGGCATCGGCGGAGGCCAGTCATGATCAGTGCGATCAGTGCGATCAGTGCGATCGGTCGCTCGGTGATCGGCGGGCTCGGCACGGCCGGCTACGCCACGCGTTTTTTCTTCCGGCTGCTGCTCGAATTTTTCCCGTTGCTGCGCCGTCCGCGCCTTGTCACGAAGCAGATCCACTTCGTGGGTAATTATTCGCTGGTGATCATCGCCGTGTCGGGGCTGTTCGTCGGCTTCGTGCTTGGGTTGCAGGGCTATTACACGCTCAATCGCTACGGCTCCGAGCAGGCGTTGGGCCTGCTGGTCGCGCTGTCGCTCGTGCGCGAACTGGGACCGGTGGTCACCGCGCTGCTGTTTGCCGGCCGCGCCGGCACGTCGCTCACGGCCGAGATCGGCCTGATGAAGGCCGGCGAGCAACTCACCGCGATGGAAATGATGGCGGTCGACCCCGTCAAGGTCGTAGTCGCGCCGCGCCTGTGGGCCGGGATTGTCTCGATGCCGATCCTCGCCGCGATTTTCAGCGCGGTCGGCGTGTTGGGCGGTTATGTGGTGGGCGTGCTGCTGATCGGCGTCGACGCGGGCGCGTTCTGGTCGCAGATGCAAGGTGGCGTGGACGTCTGGCGAGATGTCGGCGCCGGGGTCGTCAAGAGCGTGGTGTTCGGCCTCGCGGTGACCTTTGTCGCGCTGTTTCAAGGCTACGAAGCCAAGCCGACGCCCGAAGGCGTGTCACGCGCGACCACTAAAACGGTCGTGTATGCGTCGCTGGCGGTGCTCGGACTCGATTTTCTGCTGACCGCACTGATGTTCAGCTAAGACTGCGCGGCACGTTGGCCGCCAGCGGCGTGTCTCTCGGCGGCGCGCGCGGCGGGCAGCATCGGCGGCGTGGCGGATTCACTTTGGGATGACGATGAAAAAGACTGCTCTCGACTTCTGGGTCGGCCTGTTTGTAGTGTTGGGTTTCGTGGCGCTGCTGTTTCTCGCGCTGAAGGCCGGCAACATGAGTTCGTTGTCTTTCCAGGCAACCTACCCGGTCAAGCTCAAGTTCGACAATATCGGCGGGCTGAAGGCGCGCGCGCCCGTGAAAAGCGCGGGCGTGACGGTGGGCCGGGTCGCGTCGATCGGCTTCGACAGCAATGCGTATCAGGCGCTCGTCGTGATCGATCTCGACAAGCAGTATCAGTTTCCGAAAGACACCTCCGCGAAGATCCTGACGTCGGGTCTGCTCGGCGAACAGTACATCGGACTCGAACCCGGCGGTGACACCGAAATGCTCAAGGCCGGCGACACGATTTCGATGACGCAATCGGCGATCGTGCTGGAAAACCTGATCGGCCAGTTCCTATATAGCAAGGCCGCGGATTCGGGGGCGTCGAAGCCCGCGACGACCGCGCCGGCGGCGGCAGCGCCGGGCTCGCCTGCCGCCGGCGCGGCCGGTCAATAAGGAGAACAAGAATGCAGACCACACGCATCGGAGGCGCGCGCGCCTTCCAGTTGGGCACGATCGTGGTGGCGGCCGCGGTGCTGGCCGGCTGCGCCACGGTGGAAACACCCACCAAGGGCGATCCGTTCGAAGGCCTGAACCGCACTATCTTCACCGTCAACGACAAGATCGACCAGTACGCATTGAAGCCGGTCGCCAAAGGCTACGTGTGGGCGACCCCGCAGCCTGTGCGCGACAGCGTGACGAACTTCTTCTCGAACATCGGCGACGTCTACATCGCGGCGAACAACCTGCTGCAGTTGAAGATCACCGACGGCGTGCAGGACATCATGCGGATCGTGATCAACACGGTCTTCGGTGTCGGCGGCCTGTTCGACGTGGCGACGCTCGCCAAGCTGCCCAAGCACGAGAATGACCTCGGTCTGACGCTTGGCCACTACGGCGTGCCGCCGGGGCCGTACCTGGTGCTGCCGCTGTTCGGCCCGAGCACGGTGCGCGACGCGGTCGGCTCGGTCGGCAATTACTATGTGAACCCGCTGAGCTACATCGATCCGCCGGGTCTGAGCTGGGCGCTGTACGGCCTGAACATCGTCAACGTGCGCGCGAATCTGCTGGGTGCGAGCGACGTGCTGGAAGGCGCCGCGCTCGACAAATACTCGTTCGTGCGTAACGCGTATCTGCAACGCCGCCAGTATCTGCTGTCGGACGGCCGCCGGCGCACGCAGGCGCTGCCGAATTACGACGACGAAGCGCCGCTGCCGAAGTACGACGAGGACGTCGAGGGCGCGGCAGGCGCGGCCGGGGCGCCTGCCGGTGCGGTCACCGGAACGGCGGGCACGCAGGGTGCTGCGGCGAAGGCTGCGCCGGCATCCGGCCCTGCCGTCGCGACGCCCCCGCAAGCTGCGCCGGGAGCCGCGTCGGGCGCGTCGGAGACCCCTCCGCTCGACCTGAACGGCGGTCCGGAAACGACGCAAATCCCAGCAGGCCAACTGGTTCCGCCGACGCGTTTTAATTTTCCGTCATTCAAATTGCGCTGAACGTGCGGCGGTAACAGATCGATACGACTCTCGCAGTTTGCGCATGGATTGCCGTCGAACTTGCGTGCTAAGGTCGGCTCAAACGCTTGCACTACTTTTTAAGGCTAGGCTCGATATGAAAAAACTTTTCCTGATTCCGTTGTTCGCTGCGTTATTTTCCTTCGTTAGTGTCGGGGCATCGGCGCAAACGGTGGATACGAATTCTCCGGACGCCTTGATCAAGACCGTCACCCAGCAGGTGATCGACGCGGTGCGCGCCGACAAGTCCATCCAGCAGGGCGACATTTCGCGCATCACCCGTCTCGTCAACGAAAAGATCCTGCCGTACACGGATTTCCGCCGCACCACGCAACTGGCGATGGGCCGTAACTGGCGCACGGCCTCGCCCGAGCAGCAGAACCAGGTGGTCGAGCAATTCAAGATGCTGCTGATCCGCACGTACTCGGGCGCGCTCGCGCAAGTGCGCGACCAGCAGATCCAGTACAAGCCGTTCCGCATGAATCCGGACGACACCGACACGGTGGTGCGCTCGGTGGTGATGAACAACGGCTCGCCGATCGAACTCGACTACCGTCTGTACAAGACGCCGCAAGGCTGGCGTGTGTATGACATCAATGTGCTCGGCGCATGGCTGATCCAGGCGTATCAGCAGCAGTTCAATGAGCAGATCCAGCAGAAGGGCGTCGACGGGCTGATCCAGTTCCTCACGCAGCGCAATCAGCAACTCGCCGCGGGCAAGCAGTCGTGAGCGAAGTGCTGAGCACCGTCGCGAACCGCTTCGAGAGCGGTGCAACGTTGACCCACCAGAGCGCGAAGGCGGCGCTCTCGGCGGGTTTGCAACGCATCTCGGCCGGCGCAACCGGCGTGGATTGCACGCCGCTCGCGCAGTTCGATTCATCCGCACTGGCCGTGTTTCTCGCGTGGCAGCGTGCCGCCCAAGCACGCGGCGTCAAGTTCGAGATCGTCAATCTGCCGGCTGGTCTCGCCAGTCTCGCGCAGGCCTACGGCGTCGATACGCTGGTGTGTCGACCAGAGTTAGCGCTTTAGCGCTTACTCTGGTCCCACGCAACGCGAGTCGACTAGAGTTAGCGCTTTAGCGCTTACTCCGGTCCTACGCGACGCGAGTCGACCGGGTTAGCGATTTCGCGCTTACTCCGGTCCTACGCGACGCGGGTCCCGGGGCTTCCCGCTTTGGCGCCTACGCCGCTGCCCCTACCATCGCCGCATTGACGCTCCCTCCGCGTCACTCCCAATCCTTCCGGTCGAGTCGGGCCTGCTGATTTTTGCCCTATAATCAAACGTTTTTTGGTGCACGTCACCGGCCCCAATTCCGTTTCTCCCAGCATTTTGTTGACCCTGCTCCGGGCTGCCTCAGGGCTCCCACGGGGTTCATTTAGGCGCTGCGATCCACGCGGCCCACCGTCATGTCAGCCATAGAAATTCGTAACGTCAAGAAGCGCTACAAGGACTTGCAGGCGCTCAAGGGCGTCAGCCTCACAGTCGAAGAAGGCGAGTTCTTCGGACTGCTCGGTCCGAACGGCGCGGGCAAGACCACGCTCATCAGCATCCTCGCTGGCCTCGCCCGCGCCGATGAAGGCAGTATCGCGGTGCGTGGCCACGACGTCGTGACCGACTTTCGCAACGCGCGCCGCGCGCTCGGCGTGGTGCCGCAGGAGCTCGTGTTCGATCCGTTTTTCACCGTCCGCGAGACCTTGCGCATCCAGTCCGGCTACTACGGCCTGCGCAACAACGACGCGTGGATCGACGAGATCATGGCTAATCTCGACCTCACCGATAAAGCCGACGCCAACATGCGTGCGCTGTCGGGCGGCATGAAGCGTCGCGTGCTGGTCGCGCAGGCGCTGGTGCACCGCCCGCCGGTGATCGTCCTCGACGAACCGACCGCGGGCGTCGACGTCGAGCTGCGTCAAACGCTGTGGAAATTCATCTCGCGCCTGAACCGCGAAGGCCACACCATCGTGCTGACCACGCACTATCTCGAAGAAGCCGAGTCGCTGTGCCACCGCATCGCGATGTTGCGGCGTGGCGAAGTGGTCGCGCTGGAGCGCACCAGCACACTGTTGCAGCGCTTTGCCGGCATGCAGCTGTTCGTGCGTTTCGCGCAGGGCGTACTGCCTGCCGAGCTGCGTCCGCTCGAAGCGGAAAGCGGCGCGGGCAACGGCAATGGCCGCCAGCATCTGCTGCGCCTCACGAGCTACGACGATGTCGAGCGGATTCTCGCGCAGTGCCGCGCAGCGGGCTGTACATTTGAAGAAATCGAGGTCCGCAAGGCCGACCTCGAAGATGTGTTCGTTCAGGTGATGAACGGTCCGGAAGTGATCGAGGGGCTTGCATGAGCGGCTACAGTGGATTCAGTACGCTGTTTTACAAGGAGTTGCTGCGGTTCTGGAAGGTGGCGTTCCAGACCGTGCTCGCACCGGTCATCACCGCGCTGCTCTATCTGACCATCTTCGGCCACGCATTGCGCGACCACGTGCAGGTTTATCCGGGCGTCGAATACACGAGCTTCCTGATTCCGGGTCTCGTGATGATGAGCGTGTTGCAGAACGCGTTCGCGAACAGTTCGTCGTCGCTGATTCAGTCGAAGATTACCGGCAACCTGGTGTTCGTGCTGCTGCCGCCGCTGTCGCACTACGAGATGTTCGCCGCCTATGTGCTCGCGGCAGTGGCGCGCGGGCTCGCGGTTGGCTTCGGCGTGTTCATCGTGACGATCTGGTTCGTGCCGGTCAGCTTCATCGCGCCGCTCTACATCATTCTGTTCGCGATTTTCGGCGCGGCGATTCTCGGCACGCTCGGTCTGATCGCTGGTATCTGGGCGGAGAAGTTCGATCAGCTCGCCGCATTCCAGAATTTTCTGATCATGCCGCTCACGTTCCTCTCGGGCGTGTTCTACTCGACGCATACGCTGCCGCCGGGCTGGCGCGAAGTGTCGCGTCTCAATCCTTTTTTCTACATGATCGACGGCTTTCGCTACGGTTTCTTCGGGATGTCGGATATCAATCCGCTCGTGAGCCTTGCGATCGTCGCCGGTTTCTTCGTGGTGCTGGCCGTGGTGGCGATGCGCATGCTCGCTGCCGGCTACAAACTGCGCCACTGATCAGGAGCTTCTCTCATGTTGCCGACTCCCGAACAGGTCAAGCAATACATTGCGGCTGGGCTCGCTTGCCAGCATCTCGAAGTCGAAGGTGACGGCCAGCACTTCTTCGCGACCATTGTGTCGGCGAGCTTCGAAGGCAAGCGTCCGATCCAGCGTCATCAACTGGTGTATGCGGCGCTCGGCGACCGCATGCGCGAAGAAATCCACGCGCTCAGCATGAAGACGCTGACGCCCGCCG
This sequence comes from Paraburkholderia fynbosensis, assembly GCF_902859935.1. Lineage (GTDB taxonomy): Bacteria > Pseudomonadota > Gammaproteobacteria > Burkholderiales > Burkholderiaceae > Paraburkholderia > Paraburkholderia fynbosensis. Next base: position 92,251 of record NZ_CADIKI010000019.1, read on the forward strand.
AATGGCAGAACGCGTAATCTGGAAATTTAGTGCGAATTACTCAAGAAGGACGCGACGCCGGTAGCGGCGCGTCGAACACGGTCAATGCAGCCCCGGCCGAAGTCCGGGTCAATCAGGAACTGACAGGCATGGATAAACTCGTCATTGAAGGTGGCTACCCGCTGTCGGGTGAAGTCGTCGTCTCGGGTGCGAAGAACGCGGCGTTGCCGATCCTGTGCGCGGGTTTGCTGAGCGCGGAGCCGGTGCATCTGGACAACGTGCCCGACCTGCAGGACGTGCGCACGATGCTCAAGCTGCTCGGCCAGATGGGCGTGCGTATCGAGAGCGGCGAAGGCCGTGTGACACTGGACGCGTCGAAGGTCGACAACGTCGTCGCGCCGTACGAGATGGTGAAGACCATGCGTGCGTCGATCCTCGTGCTCGGCCCGCTGGTCGCGCGCTTCGGCCACGCGCGGGTGTCGCTGCCGGGCGGCTGCGCAATCGGCGCACGTCCGGTCGATCAGCACATCAAGGGCTTGCAGGCGATGGGCGCCGACATCACGATCGAGCACGGCTTCATCGAAGCCCGCGCGAAGCGTCTGAAGGGCGCGCGCATCGTCACCGACATGATCACCGTGACCGGCACCGAAAACCTGCTGATGGCGGCGGTGCTGGCCGAAGGCGAAACGGTCATCGAGAACGCGGCGCGTGAGCCGGAAGTCGGCGACCTCGCGCATCTGCTGGTGTCGATGGGCGCGCAGATCGAAGGCATCGGCACGGATCGCCTCGTGATCCAGGGCGTCGACAAGCTGCATGGCGCGAAGCACACGGTCATTCCGGATCGCATCGAAGCCGGCACGTTCCTGTGCGCGGTGGCGGCAGCCGGCGGCGACGTCACGCTGCGTAAAGTACGTCCGCTGATTCTCGAAGCCGTGACCGAAAAGCTGCGCGAAGCGGGCGTCACGATCGAAGAAGGCGACGACTGGATGCGCGTGCGCATGGATAAGCGTCCAAGCGCCGTCACGTTCCGCACCTCCGAATACCCCGCGTTCCCGACCGACATGCAGGCGCAGTTCATGGCGCTGAACACGATCGCGGACGGCACCTCGCAGGTCGTCGAAACGATCTTCGAGAACCGCTTTATGCACGTGCAGGAATTGAACCGCCTTGGCGCGAGCATCACGATCGACGGCAACACCGCGCTCGTGAACGGCGTCGACAAGCTGTCCGGCGCGATGGTGATGGCTACCGACCTGCGCGCGTCCGCGAGTCTTGTGATCGCCGCGTTGCGTGCCGAAGGCGAGACGCTGATCGACCGTATCTATCACCTGGATCGCGGCTACGACCGGATGGAGACCAAGCTCAACGCGATCGGCGCGAAGGTGCGCCGCGTGTCCGGGAGCCAGGCATGAGTTCGATGCCGCAAACGTCGTCGTCGCCGGCGGTGAGCGCACCGCTCACGCTGGCGCTGTCGAAAGGGCGTATCTTCGAAGAAACGCTGCCGTTGCTCGCGGCGGCCGGCATCGAAGTGGCCGAGGATCCGGAAACCTCGCGCAAGCTGATTCTGCCGACCACCGACGCGAACCTGCGCGTGATCATCGTGCGTGCCACCGACGTGCCGACCTATGTCGAATACGGCGCGGCCGACTTCGGCGTGGCGGGCAAGGACGTGCTGCTGGAGCATGGCGGCAGCGGCCTGTATCAGCCGGTCGACCTGGATATCGCGCGCTGCCGGATGTCGGTCGCGGTCGCAGCGGGTTTCGATTATGCGAAGGCTGTGCGCCAAGGCGCGCGCCTGCGGGTGGCGACCAAGTACGTTGAGACCGCACGTGAGCATTTTGCCGCCAAGGGTGTACACGTCGATCTGATCAAGCTGTACGGTTCGATGGAACTGGCGCCGCTCGTCGGCCTCGCCGATGCGATCGTCGACCTGGTGAGTTCGGGCAATACCTTGCGCGCCAACAATCTTGTCGAGGTGGAGGAGATCATGGAGATCTCGTCGCGCCTCGTCGTGAACCAGGCCGCGCTGAAACTGAAGCGCGCCGCGCTGCGGCCGATTCTCGACGCGTTCGAACGTGCGTCAAAAGCCGGCTGAACGGCGGTCCGATAATGTTGTGACCCCGCTGTTAAGCGCGCCTTACCGAAAACGGATACCCGTATGTCTATCAAGATTCGCAAACTCGATTCCACCGCTCGCGACTTCCACAAGTCGCTGCATGCGGTGCTCGCGTTCGAGGCGAGCGAAGACGAAGCAATCGAGCGCTCGGTCGCGCAGATTCTGAACGATGTGAAGGCGCGCGGCGACGCGGCGGTGCTCGAGTACACGAACCGCTTCGACCGGCTCGACGCGAAGAGCGTCGCCGCGCTGGAGCTGCCGATGGCCGAGCTGGAAGCGGCGCTCGAAGGCCTGGAGCCGAGGCGCCGTGCGTCGCTCGAAGCGGCGGCGGCGCGCGTGCGCGGCTACCACGAGAAGCAGAAGATCGAGTGCGGCAGCCATAGCTGGCAGTACACCGAGGCCGACGGCACGGTGCTCGGCCAGAAGGTCACGCCGCTCGATCGCGCGGGCATCTACGTGCCGGGTGGCAAGGCTGCGTATCCGTCGTCGGTGCTGATGAACGCGATTCCGGCGCGTGTGGCCGGCGTGCGCGAAATCGTCATGGTCGTGCCCACGCCGGACGGCGTGAAGAATCCGCTGGTGCTGGCGGCCGCGCTGCTGGGCGGCGTGGATCGCGTGTTCACGATCGGCGGCGCACAGGCGGTGGCCGCGTTGGCGTATGGCACGCAAACCGTGCCGGCGGTCGACAAGATCTGCGGCCCCGGCAACGCGTACGTCGCATCGGCCAAGCGCCGCGTGTTCGGCACGGTCGGTATCGACATGATCGCCGGGCCGTCGGAAATTCTCGTGCTGTGCGACGGTACCACCGACCCGCGCTGGGTCGCGATGGACCTGTTCTCACAGGCCGAGCACGACGAACTCGCGCAATCCATCCTGCTATGCCCGGACGACACGTTCATCGCCCGCGTGCATGACGCGATCAACGAATTGCTGCCGAGCATGCCGCGCCAGGACGTGATCCGCGCGTCGCTCGAAGGGCGCGGCGCGCTGATCAAGGTGCGCGACATGGCCGAAGCCTGCGCGATCGCCAACGACATCGCCCCGGAACACCTCGAAATCTCCGCGCTGGAGCCGCATCAGTGGGGCCAACTGATTCGCCATGCGGGCGCGATCTTCCTCGGCCGCTACACCAGCGAGAGCCTCGGCGACTACTGCGCGGGGCCGAATCACGTGCTGCCGACGTCGCGTACCGCACGGTTCTCGTCGCCGCTGGGCGTCTACGATTTCTTCAAGCGCTCGAGCGTGATCGAAGTCAGCGCGGAAGGCGCGCAGACACTAGGCGAGATCGCCGCTGAACTCGCGTATGGGGAAGGCCTGCAGGCGCATGCCCGCAGCGCCGAGTACCGGATGCGGCAAAACAGCAACGATCGCGGCTAGGAGCGGCGGGGGCGCGGCGACTCTGACACGGAAGATAAGCGGGCAGCCAGCGAGCGAGTGCCCGCACACTTCAGCGACGGACTGCGCGCGCTCGTTGCTCCTCCCGTTCATTACGACAGTAGAGCCCAACCAGGGCGGCCCGTGCGCCGCCGATGCCCGGCCGGCATCTTCCTTCGCGGCCGGTTCCACACAGCTATGACGACACCACAAGACATCATCCGCCGCGACGTGCTCGCGATGACGAGCTATCCGGTTCCGGACGCCACGGGCTTCATCAAGCTCGACGCGATGGAAAACCCGTTTCCCCTGCCGCCGGTGCTGGCCGCGCATCTGGGCGAGCATCTCGCCGGCATCGCACTGAACCGCTACCCGGCGCCGCGCCCGGACGCGCTAATCGAAAAGATCAAGCGCGTGATGGGCGTGCCGGCCGGCTGCGACGTGCTGCTCGGCAACGGTTCGGATGAAATCATCAGCATGGTGTCGGTCGCGTGCGCGAAGCCGGGTGCGAAGGTGCTCGCGCCGGTGCCGGGTTTCGTGATGTACCAGATGTCGGCGAAGCTGGCGAATCTCGAATTCGTGGGCGTGCCGTTGAACGCGGACTTCACGCTCGACACCGAAGCGATGCTCGCCGCGATCGCTGAGCACGAACCCGCGATCGTCTATCTCGCGTATCCGAACAACCCCACCGGCACGCTCTTCGACGACGCCGACATGGAACGCATCGTCGCCGCGGCGAGCAAGAGCCTCGTGGTGATCGACGAGGCGTATCAACCGTTCGCCCAGCAAAGCTGGCTACCGCGCGCCGACGCGTTCGACAACGTCGTCGTGATGCGCACGGTGTCCAAGCTCGGCCTCGCCGGCATCCGTCTCGGCTACCTGGTCGGCAAGCCCGCGTGGCTGACCGAGTTCGACAAAGTGCGGCCGCCCTACAACACCAATGTGTTGACGCAGGCTGCCGCCGATTTTCTGCTCGACCACATCGACGTGCTCGATGCGCAAGCCGCGCAATTGCGCGAAGAACGCACGAAACTCGCGCAGGCGGTGGCCGCGTTGCCGGGCGCGCAAGTGTTCCCGAGCGCCGGCAACTTCCTGCTGGTGCGCGTGCCCGATGCGTCCGTTATGTTCGAAACCCTGCTCACCGCGCGGGTTCTGATCAAAAACGTGAGTAAAATGCATCCATTGCTGGCCAATTGCGTGCGTTTGACCGTCGGGTCGCCGCAGGAGAATGCGCAATTGCTGGCCGGCCTGAAACTCGTGCTGCACTGAACGAACGGCGCTGCCGTTTTCCCACCCCACACTACTATCGCTTTCTAGCTAGATTCGAGGAATTACCATGCGCCTTGCGGAAGTCGTTCGCAACACCAGCGAAACGCAGATCCGTGTGAAGATCAATCTGGACGGCACCGGTCAGCAGAAGCTGGCCACCGGTGTGCCGTTTCTGGACCACATGCTCGACCAGATCGCACGGCATGGTCTGTTCGACCTCGAGATCGAAGCGCATGGCGACTTGCATATCGATGACCATCACACGGTCGAAGACACCGGCATCACGCTCGGCCAGGCTGTCGCGAAGGCGATCGGGGACCGCAAGGGCATCCGCCGTTACGGTCATTCGTACGTGCCGCTCGACGAAGCGCTGTCGCGCGTCGTGATCGACTTTTCCGGCCGTCCGGGCCTCGAATTCCACGTACCGTTCACGCGCGCGCGCATCGGCACGTTCGACGTCGATCTGTCGATCGAGTTTTTCCGCGGCTTCGTGAATCACGCGGGCGTCACGCTGCATATCGACAACCTGCGCGGCCTGAACGCTCACCATCAGATGGAAACGGTGTTCAAGGCATTCGGCCGGGCGTTGCGTATGGCCACGGAAATGGACGAACGCGCGGCGGGCCAGATTCCGTCGACCAAGGGCAGCCTTTAAGCCTAACCAAGCCGCATTCAGCCGCTCAACTTCAGACGACTCTTTGACCAGCACCGCGCGTCGGCCGACCGTCGTTCGGCGCTGGACCTCACCGTCGATCGATTGACGGCGTTGCCGCCAAATTTGAAATGAAAACTTCGATAGCGATTGTGGATTACGGAATGGGCAACCTGCGTTCGGTTGCCCAGGCATTGCGCAAGGCTGCGCCGGAAGCGGAGGTGGCGATCGTCGACCGGCCGGAGGCGATCCGCGCGGCCGACCGCGTGGTGCTGCCCGGCCAGGGCGCGATGCCCGATTGCATGCGCAGTCTCGGCGAGTCCGGTTTGCAGGAAGCCGTGATCGAGGCGTCGCGCAGCAAGCCGTTGATGGGCGTGTGCGTCGGCGAGCAGATGCTGTTCGACTGGAGCGCGGAAGGCGACACGCCGGGCCTGGGCCTGTTGCCGGGCAAGGTACTGCGCTTCGACCTTGAAGGCCAGGTGCAGGACGACGGCTCGCGCTTCAAGGTCCCGCAAATGGGCTGGAACCGGGTGCGCCAGGCGCAGCCGCATCCGCTGTGGGACGGCGTCGCGGACAACGCGTTCTTCTATTTCGTGCACAGCTATTACGTGCAGCCGGACAACGCGGCTCATACGGCGGGCGAAACAGTGTACGGCGTGCCCTTTACCTCGGCGGTGGCGCGCGATAACATCTTCGCCACCCAATTTCACCCGGAAAAGAGCGCCGACGCGGGGCTGCGCGTGTATCGCAACTTCGTGCACTGGAACCCGTGAGCGCCTTTTTTCACCCGGTTGCCACGCGCCATTGCGCCGCAAATGCGGCGGTTGCCGCGCGCCGTAACCGCCGCACTGCGATTTCGCTTGCAAAGGACGCTCAGCAAGGGCGTCGAAAGACTTGTACTAAACTAGCGAAACGGCGTTTTGACGGACTGGCTCATCAGCCGCTACCGCCGACCTTCAACCCCTTCCCAGACAACACCCGATTGCTATGCTGCTGATTCCCGCCATCGACCTGAAAGACGGTCAGTGTGTACGCCTCAAACAAGGCGATATGGACCAGGCGACGATATTTTCCGAGGAACCGGCGGCGATGGCCCGACATTGGGTCGAGCGTGGCGCCCGCCGTTTGCACCTCGTCGACCTGAATGGCGCGTTCGCCGGCAAGCCGAAGAATGAAGAGGCGATCCGGGCGATCATCGAGGAAGTGGGCGGCGAGATTCCCGTGCAACTGGGCGGCGGTATCCGTGACCTGAACACGATCGAGCGCTATCTCGACGATGGTCTGTCGTATGTGATCATCGGCACCGCGGCGGTGAAGAATCCCGGCTTCCTGCAGGATGCGTGCACGGCGTTCGGTGGCCACATCATCGTCGGGCTGGATGCGAAAGACGGCAAAGTCGCGACCGACGGCTGGAGCAAGCTGACCGGCCACGAAGTTGCCGATCTGGCGCGCAAGTTCGAGGACTACGGCTGCGAATCGATCATCTACACCGACATCGGCCGCGACGGCATGCTGCAAGGCATCAACATCGAAGCGACGGTGCGCCTCGCGCGCGCGGTGAAGATTCCGGTGATCGCGAGCGGCGGTCTGTCGAACCTCTCCGATATCGAATCGCTGTGCGAAGTCGAAGACGAAGGCATTGAAGGCGTGATTTGCGGCCGTGCGATCTACTCGGGCGATCTCGACTTCGCGGCGGCGCAGACGCTCGCGGACCGGCTGCGCGAATCGGACGACGCGTAACCCCGCTTCGGGCTCGCGGCGGAGCCCCGAGCCCGGGCCGTCGCGGTGGCCCGATCGCGCTTCGTCTGCAGCGGACGCGGTGCTTCGTCCGCGGAAAAACGCGTCGCGCGTCGTAGCCGCGCTTTACTCGCGGCGTGATCCAGCCTCGGCAGCCTCGCGGCTGGTCGCGCCGGCATAGCGCCGCAAGCCCCCGGGTGAGCGGCCTCATCAGCGGTATTGGCAGAATTGCAAGATCATGGCTCTAGCTAAACGCATCATCCCCTGTCTCGACGTCACGGCCGGACGCGTGGTCAAGGGCGTCAACTTCGTCGAACTGCGCGATGCCGGCGACCCCGTCGAAATCGCCCGCCGTTACGACGATCAGGGCGCCGACGAACTCACCTTCCTCGACATCACCGCCACCTCCGATCAGCGCGATCTGATCCTGCCGATCATCGAAGCGGTCGCCTCGCAGGTGTTCATTCCGCTGACGGTCGGCGGTGGCGTGCGTGCCGTCGAAGACGTGCGGCGCCTCCTGAACGCGGGCGCGGACAAGATCAGCATGAACTCGTCGGCGGTCGCGAATCCGCAACTCGTCAAAGACGCGACCGACAAATACGGCTCGCAGTGCATCGTCGTCGCGATTGATGCGAAACGCGTGTCCGCGGACGGCGAGCCGCCGCGCTGGGAAGTCTTCACGCATGGCGGGCGCAAGGCCACCGGCCTCGAAGCGGTCGAATGGGCGCGCAAGATGGCCGAACTCGGTGCCGGCGAAATCCTGCTGACCAGCATGGACCGCGACGGCACCAAGAGCGGCTTTGACCTCGCGCTCACGCGCGCGGTGTCGGACGCGGTGCCGGTTCCGGTGATCGCGTCGGGCGGCGTGGGCAACCTGCAGCATCTGGCCGACGGCATCAGGAACGGTCACGCGGACGCGGTGCTGGCCGCGAGCATCTTCCACTACGGCCAGCATACCGTGGGCGAGGCCAAGCGTTTCATGGCCGATCAAGGCATTTCGGTGAGGTTGTGACGTGGTGAATCCTTCGGCGGTGAATTGGCTCGACAAGGTGAAGTGGGACGCGAACGGCCTCGTGCCGGTGATCGCGCAGGAAGCGTCGACCAACGACGTGCTGATGTTCGCGTGGATGAACCGCGAAGCGCTGGCGAAGACCATCGAATTGGGCCGTGCGGTGTACTTCTCGCGCTCCCGCCAGCGCCTGTGGTTCAAGGGCGAGGAGTCCGGCCACGTGCAGCATGTGCACGAAGTGCGGCTCGATTGCGACGAAGACGTCGTGCTGCTGAAGGTGGAGCAGGTCTCTGGCATCGCGTGCCACACCGGCCGACACTCGTGCTTTTTCCAGAAATTCGAAGGCTCGGTGGATGATGGCGACTGGCTCGCCGTCGATCCCGTGCTGAAAGACCCCGAACACATCTACAAATGACGCAATCCACCCAAACCACGTCGTCTACCTCCGATACCTTGCTGCGCCTCGCGGCGATCATCGACAGCCGTAAGGGCGGCGACCCGGACGTTTCCTACGTCTCGCGCCTGTTCCATAAGGGCGATGACGCGGTGCTCAAGAAGATCGGCGAAGAGGCCACCGAAGTCGTGCTGGCCGCCAAGGACGCGCGCCATGGCGGTGCGCTGAAGGCGCTCGTTGGCGAGGTCGCGGACCTGTGGTTCCATTGCCTCGTGATGCTGTCGCACTTCGATCTGAGTCCGGCGGACGTCCTCGCCGAACTCGAGCGCCGCGAAGGCCTGTCGGGCATCGAGGAAAAGGCGCTGCGCAAGAGCCGCGAACGCGAACAGAACGGCGATTGATCGGCCGGCCCGGCTTGAAGCCGCGCGCACCGGCGCCCATATTGCACTGAACGCATCTGAGCGCATCATCGGGAGGACGCAAGCATGGAACAGCCGAACCAGAGCTACCCGCCGCCGGCTTATCGCCACGCGATGGAGCCGGAACGCGAACGCAGTCTACGCACGCTCACCCATGTGCTGTATGCGCTATACGCGGTTCACTGGCTGACAGGCGGTCTGACGATCCTGATCGCAATCATCATCAACTACGTGAAGCGGCCCGACGTGGCGGGCACGCCGTACGAAGCCCACTTCGAATGGCAGATCCGCTCCTTCTGGCTGTGTCTGCTCGGTTACGCGATCGGCGCCATGCTGCTGCTCGTGGTGATAGGCATTCCGGTCCTGTGGGCCGTCAGCATCTGGATGTTGTACCGTATTATCAAGGGCTGGCTGTATCTGTACGATAACAAGCCGCTTGCGAATCCGCGTGCCTGGGTCTGAGTGTAGTGCGCCCGTTTATCGGGCTTTGCTCGAATTCTGCTGCGTCGCTTCGCGCTCCAGTCATACCGCGTCAGGAATACGATGAGTCACGATCCGAACTGCCTTTTCTGCAAGATCGCCGCTGGCGAGATTCCGTCGACCAAAGTCCACGAAGACGAAGAGTTCGTTGCCTTCCGCGACATCCGTCCGGCCGCCGAGACGCATGTGCTGGTGATCCCGCGCAAGCACATCGCCACGCTGTCGAATTGCACCGAAAGCGATGCGACTCTCCTTGGTAGAATGATTGTCTTGGTGGCGCGTCTGGCCGACCAGCTCGGGGTTGCCTACACCGGCGGCGAAACGGGTTTTCGCACGGTAATCAACACCGGTCCCGGCGGCGGACAGGAGGTATATCACCTGCATGCGCACATTCTCGCGGGACCGCGCCCCTGGCAACGGATGGGCTGACGCAAAAGCGGGGTCACACGCGTCGCTGCGAGTTTTGGTCGTGGACAATAGCGCGGCTGTCGTTTTTAAGCACTGTAATAACGACGACGCGACGGTTCGGCCACAATGACGTTCGTCCTGTCGCCGGTTGAATCGGAACAGTCCGCGGTCACGTAAAGAGGAAGCGCAAGCGACAGAGCAAGCGCAGGCGCTTCGGTCACGCCGCAAGGCGCAGGAATTTTGCCGCATCGCGGTGCGGTGTCGGGGTTAAGGAGAGTAGTCATGGGTTCGTTGAGCATTTGGCATTGGCTGATCGTGTTGTTGATCGTGGCACTCGTGTTCGGCACGAAGAAGCTGCGCAACATCGGCGCCGACTTGGGCGGCGCGGTGAAGGGCTTCAAGGAAGGCGTGAAGGAAGCCGAAACGCCGGCAGGTGACGCGCAGCAGCGCGAATTGCCGCGCAACGGCGCGGTGGATGTGGATGCGAAGGAAAAAGCGCCGCGTTCCGGCGATTACCGCTAAGCCGCGGCTCACCCGCGTTACTGACGGACATTCCACTTCATGCTGGACCTCGGTCTAACCAAGATGGCGCTGATCGGCGTCGTCGCGCTGGTCGTACTCGGACCGGAGCGCCTGCCACGCGTCGCCCGCACGGCTGGCGCGCTGTTCGGCCGCGCGCAGCGGTATATCAACGACGTGAAGTCCGAAGTCACGCGCGAAATCGAGCTCGACGAATTGCGGCGCATGAAGACCGAGTTCGAAACGGCCGCGAGCAATGTCGAAACCTCCGTTCAGGACAATCTGCGCAAGCACGAGAGCGAACTGAACGACGCGTGGAACAGCGGCACGTCGGTGTCGCCGAGCATTGCCGGCGGCGCGCTCGAAGACGCCGGCAATTCGTCCTGGCAGAGCAGCACGCCGGCCACGGCGCCCCGGCGCAAGAACTGGCGCGTCAAGCGGACCGCCATGCCCACCTGGTACAAACGCGCCACCACGCGTCGCACGCGCGTGCAATCGGGGGCGGCGCGTGTCGCGCGGCATACGCCCGCCACGCTGCGTCGTCCGACGCGGTTCTTCTGATGATCAGAACGACAATCTCTAACCGAGGGCCGGTGTGAGCGACCCCCAGCATACCCAGAACGAAGGCACTGAAGAGACCTTCATTTCACACCTCGTCGAATTGCGCGACCGCATCATCCGCGCGGGGCTTGCCGTCATCGTGGTGTTCATCGGACTCGTCTATTGGGCGCCGGACATTTTCCGGCTGCTCGCACGTCCGCTGATGCAGAACCTGCCGAAGGACGGCAAGATGATCGTCACCGACGTCACCGGCTCGTTTTTCGTGCCGATGAAGGTGACGATGCTGGTCGCACTCGTGATCGCGCTGCCCATCGTGCTGTACCAGATCTGGGCGTTCGTCGCGCCGGGGCTTTATCAGCACGAGAAGAAGCTGGTGGTGCCGCTCGTCGCCAGCAGTTACACGCTGTTCCTGTGCGGGATGGCGTTCGCGTACTTCGTGGTGTTCCCGACCATCTTTCGCGTGATGGCGCACTACAACGCGCCGCTCGGCGCGGAAATGACCACCGACATCGACAACTACCTGAGCTTCGTACTGACGATGTTCATCGCGTTCGGCGTGACATTCGAAGTGCCGATCGTCGTCGTGCTGCTGGTTCGCATGAACGTGGTCACGTTGAAGAAGCTCAAGGAGATCCGGCCGTATGTGATCGTCGGCGCGTTCGTGATCTCGGCCGTAGTGACGCCGCCGGACGTGTTCTCGCAACTGATCCTGGCGATTCCGCTGATCGTGCTGTACGAAGCGGGGATCATTGCTGCGCGCCTGATTGTCCGCAAGCAGCCGATCGTGGTCGAAGACGCGAGTTCTCCGCCGGGTTGAACTGCCACCCGCCGGGGCTTGCAGTAAGCAGGACCCGCGCAAAGCAAAAAGGGCAGCCCCTCGCGGACTGCCCTTTTTGCTTCCGGGGTCGGCTGGGCGCTCGCTATGCCCTGCGCGACCCGCTGCGTACTTTCCCTCTGCCTTAGCCTGCGTCGTCGTCCTGGTCGCCGCCGCCGTTATCTTCGACCGGCTGCTTCGGCGGGGGCGGGCGCTTGCCGATCGTCACGTCCACATCGATCTCGCGGCCCTTGCGCACCAGATGCACCTTCGCGGCCGTGCCCGGCTTGATCTGCGCGATGACGTTCAGCAAGCGCGTGGTGTCGGTGATTTCCTGGCCGTTCACGCTCATCAGGATGTCGCCCGGCTTGACGCCCGCGCGGTCCGCAGGGCCGCCCTTCAGCACGCCGGCAACGATCGCGCCCGACTTCTGATCGAGCCCAAACGACTCCGCGATCTCCGGCGTCACGTCCTGCGGCTCGACGCCGATCCAGCCGCGCGTGACCGTACCTGTGGTGATGATGCTCTCCAGCACACTGCGCGCGGTCGACACGGGGATCGCAAAGCCGATCCCGAGCGAGCCGCCCGAGCGCGAATAGATCGCCGTGTTGATGCCCAGCAGATTGCCGTTCTCGTCGACGAGAGCGCCGCCCGAGTTGCCCGGGTTGATCGCCGCGTCGGTCTGAATGAAGTTTTCGAACGTGTTGATGCCGAGGTGATTGCGCCCGAGTGCGCTGACGATGCCCATCGTCACCGTCTGGCCGACGCCGAACGGATTGCCGATCGCGAGCACCACGTCGCCGACGCGCGTCTGGTCCATGCGGCCCAGCGTGATGGTAGGCAGGTTGGTCATGTTGACCTTGAGCACGGCCAGATCCGTTTCAGGATCGATGCCGATCACCTTGGCGTTGGTGGTGCGGCCGTCGGCCAGCGCGATTTCGATCTGATCGGCGCCGTCCACGACGTGCTGGTTCGTTAGAATGTAACCTTCCGAACTCACTATCACTCCGGAGCCGAGGTTGGATGCCGGTTGCTCCTGCTGATTGCGTTTGTTCTTGTCGCCGAAGAAATAACGGAACAGCGGATCTTTGGCACGCGGATCGGGCGGCAGTGAGCCATCCTTGCTGGAGAACACATTGACGACCGCGGGCATGGCCTTTTGCGCGGCATCCGCGTATGACGCCTGGGCGGGGCCGCTGCCGATGCCTGGCGCCACTTCCCGCAGGGCGACGATCGGTTCGGCGAGTTGCTTGCCGAATTGCCCTTGACGCTGGAGCCACTGCGGTTTGAGGGTCGCAATGATGAACATCAGCGCCAACAGCACAGTCACCGCTTGGGCAAAGAACAGCCAAAAGCGTCTAAGCATCTGAAGACTAGAGGTTTATATGGATCGGATCGAACTTGAATTGTACTTGAACAATCTTCTTGAAACCGCGCGCTTCAAGGACTATTGCCCCAATGGATTGCAGGTCGAAGGGCGGCGCCGGATCAATAAACTCGCGACCGGCGTGACCGCGTCGGTGGCCTTCCTGGAGGCCGCGCTCGACTGGGGCGCGGACGCCGTGCTGGTCCACCACGGCTACTTCTGGCGCAACGAAGAGCCGCAGATCACCGGGCGCAAACATGCGCGCCTGAAACTGCTGATCGGCAATGACCTGAACCTGTTCGCCTATCACCTGCCGCTCGACGACCACCCCGAGTTCGGCAACAACGCGCAGATCGGCGCGAAGATGGGCTGGATCAGCGACGCGCGCTTCGGCGAGAACGGTCTCGGCTGGCTCGCCACTTTTCCGATGCCGATCACGCTCGCGCACTTCACTGCGGAAATCGAGCAGACACTCGGCCGCACGCCGCTCGTGTTCGGCGATCCGGACCGCGAACTGCGGCGCGTGGGCTGGTGCACGGGCGCCGCGCAAGGCATGTTCGACGCGGCGATCAACGCGGGCGCCGACGTCTACCTGACCGGCGAAGTCTCGGAGTCAATAATGCATACGTCGGCGGAGAGCGGCGTCGCCTTTCTCGCGGCCGGACATCATGCAACCGAGCGCTTCGGCGTGCAGGCGGTGGGCAAGCACCTGTCCGAGCAGTTCGATATGGAACACCTCTTTATCGATATCCCTAATCCAGTTTGAATTGCGATTTGCATTAAAGAAGAAAAAGGCGCGAATAACGCAGAGGGTGCTTAAAAGGAGGTACAAAAAAGTTTGCGATCCGTACGGAGAAACCCTGAGTTATCAAGGGCTTCGCACGGTTTTTGGCAATCGGCCCTTGTAAATGGCGACTCCATTCGCGCAAACTAGCGGCGGTAGAAGCGACGTGAAGGAAAAATCCAACTCAGAAGTGGGGCCTGTGATGCGAGACAAGGAAGATGAACGCGTCGTCGACGGCAGCCGCCGTAACTGGCTGGTAGCGACGACCGTAGCAGGTGGCATCGGAGGTGTTGCCATTGTCGTACCCTTTGTTAGTTCGTTTGCACCATCTGAAAAGGCCAAGGCAGCAGGCGCCCCGGTCGAAGTCGATATCAGCAATCTCAAGCCCGGCGACATGATGACCGTCGCCTGGCGTGGCAAGCCGGTGTGGATCATCAACCGCACGGACCAGATGCTCGCCGATGTCCAGAAAGCCGATAACCAGGTAGCGGATCCTCTCAGCAAGAATCCCTTTTCGATGCCGTTACCGGAGTACTGCAACAACGAATTCCGTTCACGCGCCGAGAACAAGCATCTTCTAGTCGCCGTCGCCGTGTGCACCCATCTGGGCTGTACGCCGACGCCGCGCTTCCAGCCGGGCGCGCAGCCCAATCTTCCGGACGACTGGCCAGGCGGCTTCCTGTGCCCGTGCCACGGCTCGACCTACGACATGGCCGGCCGCGTCTTCAAGAACAAACCCGCGCCGCAAAACCTCGATATCCCGCGCTTCATGTTCACGTCGGCCACCGGCCTCGTGATCGGGAAGGACGAGAAAGGAGAAGCGTAATGGCGAGCGACCACGAAGTAGAGACGACCGGGCTGGCCGGCTGGATCGACCGGCGCTTCCCGATGACTTCCACCTGGAAGAAGCACGTTTCCGAGTACTACGCGCCGAAGAACTTCAACTTCTGGTACTTCTTCGGTTCACTCGCACTGCTGGTGCTGGTCAACCAGATCGTCACCGGCATCTTCCTCACGATGAACTACAAACCCGACGCGACGCTCGCGTTCTCGTCGGTCGAGTACATCATGCGCGAGGTGCCGTGGGGCTGGCTGATCCGCTATATGCACTCCACCGGCGCGTCGATGTTTTTTGTCGTGGTGTATCTGCACATGTTCCGCGGGCTGATGTACGGCTCGTACCGCAAGCCGCGCGAACTGGTGTGGATCTTCGGCTGCCTGATCTTCCTGAGCCTGATGGCCGAGGCGTTCTTCGGCTATCTGCTGCCATGGGGGCAGATGTCGTTCTGGGGCGCGCAGGTGATCGTCAACCTGTTCTCAGCGATCCCGTTCATCGGCCCGGATCTGTCGCTGTGGATTCGCGGCGACTACGTGGTCTCGGACGTCACGCTGAACCGCTTCTTCGCGTTTCATGTGATCGCGATTCCGCTGGTGCTGGTGGGCCTCGTGATCGCCCACCTGGTCGCGCTGCATGAAGTGGGGTCGAACAACCCGGACGGCATCGAGATCAAGGCGAAGAAAGGCCCGGACGGCGTGCCGCTCGACGGCATTCCGTTCCACCCGTTCTACTCGGTGCACGACTTCATGGGCGTGACGGTGTTCCTGCTGATCTTCGCGGCGATCATCTTCTTCGCGCCGGAGATGGGCGGCTACTTCCTCGAAGCCAACAACTTCGTGCCGGCCAATCCGCTGCAAACGCCGCCGGAAATCGCGCCGGTGTGGTACTTCACAGCCTTCTACGCGATGCTGCGCGCCACCACCGATCCGTTCAAGATCGTGCTGATGATCGTGATCGCGCTGCTCGGCCTGCTCGCGCTGGTGCGCGCGCGCGGCAAGTGGAAGCTCGGCTTGCCCGCGCTCGCGGTGCTGGTGATACTGGCGATGGCCTTCACCGAGTCGAAGTTCTGGGGCGTGGTGGTGATGGGCAGCGCGGTGATCTCGCTGTTCTTCCTGCCGTGGCTCGATCACTCGCCGGTGAAATCGATCCGCTACCGGCCCTTTTTTCACAAGGTGTTCTACGGGATCTTCGTGCTTGCTTTCCTGACGTTGGGCTTCCTCGGCACCAGGCCGCCGTCGCCTGCCTCGACGTTGATTGCTCAGGTGTGCGCGCTGATCTATTTCGCGTTTTTCCTCGGCATGCCGTTCTGGACTCGGCTTGGCAAGTTCAAGCAGCCGCCCGAACGGGTGCGGTTCAAGCCTCACTAATCGCGAGCCAGGAGAACACGAAATGAAGAAACTGCTTTCGACGTGCGCGCTGATCGGCGCGACACTGCTCGCGGTGCTGGCCGCTCCGGCTTACGCGGACGAGAATTTCCATCTCGACCGCGCGCCGGATAACGCGGAGAATTTCGCTTCTTTGCAGCACGGCGCGCAATTGTTTGTAAACTACTGCCTGAATTGCCACAGTGCGAGTTTGATGCGCTACAACCGCCTGACCGATATCGGCATAACGCCGAGCGAAATTCAGACGAACCTGCTCTTCACCACCGACAAGGTCGGCAACACGATGACCGTGGCGATGCGCCCGGACGACGCGAAAGCGTGGTTCGGGGCGGCGCCGCCGGATCTGTCGGTGGAAGCGCGGGCGCGGGGCAAGGACTGGCTCTACACGTATTTGCGCAGTTTTTATCGCGACAATACGCGGCCCACCGGCTGGAACAATATGGTGTATGAGAACGTGAGCATGCCTCACGTACTGTGGCAGCTCCAGGGGCAACGTGCAGCGAAGTTCGGTGACGAAACGGACGAAAAAACTGGCGAGACGGTACACAAATTTGTCGGCTTCCAGCAGCTCACTCCGGGGACGATGTCGCCGGTAGATTATGATTCTGCTGTGGCCGACCTCGTGTCGTACCTGTCATGGATGTCCGAACCGACGCAGAAAACCCGCAAACAGCTTGGCGTGTGGGTGCTGCTGTTCCTCGGTATCCTGAGCTTTTTCGCCTGGCGACTGAACGCCGCGTACTGGAAACATATCAAATAATCACGCCGTCACCCGGCGTGGGGCCGGCGCCAGGAGAAACCTGCTGAACGGTTTTTCCGTGCGCTGGCCCTTCAGCTTTTTGAGGAAACGTAAACATGATGGTTCTGTATTCCGGCACAACTTGCCCGTTCTCCCAGCGTTGCCGGCTGGTGTTGTTCGAAAAGGGCATGGACTTCGAAATCCGCGACGTCGACCTGTTTAACAAGCCGGAAGACATCGCCGTGATGAATCCGTATGGTCAAGTGCCGATTCTCGTCGAACGGGACCTGATTCTGTACGAATCGAACATCATCAACGAGTACATCGACGAGCGCTTCCCGCATCCGCAACTGATGCCGGCCGATCCGGTGCAGCGCGCCCGCGCCCGTCTGTTCCTGCTGAACTTCGAAAAGGAACTGTTCGTGCACGTCGGCACGCTCGAAAACGAGAAGGGCAAGGCCGCCGAGAAAAATCACGAGAAGGCCCGTCTCGCGATCCGCGATCGCCTGACGCAGCTCGCGCCGATCTTCCTGAAGAACAAGTACATGCTCGGCGAAGAGTTCTCGATGCTCGACGTCGCGATCGCACCGCTCCTGTGGCGTCTGGATCACTACGGCATCGAGCTGTCGAAGAACGCCGCACCGCTGATGAAGTACGCCGAGCGCATTTTCAGCCGCCCGGCTTATATCGAAGCGCTGACGCCTTCGGAAAAGGTGATGCGTCGTTGAGTTTGGCTTTGGGGTGAGGGCACCGCGCAGCTCGTTGCGCGGGCCCGAGCCCGGTAAGAGGACTGTTGATGCAAGAGATTTCCACGAAGCCTTACCTGCTGCGCGCGCTCTACGAATGGTGCACGGACAACGGCTATACGCCGCACATCGCGGTCCGGGTCGACAATCAGACGCGCGTGCCGCGTCAGTTCGTGCGCGACAACGAGATCGTGTTGAACATCAGCTTCGAGGCGACCAGCCAGTTGCAGATGGGCAACGAGTGGATCGAGTTCAGCGCGCGTTTCTCCGGCAAGTCGCACAAGATCGAGGTGCCGGTCGCGAATATTCTCGCGATCTATGCGCGCGAAAACGGGCAGGGTATGGCGTTTCCGGTCGAGTCGGCGGGCGGCGAAGCGCAGGATTCCGGCGCCGATGCGGTCCCGGCGGACGAGGCCGCAGCGCCGGCTGCACCCGCAGCGCCGCGCGCGGTCGAGACGTCGCCAGCGAGTGACACAACTGCGGCGAAGGCGGATAGCGCGACGAACGTCCCCCAGCCGGACGATGATGGTTCGAAAGGTGGCGGAAGGGCTCGCCTCAAGATCGTAAAATGAAGTAGAATCACGGCCTCACGCCGGCTTAGCTCATCAGGTAGAGCGCTTGACTTGTAATCATGAGGTGGCGGGTTCGAGTCCTGCAGCCGGCACCAGTAGTACGAAACGGGGTTTCTGTTCGATCAGAAACCCCGTTTTTTTATTTGCGGGTCCGCAATTCAAATTCATTGGGCGTGCGATTAACCTGGTCATGCCGGGATGCATAAATGGTCGTATTGCGGATGGAAACGAGCTTGAATGCGTTGAACGCCAAAAGATGACTAATGGCCATTAAACGTTAAAAAGACAAGTTGCGGACCGCGACGGGTCCGCAACTGAAGGACGCCCTATTTGTCTGACTGCGGACGCTAGGCGATTACCACGCCACGCCACTTTTTGATCTCTCAGGTTCTTTTTTTCAGCCATATGGCTACTAGTGAGAACTATACCGAGAGGATAGGCGTCTGTCTATTTTGCTCATTGAAATCGATGTTAAAACCTCACGCTACGCAATAGGCCGTCGATTCTCTATTTATGCATTTTGCATATTTTCGGCATTAAAGCCTTTCTGTCCCACCAAATGAATATTGGATCGGCGTCGAGAAAACAACGTGTATCGCAATTGTCGTTGCAGGCCGGCTTGGTGATTGAAGTGCCTTTGCCGTGCGATGGTGCCGACAGCACGCTGGGATCGCTCATGCCTTTCGCCATCAAGGCCGCCGGCTGGACCTATCGAGCCTTTGCGTACAGCATCGGTGAGACCGGCAACGGCTCAAAATCACCATATCTCTTTCACCTTGTCGATTGTGGATTTTGTTGTCCACATTTCCTGCGCCGACGCCCGCTCCAATTCCGTCCGTCCGCGAATAGCGCACCGCGAAACCGCGCGACAGCGGTACTATTCGGGCGTCAGTCGGCATCGCTAACAAGTACTCCGGCGGGCAGCGCCCCCAACGACGCAACGTTTTCCGCACGTCCCTTCCGCAACACCGATCCCACCTCACCATGACCAGCCCCGCAACCATTACCTGGCCCGAAGCCGACGGCCCCCGCACCGCACGCTGGCGTTCCGAAGCCGCCGTGCCGCCGCCCAAACGTGTCATCGTCGCTGACGACCGTACCACCGCCGATTCGGCCTACCGCCTCGCCTGCGAAGGCACCGCGCTGCTGTGGAACGGCGACTTCCAGAACGCTCGTCAGTTGCTCCAGGCGGTCACGCGCCGGCTCGAGCGCAAACCGCGCAAGCAGGGCGAAACGCCGGTCGACGCGTTCAACCTGCATCGTCAGGCGCAGTCGCAACGCGCGCGCACGCTCGGCATGATCCTGATTCCGCTCGACGCCGCTTACGGCATTCCACTGCGCCGCGCACCCGACGTGCAGCAGGCCTGTACGGAAACCTACGGCCCGCCCAACGACGAGGCGTCGGTCGTGTCGCTGCGCGAACTGCTCGGTCTGATTGGCGCGTTCGAGTGGCGCAAGAAGGGTGTCGAGATTCCCGCGCTCGGCGAGCGCATCCATCCCCACTACGGCGTGTTTTCGCCGGTGCGTGGTGAGTACGTCGAGCTCGTCGCGCGCACGCCGCTGCCGTCGCTGAACAAGGCGTTCGACATCGGCACCGGGACCGGTGTGTTGGCCGCGCTGCTCGCCAAACGCGGCGTGAAGAAAATCGTCGCGACCGATCAGGACCCGCGAGCGCTCGCCTGTGCGCGCGAGAACCTCACGCGCCTCGGCTGCGACCAGCAGGTCGAGGTCGTGCAGGCGGATCTGTTTCCCGAAGGCCGGGCGCCGCTCGTCGTGTGCAACCCTCCATGGGTGCCGGCACGACCCGCCTCGCCGATCGAATATGCGGTCTACGATCCGGAAAGCCGCATGCTGCTCGGCTTCCTGAACGGCCTCGCGGAGCATTTGTCGCCGGGCGGAGAGGGCTGGCTGATCCTGTCGGATTTCGCTGAGCATCTCGGCTTGCGGTCGCGCGAATGGCTGCTTGCTGCAATCGAAAAGGCCGCGCTGACGGTGGTGGGACGCGAGGATATTCGCCCGCTCCATCCGAAGTCGACCGATGAGACCGATGCGCTACACGCGGCGCGGGCGGCCGAGGTGACGTCGTTGTGGCGACTCAAGGCGCGTTAAGCGGATGAGGCGGGCGAGGCGGGGCGCGATGCGTTGGCGCGGCTGAGAGGCGGCGCGTCGCACATCACGCTGACGCGCCTCGCGTCTCGGGAAACCTCGTGATACGCCACACGGCAGCGCCGTCGTTGTGGTCCCAAAAGCGTATTGGCGGTCAAAAAGTCGGCAAGCGGTGCGTGTGCCGCGAAACGAGAACGCTGCGTCGCTGCGCATCACGCCGGTGTGTCTCGCGTCTTAACGCTTGCGATACGCCACATGTCAGCCGTGCCGCTATCGCGCCCAAAGCACCTCAGTTGATTGCACGCGAAAGAAATGGTGAGGCGTGCTGCCGCGAGATTAGAAAGCGGCGACCCGCGGCGGCATCACGCCAGCGCGCCGCGCGCCTTAAGCGCCTTTAGATACGCCGCAGCCCCCGTGCCGGCCACCAATCCACTGGCAAAACAGGCCGTAAGCAGATAACCGCCAGTGGGTGCCTCCCAATCGAGCATCTCCCCGGCACAAAACACGCCGGGCAGCCGCGCGATCATCAGATGCGCGTCGAGCGCCTCGAACGGGATCCCGCCAGCAGTGCTGATCGCTTCCGCGATAGGCCGGGCGCGCGTGAACCGCACCGGGAGCGCCTTGATCGCATGCGCGAGGCCGTGTACGTCAGCAAACGCCTCCTTCGACAAAATCTCGTGCAGCAAAGCCAGCTTTACGCCGCCAATCCCGATTCTTCCGTGCAGGTGACTTGCCATCGAGCGCGAGCCGCGCGGCCGCGTCACTTCAGCGACGACTCGCTCGAGCGTCAAGCCCGGCGCCAGATCCAGCTCGATCGTCGCCTCGCCGTCGGCCAGAATCCGCTCGCGGATCGTCGCCGACATCGCGTAAATCAGGCTCCCTTCGAGGCCCGTTTCGGTCAGAAGTATTTCACCTTGTCGACTGTGGACTTTATTGTCTACGTCGGTGAGCGTGATGACGACCGGCTTGATCGGCTGACCGGCAAAACGCTCGCGCAGATATGGACTCCAGTCGGCGTCGAAGCCGCAGTTCGCGGGCCGCAGCGGCGTCACCGGCACCTGATGGGCGGCCATCGGCGGCACCCACGCACCGTCCGATCCGAGGCGCGGCCAGCTTGCGCCGCCGAGCGCGAACACGACGGCATCGCAAGTCACGGTGTGCTCGCCGTCGGGCGTCTCGAACCGCAGCGTGTGCGCGGTGGCGTCGTCCGCGTCGGGACCCCAGCCGCGCCACTTGTGCCGCATATGAAACCGCACGCCCGTCTCACGCAGCCGATGCAGCCACGCGCGCAGCATCGGCGCGGCTTTCATATCGGTGGGAAACACGCGCCCGGAACTGCCGACGAAAGTGTCGACCCCCAGATCCCGCAACCACGCCCGCAGCGCGTCGGGTCCGAAGACGTCCAGCAGCGGCGCGATTCGTTCGCGGCGCGCGCCGTAGCGGTCGAGAAACGGCTCGCGCGACTCCGAATGCGTGATGTTCATGCCGCCTTTGCCCGCCATCAGGAACTTGCGGCCGACCGACGGCATCGCGTCGTAGACGTCGACTTGCACGCCCTGCCGGGCGAGTGCCTCGGCCGCCATCAGGCCGGCGGGGCCGCCGCCGATCACGGCGACAAGGGCGGAATCCAAGGAAGAGCGCATGCGGTCCTGCGGATAAGCGGAAGGAAGAAGCGGCGCGCCTGCCGGAACGATCCCGAGCGGCGCGAAGGGCGCTATTTTCACACCGCGCACGGCACAGGGCAAACGTACGGCCAACACCGAAGGCCGGAAAAAGCTGCGTTCAGGGGCTTGCGCAGCCGTCCGGCGCACGTTCGCATCTGTGTTCCAGACCCGCGCGACCTATACTTTCAAATACCTTCCCTCGGACGCCGCGCGCGTCTTTCTCGCATCAAAACCAAGCCACCGACTGCCTAGCGCCCCGACGCGGCCACCGCTGCGATCAATGCTGCACGCAAGGCCGGGAAATATCGGCATCGCGGCGATCGCCGCCGCGCGACGGCCGGCGTCATGGCTCGCGCGTGCGCCGCTCGCGCGGAGGGTCGATTGTTGAAAAATCAAGGAGCCAGCCATGAGCCGCAAATACATCGATTGCCGCGAATTCCCGAGCGAAATGAACTGCACCGTCGCGCTATCCGCCGACAGCGACAGCGAATTGCTCGAAGCCGCCGTGCAGCACGCCGTTGCGGTCCACAAGCACTCGGATTCGCCGGAACTGCGTTCGCAACTCAAGACGCTGTTTCATGAAGGCACACCGCCGGTTGAGGCGCCGCGTGCGTGAGGGAATCGTCCTTGCGAACGAAAGATGTCTCGTGCGACCCGGGCGCGCGGCTTGCAGCCGTCGCCCGCGCGGATCGCTGCGTTCTCGCGTAAGGGGTTCTCCTGAGCGCTAGCCGGGGTACGCCTCGTCCACCTTCAGCCCGGCGAGCTTGAAGATGACCCGCAGCGTTTGCGGTTTGATGTCGCGTCGCGACGCGAGCGTGGTCATCACGAAGTCGAGCACTTTGGCGTACTTGAGCATCGTCAGACACGTTTCCATGTCGACGCTGCCATCGCGCATGACTTCGGCGAGGCGCAGCATTTCGGTGGAGATGTCGCGCGCCATCTCCAGTTCGAGTTGCTGCTTCTCCGACCAGGCGGGCGTCGCGATGAGCTTCGCCAGCATTTCCTGAAATTTTTGTTCCACGTTTCCGTTGGGTACCGTATCCATTGCCGCCTCTTCTATCATCCGAGCACGCGTCCGGTTGAAGTCTCGGCGCGCTGCTGGTTACGTAACGTTCGGCCCGCTTTCTGAGGCCGTCCTCCCCACATGCATTCGGTTCGCGTGATCGGTGCCACGGCCGGCAGCTTCTTGTTATCGGCGACACGGCTTGCGGGATCGGCCGAAGCCGGGGCGCAAGCTGTTTTCAGTCACTTTCGGCACGTTTCCCATGATGCTTTTCGAGCAGGAAGCGTTCCAGGTTGATGCATTTCTCGCATGGGCTCCGCGGCTCGCTGGGTGAGCGAGTCGCAGTTTGGGTAAACTGGCAGCAACTTTTCCCTTTTTCCGTCATCTGTCGCACGTTCGCGTTGCAATTGTTGGCGGTACCTACGATGTCCAGCAAAACCCACGAAATCCGTCCGAACCAATCCGTCGAGTTGCTGAAGGAACTCCATATCCTCACGCGCGACGGCAAAATGAACCAGGACAGCCGCCGCAAGCTGAAGCAGGTCTATCACCTGTTCCAGTTCATCGAGCCGCTGCTCAAAGACCTCAAGGACAAGCAAGGCGCCTTGACGCTCGTCGACCACGGCGCGGGCAAGTCATACCTAGGTTTTATTCTTTACGATCTTTTCTTCAAGGAGTTTCAGAGTGCGGCGGGTGGGGCTTCACACATTTACGGCATTGAAACCCGCGAAGATCTCGTTACGAAGTCCGAAGAATTGGCCGCGCGGCTGGGTTTCACGGGGATGTCGTTTCTGAACCTGTCGGTCGCGGAGTCGATTTCGTCGACGCGATTGCCGGCGCAGATCGACATCGTGACGGCGCTGCACGCGTGCAATACCGCTACCGACGACGCGATCCGGTTCGCGCTCGACAAGCGGGCCAAGTACATCGTAGTGGTGCCATGCTGTCAGGCCGAGGTGGCCGGCGTGCTACGGCAGAACAAGGGCAAGTCGCTCGGCAACGCGTTGACGGAGATCTGGCGGCACCCGTTGCACACGCGGGAATTTGGCAGCCAGATCACGAATGTGCTGCGCTGTCTGCAGCTCGAGGCGCATGGGTATCAGGTCAGCGTGACCGAACTGGTCGGCTGGGAGCATTCGATGAAAAACGAGTTGATCATCGCGCAGTACAAGGATCTGCCGCGGCGCCGGCCGGCCGAACGCCTCAACGAAGTGATGGACACGCTCGGT
Organism: Paraburkholderia fynbosensis; assembly: GCF_902859935.1. GTDB lineage: Bacteria > Pseudomonadota > Gammaproteobacteria > Burkholderiales > Burkholderiaceae > Paraburkholderia > Paraburkholderia fynbosensis. The sequence goes on from NZ_CADIKI010000019.1 coordinate 116,414, forward strand.
ATTCAGGAGTTGAAAGAGCGGTTTTTTGTCGAGGCCTGATGTGATGTGTTCCGGCCGATGAGGTGAGGCTTCTTCAGTGAGAAAGGCGGCTTTTACGGGCGAGCGCCATGCGCGCCGCCGGGATTGCATTGCCGCTCTCTGTCCCCGCGCTTACGTTCAGCGCTTCATCAATTCGTTCCAGCCTGCAAGACCGATTCGCCGCAACGTCGCCTGATTGCGCTCGTAAATATCTTCGGCATCGGGGAACGCCTGAACCGCTCTCTCGATGCTGTCTTCGCGCAGCAGATGCAGAATCGGACAGGGCGCCCGATTCGTGTAGTTCTCGATATCGTCCGGGGCGCTGCCTTCGAACTGGTAAGAGGGGTGAAAGCTCGCGATCTGAACGACACCTTCGAGCCGAAGCTGCTTGATGAGCCGGTCGGCGAAAAACAGGCAATCGTTGAAGTCGAGAAAATCTCCGAGCGCGTGCGGCAGGATCAGCAGCGTGGTGTCGACGGCCTCCGGATCGGCGGCCACCAGCGTCTGCAACTCCGCTTCGAGATCGGTCAAGACGGCTTCCATCTCCACGGCCTCGCTCACGGCGTAGCGAATTTGCCCCTTCGCGTGCACGGCTTTCGCGAAAGGACACAAATTGAGTCCGATCACGGCCTCGGTCAGCCAGTGACGGGTGGCGGCAACGACGGCATCGTGGGATTCGGCGGGCAACGGCATGGCAGGCGACACGGCGGATAAAAGGCGGGTGGGGAAAAGCACCATTCTAACGGCCCGAGCCGGCGCCGCTCTGCTCACGGCGCGATCCCCGGCGCGCAAAAGGCGCAACCTCGGCTCGACCCCGGCTCGACCCCGCGTCAGATCAAACCGCCCGCGTCCCACCGCATGCGGCGGCGATCAACTGCGCGGCCACTTTCGGTGCGGCCAGGATAGGCCCGCATCCCGGGCCGTAAGTCTGGCTGGCCGCATAGACGCCCTCGATCACCAGGCCGAGTGCATTCGCGAGCGCCTCTGGATCGTTAGCGGCGGCCGCCGTCGACAGTTCGATGAGCCGTGCCATCAAACGCTGCTTGTTGCGAAAGACGAACTGCCGGGCCGGATGCGTGGGGTCCGAAAATTCCACCGACACGTTCACGAACGGACAGCCGCGATAGTCGTCCACCGACGCGCGCACCGAGAGGTCGTCGAAATACTGCTGAAGCTGCTTCGCCGGCTCGCCCGGATACTTGGCGAAACTCCTCTCCACGTAGCCGAAGAACCGCTCGTCCTGCTGTTCCAGATAGGCCATTACCAATTCGTCTTTCGACGAGAACTGGCGGTACAAACTCATCTTGTTCACGCCTGCACGCTCGACCACCGCGTCGACGCCGACCGTGCGCACGCCTTCGCGGTAGAACAGCTCGCTCGCGGCGTGCAGCAGATTGCGCTGGGCCTGCGGCCCGGCCGTCTGCGCACCGCGCGCACGGGCTTTCCCGGTCGGCTTGGGAGTGTTGCTCTCGGACATGATGGACCGCCTGTTTGGAACTGAATTGACGCCTTGACATGTTACCGACCAGTAACTAACATCGCAACACCATTGTGACTGATCTGTCACAAATCATTTACGGAACCCGTAATAATACGAACGACGCAGCCTGCGAGGCGAAGCGTCGATTGGAGAACCAATGAACTGGGCAGCGAGACTGATTGGCGGGCGGTTCCACTACGGTTGGTTGACAGTCGCGGTGGTGTTTCTGGTATTGCTGGCGGCGGCGGGCACGCGCGCCACGCCGAGCGTGATGATGTTGCCGCTCGAGCACCAGTTCGGCTGGAGCCGCGCGACGATCTCGCTGGCGATTTCCGTGAACATCGCACTCTACGGCCTGATGGGGCCGTTCGCGGCGGCGGCCATGCAACGCTTCGGCGTGCGTCCCACGCTGCTCGTCGCGCTCGGCACGATGGCGTTGGGCGTAGCGCTGTCGTCGCTGATGACGCATCCGTGGCAGATGGTGCTGATCTGGGGCGTGATGGTGGGCGGTTCGACCGGCGTCGCCGCACTATCGCTGTCCGCGACGGTGGTGACGCGCTGGTTCACCACGCGCCGCGGCCTCGTCATGGGCATTCTCACGGCCAGTTCGGCCACCGGCCAACTGGTGTTCCTGCCGATGCTCGCGGCCATCGCCGAGCATTACGGCTGGCGTCAGGTTGTGTGGGTCGTCGCACTCGCGGCGGCGGTGGTGATTCCGCTGGTCGCGTTTCTGCTGCCCGAGCGCCCGGCCGACATGAAACTGCGTCCGTATGGCGAACCGCACGACGCGCCGGTCGCGAGCACCGTCACCAAACAGAACCCGCTCGCCATCGCGTTCGGCACGCTGGCCATGGCGAGCAAAACCCGTGATTTCTGGCTGCTGTTTTTCAGCTTTTTTATCTGCGGCGCGAGCACCAACGGCTATGTCGGCACCCACTTGATCGCGATGTGCGGCGACTACGGCATGACCGAGGTGCAGGGTGCGTCGCTGCTCGCCGCGATGGGCATCTTCGATCTGTTCGGTACGACGCTCTCGGGCTGGTTGTCGGACCGCTTCAATAGCCGTGTGTTGCTGTTCTGGTATTACGGCTTGCGGGGCTTGTCGCTGATGTATTTGCCGCACGCGTTCGGTATCGACTTCTTCGGTCTGCCGTTGTTCGCCGTGTTCTACGGACTCGACTGGATCGCCACCGTTCCGCCGACCGTGCGTCTTGCAACCGATGTGTACGGCAAGGAAGCGGCGCCCGTGGTGTTCGGCTGGGTGGTCGCGGGCCACCAGCTCGGCGCGGCATTCGCGGCGCTGGGCGCGGGCATGCTGCGCGCGAGCCTCGGCACCTATACGGTGGCGTCGATGATTTCGGGTGGGCTGTGTCTGGTCGCCGCGGTGATCGTGTTGCGGATCAATCGGCCCGCGAAAGTGCCGCAGCCGCAGGCGGTGTAAGGCTGCGCTGCGTAACGAAGCAACGAAGCAACATGGGACGGCCACCGGGTGAATCCGGTGGCCGTTTCCTTTGGCAAGCCACGCGGAAACAAACTGACCGCTTGTTGGAGCGCGCGCGCCGAACCCCGGTTATGCTATGTGACCCCGGGCGACCGCCCGGCGATCATGAATTTCGACCGAGAGAAGCGCATGACCAACAAACCCGCCCCTACCGAAGTTGCCATTCACGAGCTGATTGCGGGCCGCTGGAGCCCGCGCGCGTATTCGAGCGAGCCGGTGAGTCGCGAGCATTTGCGCTCCGTGCTCGAAGCGGCGCGCTGGGCGCCGTCTGCCTACAACGCGCAACCGTGGCGTTTTCTCGTCTTCGATCGCAGTGTCGATGAAGTTTCGTTCAAGCAGGCTTTCGCGACGCTGGTGCCGTTCAATCAGGGCTGGAATTCGCGCGCGCCGGTGCTGATCGCCGTGACCACGCACACGCTGACCAACAAGGGTGAAGTGAACCGCTGCGCCGCGTACGATGCCGGTTCCGCCGCCATGGCGCTGGTGTTGCAGGCACATGCGCTCGGGCTGGCCGCGCATCAGATGAGCGGCTTCGATCCTAACGCGTTCCGCACGACATTCGCGTTGCCGAACGACGTCGACGTGATCGCGATCATTTCGCTCGGCCATTACGGCGAAGTCGACAAGCTCGATCCGGTGCTGCGCGAGCGCGAGAAATCGGTGCGTCAGCGTCTGCCGCTGGCCGACGTCGCCTACGGCGGCGGCTGGAAGAAGGCTCTGTGAGCGGTTCACCGCGCTAGATGCGAAAAAAGCGCGCGGCACCGTTCGCGCGTTGTTTATTCCACTTCGTCCGGGACGCTCGAGAGCGGCGTCGCCACATGTTCGAGCGATTTCCGCTCCGCGTCTACGCCCCAGATCGCCGCCGCCACGGCCGCCACGAGCATCAGCCCCGATCCCACCAGGTAGCCCGAGAATACTGCGCTGCGCTGATGCGTGTCGATCAGTCTCCCGAAGAACGCCGGGCCGATGATGCCGCCGAGCGCCGTGCCGAACGCGTAGAAGACTGCAATCGCCAGCGCGCGGATTTCTAGCGGGAACGATTCGCTGACCGTCAAATACGCCGAACTCGCCGCTGCCGACGCGAAGAAGAAAATCACCATCCAGGCAATCGTCTGCGTGACGACGGTGAGCAACTGCTGCTCGAACAGATACCCGCTCAGCGTCAGCAGAATTGCGGACATGCCGTAAGTCGCCGCGATCATCTTGCGCCGCCCGATCACGTCGAAAAGCCGTCCGAGCAGCAACGGTCCGAGAAAGTTGCCGAGCGCGAAGGGCAGCAGATACCAGCCGATGTGGTCGCCCGGCACCTGGTAAAAGTCGGTGAGCACGAGCGCGTAAGTGAAGAAAATCGCGTTGTAGAAGAACGCCTGCGCGGTCATCAACGTGAGGCCGACCAGCGCGCGGCGGCGGTGCACGTTGAAGAGCGTATGGAACACCTCGCGCAACGGCGTATGCGCACGGGCGCGCAGCCGCAGACGGGTGAGCTGCTCGTCGGAGAGCGCGTGACCTTCGTCGCGAAAACGCCCTTCGATGCCTTCGACGATCGAGCGCGCGTCGGGCTCGTCGCCGTGCGTCAACAGCCAGCGCGGGCTTTCGGGCACCCAGATGCGCATTGGCAGGATCACCAGGGCGAGCACGGCGCCGATGAAGAAGCAGGCGCGCCAGCCCCAGTCGGCCGGCAGCAGGTGAGGATCGAGCAGCACCAGCGAGCCGGCCGCGCCGAGCCCGGCGCCGACCCAGAACGTGCCGTTGATGCCCAGATCGGTCCAGCCTCGCACCCGCGCCGGGGTGAATTCCTGGATCGTCGAGTTGATCGCCGTGTATTCGCCGCCGATCCCCGCGCCGGTCAGGAAGCGAAACAGCATGAAGCTGGCCAGATTCCACGAAAGCGCGGTCGCCGCCGTCGCGGCCAGATAGACGGCGAGCGTGATGAAAAACAGCTTGCGGCGGCCGAGCCGGTCGGTCAGCCAGCCGAAACCCAGCGCCCCGAGCACTGCGCCGGCGATATATGCGCTGCCTGCCAGGCCCACGTCGGCGTTGGAAAAGCGCAGTGACGGACTGGACTTCAGCGCGCTCGCGACGGCGCCCGCCAAGGTCACTTCGAGGCCGTCGAGCAGCCACGTGACACCCAGCGCCACCACGATCAGTGAATGAAAGCGGCCCCACGGCAGCCGGTCCAGCCGCGAGGGCAGGTCCGTTTCGATCAGCGTGGCGTTTTTCTCGTGAACAGCGGCAGTCGGCGGCGCGCTCATTGCTTGACGTCTCCTCAATCCGAAAATTTGGCGGCGTATCCTGTCGAAAAGAGCAATATTCGTTCCGTCGAACGATCTTTTGCCTTATAGCGGCCGGTTCGAAAGCGTTAGTTGATGCTAGCCGAGTTTTCGTGTTACAAAGCCGCTCCCCTTTCTGTCCGCGCCAGCTGAGCGGCGATGCCTGCCATGAACTATTGCGCGATTGACTTCGGTACTTCCAACTCGGCCGTGGCCGTGCCTGACGGCGCTTTGCTCAAGCTCGCGCCGGTCGAAGACGCCTACACGACGCTGCCCACTGCCGTCTTTTTCAACACCGACGAAGACACGCGCGAATTCGGGCGGGCGGCGCTGGCGGCATACATCGACGGCTTCGATGGTCGGCTGATGCGCTCGATGAAAAGCATTCTCGGCTCGCCGCTCGCCGAAAACTCGACGGATCTGGGCGACGGCTCCGCGATCAAGTACACGGACGTGATCGCGATTTTCGTCGATCACCTCAAGCGCTCGGCCGAAAAGAGCACCGGCGGCGCGATCGATCGCGCGGTGCTGGGCCGCCCGGTGTTTTTCGTCGACGACGATCCACGCGCCGACCAGATGGCGCAGCAGCAGCTCGAAGCCGCCGCGCGCTCGGTCGGCTTGCGGGAAATTCACTTTCAGTATGAGCCGATCGCGGCCGCATTCGACTACGAATCGCATCTGACGGAGGAGGGGCTCGTGCTGGTGGCCGACATCGGCGGCGGCACGTCGGACTTTTCGCTGGTGCGGGTCGGACCGGAACGGATGAAGCGCGTCGAGCGCAAGGGCGACGTGCTGGCGCACCACGGCGTACACGTTGCGGGCACGGACTTCGACCGCCGCGTCGAACTGGCGACGATCCTCCGCGAACTCGGCTATCAGTCGCTCGATCCGGAAGGGCGCGAGATCCCAAACCGTATCTACTTCGATCTGGCGACCTGGCACTTGATCAACACGGTCTACGCGCCGAAGCGGGTCAGCGAACTCGCGCTGATGCGGCACCTGTTTACCCAAACCAAGCACCACGACCGCCTGATGCGCGTCGTTGAGCGCCGCCTGGGGCACGCGCTGGCGGCCCATGCGGAAGAGGCGAAGATCGGCGTGGCGGCGGGCGGCGAGACCGTCATCGATCTCGACGAAGTGGAAGACGACCTGCGCCTCGCCTTCGACGAAGCCCAACTCATCAAAGCCGGCCAGGATGAGACGCAACGCATCGTGCAGGCGGCGCGCGATACGGTCCAGGCGGCCGGCGTCGCGCCGCGCGACGTCAGCGCAGTGTATTTCACGGGCGGCTCGACCGGGCTCGCATTTCTATCGGGCGCATTGGCGGCCGCATTTCCGGATGCGAAAGCGGTATTCGGCGATCGACTCGCCAGCGTTGCAACGGGACTCGGTATTCATGCCCGGCGTCTGTTCGGATAACCAACAAACTAATCCCTCGCATACTGCGAAGATAATCAGCGCATTCAGTTGCGATGGATATAAAAAAACCCCGCCGAGGCGGGGTTTTTTGCGTCCAGAAGGAAGCGTGTCGCTTACACCGGCTTGATGTTAGCGGCTTGCTTGCCCTTCGGGCCCGTCTTCACTTCAAACGTAACCTTTTGGTTTTCTTGCAGCGTCTTGAAGCCTTCCGTGCGGATTTCCGAGAAATGCGCGAACAGATCTTCGCCACCGCCGTCCGGCGTGATGAAGCCAAAGCCCTTTGCGTCATTGAACCACTTGACGGTACCGGTTTCCATATTACTTGTTCCTAAAGATGGTGAATAAGGCCGAAGCCCAGAGGGTGCATGAAAATCAAGGAAGGGGGTAATGGGACCAACCGGAGTACCGTTGATGGGCGAACTACGAAAGACCAATTCACTCGCCGCTTGAAATCCTGCCCGAACGTTATACGGGCATTTCCAGATAAGGTCAACAGTGTCGTCGAATCTTTTGCAGTATTTAGCGAGTAGGCGCAGTTTGTGCTTACAAAGCTTTCTGCCGCCTCGATCTTTTTGCCAGGGAGAACCCTTAGTTTCGCTGCATCAGGTCGGTGCAACCGTTAAACTACGCGCCGCGCGTCGGTTGCACCTGTCAGGACGGGTCCGCCGCGCATGCATGCGCGTCACCCGTCTCCAGCGCCACAAGCGATGTCACGCGGTGCCGACATGGTTCTGATACAGGAGAAGACGTGAAAAGTTCTATACAACGGAACATCGGGCCGTTCGCACTACTGCTGACCGGCTTGGGCTCGATCATCGGATCGGGCTGGCTGTTCGGCGCATGGAAAGCCGCCAAAATTGCCGGTCCCGCTGCCATTTGTGCCTGGGTCATCGGCGCAGTCGTGATTCTCGCGATTGCCCTGACTTACGCGGAACTCGGTGCGATGTTTCCGGAATCCGGCGGTATGGTGCGCTACGCGCGCTATTCGCACGGTGCGCTGGTCGGTTTTATCAGCGCGTGGGCCAACTGGATTGCGATCGTTTCGGTGATTCCGATCGAAGCCGAGGCATCCATTCAATATATGAGCACGTGGCCCTATGCGTGGGCGCATGCGCTCTTCGTCGACGGCTCGTTAACCACTAACGGGTTATTGCTGTCCGCCGGCCTCGTGATCATCTACTTCCTGCTGAACTACTGGGGCGTCAAACTGTTCGCGCGCGCCAATTCGGCGATCACGATCTTCAAGTTCCTGATTCCCGGCGCGACGATCCTTGGCTTGATGCTGACCGGCTTTCACAAGGAAAACTTCGGCGAAACAAGCACGTTCGCGCCGTACGGCTGGTCGTCGGTGCTGACGGCGGTCGCGACGAGCGGCATCGTGTTCGCGTTCAACGGTTTCCAGAGCCCGATCAACCTCGCTGGCGAAGCACGCAATCCGGCCAAGAGCGTGCCGTTCGCGGTGATCGGCTCGATCCTGCTGGCGCTGGTGATCTACGTGCTGTTGCAGATCGCGTATATCGGCGCGGTGAACCCGAGCGACGTCATGAAGGGCTGGAGCCACTTCAACTTCGCGTCGCCGTTCGCCGAACTCGCGATCGCGCTGAACCTGAACTGGCTGGCGATCCTGCTGTACGTGGATGCTTTCGTCAGCCCGAGCGGCACCGGTACCACCTATATGGCGACCACCACCCGCATGATTTACGCGATGGAGCGCAACAACACGATGCCGAAGATGTTCGGCAACGTGCACCCGTTCTATGGCGTGCCGCGTCAGGCGATGTGGTTCAACCTGTTCGTGTCGTTCATTTTCCTGTTCTTCTTCCGCGGCTGGAGCTCGCTGGCGGCGGTGATTTCGGTCGCCACGGTAATCTCGTACCTGACGGGCCCGATCAGCCTGATGGCGCTGCGCCGCGCGGCGACGGACCTCGAGCGTCCGCTGCACATCGCCGGCATGAAGGTGATCGCGCCGTTCGCGTTCGTGTGTGCGTCGCTGATCCTTTACTGGGCCAAATGGCCGCTCACCGGCGAAATCATTCTGCTGATGGTCGTCGCGTTGCCGGTGTACTTCTACTTCCAGGCGAAGTCGGGTTTTGCCGGCTGGGGCCGCGATCTGAAGGCGGCATGGTGGCTGGTCGCCTACCTGCCGATCATGGCGGTTCTGTCGCTGATCGGCAGCAAGGAGTTCGGCGGTTTCGGCATCCTGCCGTACGGCTGGGACATGCTGGTGGTGATCGCGTTCTCGCTGGTGTTCTACTACTGGGGCGTGAATAGCGGCTACCGGTCGGAGTATCTGGAAGAGCGTCAGACTCACGACGAAGTGCTCGAAGGCATGGGCGCGCACTAAGCGCCGCGCTGAGCCTGTCGGCCGGGCCGCGGTTGAGTCCGGGACGAGAAAAAGCCCGCCTGAGTTGCTCAGGCGGGCTTTTTTGTTGGCTGTCGCGTGGGGGCGTTGGCTGCCTACCGGCGCCAGGCTCAGGCGCTGCCGAACACGTAGTTCGTCATCGCGAGCGAGCGCTGATATGTGCCGAGCGACTGGATGGCCAGCGAATAATCGTCGTCCGCCGCGCCCAATGCGGCGAATACGGGCAGCAGATGCTCGTCGGTCGGATGCATCAGCACTGCGTGCGGCGCCTGGCGGCGGTAGTCGAGCAGCGCACCGACATCGTGCGCGGCGAGTTTCGTTTCGAACCAGTCCGTGAACTCGGCCACGCGCGGATCGGCATCTTCCGGGCGCGCGGAGAAATCGGCGGCGCGCAGATTGTGCGTGATCTGGCCGGAGCCGATCACCATCACACCATCGTCTTTCAACGCGCGCAGCGCACGACCTACTTGGAAATGATGTGCGGCGTCCATGTGCGGCTGGATCGACAACTGCGCGACCGGCACGTCCGCGTGCGGGAACATCAGCAGCATCGGCACCCACGCGCCGTGGTCGAGCCCGTGCGGCTGGGTGTCCGCGAGGATACCGTTTTCGCCAAGCAGCGCGGCGGCACGGTGCGCGACATCGGGCGCGCCCGGCGCCGGGTACTGGATTTCGTACAACTGACGCGGAAAGCCGTAGAAATCGTGGATGGTTTCCGGCGTCGTCGCCGTGCTCGCCAGCGGATGTGCGGTGCCCCAGTGGGCCGACAGCATCAGTACAGCTTGCGGACGCGGCAGCTGCGCGCCTAATACGCCGAACTGCGCGGACGGCATCGAGGGATCGATCGGCAGCGTGGGCGCGCCGTGGGACAGGAAAAGCGAGGGTAGGCGGTTCATGGCAGCAACGCAGTCGCAGGGACACGGCGCAGAAGTGGGGTTGCTATCAATATAGGCCCGCACCATCGTTTGATAAACGGGCGAAAAGAGAATTGATTGTGTCGCCCTTGTTATCAATTCGGGCGCGCAGCGCACCGGGCAGAAGCGGTAGGGCAGCGTCTGCTACTGCTGAGCGTCGCGCAATCCGGTCCACGAGGGCGACAAAGCCGGTCCGAGCGCGAACAGGTCCAGCACGCGCGCCACGGTGTGATCGACCATTTCGTCGATCGAGGCCGGTTGGTTGTAGAACGCAGGCAGCGGCGGGAAGATCACGCCGCCCATTTCGGTAACGGCCGTCATATTGCGCAGATGCGCGAGATTGAACGGCGTCTCGCGAACGAGCAACACGAGGCGGCGACGCTCCTTGAGCGTGACGTCGGCGGCGCGGGTGATCAGGTTGTCGGAAAAGCCGTGCGCGACGCTTGCGAGCGTCTTCATCGAGCAGGGGGCGACCACCATGCCGTCGGTGGCGAACGAGCCGGACGCGATGGTCGCGCCGACATCGCGCACCGAATGGACGACATCCGCGAGAGGATGCACGTCTTCCTTGCTCAACTGGAGTTCGTGCTGGATATTGAGCCAGCCTGCGCTCGAAATCAGCAGATGGCTCTCGACGCCGCCGAGCCTGCGCAGCGTCTCGAGCAACCGGATACCGTAGATGGCGCCGGTCGCGCCGGTGATCGCGACGATCAGCCGGCGCGGCGCCGCAGCGCGTGTTTCCATGACTCGCGGCGCCTTATCGGGATAAACGGAACGGCAGGGGCCGCTCAGGCCGCGGCGAACAGTTGCTGCAGTTCGCCCGATTCGTACATTTCCATCATGATGTCCGAGCCGCCGATGAACTCGCCCTTCACGTAGAGCTGCGGAATGGTCGGCCAGTTCGAGAACGACTTGATGCCCTGGCGGACTTCGTCGTCTTCGAGGACGTTGACGGTCTTGAGCTCACCGACGCCGCACGCTTTCAGAATCTGGATGGCGCGACCGGAGAAGCCGCACATCGGGAACTGGGCGGTGCCCTTCATGAAGAGGACGACGTTGTTTTCGTCGACGATTTGCTTGATGCGTTGTTGCGTATCCATGACTGACCTTGCGGTTCCGTGATGTGTAGGGAATAGGCTGAAATGATAGCGGATTTCGGTACGGCCGGCCGAGGGCCGATTTGTCGGTGCGTCTATTGTGAGCGTTCAGCGGGGTATTCGGGGCATGCAGGCGCCTCGCCGCCCAGCCGGCCGCCAGTAATCCGCTCGATACCGGCAAGATCCCGCTCCGAGCGCACCTGCGTGAAACCTTGCGCGCTTAGCAGCGCGCGCACGGCTTGCGCCTGATCGTAGCCGTGCTCGATCCACAAGGCGCCATGAGCGGCGAGGCGAGCGGGCGCGCCGGCGACGATGGCGCGGATCGCGCTGAGCCCGTCGGCTTCATCGGTGAGCGCGCCGCGCGGCTCGAAACGCAAATCGCCCTCCGACAAATGTGGATCGCCGCTCGCGATATACGGCGGATTGCTGACGATCAAGTCGAAGCACAGTGCTGGCTCGAGCGAGTCGTACCAGTCGCTTTGCCCGAGCGATACGGTGCCGCCCGGGCGTTTCGCCTCCAGCAGGCGAGCGGCGTTGCGCGTGGCCACCGCCAGCGCTTCGGCTGAACGGTCGAGCGCCCAGACCCGCGCGTCGGGCCGCGTCGACGCAAGCGCCACGGCAATCGCGCCGGTGCCGGTGCCGAGATCGAGCACGCGCGGCCGCGCGATGTTTTCCATCGCCGCCAGCGCGGTTTCGACCAGCAATTCGGTCTCGGGACGCGGAATCAGCACATCCGGCGTGACTTCGAAATCCAGCCCGAAAAATTCCCGCGCGCCGACCAGTTGCGCGACCGGCTCGCCGGCCACGCGCCGCGCTTGAAGTGTCAGGTAACGCTCGACGCTCGCGCTGTCGAGCGCTTCATCGCTGCGCGTGATCAATTGCGTGTGCCGCCAGCCGAGCACGTGCGTGAGCAGAATCCGCGCTTCGAGCGGCGGCAGCGGCGAGGCGCGCAGCAGTGCGGCGGGCGTGCTCGCCGTGGCCGGGGGCGCCCGGTCGGCGGGGTTGTCTGGCGTGGCGGGCATCATCGGCGTGTCAGTCCGCGTCGCCTAGCGAGGCCAGCAACTCTGCCTGATGCTCGCTGACGAGCGCCGCGATCAGTTCGTCGAGATCGCCATCCATGATCGCGTCGAGCCGATACAGCGTCAGGTTGATCCGGTGATCGGTCAGCCGCCCCTGCGGGAAGTTGTACGTGCGAATCCGCTCCGAGCGGTCGCCTGAGCCGATCAGGCTCTTGCGTGTGGCGGCTTCCTTCGCCTGCTGTTCATGCGACTGCTTGTCCTTGATACGCGCGGCGAGCACCTTCAGCGCGCGGTCCTTGTTCTTGTGCTGCGAGCGGTCGTCCTGACACTCGACGACGATGCCGGTCGGCAAGTGCGTGACGCGCACCGCGGAGTCGGTCTTGTTGATGTGCTGGCCGCCCGCGCCGGACGCGCGGAACGTGTCGATGCGAAGATCGGCGGGATTGATCTCGACTTCGCCGATTTCGTCAGCCTCGGGCATCACCGCGACCGTGCAGGCGGACGTGTGAATGCGGCCCTGCGTTTCGGTAGCCGGCACGCGCTGCACGCGATGGCCGCCGGACTCGAACTTCAGCTTCGAATACACGGCTTCACCGGCGATCCGCACGATCACTTCCTTGTAGCCGCCGAGATCCGATTCGCTCGCCGACATCAGCTCGACCTGCCAGCGATTGCGCTCGGCAAAGCGCAGATACATGCGCAGCAGATCGCCCGCGAACAGCGCGGACTCGTCGCCGCCCGTACCCGCACGGATTTCGACGAAGATATTGCGGTCGTCGTTCGGATCTTTCGGCAGCAGCATTTTCTGCAGCTCCGCGCCGAGCTGCTCCATGCGGTCGCGCGCAGCGCGAATTTCATCTTCCGCGAAGTCGCGCATCGACGTGTCCGCCAGCAGTTCCTGCGCGGTTTCCTCGTCACTGCGCGCCTCGCGCCATAGCGCGTAATGCTCGACCACCGGCCCGAGCTCGGCGTGCTCGCGCGTGAGCTTGCGGTATTGATCGAGATTCGAGGTGACGTCCTCGCGGCTCAACAGGTCGTTCAGTTCGGCCAGCCGTGTAGTGAGCTGGTCGAGCTTGCGTTGCATGCTCGTTTTCATCGGACGGGTTTCGGAGCGGGCTCCGGCAAGGACGGCGACTAGGGAATGGGCGGATGCCCTGAACGGAAGCACGTCGCGCGCCACTGGCGGGCGGCGCGGACAGCGCGGCGCTGGCTGCGCCGCTAACGCTCGGTGGAACCGGAGTGCTTGTAGAAACCGCTCATCAGTTCGATGAGCGTGTCGCGGTTATCGCTGCTCGCGCGATTGAGCGCGTGCGTCGGGCCGTGGATCAGCTTGTTGGTGAGCGCTTGCGACAGCGCTTCGAGTACTGCGGCCGGGTCGTCGCCGCGTGCGAGCATCTTCTGCGCACGCTCGACTTCGGCGCGGCGCAGCACGTCGGCCTGTGTATGCATGTGGCGGATCACCGGCACGATGCTGCGTGCGTCGAGCCACTGCATGAAATTCTGCACACGCGTTTCGATGATCGCTTCGGCCTGCGCGACCGCGGCTTGCCGCGACGCATTGCCTTCGCGGACGATCGCGCCGAGGTCGTCGACGGTGTACAGGAAGACGTCTTCGAGCTGGCCGGCTTCGGGCTCGATATCGCGCGGCACGGCGAGGTCGACCATGAAAATCGGCCGGTGACGACGCGCTTTGACTGCCCGCTCGACCGCGCCGAGCCCGATGATCGGCAACGTGGACGCCGTGCACGACACGATGATGTCGAACTCGTGCATGCGCGCCGGCAGCTCCGACAGCGGAATAGCCCGGCCGTTGAAGCGCTCGGCGAGCCGCGAACCGCGTTCGGCCGTACGATTGGCGACCACCAGCTCACGCGGATGTTGCGCGGCGAAGTGCGTCGCGCACAATTCGATCATTTCGCCCGCGCCGATGAACAGTACGCGCTGGTTCGAGACCTTGTCGAAAATCCGCTGGGCGAGTCGCACAGCGGCTGCCGCCATGGAAACCGACTGCGCGCCGATTTCGGTGGTGCTGCGCACTTCCTTCGCGACGGCGAAGGTGCGCTGGAACAACTGGTTCAGATAGGTGCCGAGCGCGCCGGCTTCGGACGCGGTGCGCACTGCGTCCTTCATTTGTCCGACGATCTGCGTCTCACCCAGCACCATGGAGTCGAGCCCCGACGCGACGCGGAACGCGTGGCGCACGGCTTCCGACTGCGGCAGCGCGTAGACGTGGGGCGCGAGTTCATCGATGGGCAGGTTGTGGTACTTCGAAAACCACTGGATCGCGGCTTCTCGCGCGGCTTGGTCGTCGGTGGCGCAGTAGAGTTCGGTGCGGTTGCAGGTGGACAGAATCGCCGCTTCCGGCGCCGTGCGGGCCGTGCGGCCGAGCCAGACGCCCTTGAACGTGTCCAGTGCAGGCTTGATCTGTTCGAGCGGAAACGCCACGCGTTCGCGCAGGGCGACAGGCGCAGTGTGGTGATTGATTCCGATCGTGAGAAGCTGCATTTTGAGGGGCTATGGTTTAGCCCAATATTATAGCGTTTTCACGATTCTTACATCCTGCACCCGTCAACCGGCCTTCAATCTGCGTCGACAACGGCTTCTGGCGGGATCGCGTCGAGCTGATAGCCGTAGCCGTACACCGGCGTGAGGGCATAGCCGAGTTCGGGGCGCAACTGCAATTTGTTGCGTACCCGTGAGGCGTGTGTGTCGATCGTGCGTGACTTTTCGTCGCGGCGGCGCGCCCAGACGGTTTCGAGGATGTGCGCGCGCGACACTGGGCGCGCCAGATTGTTGAACAGCAGCAACGCGAGGCGGAATTCCTTGGGAGTCAGGATGACCGTCAGGCCGCGGTAGGTGACGGCGAAATGCGCGGTGTCGAATGCATAGCCGCCGATCGTGTCCCGCCGCCGGTTGGCCGGCCGCCGCAGGCTGGCACGGCGCAGCAGCGCGTCCACCCGGGCCAGCATTTCCGGGCCGCGGACCGGTTTGTTGAGGCAATCGTCGGCGCCGGCGTGCAATGCGGCGACGATCTGGCTTTCGCGCGGCGCCGACATCAGCACGATGACCGGCAGGCTCGGCAGGATGGAGCGGGCGCGCGCGATCACGTCTTCGGCGCAATGGTCGCGGGCCCAGCTCGCGGTGATCAGAAGATCGAAGAACTCGTCAGTGGCACGCTGCAGGAAGGGCGCGCTGGCGATGAAATGCTGGCACACATGGCCGCCCGCGAAGATCAGCCGCTCGATCAGTTTGGCGTGTTGCACATCCGGTTCGATGAGGGCGATTCGCATGGCGCGGGTTCAGCTGGCAACGGCCGGGAATTGGATTTTTCCGCACAGTTTGCGGCTTGCCTAACCTCATCCCGACCCCTAAACTCAACCGCTATGCGGAAAGCGCCGTGCTGAACTTCCTATAGTTAATGAGACAAAAATGCTAGCTGTCGTGTCCCCTTGCGAATATCAGACAAATCGGAAAATGCGCGAGCTTGGCCGCTGATGGGTTGGCCCGGCATCATCGTGTTGGGGGTGGCGATCGGACTGGCTGGCTGGTGGCTGCATCCGTTGCGCCGCGCGAGCCGCGCCCGTTGGTGGGTGGCGCTGCTGGCCGGTGTGCTCGGCACGAGCGTCGCGCGCATGGGCGGCAATGTGACCGGTCTCTTTCATGACGGCGATACACTGGAATGGCCGGTATGCACCGCCATCGCGGTAATCGCCGTTGCCGCGACGCTTGGCTTGCGTTCCCGTCGATGAATCTTTGCAGGTGACTTCCATGAATGCCCGACTCCCCGAAACTTCCTCCATCCCCGAACGGCTCGCGAGCCTGCGTAGCGCGATGGCGCGCGAAGGCGTCGCCGCCTATCTGGTGCCGTCCGCGGACCCGCACTTGTCCGAGTATCTGCCTGAGCGCTGGCAAGGCCGTCAGTGGCTGTCAGGCTTCACCGGCTCGGCCGGTACGCTGGTCGTCACCGCCGACTTCGCGGGCGTCTGGACGGACAGCCGTTATTGGGAACAGGCGAGTGCGCAACTGGCCGGCACCGGCGTGCAATTGATGAAGATGACCGGCGGTCAGCAGACTTCGCCGCATTTCGAATGGCTTGCGCAGAACGTGGCGAGGGGCGGCACGGTCGGCGTGGACGGGGCGGTGCTCGGCGTGGCGGCGGCGCGGGCGTTGGGCCAGGCGTTGAGCGCGCGCGGCGTGCAACTGCGCACCGACGTCGATCTGTTCGATGCGATCTGGCCGCAGCGTCCGTCGCTGCCGAGCGCTGCGGTGTTCGAGCACGCCGCGCCGCATGCGAGCGTCGAACGCGCGGAAAAGCTTGCGCGGATTCGTCGCGCGATGGCAGACCAGGGCGCGCAATGGCACTTCGTCTCGACGCTCGACGACCTCGCGTGGCTGCTGAATCTGCGCGGCGCCGACGTCAGCTATAACCCGGTATTCGTCGCGCATGCACTGATCGGCGTCGATCGGGTGGCGCTGTTCGTCGCCGACGGCAAAGTGTCGCCGGAACTGGCCGCCGCGCTGGCAGGCGACGGCATCCGCGTCGAGCCGTACGCGAACGCGGCGGATGCGCTCGCGGCACTGCCCGCCGGCAGCACGCTGCTGATCGATCCGCGCCGCATCACGTACGGTTCGTTGCAAGCGGTGCCGTCGACGGTCAAGGTGGTCGAGTCCGTCAACCCCTCCACCTTCTTCAAGTCGTGCAAGACGGCGGCGGAAGCCGGGCATGTGCGCGCGACGATGGAGCAGGACGGCGCAGCGCTGGCCGAATTCTTCGCGTGGTTCGAAAGCGCCCAAGGTCGCGAGACGATCACCGAGCTGACCATCGACGAACGCCTGACGGCCGCGCGCGCGCGCCGTCCGGGCTTCGTGTCGTTGAGCTTCGCGACGATCGCGGGCTTCAATGCGAACGGCGCGATGCCGCACTACCGCGCGACCGAGCAAGCGCATTCGGTGATCGAGGGCGACGGCCTGCTGCTGATCGACTCTGGCGCGCAGTATCTGAGCGGCACGACGGACATCACGCGCGTGGTGCCGATCGGCACGCCCACCGACGCGCAGCGGCGCGATTTCACGATCGTGCTCAAGGGCACGATGGCGCTGTCGCGCGCGCAGTTCCCGCGCGGCATTCGTTCGCCGATGCTCGACGCGATCGCTCGCGCGCCGATCTGGGAAGCGGGCGCCGATTACGGCCACGGCACCGGCCACGGGGTGGGCTACTTCCTGAACGTGCACGAAGGCCCGCAGGTGATTTCGCACTATGCGCCCCCCGAGCCGTGGACTGCGATGGAGGAAGGCATGATCACGTCGGTCGAACCGGGCATTTACCGGCCCGGCAAGTGGGGCGTGCGGATCGAAAACCTCGTGCTCAACGTGCCCGCCGGTAAAACCGAATTCGGCGACTTCCTCAAGTTCGAGACGTTGACGCTGTGCCCGATCGACACTCGCTGCCTCGAACTGTCGCTGCTGCGCGAGGACGAGCGCGCGTGGCTCAACGCGTATCACGAAACGGTGCGCACGCGCCTGTCGCCGCACGTGTCGGGCGACGCGAAGGCGTGGCTGGAACTGCGTACGCAACCCATCTGAGCGCCGCTACCAGAGTCGGCTAACGGAGAACGCATGGCGATCAAGGCAGTGGTGTTCGATTTCGGCGGCGTGCTGATCGACTGGAGTCCGGAGTATCTGTATCGCGAGCTGATTCCTGACGACACCGAGCGTCGCTGGTTTCTGACGCACGTCTGCTCGATGGATTGGGTGGTCCGTCAGGACGGCGGCCAGCCAATCGTCGAGGCTACCGACGAACTGATTGCGAAGTTCCCCGATCACGAAGTGTTGATCCGTGCGTTCTACGAGCGCTGGCACGAGATGGTGGCCGGCGTGCTGGAGGACGGCGTCGCGATCATGGAAAAGCTCGAAGCCGCCGATGTGCCGCTGTTCGGCCTCACCAACTGGTCGGCTGAGACTTTTCCCTACGCATGGGAGCATTACCCGGTGCTGCGGCGGTTTCGCGACATCGTCGTGTCGGGGCGGGTCGGGCTCGTGAAGCCGGATCCGGCGATCTTCGCGGCCATGCGCGAGCGGATCGACGTGCAGATGCCAGGCGTTCAGCCCGGCGAACTTGTTTTCATCGACGACAATCTGAAGAACGCGCAAGCCGCGAGCGCGCTCGGCTGGCAAGGTGTGCATCACACCAGCGCCGCGCAGACCGAAGCGAAGCTGCGCGAATTGGGACTGCCGGTTTGAGCCGCGCGAAGCTCGTTTGAACGGCGTCACGAGGGGAAAGGGCGCGTGCGCTTTATTCGCAGCGCCGCCTTCGTTTCACTATTGCGCCGCGGCTCGCCTGCTTTCACCGTCCTTCGCCTGCCACGGTCTGCAAGCGAGCGGCCCTCGCACTCCACACCGCCTTCCGAACTACTGACCCAGCAGGTTCTTCAACGCGTTCTCCAACCCTTTCACCGTCTCCCCCGCGCCTTTTGCCACGCCTTCGACGCTGACGCCCAACGCCTTCGCAAAGCCCGCGCCGAGCCGCTTCATGAGGCCTTCCCGCACCGAAAATTTCGGGTCGCGCAAATCTCCGTCCAGCACGAAATGCAGCGTGATATCGCCGTTGTGCGCCTTGAGCGCGGCCACGGCCGCCTTGGTCGGGATCGACAGGAAGGTGTCGAACGGATTGTCGCTGTCGGCGAGTTGCAGATTGTGGACCGTCACGGTGCCGGGTGCATGCAACCGATAGTTGCGCACCGTCGATTCAACCGTCAGGTCGACCGTGCCGCCCGTCACTTGCGCCCGCGCGCCGGCCTTCTTCAGCAAATACGGATCGAGCATCACGATGTCGATGCCGCGTAGCTGGCTGGTTGTCTGCGAATCCCTACTGGCGATCTTGACCCAGCCGCCGAACGACACGGTGCCCGTATGCGCCGGGCCTTTGATCGAGCCGCTGACGCTGACGTTGGTCGGCTCGCTGAGCGCGGGCAGTTTCAGATTGTCGACGCTCGCGTTGGCGTTGCTGACCGTCACCTTGAACGGCGGCGGCCCGACCGTCATGTCGTAGAAATGGAAGTTGCCCTGCTCGAAGCGGATGTGATCGACCTGTTTCTCGTGCGAGGCGGGCGTCACCACACCGCCAGTGTCGCCATCGGAGCGGTTCACTGCTTCCCGCAGGTTCGGCAGCAGGTTGATCGATCCGTCCTTCGTGCGCAGCACGGCCATGTCGAAGCCGCGCACCACCACGCTGCGGATATGCATGCGCCGCGCGAGCAGATCGCGGATGTCGGGGGTGAGGGTGATCTCGTCGGCTCTGAGCGGGTCGCCGGCCGGCCAGCCGGGCGGCGCCTTGATGAGCACACGCGTGAGATGAATCGAGGTCAGGCCGACGTCGATGCTTTCGGCGCTGCCGAGCGGGCCGAGCGCCGCGACCAGGCGATTCTTGACCTCCTGCTGCGCGAACCGCAGCGCGCCGACCGCGAGGACGATCAGCACCAGCAACACGCCGCCGATGGCGACCAACCAGCGCTTGCCCTTCGACATCGCCATGCTTGCCTCCTCGTCACCACGCGGCGTGGTGCGGCTGTGACTGGTTCTGGTTTGCATGCGCCGCTCGGGCGCATGTCTATTCCGGCGGCACGGCTGCGTCTGCCGGAACGACGACATGTATCACGCCGCGACACGCAATGCGTGTGCCTTGCCGTCCATTTCGTCCGACGTGCCGCGCGAGTGGCGCGGGCATCGTGTGCCGCGCATGGCCATGCGCCTGTGCAGAGAGGAGCCGCGGGGAGCGAAACAGTCGCCGGAATGATCCGAAACACCGCAGCCGGAATGGACCGACAAAGCGAACCAGTCAGGCAAACCCATGAAGCGAAACAGCAAAGCGACCCGCCCCACACCCACGAGGCGGGCCACCGAACGCCACGTTACCGGGTGATCGGCTTGTAACGCAGACGCTTCGGACGCGCAGCTTCTTCACCGAGACGGGCGCGCTTGTCCGCTTCGTATTCCTGGTAGTTGCCGTCGAAGAACGTGACTTGCGAATCGCCTTCGAACGCAAGGATGTGCGTCGCGATCCGGTCGAGGAACCAGCGATCGTGCGAGATCACCATCACCGAGCCTGCGAACTCGAGCAATGCGTCTTCGAGCGCGCGCAGCGTTTCGACGTCGAGGTCGTTCGACGGTTCGTCGAGCAGCAGCACGTTGCCGCCCGCGATCAGCGTCTTGGCCAGATGCAGCCGGCCGCGCTCACCGCCCGACAGATTGCCGACGACCTTCTGCTGATCGCCGCCCTTGAAGTTGAAGCGGCCGATGTACGCGCGCGACGGCGTTTCGTACTTGCCGACCGTCAGCACGTCCGCCCCGCCGGAGATTTCCTCGAACACGGTCTTCGAGCCGTCGAGCGCGTCGCGGCTCTGGTCCACGTAAGCGAGCTTGACGGTCGGGCCTTGCACGATCTCGCCCGAATCCGGCTGTTCACGGCCGGTCAGCATGCGGAACAGCGTCGACTTACCCGCGCCGTTCGGCCCGATGATGCCGACGATCGCGCCCGCCGGAATCTTGAAGCTGACGTCGTCGAGCAGCAAACGATCGCCATACGACTTCCTGACGTTCTTGAACTCGATCACTTCATTGCCGAGACGATCGCCGACCGGAATGAAGATTTCCTGCGTTTCGTTGCGCTTCTGGTAGTCCTGGCTGTTCAGTTCCTCGAAGCGGGCGATACGCGCCTTCGACTTCGCCTGACGGCCCTTCGGGTTCTGGCGCACCCACTCCAGCTCCTTCTTGATCGCCTTCTGACGCGCCGATTCCGACGACTCTTCCTGCTTCAGGCGCTCTTCCTTCTGATCGAGCCAGCTGCTGTAGTTGCCCTTCCACGGAATGCCGTGGCCGCGGTCGAGTTCGAGAATCCACTCGGCGGCGTTATCGAGGAAGTAGCGGTCGTGGGTCACTGCGACGACGGTGCCCGGGAAGCGCGTCAGGAACTGTTCGAGCCAGTCGACCGATTCCGCGTCCAGGTGGTTGGTCGGCTCGTCGAGCAGCAGCATGTCGGGCTTTTCGAGCAGCAGCTTGCACAACGCCACGCGGCGCTTTTCGCCGCCCGACAGATGCTCGATCTTCGCGTCCCAGGCCGGCAGGCGCAGCGCGTCGGCGGCGATTTCGATCTGCTGTTCGGCGCTGCCGCCATCCGACGTGGCGAGGATCGCTTCGTACTTCGCCTGCTCGGCGGCGAGCGCGTCGAAGTCGGCGTCCGGCTCGGCGTAGGCCGCGTAGATTTCGTCGAGCTTCTTCTGCGCGTTGAGCACGTCGCCGAGACCTTCCTCGACCGCTTCACGCACCGTCTTGGTCGGGTCGAGCTGCGGTTCCTGCGGCAGATAGCCGATGTTCAGGTTTGGCATCGGCGTGGCCTCGCCTTCGATGTCCTTGTCCACACCGGCCATGATGCGGATCAGCGTCGACTTGCCCGAGCCGTTCAGGCCGAGCAGGCCGATCTTCGCGCCGGGGAAAAACGACAGCGAGATGTCTTTCAGGATTTGACGCTTGGGCGGCACGATCTTGCCGACCCGGTTCATGGTGAAGACGTATTGGGCCATTTGCTTGCAATAGACGTTGACGACGCCGGCCGCGTGGGGGCGGGCAGTCGTTGGGTGGATGGGTAATCGGTGTTAGCGGTGTTGAGGCCAGGCGGCATGCCCGGCGCCGGCCGGCGCGGCATCGAGCGCGGCGTCGAACTTCGCGACGCCCCGCGCGCGGGCGTGTGGTTCAGGTGGCATTGTACTTCGCGCGGCGGGTGGGGCGGCAGGGGGCGGCGCGTGGTGTCGGAGGTCGGCTCGTGTGTCGATGCGCGCGGCGGCGTGGATGCTCAGAGCCAGTCGGCAACGCCGCCGTGTCGCGAACAGGTGCCGCCATGATGTCGGCTGAAGCTGTAGGTGCCGTCGCGGCAGCGCGCGCTCGCGCCTTGCGGCGCTTTGCCGGACAGCGCACGGGCCGGCGCGTGGACGGTGTTGCCGTCGCGATTGCTGTAGGTGTCGTGATTGCTGAGGTCAGCTTCGTCGGGTGTCGTGCCGGGGGCGACGTATGCGAGCGCCGGCGCTGCCGCCACGCCGAACAACAGCGCGACGGCCGCCGTCGCATGGCGGCCGAGGCGCGTGAGGGCGATGCCTGTCATGCTGTTCAGGGTGATTGTCATTCTGGTCGCGCGTGAATGTGCGTGCGCGTCGGGCAGGTCTCAGTTGGCGCGCCGTCCCGTCGACGGATCGAAGAAATGCAGATGCGCCGCCGGCAACGCCACTTGCAGCGCTTCGCCCGCCGCGGGCCGATGCGCATGCGGCAAGCGCACCGTCACATCGTGCTTGCCCCAGCGGCCGTGCGCGAGATTGTCCGCGCCGAGTAATTCACAAGAATCGACGCCGAGCGTCGCGTGCCGAGCGTCCGCGTGGCCAGGGTCCATGTGCTCCGGGCGAATGCCGAGCGTCCACTCGCGGCCTTTGGCGACCTCCCGGCCGATCGACGCCACACCCGCCAACGGCAGTTTCGGACCGTTGCCCGCGACGTCGAACGTCGCGCCGTCATCGGACACGCGGCCTTCCAGCAGATTCATCCCCGGCGAGCCGATGAAGCTCGCGACGAACACGGTAGCCGGCCGCTCGTAGACCTCGGTCGGCGCGCCGATCTGCTCGGCGTGGCCCTTGTTCATCACGATCACACGCTGCGCGAGTGTCATCGCTTCGATCTGATCGTGCGTCACGTACAGGCTCGTGGTGGCGAGGCGCGCATGCAGCCGCTGGATTTCGAGGCGCATCTGCACGCGCAAACGCGCGTCGAGATTCGACAACGGTTCGTCGAACAGAAACACCGCCGGCTCGCGCACGATCGCGCGGCCCATTGCGACGCGCTGCCGTTGTCCTCCGGACAGCTCGCGCGGCTTGCGTTGCAACAGCGCTTCGAGTTCGAGAATCTGCGCGGCGGCCTGCACGCGCTTCGCGATCTGCGCGCGCTCGACACCCGCGATCTTCAGCGCGTAGCCCATGTTCTCGGCTACGCTCATATGCGGATACAGCGCGTAGTTCTGGAACACCATCGCGATGTTGCGATCCTTCGGCTCCAGGTCGTTGACCACTTTGCCGGCGATCGAGATGCGGCCGTCGGAGATGCGTTCGAGTCCCGCGACCATCCGCAGCAACGTCGACTTGCCGCATCCGGACGGCCCGACCATCACGACGAACTCCCCGTCGGCGACGTCGACGTCGATGCCGTGCAGCACGAACTGTTTGCCGTCGTAGGTTTTTTTAACGCCTTGCAGAGTCAGTGCAGCCATGCCGTTTTAGCCTTTCGTTGCTTGCCGCGTGGTGCGCGGTGTTTTCTGTTCAATGCCGTCGTCGTGTCCGGGCGTCGCCATGCCACGCCGGCTCGATTACTTCTCGGAATCCACCAGGCCGCGCACGAACCAGCGCTGCATCGTCAGCACGACGGCGAGCGGCGGCAGCATCGCGAGCAGCGTCGCGGTCATCACGAGGTGCCATTCGGTCGCGGTGTCGCCGGACGCGATCATGCTGCGGATGCCGACCACCGCGGTCATCAGCGATTGCTGGCTCGTGATCAGGATCGGCCACAAGTATTGATTCCAGCCGTAGATGAACGTGATGACGAAGAGCGCGGCCATATTCGTCTTCGACAGCGGCAGCACGACGTCCCAGAAAAAGCGCATCGCGCCCGCACCGTCGATGCGCGCCGCCTCCATCAGCTCGTCGGGCAGCGTCATGAAGAACTGGCGGAACAGGAACGTCGCGGTGGCCGACGCGATCAGCGGCAAGGTCAGACCGCTGTACGTATTGCTCAGATGCATCGACGACACGACCTGCACGGTCGGGAAGATCCGCACTTCGACCGGCAGCATCAGCGTCATGAAGATCAGCCAGAACGAGAGCATGCGAAACGGAAAGCGGAAGAACACGATCGCGTACGCGGAGATCATCGACACGGCGATCTTGCCGATCGAAATTGCCAGGGCCATCACGAGGCTGTTGAACAGCATGCGGCCGAACGGTGCCGCCGCATTGCCGCTGCCGTGCGACCAGATGGTCGCGACGTTCTCGAACAGATGCGTGCTCGGCACGAGCGACAGCGGCACGGTGAAAACCTCGTGCTCGCTCATCGTCGCGGCGCAGAACGCGACGTACACCGGAAACACCACGAGCACGACGCCGAGAATCAGCACCGCGTGGCAGAACAGGTCGAAACCGCGGCGGTTCTCGATCATGAGTATTGAACCCTGCGTTCGATGAAGCGGAATTGCACGACCGTCAACGCGACGACGATCACCATCAGGATCACCGACTGCGCGCCCGAGCTGCCGATGTCGAGCCCCTGGAAGCCTTCGGCGAAGATCTTGTAGATCAGCGTGCGGGTCGCTTGCGCGGGGCCGCCGCCGGTCGCGGCGTCGATCACCGGGAAGGTGTCGAAGAACGCGTACGTGATGTTGATCACCAGCAGGAAGAAACTGGTCGGCGACAGCAACGGCAGCGCGATGCCGAAGAAGCGCCGCACGGGACCCGCGCCATCGATCGCCGCCGCTTCGATCAGCGAGCGTGGAATCGCCTGCAAGCCCGCATAGAAGAACAGGAAGTTGTAGCTGATCTGTTTCCAGACCGACGCGAGCACCACCAGAAACATCGCCTGACCCGCGTTCAGCGCGTGATTCCACACGATGCCGTACTTCGCGAGTGCGAAGGTGATGAGGCCGATGCTCGGATTGAACAGGAACGACCACAGCACCGCGGCGATCGCGGGCGCGACCGCGTACGGCCAGATCAGGAGCGTCTGGTAGGTCTTCGCGGCGCGCGTCACCCGATCGGCGCAGACCGCGAGCAGCAGCGAGATCACGAGCCCCGACACCGTGACGAGCGCGCAGAAGATCAATGTCGTATTGAACGACGACAGATAGAGCGGATCGGCGAGCAGCTGCCTGAAGTTGGCGAGCCCGACGAACTCGCTCGATGTGCCGAACGCATCCTGGCTCTGCGTGGATTGCCAGAGCGCCTCGCCGGCCGGCCACAGGAAGAACAGCAGCGTGATCGCGAGTTGCGGCGCGACGAGCAGATAGGGCAGCAGACTAGTGCCGAAGCTGGAGCGCTTTTCCATCGAAGATTTCCTGGGTTTGCTGCGACCATGGGTTTCGGCGCGAGCGCGCCGAAACCGTGCCGGTGAACGCCGGCTTGCCTGCCTAGTTGCCGGCTTTCGCGAAGCGGCGCAGCAACTCGTCACCGCGCGAAACCGACGAGTCGAGTGCCTGTTGCGGCGTCTTCTTCTCTGCCCAGACCTGTTCGAGTTCTTCGTCGATCACAGTGCGGATCTGCGGCATGTTGCCCAGACGCAAGCCCTTCGTGAACGGCAGCGGCGGCTTGTTGAGCATCTGGCGGATCGCCGTATCGCTGCCGGGGTTCTTCTCGTAGAAGCCTTGCTGGCGCGTCAGGTCATAGGCGGCCGTCGTGACCGGCAAGTAACCCGTGTCCTGATGCCACTTCGCGGCCACCGGCGCCGATGTCAGATACGCGAGGAACTTCGCCACGCCCTTGTAGACGGCCGGGTCCTTGCCCGACAACACCCACAGGCTCGCCCCGCCGATGATCGCGTTCTGCGGCGCGCCCTTCACGCTGGCGTCGTACGGCATCATGCCGGTGCCGAAATTGAACTTCGCATACTTCTTGATCGTGGCAAGCGAGCCCGACGAGTTCGTGATGATCCCGCAGTCGCCGCTATAGAACTTCGACACCGGTTCGTCCTTGCGGCCGACATAGGTGAAGGTGCCGTCCTTCTGCATGTTCTGCAGAAACTGGATGTGCGCGACTTGCAGCGGCTTGTTGAATTCGAGTTGCGCGTCGAGGCCGTTGAAACCGTTGTTCTGCGACGCGAACGGCGCGGCATGCCACGCGCTGTAGTTCTCGAGCTGGATCCAGCTCTGCCAGCCCGACGAATAGCCGCACGACATGCCCGATGCCTTGAGCTTCTGCGCGTCGACCTGTAATTCGGCCCAGGTTTTCGGCGGCTGGTTCGGATCGAGCCCGGCCTTCTTGAAGGCGTCCTTGTTGTAGTAAAGCACCGGCGTCGAACTGTTGAACGGCATCGAGATCAGCTGGCCGGTTTTCGCGTCGCTGTAGTAGCTCGCGATCGTCGGCACGAACGCCTTCTGGTCGAGCGGCACGCCTGCCTGCTTGAACACGTCGGTGACGGGAATCACGGCCTTCTTCGCCTGCATCATCGTGGCGGTGCCGACTTCATAGACCTGCAGGATGGCCGGCGCGTTGCCGCTGCGATACGCGGCGATGCCGGCGGCAAGGGTCTGGTCGTAGGTGCCTTTGAACACCGGCACGATCGTATAGTCGCTTTGGGACTTGTTGAAGTCGTTGGCGATGTCGTTCAGACGTTCGCCCAGAGCGGCTTCCATCGCGTGCCAGAACTGGATTTCGGTCGCGGCGTGGGCCGCCTGGCTAAAGCCGACGCTCAGCGCGGCGGCAATGGACAGCGAACGGAGCAGCGGCTTGCAATTCATCGATTGTGTCTCCTGTGTCGATCGGAGTGGGTGCTTGAGCACGTGATCCGATCCCATGCACGGCAGTGCGGAAGGGGCGCGGAAGTGAATCGCGCGATTCTATTTGTGTTCGATGACAGTCCGGCGTCGCTTCTGGCGTCGGCGGCCGGGCGGCGCAAACCGGGGATGGCGCGCGCCGGAAGCCGCAATTTAACATCGGCTGTCATGAAACGGAAACAATCGAAATGGGCAATGCCGGTGGAGTCGGTACGGTGACCGGCCGCCGCAGCGGAGCTGTGACGAGCCGCGCGAGTGGTTCGCGCTCCTGTGCAATCGGCTGGCAGCAAAAAAAAGCCCGCTTGAAGCGGGCTTTTTCTGGAAGACGGTGCGGCCGTCAGACGTTGAATAGGAAGTTCATCACGTCGCCGTCGTGCACGACGTATTCCTTGCCTTCGGCGCGCATCTTGCCGGCTTCCTTCGCGCCTTGCTCACCCTTGTAGGTGATGAAGTCGTTGAACGCGATCGTCTGCGCGCGAATGAAGCCGCGCTCGAAGTCCGTGTGAATCGCACCCGCCGCTTGCGGCGCGGTATCGCCGATATGGATAGTCCATGCGCGCACTTCCTTCACGCCGGCGGTGAAGTAGGTTTGCAGGCCGAGCAGCTTGAAGCCTGCGCGGATCACGCGGTTCAGGCCCGGCTCTTCCATGCCCATGTCCGCGAGGAACACTTCCATGTCGGCTTCGTCGAGGTCGGCGATTTCCGCTTCGATCGCCGCGCACACGGCCACGACCGGCGCGTTCTCGGCAGCCGCGAACTTCGCCACGGCGTCCAGATGCGGATTGTTTTTGAAACCGTCGTCCTTCACGTTGGCCACGTACATGGTCGGCTTCGCGGTGATCAGGCAGAACGGCTTGAGCGTCGCCTTTTCGTCGTCCGACAGATCGAGCGCGCGGACGGGCCTGGCCTGGTCGAGTTGCGCACGCGCCTTTTCCAGCACGGCGGCGTTCTTCGCGGCTTCCTTGTCGTTACCCGACTTGGCGGCCTTCGAATAGCGCGCGAGCGCCTTTTCGACAGTGGCAAGGTCGGCCAGCGCCAGTTCGGTGTTGATCACTTCGATGTCCGACAGCGGATCGACCTTGTTCGCGACGTGAATCACGTTGTCGTCTTCGAAGCAGCGCACCACGTGCGTGATCGCGTCCGTTTCGCGGATGTTCGCGAGGAACTGATTGCCGAGGCCTTCGCCCTTGCTGGCGCCCGCCACCAGACCGGCGATGTCGACGAATTCCACCACCGCCGGCAGGATGCGCTCCGGCTTGACGATCTCGGCGAGCGCCTTCAGACGCGCGTCCGGCACCTCGACCACGCCGACGTTCGGCTCGATCGTGCAGAACGGATAGTTTTCGGCGGCGATGCCCGCCTTGGTCAGCGCATTGAACAGGGTGGACTTGCCGACGTTAGGCAAGCCGACGATGCCGCATTTGAGGCTCATGGAAATCCTTCAGTGAATCAGTAAGTTGCGTGATGCGCTCGACGCTGGGTGCGGCTTCGGAAAGCCTTCGCGTGTGGCGTGGGGGCAATCGCAGCGGAGCGGGACAGGTCACCGAATCGGGGCGTTGGCTCGACGATCGAGTGCGAGTTTTCACGGAAAACGCAATTGTAACCCGTTCGGGTGGGCGTACCGTTGCGCTGGCGGGAAAGCCGGGCGCGCTGAGGGACGTGCGGCGGACGCGATCTGCGCCCGTTTCTGTGCGGCCACTTAGAATCGACGGCTCAGCGCCGCCAGAGCTCTTTTCCGGGGGATAGATGTGCGAGCAGTGAGATGGCTGGAACCGGCGCGGCGGTGGTGCTGGTCGGCGGGTGGTGGCGACGTCGCATCGCGCAATTCGCCGATAAAAACGACTTCGAATCACTGTGGCGCGTGTACGACCAAGTATTCCCCGATTGCGCCGTGCGTGGGCGACCAGCGCGAGCGCAAAGCGCAACTCGAAGCGAGCGCATGGCGCATTCTCCAGTCCGACCCGCGCTTCATACGTCTGCGCGAAGCGAATGCGGCGATGGCATCGGATTCGCAGCACTAGCTCTCAGGCGTCCGCCAGGCCCGATTTTTCGGGCGCAATGGCTGCACGCGCCGATCCGTCCCCCGCAACCCCCGCGGCTATAATGCGCGGATGAACGCACACCACCAGACCTTTGATGCCGCCGTGATCGGCGGCGGGCTCGTCGGCAAGACCGCGGCGCTCGCGCTCACGCAAGGCGGCCTGCGCGTGGCGCTGCTCGCGCAAGCTTGTGCGGCACTGCCCGCCGGCGCAGCTTTCGATTCGCGGGTCTACGCGTTGTCGTCGAGTTCGCAGGCGCTGCTCGAGCGCTTGCGGGTCTGGCAGGCGCTCGATCTGTCGCGGCTCGGGCCCGTCTACGACATGCGGGTCTACGGCGACGCTCATGCCGAGCTGCATTTCTCCGCATTTCAGGCATCGGTGCCGCAACTGGCGTGGATCGTCGAGTCGTCGGTGATCGAACGCGCCCTGGATGCGGCGCTGCGCTTCCAGCCGAATCTCACCTGGATCGACTCGCGCGCTCAGGCGCTGGACTTCACCGCCGAGAGCGCGAGCGTCGGTCTCGCAAACGGCAATGTCGTCGAGGCCGATCTGGTGGTCGGCGCGGACGGCGCGCATTCGTGGGTGCGCGCGCAGATCGGCTCGAAGATGAACCGCCGCGACTACCGGCAAACCGGCGTGGTCGCCAATTTCAAGGCTGAGAAGCCGCACGGCGAAACCGCCTACCAGTGGTTCCGCGACGGCGAAATCATCGCGTTGCTGCCGATGCCGGACGGCCATGTGTCGCTGGTCTGGTCGGCGCGCGCCGAGCACGCCGAGCAGCTGCTCGCGCTCGATCCGGCGCAGCTCGCCGCCGAAGTGGAGCGCGCGAGCGGCGGCCAGTTCGGCGCGCTCGAATGCGTGACGCCCGCGCAGGGCTTCCCGCTCGCGCTGCAAACGGTGGACCGGCTGGTGGCGTCGCGCGCCGCGCTCGTCGGCGATGCCGCGCATCTGATTCATCCGCTGGCGGGACAAGGCATGAACCTCGGCTTGCGCGACGTCGCGGCGCTCGCCGAGACGGTCGCCGGCAAGGAATCGTTCCGCGATCTCGGCGACATGGTGCTGCTGCGCCGCTACGAGCGCGCCCGCCGCGAAGATATCCGCGCGCTGATGATCGCCACGGACGGCTTGCAGAAGCTTTTCTCCGTACCCGGGCCGTTTGCGAAGGCACTGCGTAACAGCGGTATGGCTTTTGTCGGGGCGCAGCCGTTCATCAAGCGCTGGCTGGTGTCGGCCGCGCTTGGGTAAACGCGTGGCTGGCGGCCACGGCCGGCAACACAGGTATCATGAACGGATTGACGGCCTGCCGGTCCGCCCCGGCACGTGACACAACGCGCGACACGCGCGACCGAAACAGGAATTCAGCATGAAAAAAACCTTCCGCATGGTAGCGGGCGCGCTCGCGATCGCCGCTTTCACGATCGGTTGCTCGGCACAGGCCGATCAGACGACCGACAAGCTCAAAGCCACGCTGCAAACGCGTCTGGCCGACGTGACGATCAAGAGCATCACGAAGTCGCCGATCGCAGGGTTGTACGAAGTGAACCTCGGCAGCCAGATCGTCTATAGCGACGCGAACGGCGATTACCTGATGCTCGGCGATATGGTCGACGCGAAGACCCGCAAGAATCTGACGGAAGCGCGTCTGTCCGACACCAACCGGATCGATTTCGCCAGCCTGCCGTTCGCGAACGCGGTGAAGGTCGTGCGCGGCAATGGCGCACGCAAGATCGCCGTGTTCTCCGATCCGAACTGCCCGTACTGCAAGCAGCTCGAAACGTCGCTGAAGTCGCTCGACAACGTGACGGTCTATACGTTCCTGTACCCGGTACTGTCTCCGGATTCGACGGCCAAGTCGAAGTCGATCTGGTGCTCGACGGATCGCGCGAAAGCGTGGGAAGCGTGGATGCAGAACCACCAGGCGCCCACCGCCGCCGGCACCTGCGACACCGCCGCGATCGACAAGAACCTCACGCTCGGCCACGCGATGAACGTCGAGGGCACGCCCACGGTGTTCCTCGCCGATGGCCGCCGCCTGCCGGGCGCCGTGCCTGCCGACCGGCTGGACCGCGAAATGGCCGCCGCGCACTGAACCACGCGGCACATGCAGGAGCAAGGAGGCGCACAGGGCGCCTCCTTTCGCATCGGGCCTGCCGAAGCAATGCCGACGTGTCGAGTCTCACGCATAGATCCGGCGCCTCGATCGACGCCTCGATCAACTTTTCGTTCCCCACCTCCTAATCGCCGCCGATGAAGCCGATCCGCTACACCATCGTTCCGAAGCAACCCGCCGCCCATCTGTTCGAAGTCACCGTGACCGTCGCCGATCCCGACCCCGCCGGCCAGCGTTTCATGCTGCCGGTGTGGATTCCGGGCAGCTACATGGTGCGCGAGTTCGCGCGCAACATCGTCACGCTGCGCGCCAGCAACGGCGCGGGCCGCAAGGTGCGGGTGGAAAAGACCGACAAGCACACGTGGCAGGCCGCGCCGGTCAAAGGCGCGCTGACGCTGCGCTACGAGGTGTACGCGTGGGACCTGTCGGTGCGCGCGGCGCATCTCGACGACACGACGGGCTTTTTCAACGGCACCAGTGTGTTCTTGTTGCCGCTCGGTCACGAGGAAGCGCAGTGCGTGGTCGACATTCAGAAGCCGCACGGCGCGGCATATCGCAACTGGCGGGTCGCGACCGCACTGCCGGAAGCGCGCGGCACGAAACGCTATGGCTTCGGCGAGTATCGGGCGCAGAACTACGACGAGCTGATCGATCATCCGGTCACGCTCGGCGAATTCGCGCTGGCGACTTTCGACGCGCATGGCGTGCCGCACGACATCGTGATTGCGGGGCGTGTGATTGGGCTGGACATGGCGCGCTTGGGCGCCGACCTGAAGCGCATCTGCGAAGCGCAGATCGCATTGTTCGAACCGAAGACAAAGAAAGCGCCGGTCGACCGCTATGTGTTCATGACGCAAGCCGTCACCGACGGCTACGGCGGCCTCGAACACCGCGCCTCCACGGCGCTGATCTGCAATCGCGGCGATCTGCCCGTGCAAGGCCGCGAAGCGATGAGCGAAGGCTACCGAACCTACCTCGGCCTGTGCAGCCACGAATATTTCCACACATGGAACGTCAAGCGCATCAAGCCGGCCGTGTTCGCGCCTTATGACCTGAGCGTCGAAAACTATACGTCGCTGCTGTGGCTGTTCGAGGGCTTCACGTCTTACTACGACGATCTGATCCTCGTGCGCGGCGGCCTGATCTCGCAGGACGACTATTTCGGCATGCTCGGCAAGGTGATCGGCGGCGTGCAGCGCGGCAGCGGACGACTCAAGCAGACTGTCGCCGAAAGCTCGTTCGACGCGTGGGTCAAGTACTACCGGCAGGACGAGAACGCGCCGAACGCGATCGTCAGCTATTACACCAAGGGCTCGCTCGTCGCGCTCGCGTTCGATCTGACGATTCGCGCGCAGACCGGCGACCGCAAATCGCTCGACGACGTGATGCGTCTGCTGTGGCAGCGTTTTGGCCGCGACTTCTACCGCGGCAAGCCGGTCGGCGTCGACGAAAGCGAGATCGAAGGGATATTCGCGGAAGCGACCGGAGCGGAACTGGGCGAACTGTTCGCCGAAGCCGTGCATGGCACGCGCGATCTGCCGCTCGGCCCGTTGCTCGAGCCGTTCGGCGTCGCGCTCGCGCCTGAACTGGACAAAAACGGCAAGCCTTCGCTCGGCACGCGTCTGCGCGGCGGCGCGGATTGCACGCTGGCGGCAGTCCACGAAGGCAGCGCGGCGCAAAAAGCGGGACTCTCGGCCGGTGACGTGTTGATCGCGCTCGACGGCCTGCGCGTCACCGGTTCGAATCTTGACGGGTTGCTCGCGCGTTATCAGCCGGGTGCGAAGGTCGAAATCCATGCGTTCCGTCGCGACGAGCTGCGCACCACGCAAGTCAAGCTGGACGGGCCGGAGGTGGTGCGCTACAAGCTCGCCGTCAGCGACCGGCGGCCCGCCGCGCGCAAGGCGCGCGAACGGTGGCTGGGCAGCTGATCGTCAGCCTTTGCGGCGTTAATGGGCGGGCGAGGGCGCGGGATTGTTCTACCACTGCAACAATCCTTCGCTGCCGGATGGCTTTTTCCCGGGGCGGTAAAAAAACACAATGCCTTCACTCGCGCAACATTGCGCGCCCCTACTGGAGTCAACCATGGCCACGATCCTGCAAATCAACTCGGCAGCCCGCTCGCAAGGCGCGAACTCGACGCTCCTCGTCAACGAGCTGACCGCAAAACTGCAACAGTCGAATCCGGGCGCGCAAGTCGTCGTCCGCAACCTGCAAGCCGAACCGCTGCCGCACCTGGACGACGCCGTCCTCGGCGCGTTCTTCACGCCGGCCGAGCAACGCACGGCCGAGCAAGCCGCGATTGCCGCACGCAGCGAAGCGTTGATCGCCGAACTGCAAGCCGCCGACATCGTCGTGATCGGTGCGCCGATGTACAACTTCGGGATCTCGTCGCAACTCAAGACGTACTTCGACTTCATCGCCCGCGCTGGCATCACGTTCCGGTACACGGCGAACGGTCCGGAAGGTCTCGTGAAGGGCAAGAAGGTCTATGTCGTGTCGGCACGCGGCGGCAAGTACCTGGGCACGCCGAACGACAGCCAGACGCCGTATCTGACGAGCTTCCTGGGCTTCCTCGGCATGACCGACGTGAACTTCATCTACGCCGAAGGCCTGAACATGGGCCCGGACGCGGCCACCGCCGCGCTGGCTGCCGCGCGTGAAGCGATTGCTGCCGCGTAAGCCTGTTGCTGCTTCGATAACGTTGCTACGAAGCCGCCAATAACTGCGGATAGCAGGGAAATGAAAAACGCCACGGACGCGAGTCCGTGGCGTTTCCTTATTGCGGCGCTGCTTGCGTTTGTCACGCCAGCATTTGCGCTTCGTCGGGCAGACGCCAGTCGATTGGTGCGCGGCCCTGCTTCACGAGGTACTCGTTGGCCTTCACGAAGTGGCCGCAGCCGAGAAAGCCGCGATGCGCCGACAGCGGCGACGGATGCGGCGCCTCCAGCACGTAATGCGACTTGCCGCCGAGCAGCGCGCGCTTCGCTTGCGCATGCGCGCCCCAGAGCATGAACACGAGGCCGTCGTGGCGCATCGCCAGTTCGTGGATGAGCGTGTCGGTGCATTTTTCCCAGCCGCGTTTCGCGTGGCTCGCCGCGCTGTCGCGTTCGACGGTCAGCACCGTGTTCAGCAGCAGCACGCCTTGTCTGGCCCAGGTGTCGAGGCAACCGTGACGAGGCGTTTCGTGGCCGAGACTCGCGGCGATTTCCTTGAAGATATTGCGCAGCGACGGCGGCGTGCGCACGTTCGGCGCGACGGAAAAGGCGAGCCCGTGTGCTTGCGGCGTGCCGCGATCCTCGCCGTGATACGGGTCCTGGCCGAGGATCACCACTTTGACTTCGTCGGGGCTCGTCAGGCGCAAGGCGCGGAACACGTCGGTGGGATAGACGGTTTTGCCGGCGGCGCGCTCACCATCGACGAAACGGCACAGCGGCGCGTACGCGTCGCTGTCGATGAACGGCTTCAGATGTGTGCGCCATGCCGGGGGCAGGGCGGCGAATTGGGCTTCGAGCGTCGGTGGGGCGAAGTCGGTCGGCGATTGCGTGGTCATGTCACTGGCCGATGTGGATGCGGCGTCGCCGAACAGGGAAGCCTGCGACGGATTGGAGCGGGTTCGGGAAGCGGAGGTCATGGCGGGGGAGTGTCGCAGCAAACGGGCTTCGGCTCAAGGTGCCGAGGCGCCACGCGGCCGCCCAGCCCGTCTGTTCAACCCGCCCGCAACTGATACCCGCGCTGCGCCTTGCTGACGTTGTCGGGCGCGAGTCCGCTTATCTGCTTGCCGAGTTCCGCCGCGAGTGCGTGCAGCGCAGCTTCGTCGCCGGATTTCAGCTCAAGCTCAACTTCCGAGATGGGCGCACGGCGGTTCTCGCCGTCGACTTGCGCGAGCACGTCGCCCTGGTCGATCGCCGCTTCGATTTCCGCACCGTCCAATACGACGTGCCACAGCGTACGCGTGAAGTTCGTGCGGAACAGTTCGATCAAGGTGGACGCCGCCTGGCGTAACGCATCCGCCGCAGCGGGTTCATCACAGACATGCAGCAAAGCGTCGATCTCCAGCTTCGCGCCCGCCACCGGCATTTCCCATTCGTGCCGGCTGTGCAAACCCTCCTTCGCATTGCCCACCGTCTTAAAGGTTTGCAGCCAGCCTTCCGGCGTTTGACGCAGACGCAGCGCGCTCTTCGAGCTCGCCAACCCAAGCTGCGGCGTATCGAAGTAAATGTTCACCAGTTTGACCGGGCTGCCTTCCCGACCGGTGCGCGCGACGAACCACTGTTGCGCCGCCGGCACCTGCCCGGCCGGCAGCGCCAGCTTGATTTCGCGTTCCATGCCCATGATGCGTTTCCTTGCGTGTACCGTCGCGGCGTCTAGAAAAACATCCGTGCAAGCTCCACGCCCGGCTCGTCTGCGCGCATGAAAGCCTCGCCGACGAGGAACGTGTGTACGTCCATCGCGCGCAGGCGCTCGACATCGGCACGCGCCAGAATGCCCGATTCGGTGACCACGATGCGGTCATCCGGAATCGCATCGAGCATGCCGATGGTTGTGTCGATCGACGTTTCGAAAGTGCGCAGGTTGCGGTTGTTGATGCCGATCAGCGGCGTCTTCAGCGTCAACGCTTCCTTGAGCTCGTTGCTGTCGTGCACTTCGACCAGCACCGCGAGGCCCAGCGAATGCGCGAGCGCTTCGAGGTCCTGCATCTGCGCGGTGTCGAGCGCGGCGGCGATCAGCAGGATCGCGTCGGCGCCCATCGCGCGCGCTTCGACGATCTGGTACGGATCGACGATAAAGTCCTTGCGCAGCACCGGCAACTGGCACGCAGCGCGCGCCTGCTGCAGATACGCGACGCTGCCCTGGAAGAACTGCACGTCGGTGAGCACGGATAGACAGGCCGCGCCGTGCTTCTCATACGAACGTGCGATTTGGGCAGGATTGAAGTGCTCGCGCAGCACGCCCTTGGACGGGCTCGCTTTCTTCACCTCGGAAATCACCGCGGCCAGCCCCGCCGCGTGCTTGGCGCGCAATGCGCCGACGAAATCGCGGATATCGCGCGACGACGCTTCGAGGCGCAACTCTTCCAGCGGCGCGCTCTGTTCGGCCGCGCGGACTTCTTCGCGTTTGACCGCGATGATGCGGTCGAGGATGTCGCTCATAAGTGTCTCGCTACGTTGATTGCTACCTGATCACTGCTTGAATTGCTGGGTGAAGCGAATCAGCTCGTCGACCTTCGCGCGGGCCTTGCCGCTCGCGATCGCTTCACGGGCCAGTTGAATGCCATCCGCGATCGACGCCGCCACGTTCGCCGAATACAGCGCCGTGCCCGCGTTCAGCGTGACGATTTCGCGCGCGACGCCAGGCTTGTTGTCGAGCGCCTCGAGCAGCATCGCTTTAGATTCGCTCGCGTCCGCCACTTTCAGCGTGCGGTTCGACACCATCTGCATGCCGAAGTCTTCCGGATGAATCTCGTACTCGCGGACTTCGCCGTCGCGCAACTCACCGACTTGCGTGGCCGCGCCGAGCGACACTTCGTCCATGCCGTCCATTCCGTACACGACCAGCACATGCTTTGCGCCGAGGCGCTGCATCACGCGCACCTGAATGCCGACGAGGTCCGCATGGAACACCCCCATCAACTGGTTCGGCGCGCCGGCCGGATTGGTCAGCGGGCCGAGAATGTTGAAGATGGTTCGCACGCCGAGTTCGCGGCGCACGGCGGCGATGTTCTTCATCGCCGGATGATGGTTCGGCGCGAACATGAAGCCCATGCCGGTTTGCGCAATCGACGCCGCCACCTGGTCCGGTTGCAGATCGATATTCACGCCGAGCGCTTCGAGCACGTCCGCGCTGCCCGACTTGCTCGACACGCCGCGATTGCCGTGCTTCGCGACCTTCGCGCCGGCCGCGGCCGACACGAACATGGTGGCGGTGGAAATGTTGAAGGTGTGCGCGCCGTCGCCGCCGGTGCCGACGATATCGACGAAATTCGAGTTGTCCTGCACGTCGACGTGACGGGCGAATTCACGCATCACCGTGGCGGCGGCGGTGATTTCGCCGATGGTCTCTTTCTTGACGCGCAAGCCGGTGATGATCGCGGCCGCCATCACGGGAGAGAGCTCGCCGCGCATGATGAGGCGCATCAGATGCAGCATCTCGTCGTGGAAAATCTCGCGGTGCTCGATGGTCCGTTGCAGCGCTTCCTGGGGCGTAATCGACATGATCTCGTCTCTCTTCATCAAGCGGTGCGGTGGGCGGTTTTCGACTGCTTCACGAAGTTCTCGAGCAGCGCGTGGCCGTGCTCGGACAGGATCGATTCCGGATGGAACTGCACGCCTTCGACGGCCAGTTCCTTGTGACGCACTCCCATGATCTCGCCGTCTTCGGTCCAGGCCGAGACTTCGAGGCACTCGGGCAGCGATTCGCGTTCGATCGCGAGCGAATGGTAGCGGGTCACGACGAAATGCTTCGGCAGATCGGCGAACACGCCTTTGCAGTCGGTTTCGATCGTGCTGACCTTGCCGTGCATGATGGTTTGCGCGCGCACTACACGGCCGCCGAACGCCTCGCCGATTGCCTGATGGCCGAGGCACACGCCGAGAATCGGCGTCTTGCCGGCGAATTCGCGCAGCACGTCGAGAGTGATGCCGGCATGTTGCGGATTGCTGGGGCCGGGCGACAGGCAGATGCGCTCGGGATTGAGCTTCGCGATGTCGTCCAGCGTGATTTCGTCGTTCCGATAGGTGCGCACGTCTTCGCCGAGTTCGCCGAAGTACTGCACCAGGTTGTAGGTGAACGAGTCGTAGTTGTCGATCATGAGCAGCATGGTGTGTCTCCGGTCAGAAGTCGCTATCGAGGCCGTCTTGAACCTGTTCGGCAGCACGCAGCACGGCGCGCGCCTTGTTCTCGGTCTCTTGCCATTCGGATTCCGGCACCGAATCCGCGACCACGCCCGCGGCCGCCTGCACATACAGATTGCCGTTCGCGATCACGCCGGTGCGGATCGTGATGGCGAGATCCATCTCACCGGTGAACGACAGATAGCCGACCGCACCGCCATA
Organism: Paraburkholderia fynbosensis; assembly: GCF_902859935.1. Lineage (GTDB taxonomy): Bacteria > Pseudomonadota > Gammaproteobacteria > Burkholderiales > Burkholderiaceae > Paraburkholderia > Paraburkholderia fynbosensis. The sequence continues at coordinate 154,261 of NZ_CADIKI010000019.1, forward strand.
CAGGCCGCGCTTCACGGGCTCCAGTTCGTCGATCAGTTCCATCGCGCGTACCTTCGGCGCACCCGACAGCGTGCCGGCCGGGAAGGTGGCGCGCAGCACGTCGAAATTGGTCGTGCCGGGCTTCAGCTTGCCTTCGACCGAACTCACGATGTGCTGCACGTGCGAGTACTTTTCAATCACCATCTTGTCGGTCACGATCACCGAGCCGATCTGCGCGATGCGGCCCACGTCGTTGCGCGCGAGGTCGATCAGCATCACGTGTTCGGCGACTTCCTTCGGGTCGTTCAGCAGTTCGGTCGCGAGTTCCGCGTCGCGTTCCGGCGTATTGCCGCGCGGACGCGTGCCGGCGAGCGGGCGAATCGTGACGATGCGATCCTCGCCGCGCTTTTCCTGACGCACCAGAATTTCCGGCGATGCGCCGACCACATGAAACTCGCCGAAGTTGTAGTAGTACATGTAAGGCGACGGATTCAGCGAGCGCAGCGCGCGATACAGCGACAGCGGATTGTCGCGGTACGGCTTGGTCAGACGCTGGCCGACCTGCACCTGCATCAGTTCGCCGGCGGCGATGTATTCCTTCGCCTTGCGCACGGCGTTCAGATAGTCGTCCTTCGCGAATTCACGGTAGGTCTCGGTGCGCACGCTGGCCGAGGTGACAGGGGGCTGCACGGTCGTACGCAAACGCTGGCGCAGTTCGCGCAAACGGTGTTTAGCCTTCGTGTACGCCTCGGGCTGCGTCGAATCGGCGTACACCACCAGATAAAGCTTGCCCGCGAGATTGTCGATTACCGCGACTTCTTCGGTGAGCAGCAACTGGATGTCGGGCAGATTCAGATCGTCTTTCGGCGCGCTGTGCGCGAGCTTTTTCTCGATGTAGCGCACCGCGTCGTAGCCGAAATAGCCGGCGAGGCCGCCCGCGAAACGCGGCAGGCCGGGACGTTGCGCCACTTTGAAGCGGGCCTGGAATTGCTGGATGAACTCGAGCGGATCGCCCTCGTGCGTTTCGACGACCTTGCCGTCGCGCACCACTTCCGACACGCCGTTGCGGGTGCGCAGCAGCGTGCGCGCCGGCAGTCCGATGAACGAATAGCGGCCGAAACGTTCGCCGCCCACCACCGATTCCAGCAGGAACGAGTTGGCGCCGTTGCGTTCGGTCTGCGCGAGCTTCAGATAAAGCGAGAGCGGCGTTTCGAGGTCGGCGAGCGCTTCGGCGATCAGCGGAATGCGGTTGAAGCCCTCGTTGGCGAGGGACTGGAATTCGAGTTCGGTCATGTTCCGATCCTGTACGGTGGTCCGGCGGCAGCGTGCGTCGGGCAAAGCGGGGCGTTGCGCGGCCGGTCGGAACGTGCGTCGACATTGCGACGCGATGATACCGAGCGGCGCGAGTTTCCCATCGACGCGAGCAACGGATTTCAGCGCACAGCTGTACTTTGCGGGTACACGCAGGCCGAATCAACCGATGCAGCGAAACTAGATGATGGAAAAAACGCGTGAGCGCAGCGAAGTAAAAAACGGTTGCCGAAGACGAGCTTCAGCGTACCTCAGGCGAGGTTAGCGCGACCAGCGACGCCAGGGCCAGGCTCCCCGGTCGATGCTAATCAGACTCCGTTTTTTATTCAGAAACATGAGGATGAAGGACTTTTCAAGTCGTGGAATGGTGCGCTGCGATCGCCTTGGCGGCGTCGAGCAGCGAGGCAACTATACCATCGGATTTTATTGTTTGTATAGCTTGGCCGTGGTTGTAGCCGTACGGCACGGTGAGCGTCGCCATGCCGGCTGCGCGGCCCGCCAGCGCGTCGTTTTCGGAATCGCCGATCGCCACGGTGGCCTGCGGTTGCACGCCCAGTTGCGCCGCGGCAGTGAGCATCGGCAGCGGGTCCGGCTTCTTTTTCGCGAGGCTGTCGCCGCCGAGCACGACGCTGAAATACTGTGCGAGCCCGTACTGTTGCAGCAACTCGACTGCGAACCGGTGCGGCTTGTTGGTCACGCAAGCGAGCTTCACGCCGGCATCACGCATCGCGATCAGCCCGGCTTCGACATCGGGATAAAGCCGCGTGTGGAGGCCGTTGATCTTCGCGTATTCCGCCTGGTAGATCGCGAGGGCTTCGTCGAAGCGATCCTGCGCATGGTCCGCTTCGAAGCGCGGCGCGAGCACGCTGCGGATCAGATGCTCCGAACCCTTGCCGACATAGCCGACCACTTCCTCGCGCGAGGTTTCCAGCGCGTCGAGTTGCGCGAGCATGCCGTTCAGGCCGGCGGTGAAGTCGTCGGCAGTGTCGATCATCGTGCCGTCGAGGTCGATGATCGCGGCTTGCAGGCGCCGGCTGCTGAAGGTCGGGGCGGGGAGCGGAGCTGTCATAGGGCGTGCGGGTTGTGGTGCTGAACCTTAGTGCTGAACATGCGCGAGCGCGGCGCGCATCCTGTCGATCACGACCTTGTGATCGGGCTGGCCGAAGATCGCCGAACCGGCCACGAATGTGTCCGCACCCGCTGCCGCGATTTCCGCGATGTTGTCGACCTTCACGCCGCCGTCCACTTCCAGATGAATCTCGCGGCCGGTCCGTTCCTGATACGCGTCGATGCGCTTGCGGGCTTCGCGCAGCTTGTTGAGCGCTTCGGGAATGAACGACTGGCCGCCGAAGCCCGGGTTCACCGACATGATCAGCACGAGGTCGAGCTTGTCCATCACGTGATCCAGATAGCTCAGCGAGGTGGCCGGGTTGAACACCAGGCCGGCCTTGCAGCCGTGGTCGCGGATCAGCGAAAGCGTCCGGTCGATATGGTCCGAGCCTTCCGGATGGAAGCTGATCAGGTTTGCGCCGGCCTTGGCGAAGTCCGGCACGATGCGGTCGACGGGGCGCACCATCAGATGCACGTCGATTGGCACGTCGACGTGCGGGCGGATCGCTTCGCACACGAGCGGGCCGATGGTCAGGTTCGGCACGTAGTGGTTATCCATCACGTCGAAGTGAATCCAGTCGGCGCCGGCGGCGACGACGTTGCGGACTTCCTCGCCGAGACGGGCGAAATCGGCGGACAGAATGCTGGGGGCGATGCGAAATTGCGTCATGGCGGGACCGGGTGCAAGCGGGAAAGCGCTATTTTACCGTTTTGTGGCGCTCCGAACCGGCGCGCGGGCGGTTTGAGGTCGCGCGGAGTTCACCGCGGCGGCGGCGACAGTGCTGCGAGCCTTAACGGTCCTTGGCCAAAAGATATGTCCGGTTGCGGGCATGCCGCGCATCAAGCAGAATGCCAATCCATGCATATCGCTTCGCCGATGCACCGCAAACCATTGGCGTTCGGGGTTTCCCGCGATTTTTCACAGCCCGTTTCATCAGACCGGAATCAGGATGAGCCAGTACGAATTCAGCGTCTCGGCGCAGGTGCAATATCTGCCTGAAGAGTCGGACCCGGAGCGCCGCCAGTATGCATTCGCATACACGCTGACTATCCGTAATACCGGCCAGGTGCCCGCCCAGTTGATTGCGCGTCATTGGGTGATCACCGATAGCGACAATACGGTGCAGGAAGTGAAGGGCTTGGGAGTGGTCGGCCATCAGCCGCTGCTCAAACCGGGCGAGCATTTCGAATACACGAGTTGGGCGGTCATTGCCACGCCGGTCGGCACCATGCGGGGCGATTACTTCTGCGTGGCGGAGGACGGCGAGCGTTTCGACGCGCCGGTACCGGAGTTTATTCTGCGCATGCCGCGCACGTTGCATTGAACCGGGGGGCGGCCCCGCGGTCATTAAATGTTCAACTGCGCAGCGCTTCGGCGCGCGGTTTATCGCATAGCGTTACTGCGGTTTTTGCTGCTTCGGTTGTTCGCTTCGGGTTGCGCGCGTGGCTTTCTTCCTGCCGGATGATGTCCATACGACGATGAAGACGAGCAGGAAGAGCGCGAGGAGCGCTTCCAGCGCGAAGATGAGCATCGGGTATTCGTCGAACAGATCAGACATGGCGGTTTCCATCAAGAACGAACATTGTATGCGTTTTGTCCGCACGGCCGGAGCATGGCTCGGCGCGCTTTCGGTTGCGGTGCTGCTGGCGTCCTGCGGCGGCGGCGGGGCGGTCCGGCCGTCGGTTGCGCCGCCCACGGGTGCCGCGATCATACCCGGACAGATTGCCGCGACGCGCCTCACGGCAGTCGCCTGGCGGCAGGTGCCGGGCTGGCAGGACGATTCGCTGATCGGTGCGACGGCTGCGTTACGACAGAACTGCGTGAGGCTCGCGCGCCAACCGAACTGGTCGCGTGCCTGTGCCGCGGCTTTGCAAATCGACGATCTCGACGTCACCAGCGCGCGGGCTTTTTTCGAGGCTTATTTCACGCCGTTCCAGCTGGCCAATAACGACGGCACGCTCGACGGGCTCGTCACCGGTTACTACGAGCCCTTGCTGCGTGGCTCGCGCACGCGGCACGGCGTGTATCAGACGGCGCTGTATCGCTGGCCCGCCACCTATCGTGCGGGCTCGGCGCTGCCGGCGCGTGCGCAGCTCGAGCGCTCGGGCGTGCTCAACGGCAATGAACTCGTGTGGGTCGACGATCCGATCGAAGCGTTCTTCCTGCAGGTGCAGGGGTCCGGGCGGATCGTGATGGAAGACGGCAGCGTGATGCGCGTCGGCTTTGGCGGCACCAACAATCAGCCGTACAAGTCGATTGGGCGGTGGCTGTTGGATCGCGGCGAACTCACGCCGGCACAGGCGACCATGCAGGGCATCAAGGCATGGGCGCGCGCGAACCCGACGCGCGTGGATGGGCTGCTGGACACGAATCCGCGCTTTGTCTTCTTCCGTGAGATGCCGTCCGGTGAAAGCGCGCCGAGCGGCGGCGCGGACGGTCCAGTTGGCGCGCTCGGCGTGCCGTTGACGCCGGAGCGGTCGATCGCGGTCGATCCGACGTCGATCCCACTTGGCACGCCGGTGTTTCTGCAGACCACGCGTCCGTTGACGAACTCGCCGATGAATCGCCTCGTGTTCGCGCAGGACACGGGCTCCGCGATCAAGGGCGGCGTGCGCGCCGACTACTTCTGGGGCCTCGGCGACGACGCCGGCGATCTCGCCGGCAAAATGAAGCAGGGCGGCCGGATGTGGTTGTTGCTGCCGAATTCGTGAGGGTTGGGTGGTCGGTGTGGCTGCGGTTTTCCGATAACGGAGCAGCCGACGCCTGCTTTGGCTTCGCACACCGTATGCCGCAGCACGAGCGTTCGACATGATTCCCGCATGCGGGAGAGCTACGCTGAATTATTGAAAAAGGCGTCACACCCGGTTGGGATTCGGGACGTGACACCTTTTTTTTGTAGGGGCGACTTAAAGCCCTTGCTTGCGCTTGTCCACCACGCGCCGCGCCTTGCCAACCGATCGCTCGATGCCGTTTACCGCCAGCACGTTTACCACCGCGCTCACGCCGATCAGCGCCTTGATGTCATAGGCGAGCGCCTGTTTGGCTGTGTTCAGCGCTGCCGTATCCGGCGCGGTTTCCGGGCACGGTTCGACGTTCAGCGTCAACACGTCGAGCGGGCCTTCCCTGGTCAGCACGATCTGATAATGCGGCGCGAGCGCGTGCTGCTTGAGCAGCAGTTCTTCGATTTGCGTCGGGAATACGTTCACACCGCGCACGATCATCATGTCGTCCGAGCGGCCGGTGATCTTTTCCATTCGGCGCATCGTGCGGGCGCTGCCCGGCAGCAGACGCGTGAGGTCGCGCGTGCGGTAACGGATGATAGGCAATGCTTCCTTGGTCAGCGAAGTGAACACCAGTTCGCCGAGTTCGCCGTCCGGCAGCACCTCGCCGGTTTCGGGATCGATGACCTCGGGATAGAAATGATCTTCCCAGATGGTCGGGCCGTCCTTCGTTTCCACGCACTCCGATGCGACGCCCGGGCCCATCACCTCGGACAGGCCGTAGATGTCGACGGCATCGATGCCCATGCGCTTTTCGATCGCCTGACGCATGTCGTTGGTCCACGGCTCCGCGCCGAAGATGCCGAGGCGCAGCGAGCAAGTGGCCGGGTCGATGCCTTGACGTTCGAGTTCGTCGGCGATCGAGAGCATGTAGCTCGGCGTCACCATGATGATGTCCGGGCGGAAGTCCTGGATCAGTTGCACCTGCTTCTCGGTCTGGCCGCCGCCGAACGGAATCACGGTGAGGCCCGCGCGCTCAGCACCGTAGTGCGCGCCGAGGCCGCCGGTGAACAGGCCGTACCCGTAGCTCACGTGAACCTTGTCGCCGCGCTTCGCGCCGGCGGCGCGAATCGAACGCGCGACGAGATTGGCCCACGTGTCGATGTCGCGCGCGGTGTAGCCGACGACGGTCGGCTTGCCGGTCGTGCCGGACGACGCGTGAATGCGCGAAACCTGCTCCTGCGGGACGGCGAACATCCCGAACGGGTAGCTGTCGCGCAGGTCTTTCTTGGTGGTGAACGGAAAGCGCGCCAGATCCGCCAGCGTCTTGACTTCGCTCGGGTGCACGCCGGCTTCGTCGAATTTGCGCCGATAGACCGGCGAATTCTCATACGCATGATTCAGCGACCATTTGAGTCGTTCAAGTTGAAGCGCGGCAAGTTCGTCGCGGCTGGCGGTCTCGATCGGATCGAGCGGAAGGGCGGTCGTCATTGAATGTCTCCTTGCTGCCTCAATGCCTGAGTCTATGTACGGTGCGCTTGTGCGCAAAAAACCGGGGACCGGCTGTTATTTTGGATGGCGTCGATGCTCCGACGCTGCGTCGCACGTTTGCCGCGGCACCACTGCGGCGTTGGCCGCGGCTTTACCGTGGGGTTCGCCGCGCGCTGGCCTTTCAATCGCCCGTGGGAATCAGGTTGCCTTTGATTTGCGCCGATTTGCCGCGAAACATGGCGACGGTTTCGTCGGCGCGATTGGTGACGCGAATATCGTAGATGCCGGTGCGGCCGCTCAGTGTCTGCTCGACCGCTTCCGCCGTCAGCACGTCGCCGCCGTGCACCGCTTTCAGGAACTCGATCGAACAACCGGCCGCGACCGTGTTGATGTTGTACGTGTTGCAGGCGAACGCGAACGTCGAATCAGCGAGCGTGAAGATCAGGCCGCCGTGGCAAATCTGGTGGCCGTTCAGAAAGTCGTCGCGCACAGCCATGCGCAGGCGCGCATAGCCTGGACGCACTTCCAGGATTTCGAGCCCGAGCGCGCGGCTGCAAGCATCGTTCTCGTACATCGCGGCGGCGGTTGCGCGGGCGAGTTCGTCCGGCATCATCTGTTTGGCGTGACTGGTTTGAGTGGACATATCAGCGGCCCTCGAAGCGTGGTGCGCGTTTTTCAACGAAGGCTTGCACACCTTCTGCGTAATCATGGGATGCACCGAGCGCACGTTGCAGATCGCGCTCGAGATCGAGTTGCTGGTCGAGGGTTTGCGTCGCGCCCGCGCGCATTGCTTGCTTGATTGCGGCGATGGCGCGCGTGGGTTGCTGCGCGAGTTGAGCCGCGAGTTTGGCCGCAGCGGCGGCGAGTTCCGCGTCCTCGTGCGTCTGCCAGATCATGCCCCAGCTTTCGGCTTTTTCCGCGCCGAGTTTGTCGCCGGTGATCGCAAGCCCCAGCGCGCGCGCCATGCCGACGCGCTGCGGCAGCAGCCAGGTGCCGCCCGAGTCCGGCACGAGGCCGATCTTCACGAAAGCCTGAATGAAGCTCGCGGAGCGCGCCGCGAGCACGAGGTCGCAGGCCAGCGCGAGATTCGCGCCGGCGCCGGCAGCCGTGCCGTTGACCGCGGCGATGACCGGCAACGGCAGCGCTTGCAGACGACGGATCAGCGGGTTGAAATGCTCGTCGATCAGATCGCCGAGATCCGTCATTGCGCCGGGCGTGAAATCGAGGTCGGCGAGATCCTGGCCGGCGCAGAAGCCGCGCCCCGCTCCTGTGAGCACGAGTGCGCGCGCGCCCGATTTTTCAACCTGGTCGAGCGCGTCGCTCAATTCCCGATGCATGGCGCGCGTGAAGCTGTTGAGCTTGTCAGGGCGGTTCAGCGTGATGGTAGCGACGTGACTCGATGTGTCGAGATCCAGGCGAATCGCTTCATATGACATTGGGTGTCTCCTCAAAGTCTCTTTAGCTGACAGTCACTACGGCGTTGCTCTTAAAGCCGTTCGATGGCCAGCGCAATGCCTTGGCCCACGCCGATGCACATCGTGCACAGCGCAAAGCGGCCGTTGATCCGTTCCAGTTGATACAGGGCGGTCGTGATCAGACGCGCGCCGGAGGCGCCCAGCGGATGGCCGAGCGCAATGGCACCGCCATTCGGATTGACGCGCGGGTCGTCGTCGCGCAGACCGAGCGTGCGCAGCACGGCCAACCCTTGCGACGCGAATGCTTCGTTCAACTCGATCACGTCGAATTGTTCGAGCGTCATGCCGAGTTGCCTAAGCAGCTTTTGCGTCGCAGGCGCCGGCCCGATACCCATGATGCGCGGCTCGACGCCTGCGGTTGCCATGCCCACCACGCGTGCGCGACGGCGCAGGCCGTACTGGTCGGCTGCATGCTGGTTAGCGAGCAACAGTGCGCAGGCGCCGTCGTTCACGCCGGACGCGTTGCCGGCCGTCACACTGCCGTCCGGCCGGACCACGCCCTTGAGCTTGCCCAGAGTTTCGAGCGACGTTTCCCGCGGATGCTCGTCGAGCATGACGCGCACGGGGTTCCCCTTCTTCTGCGCGACATCGACACCGACGATTTCCTCGGCCAGCGTGCCATCACGTTGCGCGCGGGCTGCTTTTTGCTGGCTCGCGAGCGCGAACGCGTCCTGATCCGCACGGCTCACGGCGAATTCCACGGCGACGTTTTCCGCGGTCTCGGGCATCGAGTCGACACCGTACTGGCGCTTCATCAGCGGATTGACGAAACGCCACCCGATGGTCGTGTCGTGAATGTCGGCTTGGCGTGAGAACGCGCTCGTGGCTTTGCCCATCACGAACGGCGCGCGCGTCATGCTTTCGACGCCGCCGGCAATCATCAGGCGCGCTTCGCCTGCCTTGATCGCGCGCGCGGCGGTGCCGACCGCATCCATGCCGGAGCCGCACAGGCGGTTGACGGTGGCGCCCGGCGCGTCCGTAGGCAGACCCGCCAGCAATGCCGACATGCGAGCGATGTTGCGATTGTCTTCACCGGCCTGATTCGCGCAGCCGTAAATAACGTCGTCGAGGGCGCGCCAGTCGACGCCGGGATTGCGCTCGATCAGCGCCCTGATTGGCACGGCGCCGAGATCGTCGGCACGGACATCTTTCAGGACGCCGCCGTAGCGGCCGATGGGTGTGCGAATCGCATCGCAGATGAAGGCGTCGTTCATTGGAGTTTCCGCTGGACGGAGCGGCGCTCAATGCCGATCCGATGTGTCATGTTAGTTGGGGCGCACGACCCGGTCCATTCGGCCAAACGGCATAGGAAAGGGGCCGTGCTTTTTCTTATGCCGCTGTCTCGGGCTCTTATGCCATTCAGCCAGCTACCGCCGGCGCCGCTTTCGGTTCAACATGAACGCGGCTTTGAACGACGCGGAAGCGGTTGGCGACAAATGCTGCATCGGCCAGCGCGGCATTGGCTGCGGGGTTCGCCCCCGTGCCGTGGAAGTCGGAGAAGGCGGCGGACTGGTTGACGAATACCCCGCCCGTCAGATTGATCGACAGTGCTACGCCGCCGCGAATCGACGCCTCGTGGGCATCGTCGAGCACGGCCGGGTCGGTGCTGTAGACCGACAGTGTCAGCGCGCCATGCTCGGCGGCGATCGCGCCAGCGAGTTCGAGCGACTGCGCGGTCGAGTCTGTCGCGATAACGAACGAGATCGGGCCGAACCACTCTTTGGTGAACTGCGCGTGTTCGGTGGCGGCGTCCAGTTGCAGCACGAGCGGCGTGCGCACGCGGGCGTTTGCAAACGCCGGATGCTCGAGCGCCTGACTCTCAACCAGAACGCGGCCGAATTTTGAGGCTTCACCGATGCGCTGGGTAACGCCTTCGTTCTGAATCGCGCCGAGCAGTTCGACCGCACGGGACGGGTCGGCGACGAGCTTTTGTACCGAGCTGGCAATGGCTTGGGCGACGTCGTCGAAACTCAGCGAGCCGTCGGCGGTGCGGATGCCGGTGCGCGGCACGTAGATATTCTGCGGAGCGGTACACATCTGGCCCGAGTACAGCGCTAGGGAGAATGCGATGTTGCGGGCGGCCGCTTTGATGTCGTCGACGGAGTCGATCACGATCTGGTTGACGCCGGCTTTCTCGGTGTAAACCTGCGCCTGGTGCGCGTGGCGCTCGAGCCACGTGCCGTTCTCGGTGCTACCGGTGAAGTCGATGAGCTTGATTTCCGGGCGCAAGGCCAGCTCTTGGACGAGTGCGCCGTCGTTCGGCTCGGTGGCCAGCAAGGTGACGACGTTCGGATCGAAGCCTGCTTCGCGCAGAACGTCGCGCGCGATTCGCACGGTCAGCGCAAGCGGCAGAATCGCGCCCGGGTGCGGCTTGACGATGACCGTGTTGCCGGTGGCGAGATCGGCGAAGAGGCCTGGATAGCCGTTCCATGTCGGGAACGTGCAGCAGCCGAGTACAAGGCCGGTGCCGCGTGGCACGACGGTATAGCGCTTGTGCATTGCGAGAGGCGGATTCTTGCCTTGCGGTTTTTCCCAATGCGCGTCGACGGGGATGCGACGCAACTGGTCCCATGCATACACGACTGCTTCGAGCGCACGGTCTTGTGCGTGCGGGCCGCCGGCCTGAAAAGCCATCATGAACGCCTGGCCGGTCGTGTGCATCACGCTGTAGCCAATTTCGAAGCTGGCACGATTCACGCGCGCGAGGATTTCGAGGCTCACGCCGATCCACGCCTGCGGGCCTGCCGCGCGCCAGTCACGCTGCGCGGCGGCGGCGGCTTCGATCAGTGCGTCAGGGTCCGCTTTCGGATAGCGCACGCCGAGCGGGAAGCCGAACGGCGAAACTTCGGCGCCGACCGTTTCTCCCGTTGACGGTTGATCCAGTTCGAACGTCGTATTGAGCAGCGCCTTGAAAGCGGCTTCGCCGTCCGCGTTGGCTGTTTCCCCGTACACTTTCGGACTGGGCATTTCGACGAACGGGCTCCAGTAGCCGCGCGTTTCAACCGCGGTGAGAGCCTTTTGCAGCGTGTCTTCGTGCTTGGTGAATAGCGGATGTGTCATGGCAGAGGGGGCTTGGCTGTGCGTTGGGGAAAAGCCTGTCTAATAATTGACCGACCGGTTGGTTGGTGAATGGTAGCATCATTAAGAGAGCCGCGCGAAGCGTTTTCGCGTGTGATTAACCATTAGGAGGCGGCATGGCTTACGAGAACATTTTGGTTGAGACGCGGGGGCGGGTTGGTCTGATCACGTTGAATCGTCCGAAGGCGTTGAACGCTTTGAACGACGCATTGATGGACGAGTTGGGGGTCGCGCTGCGCGAGTTCGATGCCGACGACGCGATCGGTGCGATTGTGGTGACGGGGAGTGAGAAGGCGTTTGCCGCCGGCGCCGACATCGGCATGATGTCGACCTACACCTATATGGATGTCTACAAGGGCGACTACATCACCCGCAACTGGGAAACGGTTCGCTCGGTGCGCAAACCGATCATTGCCGCGGTAGCAGGGTTCGCTCTTGGCGGCGGCTGCGAGCTGGCGATGATGTGCGACATCATTTTTGCCGCCGATACCGCGAAGTTTGGTCAGCCGGAAATCAAGCTCGGCATCATGCCGGGGGCCGGTGGCACGCAGCGATTGCCGCGCGCCGTGTCGAAAGCGAAGGCGATGGATCTCTGTCTGACCGCCCGTTTCATGGATGCGGCTGAGGGTGAGCGCGCCGGATTGGTTTCGCGTGTTGTTCCGGCCGCCTCCCTGCTTGACGAGTCGATAGCCGCGGCCGCGACCATCGCGGAATTCCCGCTTCCGGCGGTGATGATGGTGAAGGAGTCGGTCAACCGCGCATATGAGACGACGCTCGCAGAAGGCGTGCATTTCGAGCGCCGGCTGTTCCATTCGCTCTTCGCCACCGAAGACCAGAAAGAGGGCATGGCGGCGTTTGTGGAGAAGCGCAAACCGGTTTTCAAGCATCGTTAATACGCTTGTCAAAATAACGCTTGCAAGTCCTCCTGGGGCTCGCTAGAATTCCGCTCTTTCGTGCTCCGGATGCCGGGGCACGGAGAAGCGCGAAAGCCAGCAGTGGCAAGGCTTCCAGCGCGGTGGGCAGGTTGGGCAAGTGATAAAAACCTGTTGACGCTGCTGCGAAAGTTCTCCATAATCTCGTTTCTCTGCTGCTGAT
>NZ_CADIKI010000020.1 GCF_902859935.1 Paraburkholderia fynbosensis
AAGGCAGTACTTCCCCAAGGGCACCGACCTGTCAATGTATTCGCAGGCCAAACTCAACGCTGTGGCAAGGCGACTGAACGAGCGTCCAAGGAAGACGCTGGACTACGAAACCCCCGCCGAACGGTTCCAGCAAACTATTGCATCCACCGGTTGAATCCGCCCGTTCAATGCTGCCGGTCTCGTCGCCGAGTCCGCTGCCAACGACGTGTGGGACGTTGCATTCCTTGGAATCGATCCGCAGCGTGCAGCACACATCGCATTCACCGCGCCGTATCTACTGATCGAAGGAACATATGCCGTGCGAAAAGGGACGCCTTTCGTGAGTGTCGCAGATGTCGATCAGCCGGGTGTGCGCATCGCCGCAGCGCGCAACTCTGCCTACGACCTCTTTCTCAAACGTACGCTCAGACACGCCGAACTGGTCTACACAGATACTTCTCAGGCCGTTGTCGACTTGATGCTTAAAAAGGAACTGGATGCGGCAGCAGGCATTCGCCAGCCTTTGATCGCGGCCGTGGCGCTGCACGAGGACATACAGGTGTTGGCTGATCAGTTTATGTCTATCGAGCAGGCGATGGGTATGCCGCTCACCCGCATCGGGGTAGGCCACCGTTTCCTCTGCGATTTCGTGGAGCGGGCGAAGTTCTCTGGATTTGTCGAGGCGACGCTGCAAAAGTACGGTGCGACGGGAGCTACTGTCGCGGCGAGCGCCGAATAGTCCAGCGGCTTGGTTAGCCCCGCGAACGCATTTCGTCGATCCAGCCAGGCACCGCACCAAATAGATCGCCCACCAGACCGTAATCGGCGACGCTGAAAATCGGCGCTTCCGGGTCCTTGTTGATCGCGACGATCACCTTCGAGTCTTTCATGCCGGCCAGATGCTGGATCGCACCCGAGATGCCGACCGCCACGTACAGTTGGGGAGCGACGATCTTGCCGGTCTGGCCGACCTGGTAGTCGTTCGGCACGAAGCCCGCATCGACTGCCGCGCGCGATGCGCCCAGCGCCGCGTTCAGCTTGTCGGCCAGCGGCTCGAGCACCTTCGTGTAGTTCTCGCCGTTGCCGAGACCGCGGCCGCCCGAGACGATGATCTTCGCCGACGTCAGTTCCGGACGGTCGAGCTTCGTCACTTCACGGCTCACGAACTGCGCAATGCCCAAGTCCGCTGCCGCTTCGATTTTTTCCACCGATGCGCTGCCGCCTTCGGCTGCAACCGCATCGAAGCCGGTCGAACGCACCGTGATGACCTTGACCGGATCAGCCGATTGCACCGTCGCGATTGCGTTGCCCGCGTAGATCGGACGCTCGAACGTGTCGGCGCTATCCACTGCGGTGATGTCGCTGATCTGCGCGACGTCGAGCTTCGCCGCGATACGCGGCGCGATGTTCTTGCCGTAAGCGGTGGCCGGCGCGAGGATATGCGTGTAGTCCTTCGCGATGTTCAGCACCGTCGCTTCGACGTTTTCAGCAAGGCCTGCTTCGAGTTGCGGCGCATCGGCCAGCAATACCTTCGACACACCCGCGATCTTCGCCGCCGCATCCGCTGCCGCCTGCGCGTTGTGACCCGCGACCAGCACGTGGACGTCACCGCCAATCTTCTGGGCCGCCGCAATCGTGTTCAGCGTCGCGGCCTTGATCGACGCGTTGTCGTGTTCAGCAATTACCAGATTCGTCATTTCGTCCGTCTCCTTGTTCTACTTAGAGCACCTTGGCTTCAGTCTTCAGCTTCTCGACCAGCGTCTTCACGTCCGGCACCTTCACGCCAGCGGAGCGCTTGGGCGGCTCGGCGACTTTCAGCGTCTTCAGGCGCGGCGTCACGTCCACACCGAGGTCTTCCGGCTTGATCGTTTCGAGCGGCTTTTTCTTCGCCTTCATGATGTTGGGCAGCGTCACGTAACGCGGCTCGTTCAGGCGCAGGTCGGTGGTGACCACGGCCGGCAATGTGAGCGACAGCGTTTCAGCACCGCCATCCACTTCACGCGACACGGTTGCCTTGCCGTCGGCAACGACGACCTTCGAGGCAAACGTCGCTTGCGGCAGATTTGCCAGCGCGGCGAGCATCTGACCGGTCTGGTTCGAATCGTCGTCGATGGCCTGCTTGCCGAGGATGACCAGTTGCGGCTGCTCCTTGTCGACCAGCGCCTTCAGCAGCTTCGCCACCGCCAGCGGCTGCAGCTCTTCGCCCGCTTCGATCAGGATCGCACGATCCGCGCCGATTGCCAGCGCCGTGCGCAGCGTTTCCTGCGACTGCGTCACGCCACAGGACACGGCGATCACTTCGGTCGCCACGCCCGCTTCCCTCAGACGCACCGCTTCTTCAACTGCGATCTCGTCGAACGGATTCATCGACATCTTCACGTTCGCGATGTCGACGCCCGTGCCGTCCGACTTCACCCGGACTTTCACGTTGTAGTCGACCACTCTTTTGACTGGCACCAGGATTTTCATCGTTCCGTCCTTTCCCTTCCATCTCGTCTTCACAGGTAATACTTATGCGCTAGTTCCCGGTGATTCTCACGGAGTTCAGCGCCCGCGCCCTGCGCGATCATATGACCGTCGCGCAGCACATAAAAGCGATCGCTGACACGCGCGGCCATCGCGATGTTCTGTTCGACCAGCAGCATCGTCGTACCGCGCGCCTTCAATTCGAGCATGATCTTGCTGATCTCACCGACAAACAGCGGCGACAGTCCCGCGAGCGGTTCATCGAGCAGCAGAATACGCGGCCGCGATAGCAGTGCCCGACCTATGGCGACCATCTGTTGCTCGCCACCCGACATCGTTTTCGCTTTCTGACCAACCCGCTCCCGCAGACGGGGAAAAAAATCGAACACCTGCTCCATCTCGGCATCGTCGATCCGCGAGCGCGTGACGGCACCCATCCGTAGATTTTCGAGAACAGTCATCTCGGGAAACAGTTCGCGCTGCCCCGAAGCCTGGACCACGCCAGCCGCAAACACCTTATGTGAAGAGCTGCCGCGCAACTCCGTTCCCCCGACCTTGACCGAGCCGCTCCACGGCCGCACGAAGCCACACACGGCGTTGAGCAGGGTGGTCTTGCCGCTGCCGTTCGCCCCCAGCACGGTGACCACTTCGCCTGGCTCGAGTCGAAGATCGATGCCATGCAGTACCGGAAGTTTCGCGTAGCCGGCCGTCAGTCCTGAGATATGCAGCGATGGGGTATCAACCAAGGTAGGCCTCCAGTACGGATTCGTTCGAACGGATCTGCGCGGGCGTACCAGTCGCAAGCAACTGACCATAGTTCAGCACCGCGACCTTGTCCGAAGCCTGCATAACCAGGTTCATGTTGTGTTCGATCATCAGCACGGTGACGCCCCGCGACGTGACCTGCCGCAACACCTCAGCGAGCCGGTCGCAGTCGGCCACCGAAAGTCCCACCGCGGGCTCGTCGAGCATGATCAGTTCGGCTCGTGCAGCGAGTGCCCGTGTAATGTCGACCTGTCGTTGCAAGCCAAACGGCAGTTCCGAGACGAGGCGGTCTGCGTGGGATGCAAGCTGCATGTCGTCCAGGAGTAGCATTGCCCGATCCACCGCTTCGCGTTCGGCCCGGCGTGCAGACGGGAAGCCGAGCAGCGTGCCAAGGAACCCGGTGCCCAGCGTGCCCTGCATGCCGCACAGCACGTTCTCGAGTACGGTCATATCGCCGAACAGGCCGCCACCCTGGAATGTGCGGCGCACACCGGCTTTGGCAATTGCATGCGTCTTTCTGCCCGCGAGTTCAATACCGTTAAACTTGACGCTTCCCTCACTAGGCGTGACGAACCCCGTGATCGCGTTGAACAGCGTTGTCTTGCCGGCACCATTCGGTCCGATCATCGAGCAAACGGTCGCGGCCTCGATATCGAGCGACACATCGGATACCGCGACGAGCCCCGCGAAGCGCACCGTGACGTTATTCACTGAAAGTGCGGTCGTCATCAGCGGTCTCCCGATGAAACGAACAGACGTTCCTTGCAAAACGGAAGCCGTGCCGAAAGCACACCGCCGAGACCTCGCGGCGACACGCGCAGCACCACGATCAGCAGCAGGCTGAAGATGATTTCCTCGTAGCCCGCGAAATTGCGCAGGAATTCCGGCGCGCCAGTAAGCAGCACGGCACCGAGCACCGAACCCCACAGGCTGCCGAGGCCACCAATCATCACCATCGAATATTCGATCAACATCTCGCCGAGGCCGAAATTTTCCGGCGCAATGCGCGACGTCAACATGGCGAACAGGCCGCCCGCGACACCCACCACACACCCGCTCAGAGCGAACGCCAGAATCGTTGCTTGCGCTGGCGCCACACCTACGGACATAGCGGCGAGGCGGTTGTTGCGAATCGCGACCAGCGCGCGCCCGAAGCGCGATCTAAGGATGTTCCGTACCAGCCACAGCATCACTGCCACAGTAACAATGAACGCGAAGTACAGCCGCGTCTGCGAGTCGACTGCCATGCCGAACAGTTCCGGCGTCGGGACGAGAAGGCCGGTTGAACCTTGGGTCACCGTATCCGCGTGGATATAAGCCCAGCGCAGCAATTCGCCAAACGCTAACGTCACGATCGCAAGGTAGTAGCCGGACAGACGTAACGCGGGCAGTGAAACGAGCAGCCCGGCAAGCGTGCCGGCCAATGCGCTGCCCAACACGACAAGCACGAACGAATGCGTCAGATGCGTCGCGACGAGTCCCGCGGCATAGGCGCCCACGCCGTAGAAGGCGGTGTTGCAGAACGCTAGCTGGCCCAGATAGCCAAGCACGAGATTGAAGCCGACAGTCACCAGCACATACACAAGGATCAAATTGATTACGTACTGGATATAGTCGTTCGTGACGACCGGCACCGCGGCGAGCAATGCAACCAGCAGGATCAGCGGCACCGCGAGCAACCTGCGGCTATACCGCGTGCCACGCACCGCGTGACGGGAGGCGAGATCAGACACGGGCAAACTCCTTTCTGCCCAGCAAACCAGACGGCTTGACGGTCAGCACGAAGATAATCACGAGATATGCGCAGATATCGATCATCCCTGTCGACACGTAGCCGCCCGATAGCTGTTCGAGTATGCCGAGCAGGAAACCGCCGAGCACCGCACCGCCCACCGTGCCGAAACCGCCCAGTGCCATCGCCGCGAACGCCTTGATCAGGACCCCCGCGCCCATGTCCGGGTAGAGCAGCGTGATCGGCGCGATCAGGATGCCGCTCGCCGCCGCCATCATGCCTGTGACACCCCAAATCATCCGATTGAAGCCGACCACGTCGACTCCGACCATTGCCGCCCCACGACCGTTTTGCGAGACCGCCTGCGCGAGCCGACCAGGTTTCGAGCGATAAAAGAACAGCAGGAACGCACCGACGATTACGAGTGCGGCGAGCGTGATCACGATGTCCTGGGTGGTCCACACAATGTCCCCCAAAGTCACGGGCGGATACGAAAACACTGCCGGCATCGATATCACGTCGCGGCCCCAGAATATCCGCGCAATGCCGCGCAGCATGAACGACACGGCAACCGTCATCATCACCACCGAAGTGTGCGGCGCGCGCGCCATCGGCTCGATAAACAGGATATTGATGCCGACCGACATTACACCGAGCACGACTAGTGAACAGAGCGCGGCTAGAGCGTAATTTCCGTTGAACAGGTGCATGAACACGTACAGCGAAAAGGCACCGGCCATCAGCATGTCGCCCTGCGCAAAATTGACGACAGTCGTGCATCGAAACAGCAGAGTCATGCCTAATGCGACAAGCGCGTACACACCGCCCTGCGATATGCCGCTGAGAAAGAGCTGGATCAGCATCATAGTCCCCTGGTTACTTCTGAAGCGCTTGGACGACCGTTGCCTTGCCGTTCACGTAGGTCAGCATGCTGCCAGTCTTCAGTCCCGCGTGATCGGTAGCCGTGAAGGTCAATGGCGCCGCCATTACGCCGGTGTCGAAACCATGAAGATTGTTCAGCGCCGCAATGAATCGCTCGCGCGTCAGGTCGCGCCCCGAATCTTTAAGCGCTTGCACGACGGCCACTGCGCCGCCCATACCCAGAAACGTGAAAGTCTCGGGCTGCCCCCCGCTGCCGTAGCGATTGACGAGCTTCAGCCATGGCTGCATCCGCGCATCGTCGAGCGGCGCGACAAGCGGATAGAACACGTAAAGGTTGTCGGCCGCATGCGGATTGCCCGCACGCTGACGCGTGTCGTCAAGCGAGACGCCCTGGCTTCCGAGTACCGGAACCTGAAGGCCGTACTTGTAGGCATCACGCATGAAGATCGCGAGTTCGGCGGGATAAAGCATCGCCAATACCACCTGCGCGCCGGACGTTTTGACCTTCAGCACTTGCGGCGTCGCATCGCTGGTGCCGCGCTCCATCGACAGGTCCGCTACCGGTTGCAGATTGAACTTCTGCTTCAACTCCGCAACGGCAGGATCGCGGTTCGATTTGCCCCAGTCGTCCGAATGGCTGATGATCGCAACTTTGGTCGTGCCCGCCCGCGACATCGCGAAATCGGCCATGCGACGTCCAACAGCATCGGTAGTCGCGACGGGTTGGAAGATGTTCGCGGCAAACGGCGTGGAGATCATCACACTGGCCGCCCCGAGATCCATGAACGGCACGCCGCTTTTGATCAGTTCGGGCCGCGCCGCGAGTACGACTCCACTGCAGACGCCACCATGAATCATGAACACCTGATCCTGCGAAACCAGTTTGCGAACTGCCGCAATGCCTTTCGACGGATCGCAGGACTCATCTTCCCTTACGATCTCGATCTTGCGACCGTTGACACCGCCCGCGTCATTTGCCTGCTTGTAGACGGCCTCGGCGCCATACACCGACTTGCCGTACAGCGACGCCGCACCGGTCATCTCGCCGAACAGGCCGATTTTGATCGTGTCGTTGGTCACGCCTGTTTCTGCGTACGCCGGCATCGAAACGATCGATACGGTGGACACGAAAGCGACGGCAACACCAATCCACCGCACGAAAGTGCGTGTTTTCATGATCGTCTCCTAGATTTTTGTATGAAGTTGGGTGCTGTGACGGGCTGCCTTCGTCAGCGTTCGCGGCTGCGTTGCGCCAAAGCGGCAGCCCGCTCGCCCGCGGTCTTGCCGAACACCGCGCCGCGCATCACCGACGTCGCACCGGTATAGACCTGGTAGTACAGACCCGCAGCCTCGCCTGCGGCATACAGACCCTCGATCGGACGTCCATCGCAATCGACGACCTCCGCGTGACGATTGGTCTTGACGCCGCCGTACGTGAAACAGATGCCAGAAATGATTGGATATGCGGCGAACGGTCCTTTTTCAATCCGGCGCGACCAATTGGACTTTTTGGGGAACAGCCCGTGTGTCGCGAGGCCGTCGACCTCCAGCGCCTTGAACTCGCCCTTCCCACATGCGTCGTTGTAGGCTGCGACTGTCGCTGCGAGTCGCTCGGACGCGAGCCCAAGCTTGTCCGCCAATGCATCGACCGTGTCGGCCGTGATCGCCGGTTGATCGGTCCTGATGCTGCGCTTCCAGTTCGGCACGTCGTCAATGGAGGCGTCGTAAATGACATACGCGATCCCGCCCGGCTGATCGGCAATCGCCCGTGAGATATGGTCGTAGTGAACGTCCACCGGGCCCGGCGCTTCATCTACGAAGCGGTTGCAGTCGCGGTTCACGAGAATGCCGTATGGGAAATTCATCACCAGCGCTTCGGGTTGCGCGGAGCGCGGGTCGAGAGGCTCGGCGTGATACGCACTGAAGTCGCCCGCCGGCGCTGCGCCCGCGTCGAGTGCCATGCGGATACCCTCGCCGCGATTCTGATATCCGCCCCGCGCCACAGGACGCAGGTAGCGGGCCGCACCGCCGATATACTGCGCCAGCATTTCCGGATTTCCCTCGAAGCCGCCGGAGCCAAGCACCAGCGCTGCGCTGTTAAAAGCGATGCGCCCCCTCGCGCCGGAACAGGCGAGCAGAAACCGGTCGTCAGGCGTACGAGACAGCGACTTAGCGGTGGTCTCGTAGAAAATCTGGACGTCGAGCTTCAACGCGTGGTCCCGCAATGCCTCGATCAACGCGAGACCGCCGCCAACAGGCATCAGCCGCGGCGCGGCTGCCGTGATGAAATAAGTCGGCAGCGTGTCGAAGCGCACTCCGAAGGTCTTGAGCCATTTGACCGTCTCAGCTGCGCGTCCTGCCAACTCGGAGATCAGTTCCGGATCAGGCATCCCGTGCGCCTTTACGAACGACGGCCAGAACTGATACGGCTGCGCAACCTGCTCGATGATGTACGGGTCCAGATGGTCGCCCGCGTTTTCGGCGAGCCGTTCCTCAAAGTCGGCGCTGACCTCGTCTTCCGATGACATTCGGAAATACGCCTCCGTCCAGCGGGTGTTGCCACCAAACTCCTCCTCCGGCGCGCGCTCGAGTACCGCGACGCGAGCCCCCGCGCTGGCCGCCGCCACGGCGGCAGACAGTCCTGCAATACCGGCGCCGACTACGGTCACGTCGAACAACTGTTGGTGCGATTCGGACATGGTGTCCCCTATCCTCTTATCGGTTTAACTCCTCGTCCCGCCGCCAACGGGCAGCGGGACGACAAACTGCACCCGTTACGGCTTCAGTACTTGCGGATGAACGGATCCGGCATATCGAGATCGGTCGAGATCCATACGCTCTTCGTTTCCAGATATTCCTTCACCGCGTCGATGCCCCCTTCACGGCCGATGCCGCTGTCCTTGAAGCCGCCAAACGGCGTCGTATAGCTCGTCGACCGATAGTTGTTTATCCACACCGTACCGGCGCGAAGCTTTTCGCTCATCAGCATGGCGCGCTTCAGGCTTTGCGTCCAGACGCCGGCCGCAAGGCCAAAGCGGATATCGTTGCCAATTCGCAGCGCATCTTCCTCGTCCTTGAACTTCATAACCGCGAGCACGGGACCGAACACTTCCTCCTGGGCAATGCGCATGGAGTTATCCACGTCGACGAAAATCGTCGGCTCGATAATTTGCCCGCAACCATATTCCGGTCCCTGTGGCGCACGCCCTCCAGCGATGCAGCGCGCACCTTCTTCCTTGGCGATGTTGATGTAACGCATCACCTTTTCGAACTGTGGACGCGTGGCAACTGGACCGACCTGGATACCTGGTTTGGACGGATCGCCGACCTTCGCGTTGCGCGTGATCGTCAACAGTCGCTCGACAAACTCATCGTGGATGCTCTCCTGAAGCAACAGACGGGAACCGGCCATGCAGGTTTGGCCGCCGGCGGAGAAGATGCCAGTGATCACGCCGTTAGCTGCTTTTGCGAGATCGGCGTCGTCGAAGACGATATTCGGCGATTTGCCGCCCAGTTCCAGCGACACCCGCTTGAAGTGCTTGGCGCCGAGTTCGTTGACCTTGCGGCCGCCCTCGTCGCCGCCGGTAAAGGCAATGCGCGGCACCAGCGGATGCGTGACCAGCGGTTCGCCCGCTTCCTGGCCGAACCCGGTGATTACGTTGAACACGCCTGGGGGGAACCCCGCTTCGACGAACAGGCGGGCGAGTTCGAGGAGCGATACCGACGTAAATTCCGAAGGCTTGGCAACAACGGTGTTCCCCGCCGCTAGCGCCGGCGCGAGCTTCCATGCCGTCAGTAGCAACGATGAGTTCCATGGCGTGATGGTGCCGACCACACCGATCGGCTCGTAGCGCGTGTAGTTAAACACCTTGGGCTTGTCCATTGGGATAACCGCGCTCTGGATCTTGTCCGCGAGACCGCCATAGTAGTAGAAATACTTTGCGACGTACCGCACCTGCCCCGCCACCTCGCTTTGCAACTTGCCGTTGTCACGGCTTTCGACTTCGGTTAGGCGTTGCGCGTTTGCATCGATCAATGCGCCCAAGCGATGCAGCAGCATGCCCCGGTCGCTCGCCGACATGCTTCCCCACGGACCGCGCATTGCTGCGTCGGCCGCACGCACCGCGGCGTCGACATCTTCGGCATTCGCCTGAGGAATCAGTGCCCACGGTTCGCCTGAAAACGGATCGAGGCTCTCGAACCATTTGCCCGAACGCGGTTCGACAAAATCGTTGTTGATGAACAGCCCGTATTTCTCGCTCATTTCACGTCCTTTCGCTTTTGAAATCCTCAGCCTTGGCAAATCGCGCATCTCAGCTTTGCACCGTTTCCGTGGCTTCAGTGGTTGCTCCGGTGACGTCATCCTGACAACCCGATGGATCATCTTCAAACGAAAAATCGTCACAATTTAGTGACTGTTGCTCATGTACCGTTGGCGGTCCAAACGCTGCAAGCCTTGCGGCGCGGATGTTTGACGGCACCCCAACACCGTCATGGGACAGTCTCGGACGAGTGAGTTTCCGCATTGGCACCAGGGTTTATGCCGATCGATGAGTGCGATGCAGTCGTTGCTCTCAGGCGCTGTGTTGTGCATTCCATACGTGTAAAGTAACGCCTGTCGTCAGCCGATCGATCAAAAATAGTTGGAGGTGGAGACAGGAATGCGCAGGAAGATACCGACCTTGGGCGCACTGATCGCGTTTGAAGCGGCCGCGCGGCATGAGAGCTTTTCGCGCGCGGCGTCCGAACTCGCTCTTACGGAGGGCGCAATTAGCCGCCAGATATCGCAGCTGGAAGACTATCTCGGCTTGCCGCTGTTCAACCGCGTGAAAAAACGCCTTACGCTAACGGCGACAGGACGTACCTATGCGACGAAAGTACGTGAAGATTTAAGCCGGATAGAGCGCAATACGATAGCGGCAATGATCCCGCAGGATGTCAACAAAGTCGTCGAGCTTGCGGTGATGCCGACGTTCAGCGCGAAGTGGCTAATTCCTCGCCTCGGCGAATTTCAACAGATCCATCCCGACATCACCGTCAATCTGAACGAGAGACCACATCCTTTCCTGTTCGGCGATTCGCACCTCGATGCAGCGGTTCACTTCGAACATCCCTCCTGGGCGGGCACCGTGCAGGTTCACCTGTTCGAAGAGGAGCTGGTGCCGGTGTGCGCACCAACGCTCAAAAATATCGAGCAATGCGAGAAAGCCGTAGATCTCGCCAGCTTCACACTGCTCCATAAGACCTCTCGCGAAGAGGCGTGGCCTCGCTGGTTCGAGGCTGCGAACGCGAGACGTGATTTCGATTTTTTGCGCGGCCCCCGCTATGACCTGTTCTCGATGCTGATTGCTGGAGCGTTGAGTGGAGTCGGAGTGGCACTAGTCCCGCGCTTATATGTCCAACAGGAGATCGCGGACGGGCGGTTGATCATTCCCGTCGACAAGTCGATCCGAGGTCTGAAACGCTACTGCCTCGTCTATCCGGAGCACAAGGAAATGTCGCCTTCGTTGCGGTTGTTAGCCGACTATCTGCTCGAATGCGCGGCGCAAGCACGCGACGCGTCGTGCGCGATGTCGCTTGACACAGAAAGCGAAAATGTATCAGGGAAGTGAAAAAAGGGGCTGCCGCAAACGCTGAACAAATCTGGATGCGGCTGAAGTCAACCGCCCGGAACATTAGGGTGTTGTCCTCGGCCGGCGCGCGGAGCGCCGCTGTGCGTCGGTGACGACGCCGGTTTTGTCTCGATCGTCGAGCGGCCGTCGACCCACTTCGGCCCTCCAGCTTTCCCGAAAGCGGTCACACGTAAGCAAAAATCGACGATGCCGCCCGAGCCATGCCGCTGCTGTACGTCGCTACCGCGCAAGCTTATTCCGAACTTCAAGCGCGTTCACAGCACGCGTCGGAAACGACGAAGGCACTTCCGGTGCCTTCGTCGTGCGAGGTGCCAGAGGCTCGTTCAGTTCACCGTGACAACGATCTTCCCAACTTGCTCATTCGATTCAAGGAAGCGCGTTGCATCCTGGATTCGATCGAAGTCGAATGTCCGGGAGATCAAAGGCGAAAGAGCGCCGGATTCGAGACCCTCGTTGATAAACGCCTTGGCGCGCTCCAGCAGTTCGTCGTTGCTCGTGACCTCGATGTAGAGATAGCCCTTGAAGGTCAGACACTTGCCGAGCAAAGCGAACTGCGGAAACACCCCCTCGTCGGTGCTCAACGCGCCGTACTCGAGGAGGATGCCACCGAACGACATACACTCCGCAAGTTGAGCGATTCCCGGGCCGCCGATTGGATCGAACACGACGCGCGCTCCCTTCCCATTCGTGATTTCCTTCACTCGGGCCGCCAGGTCCTCCTCAATCGTGGCAATCACGTGGTGAGCCCCGGCATCCTGAAGCGGCTGCGCCTTCGCGCTGGTGCGGGTCGTTGCAATAACGGTTGCACCGACGCGCCGTGCGATCTGGATCGCAGCGATGCCAACGCTGCTCGATGCCGCTGACACGATCACGAAATCGTCGGCGCCCAGTTTCCCTTGCGCAACCAGCGCACCCCACGCCGTAACGTACTGCATCCACGATGCAGCGGCCTGTTCGAAGCTTAGCCGCGCAGGATGTTTCACAACATACTTGGCCGGAATGTTGATCACTTCCCCGTAAGTTGGCCAACGCGACATGTCCAGGGTCGGAATGACGCTCACGGCATCGTTTTCGGAAAAATCAGTAACGGTTGCACCCAGCGTCTTCACGGTGCCCGCGGCCTCGTAGCCGAGCTGGGACGGAAATACTGCTTCTTGAAGATATCGGCCGGAGCGAAACATGACCTCGGCACGGTTGAGCCCAATGGCCCTGACGGTAATTTGAACTTCGTCTACAGCGGGTGCGGGAACGTCCACGTCTTCAATGCGCAGGACGTTCGCATCGCCATATTCATGGAAACGGACAACTCGGGTCATAACCAACTCCTTGTGGGGTGAACTCAGCCTGGATCGCTGGGCATTCACTCCATTGTTTTGCGACGCGCCCGGAACCGCAATACTTCTATTTGCTAACGAAAGGCACCATGAGGTTCAATGAGTTAAAAAGGCACTTGCCCGGCTGCACACCCCGCTTACCTGTGAAGCAACTGCGTGAGCTCGAGGAAGATGCCTTCATTACGCGCACCGTCTATACTGTCGTGCCTCCCAAGGTCGAATACGCTTTAACGGGATGAGGGATGCACGATCGGCGCCATACTCTTGCAACTCAACGAATGAGGAGTGGGTTGGCTTGAACGGCGTGGTTTGCGACAGAAGACTGTCAAAGCGGATTGAACGAACAGAGCTCGTCCAATGCGCCCTCTGCGCCCCATACGAGCTCGGGCGCGCGCGTCCGACTGTGCACGAATCAGCCGTCAGCAATGAGCGACCGGTTTTGGGCGAACTCGGTCAGCGCGTTCGAGCGACCACGCGAGTTCGTTCGCAACTTTTTCTTTCATTTGCACGATCTGCGCGCCCTTCCACTTTTCACAACACACGGAAACCGCGAACCCGACAAAAAAATTGAAAAAGCCGGGCGCAATGAGATCGCAAGTTTTCACGAACCGTGGCAGCGGAGAGAAGAGCTGAGCGTCGGCGACGGGCTCACGCTTGCGCACTGCTAGGCCTTCCCGGTTTGATGAGTGGTTCGATCTGGAGCGGGTATGAACTGCATCGCGTCCGCCACCACTGCCTCAAGCATGGCACGCGTAGCGCCGTCGCGTGCCTGAACGTGCAGACCTTGCAGTACAGTCATCACGAACCGTGCGAGCCGCTCGGCGTCCGTGCCCAATGGCAAATCGTGGCCCTTGACCCCGCGCTCGATGCGCCGTCGAACGCCCGCCTGCGCGTCGATCCGGCGTTGCCGCAAATCCTCCTCAACGATACTTGACCCCGCGGCACAATTCGCCGCTGCACCTGTCAGAAAGCAGCCGCGTGGATGTTCACTCGACGTATAGATCCTCACGGCCTCGAGCAGCATTCGCTCAAGCGCTTCCCGCAAGGTGATTGAGTCGTGGAGAAATCGATAGATCCTCGCCGAGTACTGTTGGGTCCAGTAATCCGAAGCTGCGCGGAATAACGTTTCCTTGTTGCCAAACGCCGCATACACGCTAGGCGCAGTCAGGCCAGTTGCATTCAGCACGTCGGCCATCGACGTTGCTTCATAACCGTGCTGCCAGAACAGGTTGGTGACCGCCTGCAGGACAGCGTCCTGATCAAAGCGACGACGAGCCGGACGGCTGGGTTTAATCTTATCCATAGCGATCATTATACGACTTAGGTCATGTCAAGAGGGTCCGATGTAGCGTTGGGCGTCGCGGAATATCGTTCTTTTAAAGCAAAAATGAGCCGAAGACCATTAGTTTTTCTCGGTGAATCGATAAGAAACAAGAATCGTCAGCTTTTAACGTTTTTCTATAATGATCGTTATAGCTAATTCAAACCGGTCAACGGGGACTTCGAACTGGCTATCCGATCAACGAACATCACCAACGCTATGACGACTACCGAACTTTCAATCAAGCGCCGCTCCTTTCTCAAGGCAGGCGCCGCCGCGGGTGCCGCGGCGCTTGCCAGCGCACTCACCGCTTCAACCCCGGCGCGCGCCGCGGTGCGCGGCATCGAATTACCCGCCGCAACAACCGAGCCGACGCCATTCCAGATTCATGTGCCGCAGGCGCAACTCGACGACCTTCGCAGCCGTCTTGCCAACGTCATCTGGCCGAACAAAGAACCTGTCGATGACTGGTCGCAGGGGGTACCGCTCGCGAGCATGCGTGAACTGACGGACTATTGGCGCGATCACTACGATTGGCGCCGCGTCGAAAGCCGCCTTAACAGTCTGGGCCAGCATCGAATCGAGATCGACGGTCTCGGCATCCATTTTCTGCACATCCGATCGAAGCACGCGAATGCGCTGCCCCTCTTGATGACCCACGGCTGGCCCGGCTCAATCGTAGAGTTCATGAAAGTCATCGATCCGCTGACCAACCCGACCGCCCATGGCGGGCGTGCCGAGGACGCGTTCCATCTCGTACTGCCGACTCTGCCGGGATACGGGTTCTCGGATAAACCGACCACCACCGGATGGGACGATGCGCGGGTCGCGCGCACGTGGAATACGCTGATGGTCAAACTGGGTTACCAACGCTACGTCGCGCAAGGAGGAGACTGGGGAGCGTGCGTGACGACCGCGCTGGGCCAGCAACAGCCGAAGGAACTCGCCGGCATCCACCTCAATTGGGCATTCGTATTTCCAAAGCAAATACCCACGAGCGGCCTGCTGCCGGACGAAGAACAGGCAGTCCGCGACGTCGCGCAGTTCCGCGAAAAGGAAGGTAGCTACTACCACCAGCAGGCCACCAAACCGCAAACCATTGGCTATGCGTTATCGGATTCGCCCGTTGGGCTCGCGGCATGGATTTACGAAAAATTCCACTCTTGGACGGACAGCGGTGGCAAGCCGGAACGTGTGCTGACTCGCGATGAGATGCTCGATGACATCACGCTCTATTGGTTGACCGATACCGCTGCCTCTTCTGCGCGGATGTACTGGGAGAATCAGGGAGATCTCTATGCTGCCGGCCAGGTCAATGTGCCCGCTGCGGTAAGCGTGTTTCCTCACGAAATCTTCCGTGCTCCGGAACGCTGGACGCGCGACACGTTCCCACAGCTCGTCTATTTCAACAAGGTCGAGAAAGGTGGCCATTTCGCAGCTTTCGAACAGCCTGAGATATTCGTTCGCGAGTTGCGTGACGGCTTCCGGAAGATGCGTGCCTGAGCGCGAAATGCACGATTGCGCGCGTTACGGTGCCAGCGCTGGCCGATCAACGCAACGATCGATTAGCGCCGTTTATCAATTGCCGGCGCAGTTCGAATTGGGCGCCGTGACGCGTACTCCGTATATTGCAAAGCAAGGACGCACACTCCCGTTCGCGTCCATCCTTGATAGAGAGTTGAACATGAAATCGCTTATCCTCACGTTGGTCGCAGCGTCCTCATTGATCGCCTCGGCCACCTCGTTTGCCGGCGAGTCGGCACCCCTGACACGCGCGGAAGTTCGCGCTGAACTCGCGGATGCTCGCGCGGACGGTCACGTTGGTGTGGTCGATCGCTACGATCACATCGGCCCTTCGGTCGTGCAGTCGGAAAGCGCGAGCCGCGAGTCGATCGCCAATAGCGAGAAAGAAATCGACCGCAGTGGCTTTGGCGGCGTTCGTTCGCACAATGAAAGTGGAACGGCCGTGCGTCACCCCGCCCCCTTTGAACAAGTCTTCTTCGGCCACTGAGCGGGGCGACACAGAGGCGCCGTGGCGACGCCGCGTAGTCCGGCGATCGCCCCGCTTCTTAAACTGGGTGAACGCAAACGCCGGTCATACCTTCAACATCGCGGGATTGATCGGCAGCTTGCGGATACGCGTGCCGGTGGCAGCCGCCACTGCATTCGCCACGGCCGGGAATAGCGCCGACGTGCCCGCTTCGCCGATGCCGCCCGGCGCCTCGGCACTATCGATGATATGCGTTTCGATCGCCGGAGCCTCGTTAATGCGCATGACCCGATAGTCGTTGAAATTGCCCTGCTCGATGCGACCGTTGCGGAACGTGATCTCGCCCCAGAGCACTGCCGACGACGCAAAGACGATGCCCCCTTCGATCTGCGCACGAATCGTGTCCGGATTCACGGTATGTCCGCAGTCGACTGCGCAGACAATCCGACGGATCCGAACTTGTCCTTGCTCGTTCACTTCGACCTCGGCGACTTCAGCGAGATAGGACGCGAATGCAAACTGAACGCTAATGCCCCTGCCAATGCGGACTCCGCGTTTTGCTGCGGGCAACGGCGTTGTCCAGCCGGCTTCGCTTGCGGCAGTCTCCAGCACACGTTTTGCGCGAGGCTGATGCGCCAGCAGCGCACGGCGGTATTCGAACGGATCCTTGCCGGCAGCATGCGCAAGCTCGTCCATGAAGCTCTCCACGACGAACACATTGTGCGTGGGGCCGACGCCACGCCACTTGCCAATCGGCATCGGCGTTTCGTAACGAACGTAGTTCACCTTCACGTTCGGAATGTCATACAGCAGATTGATCGCGCCGTTGACTGCGTCGGGATCGACGCCATTCTTGAACGTACTTGGCAGATAGCGCGCCATCACCGCGGCGCCGGTCACTTTGTGAGCCCAAGCCTGCGGTTGCCCACTCGAATCGAGAAGTGCCTCAAAGCGGTTCAGGTAGTACGTCCGCGGCAGCCCCTGCTGGATATCCTCTTCCCGCGACCAGACGAATTTGACCGGCCCCTGTACCTGCTTCGCAAAACGAACCGACTGTGTCACGTAGTCCACTTCGAGACGGCGCCCGAACCCGCCACCAAGGTATTGATTGTGCACGCGGACTTTTTCCAACGACAGACCGGTGACCTCGGCCGCAGTAGCCTGCGCGCGCGCCGGCACCTGGGTACCGCACCACACGTCGCAGCCGTCCAGTGTCACATGGACCGTGCAATTCATCGGCTCCATTGTTGCATGAGCGAGAAACGGCAATTCATACCGCGCTTCGATGCGATTTCCCTTTCCGTTCAGCGCATTCGCAACATCTCCGATATGCTGTGCAACCACGCCGTCGTTCGCCGACGCCTGTTCCATCTTCGCGATCAAGGATGCGTTGGAGAATCGTGCGTTGACACCGTCGTCCCATTCGATAACCAATGCCGCCAGCCCCTGCTTGGCAGCCCACATATGGTCGGCGACCACCGCAACCGCGTCGTCGATTTGCACAACCTGCTTCACACCCGCAATCTGCAGGGCTCGCCGCGCGTCTACGCTCTTCAGCCTGCCGCCTACCACCGGACTAGCTGCCACCGTCGCGATGCGCATTCCCGGCACTCTCACGTCGATGCCAAAGCCTGCGCTACCGTCTACCTTGGCGCGCGCGTCGAGCCGCTTGACGGGCGTACCGACCAGCTTGAAAGTACGCGGATCCTTCAGGGCAACGTTGTGTGGCAAGGGGAGCTTCGCTGCAAGCACGCTCAGCGGGCCATAGCTCAACGTGCGTCCCGTCGGCACATGCCTGACTGTGCCATTTTCAGCGCGACAGCTGGCTGGGTCTGCTTTCCAGTTCATCGCCGCGGCGTTGACAAGCAATACGCGACAAGCGGCACCGGCCTGCCGCATCGGTAACCATTCGCTTCGCGTCGATGCAGATGCCCCAGTAATCTGACTGCCGATCACCGGGTCGCGATACAGAACGTCGTTGGCGGGCGCGTGTTCAAGTGCGATGTTGTCGAGCGCGATCTCCAACTCCTCCGCAATCAGCATGGGGATCGATGTGTAAGAGCCCTGCCCCATCTCCACGCGCGGCATGATGAGCGTGACCTGCCCCGAGGGCGCGATTCGAATGAACGCGTCGGGTGCGAACACATTTGCCTCGGAACTATCCGGGACGATCGGCGCCGCATCGACTGCGGTCGGAAAAGCGATACCGAGCATGAGCCCCCCGCCCGCCGCCGAGAACATCTTCAGGAATTGACGCCGCGATAATGGTGCGCGCGCGGGTGACATGTTAGACATACAGTAAATCCCTCGTCGATTGCGGGCAGTCGCTCAGCTGCCGTTGCCGTCAACGGTAGCGTGCGTTACGTCGAGGATAGGCGCCATGAACGCGCAATTGGGGTGAATTCTTGTGAAATGACGTGAGCGGCGCGGCCAGGTCGCGCCGCCGAGGGAACGTCAGTACATCGGCAGATAGTCCACCGGCACCCAGACATAACCTTTGCCCGCTTTGCGCAGATGGCCGATACCCGGGAACGAGACGTGCGCGGTTCCAACCAGGTAGCCACGCTCAGCCGCCTCGTCGAAAATCCTGCGGCGCGACACGATTGCCTCCTTGGAGTCGTTATCGAAGGCGATGGCGATCGACGGATTGTCGAATTGAACAGCGGGCAGATGGATGATGTCGCCGCAGATCAACATCGTCTGACCGCTGCTGTCCACGCGATAGACCGTATGTCCTTCAGTGTGCCCCGGCGCAGGAACGCTACGAATGCCCGGGATCAGTTGAGTTGCGCCTTCGAACGGCTGGAAGTGGCCAGCCTGGATGTAGGGCGTCAACGCCGCGGTTGCCTCCCCAAAGCGGAAGTCGTTGGGCGCCCGCTTCGCGTTTGCTTCATTCAGCCACTCCGCAGCCTCGTGCCGGTCCGCTCGTACGATCGCATTCGGAAAGGTCATTTTTCCGTCGGTCACCAGACCGCCGACGTGATCCGGATGAAAGTGCGTGACGTAGATTTCGTCAATCTGCTCCGGCCGATAACCCGCAGCTTTCAGATTCGCCAGCAGATGCCCTGCTCCCGGGCCATACCCTCGATCAAAAGTTCCGAGCCCAGCGTCGATAAGCACCAGCTTCGAGCCGGTGTTAATCAGGTAGGCATTGATCGACATGTTGATCGGGTTCGAAAGGAACGCACGCTTGAGTCCCTGATTGACTACCGCCGGGGTGGTGTTCGTCATCAGTTTCGCGACCGGCGCAGCGAATGTGCCGTCGGAAATCGTGGTCACCTCGAAGTCGCCGAGCATGATCCGGTAGTAGCCTGGCGCGGATGTCTTGACCATCGACGCCGCCGCATAAGCAGGCACGGTCATGACACCGAGCAGTGCACCGGTCACGACTAGAATTAACATCCTCGAAGACCGTAGAACCTTGTGTTTGTTGAGCATTCATTTTCCCCTTGCTTATCGGTCCGACGCGCGCGCCGGTTGGCGACGTATGCGCCATTCCGCTGCCTCGTTCGTGCGTAGGGCACTGGCGAAGCAACAGAGCTTATCGACGATGCTAAGTGGGCGACGCTGGCTGGGGAATGCTACTAAAGAAGCATGCCGTGGCGTGGACAAGACGGATCAGTCCGTGAACAAAAATTGATGCTTGCGTGGTCGCAGACCGCGAATGTCAGCTTTGTTCCGCGTTAGCCGCAGCAACCGCGTGAGGAAGATCGCGACGCAATTCGGTCCAACGCAGGATTGCATCGAGCGCTGGGCATAGCGCCTGCCCGACCTCAGTGAGGCGGTACTCCACCTTGGGAGGCACTTCGGGATAGACGGTGCGTTGCACGAGACCGTCATTCTCCAGCTCACGCAAATGCTGGCTCAGCATTTTCTGCGATACGCCATGAATTCTGCGCTCGAGTTCCGAAAACCGCAGCACCGGCTCGCTGAACAGATGGAAGATGATGATCATCTTCCAGCGGCCTTCGAGAACACGCAAGGCATCCTCGACACCAGCAGCTGCCGCCTCTGGTGCCCAATCATCGTACTTACTCGCAGGTAAGTACGCCACTTTCTCGTGCGTACTTGTCATGATGTCACTTAAGGAGCGATCCTTCGCATTCGCAAATCAATGCCACAAGGCCGAAAGGAGTGCACTTGCAAGTTCAACTACCGCCGCTGATCGCGGCCTACTTCGATGCCGTCGACGCCGAAGCAATTGAGGAACAGGTCGCCTGTTTTTCGATCGACGCAAATGTCAACGATGTCGGCGAACACAAGACCATGGCGGGACATGATGCGATCCGCAAATGGCTTACCGACACCGCGAAAGCATACCGCTTTACTGTAACTCCTGCTGATTGCCAGGAATCGGGAGAGAACGTCTGGACCGTCCAGACAGAGATCGCCGGCAGCTTCCCGGGCAGTCCGCTTCCCTTTGCATACACCTTCACCGTCGCTGAAGGCAGCATTCACACACTGTTGATCGAGCAAAAATGACCATGCCAGTCCTGATCGAATTATCCCGGGAACTCGTGGGTAAGCGAGCGCTCGTCACTGGGGGCACCAAAGGAATGGGCGAGGCGATCGTGCGGCGTCTGCGCGCAGCGGGTGCCACGGTCTTCACGACAGCGCGCACCGCCCCAGCGACGCTGGAACACGAAGATCTTTTCATTGCTGCAGACATTGGCACAGCGGAAGGCGCGGCACGCGTTGTCGAAGCAGCGCTCGCACGACTTGGGACTGTGGATATTCTCGTCAACAACGTCGGCGGCTCTTCCGCCCCCGCTGGCGGAGCATTGGCGCTCGACGATGCCCTTTGGCAGGCCGCACTCGACCAGAATTTGCTTGCAGCCGTGCGGCTTGACCGCGGGCTCCTGCAACCGATGCTGGCGCAAGGTTACGGTGTCATCGTGCACATCTCGTCGATTCAGCGCCGTCTGCCGCTATACGACGCAACACTGGCCTACGCGGCCGCGAAAGCCGCCTTGACCAACTATAGCAAGGGCCTGTCGAACCAGTTCTCGGGGTCCGGCATCCGGATCAACACTGTGGCGCCAGGTTTCATCGAAACGACGGCCGCTACGGCGCTCATCGAGCGAATCGCCAGTGCATCGAACACGGACGCCGATGGCGCACGTCAGATACTGATGGACTCGCTCGGTGGAATTCCGCTGGGCCGTCCCGGACGGCCGGACGAGGTCGCGGAACTGGTCGCATTCCTTGTCTCCGAGCGCGCTTCGTCGATCACGGGCAGCGAGTACGTGATCGATGGTGGCACGATTCCAACTGTGTAAAGTTAGAAAAATGAGAGCCCCGAACGATTTCGTTCGGGGCTCTTGTGCTGCCGCTCCTAAGATGCCGCGATCCGCATCTTTCGAATTGGACCGGGCCAAACCTCGGTTGCCTCACAACGGTCCAATGACGGCGACACCGTCGGCGGCTAGCACGCTCTCACCGGCGCGCAGAACGAAAACCGGGTTGATCTCCGCTTCGATGAGTCGCTCGCCAAGCTGCGCAGCCATCCGCGAGAGCGCGGCGAGCGCAGAAACTGTGGCATCGACATCCGCTCTCGGTTGGCCGCGATAACCGTCGAGCAGCGGCCACGTCTTTCGCGACTGGAGCATCGTCAATGCCTCCTCGTGCGATAGAGGGGCGCTTGCGGGCAGCAACTTCGTCGTCGTATCCTTGAATAGCTCCGCTGTGACGCCGCCCATTCCCAGCAGGACCGCCGTGCCAAGCGAATCTCGATGCAGTCCAAAGATAAGCTCAATTCCACCTGTCACCATTTGCCGGGCGTCTATCCTTAACGAAGGCTACCCGCATCGCACATCGATCAGCGTCCGCCACGCCAAGGCAGGAAGCAGAGATCACGCGTGTCGCGTTTCGCACCACGATGGACGAGTGGATAGTCCACGGACACTGCCGCGCGACGTGGCAAGCCGGGATCACATCTATCGCAGCGCTGCGACTAAAGCAGGAACCGAGCTACACATTCAAGATCACTTTCGCCAGCGAACATTTCGACCAGCCGCAAATCGAAGTAAATATCGCACCCCTTCTCCCGCCTCTTGGCGAATAGATTCGCAAACGGCTGGCTGCATCCTGCGGCCCAGACGGTGCTCGCTGGAACGTCACATTTCGTCTGTTCCGTAGGCAACCCATCAACTATTTCCTTGACGACAAAAGCGCAATCGCGCTCCAGCCCTGTCCATTGACGTGGACGCGCACGCTTAACGGAAATTCACAACGTTGCACTGTATCGGTTCAGGCCGCACGCGCATTATCAATCTGGTCGATACCTTCGAGCTCGCCTGACCTGTCGTGGCGGCCTCAGCTAACAAGGGAGCCCGCGCCACCCGCGCGTGCTCTTTCAGCACAAGAAGGAATCTTTCCCAACCTTTATGCGGGCTCAGCGATATGAACGCATCCGACACATCATTAAACGGCTCGATTGCCCTCTACGGCGATTTCGATAAGCAGTACATCTCTGGACGGTCCCGCTATGGAAACGGCAACGGCGAAATCCGGGACCTCGATCCATATACGAGTGCCGTCCTCACGGAAATTCCGGTGGCCAGCCGCTCGGATGTCGATGACGCATTTCAGGCGGCCCATACAGCGCAAGTCGAATGGGCTCGAACGAGCGCGGCCGAGCGCGCAGGAGTCCTGTTGCGCGCAGCCACGATCATGGAGCGTCGCAAGGAGGAGATCGTCGGCTGGCTGATCCGCGAGTCGGGGAGCACGCGCATTAAGGCAACACTTGAATGGCAGGCCGTCTACGCGATGATGACGCAGTTCGCCGGCTACCCTTATCAGGCTAAGGGTGAAATCCTACCCGCAGACGTGCCCGGGAAGGAGCATCGGGTGTATCGCCGTCCCATAGGGGTGGTGAGCGTAATCAGCCCGTGGAACTGGCCACTGCACCTGACTACCCGCTCAATCGCTCCAGCCTTGGCACTAGGCAACGCGGTCGTCGTGAAGCCGGCGAGCGAAACGCCCGTGACCGGCGGGCTGCTGCTCGCGCGCCTCTTCGAAGAGGCCGGTCTGCCGCCCGGTCTGCTGAATGTCGTGATCGGCAACTCGTCGGAGATTGGTGATCATTTCGTGACGCATCCGCTATCGCCATTCGTTTCTTTCACTGGATCAACGCCGGTTGGCCGACATGTAGGTTCCCTTGCGATGACGGGGCCGACCCTGAAACGCGCAGCCCTCGAACTGGGAGGCAACGCCCCGCTCGTGGTCCTCGAAGATGCGGATCTGGAACTAGCGGTTCATGCGGCGATTGTCGGCAAATTTCTGCATCAGGGACAGATTTGCGTGGCCACCAACCGGATCATGGTGCATCGCTCGATACATGATTCCTTTGTTGAGGCCTTTGTGGCACGCGCATCCGCACTCAAAGTCGGCAATCCAAACGACGCGGATACGGTCATTGGTCCAGTCATCAGCCAGCGTCAAGCCGACGCACTCAAACGGTTGCTGGCCCGAGGTCTCGAACAAGGCGCCAAGCCCGTACTCGGCGGCCAATTCAATGGGTTGGTTTTACCGCCACAGGTGCTGACGGGCGTGCAGCCTGAACACGAACTCGCACAACAGGAAAGCTTCGGCCCCATTGCGCCAATACTGAGGTTTAACACCGAAGAAGAGGCATTGGAGGCAGTGAACGGCACCGAATTCGGCCTGTCCAGCGCGGTGTTCACCCGCGACCTGGAGCGCGGTGCACGCTTCGCGAGTCACGTGGAAGCGGGTATGACCCATATCAACGACTTCACGGCCAACGACTATCCGAACACGCCGTTCGGTGGCGAAAAGAATTCCGGACTCGGCCGCTTCGGCGGACAGTGGATCATTGACGAGATGACCCGCACACACTGGGTTTCCGTGCAGCACGCACCACGGACATACCCGTTCTAACGCACCGCCCCAAGGAGTACCGCATCATGCCTCAAGACATTCGCAAGACCTTCTTCATCACAGGTGTGAGCACCGGCTTTGGGCGCGCGTTTTCCGAAGCGGCGCTGGCCGATGGCCACCGCGTTGTCGGCACGTTGCGCAACGAGCAGGCCCGTGCGGAATTCGAGCAACTGGCACACGGTCGCTCGTTCGGCCGCCTGCTTGACGTCACCGACACAGATGCCATCGCACCGACTGTGGCAGAAGTCGAAACGAACATTGGTCCGATCGACGTGTTGATCAACAACGCCGGCTACGGTCACGAGGGTACGATCGAAGAATCGCCACTTGAAGACCTGCGCCGTCAGTTCGACGTCAATGTGTTCGGCGCAGTCGCGGTAATCAAGGCCGTGCTGCCGTTCATGCGCGAACGCCGCTCGGGGCACATCATCAATATCACATCGATGGGCGGCCTCGTAACGTTCCCTGGACTTGGCTATTACAACAGCAGCAAGTTCGCGCTGGAGGGCCTGTCCGAAGCGCTTGCGAAGGAAATGAAACCCTTCGGCATTGCCGTCACAGCGGTCGAACCGGGCGGTTTCCGGACCGATTGGGCAGGCCGGTCGATGATCCGCGGCGTACGCAGCATAGCCGACTACGACGCCACCTTCGAGCCTATCCGCAAGACGCGTCAGGAGCGCAGCGGGAAACAGATTGGCGATCCGTCCAAAGCCGCACGAGCCATCCTGACGCTTGTGCAATCGGTCAATCCGCCATTCCATTTGCTGCTCGGTAGCGACGCACTTGGTTTCGTGCGAGAAAAGCTTGCGAGCCTCGATAGCGATATTAAAACGTGGGAACCACTCACGCTGTCGACCGACGTTGACGCTTAGATTGCGTCAACGCCTGATATAGGCATGCCCTGGCCAGGCCTGGAAGCGCACCTGTCTCCGCCCTATCCCGTCAAATTGAAGGATTTCACCATGTCGAATCACATTTCCGCTGCACATGCCGGTCAGTTCATGGTCGGTGGCGATATTCCCGTCAACCGTCTCGGCTTCGGGGCAATGCGCATTACCGGCCCCGGCATCTGGGGCGAACCGGAAGACCCACAGGGCGTCCGGGACACGTTGCTGCGCTTGCCAGAGATAGGCGTCAATCTTATCGACACCGCCGACAGCTACGGCCCATTCGTCAGCGAAAATCTGATTCGCGAAGTCCTGCATCCGTACACCAACATGTTGATAGCGACAAAGGGCGCGCTCACCCGGCCTGCCGCGGACGCATTCTGGGAACCGGTTGGACGCCCGGCTTACTTGCGGCAATGCGTGCGGATGAGCCTGCGACGATTGAACGTCGATCGCATCGATCTCTGGCAACTGCATCGAATCGATCCAAAAACACCTCGTGAAGAGCAATTCGAGGTGGTCGCCGAGATGCGCAAAGAAGGTCTGATTCGCCACGTGGGTCTAAGCGAAGTTAGCGTCGAGGATATCGAGACCGCCCAAAAGTACTTCCCGGTAGCAACCGTGCAGAACGAGTACAACCTCGTCAATCGAAAGAGCGAAGCCGTGCTGAATTACTGCGAGCAACAAGGTATCGGCTTCATCCCATGGTTTCCGCTCGCCGCGGGCGATCTTGCGCGGCCCGGCTCAGTTCTGTCGGATATCGCGGAGCGGCTCGGTCTCACGACGTCGCAAGTCGCGCTGGCCTGGATCCTCAAACGGTCGCCAGTGATGTTGCCGATCCCGGGAACATCACGCGTGAAACACCTGGAGCAAAACGTGGCGGCGGCGGCAGTCCCGCTGGCCAAGGCCGACTTCGACGCGCTCGAAAAGGTGGCGCAAGCAAGCACGTAGAACAAGCGCGGCCTCAGCGCACGCCGAAGTGATCCGGACAGCGGCGACCGGTGGCATGGCAGGTATGTGTGCCGATGGTGGCAGCACAGCCTGAGTTCGGACAAGCAAACATCACCGCAAGGCGGGACGTCGCTATGCGGCGCCCGCCGCCATTATTGCTTCTTGTACGGCTGCGCCGATCCCCTCGCCACGCTCTAGACGTTCGTCCTGCTTGACCGCCGTCGGGCAGCGCCGAGTACGGCTCGAGGTTCGCATTCGCGGCGATCAATCCGTTCACGCGTGCTTCGTGCGCTTAAACTGGGGATACCCACCATGGATTTTAGTGACGCAGTTGATCTGTCACGCGTGCAGTTCGCAATGACAGCGATTTTCCACATTCTGTGGCCAATCCTGACGATCAGCCTAGCTGCCTTCCTCTTATTGATCGAGCTGCTATGGCTTAAAACTAACGACGTCATGTACTACCGGCACGCGCGATTCTGGAGCAAGCTGCTCCTCTTGAACTTCGCCGTTGGCGTGGTAAGTGGAATTCCGATGGAGTTCCAGTTCGGTACCAACTGGGCAGGATTCTCGAAATATAGCGGCCAATTCGTAGGCAACATTCTCGGATTTGAGGGCGCGATGGCTTTCATGCTGGAAGCCGGCTTTATCGGTGTGATGCTGCTCGGCTGGGGACGCGTGCCTCGCGGTGTGCACCTGTTCGCCACCGCGATGGTTGCGTTGGGCTCCAGTCTCTCCGCGTTTTGGATCATGGTTGCCAACTCATGGATGCAGACGCC
Source organism: Paraburkholderia fynbosensis (assembly GCF_902859935.1). Classification (GTDB taxonomy): domain Bacteria; phylum Pseudomonadota; class Gammaproteobacteria; order Burkholderiales; family Burkholderiaceae; genus Paraburkholderia; species Paraburkholderia fynbosensis. The sequence continues at coordinate 26,619 of NZ_CADIKI010000020.1, forward strand.
CGCTGGTGTCACGGTAGTGAACGGCAAAATCGTCGTGACGGATTATGTCGCCGCTATTTTCAATCCGGACATGGCATGGGGCGTTTCGCATATGTGGATGGCCGCAATCGAGACCGGCATGTTCGTGATCGCCGGAATTTCCGCCTACAATCTGCTGCGCAGGCGGCATACCGAGTTCTTCGTCCGCTCGTTCAAAATCGCATTGCTCGCGCTGCTGTTCGTCGCTCCGATTCAAATCTGGCTGGGCGACTCGAGTGGCGGAGCCGTGTTCGCATCGCAGCCCGCAAAGGGTGCCGCTATCGAAGGCCATTGGAAGACTAACAAACCCGGCACTGGCGCCCCATGGTCGCTGCTGGCGTGGCCGAACCAAAATGAGCAACGCAATGACTGGTCGATCGAGGTCCCGGGTCTATTGAGCGTTATCGCCACACACTCTCTGGATGGACAGGTGAGGGGGCTGATGGAGTTCCCCGCTACGGACCAGCCGCCCATGTTGCCGTTGCTTTACTACGCATTTCGTGTGATGGCGGGAGTCGGCTTCGTAGTTATGTTACTGGCCTTCTGGACAGTCTATGGGCTCCGCAAGATGCGTGGCAGTCTCGATGGGCTATTGGCTCAGCCGAAGCTTCTGCTCGCATGGGTCTTATGCATCCCGCTGCCCTACCTCGCTGTGGAGTGCGGATGGATCGTCCGTGAAGTGGGAAGGCAACCATGGGTGGTGTACGGTTTGCTTCGTACCAGCGCCGCGGCGTCACAAGTCGGCGCATCTGCGGTGTCCGGAAGCATCTCGATGTTCTTCGCGTTTTATCTTGTGCTTTTGGTCACCTTCTTCGCCTTGGCTCGGGCGTGGCTACGCAAAGGTCCGGACCTCACAATCCTTCCGCCGACTATCGTCCTCACACAGGCCGTAGTTACAGTCGACTAATCTTAGGCGGCCACTTTTCGCAAGCGAGGATGTCCCATGGAAAGCACCACTCATACAATGCTCGCGATCACCTGGTTCGGCTTACTGGGTCTGATGCTGGCGTTCTACGTCGTGACGGATGGCTTCGATCTCGGGGTTGGAATTCTAAGCCTTCTTAGGCGAAATCGCGAAGACCACGACGTGATGGTCAAGACTATCAGCCACGTATGGGACGCCAATGAAACCTGGTTAGTCGTGCTAGGTGGCGCGCTGTTTGGTGCGTTTCCCGCCGCATACGCATTGTTGCTCCAAAACCTGTACATGCCGGTGATGGCGCTGATCGCCGGATTGATCATGCGCGGTGCGGCAATCGAATTCCGTCACAGCGTGGAGCACGGCCGACTGTGGGATACGGTGTTTGGCGTCGGCAGTCTCGTCGCGGCGGCGGCGCAGGGTATTGTGCTCGGGAAAATCCTGACTGGCCTGTTACCTGGTGGTCTCAGCGGGCTCTTCGTGACCGTTTCGGCAGGCGGCGTGGTTGCGGGCTATTCGCTGCTCGGCGCAACGTACCTCATGAAGAAGACGGTCGGCTCCATCGAACGATGGGCGCGGCGCATAGCGCTGATATGCGCCTTGCTGACGGTCGCGGCCGCGCTGCTGATGACGGCGGCGACGTGGTTTTTCAGTGGCATCGGTCACATTCGCTGGACTCAGCCTGGAGTCTTCCACCTGTTGATCGCACTCGGTTTCGCAGCAACACTATGCTTCGCTTATCTCGTCGTTTCGCTCAATAGTGGCAACACATCCGGACCATTTCGCGCGTCGGTTGCCTTGTTTCTCTTCTCGTTCGCCGGGCTCGCCATCAGCCTGTTTCCCGATTTCATTCCCGGTAAGCTAGGCATTGTGGATGCCGCGTCCGATTCGCCGACGCTGATCTTCATGCTCGTGGGCATCGGACTGATTTTTCCGGTGATGATCGGCTATAACCTTTTTCAGTACTTCATCTTCCGTGGGAAGGTCACCCGTAGACCGCATTGAAACTGTCATCGTTGCGTCGATACGGTGTCAACAGGCGACCATACGAGTCCCCAGGGGCGGCAGAGCCTTACCGGGCAATCGTTTGGAGCGTGAGAAATAATTCGTCACCGGCCTGCGCCAGGGGCGCCGATTCCTCAGGTGGAAGCCGAATCTGCGGACGCGGACGTAGCCGACGGTACTCGGCCGTCTGAGGCAGTTCATGCACGCTCCGAGTGCGACGCCCATCCGGCCAAGTTCCGCCGGATAGCAGTCACTGGTCACCGCCTCCGGCAGGACGGGACAAGCCGGACCGCTCTTCAACGCTCGAAGTAGATCAAGCCCAAAGCGCTTTTCACCTCGGACAACGTCTGGCCCGCCACATCTCGGGCGCACACCGTGCCTCGTTTCAGGATCGCAAGCACCGCCGCCCTGTCTCTCGCTAGCTCGCGACAGCGTGCACAAATCGGTTCAATAAGCGATTGGAGGCGCTCGTTCAGCACTCGGTTGACCGCGCTATCACCCAGTCCAACTAGCCATACTTCAACTTCAGTTCGTCCACCTTGGGCGCGTCGTTCGCCTCTTCCTCGGTTTGTCCGGAAATGAAAGGGGAGATAGCCGCAATTGTGTACCCTTCATCTATGGCCTGAAGCAGCGATTCGATGGTTCTGAGCGACGTCGGCAAGTTGCACCCTCTCGCCGCCGTCCCTCACGGATACGCAGTGCAGTCGTGCTCACTGCTCCTAAATTGGACCCTCGCACAGATCCAACGTCGTGCCTCGCTGCGGCGGCGCAGAGCCCCGCTGCGGACCTTGGCATCCACTTCCCGGGCAGCCGCGCGTCTTCTATCGCGTCGACGCCTTTCTCGATCAATTGCTTGAGAAAAACGACTAGCTGCGCCCCGTGACTTCTGCCAGCAGTCTCAATCGCTGCTCGATCGCCGCCTCGACGCGTACGGCGATGACGTGCGAGCTGTTCCCTGACTTCCTTCTCAACCTCTACTACTGATCGCATGTGCGCCGCGGACCGGCGCATTCGCGCGCTGTTTTACCACAATCCTACCGAGTGGCGTCCGGGAGCGCTGATCGCTGCCCGGACTCGCGCCGCGTCGACAGACAACGGTGCTCCACGCCAGCTCTCATCCCCGCGCCACGGTGAGTAATAGAAGCTACCGACTGTACGTCAATGCGGACACCGGCCCATCCATCACAACAGTGCCACGCCCCAGTCTGTGAAGATGCATTTGCGAAAAGCGCATCTGAGATCCGGCTAATTAGATAAGTTTTCCTATATTCACAGCTCCCTATGCCCGCAACTCCTATCCTTCGCGGAGCGGGCTGTCCTTCCGCCCGGGCAACCGACTTGTGTCGGACCCAAGACAGAAACTTTTGGCTACCCCAACGACCTCCTATGAGGAACAACAGCCAGGTACGTTAGGATTACGAAATCTCGCCGGGGAGGTCTATTGCCCCGCCATCCAACACCACATTTTGTGACAGCACGACTTATCGCCATTGAATTTAGTGGCCGAAATTGCGGAATCGGCTGTATCCGGACCCGCTCGAAGGGCCGATGGAAGTCGAAAGTACGTGAAGGTCAGGCTTCGTTCTCTCATGAGCTCACGCGCCCGCCCGTCGCTGCGGAACTGCTTTGATGTTCGGCTTGGTTGCCGGAGAGATCTGGCAGTTAGTTGCGTCTAGTCCCCTTTTGCCGATCGACAACGGTGAGCTTTTCCCGGATCGGACACGAGTGCACCACATTCATAGCGTGGTTGATCGGGCCAACGACTTGCGGAACTCAACAATTCCGCGTTCCCTTTCCAAGCTGCAAGCTGGTACGCGGCATCGAGTCCGTCATCGGCGGATCAATGCCGTCATCAAGCAGTAGCGCATCGGTGACGGATTCGAGATGAGCCTTGCGCGCCTATGTAGGGGCAAACGCGTCGCGTCCATCGTTGACCAGCCGGCGCACGTGGGCATTTTCGTACGCAGCCACCGCTTATCGTGTTCGGGTCATCAAAACGGCGGCGATTACAGATCACCCGCCGCATTCTGAGCCGCGTTCTACGCGGGCCCTCCAGTGGATCCCGAACCACGATTTGCGGAGTGCAGGTAGGCAGCAGCCCCAATTCGTCGTTTTCCTGCAATTGCTCGACGCGCCTCCAATGCCGCCCAAGGTCAGCGTCGATCGCGTGACAGACTACCGCAACCGTCAGACATCACTCACCAAGCAAGTCTTTACGCGACTGATCGCTATTGCCCGTTGGAGAGTAGTGAAAAGAAACGGTGATTAAGAACCGACACTTATTGCTCGATCGCCCCGACACTTATTCGACTTTGCATGACTGTTGATGTGGACAAGGTTGCCCGACGACGCGTGCAAACACCGCAATGCTGCGGATTTCTGCGTTTGGATGTGCTGGATGCGCGCTCACCGTGCCATTCGGCCGCTGCACGGCCCATCCGGAAGTGCCCGTTCCTCGCGGCAAGCGGGTCGTCAGAGAAAACACTTGAAGATAGAACTATCGGGCAGGTACCAGCTGCTGGCGCGCAAGCCTGAAACAAACGTCACGGTCGAGAGAAGGATCGTTCTGCTTGATCTGGCCGGCCCGGATCTGAACCTGGCGCTCGAACTCGGCGGCAAGACCGGCGTCTCCGTCATCCGGCGCCGACCGCGCCGGGTCGGGGCATTTTGAGACGCGATTTTTCAGGCTTTCGAGCCACAATTGGCCACGGGCATATTCGCGCGTGTTGCGACGGCACTGTTTGGCGTCAGCGGCTCTACGCAGTTGCTGGCGCAGCGCAGCCTTGCTGCGCTCGTGCCGCAACCACTTGGCGAGGCCGAATGCGCCGAACAGTGCTTCCGGTAGATATCTGATTGCGGCAAGCCCTTTAAAGCTACCGTCCTCCCCGCGCTCGCAGCGTGATCGCGCCGAGGTCAACCCCGCTGCCTGCAGGTCACGCGTCGCGCGCTCCGCACGACGCATATCAAGCCCGGCTTGGTCGGCGAGAAAGCGCAGCGTCAAATTCTGCATCCCGCGTCCCGCTGACGGGACACCTACGCGCATGGTCACCAGATCGAGGTATTTGAGACTCGCGCGCAGCAGCTGCACGCAGGCAACGCTTCGTTCAGTACGTTGCTGGCGTGTCGAGCCGTTTGCCCGGTTCAGACTCGGCAACCAGTCATCCGGCGCGTCGAGATAGCGTCCAAGGCGGTGCATGAGTTCGCTAAGCACACGTGGAATCCCGCCCGCCCCTGTCCTCGGAGGGGTGGGTAGCCCGGGCGGGAGTGCCGCGACCCGACGAGCATGCAGGTGACCGGACATTCCGGGGCAGATGCAGCGTAGGCTCAGAAAACCGGGCAGCGAAACGCCCTTCGCCTGCGTCGCCTCATCGAGCGTAGTGTCGCAGACATTGCGTCAGGAACGGAAAGGAACCGTCTGGCCCCTTTGGGTACTCGTCGATTCATGGGGTCACTCATCTTTTGCGATCAAACGCTCACCGACGACGCTTGACACCGAATGAGTAGTTGCTAGAATCGACTTCGCTCACTGAAGTTGATGCATCTAGCACTCTTTCCTGTGCTGGCTGTCGTCAAGAACGACCCTCGCTGCCAGGCGAGGGTTTTTCTTTTGTGAGTTCCGTTTTGTCGTGCGCTATGCACTCCTGCTGAACATAGAAAAAATTTCCAGTCGATGCGGAGTCAGTAAGCCGCTTCTCACCGTGCAGTCTCCTGCTTCGATGACGATGCGGCCGCAGACGCACAGACTTCGTCCAACGCGTCTGCGGTACGGGTCCATGGTTTCGCAGCCCGACCCAACGACGGCGGCGGCAACTCTGGCATCTCCTCGCCCGCACGCCAGATCCATGACGGCATATCGCTGTCGTCGATCAAGCTCGACAAAGCATCCTCGTCTTGCTGTTCGACGCCGGGCGGCTGCACATACAGCGCAACGGGCTTCGGTAGCACATCAGCCAGCACCGCGCAGGCGAGCGGCTTGTTTTCCGCCAGGTTGTAACGAAGGCCCTTTACGAAGCGGCGCTTGTGCGCCGTGAGCGCATCGAGCATCAGCTTGTCGTAAGCGTGCTCGAATGGAATCCAGTTGGACGACACGACCATGAGGGCCAGCGTCTCGATCGTTGCGATCCCGGTCGGACTCAGCCCGAACGTTGCAATGAACACGAGGTGCGCCTCCTCAATGCTGTCCCACAGTGCCAGTTCATTCGCAAAGCGCTTCTGCAGTCGCCGATGCAGATCCTCACTCAGCAAGAACGGAAAGTCAGGAAGGTGTTTTGCGACGATCTTGAAGCCATAGCGCGACTCCGTAATCTCCTTCACTTCTCCGATCGCGATCATCAGTTTGCGGGCTTTCCTTTTGATGGCCAGCTCTGCCATGTGAGCGATGCGGCGCTGTGTAATGCCAGCCGCATGCTCCAGCGAGAACGACTCTGGCACATACAGTGACCGCCCCAGCGGCTCCCCCCTGGACACCTTGCCGGCCGCAGCCTGCAGCAGGAATTTGCGCACGACGTACCATCTGCGCTTGCCCTCCATCGCCGGATACCAGCGATTCAGCCCAGCTTCTTCCCAGAGGTAGTGCAAGGTGCCGCGCAACGTCAGCTTTGCGCCGTCTGTGCGAACCGTGTCGGCCGCTACGCCTGAAGGTGCCGGCGCCGCTTTACCACCGGACTTCGACAGGCTGAAATCGAGCCTGAGCGTGGTAATACCGTCCTCGATGTTCTCCCGAATAGCCTCACCTTTCACCTCGCCCAGTCCGGAGAGTTCCGCCGGCGGCTCGTAGGACGCACAGTCCGGCGCATGTGCACCTCCCGTATTCGGCATGCGCTTGATCACATAGTGTTCGCCGACTTTTGCGACATACATCGGGACGCCGACCGGCGTACACATGCACAGTGGCCGAACCTTCTCGCCGTGCGCATCGGCAAGATACGTCTGCATGTCGCCGGCATTAGCCGCAACAATCACGTCGTCGAATCGAAACTGGCTCATGGCGTTACCTCTATCGATGTCTCTACGACTGCGTTGAAGGAAGGGTCGCGCCGATGATGATTGCATTCGCCCCGGGTTCGCCCTGCGAAGCAGGCGCTGGATTAACAGCTTCCGGAACAGCGGTTGACGGAAGAGCGTCGCGCCGGAGTGCCTCGATGTAAGCAGGCACACGCACCGGATAGTCGCGCACGCCGAATCGGATCTTTGCAAGAGGCCAATCCTTGCCGTATTTCAGGTAGCCGTTCAGGTCGGGCAGGTTCGATATCTGCGACGACGTGACGACATGCTCCGACTCTCGCCGGCGCTCGCGCGTATTGATACGCAGCTGTCCCTGTACGCCGATCGGGTGGCGCTCCACTTCGTGCGTGCCGATCATCTCGGACATGCGTTTCGTCGTCAGGGCATTGGCGCCGCCCATCGCAAGCAGGCTACGGAAGCACGACAGCACGGCCTTCGCGGGAAGTTCGCCCAGCTGCATGTCCATCTGGACGAGATCTTGAACACCTCCAACCACACACAGTCCATGTTTGCGCCCCTTCGAGACCGCAGCCTCGAAACTGTAGAGGCGGCCGAGCGAGGCGAGTTCGTCCTTGTATACCCACAGTCGCCGGTCGAAAGTCGGCGCTTCGCTGAGGATCATCGCGTAGATCAGATCGAGCCAAACCGGGATCGTCGGACCCAGCGCCGTGCGCTGGTCCTCACGCCACGTAAGCCAGATGTTCCCGCCGTTTTCATTGCTCATCCAGCGCCGGATTGAGAAATCGCCATCGGGAATGCGCCGCAGTGGCCGGATGTACCTGTTCAGCGTAAAGATGATGCTGGCCGTCGCCCGGTCTGCATCCTTAGCGAAGAACCCCACCGAATCCGTGTCTTCGAGATACTTCTGCAACACAGGGCGCTGCTCACGCACAAGCAGATCCGTCAGCGTCACCATGTCGCGCATGTCGTCCTGATCAAGCTTGTTCATCGTGTCAGCGAGCACTGCACGCGCATACCCTGCCCATTCTTCGGCCTGATCCCCGTTCTGAGGCGGAATCGCCGAATGCGCGAGGCGTTCGAAGTCGAAGCCGTGATCGACCTCGTTGAACAGCGACCAGCCGACGCATCGAGCGTCGTACGGGTTGATCACCACATCGCCAGGCAGATAGAAACGCGACATGAGCGAACCGTTCGGATCGACCACCACCATGCGGTCATCACGGCGCAGTGCCGACGCGACCAGGCCATTGATTGCCTGACTCTTCCCGGTGCCGGGCGCGCCCACGATGATCAGGTTCTGCGTTTCCAGATCGGTCGGCATCTCGACACCACACACCGCGACTGGCGCGCGCGGTGCATCGCCATGCTTCACGGCCTGTTTGCGGTACTGGTTGTTATGTCGCGTGATCCGGTTGCTCAGCTGATGCCGGTTTTCCATCTTCGTGCCACGGATGAATCTGGCGTACCGGTAGCCTTCAAAGCCGTTGAACAGGTATTCATGACACGCCCATGCGGCACCCGCTGCAAGCGCCACACCCGGCACAGCACCCCAGAAAAGCAGGGGATCACGCACGGCCGCCATGAAGCCATTGATGATTCCGGCCGGGAACGGAAACGGCGAATGACCTGCCAGGGTGAAGGACACGCAAAGGCCAAGGACAAGCGCGAGCACTGCGCCGGTCAACTGCATCATCACGACCTCGTGCTTTTGCATGATCAGCCTATTCCGTGTCCTTCACGTTGCTTTCCCGGCCGGACGGCCTCCTTCGCCCGCTCAGAGACTGCCTGCTTGCCGTCGCGCGTAAAGCCCGCCGACTCGCGCAGGTTTCCGAAGAACTCAGCTCGACGCTCGAGCTTTTCATGCGCATTCAGCTCCGAAAATTTCTTCCTTGGCCCTGCCTCCGCACGCACGGCACTGGCCCCTTCCGCCTGCTGCGTCTTGCCCGCGTCAGCCGGCTTGCCGGCAGCTGGAGCGCCCCGGTCGGCGGCATCCTTCGTTCTGTTTCGGCCAGGTTTCCTGAAACCCGCCACCCCGTCGGCGGACTTCCTTGCCTCCGGTGTCTCGCCACTGTTCTCAACTGGCGCAACGGACAGCGTTCGCTTTCCGGCGCCCATTTCGATGACGTTCGACTTTTCCGCCGTCGGTTTCTCCGCGGCCTTCTCGGTTACCTTCCCGACGGGCGCCGCCATACTCTCCCCACTGCCGCGCGCGAAGAACGCGTTGCGCGCCGCATCGATCGCGGCCTTGTCAGACGTCGCCGCTTCTGGCGCCCTGCCGGCGTGGGCCTCTTTCGTTTCACGCAGCATTTCGAGCGTGGCTTTGGCCTGTTGAGCACTAACCCCCGTCGTCTTCGCAACCGTATCGACCGTCGCTGCAAATTTGGCCGGATCTTTCAATGTCTCCAGAGACGTATCAATACTGATGCTCTCTTTCGCGGCCCCGGCCGCCGCGTCACCCACGCCCGCCGCCACCTCTACCGTACGGTCTGCGGCCTTCTGCGCGGCCTGCTCCGCGACGGGCTGCGCCGCGGTCTTCTCCGGCCCCTCGATCGCACGGCGCACCTGCGCCCGTAATGCCTGCTCCTGTGCATCGAGCTTGATCTCGGCAAGCTCCAGTTCCCGACTGCGGGCTTCCAGCGATTTCGCCCAGCCATGGAGCGTCTTGGGGTAGGTGTGAGCGGCGCCCTTGTCGTCGACGCGCGCCTGCGCTTTCGCGAACATGTCGGCAACTTCCTGCCGGCTCCATTCGCGCGCCACATTCAGATCCTTGTTCGCATGCAGGATCTCGGCGGTCTTCTTCGCATCGATCAACGCCAGCTTGTTCAGACCCGATAGAAGCGACGCCCGATCGGTAATCTGCTCGGCCCGCTGCACCTGCTCGACTTCTTTTTCGGCTAACGCATGTTCGAGCGCGCCGCGCATCGCGGCCGTGTCGATCAGCTCACCATCTTTCAGACCGAAGCGTGTCTTGAGCGCATTTGCATCGGTCGCGAGCTGCCTGTCTTCACGGCGCTGCTGGTCCTCGCGCTCGACTGCCTGCGCGACTGCGTGCGGGTCCCTTTTAAGCCAGTCCTGCCGGTACGCAAGATTTTTCTGGCGCGCTTCGAGGCTCGCCCGGCGCGCTGCGAGCGCCTGTTCCTGTTCCGCGAGCTGTTGCTGACGCTCCTTGTCGCTAAACCGCAATACGGTGTCTTCAAACATAAAAACCTCCGTCAGTTCGACGCCTGCCCGGACCAGGGGCGCCCTTGGTTAAACCGGCTTTGCCAGTGCTGCTGATACGCCTGCGCGACCACCGGCACATGCCACATCACCACGGCGTTTTCGCTGTTGTACCTGGCGGCCGACGTCGTGAAATTGAAACTGCCCGTCTCGACCGATTCACCGTCGATCACCATGAATTTGTCGTGATGGATGGGATAGATATTGATCGTGCGCACTGGAACACCTGCGCCGGATAGCAGGGTGAGCGCCATGCGACCTTTGCCGCTGCGATCCTCAACAAGATTGCTTTTCTCATCCGCGACCACGGCCACATCGACGCCTCGCCCGTGCGCGGCGATCAACGCGCGAACTATCGCTGGCGACGTGAAGCTATAGGCCGCGACGCGGATCGAGTGGCGTGACGAACAGATGGCATCGAGCACCAGCCGCTCGGCAGAACCCTCCGGCGAAAATCCCGTGTCGATCTCGGGACCGTCAGGCGCTACGCATGCGGCCCGGGCACTGCTCGAGTAGGTCAGAAGGGGAAAGACAAGAACCGCAAGGGCCGACGTGATGGCTGCAGATCTGAGAGAACGGTAGAGTCTGCTCATCCTCACCCTCACCGGCCCTGACCCAATAACTCGACGTGCTTCGCCACGGCAACGTCAACACTACGAAAATTGCCCTGCGTCTCGCCACCGTGCCATAGGATGTGTCCAGGTTTACCCTGAATAATGCAGCTGGCAATCCGCCAGCCAGTCGGATGAACCAGTTCATACCGACCCACCCGTGTCCAACCATGCGCTGCCGCGTAAGTCATCCCCACCACCCGATCAGTAATGAATGCGTGTCTGGAACTGGCCGGCCTCGTACACGTCGACCGCATTCGGCGACTGTGGTTGTTGCCAGACGATGTGGTCATACACAGTGACGGTGACGGGATCGCCGTCGTCTCCGCCACCGTCACGCCCGCTTCGCCCATCTCGCCTGCTCACAGCGGATGCATCACCCGAGGGATCGCCGTACACCTGATACGCACCGACCTGGCTGCCCACACAGGCCTGCGGCCCGTAATACGCGTTATCGCTACTGAGATCCGCCACTGAAGGCCTCGGCGTTCCGACCAGTGCGAAACCACTCGTGCCACTATATGGACGAGCTCCGGCCTTGCGTTGCCCTTCGGCCACCCAGGCGCCGGCCGCCGCGGCCGTCGTGCCCGCAGGGCATGGATCGTACGGCGTGTTGTCCTGACGGACGGTCATGTCCGAGTCTTTACATTGCGGCCAGCCACGCCCGTGGCGGAGATCGTTCATCAGATGATCCATTGCCGCCCCGCAGGTGGTGGGTGCCCACGGCCCGCCATTCGATGACGGGTTGCCCAGGCAGATCACAATGCGGCATCCGTAGTCGTCGTCGGCACGGGCCATACTGGCGTGACCGCCTGAAGCGAGAATCGACATGACCAGCATCAGCCTGCTTCCGTTTTTCATCGTCATACCCCACCTCCTTCCCAGGTAAGCGCCTTGCGCCCGACCCTCATCTATCGCCAGGCACCCCACGTGTTGCGCACGGCCAGACCCAGCAAACAGAACGGCGACGCGGCCACCGCACCCAACCACATCAAGACAAGCACGGGCGGCAGCAGGATCCAGACACCGCTCTCCCGCATCAGTCGCGCCATCAGATAAAAAGACATCGGCACCATGAGCGCCGCGAATTGCACTCCGGCCCCAGGCAAGTGACGCCACCATTGCGACGCCGCCACGGCCGCCGTGACGGCATAGCCGTCCAGCACCAGGGCCGCAGCGAGTAGCCGATGCCGGTTATTGATCATCAACCGCTCCGGTTGCCCGCACTGCCTTGCGCGTATCGCTCACCTGGCCGGTGAGCTGGCCGCTGATCTGTCCAGTGACCTGTCCATTGGGCTGACCGTCTTCGTCATCGTCCCCATAGGTCGTGAACCAGTCGTCTTTGGCCGCAGACTTTGCGGCGCGCTCCGGCCGTGCGGCCGCGCGTCGTGCGGATCCACCTGCAGGGCGAACGTCTGGAACAACCTCGATCGGCTGCGCCCCCTGCACACCGGACGCCGGGACGGCAGCCGCCACCTTTTGTGCATAGGCGGCGCCCCGCGTCAGATCGCCGCTGTAATAGCAGGACAGCGCCGCACGTACCGCGTCATCAGCCTGCGCAAATTGCGGCTTCGCGCGGGCATAGCACGCCTTGAGAATCGCGGCGCCGGTCCTGAGGTTCGTGCATGGCTCGAAAATGCTCTCTGCGGTCTGTCCGTAACGCGCCAGAGTGTGTACGTTGACCTGCACCAGTCCCATGCTGTAATTCCAGCCACCGGCGTCAAGCGCCTTGACGGTGGCCAAGGCTTCCGGAAGGTTCTTTGGCTGTCGCGCAAGATGTCCACCGACGACGCCGATCGCGAACGGATTGCCGCTGCTCTCAACGGTGGCCACACGTCCCAGCAGCGCGTGATGAACGTCAGGGGCGCACTCCTGGGCCAGAGAGACAAAGGACGCCGGAACCGATGAAGACGCGGCCTGCGTATCCGCTTGTGACGCCTGAGCGGACAGCAACATCAGGCTTAGCGACAGAGGTGCAACAAGCGATTTAATGGGCGACATAGAGCACCTTGCTGATTCCCCGCACCCCGTCGTCATAGCGATGCATCTGCACCACGACGTCGATGAGACTGCGGGCATAGTCAATAATCTCGGCGCGCCGCAAGGTCGAACCAAAGCGCATGACCATCTGCGCGAGCCGTTCGAACATGTGCTCGGGGCTCGTTGCGTGCAGCGTCGTCATCCAGCCACCGTGACCGGAATTGAGCATTTCGAGTGCGACGTATGCTTCAGCGCCGCGCAGTTCGCCCGGGATCACGCGATCAGGCGACAGCCGCAATGCCCCTTCCATCAATTCAACTGGCGTTACCTGTGCCGTACCCTGATTGCCACGCGAATACACCAGGTGCACCACATTCTGTTGCGGCGGCCTCAGCTCGAGTGCATCCTGAATGGTGACGATCCGTTCGTGCGGCGAGATCTCCTTAAGGAGCATGTTGATGAGCTCGGTCTTGCCGGCGAAAGTCGGCGCGCTCACCACAATGTTCTTTTTCGTCTGGACTGCGAGCCGCAGGAAGGCGGGCCAATCTCCGTCGCGATACAGCATTGACAGCTTCCTCGCCGTGTCCTCGGAATCGGGCAATGGTTCATTGACCCGATCGAAGGCTCCCGTGTCGATGTAGTGCTGCATCGTCAGATCGAGCGTCGACGGTTTGCGGATCGCGATCGCGATCGTGCCGGGCGGCACAGCGGGCGGCTGAACCACCTGAATCCGGAAGTCGCGATTAGCTTCTCCCGTCAGTTCCGAGGGGATCGAGGCCGCAAGCAGCGGGCGCCTCGCGTCCGTCTCCTGATCCGAGTGATGCGCGACCAGCTCGGCAAAGTCCCGCAACGTGCTCTCAGTCAGAACGGGGGTGTCTACCCGTTCCATGAAGCGCCTGCCCCGCCTGGACACCCATACGGCGCCCGGCCCATTTACCACGATCTCCGAGACATCGGCGTCATCGAAGAGTGGCCGGATAGACGCAGTGCGATTGAAGAATGCCGGCACGATCGACATGTCAGCGCCCCCGGATGCGTTCAGCGCGAGCCACCGCGCCGGCCTGCTGCACGGCCGGTCGATCGAGGCACACCTGCGCATCGAAACATTGGCGGGCGACGGCCTTAAGCTTCGCCTGTGCGAGCATCAGATACCGTCCGCCATCCCGGGTGAAGTCCCTGAAGATCTGTGCCTGCAACGCGTCGGCAACCGCGCCGTCCAGCTGGCGGCGCAGTTCGTTAGCTGCGGCCTCACATTGAACGTGCGAGAGATCCGTTGCCATCAATCCTCCTCGCCGCCCGGCTTGCAATAGTCGGAAAAGTCCAGTTCGTGCTCCACCTGAATGCGCACGCGCGTGCCCTGGTCGTTTTTGAGTGTCGGCCGGATATTGACGTAGCCCCCCAACAGCTGCTGCGAAGACTGGGCCATCGACGACTGGACGTTCTCGCGGTACATCGCAGATGAGTTATTGCGGTCGGAGGACGACACCCCGTAATTCGATGCGCCCGCGCCAAGGATCGCCAACGCTGCGCTCATGCCGAGGATCTGGCCGACGTGGTTATCCACTTCGGCATCGATGCCAGCCGATCCGAGCTGATCGGCAACCGGTGAGTCAACATGGATCTTGACGCCGTCCGGACGCAAGGCGACGGCGCTCGCGATAAAGGTACGTTCCTGCCCCTTGCGCACGGACGAATTGGGTTTGCCTGTAATGCGCGTGCCCCACGGCAACAGCGGAATCCGGCCCTGCTCCCCATAAGCATCCCGATCCAGCATGATTGTGATTGAGCCAGGCAGGTCCGAGATAATGCGTGGCACCAGGTGGCCCTCGAGGATCGCGCCCGGCTCCATCCTGCATTGCAGGTTGTCGACCTTTTGCGCCTTCGACGTCGAATCGCCCGCGCTCGAAACACTGCGCGCGAAGGCCGAATTCGGGTCGTTCGGCCCGTCGCCGCCAGAACGACGGCCTACCCCTGTCTCACTCTGCTGACCATCAGCGGAAGCAGAACCTGCATCGTCCGACCCATCGCCCCCCGTGTCTGACCCAAACAGACCCGATTTCATCCGCGCCTCGTGCATTGCCTCCGCTTTTCTGCGTGCCTGCTCAGCTGCTGTGGCCGCCTGACGCTGACGCTCCGCAGCCCGTCGCGCTTCGTCCGGATCAACGCCCGAACTTGACGCTGGTGCCGACGAGGCTGCCGCCATCGACGCCGGAAGTTTCTGCCGGCCAGCATCCAGCGGCGCGGCCTTCGTTGTGTCTTCGTCAATCTTCGGCTTGTCGGAACTGCGCGACGGCGTCGGCGCGTCATGCTTCATCGCGTAGAACCCACCGGCACACAGCAGGAACAGAATCACGCCGGCGACCGTAAAGAAGGTCTGGCGCCGGCCGCGCGCAGGATCGGCCGCGAGCGACGTCTGCCGCAGCGCATCAGCTGCGCGCCGGCGCTCGCTCAGGCTGTCGCCTGCACCGCCCGGCTCGCCGCCTGGCGGCCCGCTGTCATGCGGACGATCATTCGGGTTGTCAGGCGTATTCAATTTCCGCCTCCCCAGGGTGAACGCTGCGCCTGCGTCGCCTGAGCCTGCGTCGTGCGCGCCACGCACAATGTGCGATCGCCGTCGCGCAGCGTGAATTTGTCAGCCATCTGCTCGACCACCAGGTACGGCCCTTCCCTGCGCATGGGCGCAAGCGCCTCGGTACCGTCCCGGTCCACTACGTAGATGCTCGGCTTGGGCTTGCCGATCGTGGTCAGAAAGTAAGTGAACTGCCCATCGTCAAACACACGCTGCAGCCCGAACGAACTTTCGTCACCCGACACCTGATAATTCCTGTTGACCATGCGAGGTTGCGCATAGGATGTGTCGGAGACACCGCCCGAGTCGTCGCTCCACCCATCGTTTCCGTCAGCCGGATAGATGAAGCGCACCGCATAGGTCGCGCGGTCCGGATTCTTCGAACTGGACAGACGGAAGTAATAGACGTGATTGCTGGTCGTAACCGTCAGATTGGTTCTCGCATCCGGCTCGACCGGTTTGAGCACAAGATGATTGCGAAACTTCAGAACCTGCCAGCCGATAGAATCGCCGATCGCCTTGTTAAGGATCTTCTCCCCCGGCGCGAATTCGATCGTCGTCGCGTATCCATAGACACCGGTGATTTCATACACCTGGTTCGGATCGAACTGAAGCTGGCATACCCGGTTGTCAGTGATCACACAGCGCGGATTTTTGGCCGCTTGTGCATTCACACCCATCAAGGCGCTCGCAAGACCAAGCGACCATGCCAGCATGCCGTGACGAATCGTTTTCATGTCGTTCCCTATCCTGTTTAATACGCCGAGGGCGTCACAAAATGCACGATATGCGCGGCCCGCAGCGCATCGTCAATCGACACAATCTGCAGGTGGTAAGTACCGCGCGTCGTAGTGACATTCGGCCTCATCTTTTCGCCCGGTCTGTCTGCCGTCACCTGCCACGTGTCGCCCGTCCGTCGAACATGAAAAACCGGTGCCGTGCTCTGCGCGAAGGTCTTGATGTGTTCGTCGCACGGAAAGGCAATCGCCAGCAAGGTTCTGTCAGCAACCGCCAGGTCGTAGATCTGGTCCGGTATGTACGGCAGGCGCTGCACATTGCCTGCCGTCCCGCGCAGAACTGGATCAGCAGCCGTTACTGCGTGCGCCACGGTCGACAACGCCGCTGCTATGACCACTGCCGTCAAGGCGCTCCCGACTGTTCGCATCTCACCCTCCAGATGAAGCCGGCGCACCCGGCTCTGTGTTCGGCTCGAAGCCGGTCACCGTGAATCCCGTTCCGTTGATGTAGCGGTTCTGGGGCGTCAACGCCTGTTTCACGAAGTCGTAGCGGAACAGCACATGCCAGTACACCGTCTTGTTGTCGCCGTTCCCGTCGTTGTAGGTCGTGAATGTTGCTTCGGCCTTGTGATCGTCCCGGTCGAGAATGCGCACGCGAACATCCTTGACCCGGCGCACCGTCGTCTCGGCGATGTTGTAGTACGGGTTGTCCCTGTTCTTGGCGTCCATCTCGTGGTTGAAGCTGTCCGCAACGTTCGATGCAGAATGCAGCCTGACATAATCAATATGGTCCTGGCGAAACGCGCGATCGAGCGTGTAGCGTTCCGTCACGTATCGGGCAAGTTCGCTTTCGATCACGGCATCTTTCGAACTGAGCACCGCAGGTGTGCCGATCTCGCTTTTTGCGACGTGGTTGTGCGCGTCAAGGGTGAGCACCACGGGCGGCACATACGCCTGATTGGCCTTGTCGTAGGCCATCGAAGCCAGCGCAAGGCCCGCGATCGGCCACGCTACCAACGCAAGCAGGTATGCCCGATTCCGGGATAGGCGAATCGCTTCATAGGATTCGGCTGGCGGTGCGTCAGCCGCTGCCGCATTCCGTGCCCTGGATGATTTCTGAAGAATCGCGCTCACCATTGACCTCCATCAGATGCGCCGCGCGAAGGTCCTGTGCCTCCTGGGCCGCCCGGTTGACCGGCACCCGATGGGCTCGACACGCCTGAAGGGCTCGTAGCGCCGCCCGAGGACAACGCCCGCTCGATTCGCGCAAGCTGGGTGCCGTGAGCAGTCTGGGTGTTGCTGATACTGGTCAGTGCAGTCGCCGCGCCTGGATTCGCGCCGGCGCCGCCTCGCCCACCGCCCGAAAACTTCGACATGATTTGAGACATCATGAAGCCGCCGATCATGTCCGCCATGCCGCTGCCGGCGGCGCCGCTCGATGTCAGGGCGGACGCCAGCGGGCGAATGGTAAAGGCCATGAAAAGCGCTATTGCGCCGGCGATAATGATTGCGGCGAATGCATCTTTTGCCGTCATCGCATTGGGGTCCATCTTCGAGACAAACTGGTCGGTGATATCGAAGCTGAATTTCACGATGACGCCGAGCAGGATGCCGACCAGTGCAAACTTCGCCATTGCCGCGAACCAGCTCATTCCAAATCCACGCGTACTGTTCCACATCAACGTTGGCACGAACAGCGGGAACAACAGCATCGTGACTGCAAAGCCCATGTCGGAACCAACCTTCAGGACGAGAGCAATCAGGACCATTGCTGAATTGACGATCTGCAACGCCAATCCAAGAAGAACGATGCCGATATTGAGCATGGACTGCTTCATCATCTGGCCCGATGCGTCTGAAAACTTGTTGTAGTCGTTTTCGAGATACTGTGTCATCGACTGTCCGCCCATCAGCGAACTTACGGTGTCGTCGCGTAGCTCCTGGAATGAGTGAAAAATCTGTCCGGCCAGCCCGCCCCAGTTCAATGCTGCAAACACGAACATGATCGTGAGCAGCATCCTCACCAAAGGCCATACGTCCGCCGGATCGCGCCCGGAATGAACCCGCATAACCTTCACCGCTACCCAGATCATCGCGAGGTACAACGCGGGTTGCGTGACCGCGTGCCCCAGCACCGGGTAGTTGGTCGACAGAAACGCTTCCGTCCGCGAGGGAATGCTGTCGAACAGCGTCTGGATGAATTGATCTACCGGATCGGCCATGTCACTTGCTCGCGCCGAAGAACCTGTCGTTAACCGCTGCGGCTGCCGCCGTGCAATCCCTTGCTTCCGGGGTGTCGGCGCCGACGCCGATACCGTGGTTCTTGCATTCAGCCAGTCGCTGCTTCATCTCGTCCTGATGCGCGAGGTAATACGCTTCGGTCTTCGGCTCGAACGCCGGCACAGTCTGCGCGGGGGGTTCGGTAGTGCCGTGACCCGTGCCACTGGTATGCACGACGTAAATGATCAAGCCGCCGAAACCAACCGCTGCTACCGCGAGAAGGAACCAGGTGAGTTTGCCTGTCCACGTCATATGTCTGTCTCCCGTTTCAGTCACCCTGTGCGCCGGCAGGCTCACGGTGCACGAGTTACACCTGATGGCCGATCGGATGAAAATCGCACGCGCACGGCGATTTCGATATCGCGCCGGAATGCGCACAACCGGCGAGACACATGGCCCCTGCCATCAGAAGGGAAAAAGCGATGAGTCGCATGTCGTTCCTCACTTCGATACGTTGTGAAAGAACTTCGTGCGAGCCGCCGTCGCCTGATTACTTTCATTCACCTGGTTCGCCGTCAGATTCGCATTGATGGCCTGCAATTTCGTTTGTGCGGACTGCGCCATGCCCAGCTCGGCCGACATGCGGTTCTGCAGATCGGCTGCGTCCTTGACGTTCTGCGTCGTGTCGACCTGTTGCGACAGGTTCTGGAAATTACGCAGGTGCGTTTGCGCCTCGTCGTACAGCGACTCTCCACCAGCCAGCGCCGACCGAACCGAATCGGTGCTCATCCTGTAGTTCGCGCCCTCGCCCTTGTCCGCGAAGTCATCGGGTGACATCGTGTTCATCACCTTTTCATACGTCGCCTGTCGGCTGCCGTAGATGCCGCTCTTCTGCTGCGATACAACGTCCTGCCAGCTGCCAGGAACAATTGACGACGCGTCAATTGCATCGGTCAACCCCTGGCCGCCGCGCCCGTATGAACCGGTTACCGCGCCGTATTGCTGCTTGAGCGTGTCGTATTGCTGCTTGAGCTGAGCCAGTTGCGCGGCCAGCGCGGTCCACGTCCCGGCGTCACCGACGGGAACGCCCGCTGCGAACGCTGACATCGATATGGCCATCGCTGCGGTGGCCGTCACAAATGCACCTTTCATCTCTGCACCTCCGCATCCTGTTGCACAGTTGACACCCGCACGAAAGCGCGCAAAGCATCGCGCTGCAGGTCGTCGAGTTCGTTATCTGCCACCACGCGATGGTCAGCGATCGTCTCGCCGTAAAGTCGCGCCAGCGCACATCCCACGGCGCTGCCGGCAAACCCGGCATCCGATGACGCGCGCACACGCCACCAGTGGATTGCCCCTTCGATTTCACCGAGCGTGAACCGCATGCCGCCGCTCCTGGTTGTCCATGCAGTACATCCTGAAGCCTCGCGCCCACGACCACGCATACACAAAACAAAGCGCGAGTACGCCGTACTGCTGCGATTCCCACGCCATCCAGAACCAGAACGGTTGCCCTGCAAGTCCACAGATGCAGGCCCACTTCCGCCAGTGTTCGCGCCGGTCCTGCGACAGGAAAACGCTCGCGGCACCAAGTACGCCGATTGCAATCTGTCCGATCACAGGGTCACCTCCACGTCTCAGGTCAAACGTTGTGCGTCCGTTCAGCTAGAGCCCGCGCCATGAACACCGGAACCCACCGGCTCGGGTCCGTTGTGCCCAACTCGGCGCGAACACGATTCATCAGTTCAACCGACCTGTCATTCGACGACAGCACGGCAACGAGC
Source organism: Paraburkholderia fynbosensis (assembly GCF_902859935.1). Lineage (GTDB taxonomy): Bacteria > Pseudomonadota > Gammaproteobacteria > Burkholderiales > Burkholderiaceae > Paraburkholderia > Paraburkholderia fynbosensis. The sequence continues at coordinate 46,646 of NZ_CADIKI010000020.1, forward strand.
TCAGGCATGTCCGACATATCAAACGAGGCGCGCACACTGACTCCGTTGCCCTTCTTGATAAGCACCTTGAACTCCTCCGGCACGGCGCGCTCGATAAACTCGAACTCGCTCTGCGAAAAGTCGAGGTTATCGATGTAGTCCCGTCGATCGGCCTTGTCGTTCGCCAGATAGAAACTCGTCACCGCCTGGTTCTTCACAGCCGCCACGGGTCGATAGAGCGCGCTGGGCTCCGGCGTAATGAAGAGCGTCGCACAGTTGCGCCGGCGGAATGTTTCCCGGTATGTTTCGATCTTCTGTTGCCAGAATGCGTTGCGGATCAGCATCTGGGCTTCGTCCCACACGATGATTGCGGGTGATCCGTCGAGCGACTGTTCGATACGATGCGTCAGATAGTTGAGCAGGACAGGAAGCTCCGGCTTCGCTTCCTTGTCCTTCATCAGCTCCCGCATCTCATATCGGTAGTGACGGTGCGTTGTCACGTCGAGCGTGTCATGCTCGTTGTCGAAGACTGGAGCATTCGCGCCACCGCTGTGCCATACCGCAATCGCCTGGTACAGGGCTGAATTCTTCGCGCCGAACCGCCAGGCGAGATTGCGCAGGCGCCGGTCTTCGAACCTGGTCAGGTGGTCGTTGAAGTTGTCATTGACCGCCGTGGCAATGCGTTCGATATCATCGACAGTAAGCACATAGCCGTAGCACGTCGCCATCATCTGCAGCAGCTCGCGCAGCATCGCGCGATTCTGTTCGGTGTCGGGCATCTTGCAGGGATTGCCAAGGGACCGTGACAGGCTGAGTACGATGTCGGCGGCGCCCATCGCCTGCATGAACACGGTGCTCCCGTTCTCCCGGTCGAACCAGTGCACCCGTGGCTCGAACTTGTCGGCCTGGCTGGTGATCGTCGCGACAAGCAACGTTTTGCCGGTCCCCGTTTTCGCCCCGAAATTGCCGTGCGCGGGCACCATTCCTGGACGCTCTTCATGCAGATTGAGGAAGTAGCCGGTCTGACCTTCCGTCGGCAGAACCATGAGGCATTCGCCCCAGAGGTTTCCGTCGAAACGCCCTTGCGGAAAGCTGTGCAGCGATGCAAAGCAGGCGAACTCGATCGTCTCGACCTTGCCGACCCGGCCGTTATGCCGCTTGCTGGCACCCGGTATCTGCGACCATACGGCACGCTCCATGCCGGTCGTCTCGACAACCGGCTTCACGCCCCAGTTCTTGAAGCACTCGCCCGCCTTTCCCACGGCATCGTCCAGCGCCTCGAGCGCCTTCAATGCGGCTTCCTGCGAGCGCCCTTCTACCGGCACGTGAACGAGAACACTCATGTGATGCGTGCCGAGCACGGCCTTATTGGCCGCCTGCCGCATACGCAACGCGGTGATTTCCGCCGACATGCCGGCAGTCGTCCGGTCGTGCGACAGCCGGGCCTCACTGGTCGACGTCGCCATGCTGGCGTCAAGCTTGTCGATCGGGAAAAACTTCTGCGTGACAATCAGTTCGGCGGGCAGCCGCTGGAACCGGTCAGCCATCCCGGCGACAGCGCCATCGGGCCAGCGCGACATGGCGAGCACCTGTCCGATGCGGCGATGGTTGAGCCCGTTGACTTCAAAAACGTCTTTCCCCAAGATCGGGTTGCGGCCGAAATGCAGATACGAACTCGCGATCGCCTGGGCCAGGTTGTACGAGTCAGCGAGCACGGGGCCGTCTTCCTGCGTGAGCAGATAGCGCAGGAAGCGCGCCATCTCGCAACATGGTCCGATTTCCGTTTCGACGCGGCCCAGCCGGCGAGGCGCGTAGTGTGCCAGCGATTTCATCAGCGAGTTGACCTTCTCTTCAAGGTCACGCGCCTGCCGCGACTCCGTTTCAAGCCTGTCGTTGGCGCCAGAAGGATTGATCGCATTGAATACGCGATCGAGCCGCCCCACTACCCCGCTGTAGTGCCGGTAGCGCACGATGGCGATATAGATTTCGTGCTGATACAACGACCGCATCTGGAAACGCGCCTTCAGCTTTTCATTGAGGAAATTCGGAAACCAGTTCGAATACTTACCGGCGGGCCACCGGTTGGCCTTGCGCCGGATCTCGTACACGTAAATGCCCACGTTGCTGTCAGCAATCGACTCCAGCGCGGTGTTTCGCTGATGCTTGTACGCATCGACGCCGATGTCATCCAGCATTTCCGCGTAGAGCCCCTGGAGACGCACTATTTGCACGAGTCCGCTGTCGAGCGTACGCAACGTATGACCGTTGTAGTACGCGTTCAGGCCAAACGGAAGTTCGCGCGAGGCGTGGAGATCAGCCGCATCATCCTTGTCTGCCTCGCTACGCTGAACGAATGGCGACGCACCGAAATGACGATTCAGAAAGTCACCGAGGGACATAGGTCTTCGCTCCGCCCCAGTATTTGAGGCTACGTGGCTTCGCCGTCGCGCCAAAACTCTGATACGCGACCGAGAACGCGAACATGTCTTTCGCGGTGATCAGATAGGCGCCGATGACCATGAAGGGCACGGCGAGCATCACCGGCCACCATTTGAGGAACATGAAGACAACCGCGGGCAATACGAACGAACCGAGGAACAGCTCAGCTAGGCAACCCCATATCATCCAGGGTTGCACCATACCTTTCGGGATTTCGTGTACTTCACGCATGACCTCACCTCAAATCTGCGAGGAAGCGACCGACGCCGCATAGCGGACGATAGAAGGGACCGCAAAGAACACAAATGAGCAGATCACTGCGATCACGGCACCCTTCATCGGAATCCAACCCTTCGGCACCCCGAGCACACAGATGCCGAGAATCGCCATGAAGACATAGGGACCCGCGTCTACGAACAGCCAGCTAACGAAATCGCGAACCAGGCCAGTGCCGGTGCTGTAATCCATCGCATAGGCGTATTCGGGGAACACCACAGCAACGAACAACAGGGCCAGCATGGCCGCCGACTTTGATTTCGAGCGCGTCAGCGGGGGTGACTTGCCAAGCAAGAAGTGCTGAATTGCAGGGGCGAGCGTGAGCGCGCCTATAATGACGGTAGCCATGGTTAGTCCTCACAGGGTTGCGAAATGGCTAGGTTGGTGTCAGTGTTGGTAGCACCGACATCAACCGCTCCTATCGCTCTCCGGGCGCCATCAACAGTCTGGCCGGATCGCGCTTGGAGCCAAATTAATCTCCCTCTGACACCTCCTCTCGCAACATTGGCAACGTCGGCGCATCCGATGCGCATCCCTTGCAGACGGCCTCATCTTCCAGTTCGGCCCGACGAGTACGAAGCTCAACAACGAGCTGCGCATTTTTCGACCGTGCCTCCTGCTTTGCTCGCTCGATGAGCCACTCATTTAGCTCTCGGGGGAGTCGACACTGCGAGCGAACGATGTCACCCATTCCCTCTCCTCTGGTGCTTTTTGGTCACTACTATATAGTGACACAGTGTCACTATATTCCAGCGCCACCATAGTGTCAAATGTCACTATGAAAGACAGCTACCGCTCACAATTCCGGCTACCGTGGTCCCTCTACTACCAGTTGAAGGAATCCGCCACGATAAATCGGCGCCCACTCAACGCTGAGCTGGTCGCTCGTTTGGAGTCGACCTATCCCGGACTCAGCGTCGTACGCGACGATACCGATGTCGACGAAATGCGTGAAACCGTCACTACAATGTCTCTCGCCGAGCTCATGACCCCAGACGAGATAACGATGTTCGCGGAACGCATGCTCGCTATTGCCGCACGCAAGCGCACTACCAAGACAACACCGTAGTGACACTTTCCGACAGATGGTGTGACGAATTCAAGAGGCGCACTTAGCCTTGCGGTCGCCGGCGTTTTGTGCTAGTCGCTTGCCTTTGGCAGCCTGTGGTTCATGACCGAGAACCAGAGCGGTGGAATTAACGCTAGGGCGAACATGTGCAGATAGCCGCCAGGAAGCGCTCTCCCGGCCTGAACCAAGCGATCATAGGTACGCGTCTGCTCTAGATGGTGGTGAGTGTGAAGACCGTTATTTACAAGTAACCGGTTGGACAGCCAGAAATTAACATCCCATGCGACCTGATCGCCCAATTCATCAGGACTGCCACACAGACCATAGTGCTGCAGATAGCCGACCGTTTCTACGACGAAAACGGCGAATATGCCCTGCCCCAAGTAGAAAAGGGCCCCGCGCCAACCACCAAACCACGCGAAAAGAGCCACTACTGCTACGCTGACCAGGACGATTTGCAGCAGCCTGTTTTCTCTCCAATGGCGGGCCTGCCCAAGCTCGTAAGCGATAGCGGATCTCAGCGCAGCGAAGAAGGAGCGGCCGACATGACACCAGACCGACAGGCCAGCATGAGCCGTTGAGCCAAATCGCGGATCGCCTACATGCCCGTGATGGAGTTGATGTACGAATCGGTAGTGAGGGTATCCAGCGACTGCTAGCGCTACGTCGGAGATCAACCTCGACCGACGCCCACCCCGGTGCATTACCTCATGAATGTGCGCCATTGCGAAAGCACTCACCACGCCGGAGGCAATCACCAGTCCGGCGAACTCCAGCGGTCTCGCGGTCACCGCTCTTTCGAGGGCAACAAGCACCGCGATGCCCCAGACGCAAATGTAAGTGACCGGAATTGTGGGGCCGCCCGGCGCGTGGCTCGCCCTTCGGTTTGTGACCTCCACATCCTGGCCGATAAGCGCGTCAGCAGCCGGAACCACTGCAACCAAGAGAAGCAAAAACAACCAGGGATACCCGAAAAAGAACAGTGCCGCCGCGGCCGCCGGTAATAGCGTCGACAGCCAGAACCCACCTTTACGGTTGCGCAAAGATGTCATTTTCTTCTGCAAACCGCACCGCCGCCGTAATGTGCGATACGCCAATCTTCTCGTTGATGCGCTGGAACTGCCTGTAGACAGTCGTCGAAGACACCTTCAGTTCGGCGGCGATTGCACCTGCATTGAAGCCAGATCGCACGAAGCCAATCAACTGCACGTCCTGTTGCGAAAGACCGCACTTTCTGATCGCATCTTCTCGCACCGCTCGCGATGACCAATCAAGAAGCTCCAGTGCCAAGGCCCGGAAAAATGCCCTTCCCTCCCTGAGCTTCGGTTCACCCTCGTCGCGCCTCGTGCTCGAGCCAAGGTAGAGAGCTCCAATCCGCCCTTTCTCGCTGGCATGCGCAGGAATGAGGAATGCACTGAGAAACCCGTGTTCTGCGGCCACTTCAAGCATCCGCTTTTGCCCAGCAGTCCGGATAGGCAACTCCGAGCCTAGCACTGGCGCCGTGTTCGATCGCGCGTAATCGAGGCAGGGGTCCGTCAGATACCATCTGTTTGCGTTGTACAGTTGACACCATTCGGGGCGGCAACCGATCAAGAATCGATGGGTGGAACGACTAGCTGAATGATCGGTAGGATGCAACGAAACGAACACGAACCATTCGGCCCCCTTCGATCGAATCGCGTCCCTAACAAGAGGTATCAACTCTAATTCATCCGCTGCGTTTATAACGGCATCAAAGCTCAGTTCCATTATGATCGATCCGTCTAGATTACTTCACCAATTCCACCTTCCCAGACAATGTTTTGCACTTCCATATAAAGTACCCGCATCGCCGAATGATGCGGATCCGAAAGCGCGAACTTTTCAAACTCGGCTTTTGATGAAACGGGCAAAATCTGAACCAGCATAAGTTCGTCACCCTGGATCAGATACCTTTCCGCAATGAAGCCGTTTGGCACCTGATAGAGGCGAATTCCCACCTGCTCGACATCGGCGCTAATGGCTCTCTCATAGACCAAGTTCTTCATGATCCTCGCCTTCGATCTCGGAGCGATGTCCGCACACGCGACACGTTCGATCCTTGACTTCATGCTCAGATAGAGACGAAATCACATTGTCTGCCACACATCTTTCGCACTCGAAAATCGACATGAAAAATTCAGCATGACAGGCTTCGCACTTCATCCGATGGACTTCGTTTTCCTGCAAGACTTCCCATCCATCATCACCGTGATCGACCCCACAAGACGGGCACACAATGCTGATACATTCGCTCATAGCTTCCAATCCAACTAATCCTCTTCACTCCGGCGAATCGCCGGGCCACCTCATGCGCTAGAGTGCTGCGCCAGCCTTCAGCCCGTCCGTGCTGGATACGTATCGCGCGTTCGACTCGAACGCAGGCTTTGCACGTAATTGACGAACTGGTCTATCTCGGACTCGGCCATTCCGAGCCATGCGAATCGTTTGGTTCCGGGCTCCCGCCGAAAAATTAAGTCAACGTCGATGCCGTGATGCTCGAGATACTGAAAGAAGACCGACAGATCATCGTCCTGCAACTGCTCCAGCCACGTGCGCACGCGCTCCAACTCGTCGCTGGTCAACTCCGCCGGCGATGTGTTCAGAACGCTCAACGCGAAGCGCGTTGGGCAGGGCGCTCGCGGGACGTAGTAAAGATCCCAGTGGTCCTGGTGCGCTGTGCGGGGATCGACGCCCAGTATGGGAAACGAGAGACCCAGCTTCTTTGCATCCTTGGCGCGCCGAACCCACGGCCGACCGTCAGGGGAAGTTAGCCAATTGCGCTTCAGCTCATCAGCCCGGTACTTCTCGCGGGACGCCCAGATCTCTCCTAGCTCGCGGTACTCCCTAGATTGAGCGACCCGGTAAGCCGCATCGACAAGCGGACTGTCGTGCCAGTGCGCGAGCGGCCTGGTGCGCTCCGCTGCATACATGCGCTGATGGTCATCCTCCAGATTTACGCCCGACTCCTCGAACAGTCGGCGAAATAGCACCAGTGATCTGCGGAAATACTGGAATGCGCCATCTGACTGCGCATACAGGCGCTCCGGAAATGTTTGCGCGCTATCCGGCGCAACATGGCCGTTCGCCGCGTCCGTAATGCCCGTGACAAGCCAGAAAGCATAGTGTGGGAAAAGCCGCGCCAACGCCTGGATCATGTCGGGCGTCGGCCGTTGTCGGCGATGAAAAACCTTGCGCCAGCGCTGAACGGAAATACGGGTGTACTCCGTCAGCCGCTCCAAGTAGCCCCGGCCAGGCTCAGGCCGCAGGAGCAGAGAAGCGGACGCTCTGCGAAGTGCCCCCTTCGTCCCTTCGTCTTCAATTGGAGCGAGGCGTGCCTGCTCATTCAGGAGCAAGATCATGCGGTCTTCGATCGTCGTGGTCATTTTCTGAAGCAATCCGAATCAGTCAATCTGTCCCGATTAGATCAATTCATAAGATATGAACATACCGTCCTCCCTTCGCCTCCGCCAATTCGGTTACAAACAGAAACACAGAGAAATGCGCCCTGCATTAAAGGAGGAAATCTTTCTGCATCCCGGAGTTTCTTCCAGCGACAATCTGGAAAATATGCCGTACTCCACTCCTATCGCGGGCGATTGGCGATGGAGCGGTTTTAACAAACTTGCGATAAGGGCCGTTTAGCCGAAGCGCTCAATGAGCCCATGCGCGACGGCGCGAAGACTGTCTGGCGACAGTTCCTGCAACTCAATGACCGGTGCGTCTGCCAGTGCGGGATAACTGCGCCTTGTCGAACGCGCATAGGCAGGGTCGTAGTGCGCGACCATGACCCGCTCGAACAATTCGGGTACTTGCCGTGATCTGGCCATTTCCTGCCACACCTCAAACTCTTTGCCGCCGACAAGGTCCCGTAGAGGGGCGAGCTTCGATACGAAGGCGTCCGGATCTTGCTCGAAATGGTGATAGTCCTCTCGCCACAATATGACACGCTGGGCCATCGGCGTATTCACGCGGACAAGCTTGCCCTTCATATGCATCGTTTCGAGCAGCGCCGGCGGTAACTGTACGTTGCCAATCTTCTTGCTCTCTGCTTCGACCCACACCGGGCGACCGGGTGAGAAGGTACCAAGCTTCTGTTGCAGCAGGCTATCAAAGTATTTCTGTGTCGGCTGCGGCGTACCAGGTATCGCGCCGATGACCGAGCCCCGGTGAGACGCGAGCGCCTCCAGATTCAACACCTGCGCGCCGGCGGCTTCGAGTTGATCGAGCAAGCGAGTCTTTCCACAACCAGTCGAGCCTGACAGGACCACATACGAGAACTCACGCGGCCGCGTTGCCAGTTGTTCGTTGACCCACCGTCGATAGCCCTTCCAGCCTTCAGGCAGACGGTCCACCTTATAACCGATTGTATCGAGCGCATCAAACCAAAGTCGACTGCGCTTTCCGCCGCGAAAGCAATATACAAGCACCCTGCCATGACGCGGGCGGCCCGCAATTACAGTGTCAAGGTGACGCGAAATGTTTTTCAGCGAATAGGACACGCCGATCAGATATGCCCGCATTTTGTCGGTCCGATGCAGGGTGCCGACCTCGGCGTATTCGTCATTGCTGACCACGGGTAGGTTGATTGCCCCAGGGATGTGATCCACGGCGTATTCGCGTTCGCTGCGGGCGTCGATGATAAGGTCGTAATCGTCGAACCGGTACATGCCCACCTACCCTGTGATTTTTGACGTACAACGAATGTTCTCTACGCCATCCGGGTAAGACTCAACGCGTCGAGCAATTGAGCGCCGGCGATGATGCGCGTGTGCTAAAGGCCCGTCGGGCATATCGGATGGTTTCAAGAATTCTTTATGTCACTCCGACGACGGCCCAAACAACTAACGGGAGTGACTCCGCCAATATAGTTGTTGTGCAGTCTGGCGGGGAATCTCTCCGGCAGAGTCAGGAGTCGTCGGTGTCAGCCAGCAGGACCGTCTCGTAATCCTGTCCGCCGTAGAAAATGCCGATCACAGAGACCTGCTCCGGGTCAACGTCGAAGGCTATCACTACCCTCTTCCGGTAATTCGTGACGCGCAGGCCCTCACGAATGTCATCCCGACGATTGCCTCGATGCGGAAAAGTCCGCATCTCTTCGCAGTACGTAATGATCGAGCTAATATAGCGTTCTGCGATCACCGGCGAGCCGACGGCCGCGATGTAGCGATAGAGCTCAAGCAGCTGTTCCTGCGCTTCCGGTGTAAAGACGACGGTATAGGACATTACGCTTTTTCGTTGGCCTTGCTATGTTCCGCGGCGAGCGACGCGCGCAGCTGGTCGACTCCGACGGCGCGAGACGGGTCAGCCTTTAGCGCATCATAGGCGGGCGCGACCTGCTCGCGCAGCCAGCTTTCCACTGCGCGGTCACGCGCGAGGAGCGCCCGGAGTCCATCGCGGATCACTTCGCTTTCCGTCGCGTATTCGCCAGCGGCCACCTTTGACCTGACTGCCTCGGCCATTTCGTTGGGCAGCGTGATACTGAATTGTTGGGTTGAGCGCACGGGAAGTCTCCCTTCTGAGTGTAGGATTTAATCCTACGCCTTGCCCTCGATACCTGCAAGGCTTCCGCGCGGCGACAGGTATCTGCAGATGCGTCTTCGTGCGGGAGCAGCCAGCAAACGGTACACACAAGAGGTTCTTCATCTGGACAAGCCGTTCGCCTGCCACCCTCGGTGAGGATCCAAAGCATCCGCCTAAGTGTGTTGAAGATGCGGTGCCGCCTGAGGGTCATCTCCTCCGTGCTGCAGCGTGCCTTTGAAAGCCACCGGGGAACCGGGCTATCACTGCCACACTGGACATCCGGTATCGGCAAGGCTGAGTCGCATTGGCTTGTCGAAGGCAAGTACCCCTCTGATAAGAATCGGGGCATGCACTCTAACCGGGACAGAAAACGCCGCAATGGCGACATCGTAGCAGCTGTGTGCCATGAGAAAGACCGACCGCTGTGGTACGGAAATCCATCACCATGCTTTTTCCAGATGTCGGTTGCATGTGGGCCATCACGGCCGACTATCTCCCAGTCGCCCCCTGCTGCCAGACGCGCCAGACAGTACTCGAGGACAGTGCCGGCGGTGGGCTGGCGAAGCAGGCGTAACTTTTAGCGAACCACGCGCGGCCGTTGCGCACTTCCGCGGCGAAATGGATCTCGTTGTAGAAAACCGTCGAGGCCGATACCTGCTCTCCTGCCGTTTTCGTCCTGTCGATATGTTGTCCACTTTCTTCCTGAAAGCAGTGCGGTTGGATCGCTCGTGGACCTCCCGCACCATATCTCGGCACCGCATTATTGAATGGCTCTCGGCTTCGCAAAAACAGCACTGCTTTTGATTTTCGTCTGCTCGATGCAGGCACGCTCCTGTCCTGCTTCGTAGTGGCGTTCGCGTGTCGAATAGATCCGTCCGGGCATGGAAGGTCCGTCCGCGGGGCGGCTATGTCACTTTTTGTTTGGTTCCCCGAGGCATGAACCAAGTTTCCGGGCAGTCCCATTCCTAAGGAGGAGTCGATGTCGTTCGCAATAGAACAACTCGCGGTGGTCGGTGTGACGAAACTGTTATTCCGGCGGAGCGAGCAATATGGCGGTGTGGCGTAGATGCTGATTCGTGGCACCGACGCGAGGCATCGGGAAATACTTCGGAAAAGAATACTCAGCCGCGCAGACCGTGCACCAACGTGCTTTCTTGCCCGGTGTGTTCGAGATCGGGAACACGCTTGACGTCTACATAGGCTCACCGACGCATGCGAGGTAGAGGACGCAGCACGTAAAGGCCATTCGGTGGCAAAGAGATCAACCCAAGTCCGGACGCGAGTGGTATCCGGTTCATTCCCCGAAAAAACATCCCTAACTATCAAGGACTTTGAAGTTTGAATCTTTCTGGGAAACTCCAATTCATACATTACAAAACACTAACATAAATTGAATTTCTTCACGAGCCTTCAACTTTGCGCCGGAGGTTCACCCCCTCTGCGCAACGTTCTGCAACACGCACCTCAAGTAAACCTTCAAGTTTACGAGTTTACCGGCTATTATTCGCCGAAATCGCACGTCATCGAACTTCGGTGATTTCCGCGATTTTCGATGACAACACCACTTTGCAGGTATCTCATGGCTATTAAGGAACTGTCGCCGCCTCGCAAGGCTATCGGTATTGACCAACTGATCGCCATTGCTGACCGGGCGGAAGCGACGCTCGCGCAGCTGAGGGACGATCTCCTTGAGCCTTGGCCTAGAAAGATGGCGCCCATGCTCACGGCATCTCGCGTGGCCAAGCTGTGCAAGATTGAGCGCACGCAGGTCCAGTACCTCTGTACTCGGGGCAACAAGAGGGGAGAGTATCCCACGGGCACCCTCACCGGCAATGGACGCAATCGCGAATTCACGCTCGCGGACGCTCAGCAGTTTGTCAGGCTCGCGGGCCCGTACAAGCCTCGACCGCAAGGCGCTCCCGGCATCGCAATGGCCGTTGGCAACTTCAAAGGAGGGGTTGGGAAAACCACCAGCGCCGTGGCGATTGCTCAGGGACTTACCCTTCACGGCCACAAGGTTCTGCTAATCGACCTCGACCCGCAGGCTTCCTCGACGACCCTGATGGGTTACGTTCCCACGCCCGAAGTCACCGAAGAGATGACGGTGATGCCACTCGTCTATGAGGAACAGCCCGATCTGAACTACGCGATCATCCCTAGCTACTGGGACGGTCTCGACTTCATTCCGGCCTGTCCTGCGCTGTTCGGCGCGGACTTCTACCTTCCAAACCGGCAATCAAAAGATCCTACCTATCAGTTCTGGCAGGTGCTGGAACGTGCAATGGGTCCTATTCGAGAGAAGTACGACGTGATCGTGATCGATACACCGCCGAGCCTAGCCTACCTCGCGACCAGCTGCTTTATGTCGAGCGACGGCCTTGTCGTTCCGCTACCGCCGGAGACACTTGACTATGCGTCAAGCGCGTCTTTTTTCAGACAGTTCGCGGATCTGTTCAAAGCGCTGTCCGACGATCGAGATGTCAAGAAAGAGTTCGCCTTCATCAGCATTTTCCTTTCCAAAGTCAAGCCGCGAGTCGATGCGACTGACGTGGTCCGCTCGTGGATACAGCAGACCTATCCGGAGCTACTGGGTCGAGCGGAAATTCAGGACTCGCCAGTGGTCAAGAACGCGGCGGCTGAGTTCAAGACTATCTACGACATACCAGCACTGAGCGCGTACAACCACGCCATTGATTCGTTCGACGCCATGGTCGACGAGATTGAAAGCCATGTTCAAGGCGCGTGGGCTTCGCACTTTGTGAAGGAGAAGGAGAAAGCGCATGTCGAGTAAGCTGAAGGAACGCCTAATGGCGCGTACCGCCGGAGTCGCTGAGAGAGCTGAGTCTGCAGCAGCAGCACGCCTTCCCGAGGCTCAGCCACGCGCGAGTACGATGCCGGCGCAATTGGGTGCCTTTCGCCTCGAAGCCCGAGAGTATCAAGAACGGATCCAGCAATTGCAGGAACAGTTGGAAGCGGCCAAGCGAAACGGTAGGGGGTCAATGAAGGTGCCGTTGTCGGACCTCCACGAGGTTCCTGGACGCCGCCGCTACAAATCGCCGGAAGCGTACGCAGAGCTAAGAGAGAATCTTCGCCATAACGAACTGATGACTCCGGTCGCGATTCGACCGCGACTTGAAGGCGGTTTCGAGATTGTCTCGGGGCACTGGCGCACCGACTCCTATCGAGAACTCGAGCGGGCCGAGATCGACTGCGTGCTCAGCGACTCAACCGAGGACCAGGCGGCATTAGGCGCGTTTTACGCCAACCTCCTGCAGTCCGACCTAACCGATTACGAGAAGTATCTCGGCTTCAAGGACATCCGCCAACGCTTCCCAGGCATCACACAGGCAAAGATGGCAGAACAGGCCGGGGTGGGGGAATCAGTTGTTTCGGCACTGATGGCGTTTGACGATCTCCCGGCGGAAGTTCTTGCCTTACTTAACGAGAAGCCCAGTCTGATGGGCGCAACCTCCGGCTATGCGTTGGCGCGCCTCGTCAGGACGGGGAAGGCTGATCGGGTGGTTCTCGCAGCACAGCGGCTGGCTAACAAAGAGCTGGATGAAGGCCAAGCCGTGAAGTTCGCGAGCGCCGATCCTTCGAAACACAAGGCGCCCCCTATCGCCTCGTCTTTCAAGATCAGGGCTGGGCGCGGCACATACTGTGACGTCCGGCAGGCAAAAAATGTGGTGCGATTGGAGTTCCAGTCAGAAGCGGAAGCCCAAGCGGTTCAGTCAGCCCTGAAAGAGGTCTTGGAGAAAAGTGCAGCAGCGGCTCAGGATGCTCAAACCAGCAACCCTGAAAAATAACTCTTTAAAATCAATGACTTTAAAGTTTAAAGGTTCCCGGCCGGCTCGTGCTCGGGTGATCAGGAGCAAAGGAAGATGAGCGGATAACAGGGCATAAAAGACAAAAGCCTCCGGTTGGCGCCGGAGGCTTTTGAATAAGGGCTTGCTGTTCGCTCGCCCGGCTGCACTTCCCGACGGCAAATCGGGTAAGGGCTAGACACCTCGAAGTGTAGCCGAACGAATCCGACAGTCAAGCGTACTCCATCCATTTTTCAGAAATGGACGCTGGATATGTCTATCGCGCAACACCTCGTTGCTGGCGAGGAAGGGTTACGCCCTGCCTCTTTTGAAGCTAGCGACGCCAACCCTTCCGCCACTTCTGGTGACGCGGTCGCTCTTAACTCGGACTCGGTCAACTTACCGTGGGTTATTCTTCGGGCCGTCCACCGCGCTTCGCGACTCCATGGGGTGCCTGCTCGGGCGCGCTCGCTGTTAGCCGCCCTTGCCCGAACGGTTGACGCGTCGAACCCGTACGGTTGCATTTTCGCCCGGCGCGAACTCCTGACGGAGCGTGCGATGCAATCCGAACGGACCTTCTATCGCAGCCTTGACGACTTGGAAGCTGCCGGTCTCATTGACCGGCGGCCGCAGCGTCGCTATGTAGAGGCGGGACTCTTCGGTCGAGCATACCTTCACCTCACAGAACGAGCCGCCGTCATTCTTGGGCTGGTTGAAGAGCCCGTACGTGTTGTAGAAGTCATCGATGCGCCGCAGGTCAAGATCGAGTCATCAAGCAGCAATGCTGTAGTGCCGCAGACTGCTGCGCACGCAGCTGAAGCTTTTCCCCATCGGTCTGCCACATTGGCAGACGGTGGTATATATAAGGATCTTTGCCCTACTGCTTTTCAAAAGAGACAACCGGGGCAACTGCCTGCGGACCTTCAGCGCCTGTGTCCCCTGGGTTTTCGGAAATTTCTAATTTTCAAATTGATGCGCGAAGCGCGGAAGCAGGGCAAGCGACTCTCCGATGTTGTCGAGGCAACCTGGGAGCACCTCAAAAAAGCCGACCGCCCAATCTGCTACCTGCAGGCTCTGCTTCGTAGCACCGCTGACTTTGAGTTCCAGGTCCGCAGCCGCGATGCCGAACGCGACGCCTCTCGTGCTGCGGCTGCGGAACAGGAAACAGCTGAGGCGCTGGTGGCCCAGTTCGCCGGCCAGTCGTTCGTGGATACGAATGGCGAGCACAAGCTCGTGGTTGATGCTGACGGAATGTCGCTGTCGGTCTACAGCGTGGAGGAAGGCGTGGCGCGCCGGGAGGCCGGGGCGTGGCAAACTCGTTTTGCGAAGGCTTTGCGTGCAGGCCAGATCCGGGTGGCCACCGCCGCGGACCTTGACGCGTTTGCCCCGACGCGTCGCCAGATAAACGCGCCCTTCCGGACGGCTGCCGACATCCCCCGCGTCGCAACGGCGGCTGTCACCGACCACCTGGCGCTTTTGCGTGGTGCTCTGAGCCGGTTCGCCCCGGCTCGGGCAAGAGTGGTCTGAGCGGACCGCAGGCGCGAGATGAGCAGATCGACCCGAGCTTTCGAGGTGACTGTGAGGCGGTAGTTTGCGGCGGAGCAGGTGCCACGAAGCCTTCATCTGCACGCTGCCTTGGGGCCGTGGCAATCCGTTCGAAAGACACAGGATGTGTGGCGCTACCGGGCCCCGCGTGCACGAGCCAGGGCTGTTGCCAGAGCGCGCTTCAGTGGCTCGTCATCGACGTACTGGTTGAAGGTCCGTAGGTCCGAATGACCCATGTTCTCGAGCGCGGCGCGCGCATCCAGCCCGTTGCTGACGGCTGCCGCCAGTCCCTTTGCGTACGAATGGCGCAGCCAGTGGGTTGACGCGGTCTCGAACCGTTCCGCGTCGATGCGGCGCCGGTGCGCACGGGCGTAGGCAAGGGCCTCGTCGCACAGACCGGTAATGAGGTTCCAGACGCCGGTGCGACTGCGCAGCCCTTTCCATATTCCAAATCTGGTGCGCCGGACTGACAGCAGCAGCGGCAGTGTCTCGTCCGGGGCAGGTACTGGCGACAGTCCGTAGGCCATCCGGTACGCCTGCAGCGACAGCGCGATCTCGTCACACGGTACCCAGCGCGCCTTGCCGCCCTTGCCGTGTTCCACGCGCAGCAGCCACTGGAAGGGCGGAGCGTCCGGAAACTCCCGGCGTAATTCCGCCGGAACGGGCTCGATTTTCACGTGGCCCATCCTGCACCGGACCGCTTCCGTCGTCCGCAGCCCGGTCCGCTCGAACAGGTCGACCGCAAACAGATCGCGCGCCTTCGCGAGGCATGCCTCGCGCGAGCGTTCGGGGCGGGCGGCGATCGCCTCGCGCAGCAGCGCGGTGTCGTCCGGCGACAGGAAGCGCGGCTGCTTTTCCGGGAGGCGCCGGCCAACCGCCGGCAGACCCGCTGCCGGGTTGCGCTGCAGATAGCCCACGTCGCGCAACCAGTCGAACAGCGATGTGACGATCTTCTGGGTCTGGCCAGCCGAGCGGTCCGACAGCGGGCCGAGAAACGGCCGCCAGTCGGGCGAGCCCCGTCGCACACCCGGATTGCGGATCGCCCATGGAGCGGGTGCCTGCAGGAAGACGACGAAGGCCGTGAAGTCATCGAGGGTCCAGGCGGAGATCGGTGTGCCGGCTTGCCCCGCATACCAGAACAGCCGCTCCGCTTCGGTGCGGTACTGGGCAAGTGTCGCCGGTGAAAGCCGGCCGCGGCCGCTCGCCTTCGCGGCGAGCCAGCGGCCGACGACGTCCTCGTCGGTGAGGCCTGGCGGCAGGATCGGACTGTCAAGCCGGTTGGACTGGCCAGCGGGCCGGCTCGTAACGCCTGCGGGCCGGCCGGTGATTGCGCCGTCGAAGTTGGGGTCGCTCATCAGATTGCTCGGGGCACCAGGTCAGCCTCCCCCTCGAAGTCATCTATAACGCAACTAACGATCGAGTTCGCCGGGTTCACACCAAGCGCCACCTGCCGCGCACGCCGGCAAAGCGAGCGCCGCGCCCGCGGCGGCATCATGCGTTCGGTCTGGCGTTCTGACGCCAGCGGCCCTGGACCGTCGTTGCCGGGACGAACCGACCCGCGTGCCGAGGTGGTCTGGCACAGCGCGTCATGAGCGGGCGTCTGGAAATCCGGCAGAACAGACTGCGTGGGCGTGACGACACACGCGAAGAGCCGTCCGCACTCACTCCGAAGGGTGTCGGGCAGGAGGCCGCGCTCGAGCGGGCCGATCCGGTCTTCGCACGCGCGATGCGCCCACCGAGCGAAGAAAAGACCGGGTGGTGGTCGGGGTCGTTGTGCAATTGCGGCTCCGGTGAGTGGCGGCGGAGCCCGGAATTGGGGGGCTCCAGCGTTCAGGCACTATAGCAAACTGCTGAACATTATGCGGGTAATGTCCAGTAGAGGAAAGCACGATGATAATTAAAGGTATAAAAATACCTTGAAGGTGTGGCAAAATTTCCGGAACGTGCGGCCCCCGCCGCACCTCCGTCCCGGCCGGCAGCCGACACCACGACATCGATGACCGAACCGGCCACTGACGTGTCCATTCGCGACGCCATTTTTGAGCATGAAATGTTCACCGCCGGCAACACAGGGAGCGGAGTTGTGCCCGAAGGCATCCGCGAGGTCGAGGCGACGTGGCCGTTCGAGCCGGCGGCGGTCATCGCGGCGCTCCTGAGCCTAGCGGCCGACGGTTTCGCACAGCGGCGGGAGGGTTTCGGCGGCGATGTCCAGGAGTACTGGGAATCGACCCGTGCGGGGCAGATCGCCCGCGAGATGCGCTGGCAGCAACGCGGGCGGCGTCATCCGGCGCTTGTGTCGCAAACCGCCTCGGCCGAGGACCTGATCATCGCGGTGATCGGCAGCGGCGGGGACGAGCGCGACCCGCTGGCGAGTGGCGGCCTCGTCGAGGCCGCCCTTGGCATCTACCTGTTTCGCCTCGGTGAAACGGTTTGCGATGCCACGCTTGGTGCGCTGATCGCTCGCGGCCTGGTCCGCCGTAAGGACCATGACCTGCTCGGTTGGCCGTTCCGGCTCATGCTGACCGCGGACGGGCGTCGCCAATATGCGCACGATGTGATACCGCGGCTCGGCCTGCGTCCGCCGGCGACCATTCTGGCGCCCGTGGAGCCCGAGCGGCCGCCGTTCGAGGAGCTGGGGCTCGCGCCTGCGGAAGCCGACACCTTGCGGTTTTTCTGGGACGAAGCGGCGCGGTGCCAAGGCGCCCGGGCGTGGCTGGCCGCGACTGCGCTGTACGGCGCAATCATCGAGGCGGTGCTGCACGCATGGCTGGGCCGCAATCAAGCCGCCGCGATGACGGCCAAGGCCGCACCGCGGGATCCGAGAAGGCGCGGCGAGAAACAGCCGGTGGCCGAATGGTCGCTGGTCGATCTCATCAAGGTGGCCGGCGAACTGGATTACATCGACCCGTCCCTGCGCAGACACGCCGACGCGTTGCGCACGTCGCGTAACCTGATTCATCCCAAACTGCAGATCGAACAGCGCAGCCGGCCGGACGAGAATCTCGCGCTGATCTCACAGCAGGTGGCGCGAGCGGTGCTCCATCTGTTCGACCGCGCGACAGTGACTGGCGAGATGGCGAATGGGGGAGGGGGCCGCACATGAGCGATCTGACGATGACGGCGCGCTCGTCCGCCAGCGTAAGTGCGACATTGTGTCGAGCACGGGCGTGGCTCGCCCGCACCTGGATCAGCGAGCGGCTGCGCGCCGCAATCCAGGCCGCGTATGCGACCCAGGATTGAGACACTCGGGGTGCACCTCAGGGCCGATCACCGGCGCTCCATGAAGGGTGATGTCAACGAGCCGCGGCCGCAGGCGCACGCGCACGCGCACGCGCACTGATGAATTTTGCAAGGAAAGGCAGTATGGCGATCACAACCGCTTATCAATACCGGGTACCGGGCCAGCCCGCAACAAACCGGCGCGGCGCGCAGCCGCACTATGCGACCCGCGCCGCGATCGAGCGCAGCGGCCACGCGCCGCTGCTCGATACCGCTCTCGAGCTGGACGAAAGTCTCCTCGACGCGAACGGGTTCGCACGGCTCGACTACCTGACTTACAGGATTCATGTCAGACACGGTGCGTACGCGGGGTGGACGGCATCCGACGGCGCGCCTGCCGATGCGCGCCTGCAATTGATGGCCGGAGACTATGATGCGCGGCTGACCGCGCGTGTGTTCAATCCAGCCGCTGAAGCGGTGCGTTGCCTTCAAATCGTTGGCGCGAACCAGCGCGCAGGCGGGGATCTCTGGGTGAGGCTCGACGAGTGGCCTGAGCTCGCCCGCTTTCCCGCAGTGCCGGTGGACGCGGGGCTGGTAATCAATGGCCGCCGGCTGTCCGAGCCCGGTGAGCTCACCGCACCCGGTCTAGCGGAGTAGCACGTGTCGCGCCCCCGCCTGAACTGGCCCGACCCGCAACTGCGTGAGATCCTGGGCGCGATCGTTGCCCGCGACCGGGATTTTCCGCTGGACAACGCACGCTTCCTGGATAGCCTGGTTGACGACGTGCGTGCGGTGACCGGGCGCCTGTATGGCGCGACAACATACGCGCGGCTGCTGCGGGATCTGTCGGCGGTGACCGGCGTCACGCGACGTCCGAGCACGACGACTATCCAGAAGGCGATCGCACGTGCCCAGGCGCTCGCTCCGATCCATGTCGGGCAGACGGGTGACGCTAACTCCGCGATGCCTGACACGCACATGGTGCGCCGGTCGCTGGAACCGGTCATGCGGGATGCAATCGCGCCGCTGATGGCGCAGATGAGCGCACGGCTGGCCACCCAGATGGAACGGCTGGATACTGTCCGGGAGGACACTGCGTCCCCGCGAACCGAACCGGGCCTGCGCTTACAGCTCGCAGAGGCGTCACTGGCCGATGCGCACGCGCGTGTTGGTCGCCTCGAGCAGGACAACGCGCGCTTGCGCCGCGATCTCGGTCAGGCCGAGATGCGCGCGTCGATCGCGGAAACGCGGATCGCCGGACTGCTGGATGAGTTGCATCAGGCGATTACAAATGCCGGTTCGGGTAGTGCGGCGCTCGCAAAGGTAGCGGACCAGCTACAGGGTACCGAGCGCTTCCTGAAAGCGCAGAACGACGCGGTCCGCTTACAGGCCTCGTCCGAAGCGGAGGCGCTGCGACGTCAGGTGACGCAGTTGCGCGAGCGCATCGATCATCTGCTGCTCGAGAACGACCAGTACCGTCGCACGCTGGCGGCTCAACGCGACGCCAGGTCGCAACGATGAATGTCAGGCAGGAGCGCGAGGACGTGCGACAGCAGCGCGGAAGGCACGGACCGTTTTGGAAATCGATCATACCCATCTCGTCCGTTCGCGTCTTTAACGCCCGGTCCTGAACGACGCTAAGCGGCGGAGGACGGTGGACAGATCGCAACGATCCGCCTGGCGGTCGACAACTGTCTCTTTGGACGGCGGCAACAGCGAAGTAAATATGCTCGCTCGCTGGGTCAAACGAGTGATAGGATGTCACGCAATTCACCCCGCACCACGGATATGCAAAAAACAAACGACGAACTCGCTCTGGTTAAAAAGGCCCTGGAAATTTACGACCAGAAATACCTCGCCGAATACCTCAACATGGGAGGCGAGGGTTCGTGGTGCCGGGAAACGATCAACCGATGGGTGAACGGCAAGGCGTCGATGCGGCTCAGTCACGCTGAATACTGCGCGTTGCAGGATCTGCTTCCAAAACCGCCGAAGAGCCAGAAAGCCGATTTCGACTTTATTGACCTCTTCGCCGGGATCGGAGGAATCCGGCGCGGGTTCGAGCGTTCGGGAGGCCGGTGCGTTTTTACGAGCGAGTGGAATGAGCCAGCGGTCCGGACCTACAAGGCGAACTACTACTGCGACCCGGCCCATCACAGGTTCAACGATGACATTCGCAAGATCACGCTGAGCGACCGGGAAGATATCTCCGAGCGTCAGGCGTACCAGAACATTGACGCGGAGATTCCTGATCACGACGTGCTGCTTGCGGGCTTTCCGTGCCAACCTTTTTCGATCGCCGGCGTTTCGAAAAAGAATGCGCTCGGCCGCGTTCATGGTTTCGAATGCAAAACGCAGGGCACCCTGTTCTTTGATGTCGCGCGGATCATCGCCGCGAAGCAACCTGCCGCATTCGTGCTCGAAAATGTGAAGAACCTGAAGAGTCACGACAAAGGGCGGACGTTCAAGATCATCGTTGATACGCTACTTGAACTCGGATACTGGATCGCGGATGTCGATGCATCTGGCGCGACTGATCCAAAGATTGTCGACGGTGCGCACTTTGTGCCGCAGCATCGTGAACGTATCGTGCTGGTTGGATTCCGGAAAGATCTCGATGTGCACGACGGGTTCACACTTAGCGATATCCGCAAGCAGTTTCCGAAGAAACGGCCGTCGCTTGCCGAACTCCTGGAACCTGCTGTGGAGGACAAGTACGTCCTGACGCCCAAGCTATGGGAGTACCTCTTCAACTATTCGATCAAGCACAAGGCGAAGGGCAACGGATTTGGCTACGGTCTCGTAACTGGCTCCGATGTCACGAGGACCCTGTCTGCGCGTTACTACAAGGATGGATCGGAAATCCTGATCGACAGAGGTTTCTCTCCGCGAAAGGACTTTTTCCACCCGGACAACCTGCGTAACCGTCCCCGACGTCTCACGCCCCGTGAATGTGCAAGGTTGATGGGATACGACGGTCCGGGAGAGGGCAGTTTCAGGATTCCTGTGTCAGATACGCAGGCTTACAAGCAGTTTGGTAACTCCGTGATCGTGCCGGTGTTTGCTGCTGTCGCCAAGCTGATGAGGTCGAGGATCCTTGAAGCGAAACGTCTATCGTCGCGCCCGTCAGCGCCGCGTGAAATCATGGTCGCGGCCTAGACTCCAGGGACCTGACAGTCTGAAAAGCATGAGCGTCAAGGGGGCGCGCAGCTTCGCGCTCCCTGTGAATGCACCATACAGAGAAAAACTGAGAGACGGGGCGCGATATGGCGATCGCTGGCAATTGGCCGGAAATCCAGAAGTGGATCAGCCGAAGTTCGGTTTTGTTCATCAAGAAACTCTCGCGAAACGACTGCGGTTGGGCTGATGACCGCACGAAAGGCCATCAGAACGGGCCCTACATTCCCGGAGAGATTCGCGAAGCCGGCTTTTTCCCCAATCTGGCAAACGTCAACACGGGCAAGCCGCATATCTTCGAGGCGGCCGTCCGCACGTTGTGGCCTGACACTGGCGAGATAAAGTCATCCAACCTGAAGCACTATTCGAACAAAGGTCACGAGATGCATCTGACCGGCGTGCCGAAAAGTGAGTTTGCCGGGCTGACACCTGCATCGCTTCTCATGGTCGGCAAGCTGACGGAGGAAGTGAGCGGGTGCCGCTACTGTTTGATGACAATCGACTCGGGCGGTGAAGACGCGGAACTTCTCGAATCCGCATTTGATCTGGGTGCCGACTTTCATTTCGGCCTGTTCGATCCACGTCAGGCGTTGACGCCGCCGAAGGACGAAACCGAAGCACTGATTGAAGAGCTATCGCGGTTCTTCAACGAAGGGCGCCTTCCCGAGTTCATCGCGTCGGTGTCCAGGTTGCCCGCGCCTTCCGTACTGGCTGAGGGGGCTCAGCAGATCTTCATCGCCGAACAGGGCCTCCAGAGTCTCGATCCTTATGCCATCGAGAATCCTGGCGATGCGATCATGAAGATCAGTCGCGATATCGAGTACACACTGTACAAACGGGCCGAGTTGCGCCATCGCGCCGCTGAAGTCCTTCGCATCGTCACCTCGGAAGGGCAGGACATTGTAACTGCGGTCGTCCGCGGTTTTCCCCTGCTGGACGCCACGTTCCTGAGTGCAAGCCAGCATCGCAAGTCTCGCGCCGGCCGATCGTTTGAGCAACATATTGCGAGAGCGCTCCGTGACGGGAGTATTCCATTCGACGAGCAGGCAGTGACCGGAGGGCGTCGGCCAGACTTCGTGCTGCCATCGCTCGTAACTCTCCAGTCGCTTGAGCGCAAATTTGACGAGGCAGCCGTGTTGTCGGCGAAAACCACGTTGCGGGAACGCTGGAAACAGGTCACGCTCGAGAAGTTCAACGCTGCGCTGTTTCTCGCGACAGTCGACGATCGTGTATCTTCCGAGGCAATTGATGACATGGGACGACAGGACATCTGCCTGGTCGTGCCTGAATCACTGAAGAATTCCAAAGAAACGTGCTACAAGGGGAAGGACAACGTGATCACCTTCCGAAACTTCTTTCGGGAGGAGATAGCGGTGAAACGGCCCGGACTTAAGGGTAGCAAGTCGGTCGTAGTCGTGGACGACGCCTCTCGGGCGGCTGACCTTTTCAGTTTTGAATTACCACGAGGGTCGCTGTCGTAACGCACGCCTGGGTTGGCGATAAGCAAACTGACTGACAAAGATCAGGGGGCAGCGAACCAGTCCGTCGTCGGGTGGAAGCGATGCTGCCCTTCCCCTGAATAAGCTGCCTTCAGTCACGACCGCTGCTCTGGAAGTGCGGGATAAGCAAATGGCGGATACAACCGTTGTCCTAATGACCTCGGCATACTTCAAAAGTTCAGGAGGTCAGCCAACGCCAGATCGCCCGCAAGCGTCCCCACCGGTTGACCTTTTGTATTTTCGGCAATTCTGTAGAGGGTGCTACGTCGCGCGTGTAAGCAACGCTGTCCGCAGAACGATGTAGCGTGTGAAGATCGCGCTGGTCGCGCGCGAATACAGTTTTAGCCTGCATCTTCGATAACGGCGTGCACCAGACCACACGGTTGTTGCGTATGAGGTAGTGCGACATGCAGGTCATCGCTCCGTTTCCGATCGACGGATGCAACGTCGCGTACCCGTGTGAGACTTCAGCTTGCCACTCGGCGGCCGAGAGCGGAGTAACAACTTTTTCCCCACACCCGCAGCAACATAAGTGAACTGCCGCACGATATTTGTTGCTGATATAAAGTCGCCCGGGCTGGAGGTCGCGGGGCGCCAGCTCAACTAGCTCAGGCGTGATCTGGTGGAGTCGCATTCTGGTCTTCCGATTTTTCGCTTCGTGCGAGTGCCATTGTGTTCGTAACGAACTCGAGCTGATGCCAATCCCAATTCATTGCGTAGAAGCCGAAATGTTGCTTCCACCGCATGACGGCCAAGATAGCGTTAAGTGCGTTTGCATCGGCGATCTGAATGTTCTGGTCGTAGAGCGCATCGCCGGCGTCTTCCATCGTCGGAGCGCGTTCGAAAAAATGCTTGCGCATGGTCGGGCTGGCCATGGTAACGCGGCAAGTTCCGTAGATCTGTTCCTTCTTCGAGAGGGACATATCCATCCCGCAGTCGATAAAGGTCACGCCGCAGTCAATGAGATGGGCGCAAACTAATTTGCGTGCCGGCCCTTTGTCGATGCATACAAAGACGAAGTCGAATTGAGCCAGCAAGCCAACGTTAGCCTCGGTTATGTATGCAGGATGAGCGACGATGCCGGTGTGCATCGCATCGTA
The DNA here is from genome assembly GCF_902859935.1 of Paraburkholderia fynbosensis. Classification (GTDB taxonomy): domain Bacteria; phylum Pseudomonadota; class Gammaproteobacteria; order Burkholderiales; family Burkholderiaceae; genus Paraburkholderia; species Paraburkholderia fynbosensis. The sequence continues at coordinate 70,293 of NZ_CADIKI010000020.1, forward strand.
CATGTCGCGAAAATGCGCGACCTTCATCTTCCCGAAATCAGCTTCACATGCTGCTGAAGGTGCGCGAAACGCATTGTGTACTTCGAACACGTCGCCATCGAACAGGTGAATTTCGTTAACGGGTGTCTTCGCCACCTGGTCAAGTACATAAGATCCAGTTCCGCCCATGCCGACGATGGCAATGCGGAGTTTGGCCAGTTTCTGAGACACCATCTCAAACCTGCCGCGTGTCGAAGAGGCGTCCGGATACCGGAAAGGATCCTTTCGAGCTTCCACCTGCACCGACCCTGCCGCTAACGGCTGGGTGCATTGAGGATCAATCACGCGCGCCTGATCCGTGATGATCCGCCAGTAATGCATCAGCTGGTCAAAGTGTGTCGCATATCCGGTCCAACCTTCATTCTTGTTAGAGAAGAAGTATATGGCCGGAACCTCGGGCGCGACTAATCCCCCCGCGACCTCCGAATGCCGCAACTGCTCGAGCGGAGCGCCATTTGCGAAGGAAGGAAACGGGCCGTCGAACCACACCTGATGTGTGGCAGGCGGCGTTACCTGACTATCGGTGTAGACGAGCGTCGCGATGAGAGTTCCGAGCCGCAACTGTCGCTGATGGTCAACGACAGGCACGTCATGCAGAAGCAGGTAAGAACCTTGCACCGATACACGCAGCCCCGCCGCGACGAACGGGGCAAGCGCGGACTCAAGAACGGCCGGTTTTGCGGACATTGCACACCATCCCTTGTTTGATAGCCACGGGTTTATCGCCACGCGCAAACGAAATGATTTCGCCTTCCATGTACTCGATCGTGATCGTGTAAATAATGTCCGACGTATCAGCAGGCGGGTCCTGCGGGTAGGCGAGGAAGACGAGTTCGGCGTAGCTGAGCTCGTGGTGGGGGTGCTCAACCTCGTCGAGATTGAGGATGAACTTCGGCTTGTGGTGGTCTGTGTGAGACATGACACACTCCCGGCTGAGTGTAAGTGTTAGATTTCGTGTAAGACATATGCAGTGTGTCAGATTGTGTGTAAGGTGTAAAGTGTCGTGTAAAATGATTTTCGTGGACGACAAAGAAGGAGGCCGCTTGAAAAGCGACACCGCCCGCCGGATAGGGCAATGGGCGTCCGCGCCCTTGGTTTTTGTACTCGCCCAGATTCGTTTTCTGCCGAACGCATCGGCAACCCCAGAGCAATTGCGTGACGCGATCATAAAAAGGGCCGGATCAAAATTTCCGACTATCAACCAGACAAGCGCTCTGAACTTTGAAATCACGTTGGATGCTCCAGCGCCGAGTCCGCAGAGAGCGGTCCCATTGGTGATCTATGACCTCGTGAACAATGACGTGGATGCAATGGTGCGAATCCAGCAGGGCTCGCTCACCTACGCGGTGACGTCTTACGTCGATTCACGTCAGTTCAGGAGTGAATGGCTCGAAATTACAGATGCGCTTACTGATGTCGACGTCACGTCAGTGATGCGACTCGGCCTGCGGTACGTTGATTTCATTATTCCGCAGCTAGGCCGTAAACCAGAAGAATACGTAAAGGCCCCATGGAACCTTGCTGGGGTACCGGCATTACCAGGTGCGCTACGCGGCCCGGACCTGAATGTTTCAATGATGGATGTTGCCTACCCACAAGGCCGATTGCGCCTACAGTTCATGAGGGGATTTGGGGTTCCGTCGCTTCCGATGGATTTGCAGGGTATGCTTACCCCACGTCAGGAATCACCTAGCGTTGTACATGCAGAGTGCGGAGTAATTGACAGTGATCGATGGATTGATGGCAATGAACTTTCTGTGGACCGTGCGGCGCTCGACAAGCTATTTACTCAAATGCACACCGATGTGTCTGCCGCGTTCCGCGCGATGATTACTCCTTTAGCTGCAGAGGAATGGAATCCAACAAACGTTGAAGGAAGAACCTCATGATCTACGCTACGGAGCGCGATGCGAAGTTGGCCAGGATGATTGGTCCGGAAGCAATGTGGCGCAAATCTGGTGCTACTTCGGTATGTCATGTAACTGCAATTGCAGTCGACGTTGGAACGGCACTGACCACTGTCACGATCTGCTTTGAGAAACCTGCGCAATACCGAGGTACAGCTATCAATGCTGCAATACCTCTGCCGTTCAAGCTCGGCTCCGACAGTCACCAGTCAGAACCGTCACTGACGACGCCCGCGAGGATGGTGGACGAGCTACGTGAAGCATTTGGTTTGAATGTCACGCAACTCGCGCAAGTTCTGCACATTGAACGTATTACTGTGTACGCCTGGATGCGTACAGAATTGCTAGAGAAGCTCAATCAATCCAACCGGAACCGCTTGTGGAGTCTTCACAAACTCGCACAGCAGTGGCGCGAGTACACTCCATTGAGTGGGAAATATCTCGTTGAACCAATTCCTGGCCTAGACACTACAATCTTCCAGATGCTTTGCCAGGAGGATCTGAGTCCATATGAATTTGCACGAGCGTATGAGCTCCTCGCGAAGGCAACAGCACCGAGCACGCGCGTGCAACAACATCAGGCAGAACGACGTACTGCTCTCAAGAAAGGGATCGAAAACCTTCGAAAGAACTCAAACAAATTTGGGATGAATCTCGATTGAGTGGTGACGAGCTTTTAAACTTCTTCCTGGACGAGCTCCACACCAGCGCAGAAGATAAGCCATTGATGGTCATGATTGCCGGTCCGAATGGGGCAGGTAAGACCACGCTTTGGCGTGAGGTGCTCGAACCAATGCTGGAGGGTGCATGGCAGGCTGAATACATCAACGCTGACGAGATCGAACGCGAATTGAATGAAGCCGCACAGGAAAATCCAGCTGCCCCTCAGACCTCAGAGACAGCTCGTCTTGCTCAAGCAGAGGCAACTAAGCGGCGCGCATTGATGCTGACCGCGTCAGTTGGAATGCAATGGCACTTCGTATACGAGACCGTCTTTTCTGACACGCAAGGGTACAAGCTGGCAGAGCTTTCGCGCGGGGTCGATGCAGGCTATTTCGTGGTGATGCTATTCGTTGGGCTTGATGACATTAATCTTGCGGAACAGCGTGTGCGCACGCGTGTCTCAGCAGGCGGCCATGATGTACCGATCGATGTCCAGCAAGCGCGATTTCCGCGCGTCTTCGAGAACGCCGGTAAGGCCTTGCAAATCGCGCCGCTAGCGATGTTTTTTGATAACACGGGCGAACGTGACGGTGGAGGTCGCACGCATCATCCCGTTGCGGTTGTGAAAAAGGGGGTCGTTCTTGCTCAACGCGACGATATGCCGGCGTGGTGGCACAGGATTACTTTCACCTGAACGTCGTCCAAGGCCGAAGTGCTGTCCCCGAGAAGCCGGCTTGGATGACCGGGCCACTCCGTGACCTGCCGTTGAACCCCTAATAGCGCGCCCGGCGGCAGCAGGGCCGTTTGGCGATGTTCGCTCGTCGCTTACGTACTTGGGGTCGTCTCAAGATTCGGAAATTTGCGCACATTAAGCTTTTTTGGACTATGCGGTGGATGGCGCTGGTCGTTTTAGCGACATTCACTTCCACGACATACACCGTCTGCTTCGACTGTGAAGCTCACAGTGGCAAGGTCGCTCTGAGTGAGGTTTTTCTGTCATCCGGGCAGCCTCCGCTGACCGTCTGGTGTGGGTCGACGATGTAGCCAACCGGCCGGTGCACGACGCCCGTTCGTGCCGACCGGATCCGGGTCGTACATTTTGAAGCGACAGGGCTATCCCCGGTCTCATCGGCTACCGAGTCTACCCCCGACCACAGATCGCCGTTGTCGCGGGCCGCAAATCCGGTCATCCTTTCCATATGAATGTAGACCGCATAGGTTCAAGAGAAGAATATCTGCGATAGGGACGTCGCAGGTAGACCATTTGAGATATGCGCACCACTAGTACCCACGCCATCAAGAACGAGCAGGGAATCTTTGTCTTTCGCGGTTAGTCTGCAAACGGGTTGCCGGTATCTTTCACTTCGGTATTGAGGTTGTATTCCGCGCGCACGCCCTTGAGCACGCCCTCGATGTCGCGCTCGAAGCCGACCGCGTTGCCGAAGTGGGTCATGTTCCAGTTGCAGCCTGTCTTGTCAGCCTCTTGCAACTGCGGCCGCGGCACATGAATCTTCACGCCATCCTCGACGATTTCCTGCAGTCGATGGATTCGCCGGTTGACCTCCTGCTGAAGCTGCGAGGCATTGAGCGTCCTGCGTATCATCCATTCCTCCTTCCGGTTCCTCAAGCCAGTCTAGCGCAAGTGAGGCGTTCCGCGACCTGGCGCTGAAATGCAAAGTGCCTGAGAGAGAGCAGGCGCCTCGGTGCGTGGGGGTGCGTCAGTAATTCAGTACGCGACAACTACGACGCCATTGCCGCCAATGCCGCGACCACGGATGCACGCATCGTCCCCCACCACCGACGTTCGCCTGGCCCATGGCTATGCCGCAAGTCGATGCTCGTAATACGGATGTTCCCTGTCGTCAAGTATCGCGTACATCGCCTCGAGGTCCGATGCGTTCGGACTCAGCCATGCATCGATCCTCTCAGGCTTTATCGGAACAATGCAGCGGTCATGACCCGCCGCCGCGACCTCTGGCGGCGGCTCGTCGGTTATGGCCGCAAAAGATAGCAAATCTGGCTCACCCGGTGCGCTCCACCGAGACCACAGACAGGCGACATGCATAAGCTGGCCGTTGTCCGGACGAAATTCCAGGACGATGTTTTCGGCCTGGTCGTGTGTCTCGGACAGAGTGCCCTCAAACTTCGCCTTGCTCACATTTTCATAAAAGACGTCAACCAGCATTACCCCATGCGTGTATCCGAAACAGGGTCGCCAGAATCCTTCCAGATTGTCGCGTCGGGCGTTGTATGTGCCGGGGTATCTGACATCGTAGACCGCCGGTTTGCCAGCAATGCGACATTGATAACGCATTGGCTTCACGATGCGTTGCCCGTCTTCGATGACCATCACGGGCGCGTAATGTCCGGGGAAAATCCGCGAATCCCGCGGCTTCGGCTCGGTTCGCTGCAAGTCGTCAAGCTTGCCTCGTGCCCAGGCAATCTTATCGGTCGCGATGCGCTGACTTTCAATGGCTGCTTTCGTTGTCTTTGTCTGGAGTGACCGTTCCGCGTCTGCGAGCCGCTTGCGCTGCTTGAACAGGTCCTGCTCAAGCTTCGTCGCCTGTGCCGAATTGAAGCGGCTGATGAGCGCGTTGATTTCGCGCTCTGCTTCATTCTGTGGTTCGGCGAAAGCGTCTTCCATGGCCTTCGGTATTTTTGCCTTGCTGATGCCCTCGGCACGCTCGAAAAACAGACGCGCGAACTCGTGGATGTCCATCAGGGCGCCGAAGGTGCGCACAAATTTTCGATAGTCCGCCTGGATCTGAGCCGAGTAGCACATGGTGCCTCCGTTTCATGCTGTCATGATACGCACTTCCCCAATCCCCTTAGCAGAAGTTTCTGCTGGCAGTAATCAGGCCGCCAAGCAGGTGAGACATATCGACAAGGCGCTGCGCAACCAGATGTCGAACCTCACCCTGGCATTGCCACGTTCCATACACGGCGAGTAGCGATGCGCCGAGCGCTTCCTTTCTCTGCTTCTCAAGCAGACTGGGCCACACGATGACATTCACGTTGCCGGTCTCGTCCTCGAGCGTCACGAACATCACGCCCTTGGCCGTGCCCGGACGCTGACGCACGGTGACGAGCCCGCAGCCACGCGCGAGTTGCCCATCGCGATAGGTGCGCAGCGTCGACGCCGGCATCAGCTTGTTGGCGAGCAGTTGCGGGCGGAGCAGTTCAAGGGGGTGTCGGCCCAGCGTCAGGCCCACCGAGCGGTAATCAGCAACGATGTCGTTTGCCTCAGTTGGCGCACCGAGCGCTGGCGTCTCGTCCTGAACGGCTGCTGTCGCGAGCATGTCCCTGTCTGGTACCGCCGCAACCGACTGCCACAGCGCTTCACGGCGATTACCGGCAAGGGAGGCGAGCGAGTTGGCATCAGCCAGCATATGAAGATCCTTGCGGTCCAGTTGCGCGCGGCGGGCAAGGTCGTTGACGCTTTCGAATGGCCGCACCGCGCGCGCGTTCTCTATGCGTTCCGCAGCGCCGTCTTTCATGCCTCGCAGTAGCGACATGCCGAGCCGGAGCGCCGGCCTTCCGGCGCCTGGCAGGTTCACCAGTGCGGAGTCCCAGCCACTGATGGTTACGTCGACCGGCAGGACTTTGACGCCGTGGCGTTGTGCGTCCTGCACGAGTTGCGACGGCGAGTAGAAACCCATCGGCTGGGAATTCAGCATCGCCGCGAGAAACGCCTCCGGCTCGTGGCACTTCAACCAGCTGCTGGCGTACACCAGCAACGCAAAACTGGCCGCGTGACTTTCCGGAAAACCGTATTCGCCAAAGCCCTTGATCTGTTCGAAGATGGATTCGGCGAAGGCGAGATCGTAGCCGCGCTCCTGCATGCCATGAACGATCCGGTCGTAGTATTTTTCCAGTCCGCCTTTACGTTTCCAGGCCGCCATCGCCCGACGCAGCTGGTCAGCTTCACCGGCGGTAAAGCCGGCCGCAAGAATCGCGACCTGCATCACCTGCTCCTGAAAGATCGGCACGCCCAGGGTTCGTCCAAGTGCGGTTTTCAGTGCGTCACTGGGATAGGAGACGGGCTCGAATCCCTGGCGCCGCTGCAGGTAGGGATGCACGGCGCCACCCTGAATCGGACCCGGGCGGACGATTGCCACCTCGATCACGAGATCGTAGAACGTCCGGGGCTGCATCCGCGGCAGCATGCTCATCTGGGCACGCGATTCGATCTGGAACACACCGACTGTATCTGCAGCCGAAATCATGTCGTAGGTCGCAGGGTCCTCCGCCGGGATGTCCTGCATTTCGAAGCGCTCGCCGCGCTGCTCAGACACAATATCAAGCGTTCGGCGGATGGCCGAGAGCATACCGAGTGCGAGGACGTCGATTTTCAGCAGACCGAGTGCCTCGAGGTCGTCCTTGTCCCACTCGATGACAGACCTGTCTTCCATGGCGGCATTCTCGACTGGCACGAGACGCGTCAGCTTGCCGCGACTGATGACAAAGCCACCCGAGTGCTGGGAGAGGTGCCTCGGGAAGCCAAGCAGTTGCGACGCGAGCTTCGCCCACGCCTGAATAAGCGGTTTTTCCGGGTCGAGGCCTGATTCCCTGAATCGCGCAAGCAGATCCTGACTTGTATCAAACCAGTGGTGCGACTTTGCGACGACGTCAACGATCTGGGGATCGACGCCGAGCGCCTTGCCGGTTTCACGCAGCGCACCGCGCGGTCGGTATGTCGAGACTGCCGCCGCGATTGCTGCGCGGTCGCGGCCATACTTGCGATAGATGTAGTGGATGACCTCTTCGCGACGCTGGTGCTCAAAGTCGACGTCGATGTCCGGCGGCTCGCCGCGCTCCTTCGAGATGAAACGCTCAAAAAGCATGTTGCCGCGGGCCGGATCCACCTCGGTTACGCCCAGGCAATAGCAGACGGCAGAGTTAGCCGCAGAGCCGCGCCCCTGACAGAGGATGCTCTGGCTACGCGCAAACCGCACGATGTCGTACACCGTGAGAAAGTACGGCTCGTATTGCAGCTCCGCTATCAGCTCAAGCTCGTGCTCAATCTGTTCCTGCACCTTGTGCGGAATACCGGACGGAAAGCGTCGTTGTGCGCCAATGTACGTTTCCTGCCGCAGATAGGCGGCCGGGGTGAAGCCGGTTGGAACAAGTTCGTCGGGATACTCGTAGCGCAGTTCATCCAGTGAAAAAGTACAGCGGCCTGCAATATCAATGGTTGCGGCAAGTGCGTCCTCGGGATACAGGTTAGCGAGCCGCAGTCTGGAACGCAGGTGCTGCTCGGCATTCTGTGTCAGGTCATAGCCGCACTCATGCACGGGCCTCCGAACGCGGATAGCGGTCATGGTGTCCTGCAACGGCTTGCGCGAGCGCACATGCATGACGACGTTGCCAAGCGCGACAACCGGGACGTCGTGATTCCGTGCGACAAACTCGACCGAGCCGCGGTGGATGTCATCCATTGCACGCTGGTGTAGAACAAGTCCCATCCAGGCGCGGCCCGTGAATGTGTCATCTAGCCATTCGACCTGCGCCGCCAGCACGTCTTCTTTCGCCGGAAAGTCCGGTACGAGAATGGCAAAGCACTCGGGCAGGCCGCGCAGGTGCCGGTTTTCCTTATCGGGTCGCGACAGGTCCTGCGGCGTCAGGCGGTATTCGCCCTTCGGGGCGCGTGTACGGGCCAGCGTAATCAGCTCGGACAGGTTGCCGTATCCTTCGCGGTTTCTCGCGAGGAGAATCAGCCCGAACGCGGGGGAACCGTCGGCGTTCACCAGGCGGAAGTAGGACCCAACGATAAACGGCAGGCGGGCTTCCTTCGCTGCAACGTGTGCGCGCACGACGCCTGCCAGAGAACACTCGTCGGTGACGGCCAGCGCTGAATAGCCCAGCTGCTCCGCGCGTTCAGCCAGTTCTTCCGCATGGGAGGCGCCGTGCAGAAAGGTGAAGTTGGAAAAGCAGAACAGCTCGGCATAAGCCGGCAGGGTGGAAAAGGTGGAGTCCATGGCGTGTCATCCGAACAGGCCATGCAGGAACCACCGCTGGTCTTCTTCAGCGTCCCGGCTACTAACGCGCTCGAGGTATATCCAGACGCAGCTCTGGTCTTCGCCCTGGGCGACGAAGTAGTCCCGGGTCACCAGTTCGCCATCAAACCACCCGGCCTCGATGCGTTCGGCCGGCGACACCATGCGCAGTGGCGAGCCGTAAAACGGCCGGTGTTTGCGCATAAGCAGACGCACCGGTTTTTCCAGAAGCCATGTGGGTCGCGCAAGCCCTTCAGGCAGCACGGTGCCTTTCGATGCGCTGGCGACAGGCACCCACCGATTGGCAATCTCCGGCCGGTAATCCGCGGTTGGCGCTGGCCGGAGCACGTTCCCTTCACCGAGTCGTGCAACGAGCAATTCGACCAGACGGGCGTGATCCTCAGCTGAGCCGCCAGGTTCTGGAAACAGCGTGTCCGATGCGGGCGCCGCAGGTTGCACACTGGCCGCATCGAGCCGCAGCGCAATGACTGGCGCGGTCAGTTCGATCCGTCCAAGGCGCTCCCTGATGAGCCGGACAAGATGGTCCTCGCGCCAGGTCGGCTCGCCCAGCGCGATTTCGATTGGCGTCGGCTCAATCGCCTGTCTGCCGCGCTCGTGCTCCAGCAGGAGGGTTGCGCCTGTCAGCGCCAGCTGTTTTGCGCACAGCCAGCCACATAGCTGCGCGATGAGCCGATGCGCACCGAAGAGCGCCGCTTCCGCATGTTCGATGCGGTCGGGCATTTCAATGCGTGCGGAGAACGTCGGCGGCAGTTCCAGCCAGTCAAAGAGTTCAGGTGCTGTGCCGAAAGCCCGGTCCAGCGAATCAAGAAGGTGCTCGCCGCAACGGCGTTGCAGTCCGGCACGCGGAAGCCGTCGCACGTCGGCAATCGTTTCGCAGCCAAGTCCCGTGAACCAGTCCGCAAACGGCCGTATTTCCGGCACTGACAGCAATGACAATGCGGATAGTTGCCGCTCAAGCGAGTCGATCTTGAGGACGCGCCGGTTGCGGTGCTTCGCGAGCAACCATGCACCTTGCCCGGTCGGTGCCGCGCTGATGCGGGCGGTCAGCCCGATCGCTTCGAGAATCGCTTTGGCGCGGCGGCACACCGCAAGCAGACCGCCGAACAGACGCAGGCTCGCGCCGATGTCGACAACCACGACAGCCTCGTCGAGCAGGGCGACATCTGGCGAAAATTGCATGAGCGCAACAGCGACCTCGCGTTGTGCCGCATATTCCCGGCTGGGGTCGCGCTCGTGCATCGCCACTTCCGGCGCGAGCGTCAGCACTCCGCCGCGTTTCATGCCGACCCGTACGCCCGCTGACCTCGCAACCCCGTCGGCAATGAGCACCTTGTCGCGATCCAGGACCACGCAGCCGTGCGCAGGTTCAGGCAGCCACCGTGGCCGGAAGACCTCGAGCTGCAACCGGGGCAAGTGGACGGCGAGAAATACGCGCATGGTGCGAAAACAGAACAGGGGTTGGTTGAAGAGGAATGGACAGAGGATCTGCGCGTGCTGGACCTCGTCGCTTTGCAATATCGACGGTCAGGCCGTCGCGCTCTGGCCTTAGCGCCAGTCGTAAAACGGCGGGGGACGCATCCTGCGCGGCCGCCAATGGACGAACCATGAAAAAAAGCGTTTCCGAAGACTGGGCGGCCAGATGAAGCCGCCGCAGTGAAGACGTCTGGACGTACTGCGTCCAGAACAGGAGTGCGCCGCAGCTTCCGGCACGCAGAATCTGCTCGGCTGACCACAAAGCATCGGCCGTCTTCGCGGCGCGGATCTGCAGCAGCTGTTCTGGGGAAAGACCGATGTACTCAAGACCGGGGCCGTTCGGAACGTGCGGTGGCTGAACCATCGCAACTGCCCGTTTGCCAAGTGTGCTGAGCGCAGGCCGAAGCAACCGCATCTCTCCCACGCCGGCCTGCTGGATCAGCAGGTCAATGAGCGCACCGATCGGCCATCCGCCGCCGGGCAGCTCGGCTGAAAGGGCCGGGTAGCCGGTATCGACCGTCCTGCCCCGGCCGCGCGCAAGCTGCGACGCCCGCCACAGGGACGGGTGTATGGCTTCCGGGACGGGTGATGGGACGGTCATTGGATTGCGCATATACCTGTATATATGTACAGTATCCTACACGGAAATCCGTAGCGACGAACAAGCATTTTTTTCGGAGGAGCCCAAATGAACATACGCGCTCGCAAGACTGTCGGCCATCCCATGCCGGAAATTGCGGCGTTTGTTGCCGGGATGAAAGCAGCGTTCGGCGAGCCGGAAATCGATGAAGCCATCCGCCGCAGCAGGGCGGGAGAACCGACGTTTTACGCGTGCGAAAATGGCCGCACTATTGGCACCCCTGCGCCAACGCAAGCCAACGTCTGGCGTGTTGACGGGGCGGTGCGAGACCGTCACTACTGCGCAGGCTGCGACGGTTCATGTGTCGGCACCGCAAAATCGTGCCGGGCGTGAACGGCACGAGAGCATACGGAGAGGATATGTTTCGATCTTTGAGTGTGGGCGCAATACTGCTTGCTGTTGCTTCGACCGCAGTCGCAGGAGAACGCTACGTTGAAATCTGGAACCCGCCTGAAGCGCGGATGCAGCCGTCCGGGAAGGGCAAGCCGAGACCGGGCAAGGTTGCGGTGCTCTCACATCACGTATCGAAAGCTACACCGCGCCGGGTCGCCGATCCGGTAACGAAGTCCTTGCCGAACAAACGCGTGGGGAATGGGCCTGGCAAAACTGCGACGCCGCGCGCGACAGACCTTCCCCGAATAATGACGCCCGAAGGAAATGTGCTCCGCGTGCACGACGGGGGAGCGCTGGTCGAGGTAGTCCATTAAAAAAAGTCCGTCCGGGAAGGCCCCTTCTCTGATCGAGAAGAAAAAATCCTTCACGTAGTCGGTCACGAACGGTAGAAGAGGGGCGAGCTCCGTCCGTCATCATCTGTCTCAGCGGGGCCCATGAAGCGTCATGCGCCCGCACCGTTGCTCAGACGTTCGGACGTCGTATGCATCCAGCAAGCGCTCATTCAATTCGCGAGGACGGATGTTGCTTCATCGGCCATTGCCGACGTTCGCGTGTCGGCTGCGGGATGCCTGCTCATGGCAGCACAGCGGTCGTTCGACAGCGTCAATTGCGAACGCCGACTGTCGACATCAACGAATGCGTACTCCCGACCGAGATGGAATGGACACCGCCCTCCCTCCGGGGAATTGGGCACGACTGAGGGCCTCCAGGACCGAACGGCATCAATGTGCCAGAGTGGAGTTGCGACACAACCACTTAAGGAACGGAGGCCCCAGATGAATGCTACGACATACGGACTCGACATTGCAAAGCGGGTGTTCCAGATGTACTGGGTCGATGCCCAAACTGGCGAGATCGCGAATCGGAAGTTCGGACGTGACGATTTAATTGCATTTCTGGCGCAGCGCCCTGCTGGTCGCGTCGCCCTCGAAGCTTGCGGAAGTGCTCACTGGTGGGCGCGTAAGATTCGGGCGCTCGGACACGAGGTGGTGCTATTACACGCCCAATTTATTCGACCTTTCGTACAAACGAACAAGACTGACGCGGCGGACGCCCGGGCAATCTGGACTGCAGTGCAGCAACCCGGCATGCGCACAGTTGCCGCCAAGACAGAGGACCAGCAAATGATGCTAAGTCTTCATCGCATGCGCTCGTTGCTTGTCAAGTTTCGAACGATGCAGATAAATCAGCTGCGTGGGTTGATGTATGAATTCGGCGTTACGTTTCGCGCAGGACGCGTAGCAGGACTCGAGGAGATCAGGGAGCGCATGGCAGAACTCGAAGACACACTGCCGAGATCGATCCATCTTAACCTTCTCGAACAGTTGCGTCGCATCAACCTGTTTGAGGAGGACATCGATCAACTCGAGAAGCGGATTGGCGCCTGGCAGAAACACGAAGCGGCATGTCGTGCGATCTCCGACGTGCCGGGTATCGGCCGCCTGACTGCAACGGCGTTGGTAGCTACTATTGGAGATGCGAAGACATTCAGGTCGGGGCGCGAGTTCGCTGCGTTTCTGGGACTTGTTCCTCGTCAGAATGGTACCGGAGGAAAGATACGGCTGGGTTCGATCTCCAGACGCGGCGACCCGTACTTGCGTACGTTGTTGATACATGGGGCGCGTTCTGTTCTGTGTCACACCAAGGTACCAACCGCATGGCAAAAAGCAATACAGGTGCGACGTCCAGCAAACGTAGCAACAGTGGCCATGGCGAACAAAATGGCAAGAATCGCTTGGGCGATCCTCGCTCACGGGACTTCGTACGAAGCGCATCATGTGAGCAACAGACCTGCATAGCAGGATGAGCACTTTGACGCGTTGAGGAACTGGTAGGTTGCTTGGGTTGATTTCAATGTGATGGCGAGACAGGTCGGACCGCAGGAACGCAAACCTGAACACAGTCTTGTGCTTCAAGCACGTGGCCGAGCTTGTGTGAAAACGCGCTAATCGCCTAAACTGGATTAACTCATTCAGCATGGGTGACCGGATGAAGCGATTCATAGAAGGTGAAGATCGCAAGCAGGTGACTCTGCTTCCAGAGTGCCTCGATGACTACGTCGCAGAGGACAACCCGGTCAGGATTATCGAGGCGTTTGTTGAAGAACTTGACCTCGGATCACTAGGCTTCGATGGAGCGACGCCGGCGACTACAGGTCGTCCGTCCTATCATCCAGCCGTGCTGTTGAAGATCTATATCTACGGCTATCTGAACCGGGTTCAGTCGAGCCGCCGGCTGGAACGAGAATGCCAACGCAATGTTGAATTAATGTGGCTCACCGGTCGTCTGGCGCCGGACTTCAAGACCATCGCTGACTTCCGTCGTGACAACGGCACCGGCATTCGCAACGTGTGTCGCCGCTTCGTGGTGCTCTGCCGTGAGCTGAAGCTGTTCTCGCAAGCGCTAGTCGCCATCGATGGTAGCAAGTTCAAGGCAGTCAATACACGGGATCGCAACTTCACCGAGGGTAAAGTCGACAAGCGCCAGAAGCAGATCGAGGAGAGCATCCAGCGGTATCTGAACGCGCTGGAGACTGCCGATCGTACGCAACCCGCTGAGTTGGAAGCAAAGACAACCCGCTTGCAGGATAAAATCGCACGCTTGCGCGAGCAGATGCGGAACCTCGATCAGATTAAGGAGCAACTCAAGACGCAGCCTGATGGGCAACTCTCGATGACTGATCCCGACGCGCGTTCCATGGCGACGAGCGGCAAAGGCTCGGGCATGGTGGGTTACAACGTACAGGTGGCAGTAGACGCCAAACACCGCCTCATTGTTGCTCACGAGGTCACAAACTCTGGTAGCGACCGGGGACAGTTGAGTCCTATCGCGAAAGCCGCACGCGATGCAATGGGTAGGACCAGACTACGGGCAGTCGCTGATCGCGGTTATTACAATGCTCCGCAGATCAAGGCGTGCGCAGATGCGGGCATTGTAGTGATGCTACCTAAGCCAACGACATCAGCGGCAAAAGCTCATGGCCGATTCGACCGGGCAGACTTCATCTACATCGCCCGGGACGACGAATACCAATGTCCAGCAGGCGAACGCGCGATTTACCGCTACACCGGAGAAGAACATGGCATGCAAATGCACCGTTACTGGAGCAGTTCCTGTCCTCAGTGTTCGATGAAATCCCGATGTACGCCGAGTAAGTATCGGAGAATTAGCCGATGGCAACATGAATCGGTACTGGAAGGAGTCCAACGTCGACTCGACAAGACCCCGGAGGCAATGACGATACGCAGACGGACGGTCGAACATGTCTTCGGGACGTTCAAGCACTGGATGGGTTACACGCACTTCCTGACACGCAGGTTGCCAAACGTGGGTACGGAGATGAGCTTGAACGTACTTGCCTACAATCTGATGCGAGTGCTGAGAATTCTGGGGTTCAAGAAGACACTGAAAGCTATGCGGCTGGCGGGTGCATAAGCACCCGTAACGCTAAAAGCAAACCCTTGAAAAGCTGCGTATAAAGCATTAGAACCGTCTAATGATTCGGTGTTGTCGAATCGATTGAAAACGTAGTTAAACACGCCGGTCGGTGTGACGCCGCGCGCCGCATTTGCCGCTCTCTTGGCGTTTCCACACGACCTGGACCCATAGCCGTCCTTCGACCTGGCGTGAGCGGTACGGCAGCTTCCCGCCCGGGACGGTCGTTCGATAGCCATATCGACCCGTAAGTCTCCGCCCTTTTTGGAGGCGCCGCCCCTTCATCCGCGTGGCAGAGGCCGCGAAGTCGGCCTATGCTTCGTGAGGGAGTCTCGCACCAGACGGCGCCCGGCGAAGAAAATTGAAAAAGCCGACCACAGTTCTCGTACGGGCAGAACATCGCAACCGCAAAAAGGTGCAAAGACGCGTTGGAGTCATCTATTTCCCAGCGGAACCGATTGGGTATATTCGTTCCACCGCATCGATAGCCGGCGACGACAGGCGAAACGATTTTATGAACTCATGTCTTTGCGAGATAGTCGGGCACCAAGCGCTCAAGAAAACCAGCTATGAAACCTATCGCAACCACCGAAGTGCTGTCATGCGCCAGCGCAGTCAAATCCTTGTCGCCGATTCTTATCCCGTGTCCAAGGCCGGCCCTAAGAAGTACCAGCAGCGCAATTGCCGCGATAACGCCTATCACCACGCGAGAGGCGCCTTCGATGAAGTTTTCGAGGCTCCGATAATCCGTCGCAGTCGTCTTTGCTCGAACGGCAATCGTCATCGAGAAAAGTGCACCAATCGAGCCCGCGCCGGCGACAAAAATCCACGGGAGCCGCTCGTCAACGTTAATTCCAGCGAGCACGCCGACTATCACAGATGCAAGAGGGACTATCACGCAGTCAATCACAGCGGTTGTTGTGAAAGCGTAAAACAGGCACCTACCCCGGCCTCGCAATTGGCGTTCGGCAGTCACTTGCGCTTTAACGACACCCAGTGTCGCGAGTGCGGCCTTGGTGTCTCCGCAAAGACCTTCTCGTAGGGCCGCCGCCACCCGTAAGTTGAAAGAGTTCGATAGAGACTCGGGCCACCACGGTAATAGGAGGCTGGCAATCTCTGCCCTCAGAGGCGCAATCACGCAATAAGCCTCGCGTTCCTTTGCAGCTTCGGCTTCCTTCGATATTTGGACGCGTGGGCCTTCTTTCGTCAAATATATGGCGAACAAGGGTTCCTTTGAGTAAATGCGAAGAATTTGTTGGCCCACGTGGTCGTAAGTGCCGACGCGAATGTCATCGACCGTCTCACAGAGTTTAGCGGTGGGGATGTCGGGAATAGTCGGCGCTGCTTGACGCACTCTCCAACGACGAGTAAGCCAATTGCCGGTCGCGGTTTGCCAATTCATGCTCGACTCCTGCAGCGCCTTTTCAGGTAGCGTACTCTTAGACAGTCTGAAGCGTGAGACAAAACGACCTGCATGAGGCGCCGAGCGACGGGCGGCAGCCCCACCCCAAGCCTCTTTGCCTCGACAAATGCTGCCTGAGGTGTTAGCACTGGCCGGCGTCGCGGCGGAATACGTTCTCGCACACAATTGTAGGACGTCGCCTGGGGAATTATTCGTCGACGCCGTGCGCATGTCCAGTTCGGCGGCAAGGTAAATACCAAGCCTCGAAAGACAGTGCGTCGCACGGAAGGCAGTCACACTTGAAACGAAGGAAACGATTCAGATTCTACGAAGATCGGGAGGGCAAAAATATCGTGAAGCCATCGTCGGCCTTCCTCCCGAAATCGCTACAGGGCCCGATTATTCAGTAGGCACTGAGTACGAGGGAAAGGCAGAAGTCCTTTCCAACGGGGAATACCTGCGGCTCGAAAATCAGGTTTTCAGTATAAAGGCGGAGTAGCAGCCAGCGGAGGAGTGTCCATTTCGCTAAAGCGGGAGGGAAGTTGGGGAACAGCCGCTCTCGGCGTCGGCGAGCCGTTCGCACGTCTCCGCTCATCAGACAATGAACGACGGCTCCTGGCCGACAGCACCAGTTCAATAAGCGAGCCACCGGGACGATGCGGGAATTCTCCATGGCAGCTTTCCGGCGTTGGTGCGAACGCGTACTGCCGGCCAATTTCGACCGACCGTTTAAGCGCTCTGATGGACATTTGAGCGTCGTCTACGCCCCTCAAAATCGGCCGGTCACCTGCAAGCTGCGCTCGCCAAGCAGTAGGCTGCCAAGCATACTACCGCGCACCAGTAAGCGGCTATCTGGTTGGTGAAGACCAACGCCACCTCTCCGTACCTGTTTGAGTTAGTCGTTACGAGTCGCGGAACCGGCGTCTTATGCGGAACGCATCAACCAAAAACAATTGTACGGAATGTTACAGAGCGAACGTTAAAAAGCTGCGGCCATCTATAAAATACTGTGTAGCGTCAGCTGTCATCGGACTACTACTCGCGGTGGAGGTAGGCGATGTATGAGCACGGAGTCGGGAAGTGTCACGTCGAATTGTCCACACGCTGCAATGCGGCATGTCCGCAATGTCCCAGAAACTACGCGGACGGACGCATAGCGGAGCTCCTGCCAATAACTGAGCTCGACCTGTGTTTCTTTAAGTCCAACATTCCGGACGTCCTTCTACAGACAATAAAAAGCTGGAACTTCTGCGGCAATTACGGAGATCCCGCTGCTGCAGTCGAATGCTTGGAAATTCTCGAATTTGTCCGAACGTGTAGCGCGACGACGCAACTGGTCATGCATTCCAACGGTAGCCTGCGCTCAGAGTCCTGGTGGCGCTCACTGGCGGCTACGGGAGTACACGTCTATTTCGGTATCGACGGGATGGAGGATACTCATTCCCGATACCGCAGGAACACTTCATGGGAGAAAGTGATTAGAAACGCAAGAGCCTTCATCGAGGCGGGAGGAGAGGCAACCTGGCAGTTTATCCCTTTCAAGCACAACGAACACCAGGTGGACGGCTGCAGGGACCTAGCCAAGCAGCTTGGCTTTAAAGGATTCGCCGTGCGGCGTTCGAACCGATTTCAGAGCCCGGCAGGTGAGGCGCTAAGTGGTGTGCTTGTCCCGAGCAAAGATCACCGAAACGGATATCTGCTGGAGCCACCGTCCCGTGAGGCGCACAAGACTCCCTTAATGAAAAGCGACTCCGCCCCGCAGTATCGGGCGATGCTCAATACAGCGTGTGTTCGGTGCAAGGCGGCTATGGGCGCAGAATTCTATTTGGCTGCGACGGGGCATGTATTTCCCTGTTGCTACCTTGGACACATCTATTTCAAGGGCGCGACTTCATGCTATTCAAGAGAGCTTCCTAGGCTGATACGGGAACATGGGCTCGACCTCGACGCTCTGAGCCTGCGCGAGCACGACTTTTTCGAAGTCATCGAGGGCCCAGTCTTCTCAGAAATCATTCCTGGAACGTGGGCACCTGGCGCCGGCAACGCCCTGCTAACCTGCCGGAGAATCTGCGGAGTCGAGTCGCTCGCTTACGAACCAGAAGTTTTCTCGCAACGCATCGAGTTCTAGCCTGTGCGCCGGATACTATGGATCACTTCAGAGTATCATCCGCGTACCGGCGGAATCGAAACCTATGTCAAGACGATAACTGACCGGCTTTCGGGCTCCTATACCATTGGCTTAATCGCCGGTCCTCAACAGTATCCGAGTAGCACGCAAAACATTCAGCATCTGGCGTCGCTAAACCTCTCCTATCCGCAGACCGAAGAAGAATTTAACAAGGTGAGCGGTAACCTTGTCAGATCTGCCCGATGTTTTAACCCTACCGTCATCCACCTAGCCAGCGCGGGACTTGCAGTTTATGCGGCGCAGCTCGAACCAATTGCTCCTCTGATATGCACAGTCCACTGCAAGGATCTCACTCAGCCATGGCAAAGTACGCCTGGACGTATACCTCAAGCCGAAATTCGGCGTGGGCTCCTTCGATGCCGTACGGTCATCTGTGTCAGTCGCTACACGCAGCGATTCCTGCACTCCCTCGTCCCCGAGATTCAGAGCACGGTCATCACCCATGGAATTGACATCCCGGGCCGGCCATTGGGTTGCAGACCGGCGCCGCCACGACCACGGTTGATTAGCGTCTCAAGACTAGTGCCAAGGAAAGGACACGCGCTGCTGGCAAAGGCACTGGCGAACGTTCACATGCCGTTTTTTTGGGATATCGTGGGCGACGGTCCGGAACGCGGGAACGTCGAGAGCTGCCTGTCCCGCTGGTCGTTGGGTGGAAAAGCGAGCATGCACGGAAGGGTCCGGGACGATCGCCTACGGCAGCTCCTATCGACCGCAACACTGTTTGCATTAACGCCCGTGGAGATCCACTCTGTCTCTGGGATCGATGCGGAAGGTTTCGGTCTTGTCTACCTTGAGGCTGCCGTCCATGGATTACCCGCTATTGCCAGCGCTGCAAGCGCTGCTGAGGAGATCATCGTTCCAGGGCATACAGGCATCCTCGTGGATCCTGAAAACACTGATATGTTCGCTGCGGCGATCATAGATCTGTTCGCGCACCCGGACCGTTGCCGTGAAATGGGCGAGGCGGCCCGTGAACACGTGCAAAGACAGTTTGGAATGGACCGCCACATCGACGCTCTGATTCGCGTCTACGCCGCTGCATACGGGGCCTCACCATAATGAAAGCTGTTTTCTACACGACCAACGACATGGGAACGGGGCACGCGCGAAGAACCTGTGCGCTCCTAATGGCACTTAGGGCGCAAATCGTCAACTTGGATGCGGTTGTCCTTACCAACAGCCCGTTTCGTGAGCTTTTCGATGCCGTTCGCGTGCCAACCTACTATTTTCCGCAACTTTACACGGCACCGCGTTCGAGGACCGGGACGGCCAGCGCCCGAGTATCGCTAAACATGCACGAGGACGTAGCGTTGGCGTGTCTGAAGTCTATCGCGCCCGAACTCACGGTCTTCGATACATACGTCAGCCGACGGGTTGCCTCCAGCGTCAGGAAATATTCCGACTACACGTGTCTCGTGTTCCGCAAATGTACGCCCGAAACGTTCGTGCGATATGTGAGGGCGGGATATTTCGCCTTCTTTGACCTTGTGGTCGTACCAAATACGCAGGCCGACTTTGCCTTCGCGCTGCCTTCCAGCGCTCTGGATGAGTTCCAAGCCCAGTCAACTGTGCTCTACGTCGGACCCATCCTATTTCCGGAGATCGGCAGCGCTAAATCAACTGTTGCTTTGAAGGATCGCAAAATGGTTCTCCTCTTGGGCGGAGGAGGTGGATACGATGCGTTGCAACGCCCATTTTTTGAGCGGGCCGCATGTGCTGTCGCCGAGGTTTCGGCACAACTGAAAGGGTCTCTTAGCTGCTGCGAAGTGCGTGGCCCGCTTGCGCAGGACACGGCGCAGGCTGATATCGAGACGCTCAGGTCGCCCGTCGACGTTCTCGCGCTTATCGAACAGGCCGAGCTCGTTATATCTCATGGTGGTTACAACTCAGTCAATGAAATCCTTGCTGCGGGAGCGAGAGCGATTTTCTGCCCTTTCTACAGAAGAACGGAGAGTCAGGCTGAGCGCGTGAACGCGCTGCGAGGAAGATCGGCAACTCTCGTGGTTGACTCCACCATCGGGCCCGAGGATCTTGCAGAGGCTATCGCGTCAGTGATCAAGGAACAGAAGCCGGAAAGGATTCCGATGCCGGGCGCCGACCTGGCGGCTGCAGCTATTCTCGATCTTGCCCGCACACGGCTCCACGCGTCGACAAAGCCGCGGCGACCTATTCACACGGAGCGGGTGTCAGTTCACTGGGACAGCGCTTGCAATCTGCCCGACGACGTTGCAGGTCGTCCCTCCACCATCATGCTTGAGCTCGGGCTAGGGGCGGCCGCAATGCTTTGCGAGCGAGCGCGTATCGGGGTGCAGGCGCTCTGCGACCGGGGTATCCCCGAGCAGGACATCGAGATTCACTTCGCGGAGGCTCAAGATTACTCTTGCCTGCCCGCTCTCGTTGCTTTCCTCGCGAGCCGGCGCCTGCGGTCCGTCTCAGGTACCTTGATCTCAGCATCTCACTGCTCTGAAGCGCTATTCCAAGCATTCGAGAGATGTCGTTCATTTCCCGTGAGTTTCCGTTACGACATTATCTAACTCGAGGGGCAACCATGTGGGCCATCACTTCCTATTTCAATCCCGCCAAGTACGCCCGGCGCCTAGAGAATTATCGCAACTTCAGAAAGGAGTTGCGGATCCCCCTCGTTACGGCGGAGTTGTCGTTTGACGGAACGTTCGAACTACAGGCCGATGATGCCGATGTCGTCGTCCGGGCGTCAGGGGGATCCGTGCTGTGGCAGAAGGAAAGATTACTGAATCTTGCGCTCGATGCTGTACCTGATGATATACGCCTCGTCTGTTGGCTCGATTGCGATGTCATTTTCGAGAACGAGAACTGGCACCATGTGGCTGCGGAGATGCTTAGGACGTATCCGCTGGTGCAGCTTTTCTCTGAGCTCGTCGACCTCAAGGCATCGGAAGCCCAGTGGGACCGGCACCGAATTTCGGACCTGCGAAGCCGCGTCACAGGCAATAGCATCGCATGGCTCAATAGTCATGCGATGCTCGACCAGTCCAATTTTTCGCCTCGCACGGGTCAGGACATGCGCACGGCATGCTTTGGTCTTGCCTGGGCAGGGAGCCGGGAGCTGATTGCCAAACATCGCTTCTATGACGCGATGATCATCGGCAGCGGCGACCGTTCAATGGTTTGCGCGATGTATGGCCGATTCAACGACGCAATCAACACACTCGAACTTAACGCAGCGCGAGCCAAGCACTATCTCCCATGGGCCAAGTCTTTCCATGAAAGTGTCAACGGTAACGTTGGATGTGTCGAGGGCGCCCTATTTCACCTTTGGCATGGCGAAATCAAGGATCGTCATTATCGGGACCGTCATTCCAGGTTCTCGCATTTTCCGTTTGACCCGGCGCATAATTTGACGCTATCGGAATCGGGGGCTTGGCAGCTTGTCGATGCCAGCAACGCGTGCACGGATTTCCTTCAGGCCTATTTTCACGAGCGGCGCGAAGACGGTTAAGAACTGTCATCGAAGCGCACCCTTGCGTCCGGTTTATCAGAGTTGGTGCGCTCCGGTTTTCTGTCTGCTTCAGTGTCTATCCCCCAGATTTCAGCGAGGCCGTAGTGCGCTTTTAGCCTTAGCGAAGCGTTAAGCGATGTCGTCCTAGCGCCAGAATCTTCCGGGCTGACCATATCGGACGCGTCATCGAGGCAAAGGTCAAATACCGACAACAGTTTGGAAGCGAGCGCCATTGCGTGCCGCATGGAAGACTGCCACAGATAGTCATAGTACCTGTCGAACTGCGTGTCGAGGCTGCTACGTAAATCCGGCACTGCTTCGCGGATGCGGTCGAGTGCCCGCATACCTTGATCACGGAGCACATGCGCTATGGTTTGATTGCTTTCGAGCGTATCGACCTGGTGACTGGCCGCATGATGCGACTCCGTCCGTGCTGACGCTGCATATTCGCAGGCACGGATTGCAACGCGAGTCGCGTCCGTATCTAGATGTGCCGCAAACCCGTTCGGTACGCTGGCGGACCTGTTCTTGCCCGCATAAGGAAAGGAGGCAAGTGCCGGCGCCAGAAGCTGCGTAATGTCAGTCAACACGGTGGCATGGGTGCGCGACTCCGCGGTAAGCAAGCGCGAGGCGGCGAAAAGGGCGGATGACTGCAAAGGCGAAAAGGGTATATACCCGTACCATTCGTTGTAGTACGGTAATCCGAAATGAAATCGGTTCAGAAAACTTACGTAGTGGTTCCCAACCCTGTCTTCAAGCGTTTCACCTTTCTCCATTGAAAAGGCCCGAAGCAGTGACTGTCGTGCAACATGGCGTGCTGCACGGGACCACGGCGGTATGCACATATTGTCAAAGCTGGCGGCAGACCGGACTTCATCGAGAATGTGTTCCTCACGCCACAAATCACGATAAACTTCTCCACACCCTCCGTTGAGCCGAACTGTTTTCGTATTACCCCAGAGCGTTGGCCAGTTGCTTGCGCCTACCCGATGATGTACACCGGCCTTCGCCGAACGCCAAAAGCCGAGCACAAACGCCGAGCCTTTCGAGAATCTTGGATGTCCGTCTCCCGTGTCCAGCTGTGCGCCGAACTGGTTGCTTATGACGGCGCCCAGTTCGAAATCGTTGGCATAGTCAGTTTTTTCCACCCTGGTATGACACGAGTGCAGTTGTCCATTCCGAAACGCGCTCGCGAACGTAATACGTGAGTCACGCCCCCCTGATAGATCGAGAATCCGATGGTTAAACCGCTTTGACCGGACTGCCGCGCGAACATTTTGGGCGATCTCTTCAGCGCCGCGTTGGATCAGCTCCTGATACGCTACCCTGCCGTGGTTGCCAACCTTGAACTCGGGCTTCAGTACCTCGCTCACGGTACCGTTATCCGAAATCCGCAGGTATGAGTCTGCGCGGCAGATGCGCAGGCCATCTAGCACCGTGTTGCGCGAATAGGGATGAAGAAACAGCCGGTGGTTTGAAGACAGCTGGGTCCATATGGTTTCAATATCAGGTTGCCTTTTTATGTGCATGATCGACATGGCTATCGCGATCAGGTGTGACCGGTTGCTGATCAGGCACCCCGTGTCGAAATGCGCCAAATAGATAGGACACAGACCAAAAAGGTCGTTGAGAATCAGCACCTCACCTGCTCGCGCGACGACTGTGAAAAAGCAGCCGTACGTCGGCAACTGGCCGTGATGTCTGAACGATGGGGTGGCGCCGAGCCGGTCCTCGCTATCTACGAGTACACCGTCAACCGATGCTAGTCCCGAAAAAGCCAGTATTTTGGGTCGATCTCCCCGTTCGACATTGCATGTCGAGGCCTTTTTGACCCTGATCAAATAGTCCGGAAAGGTATTTCCGGCAGGATAAAAGGAGCCCATGACCGAATTTCCAGCGAAATTGCACGTCGAATCCTGACGAAACTCAGGAATCAGTACGTATTATCTCGTTGCCTACGTTGAGTTCAGACGGCAGCAACAGATCCATCGCGAATCACGCCCTAACCGTGTTGCGGGAATCGGCCAATGACGCGGTGAATAATGCAAAATCAGCTTACTAAATAAGCCAGAAACGTACGCAACCACGGGGCGATTACAGCCGGGGTGCCATGGACACTATCAATATGACCGTGTCTGCCAGTCATTGGCATTACGGCGGCCCGTTTTATCAGTCTGTCGCCGGGCTGTTGGGTGACCGCCCGCTATAAAAGATATAAGTCAAAAGTAAAGTGCGCCTAGATGTAGTCTTGCATATGTGCGATAGGGCGCATTTGGGGTCAAAAATCGCGGCATGAAGACGGTGGGCGGCGAAAAAGTTTTCACATCCGAGACGCGTATGGACATCAACTCGTCCAGATGCTCCTTCTTCAGGACGCGATTTTAAGGCGTCTAGCTGGCCGGTATACCCGGGAAGCTGTCGCGAGTTTGCGCTGGGTCGAATGACGGCAACGGGTCGGGAAGACTCATTCGCCAATAGAGCTGACACTCGCGGATACCTAGTCGCGAACGTCGGCAATGAGACCAGGAACGGCAACACGTTCCTGATCGGGCACCGTCGGCTATGGCCGAACTGTACGCGTAATGGGTCCGCCGCCAGAAGCGGGCGTTCGTGACTGGCGGTTTTCGGGCAGGCTGGAAGCGGACACAGCGGTGCCAGACTTGGAAGCGGCCCGGAATGGTGAAGCACGCCTTACCGCGATGTGGCTTCATTCCGAGGTGGTAGACTGCTGGCCTCGGGGCAGTTGTGATGGTGTCGCCGCTAGCTGCGGTGCAGTGAGCGGCGCGACCAGTGGCCGGCGTGTTCGTGCACGTCACGCAGTGATGCGGCGCAATATTACTGAAGCCGCGTCAGATGCGCTACCAATCCGGCTTAAGAACTGGGAGGTGGTTGGGGAATGGCTTGTAGATTCAACATTGCGGCCCTGAAGGCCATTGCACAGGCCCCGGCCTCAGATGCGGCGAAATGGCTGATCGGCGCAGAAGATTCAGTCGGCTTCCTGAAACAGAATGCTCAGAGCGAGGAAATCGTTATCTACGCTGGCGGACCGGCCGTGCTCATTCACGCCGTGCTCGCACCTCTTCAGCAGGTCACACCAGCCGATCAACAGGACCTCATGAATCGGTTCGTCAGCACCGATGAGGCCTGGGCGATTCAGAAGAGCTACGGCGGAGGAGAAGGTCACCGCGTTTATCTGGAGCCACCAATGGGGTCGGGCAATTCGCTCGCCGGTGGCGAGAAGCTGATCTACCAGCGCAGCTTTCATGGGGTGGACAAAGGCGAGCGTGCAATGGAATTGAGCCAGAAGCTCGTGCACGCCCTGGACCTGCACTTCGTGGTAGAGCGGAACGCCTACTGCCGGCTGGACTCGCGGGGCGACATCGAAGACGTGATCCGCATCATCCGTGCGGACCTTGCTCCCGGCAGCGAGAAACTGGTGGCAGTCACCATTCTGACGGAAGATCTTGCCAGGTACATGGCGTTGGCGGGCTTTGCTTTGGTCTTCTTCTTTGACTTCACCCGCTTCAGTCCCAGTTTCGACGGCTGGGGCGACCACGAGCGCATCGATCGTAAGGCACCGGACCTGTTCTATCACGGCGGTGGCATCCACAATGCCAGCTACGTGAACGGGCGTATGATCGTGCGCCCGACCGTCACCGTGCAGGACTTGGTTGCCGAGTGGGAGGCGGAGTCCAATCCCAAGAGAAAGAAGGAGTACGCCACCTTCAAGATCTTCGATCGCAAGAACAACTGCGAGTTGGAAACCTCATGTGCACCGGAGTTCCTCTCCAACTACTTTCAGAAGTCGGATCTGCCCTGGGAGATATCTCCGGCGTTCTTTCGTGCCGATGTATTGCACAGGTTCAAGGCGGACCCTGAGAAGTACAGCCTCGACGATCGTTCGATCACCTGCCGCAATGCTTGGTACTTGAAAAGCTACGACATCAACGAAGCCGGCCAAGTGCATGCCTACATTGGTGACTTGGCACGTCTCCCGATTGAGGAGCAGCGCTATTGGCAGTCCTTCAACGAGTGGCCGAACGGGTCGATATCGAAACGAGCCTATGAAAACGACATCCTTGGTGAGTTCAGCTCCGAATACGACCCCCTCAGCCGCCTGAAGTACAAGATCGGGAAGCTGAACGCCACCCCTCCTGATTGGTGGCAGCCGCGCTCTGAAGGGCATATGGATGCCGCGCGGTATCCAGCTACGGACTCGGTCCTTGAGTGGGCCAACGAGATCATGGCCTTCGATCAGGTGCTCGTCGAAGGTTTTCAGGTCAAGCCCCTGCGCAGGCTGCTTGAGTCCAATGGACGAAAGGCAGAGGCAAGCTGGGCCTCCCTGCGTGTGGTCGCTGAACTGGCTATAGTCTCAGGAATGACGGTGGACGAAGCCAGAGCTCTGCTTACACCGCTGAGTCGGCTGCATGCGCTGAGGAGCATTCTGAAAGCCCACAGCTCCGTCGAAGAGAAGGACAAGGAAGAGAGACAAGCGCGCGCGGCACATGGGACGTTGCGTGCGCAGTTCAAGGATCTCGCTGCTCAATGCGACCGCAGCTTTGACGACATCATGCGCATTCTTCGAATTGCTGACTTGAATCCGTAGATCGCGAACGGTGACGTAGGTGTGATATGCGCGGCGGCCTCGGGACGGACGCCTTTGACGGTGGCGGCCTAAGACTGGTAGGTGGCCTTCGCGGCTTCCTTGCCCCAGCGGCCGCCGACAGCGACAGCGCTGTCATCGAGGCACTAGGCGAGCGGGGCCAGGTGGTCGCGGTCGGTCAGGCCGTTGTGCGTCTGGCAAAAGGCCGGCGCCCGTCAGGCCCCGATCGACCAGCCGGAAACCGTCCGCCCGCAGATCGGCTCCGCCGCGGTCGCCACGCTGTTCGGCTAGGCAGACGGCAACCAGCCCCCCCCGCGTGGGATAATCTCGACGATGCTATCCGATCCGATCTGAGGCAATTGATGGGGCCCGAAGCCGAAGAAGTTCAAGAAGAAACGCAACCAGCGAAGCTCTTCGACCTGCCAGAGACGGAAGGGGTCAACGAATCCGAGCGCATCCTTACTGGTCTGTGCCAGCGGACGTTCCTACGCCTCTGGTCCCAGACGAACGTCTACACTGACGACGGCTTCAAAAACGGCAAGGGTGCGACGAAGGAACTGTGCGACGCGCTCGTCGTCTTCGGGAAAGATGTCATCTTGTTCTCGGACAAGCACGTCCTCTTCAACGAGGCCAAGGGGCTCAAGGTCGCCTGGCCGCGCTGGTACAAGAAGGCGGTGTTCGAGTCGTGCCGACAACTCCATGGCGCGAAGCTATGGCTCGAACGCTTCCCGCAGCGCGCCTTTCTGGACGCGAAATGCACTAGGTCGTTGCCGGTCCCCGTCCCCTCTGAGAACGCCACCTTCCATTTGGTGGCCGTGACCCGCGGCAGCCGTAACTCCGCGCTTGCGCACAACGACGGCGTAGGCTGCGGATCGCTCGCTGTGAACAACGCGGTGAAGGGAGACACCCACAACGAGCATCCTTTCGTCATCGGTATACCCCAGCCGGAAAAACACTTCGTCCACGTCTTCGACGAGGTATCTATTGAGCTGGTTCTCCGCGAGCTCGACACTGTCGTCGACTTTCTGGACTACCTCAAGAAGCGACAGGCGTTGCTTGGCACGTCCGGGATCATGGTCAGCGCCACGGGCGAGGAGGAACTGCTCGCGGCATACATGCGGACGACGGATGCCGATGGCGAGGAGCACTTGTTCTTCGACGTCAGCGACGGCGAAGCGCCCCCTGCAGCCATCGTCTTCGATGCTGGTTCCTACGACGCACTCACTGAGGACATCGGGTATAAGCGGAAGCAGCGAGTAGACCACGTCAGCTACGGCTGGGATCGGCTAATCGACAGGTTCATCGACTACGGTGACCCGAAGCTCCTCATGCCATATCTGGTGCAAACCAACGCCGAGACTGAGCGCGGGTTGCGCCTGATGGCAGCGGAGTCGCGCTACCGTCGAAGGCAGCTGGCCATGTCCCTCTTTAGCGCCCTCGACCGAGTCGAGCCTGGCATGCGCCTTGGCAGGGTCGTGTATGGAGGCATTGTCGGCGAGACCGTCTTCGTCTTCGTGATCGTGCCCAAACGGTCAACCGAAACCTACGATGAGTACCGCACCTATCGCCGCAGTGTTCTCCACGCCTATGTGAGAACCGCCAAGTTAAAGGCACCCCTTGGAACCGTCTTCGTAGGGATTGCCCTAGACAACCCGCACAAGAAGGACTACGAGGGTGGCTCAGAAGACCTGATGGTCTACTCGCAGGAGTCTTGGAGCGCGGCCGACCTCGCCGAGCTCGAGCGAAAGCGCGTGGAGCTGGGATTGTGGAAAGGCAAAGGCGAGCAGTGGCGTTTTCGCCAAGACGAGTTCCCCGGCGACAATCAACGGGTCGCGCTCCGCAGAATGGACGACGAACCGGCGGTGTCAAGTCAGAAGCGCGACGCCGACAAGAAGCGGAAGGCCGAGAAACGGAAGCGCAAGGCCCAAGCCGCCTCAAAGCGGCATAACCGCAAGAAGAAGTAGGCTACGCAGCCCTTCGGCCAGCGCATCCCTGCCTGCAACTCCACGAGCAGTGCGAGCCCGACCAAGCCTCCGGCAGTGGGTGCCTTCTTGGCCCTACCTGCCGGCGGCACTGGGTCGAAAGCGCGAGTAGCCGCTTATCGAAGCCGAGTGACCGCTTCCCGGCAAGCTATCACGCGGCAGCGACCGACCGCAACGGGTCGAGCGGGTGAGTTCGCTGATTGAGAAAACGGTCATTCGGCTGCCAAACCAGACCACCGACTGCAGTCAGCCACATTGCTGACGTAGCAGCCGGCCCGTCCCAATGTCGGCAATGGCCGACGACTCGTCTTTGGACGTGCCTCGGCGAATGGCCGTTGCACCTCGGAACGCGCCGTTGGATACGCGCTGGCTCGAAGGGCGGCTCGGGGTCGTTTGGCGATGATCGCGCGCCGCTTCCGTACTTCTTTTTCTGATGCACCTCCCTCCGGCACAAGCCCCGGCGACGATGCGGGCCGGCGATGCGCGAGAATCAAGTCTGGCTTCGCGACCTCGGGCTGTTGGTAGCGGCGACGCATTCCCGATCGAAAGATGGACGCGCCCGCTGCGCGGTCAGATTCATCTTTCTCATGTCAAAAAGCAACGCACCACCACCCACGTACCCGGGCGGTATCGCCCGAATCAAGTCAGGTGTCCTAAAGAAATTGATTGCTTCAAGGGAAATTTCACTACCCGTCGCCAACAATCGCCGGCCGGGATCCGACGGACGGTGTGTGCTGACGCGCGCACCGAGTGTCGCGCGGCAGCCTACCCCTTCAAGGGCTTTCGCGGCATAAACGGTACCCGCCTACGGCCTGCCTCCCATTTATTCCACGGTCCCCTGACCGCCGGAACCCGCCCGGCGCTCGCCAGCGCCGGGTAGTGAAATTGTGCGGCCGCACGCGTCGCCTTGCTACCCACGCCTTTAACTTTCTGGAGAGCAAGGATGAGCTATCTTATGCACGGCGACTGTCTCGACGTTTTGCCGGAAATTCCAGACGCGATTGTCGACTTCGTCCTCACCGATCCGCCATATCTCGTCAATTATCACGGTCGTAGCGGCCGCTCGATCGCGAACGATGTTCATGCGGACTGGCTTGCACCCGCTTTTGCTGAAACGTATCGCGTACTCAAAAATGATGCGTTGTGCGCGAGCTTCTATGGATGGACCCGGACCGATCTGTTTTTTGACGCATGGAAGCGCGCCGGCTTCCGGATCGTTGGACACATCGTGTTCGCCAAGCCGTACGCATCCAAAGCGCGGTTCGTCAAATATCAGCACGAATCCGCCTACCTCCTTGCAAAAGGTTCGCCTGCGGTGCCAATGCTGCCCGTGCGTGACGTCATTCCATGGAAGTATTCCGGCAACCGCCATCACCCGACCGAAAAGCCTCTAGGCTGCCTGAGGCCTCTCATCGAGGCTTTTACCCAACCCGGCGAGGTCGTACTCGACCCGTTCGCAGGTTCCGGCTCGACCTGCGTGGCCGCGCAGCAACTGGATCGCCGATACATTGGCATCGAGCTGGACGCGACGTGGTATGCCACTGCGCAAGCCCGCCTGAACAGGTGCGATGTAATTGCTGAATGACGTTCCGCGCCCGCGACGTTGCGTCACGGGCGCCCTTCACGGATTTCTCAACATGGACTGGAATCTGTCGTGGATTCCGACGCCACTGCCTCCCAGCGTCTTCCTGCTATTTGCTATCTGACCTCGATTCAGACGAGGATCGATCAACGTGCGTGCCATGTGCTTCTACGTGAATATCGTCTTCGTCGAATGGCCTGGCAGTATCAGTCCACAGGCATTCCGTCGTGATGCTGGGCGTAACGGCGATCAGGATCGAATTCAGCACTCCCATATCTGGCCTAACCCGGCCGCAGCGCAGAGCATCGCCCATGCGGAATAGGGAATGCCTGCGTCTCCGCTTATCCAGCGTCTAAGCTGGCGGCCGCTCTTGTCTGCGAGCCCCAGGAAATCAGCGGCCTGCCTGCCGGAGAATCCCGCCAGGCGAATCACTTCCTGTATCTCCGCCCCGGTAGGCTCCATCCAGCTGACGGCCGGTTGCAGGCATTCCGGGCGAATCTTTATCTGAACCTCTATTGTCATGTTCGCTCCTTTGCTCGCGATCGAATTTTAAAGCCACTGAGGCCGCCGCTCGCCTTCTTTCGCGTCGAGCGGGGCGACTCGGTGCTGACGAGGTGTCCACGCACGGCGATGAAGATCGAGCAGATCGCGTGCCATGCTTTCGGAATCTGCAGCCGAAAAGTGTAGGTCGATCGGCAACTCGCGGGCCGGGTCACCGTCGATCGCGACAACCAGCGTGATGTCGCGATAGCCGGGCGCTTCAGAATGCGTCACATAGCGCGCCTGATAGCGTTCGCCGCGAACCGGGGGCGGCTCTGGCGCAGGACGTTTGTCAAGATTCCAGCGTGCGATTATCTGCTGCCACCGCTGCTGTCCGTCGGGGAAATATTGATGGACCTCAACGTCCGGACGATGATCGAGCCGCAGGACGGCCAGGCAGTGCTCGAAAAGATCGTCGTCCAGTGCCCGCAGCGCTGTGAGATCGAAACGGTAGTCGGTCCCGTTGTACAGACCTGCGAGAAATTTTGCGACAGTCTCTGCCTGTACGGTGTTTCCTTCGGCCACGTCGACGAGCTGCAGGAGCGAATCGAGGCCACGGTCACGATCGCCGGCGCGAATCTCCGCGGCACGCTGCGCCGGCGTCAGGCCCCCGTGCGCGTTCGCAAAAAACTCCGTGATGGTGTGCTGGAACGCCTCGAGGAGGTGCTCGGGCACGTCGCTGGTAATCCGGTGCGTTTTCGGGCGGGGCGGAATGATCATGGTGTTACCTTGCTTGTCCGGAGTAGGGGGCTTCGACCTTACATCCGTGTTCGGTGATAGAAGGGGCGACGCCGAACGGCACCGTCGCATAGAGGGCTTCGGCCAGCGCAAGCCCTGAAACCATACCGCGGTAATTTACGCGGCTGTAGCCAATGCCAGTGCGTCGCTTCCGTTCGCGCCAGGCCACTACCCTGTGTGCCTTAGGACGCTCCGGTCCCTCGGCGCCAGCGTAAAGCTTTCGGCCTTCCAATATCTGCTCCTGATGATTCAGTTCCTGTACCGGATCGTACGACAACTCCGGCCGTACCGGTTCTGGGTCCAGCCCCCACGGCTTCGCCGCGGGGGAAACACGCAGCCTGCGGCTGCTTGACGACCCCGGCCACGGTCTGCTTGTGCCGTACCGGATCGTCCCGGCGCTACCGCGCCGCGCCGGCGCTCTCCCCACGCGTCCCGCGCGGGTCCCCGTGCGCCTCGATCCGGGCGCGCCGGCGCGCGCGTGACGCCTGCGGTTAGCCGGGCCTAAGGTCTGGCAGCGAGAGGGGTATTCTTAGCGAACGGCTGGGACTCGTATGCCATTCATGCTTTTTTCAGGCAGATGCGAGGCCGTACGAAATACCGCCATCGCCCATGGTTCCCCGCGTCGTCGCCTGTTTTGGTCAACGGCCCCAGCATGAACGGGGGCCGACGTGGACTATTCCTGACGCCGCGCGAGTTGCGCCCGCCTGGGTTCGCCCGGTGCGCCGAATTCGAAGCTATCAACAGTGAAGTTGTAGCCGTAGCGCTCGACACCCTGGCCGTCCAGGTAGTCGTTGTTCGATAGCTTCGCTTCAACGATCAGCTGGTCGCCCTTCAGGACGTTTCTGGCGATGACCTCACCGCGTGAACCGAACGCAGTAAACTGGATTCGCACCTGACGCTCTTTCGTTTCGCCGCTGCCTTCGTCGCGACCGGCGTACTCGTTGGAAATCAGGGTGAATTTTGCCACCTTCGAATCACCATGATTCGAGAGGACCGGGGTCGCAGCAACACGGCCGGTAAAGAAAAGCCGGTTCATGATACGTACTCCTATATGTCTATGCGGGGATGGGGCATGCGGAACATGCTGCGCTACTGGTGAATGCCGAGCGCTCGGCGGATCGCATAGCGCGCCTTGCGCTCGCCATGCAGTTCACCGTGGCTGACGCCGCGCTGGTAGGCCTGGACGGCGACATTGATCTGTCCGGGCAACCAGTCGGCAGGGGCGCTGAACAGCAAAATATCACCATCCTCATCGAACACGTCGATCCGTGCGAGATCGGCGATACCCCGGCGCAGCGCGAGCGCGCCGTCGACGCCGTGAACAATTGTGTCGGTTGCTTCATGCATGGCGTGATCTCCGGAAGACGTCAGCAGGGCTGGACGGAAAAGGCGTGGTAAAGGTCCGCGTCGGCGGAGGTCGGTAGCGGGGCGCGCGGTGGTACCCGGTCGAACTCGGACAGGGCGGTCCGGGCGATTGCACGGAGTTCGTCGCGGTGCATCTCGATCGCGTGACCATCGCGGTCAAGCATGTTCGCAATGCGGGTGAGCGCTTCGGCTGACCTTGCGGCGGCGTCGGCCGACAGCGCCATGCGCAGCAGTTCGGCGCGCACCACTGACCGGTCGCCATAGTGCCAGACGGCCAGCAGGGGGAAGAGGGCGGTCAGCCATGTTGGCCGGATATGGACGGTATCCATTTGATTTTCCTATCGTATTTGATGTCGTGAGAGCAGGCCCCGACCGGCAGGTCGGGGCGTACCCGTTAGCCGCGCAGGCGGCGCAGTTCGTCAGCGAGAACCCAGAGGGCGCGGTTGAGTCTGATGTTCTGGTCAATGCCAGTCACGGCGCGGGTCGTGGTGGCCCGGCCATTCGCATTGCGACCATGCAGACCGCCATTGATCATGTTTTCAAAACCCGATTGAACGTCGTCCACAGGTCCGGGGCACGATCCTCCATGCGATGCGGTGTCAGGAGTTGTCGTTCAGTGATGGGCGCTGGCTTGTCGTCGTCGTACCGCAGCGCAAGCGCGGCCCGCGCGAAAGCGGCCTGTTCGCCGTCGGTCAGCGCCAGACCGGCCATCCCCTCGCGCTGCCGGGTCGCCGACTCGAAGCCGTCGAGCACCCTGAATGCCCCCTCGATCACCTCGCCGATCACATCGCCCTTGTGGGGCACGCGGATATCGCCAACGGTGTTTCCGCAGACCATGCCGTTCTGGCAGACAAACCGGAACATGCCGCCGATCATCTGGTAGCTGCTGGTGCCGTCGTGGCTGTTCAGAAGGATGATTTCGTTGGCTTCACGGCCAGTAATCTGATCGGCGTGGCGCAGGCGGACCATGTGTTTCGTGTGGGCGCGCTTGTCGTCAGTGCGCACGCGGGTCTGGCAGGCCATGAAGGGCTGAAAACCTTCCTTGCGCAGGCCGTCCAGTACATCGCTGGTAGGAATGTAGGTGTACCGCTCGGAGCGGCTTTCGTGCGCGGACAGCGCAAAGATCGACGGCGCAACCGTTGCAATCTCATCATTCGTCAGCGGGCGGTCCGAACGTGTGCCAACTGCATTGCGGCTGAAGTGGCTTGCCAGGTAAGTGGTGTCCATGCTGTTCCCCAATGTCGGGATCAGCCCCAGCCTGCAGGCCGGGGCGGGTCAGTTAGTCGATCGCGCGGAGGATGTTGGCGGCTTCCACGTGCTGGGCCGCGTAGGCGCGTAGCGCGTGGTAGTGGTCGGCGATCCGGTCATCGCCGCACTTCTCCAGCAGGTGGCACAAGGCAAACAGCGTGACGACGATGCCGAAGGCGTCGGCTCCCATCATGTCGTTGTAGCCGTTCATGTGCCACCGGACGTGCATTTGCCCGCACCGTTCAGGGGCCATGTAAAAGCCCCCGTTGGACAGCTGGAAGAAGTTCCATGATCCGCCGTTGTAGGCGCGGCAGAGACGGCGCGCCCAGTCGTACACCATTGCCTCACCCTGCAGGTAGTGCGCCCCCAGGTAGTGAGGGAGGAAGTTAAGGCGCAGTTCTTCCGGAAAGACGTTCGACGACACCTTGAATTCGTTATCAATCACGGTTTATCTCCGGTTTCGGACCACAACGGAATGTCGGGCCACGTCTTGATAATAGGTCTTATAGACCGTAATGCAAGGAATATTCGGATTGATATTGTTAACTGATATTTATGGGTAATTGATATTATTGATTGAGTTATTCTTGGTATACCGGTCTTTTAGACCTAATATATACGCGTGGCCCAACATTCCGTTGTGGTCCGAAACCGGAGATAAACCGTGACTGTGTCTGTTGAAAACAGAATTACCGAAACTGGACTCGAAACGAATTTCGGCAATGAAACGAGAATCGAATATGTGCCTTACGGGCTGCTTTGCAGGTCGCCGTCAAACGTCCGCAGGAAAGCCCCGACTGGAATTGAAGAACTGGCGATCACGATTGAAGCCAAAGGCCTGATGCAGAACCTGGTCGTGCACGCCATAAAGGGCTCGCGCGCGAAGAAACCGAAACTTGGCGTATGCGCCGGTCAGCGTCGTCTGGCTGCGCTCGACCTGCTATTCGCGCAGGGCAAGATTGCATCAGACCATCCGGTGCCGGTGAAGGTAGTCAGCGAGGCCGAAGCCGTTGCCGCGTCACTGCTGGAAAACCAGCATGAAACGATGCATCCGGCGGACCAGTGCGAGGCGTTCCGGATGCTGGCTGAGGAAGGCCGGAGCGTCGAATACATCGCCGCGCTTTTCAGGATTTCACATCTGATGGTACGTCGGCGTCTGAAACTGGCGAACGTCTCACCAAAGCTGCTTGACCTGTTCCGCAACGACGAAATGAATATCGAGCAGGTGACAGCGCTGGCGCTGGCCGACGATCACGATTTGCAGGAGCGCGTGTGGTTGGAGGCGAGCGAGGCATGGCAACGCGAACCGCGGGAATTGCGTGCTGCGATCACCGGCACCGAGATTGACGCGAGCCGCAGCCACCTCGCCCGATTTGTCGGGCTGGACGCTTATGCGGCCGCAGGCGGTTACATAAGGCGGGACCTTTTCAGTGATGCGGAGAATGCCGGGTATATTGCCGACCCGGACCTGCTGCACCGGCTGGCCGCCGAACGGCTGGTCGCCGCGTCGCAGGAAGTCGCAGCGGAAGGATGGGGTTGGGTCGAAACGCGAACGAAGCGCGACTATGGCGAAGTCATGGCGTATGGCCGCTTGCCCTCATTTTCGCGCGAACTGACGGCTGACGAGCAGGCCGAGCTTGATGCGCTCATCGTGAAACGCGACGAGGCCGACGCAAAGCTGAACGGTTGCGAGGATGGGGAAGTGGTCGAGGATGACGAACGACGCGAGCAACTGGAACAGCAAGCGTATGCGCTGAGCGACCAGGTCGACGCGTTCGGGGAGCGGCTTGAGACCTGGGCGGACGACGACATGAAACTTGGCGGGGTGTTCATCACGATAGACCAGGAGGGGGAGCTCAACATCGAGCGCGGACTGGTCAAGCGCGAGGATGTGGCACGTGTGTATCCGAAGGAGGGCGCGAACGATGGCGAGGGAGACATGACGGCCACCGTACCGCAGGCCAAAGAAAAGCCAGTGCACAGCGAAAAGCTGTGCCGCCGTCTGACGGCGCACCGGACCGCTGCGGTGCAGGCTGAACTTTCCCGCCGCCCTGTCGTAGCACTGGCCGCGCTAATGAACCGGGTAATTCCCACCGTGTTCGACGAGCGTTATCACTTCGCTTATGCCGGGAGCGCCGTGAAGATCGACGCGCACGCATCGCGCGATTCGCTGGTGCGCGAGGCCGACGACATGGAATCGAGTGTGGCCTTTGAACAGATCGAAGCCGACCGCGCGAAATGGGTGAAACTGCTGCCGAAAAAAGTGGACGACCTGTTGCCCTGGCTGCTCAATCAGGAAACCGACGTCATGGCGAGCCTGTTCGCATTTTGCGTGGCCGCGACGCTCGACGGTATCAGCGCGACTGATAGTGCCCACCCGATCAGCGCGCTCGCCGACGTGATGCAGATTGATATGGCGTTCTACTGGAAGCCAACGCAGCAGAGCTACCTGAATCACGTCTCCAAAGCACGGATCATCGACGTGGTGAGCGAAGCCGTTTCCCTGGAATCAGCGGCAGAACTGCAAGGCATGAAGAAGGGCGATGCCGCTGCGGCTGCCGAGCTCCGGATGGCAGAAAGTGGCTGGTTGCCGGAAGTGCTGAGGAACCGTGCAATGGGCGAAACGAAGCGCAAAAGGACACACTAACGTCGCACAAAGCCCGGGGCCGGGTGGGTCCGG
Organism: Paraburkholderia fynbosensis; assembly: GCF_902859935.1. Taxonomy (GTDB): domain Bacteria; phylum Pseudomonadota; class Gammaproteobacteria; order Burkholderiales; family Burkholderiaceae; genus Paraburkholderia; species Paraburkholderia fynbosensis. The sequence goes on from NZ_CADIKI010000020.1 coordinate 106,669, forward strand.
GCGACGCCTGCCGGGCCGCCAGTCGCGCGGCCCGCTTTTTCGTAGTGCAGGCCTGAAACCCTACCGTCCGGCCAACCCGCCTTCACGCGTCCAATCTGCTCCCGTCCGTTGCGCGGGCCGTCGCATTCCGGTCCAGGTGCGCGAGTCGGGAGATACCTCGCCGCGCCGCAGATCGTTGACAACGCCGACCCGGAGCAAAGCATAGGGGCGATCCGGTTCGATACGACCTTACGCGGGCGCCTTCTCCGCCGTAGCCGCTTCAGCCGCTACCCCGGCGCTGGCTTGTGTCTCCGGCTTCTTGTCATTTTCCCGCTCGGCGATGAATGCGTCGCCCCGCTTCTTCAGCGTGCGCTGCAAGTCACCGTCCGTCCTGAACTGATCGAGCGCCCACAGCAACGCGCCGGTCAGCGTGCCGCGATCCACCGGAAAATCGACCATCGGGACGATGCCGCCGAGTTCGATCAGTTCGCGCGTGTGGGCCCTGCGCTGGTTTTCGCGTCGCTCACTCAACATGCGGGCGGCTTCCGCTTTCATCGAGTCTGCCTTCTGGTTGATCTTTTCAAGCCGGACCAGCTTGTCCAGCTGGCGGGACTCCTGCGCGGTGGGAGCCGGGATCGTCGCGAGTTCGACCAGCAGGGTCTGCGTGGCCGTAGGGGACTTCAAACCCTGGATGTACTGAATGTGTTCCGTGAGCCATTCGTTCTTTGCCATCATCTTTCTCCTGAAGCAGATTGACGTTGCATCGAGCGGCAGCACAGGCCGGGCATCGGCCCTGCCTGTGACACCATTCCGGATCATGAAAAATGCAAAAGCGGCCAGCAGGGAAGGGGACGCCGCAGGACCTGGTGAGCAGGGCGGGTCAAAGCGCGCTTCCGCGTTTCCATGCTAGCATGGAAACAGCTTATGGTAAGACGAAAGCACACCGCCCATGCCAACGTACCATCTGAGCGTCAAAGCAGGCAGGAAATCCGCCGCAGGCGAGCACGCGAAGTACATTGCGCGGGAGGATCACTACGCCTACATTTCCCGCGGCGGGAAGTTCGAGGAGCGTGGCGACCTGAAGATGACCGAGAGCGGCAACATGCCGGCATGGGCCGCGCATGACGCGAGCCTCTTCTGGCAGGCCGCGGACACCCATGAACGGGTAAATGGCCGGCCGTACACCGAAATCGAGGTATCGATTCCGCGCGAACTGGACGACGAACAGCGCGTCGCGCTGGTGCGTGAATTCGTTGAACACACGCTCGGCGAGCGGCACGCATACACTTGGGCGATCCACAACCCGGCCGCCAGCGATGGGCTGGAACAGCCGCACGCGCACATCATGTTCACGGAGCGGGTGAACGACGGCATCGCACGCGATCCGGAGCACTATTTCCGGCGCTGGAACGCGGCGGACCCGGAAAAGGGCGGTGCCGGCAAGGATCGCTATCTGAGCAGCCGGCAGTTTGTTCGCGACGTGCGCGAAGAGTGGGCGGTCACCGCCAATCACTTTATGGCACAGGCGGGCATCGAGGCTCGCATTGACCACCGCAGTTACCGGACGCTGGGGATTGAGCTGGAACCGTCCGTCAAGGTGGGCGTGGCGCGCTATGCGGGCGAGCGTGGCGTGATGGCCAGTGTGCTGGAAGAGAATCGCCAGCGCGCTTTCCGCAACGGTCAGCGACTGCTGATCAATCCGGCGATAGGCGTCGCCGCGCTGACGATCCATCAATCCACCTTCTCACGGCGCGACGTCGAGCAGTTCGTGTTCCGTAACACCGACGGGGCGGAACAGTTCCGGCAGGTTTACGCCCGGCTGATGAATTCGAAGGAACTGCTCGCACTCACCGATTCCGGTCGTCAGGGCGAATGGTTCACGTCAACAGAGTTGCGCGCGATTGAGTTGCGCCTGGTCGAATGCGCACGCAGGATGAGTCGTACCACTGACGGGATAGCGGGCGACGTTGCGGTGCGCGAAACGGTACGCGCAGTCCGGAAGTTCAATCCAGGACAGGAGGCCGCTTTCGTGGCGCTCGCCGGGCGTGCCCAGCTCGTGGTGGTGAATGGTGCGGCCGGGACCGGCAAGAGCTACGTGCTTGCTGCGGCGCGCGAAGCGCTCGAGGTGGATGGGCTGCGCGTAATGGGTGCGGCGCTGCAGGGCAAGACGGCGGACGACATGCAGCGCGACACCGGCATCGCCAGCTGGACGCTGCACAGCCTGCTGTCGGGTATCGAACGCGGTACGGTCACGCTCGATCCGAAAACGGTGCTGGTGGTCGACGAAGCCGGCATGGTCGGCTCACGGCAGATGGAAAAACTGCTGGGCCACGCGCAGGCGGCCGGCGCGCGTGTGCGCCTGGTCGGTGACGCGTGGCAGCTGCATGCGGTCGACGCAGGCGATGCTTTTCGCGCGGTGTCGCGCGAAGCGGCGGCCGCCGGCCAGCTCGAAAGTCTGACAGGGATCATGCGACAGAAGGAGGCCTGGCAGCGCGAGGCAACCTCGGCGCTGGCCCGGCACGACGTCCAATCGGCGGTGTCCGCGTATGCGGAGCACGGTGGCGTGCAGCTGTATCCGACCGTCGCCGACGCGCGCGAGCAGCTGATTGCTCAATGGCAGGACGATCGCCTGAAAGTCCCCGGCCTGTCCCAGCTACTGTTGACACACACCAACGACGAGCGGTGCGCGCTGAATGCACGCGTGCGCGAATTGCGGCGGATCGCCGGCGAGCTCGGTGATGAACAGACCGTGCCGATCGTGGGGACGGGAGACCGGCATATTGCGATCGCCGCTGGTGAACGGATCATGTTCCTGCGGAACGACTACGTGATGCAGGTGAAAAACGGAACATTGGGGACCGTCGAACGGATCGACGCCGCGGCGGGCACAAATGCTTCCGGCGCGGCCCTGCAGGTGCGGCTTGATGACGGCCGGCAACTCGCGGTCAATACCGCGCAGTATGGCCATTTCGATCACGGCTACGCGCTGACGATCCACAAGAGCCAGGGGGTAACGGTCGACCGCGCGTACGTGCTGGCCACGAAGGGCATGCACGCGGAGCTGGCCTATGTGGCGATGACGCGGCACAAGGAAAAACTCGTTGTGGCGGCTGGTCGGGACGAGTTCGCGGATGGCGAGGCGCTGATGCGCAGTCTTGCGCGCGCCGACGAAAAATCGTTCAGCGCACAGCATGAGCTGCGACCGGAGCGTGACCGCCAGCCGGAGCTGGGCTACCGGCACACGCTGAACCAGCGACGCGTCGAGTACTCGAACGCACCGCGGCCACAACGCCCGGAAAAGACCCTCAATCGGACCGTCAGGCAGTATGCCGACGCCCTCTCTGCGGCGGCGGCCGCAACCCGGGCGGGAAGGCCGGTACCGGCGAAAGATCGCGCGGCGCTGAAGCGGGCGGGCGCGGAACTGGACAGGGCCGATTCCGCGATGCGTCGCGAGATTCGCCATGTGGTGGAACGGGATGATCGCGCGTGGCACGCACTCGTTGAGCTCAGCGGCGCCGCGCGGGCAGCGGCGCTCGTCAACGAGGTGAGAGCTGCGCGGGCACAGCGCTCAGGAATCAATGATGAGGCCGCCGGGCTCTCGCAACCGACGCCCGGAAGCGGAGCATCCCGACGTTTTGCCGACATGACACCCGAGGAGCGGCAGGACCGGCGCAATGAGTTCAAAGCGCAGCTCCGCGAGGCGGCGGGTCAGATGGTCGAGCCAAGCAGTTCATTGCGTGAAAGGTCAGAATCGCGCGGTCGAGGCGGTCCGGAAATCGGTGAATGACTTCGGTTATTGGAATTACGAAGTGAAGCTGAAGCGCGGGATGATTTGCGGGAAATCCGAATTAATTGAACTGCTGCGGACCGGTTGGCATTCAGGGGCACGGCTTTTCACAACTTTTTGCGGATACACGCCCTTGCCAATATCTGGACGCATAAGCCGGTGGCGTGCCCGCCGAAAGTGATCCGCCAAACAGCTCCGCTATAATCGGACTACCTTTTCACACCTCCATTCCAAATAGATGTCCGTCAAACGAAACCGGTCCCGGGCCAACCAGCCACGCCGGCCGCTGACAAAGGCGCTGTTACTACCGATGGATCGTGCGTCCGCTAGCGAACAGTCCCTGAGGCTGCATCTGGCGCTGGTCGCATGTCGTGAGTGCCAGGCCAATAGTCACCTGATCAACGAACTGATGCGCGCCGTCTATCTTGCTTATTTTTTGCAACGCGCGGGCTACGGAAGGCATCCAGCCGAGCACTTCAAGGTCGCCGAGTGCGCTGTGGAGGTGACGCTGGCGCATGCGCATGAGACCGGCGAATGGCGTCTGACGCCGGACGTCATCGGTGACTTTGAAGAACTGATAGCCCTCTATGACGCGCAACTTGCCCGCGCACCACTGCATGCGGTACGTCACGCCGAAGAGCAACTCAGGGATTTTCTCGCGGGAACGGAAAGCTCGCCTATCGTCGTGGAGGCGTAACTCTGTAACTCTCGCGCCGCTGCACCAGATCGTGGGTGTATGTGTTCAGGCTACGACATCCCTGGGTGTGAGCGGTGATCTCCAGCAGCGCGAAGCCGCGCTCACCACATTCAGATGTGCACAAGGTTGAGCGCTAACGTCGCTGAACATTCGAGCATCACTGAAATATATAGGACTCCTTATAAATGTTGATAATTCCTTTTATGTTAAATCCGCTTCTACAAAAACATCTGAGCCGAGTTTCCACGGGCAATCTTTTTCCCGTGGCCGTCCAGTATGCGTCGAGGCCACTTGGGGTGCCGCATGCGGGTCTCGCCAAGTAGTTCGGTCAAGGCGCGGTGACGAGCATCCAAGTGGATGGACTGCTCACAGACATGCTCTTGTCGCTCGATCTGTGAGGCAACAGGGACGCCGTCGAGTCGTGCATCGCAGACTGGTTGCGTCAACATCCATACTGACAAGCCTGACGTGGCACGCGCCGCGCAGCACCGCTCCGAGCCGATTCCCACTTTGCAATAGCCGGCCGGTATGGCCCTCGCGCCTTGCCTGTGCTGTTGATGCGCTGACCGACGAACGTCATCCTGGAACCGTATCGGCCCTGTCATTGTGCGATAGCGCGGTTGTCGCGAACGTCAAAAACTGCTTCGACTCTGGCATTGCCGGGTATGAACAATCGACAGCAACGTCTCACACAGCGTTGCCCACAACGCTGTCTGCAATTTGCGCGTCCTGAACGGCTACCCCCGTCAGGTCCGCGACGGTAATCTGCTCGCCTTGAGAATCGTCACGTCCGCGTTTTCCGCTCGCAAGCAAGGTTCCGAGCTCGATCAACCGCTCCTCCTGAATCAGTCCAGCGGATAACGCGTGAGAGACCTCACCGTACTTGCTACATTGCGCGATCGAATCGACCACAATGACGTCTGCGCGCCCGACGATCCAGGCGTCCAATTCCTGTTTGCCAGGACCATCCGCACCAACAGCAGTGATATGGGTGCCGTCCTGAACCCATTGGGATTTCAGCAACGCCTCGCGCGATGGCGTAGCGGTCACAATCAGATTTGAATTGATTGCAACGCCTTCTGCGGACTCGTAAGCATGAACCGAGAACCCGAACACCGACATGTCGTCTGCAAAACGCAGCCGCCGCTCGGCATTCGGTTCCCAGACATGCACGTCGCGGCACGATGTTACCGTGCGCAGATATTCCAACTGTAGCCGCGCCTGCACACCCGTGCCGATGATGCCGATCCCGTGAACCTCGTGCGGAGCTAGCGCGCGTGCAACTAATTGGCCTGCGATTGCGGTGCGCACGCAGGTCAGCCAGCCTTCGTCCTGCAGCAATGCGACAGGCGCACCGGTCTTTGCCGAGAAGAGCATGACCAGCCCGTCGTTGCTGGGTAATCCCGCTGCGGGGTTGTTGTAAAAGCCGGACGATACCTTCACCGCGAACGTAGCGGCCCCGTCGACGTACGCTGACTTGATGCAGCATTCGCCGTTGCTCGACTCGAACCGGAAGTTCTGAATCGGCGGCACCTGGGCCGTTTTGCGGGAATAGGCGATAAGGCCCTGCTCGACCATGCGTACCGCCCGTTCCATGTCGAAGCGCGCCACGATTTCGTCTTTCGTCCAGATTTTCACTTCACGGCCTCGATGAATTTGTTCAGCATGATGTTCCGGCCGCACAACACGACCGCTACCGCGCGCCCTTGATAGCGTGGCGCGAGCCTGAGCAGCGACGCCAGCGCTACGCCCGCGGCGCCTTCCACCATGAAGCGCTCGGTCTGCGCGAGCAGTTTCATCGCGGCCTTGATTTCCTCTTCGGTCACGAGGTCGGTATCGGAAATGACCTGCTGGCCGATACCGAACGTAATCGAATCGGGTTCGATGCCACCCGCCGTGCCGTCGGAAATCGTGTCGTGCTCTTCGACCTCGATGATTTCTCCCGCTTTCAGCGAGCTATACAGCGCCGTCGAGTTGGCCGGCCAGCAACCGACCACCGCCGTCTGCGGGCTCAAGTGCCGGATTGCCGTCCCTACGCCCGAAATCAGACCGCCGCCGCCGACCGACGCGAACACGGCGGCCAGTTCGACGCCGGCCGCACGCGCCTGTTCGTGCATCTCGATACCGATCGTGCCTTGCCCCGCGATGACGTCGATATCGTTATAGGGCGACACGAACGTCATGCCCTTGAGCTTCGCCTGCCGGCCTGCTTCAAGCTCGACCGCAAGGGAGGTGTCGTCAATTGTGACGACCTCGGCGCCAAGCGCCCGGATGGCGTCGAGCTTGATCGCCGATGCGGAGCTGGTAGCGTAGACCGTGACGGGAACGCCCGCGAGTTTGCCCGCGAGCGCCACACCCTGACCATGGTTGCCGCTCGACACCGTCAACACGCCATTGCGCCGGGACGCCTCGGCGAGCAGACGCAGCTTGTTCGTCGCGCCGCGAAACTTGAACGACCCTGTCAGTTGCAGATGCTCGCACTTCAGATACACCTCACAGCCGGTCAGCTTCGACAGCATCGGACTGTATGAAAGCGGCGTAATCGCAACCTGTTGGCGAATGGCGCGATGCGCGTCGTCGATCCGCTGGAATAAATCGTGTGTCACCCGTTACCTCTCAAATCTTTCAGATGGTTGAAAACCGTGGCGCGCCCCATCGACAGCACCTTCGCCACGTAATTCGCCGCGCTTTTTCCTTTGAAGGCACCCTCTTCGTAGAGCGCCTCGACGAGCACACGCTTATGCTCGCGCGTGAGCATGGACAGTGTGAGCTTGCGTTCCTGCAACCAGTGATTGAGAAACACGTTCACCCGGTCCTGCCAGTCGTCGTGAAAAAGCTTCTCCGGCTGCGGCTGAAGCACCGCGCTCGAGACCAGCAACTCAAGCGCCTGCCTGGCCTGTTCGAGCGCCGAGAGATGGAAGTTGATACACATCACACCGATCGGCTCGCCCGATTCGGTGCGGACCACAACGCTGGTCGAACGGACCCTGCGGCCGTCCCAGCCGAGCTTCTCGTAGGGACCAATGACCGTCTCCCGTTCATCAAACTCAATGTCGTCGAGCGCCGAGTCGTCTCCCAGTTCGCGCTTGGACTGGTTGTTCGCTACGTACACGACAGTCTGCGTTGCGAGGTCATGTAGAACGACTTCCGTGTACGGCGGAAACAGCATCGCGATGCCGTCAGCCACCGCGCAGTACGGTGCCAATGGTCCCAGCGATGCCTGCCGGCGGCGGGCCCGACCGGCTCCAGTTTTCGCGGCAGGCTTCACCTGCTTCGAGGCATGGGGGGAGTCGTTGGCGGAAGTGTTTGCTCTGGTCATGTGTTTGCCTGCACGGTGCGAAATGCACGCAGCACGCCGCATGTGCGGCCTAGTGTGCGGTGAGGTCCACGGTAAAATACTTCTTGAGAAGCTGTTGGTAGGTGCCGTTGCGCTTCAGTTCCGCGAAAGCGCCGTTGAGCGCGTCAAGCAGTTGGTGATCGCCCTTGCGCACACCGATACCAACACCGGTTCCGATGATTTTCGCATCATTGACCGAGGGCCCGGCAAACGCGAAGCCCTTGCCGTTCGCCTGGTTCAGGAAGCCCAGACTGGCGGCCGTCGCATCGACGAAGGTGGCATCGATACGGCCCGCCACCAGGTCGTCGTACGCATGGTCCTGCGTCTGGTAAGACTGCACGTCCACATTTTTCGGCGCCCACATCTGAATGGCGTACTGCTCCTGGATTGAGCCTTGCAGCACCCCGACCTTGTGGCCGGTCAACGATTCCGCACTCGGCAGCAACGCGCTTCCTTTCTTCGCCACCAGTTGGGCGGGCGTCAGATAGAGCGGGACTGTGAAGTCCACCTGCTCGGCGCGCTTTGCATTGATGTTCATCGCGGAATCGATCGCGTCGAACTTCCGCGCTTTCAGCGCCGGGATGAGACCGTCGAACGAATTTTCGACCCACACACATTTCGCCTTTAGCTGTGCGCAAAGCGCATTGCCAAGGTCGATATCAAAACCTTGGAGCTGCCCACTCGCCGTTTTGGATTCAAACGGGGGATAAGCGGCTTCGACGCCGAACCGGATAGTCGCCAGACTCTTTACCTGCGCCGGAATCGGAAACGCGCTCGCCAACAATGCAAAAGCGGCTATCGCACGTAATGCCTGCTGCTTCATGATCAACCTCACTCTTTCTGGGGAAGACCCCAAATATCTTTGTATCGGTTTCGGCAGCATCTCGGGATAGTCGGCGCGACGTGAAGGGCGGCTCATCGCGCGGCCGGCAGGTGTTGTCAAATCTGTACCACTCGGTATAGACTAGACTTTCTTGTACAGAAAGTCAAACACCTTTGATCAGAGCGTATTCGACTCGCCGCGGGATTTGCAGGGGATCGTCAGCGAATGCGTCCGTGCCCCTCGCTGTCGGGCGTGCCGTCGATCTGGACTTTTTGTCTATTTTTTGAAGCATAGGCAGCGCGCCGCGCGCAGGCCAACCACCCAAACCGTGATGGAGGTTCTATGGGGCGCCTTAACATCAACTGGGAACGCGACGGTCGTCAAGCCGCCTACCTCGAACTGCCAAGCTCGACCAACACGAGCGCGTGGCAAAACTTGCGAATACCGGTTTTTTATTTCAGACGTGGCGATGGACCCAGAACGCTTCTGATTGGCGGTAGCCACGGCGACGAGTACGAAAGTCAGGTGGCATTGTCAAAGCTTGCGCACACCCTCGACCCGCACACACTGATCGGTTCGATTCTCGTCATCCCGTCGCTGAATCTGCCTGCGGCACTTGCGGGGGCGCGCCTGTCCCCAATCGACGGAGGCAATCTCAATCGTGAGTTTCCCGGTGACGCGCGAGGGTCTGTCACGCAGCGCATGGCTCACTTCGTTAGCCATGAACTGGTGCCGCGTGTCGACAGCGTGGTCGACCTGCATTCGGGTGGACGCACCCTCCGGTTTCATCCCTGCACCTTCGTTCACGGACAGGCAGACCCGGCGCGCACGGCGGCCTTCCTCGCCGCGGCCAGGAGTTTTCGGGCGCCACTGACCGTCATCCTTCGGGAAGACCATGCGGACGTCATGCTGGACGATGTCGTGGAGCGCGCGGGAAAGTTAATGTTAGCAAGTGAGCTTGGTGGAAGTGCCCTGGTGACACGGGATACTGTCCACCTCACATCTGAAGGCCTGCGGCAGCTTCTACAGCATCTAGGGCATATGAGTGGCGCGCAATCGTCGCCTACAACCGTAGCGCCCTCAAGGGTGGTCTGCGTGCCAGGGCCGGAATACTATCTGCATGCAGATGACACCGCACTGTTCGAGCCCGTACTGGAGCTCGGAGAAGCCGTTCGGGAGGGTGCTGTCGTCGGCTTTTATCACTACATCGACCGAGTAGACCGTGCGCCCGTTCCGCTGTACGCCCCGCGGAGTGGCCTGCTGTTGTGCGTCAATGGACAGGCATTGGTCCATCGCGACGACGCGGTCGCCGTAATCGCGGTCGACTACGAGGGCTAACCGTCTTGCCTGGCGCGTCGTTTTTTTATGTGGCGTTCCGATCTTTGCGCCGGTCAACGTCCGCATAAGCAGCATCGCCTTCAGGCGGTTGCTCGGCCTTTTCAGTCAGCTGGCAGCGGGTAAAGGTGCGTCCGGTCCGCTTGCGCCTGCGGTTCTGCGTCGAGGCAAAAACCTGCATCAGAAAAAGCTCAACCCTTTTAATAAGGCAAGTCGTCGCTGTACGCGATCCGATACAACCCAATCAGGCAATGCCCGCGAGCGCATCAGCAATATCGGCATCGCGTGCCGAGGCCATCAGATCATCGCCTGACGCCAAACTTGGATTTTCGGTACGATAAGTCGCCTGTCGCACGAGCAAACATTCCTATGAACGAAATGACAATGGATTGGGGCGATGTCCGCGTGTTTCTCGCGATCGCCCGTTGCGGCACACTCGGCGCCGCCGCGCGCCAACTGGGGCAGACCCAGCCCACCATGGGGCGCCGGCTTCGTGCGCTCGAAAGCGCGGTCGGCCAGGCGCTGTTCCAGCGCACCGCCGACGGCTTCGTACTGACCGACGAAGGCACTGCGGTGTTGAGTTTCGCGGAGCGAATGGAAGAAGAAGCGCTCGCGTTCACACGTTCGCTCGCAGGGACCACGCAGCACTTGACGGGGTCGCTGCGCGTGTCGTCCTCGGACTGGTTCGGCATTCATGTGCTCACCCCCGTGTTCGCCGCGTTTCTCTCGCGGCATCCGCAGCTCTCGATCGAGTTGGTCACCGATTCGCGACGCTACAGTCTTTCACGCCGTGAAGCGGATCTCGTGTTTCGCATCACGCCGTTCGACGAACCCGATGTCATCCAGCGAAAGATCATGGATCTGAACTACGCGCTGTACGGGCACGTCGACCTGGTTGCGCCGCAGGCCGGCGATGGCGCAGGGCAGTCGCTCATCACGATGGACAGCGCCTTTGAGGCCTTGCCCGATGTGACGTGGATCCGCCGCATGCTGCCAAATGCGCGGGTCGCGTACGCCAGCAACAATCGTGGCGTCCAGGCGCGCATGTGCGCCGAGAACGGCGGCTTCGCGGTCCTGCCTTGCGCGCTTGGCGACAACACGCCAGGCCTGCGGCGCATCGACCTCGGCGAAACGCCGCCGGGCCGCGAGGTCTGGCTCGGCTACCATCGCGACCTTCGTCGGCTGGGGCGGTTGCGGGCGTTGATCGACGTTGTCGTCGACAAACTCGCCAACGCGTAATTGACATCTGGCCGCCGCTGAAATCACTTACGATTGCCGACCCGCGCGGCCAGCGTCACTCGATATCGACGACGATCTTGCCCCGCGCGCTGCGATCGGTGATTGCGTCGTACCCTTGTTCCGCCGAGCGAAGATCGAAGCGGCGCGAATCGAGCCGCGGCGTCAATTGACCCGCTTCGGCAAGGCGCGTCGCCTCGCCAAGCATCTCGCCGTGATGCGCCCGATTCTCGCCGGTCAGCAGCGCATGCAGGGTGAACACTCCGGAGTAGGTCGCCTCGCGAAACGACAGCGGTGCAAGTGCATGGGTGCCCCAGCCGAGCGCGCTGACGACATGGCCAAAATGCTTGACCGCCGCGAACGATGCATCGAGCGTCGCTCCGCCGACCGTGTCGGCGACAAGATCGAAACCCGCGCCGCCCGTATGCTGGGCGACGTATTGCTCGACGTTCTGCGCGGCGTAATCGATCGGCGTGGCGCCGAGGCGCGTGAGCTCGTCGTGATCGCGCGAACTCGCCGTGGCGAACACCCGCGCCCCGAGCGCCCGCGCCAGTTGCACCGACACGTGACCCACCCCACCCGCACCGCCCTGGACAAGCACGGTCTGACCGGCCTGAAGCTTCGCGCGATCTACGATCCCCATGTAGGCGGTGATGAATGCCAACGGCAGCGCGGCGGCTTCGCGCATCGACAGATTGGAGGGCTTCAGTGCAAGCAGATCTGCGTCGACCGCGGCATATTGCGCGAGCGAACCCTGGATGCCGCCAACGCCGCCCGTCATGCCGTAGACCCCGTCGCCAGCTTTGAAGCGGGTCACGCCAGCGCCCACCGCCTCAACCACACCGGCCATGTCGATGCCGAGCACCAGCGGCAGCGGATGTTTTGCGTGGGCGGCGCCGCCTGCGCGGATTTTTGTGTCGAGCGGATTCAGACCGGCTGCCGCGATGCGCACCAGCACCTGGCCGGACAATGGCTCGGGGCGCGCCAGGGCGGTGAGTTCGAGCGGTCCGTTGTACTGGGAGAGAACGAGGGCCTGCATAGTCATGGTGAACGCTCCTTGCAAATACCGTTAAAGGGAAAAAGCAGATGAAGCGAATGATGAGCTATGCAGTTGAGATTGACCATTTACAAAATAGCATAGCAACCATGCATTAGTGAATGGCGCCAACGTACTGAGCGCTGCCCTTGCCGCTCTGGCCAATCAGGACAAGTTGACGCGTCAATCTCCCGAGGCAATGCTCCTGCTTCCGACGTTGGCGTAGTCGTGCCGCTTATGCAGATGGTCCACGTAGTCCAATGCATTCCTGTAAAGCACATCTTCGGGAATGGTGTGATTGGCACCGTGCATCACAAACGTTGGTAACGGTCGCGCCTTTATGAACCGAATCGTTTGCTCGAGCGGCCGGAGTAATTCATCCAACGTATGGCCAAGGCGGCCATTCTTCTGATAGGCGTCAGCGGGACTACCGGTCGACACAGCAAATCCGATTTCTTTCCGTGCTAATCTGTTACCGCCCGGACCGTAAGCCCAGCCATACAGAAATACATCGTCAATCCATTTTTTCAGTAACGGCGGAACGCTGTACCAGTAGACAGGAAACTGCAAGATGATTCTGTCGTGTCCTGCCAATAACATTTGTTCGCGCGCTACATCGATATTCCAGTCTGGATAAGCCTGATAGATGTTCTGCAAGGTGATTGTTTCCGGCCGCTTGTGAAGCTCTGAGGCCCACACCGCGTTCACCTGCGAGCTTTCAATGTTCGGATGAGCCAGAACCACTAATGTGCGCATTCGCCAATTCCTCAAAAAATTTTAAACAGCGTTCCCGCCGGCTAAAGCGCTGTCACACTGAAAGAGTAGATGGTCTGCCCCGAAGCTTGCCAGTCAAACGATGTGAATTCTCGTGACGTCCATGTGGGAAGTCCATCCAGAGTTTGCTCGGAGTCCGAGCATAGGAACACCCGTGAGACAGGTGAGGTTTCTAAATAATCCGCTACTGGTAAAATCTGTCTCAGACTGCTGTGTGCGAAGCAGGATGCGGGAAGACTGGATACTATCTTTCCGTGCTCAAACGCCTCGAGCGCGACAATTGACTGTGTGAATTGGAGGTTGGAGATGGGTGTGTACGGCGACCAGATTGGCAGTCATTTTCGCGTGCAAAAACCGCGAACGCTAATAAGCCGTGGCCTCAGCCATGCGACTATCGCAGTCACGGAGTTGCGCTGCGATGCACCCGATCACGGCATGACAACGCCGATCGCACCGGAAGACGCGTTCGTCGTCGGATTGCAGTTGCGCGACTATTCCGGCGACCTCTGGCTTGACGGAAAGTCCGCGAAGGTTAAACCCATCCATCGCGGACAGATTGCAGTCTACGATCTCAAGGTCGACACCCAAGCCTATCTACGGACGCCCTTTCACTGCCTTCAGTTCTACCTGCCGGGACAGGGACTGACGAGCCTTGCGGAGCAGAACGGCGCAAGCTTTGATCGCGACCTGAACTGCGCGCTCGGCGTGACGCTGGAGGACCCAATCTGGATGCAGATTGCACAATTGATGATGCCGGCGCTGGAGGCACCCGAACAGGCAAATCCACTCTTCCTCGATCATCTTTCCCTGGCTTTGGCGGCGCATTTCGCCAGCAAGTATGGCGGCATGCATATGAGCGACCGGCTCGTGCGCGGCGGCCTCGCACCCTGGCAGTTGCGTCTGACCAAAGAAATGATGGCGAACAGGCTCGACGGAAATGTCTCGTTATCGGAAATGGCGCAGGCGTGCGGTTTGACGCCCACCTACTTTGCTCGAGCATTCAAGCAAAGCACAGGATTACCGCCGCACCGTTGGCTGCTTATGCAACGTCTTGAGAAAGCCCGAGCTCTGATGGTGAGCTCCGCAATGACGCTTCTTGAGATTGCCTTTGCGTGCGGCTTTGCCGACCAGAGCCATTTCACTCGTGTGTTCACCCGCTATTATGGAGTGACGCCGAGCGTCTGGCGCCGGTCTCACCACGGTCGCGAGTTGAAGACAATGCACTGACGAAAAGGTTGTTTTCACCGAAAAGTCATCACTTTCGACAACCACAGTAGAACATTTACGAAACCTACAAGAGGGATAAGAACGTTCCAGTTACCGCAGGAATGTTCAAGCGACCGAAAAACCCCGCAGGTACGATGATTTCGTCCAAATCCCGCGTGTCCGAGCCCATGATCACCGAGCCACAAGCCATGTTCCGCTTTGGGTCTCTCACCGTTGCACCGTCGCGTCGGGTATTGTCCTGCGACGGCAGGCCAGTGATTATCGGTAGCCGTGCGCTGGAAATCCTGATTGTCCTGCTCGAGTACGCGGGTGAACTAGTCGACAAACGTACGTTGATGAAGCGCGGCTGGCCCAGCACTGTTGTTGAGGAGAGCAATCTGCGTGCGCAGATTGCCGCGCTGCGGCGCGTCATCGATTCCGTAAGTCAGGACATCGGCGTAACTGGCGAGTTGATCGCCACTGTGCCAGGGCGCGGATATCGGTTTTGCGGTCCAGTGGCAATCGTCCCAGAATTGCAACCCATTCGCTTTAACCAACGGACCGGCATTCCACGACGCCTCAGTCGGGTGATCGGCCGCGACGACGCCATTCGCGATATAAGCGAACGGCTTCACACTTGCCGCTTCGTCACAGTCACCGGGCATGGCGGGGTCGGCAAATCGACGGTCGCTCTGGAGGTCGCGGAATTTGCAGAGCACACCTATTGTGGGGGAACGCTCTACCTCGACCTTTCGTCGGCAAGCACACCGGAAGACGTATCCACTTCGCTCAACCTGGCGGCTGGTCTCCCTTCCACCACGGGTGACCAACTTTCTGGAACGATCGCCGCCATTTGCAGCCAGGAAGTGCTTGTTGTTTTGGACGGTTGCGACCACGTCGTACACAGTGCGGCGCTCCTCGCCGAAGCGATTCTGCAAACCTGTCCGAAAGCGCGGGTACTCGCCACAAGCCGAGAAACCCTACGCGCCCAAGGAGAACACATCTGTCGACTCCCTCCGCTTACTGCCCCACCCATTCACGTGGAACCAATCTCGGCTAGGAACGCGAGCCGTTACCCCGCAGTAGAGCTGTTTGTCGAAAGGCTGACCTCGAACATGCACGACTACGCACTGACCGACGACGACGCGCCGATGGTTTCTACCATCTGCCGACGCCTTGACGGTATTCCGCTCGCGCTGGAATTTGCCGCAGGTCGCGTCGATGTCTTCGGTATTCCGGGCACATTAGCGCTCCTCGACGACCGTTTCACGTTGATGTCGCTGGGTAGACGTCATGGCCTTGAGCACCATCGAACGCTCGATGCGTTGCTCGGCTGGAGCTACGACGCCCTCACACACCAGGAACAGCTCGCGTTACGCCGGCTTGGCATCTTCGACGCCCCTTTTCCGCTCAACGCCGCGTCCTTCGTCTTAGCCGATGCGTCGATTGCGGCTGACGACGCCTATCTCATCGTTGCGGCGCTGGTTGAAAAGTCACTGGTGACTGCCGAGAATATGGGCACAAAACCCACTTACCGTTTGCTTGATGTGACGCGCGCTTACGCGCGGGCACGGCTCGTGGAAACAAGCGAGCTGGACTCCACCAAAGCCAGACTTGAAGTCTGGCTGACGAGGCATGGACAGAAGCAGGGAGCCGCCGTTCCGGCGCAGGAGGATACTCGCTGCGCAATGCAACGGTGCACGGGAGCGGGCGTTGCTGCGCTTCAAGGTCTACCAGCCGGATGATCAGCTACTCTAACCGATCGGAGATTGCCAAAGCAACTGAAGCCTTACCTACTTCGACATCGACCGCTCGTACAACGTGAACCTTGTTTTTGCAGGCAGTCACTTCGGCGAGAATCGAAATCGCGATCTCCGCCGGCGTGCGGCTGCCGATATAGAGTCCGACAGGGCCATGCAATGCACGCATTTCCTCGGTCGAAACGCCGAACAATGCGAGCCGCTCGCGACGCGCCGTGTTATTACGCCGGGAGCCTATCGCGCCAATATAGAAGGCGGGGGTCTTAAGGGCCTCCATCAATGCGAGATCATCGAGTTTGGGATCGTGAGTCAGTGCGATGATCGCCGTCCGCGAGTCCGGACGCATCCCGGTCACCGTGTCGTCGGGCATGGTGCGCATTACGCGCGTGTTGGGCACGTTCCACTCGTCGGTGTATTCGGCCCGCGGGTCGCAGATCGTGACGTCATAGCCCAGACCGACCGCAATCGTTGCGACGTAGCGGGAAAGGTCGCCCGCACCAATCAACAACATCCTATAGCGAGGGCCGTGCACGGTGCGGAGCGCTTGTCCGTCGAACCGCAATCCCTCATCGCTGTCCACTGCAAGGATCTCAACTTCGCCCGTTGCCATGTCGAGCCGACGTGAAAAAATCCGCCCCTCCTGCATGGCGTCAACGAAACCAGCTATGACATCCGCGGTGAGAAGTGGCTCAAGCACAAGCCGAACGGTACCGCCGCAAGGTAGCCCGAAACGGTGCGCTTCATCGGCGCTTATACCGTACGAGAGCAGTTGCGGGCGTCCTTGAGGTATGCCTTCCCGCCTTACGCGCTCGATCAGATCATCTTCGATGCAGCCACCCGAGACAGACCCGGCCGCCCTGCCGTCGCCCCGGATCGCGAGCATCGATCCTTCCGGGCGCGGCGACGAACCCCATGTCGAGACCACCGTGACGAGCAGTACACGATTCCCGCTTTCAAGCCAGCGCAAGGCATTTGACAGCACCTCTCTGTCCATACTGTCCATCGGCGTTTCCGTTCAAACAGCCGGCACATCGCCCGGTGATGCGTGATGTCCGCAACCGGGGTGATGAACGTGCGCCGCGCTGTCGTCCCACTGCGAGCCGAGGATAATCTGGCAGAAATTGAGCCGCTTGTAGCTCGGATCGCGCAACTCCAGCACATCAGCCTTGACGTTGCCGAACGTGGTGTCGGGTTTCGTGATGGTGCCCTGCGCGAACGCGTCGATAATGCCGTTCTTGAAGTCGTGCTCGCGCGGGTGCGCAGCGACTACATTCACACGATCCTGTTCCGCGAATTCTGAGTACCCAAGGCCCAGCACATCCATTTCGACACCCGCGGTAACCAGCGCCACCACAGGTTTCAAATGCCCCGGCACGCCCGGCGTCGTGTGTAAAGCGATCGAAAGCCAGACCTGCTCGATGTCGTATTCGCTGGCTCCGTACTGCCGCAGGAAATCCCCCGCGGCATTCGCTCCGTCCACTTCGAAACGATCGTTTTTGCTGCTGTAAGCCGGCATCAATCCCATGTCATGGAACATCGCGCCGATGTATAGCAGTTCAGTATCGTAAGCGAGCCCTTTGCGATTTCCGACCAGTGAGCCCCACAGGAATACACGCCGTGAATGGTTGTACAACAGGTCAGTCTCCGTGTCGCGTACCATTTCGGTCGCCGCGCGCGCCATCTGGCTGTCCGGAATCGCAATGCCGGCAATGGTCGTGGTCATGAGTTTCTCCAGGTAGGTACTTGGCTTAGAAGCCGACGTGAGCGTGTGGAATGTAGGAACGTTCGAGTAGCGCAATCTCCTCGCCGCTCAGATCGAGCGAAAGGGAGGCAACAGCATCCTCGAGATGGAGCGGCTTCGACGCCCCGACGATTGGTACGGTCACCTCACGCTTTTGCGCGACCCACGCCAGTGCGACCTGTGCACGCGGAACACCGCGTTCGCGCGCCACCATGGCAACCGCTTCAATGACACGTCTATCGGCATCGACTGTCTGACCGTAAAGGGACGCACCGATTTCATCGGTCCTCTCCCGTTCGGTCGGTTCGTTCCAGTCCCGCGTCAGACGGCCACGAGCAAGCGGGCTCCACGGCATCACGGCCAGCCCCTGGTCAGCGCACAATGGGAGCATCTCGCGCTCCTCCTCGCGGTTTAGCAGATTGAGGTGGTTCTGCATGCTGACGAATTCGGTCCAGCCATGCAGCCTTGACGTGTACAGTGCTTTCGACAATTGCCAGGCAAACATCGACGACGCACCGATGTAGCGCGCCTTCCCAGCTTTCACCACATCGTGGAGCGCTTCGAGCGTCTCTTCGATCGGGGTCGTGGCATCCCAACGATGGATCTGATAGACGTCGACGTAGTCTGTGCCGAGCCTGCGCAAGCTGTTGTCGATCTCAGAGAAGATAGCCTTGCGTGACAGTCCCGCGCCATTTGGTCCCGGACGCATCCGGTTGTTCACTTTCGTGGCAATAACCACTTCGTCGCGCGTCGCAAACTCCTTGAGCGCACGGCCGACAATTTCTTCAGATGTGCCATCCGAATAGACATTCGCCGTATCGAAGAAATTGATGCCCATATCGAGCGCCTGACGGATAAGCGGGCGACTGGTTGCCTCGTCGAGGGTCCACACGTGGTTGCCTCGCTCGGCTACACCATAGGTCATGCATCCAAGGCATAGGCGTGACACATCCAGCCCGGTCCTGCCGAATTTCACATAGTCCATTTCGTATCTCCATCAATGCCGGGATTCACTTTGCGAGCGTGTATCGCCAGATCGCGAAGCACATTCTGGACGACAGACCCTCTTCCACACAGTGAATCCTCGTGAAATGCCGTGAGTCCCTGCGCGGCGGATAAGTTCACAGGCGGCCTGAAAGTCGAAGCGCGTCGTTTGATGTGACGTCTTTTTACAAGGATTTACTAGAAACGCGTCTAGCGGTCGACCAGACTTGCCCTGACTGCGCGATTAAGCGCATACGAGACATCAAGTAGAGGTCGCAATGGACTATGACTCAGCGATGAACCGCATGGCACCGTCGAATCCTGACGATGCGTATCTGCACTACCTCAGCAGCGCCACGCCGAATTCGCGACGCACAGCGAATCCGGCGTTGACCTATCTGGCAGCAGCAATCTCCCTGTGGTGTCTGATCGAATTTCGTTGGGAGGCGCGATGGGAATTAGGGCAGAGCGATCACGGAGTGCGGATTGCCGCGCTTGTGGTGTCGAAAGCCATCGTAATTGGTCTCGGACTAGGCGTGGTGGCCGGACGCCCGGCAATGCGCATGGCATTTCTATTCCTGTGCGTCATCAGCGCGGCTTGTCTCGTTTGAAGCCTCCCCCATGTTTACCACGTATCGCGACCGTTTTTCCTGTTGTCACTGGCCGAGTGTGCGTTTAAGACGGGTTTCGTCGTCGCCTTTGCGCTCGACGTTACCGATGTTCAGTAAGGAGTTGCGGTGAGCCCAATCGAAGCGATGCGCGTCTTCTCCACGGTGGTCGAGAGCGGGTCGCTTAGCGCAGCCGCCCGATCATTGCACATGTCAACAGCGCACGTCTCCCGTGCGGTCCAAATGCTCGAACGCCGTATCGACACGCCTTTGCTGGAACGCGCTGGTCGCCGAACCCGGATCTCCGAGTTCGGTCGGGCATACGCGCATGGTGTGACGCCGATGCTCGCTTCGCTGGATGAATCGGCAGTCAGGCTCGCGCACGCCAGGCTTGCAGACGGTGGCAGACTTCGCATCGGCGTCTCAGCGGCACTGGCATCTACAGTCCTGCTGCCGGTGCTGGCCGATTTCCGGACAAGATTCCCTGCAATCGAACTCACGCTGACCGACGCGCCGGAACGCGCACTGCTGGACGGTTCCGCTGACTGTGTCTTGACCTACGACGCACCCTCCGAAAACTCCCTGGTCAGCCGTTCGCTGGGGAAAGTGCCGCTGGCGTGCTGTGCCAGCCCGAAGTACATCGCTTACGCGGGTCTGCCGGGCCATCCTGCGGAGATTGCGGCTCGACATAGCGTGGCGCTTCGGATGACCGGCACGCCGCGCCGCCCACAGTCGCTTACGTTCCAGCGCAACGGCGAGTGTCTGAATCTTTGCGGCGCGATCAATGTGGCGATGGACGATGACGCAACGCGGATCGCAGCGGCGGTCGCGGTCGCGGGCGTGGGCGTGATACAGGCACCCTATGTATTGCTACGCCAACAGCTAGCCACCGGCGCACTCCTGCCCTTGCTTGACAACTGGTGGCCATCGATCAGTGTGCAGTTGTTGTACCAATCCGATCGTCACATGTCGCGACGACTGCGCGCGTGGATCGACTGGTCGATACTGGCCGTGGGTGCTGCGCTAGAAGCACCGCGACCGCAATTCGGCCTGGCCGCCATAGGGACCGTTTTCGACGCGCCCGATTAGCGCCACTTATTAGGAGCGCATTGAAAACGAATTGGCTAGATGCGCCCGCAGCATCCTATATTGCCTGGCTTTGCGGCACCGGCCGCCACTCAAAACTTCATCCTATCTACAGAATGGACCAGCTAACCGCAATGAGGGTCTTCGTCCGCGTGGTCGAGGCCGGAAGCTTGACCCGTGCGGCCGAGTCTCTCGGCATCCCCACAGGTACCGTTTCACGCACGCTTCAGCAACTCGAAACCGCCCTTGGCGGGCGTCTGATCAACCGTACCACCCGCTCAAATAGTCTGACCGACGATGGCTTCGCGTACTACAGCCGGTCGCTCGGCGTACTGGCAGAAATCGACGAAATGGCCACCCTGATCTCGCAGGCAACACAACGCCCCAAAGGCAAGATGAAGGTAAACATGCCATCCATGATGGCCAATAGCCTGCTCATCCCAGCACTGCCGCAGTTCTTCGAGAAGTATCCCGACATCGAAGTCGAAATGGGACTCACAGACCGCCCTGTTGATCTGGTTGAGGAGGGTGTGCATTGCGTGATCCGGGTTGGCGAGCTCGGCGACTCCGGCCTGATCGCGCGCCGCATCGGCAACGTGGCGCGCCTGACCTGCGCGTCGCCAGCGTATCTGAAGCGCTGCGGAGAACCAAAAACGCTTGACGATCTGTCCCAGCACGTCGGAATCAACTACTTCTCAAGCAGCACGCAGCGGGTGCGCGGTTGGGACCTCGAGGTAGACGGCAAACTTCACACGGTTACGATGAAAAGCCAGATCACAGTCAACGATGCGACTTCCTATGTCAATTGCAGCCTCGCCGGCCTTGGAATCGTAAACGCCTCGCGGTATGCACTCGATCCGTATCTCACTCGCGGTGAGCTCCGCGAAATACTCACTGACTACCCGAGTGCGTCAATGCCGGTTTCAGTGCTCTACTCGCCGAACCGACACCTGCCGCTGAAAGTCCGGGTATTTATCGAGTGGGTTGCGGAGCTATTTCAGCAGGGACCGGCTCTGCAAGCCGGAAGGCTTGCGAATTGAAGCCTGACTGCGAAACGCCACCTTAGGCTGGTTATACAAGGTCGTTTCCTGAATGCTGGCTCCGTGCTTTCTTTACAGCTGCGCCCTTTCAGCCTGCTCGAACAATGCGAGAGGGCTACTGCCAGCCTTAGACGCCCGCTCAGGGTTTCCGCACAGTGGTAAGCATGCGCGGCATCACCCCCGTCATGTCGGCTGAACAACACTACTACACATGTCTGCTGCGCCTAGCCGCTTCAACTTCATTAGCAACGTTTATCGTCAACCCGACCCGAACGAATTGGCCCACCATGACCGCATTCCTTATAGTTCATCTCAGGGACAGCACAACGTTGTCCTCACCAACCAAGGAGCTGAACATGAAGAACGCTATTGCCACTCTCGCTTTCGCCATCGGTGCGGTCGCAGCATCTTCCGCGTTTGCTGACGAATCGCTCACGGTTTCGCGCGCGGAAGTACGCGCTGAACTGGCGCAAGCTCGCGCCGCAGGTTCTTTCAACACGGCGGACACGCAGTACCCCGCAGGTTTCGCAAACGTACCTGCCGCTACGCTGCGCACTAGGGAAAAAGCACCCAGCGAGCATCGCACATTCGCCGAACGCGTTCATGCGCTGAAGACCAAACTTGCCCACCCCGCCACCGGCCAAAGCATCGGCAACAACAGCGATCTCTATCTGCACAGCTAATTGCGATCATCGACACAGGCACGCGAACCGAAAATCTTCTCATCGAACGCGTGCCACCTCAGTCCGAAAAGGTCTCACCATGAAGGCGATAATCGAACGTCAATTGCAGCGACCGGAGTTCTTTATTCCGCTCGCATCGCTGAGCTGGCTGATGATTTCTTCGGACTTCAATCTCGGCAAGATCGCGCTGGTCCTCGCCATCCGCGGCGGCAGGAATCTGCTTAACGTCCTGACCCGGTAACGCGCGCTGCTTCAATGTCCAGAGCGCGCGAATGTGCTCAACGGCGGGATCGACACTACGCGCCTTACACATGCCCGCACCATCCGTCTTCAGCCAACTCACCCAACGCAGAATTCGCATGAGCCGCTTCCCGCACCTCGCGATATGTCACCATATGTTCAATGAGAAGGACGGATCGCGACGCCGTTCCACACGTCAGCGAGGTGATGATCAGCGCGCCGAACCTTCGATAACACAATTCGACGCGCTAGCACCGGCCAAGCTTGGACTTCCCGCTCCCTCAAGGCAACTGGGCGGTAGGCCGGACAATGATTTCGTTGACGTCGACTTCGGCCGGCTCGCTGATCGCGAAAGCCACAGCGCGCGCTATCGATGCGGCTGGAATCGCCATCTTGCGATACTCGTTCATCTGATTACGTAACTGATCGTCCGAGATGGTCTCGGCAAGTTCAGACTCGACAGCGCCTGGCGACACGATCGTGACACGAATCTTTTCACCGACTTCCTGGCGCAGTCCCTCAGATATTGCCCGTACGGCGAACTTCGTGCCGGAATAGACCGATACGTTAGGGCGAACGTTATGTCCCGCCACCGATGCTAGGTTGATGAAGTGGCCACCGTCCTGTTTCAGGAAGACGGGCAGCGCGGCAGCGATTCCGTACAGCACGCCCTTGATATTCACATCGATCATCCGCTCCCACTCGTCGACCTTCAACTGGTCGAGACGCGATAACGGCATCAATCCTGCGTTGTTAAGCAGTACGTCAAGCCGGCCGAATCGACGTTGGGCGAAAGAAACGAACGAGGCGACGCTGTCGCGATCGGTCACATCGAGCGCTTGGTAGACGGCTTCGCCGCCCTCGGCGCTGATCTGCGCCGCGAGGGCGTCAAGCCGCTCGGTGCGGCGCGCACCAAGCACCACCTTGGCACCCAGCGCCGCCAGATGCCGTGCAATCGCTTCGCCGATCCCGCTGCTCGCACCGGTGATCGCAACAATCTTGTCCTGAATATTAGGCATGACATTCTCCGAAAGAAGGAGACTTGATTGTGGTCCGAGCTCCTTTTGGCGGCCAATTCGAAGAGAAACGCAATGTGATAAGCGTGGGTTATGGCGCGATCTCGCCGTTCTAATTGGGAAGCGTCGAGGGCGAAGTCGATAATCTGTTCACTCGTTACGAAATGGATGACCATCATGGCAAAGCTTCTCAAGATCGATTTTGTTTCAGACGTTGCGTGCCCGTGGTGCGCTATCGGTTTGACCGCACTCGAACAGGCGATTGAGCGTGTGGGCGACGAAGTCGAAGTCGACCTGGTATTCCGCCCATTCGAACTGAATCCCTACATGTGGCCTGAAGGCCAACCGGTGAAGGACTACATGGTCGGCAAGTACGGCAGCACAGATGAACAGATCCGCCAGAATCACGCGATGATCACGGCCCGAGCCAACGCAGCGGGCTTCGCCATTCGCATGGACTTGCGCACACACGTGTACAACACGTTCGACGCACACCGCCTGCTGCATTGGGCAAAGCTGGAAGGTCATCAGCGCGCCGTGAAAAAGGCCCTGTTTCAAGCGTATTTCGTGGAAGGTAAAAATTCCAGCGATCACGATGTCCTGGTCGAAGCGGCCGGACGCGCCGGGCTCGACGTTGCCCGAGCCCGTGAGGTGTTGAGCAGCGGCGAATATGCGGCCGACGTGCGAGGACTGGAAGAGCGGTATGTGAACATGGGTATCCGGTCTGTGCCGTCAATCATTTTCAACGAGCAACACCTTGTATCGGGCGGCCAACCCGTCGACGTGTTCGAGCAGGCGATCCGTCAAATCCTCGCAAAGGAGTGACACGTCATGAACACCGTCTCAGACCCGCAACGCCAGGAGGTCGCCGAAGACGTCGGCGAATCGATGTCTTCCAACAACCGCAAGGCAATGGGCGCCGTTTTGCTCGCTGTCGCGCTCGCGAGTCTCGACACAGCCATCGCGAACACGGCGTTGCCGCAGATCGCCGCGGACCTGCACACCACGCCCTCAGCGTCGGTGTGGATCATCAATGCCTATCAACTTTCGATGGTGGCGACGCTGCTGCCGTTCGCGTCGTTAGGCGAGCGCGTCGGCCACAAGCGCGTGTTCATCGGCGGGGTGTCAATCTTTCTGATCGCGTCGCTGCTATGCGCGCTCGCCCCGTCACTGAATGCGCTAACAGCGGCGCGCGTGCTGCAAGGCGTCGGTGCCGCTGCCGTGATGAGTGTGAACGTCGCGCTGATCCGTTTTCTTTATCCCGCCCATCGGTTGGGCCGCGGTGTCGGGCTCAACGCGTTGGTAGTGGGTGTGTCCTTCGCAGTGGGTCCAACCGTGGCGTCGCTGCTACTAGCAATCGCATCGTGGCCCTGGCTGTTCGCGATCAATATTCCACTCGGGCTGCTCGCGCTCGCCTTCGGCTTGCCGAACCTCCCCGCTACACCAAAGCGCGACGCGCTCTTCGACCCGCTCGCCGCATTGCTCAACGCAGTGGCCTTTGCGGCATTGATCTTCGCTCTGGGCCACGCGGCGCAGCGGGCGAGCTGGCAAACCGTCGTCATATCGCTCGGCGTAACGCTCGCCGCCGGTGTCCTGCTGATTCGCCGCGAGGCCGGTCACCGGGCGCCGATGCTGCCGATCGACCTGTTTCGTCGGCCGATGTTCGCGCTTTCGACATTCACCGCAATCTGCGCTTTTGCCGCACAGGGTTTGGCATTCGTGTCATTGCCGTTCTTCTTCGAGAATGTGCTTTCACGCAGCCAGGTCGAAGCAGGATTCCTGATGACGCCATGGCCAGTGATGGTGGCAGCAATCGCACCCATTGCCGGGCGCCTGTCGGACCGCTATTCGCCGGGTGCGCTTGGCGGCATCGGGCTCGGCCTGCTGTGTATCGGCATGACATTGTTGGCGTTGATGCCGCCCCATCCGAGCGTGCTCGACATCTCCCTTCGTATGGCGCTGTGCGGCCTTGGCTTTGGATTTTTCCAGTCGCCTAATCTGAAAGCATTTATGGCAAGCGCGCCGCCTGAGCGTAGTGGCGGTGCGAGCGGTGTGATCGGCACCGCACGCTTACTGGGTCAGGCGACCGGCGCCGCTCTGGTTGCCTTGAGTTTCGGCATTGCTGGACATCACGGGCCGGTCCTGGCGCTTGCGTGGGGAGCCGGTTTCGCTGCGGTAGGCTGCGTGGCTAGCGCGCTTCGGGTGATGGGCGGCAAGGTGAGCATCAAACATTAGATACCTACTTCAGGAAGAGCGGCAGTCCGGCGGACGCTGAGCGGCCGCCTTCTGCGCCGTGAAGCGAAACGATGATCCTACAGGTATCGACTATTTAGCGGCTGGCCTCTTCAATGACCGCTGCGACTGCGCCCGGTTTCGCGAGCATCGCGACGTGGCTGCTGTCGACCTCGGTGACGTGAGCACCGATCTTTTGTGCCATTGCCCGTTCGAACGTTGCCGGAATCATGCGGTCGTTGCGCGCTACCACCGCCCACGACGGCCGGGTCTTCCATGCTGCTGTCGTGACCTTGTCCTGCAAGCAGTGACTCTGCCATGAGCCCTGGGTCGCGGCGAGCGTCCGCGCGGTAGCCGGCGAAAGGTCCTGAGCAAAATACGTCGCCACGGCGGCGGGCGTCAAGGTAAGGAAGCCTCCTTCGTCGGGCACGAGGCTCTTCGCATATGGCGGCGGCGGAGCGTCTTTGGTGATGTCGGCGATGGACTCACCTTCAGCGGGAGCGAAGGCTGCTACATAGACCAGTGACTTTACCTTGTCGTTGTTGCCCGCCTCCGTGATGACAACACCGGCCCAGGAATGGCCGACAAGGACGACTTGGCCCGGCTGCGCATCAATGACGCGTTTCGTCGCAGCGACGTCGTCGGCGAGCGACGACAACGGATTCTGCACCGCGACCACTGTGTAGCCTTTCTGCTGCAGGATCGGGACGATCTTGTCCCAACTGGAGCCATCCGCGAACGCTCCATGCACGAGTACGATCGACGGCTTTGCAGACATTGCCTCGGCAACGGAGTCGCCTGAGCCTGCGGCGCGCGCAGGCGAAATCTGAAGAAAAACCGGCAGCAAGGCGGCTGCGACATACGTGGCCGATTTGCGCAAGAAAAGAGAATTCATGGATGTGCCCCACATAGTTATAAAAATGCTGCACGACCGGTTCATCTCGAAGGAATGGTCTCTCGACACGATCGACGGGAAGCCGGGCAGCACAGGCCATTGTGGTGACACACGATTCGAGCCGCGAATGAATCGCTGTGAATTTGTGTGGGGACACCGAATGCGTTCAGGAAGACGCACCCAGCGTCGAGTCCGCAATAATCGAGCGATAGCGGAGTTCGACGGAGTTGAGCTTCGTCGACGAGCGGCGCGTGTGGGCAAGCCATTCTCCGAGCGCCGTCGAGAACGCACGGATGAGCGCCTCCGGTTCGAGCCATACCCGGTCTTCGTCGCGGTCCTGGTACTGCCGATAACCTTGCAACGCAGATGGAAGGATCAAGCGGATTCGGCCGCCGTTGGCAGGAAGCGCCGGGAATCCGGGTCGCAGCGAGTCGCGCAGTACAACCAGATCGTTGGCACTCACGTATAGCGACGCAAGATCGACGTACACCGTCAACCAACCGCTGACTGCGTCGGCGTCTGGATACACATCGTCATCGTCCCCGTCCAAGTAAATCACTGCGTCGACCAGCTGGAATAGCAACCTGAGGCTCGCGACATACTGCCGGTGGTTGAACAGCAACCTTATCGGAACTAGGAAGTCGTCGTGAATCTGTCGGGACAGCGTAGAAGGCGAATTACCGGTAACCGGCGTGGGAGAGGGTATGGCGTCGGTCATAAATGGCAAGGCTGTCAGCGGGAGTACTTCCCTGTATTGAGCCAGAACCAAACGCGTGGCGCGGTGCAATTTCGTGAATTTCCGTGAATTGTCCGATGCCGGGGGGTCGCTCTCCCCTAGGTTTTGGCACTCGTCGCGACAATTCAGCCATGCGCGAGACGAAGTTTACAGACTAATTTCTCGCGACACCTTCGTGCAGTGAAAGTGAACATCCTTCGACATCAATGCCGCTCCGCACCTCGCCATGAGTCCCCACCACCAACAATCCGGATGATCCGCGCCGTGGATCATTCAAACGTAACCCCACCCAGAATGCCAACAGTTACGCTGCACACGTGTTTAGTCGATCGCCCCCATCACGGCCTAAACGGGCTGCGCATCCACAGTCATAAATTTCACGTCGGCCATTGCCAGCTTGGCTTCCATGGGAAAACTTCACAGTTTTCACAACGTTTTTTAAATTTAATTTGACGTGCAGTCCTGCTGCACATATATTTCGACTCACTGCACACAGCATAGTAGTGAGGGCAGATCGAGTGCCCATCAGTCGATCGGCTTTGCGTACCGGAATGCTGGTCCGGCCAAGCAAGTGGCTCGAGCAAGTTATCGAATTTGTGCAGTA
This sequence comes from Paraburkholderia fynbosensis, assembly GCF_902859935.1. Classification (GTDB taxonomy): domain Bacteria; phylum Pseudomonadota; class Gammaproteobacteria; order Burkholderiales; family Burkholderiaceae; genus Paraburkholderia; species Paraburkholderia fynbosensis. The sequence continues at coordinate 134,504 of NZ_CADIKI010000020.1, forward strand.
GTAGTGCATGTTCCATACAGCCACACCGATTGGAGAACTTAAATGCAGTCTGGAACCGCCTTGGACTTTGAACGCCTGAAAGCTTGCGTGCGCGCAAACAGCGATGATGCCGCAGTGTGGCGCTGGTACTCCGACATGATGGAAGACCGCCGCATCGAGTGCCTCTGCGTCAATGGCAATTGGGCGGTCAAGCTCGACGGCCGCGAGATTGCCGCCGACCGCTCGTTCGATCGGGCTGCAAGACTGTCCTACGCGACATCACGCGCACTGATCTCGATCGCTGCAAACGGCTGATAGACCGCCATCCAATTACCGACGTCGGCGTAAAAACGCGCGCGTCCAAAGAATAAGGAGTCAGCCGTGGATCTATTGCATGCGATCAAGGTATTCGGCAAGGTGGTCGAGGAAGCGTCGTTTTCAAAGGCTGCCAGTGCGCTAGAGCTCTCCACGTCGAGCGTGACGAAGACCATTCAGAATCTCGAGGATCATCTGCGAATGCGGCTGATTCTGCGGACCACGCGCAAGGTCGCCGTGACCCCAGAGGGCCGCGAGTACTACGCTCAGGCGACCCGGATCGTACAGGATCTGTATGAGGTGGAGCGCTCGTTGAAGGGCGAGCGCAATGTACCGGCCGGACGCTTGCAGATTGGCGTTGCGCCGGTCGTCGCACGTCTTCTGCTCGTGCCGGCGCTGTCCAGTTTTCAATCACTTTTCCCCGACATCCAGCTCGAGATGAGCATCGGAGAACGCCCATTCGACGTCGAAAACGGGGAGGTGCAGTGCGCAGTCACGTCCGTAGCACCAACCAGCAGCGAAGTGGCCGTGGATCAGATCGGCGAACTCGCGCTGGTCACATGCGCGGCTCCTCAATACATTGACCACTTCGGCATGCCACACAAGCCGTCAGATTTGCGTGACGGACATATCGTCGTCCGCTGCGCCCCGCATGAGCGCCTCGAAGGCCAAGGGCTGCTGCTCGACCAAGATGGTGAAGCGGTCCGAGTACCGTGCGATTGTCGTCTGATGGTCAGCGACAGCGATGTCCAGCTAGCTGCGGGCCTGGCCGGCCTTGGCATCGTGCAATTGCACGAGGTGGCCGCACGCGACCATTTCGCCGCTGGAGGCCTCGTACCGCTTCTCGACGCCTGGCGCCCGGCGCCCCAACCGCTATATCTGGTCTCGACGGCAGCGCAACAGGCCAGTCCACGGGTGCGGGCGTTCAATAGATGGGTAACCGAGCTTGTGCGAGACCCGCTGGCGTTCGGCCGTATCTCCGCCGGGCCGGCGCCGCGCAAACTGCGCAGCGAGTTCGGCAATAACGCGCCGCACTCCCTCGAACAGGTGTGGGCTGGCATGTCCACGTCGTTCATGGAACGCAGCGCATTGGGCCAAGCCAGCGCGGCGTAACTACTCCGGCGCGGCGAGGTTCGCGCAGCGCGAGATTGAACCAGAACTACTGCTCATCGTGCAAGCTGCGCGTTATCGTCCGACACGATGTGCGTTTGCACACAGTTCAGGTGCTCGCAGAGTAATCGCAAAGCTGAGCCCAATCACGACCAAGGCATTGACAAGCATGGCCACGAGGCCCGGCACGCACTGCGTCATATGGGCGGCCAGCCATTCGCGCGACGCCGGTGCCAGCAGAATAAAGAGTCCTGTAATCAGCCCCGCCAGCACGGCAACAGCCTGCGTTCGCCGCCACGCAAGGCCCAGATATACACCGGGAGCAAGCATACCGATCGCCGAGTACGCGTCCAGCAGGACCTCGAATAGCGAATCGCGCTGTCGCAATGACAGCCACGCAGCCAGCGCGGCAATGACTACCATCGCAAGACGGGAGACACGCAAGGCCGCGCAGGACGACTCCCCGGTTGTCCAACGCGCTGCGATATTGCGCGTGAAGATCGAACTTGCCGCGAGCAGCAACAAAGTACCGGGGACCAGCGCAAGCAGAATGCAGGTGGCGGTGAACAGGCCGGCCAGCCACGGCGGATATCGAGCGACGATAAATTGCGGAAGCGCCGCATTGAGATCCCCGCCAGCGGGCGTCGTACCGGCGACGAGTGCGCCAAGACCTAACACAATGATGAAGAAATACGCGAGTGCATACACGGGCTGTAGCGCGGCGTTGCGCCGGATCAGTTGCGGATCGCGAACCGCATAGAACATCTGGAACAAATGCGGGAACATCCAGTTCGCAAGACCGATTTCCAGCGCTGCCGTCATGAACCACCATGACGTAGTGGGTGCACCGGGTTCGCGCCCGGGCAATACCGTGATGCCCGGGGCCCGTTCTCGAGCCAGCGCGAAAACATCGGCAAGCGAATGCGCCCCTACGTTGTGAGCAAGCGGCACGCATAACATCACTACGACGGCCAGCATCAGTACATCTTTGATCGCCGCAGCAACTGCTGCCGGACGCAGCCCGTGGAATACCCCAAACAGCACCATCAGTGCGGCCGCGCCGACTACGGCCAGGTCGCGCGGAACGCGTGAACCGAACGCAATGTCGACGACAAGACCCAACGCAACCAGTTGGATCTGGATATAAATGACGATGCCGACGATCCCCACACCTGCGACCACGCCGCCGAGCCATGGCGCACGATAGCGCGACGAGAAGAAGTCTGCCTGAGTAACGAGACCCGCGCGACGCCCCGCCGACCAAATGCCCGGCCCAAGCAGGTACGCAAGCGCATAGCTCACCGACACGGAACTGAAGGCGATGTACGCGGGCGCCCCGGATGCCCATGCCATACCCGAAATTCCGAGTACTGCAAAGGTGGTGTACATCTCGCCGGCATTCATGAACCAGAACAGCACCGGCCCGATCATCCGGCTACCGACCGCCCAATCGCTGAAACTGGTGGCACGATGGTCACGCCCATAAATCGTCGCAGCGACGAGAGTCAGCGCGACGACCGCCGCGATCACTGCGGCCATGGTCTCACGCGGGCTCAATGCACCACTCCTTCGCCTCTCTCGCGCGCATCGACTCGGCAGTCGATCGCGTAGACGAGCCCGAGCACGCCGCCGCTGAGCAGCGTCGCCAGCATTTGCCAGAACAAGGGGAAAGGAATGCCGAATGGCTCTAGCGTACTTGCATTTGCAAGTGGCATGAGGCCCGCGTGAAAAACGAACGGAAGCACTAGCATGGTCCGATGAGGGCGCCGGCGTAGAGTCATGAATATCGGGCAAGCGTCACGAAGAACACTGACCGCGTCGAATCGCGGCTGCTTTTGCTTCGCGCGCAACCACTCGGGTCGCTGCGTTTAGCAGCGGCCGATTATCGCACAGGCTTTCCGATATTCAATTTACGGACTGGGAGGCGTCACCGAAAGAATGACCTCGGTTTGCTGGTCGGAACAATTACAGTAGCGGTGCGGCAAGCGGGCGTCGAACGACACGCTCTCACCCGCCAGCAGATCGTAGTTCACGCCGCCGATTTCAGCCCTCAAAACACCAGCCACCACGTACGCGCATTCGGACGACGGGTGCCCGCGCGGCTCTGCCGCCGACTCCTGCCCAGGTTCGAGTACGGCGCGCAAGACCTCGAGCTGACCGTTGCCCCCCGTCAGACGTTCGTAGCTGACACGGCCTTTTGCGGCCATCAGCACGGTGCGGCTGCCTGGCTTGCTGATCCACACCGATGGCAAAGCTGGATCCGCGAACAGCGACGCAATCGACTGGCCGAACACACCTGCCAGCCGGCGCATTGTTTCCAGACTGGGGTCTGTTACGGACCTCTCCACCTGGCTCAACAAGGTAGGCGAAACGTCGGCCAGACGTGCAAGCTCCCGCAGCGACATGCCGTGTTCGGAACGCAGTTCCCTGAGTCTCTCTCCAATCATTTCATATCCCATACGCAACCGAAAGATGGTTCGGTGCGACGAGTCTATGTGTTGCTGGACTGCACGTCAAGCAACGTTTTCCCCGCACCCAATAGTTACGCGCCAAGGCTCCTCCAATCCACGGCGGGCAATTAGAGCCCAGCCCGAGCGTTCTTCGTGCAGCGTGCGCCATATGCGGGACCGCGACACTGCTAATCACCGCGCTTTTCCATGTGCAGTCGCAATGCACAAGCATTGGAAGTCTTTGAGCCATCAATATAATTTCGGGCAACGTGGTGTGGATGCAGCCAGTCCTCCGCTGTCCGGTGCAACACGCTAGCGGTCCAGCGCGATGCGAGCCCACCTGTGAAGGGCGCAATCTGCGTCGCGCCGTGCGCGGAATGTCTCATAGCAGGGCTCGCCATGATCGTCATCGCGGTCGATTCAGACGATGCAGTGACCGCGGCATGTGCTTGTACGGCGCGGAGGCCCTGAAAATCGGAATCCGCACTGGACAGAAACGCTCGTTCGAAAGTCGGCACGCGATAGCGTACAAAACCGCGCGAGCATTCTGCTATCAGCCGGGACTGGTTGACCAGCCGTCCGATCGCAGCCGCCACACAATCCGGTGGACACGGGCGCGCGCAAGCCTGCAGTTCGCCCTGCACCGCCGCTTCGGCAGCCATCGCGCACGCGTCGGTCAATGTGAAGTCACCGCGCCACGCGGCGAATCGCTTCAGCAAAGTTCGTTCCGGATCGGCAAGCAGATCGCGCTGCCACTCGATCAGCATACGCAGAGACGAGTGGCGCTCCACCGGCACGCGACGGGACAGATCCAGCAGTTGTCGCGGCTGCTGCGCAAGCGCGCAAAGGCCACCGACACCGAACGCCTCAACGTGCCCTGCAAGCAGTTCAATGACGAACGGAGAGCCCTCGATGTGCCGGCAAAGGTCCGCAAGCAGTGGGACCTCGCTATCGTCGAGACGGAAATCATGACGTCGCGCGACCGCGTGGTCGATGAACATTCGCCACGCTGGAGATGCGCTCAGCGCGGCGTGATCCGAGGTTCCCGCGTCTGGTACCGCGAGTCCTCCGATCCGGAAGACATGCTCTCCTTCCGCGCGCAATGCCTCGCGACTCGCGATCAGGAACGCGCCCCGCGCGCCCACACTCAGACTGCGCTCGACGATATGCGCCACCATATCGGTCACCCGCTCGCAACTGTCGATCAGTAGTAGCGCTTGTTGGGTGGCGAGCTGCAACGCTATGTCGTCGGCTGACGCACGCAACGATAGGGGTAATCCGCACGACGCCGCAATTGCATCGCGCACATCGGCAAGCGTAGCGGCTTCAGAAAGGTCGACAAACCGCGCGCCGCCCGCAAAGGTGTCCTGAAGTTGGCGCGCGACCTCAACAGCAAGCCGAGTCTTGCCGATGCCGCCGGGGCCCGATACGGTCACGAAACGCCGCAGCACAAGCGTTTCCGCAACCCGCCGTACATCCGTGTCGCGGCCGTGCAACTTATCAGCGTAGGCCGGCAGCCGCCTGGCGAGCATGGTGTCGCCAGACTCTTGTGTCAAGGCGTGCGTAACCGGCGCAATGAACCGGTAACCGCGGCCTGGGACAGTCGCCAGCATATTCTGCCCCTCCCCGCTGTCCCCCAAGGCGAGTCGAAGCGCCGCAATTTGTCCGCGCAGATTGCTTTCGTCTACAACGGTGGTCGGCCACACGACTTCGATTAGTTCGCGCTTACTCACGACCTCGCCCGCCCGGCGAATCAGCGCGAGGAGCAGATCGAATGCACGTCCGCCAAGCGCAACCACCGTGTCGTCGCGATAAAGACGAAATTGCTGTGAGTCGAGGCGATAAGAACCGAAGAAATAGCAAGCGCCAACTGATGTCATCGCAATGTCCCTGACAGGAAGAGCAAAAGCTCGATGACGTCAGTGTGCGCAACAACGGATTGTCCTGCATGGGGAAACATCGCTACGCATTTCTTGGGCAACGCGAACAATCGCATGGGACCACAGCACGCGAATTCACAATGATTAACTTGGGTAGTAGGCGGTTGCTCGTCCAGACTGGACAGCATCGACTCACCATGCAGGAACTACCGGAAACCACCATGAACCTCGACGAAACGCTCGACCAACGCGTGCGCAATGCTTACGACGACATTCACGACCTCAGTCAATACTCACTGCGCGTGACACATCGCCGCGATCGTGCCTCCTCACGCCATATGATAGTCGTGCCCATCGCAGCGGTATGTGCGTGGTCGCTACTGGAAACGCGATGGGAATTGAGCCCGTCGGACGGCTCGATGTTGATGCTCGCCTTGGCTGTGGCCAAACTGATACTGCTGTGCTCGGGAGTCGCAGCCATACTCGACGTACCCAATGCTCGCCCGCTGTTCGTCTTTCTTTGCGGCGCAAGCCTGATGGCGGTCGCCTCGGCGCTCCCGTTCGAATACACCGCATCGCGCGAACTGTTTGGCCTGTCGCTGATCGAGTGTCTGTTGAAAGCAGCCGTCGTTGGGCTCTATGCATTCCGCCGCCCACAGCGCCGCTGAATGCGATAAAAGTACACCGGGGAGGTCAAAGCTTCGGCAATACCATGCCGCGCTGCACCGCCGGTCGCTGACCGATGCGTTCAAGCCAGGCCCGTACCGACGGTTTCGTCTCGAGCATCGGCAGCACATACTCCTGCATCAGCGTAGTCGCAGTGACGGTCCAAGGATACGCGGCAATGTCCGCGATCGTGTATTCGTCTCCGGACAAATACAAATGTTTCTGCAATTGACGGTCCATCACTCCGAATAGCCGGTTAGCCTCTTCACGGAACCGTTCAATCGCAATCGGCAGCCTGTCGGGCGATCGCACGCCGAAAAAACCTAACTGACCCAACATCGGGCCGAGCCCACCGACCTGCCAGTTCAACCATGACAGCGTCCGGTAGCGCTGAGCGCCCGTGAGAGCCAAATACTGGCCACTCAGGTCTGCCAGATACGTCAGAATCGCGCCACTTTCGAAGAGCGTCAGCGGTCCACCTTCGGCATCCTCATCGACAATCGCCGGGATCTTGTTGTTGGGCGAGACTTCGAGAAACGCAGGTGCAAACTGCTCGCCTGCCGACAGATCGACAGGATGAATCTGGTATTGCAAGCCTAACTCCTCGAGCATGATCGCAATCTTGCGACCATTCGAAGTTGTCCACGTATATAGGGTAATCATTTCACAAATCCGGTATGACGGACGGCCATCAGGCCGCCCGCGAGTGTCGTGATTCAGTCGCCGCTCAATCGCCTGCGGACGAACACGATCGCCAGCGCCGCGCTACCCGCAAGGAACGCTGCAAATACAGTGGCAGCCGCTGCCATCCCGATAGCGTCCACCAGATAGCCCGTTCCGACTGCAAACGCACCTGCCGGAACATACGCACCGAAGTTCAGAATCGAATTGGCTTCCGCGCGCCGATCGTCTCGCACATGTGTGCCGATCAGCGTCAGGCCGCCCAGTTGTCCAAGTCCCTGCCCAGCTCCAGCAAATACCGCCGAAGCGATTTGCAGCACCGCTATCGACAGGTTGGCGGCAAGTGCGAGAGAAACCATGGATGCAATGCTTGCCAATGCACCAAGCACGAGAATCGTCCTCACATGCAGACTACGCACCGCGAACTGCACGGCTGTCGCCGACAGGAACATCAGGCAGACCATGCCGCCCGCCACCAGCGGACTATGAACGTGTAGCAGCCGCGAGAGCAGCGACGGGCCGAGCGCCGCTACGAACGTCGTCGCCGAAAGTCCAGGAGCGAATACTGCTACGCCCAGTGCTAGGTGGATCCGGTTTTCTGCCGGCACTGACGGTAGATGCATCGACCCTACGACCGCCGCAGGACGCGCCAGCGGCAACAGCGCCGCTACGCCGAGGCCACTAGCAAGCACGAGCCCGAGCAACGCATAGGTCCCACTGACCGGGTGGACGGAATACTGCGCGAAAACACCCGCCAGCAGCGGACCGAGACCAGCTCCGAGAACCATCGCGACGGATGCCGCGAGCGAAGCAAGGCGTCGACGCGTCGGACCGCCGACATCGACGACGCTCGCCATCCCGGCCGACACGATCACGCCCACGGAGATGCCCGTCAACAGACGCGCAATCCCCAGCGTGACGACCGAAGACGCTGTCGCAAACAGGACGCACGCGACTAGCGCCGTGAGCAACCCAGGAATGAGCACGGGCTTGCGTCCGATGCGATCCGACAATTGTCCCGCCACCAGCAGCGCAACGAGCAAGCCCACGATGTAGGCTGCGAAGACCAGCGTCAGCGTGCCGGAGGAAAAGCCGAGTCGCTGCTGCCAATGCACATACAGCGGCGTCGCCGAGTTCGACAGCATGAATACCGCAGTGACCATCCAGGCGGCGGACCACATGCGCCGTACGGGATGCGTTTCGGGGACGGCACGCGCACTGCGCGCCTCAGCAACACCGCTTGTCATCACAAACTCCATCGGAAAGGTGAGAACCGGCGCGCCCAACCCTAAGTGGGCACGTCGGCGAACGAAGCTTTACTTACGGCTCGACGTGTAGATATGCACATGCTCCGCGCGGTGAACCGGGCCGAACTCGAGCGGCACCCATGCGTATCCATCGCCCTCGATCCGAACACGGCCCATACCCGGGAACGGCAGATGGGCCGCGCTGACGATCTCTCCCGTAGACGCCGCTTCGGCGAGAATCGCACGGCGCGTTGCGACCGATGCCGTGGTGTCGACGTCGAATTCGATGGCGATCTCTGGCCGTGCGAATTGGAGCGCCTGGTTATGGATCGCATCCCCCCAAGTGAAGAAGCGCTCGCCCTCCGACGTGAACACGAACCCGGTATGGCCAGGCGTATGTCCGGGCAACGGCATCGACCGGACACCCGGCGCGAGCATGTCCCCCGCTTCGAACGTCTTGAAACGACCTGCCTCGATATACGGGGCAACCGAGCGGCGGGCGATCTGCGTCACCTGAGCCACGGCATCCGGCGCGCGGAGTTGCGGATCATCGCTCAGCCAGAAGTCTGCTTCACGCTTGGCAACGTAGATATCGGCATTAGGAAAGGCCCGCGAGCCGTCGGCCGCAATCAAGCCAGCGACGTGATCCGCGTGCAGGTGGGTCATCAGTACCGTGTCGATCTGCGACGGTTGATAGCCCGACGCGATCAGGTTGCGTTCGACCCAGCCGAGGCTTTCACCAAACGTATCGGCCGCGCCGGTATCGACAAGGATCAGGTTCGAGCCCGTGTTCACTACATAGATGTTTCCCGAGCCCTGAATGGCCGGTGCATTGATATACATCTTCTGCAGTAGCGCCTGGATTTCGCTATCCGGGGCATGCATGAACAGGTTGCGGTCGAAATCGACGTAGCCGTCATAGAGCGCGGTGATTTCGAAATCCCCGACCGCGATCCGGTAATAGCCCGGCACCTGGGTGTTGATCTTGGAAGGCACGGGTGCGTCGATCGAGCGGGTCAGAATGTTGGTCATGGTACTTCTCCTTGATGATTAAATCAGGCGCGAAACGATGCGTTTCGGCACTTGTATATGAAAAGGAAACGTGATGGCAGTAAGCGCTACAAGTCAGAATTCCTGCACTGTCGGGCGCACGATGATGTCGTTGATGTCGACGTCGGCCGGCTGCGAAATCGCGTATTCGATTGCACGCGCAATGGTGTCGCTCGGAATCGCAACTTTGTAGAACTGCTCGAGACCTTCGGAGCTAGCTTCATGCGATGTGCCCAACTTGAGCTCGGTTTCGATTGCGCCAGGGGAAATCGTCGTCGTACGGATCGAGCCGCCAACCTCCTGACGCAAGCCCTCCGAGATTGCGCGTACGGCGAACTTGGTCCCGCTGTAGACCGTGCCACCCGGTGCGAACACCTTATGTCCGGCAATCGACGCGACGTTGATGAAATGGCCGCTGCCCTGCTTCTGGAAAACCGGCAGCGCCGCAGCGATGCCGTACAGCACACCCTTGATGTTGATGTCGATCATGCGATCCCATTCGTCGACCTTCACATCGCTGAGCGGTGCAATCGACATCAGACCGGCGTTATTGATAAGCACGTCGAGACGGCCGAATCGCTCGATAGCGAAACGGGTGAGTGCTTCCACGTCGGCACGCGACGTTACGTCAGCTGCGAAGGCTTCCGCCATCCCGCCAGCGGTGCGAATCTCTTGCGCGAGCGATGTGAGCCGCTCGACACGGCGCGCTGCAAGTACAACGCGCGCGCCGTTCTTCGCGAGACGCCGTGCGGTCGCCTCGCCAATGCCGCTGCTCGCGCCGGTGATGACGACTACCTTGGTGTCGACGTTGTTTTCCATGATCGAAATCCTGTCCGATGAAAAGCGTTGGAAGTGCAATCGATGTGCAATGTGCCGCACACCTTGAACTGAGCAAACGACCTGTTTTCGCGGTGTGTCGAAACGTCGTTGCATGGATTGCATTCTGGTCGCGCGGACCGGGACGCGCCAATTAGATCGCCCAGACCGATTGATTAGGCACGGTTATGGATAGCCGCCACGTTCGCATAGGCGCTCAGGTTCACGTTCTTCCAGGCGAAAAAAATGCGCCGACCAGGTCGACGCATCACTCTCTGCGGCTACTACAAAGCCATCTCAGATAGGCGGCGCGACCCCGTCTTTTTCGACAACCACATTGCGAGCCTCCAGCTTTCCATCGCTAGCTGGCGCCGCAATGACGAATACCTTCTTACCCGCGACGAGGTCAGCCGGCGAAGCTGGCACCAACGTGACGATCGGCACGGTCGGCGGCACGGTAATCTGATTCGATCCGCCTTTATAGGAAAGCTTCAGGTCGCGTCCACTGGTGCCTGTTACCACAGTGTCGACATTCGCGTTCGTCATCGTGCTGTGCGCCCCAAGATCCCATCCGTAATGTCCCTCGCCAGTTCCGCGCGCCGCTTCGGGAAAGACGACGACCTCCAGCGCGGTCATCTTGCCGTCAACGCCAGTCTTCGACGCAATGCCTACATACGAGCCGGGCTTGATGTCGGCAAGCGCCACGGGTTTGACCGTTAGCACCGGCTGCGCCGGCTTGAGGCTGATGGCAACAGTGTCGCCGCTACGCCGATGCACCGTGAGCGCGTCCGAAGTTGCGGATACGATGTCACCGCGGATACGCGCCGGAGCACCTGCACCTTGTGCGAAAGCGGCGGGCGCGATTGATGTCGTCACGATCGACGCCAGCGTCAATGCCGCCATGACGCCGCTCCTGTTTTGTTTCTTCATCTCTTGCTCCAAAAAAACTGCGCACGGCGCAGCAAACAGTGAAATTCACGAACCGCCGAACCAGTTATAACCCTGGTTTTCCCAGTAACCACCCGGATAGGTGTTGGTCACCGAAATCGCCACGATATGTTTCGGGTTCTTGTAGCCCAATTTGGTCGGCATGCGCAGCTTCATGGGAAATCCGTACTTCGGCGGCAATGTCTGGCCGTCATAACCGAGCGTCAGCAGCGTCTGCGGATGCAACGCAGTCGGCATGTCAATGCTGGTGGAATAGTTGTCGGCACATTCGAAGGCGACGTACTTCGCTGACATGTCCGCTCCGGTGCGTGCCAGAAACTGCGAAAACGGGATGCCGTCCCAACGGCCGATCGCGCTCCAACCCTCAATGCAGATGTGACGCGTGATCTGACTCATTTGTGGCAACATGCGGAGCTCGGCGAGAGTCCACTGCGTCTTGCCGCTAATCAGGCCTCGTACTTCCAGCTTGTATGTCGCTCCATCGATCTGCGGGACGTCGTCGATATCGTAAAAGGCATTGAACGGAAATGGCCGCGTAATCATCGCTTCGGAATACGTGGGCGCTAGTCTGCGCGGATCGAACAGCCAGCCTTGCATCCTGTCGTTAAACCGGGAGATGTTGCGCAGCATCGCGTCGACTGATCGTTCATCGGTGAGGCTACAACCGGATAGCAGCGCCAGGCCACCCAGAGTCAAAATGCGTTTGCCAAGCGCACGGCGCAGCGGGTCGGCCATTTCACGGCTGACGTCTTTGATAATCGACCGTGCGTCGAGCGCTGGCTTGCGTTTATCACGCACGATAGAGGCCATCGGTTACTTTCCTCGAATCATCGTCAACAAGGACCGCGGCACGATCGCGACCATCACGACATGGACTGCAACGAATCCGACCAAAGTCCCCATTGCAAAAAAATGTACAACCCGTGCATCGTCGAATCCGCCGAACAGATCGCGCAGGAAAGGAAGTTGCACCGGCTTCCAGAGGGTGAGCCCCGAGGCAATCAGCAGCGATAGATCGAATAGCACGAACAGGTACGCGAGCTTCTGCACGGCGTTGTAGCGCGATAGATCGTCATGAGAGAGCCTGGCGGCAAGCGCGGCACGCAAGTCAGTCCGTATGCTCGCCGGTGTGAGCGGGAAGAAGCGTCGCCGCCAGCGTCGAGTTAGCGTATTGGCGATGATATACAAGGCCAGATTCAACGCGAGCAGCCACATCGCCGCGAAATGCCAGAGCAACGCGCCACCAAGCCACCGGCCAAGCGTAATCGATGCGGGGAAACGGATCTGTCCAAAGATAGGCGACGCGTTGTACACCTGCCAGCCGCTTGTGACCATCAGCACGACGGCGATCAGGTTGATCCAATGCCAGATTCGCAACCACAACGGGTGAACAGCGACGCGATGCGTCATGCAGCCTCTCCTTTCTCTCCATGGCGTTGCCTGCAACGCGAGATCGACGCGGCGGCACACCATCAACCGGTGTGCCGCCCGCGGCTTGCATGCAACTCAAGGCGTGCGCGCGCCGTGTCAATCGAAGTTCGTCGCTGAGGCGACCGGTTCCCAGGCAGTCACTTCCTGGCTGAACGTATCGAGCTTGCAGCGGATAAACGCGAGCGCGTCCGTCCCCAAGGGCAGATGGACCGGCGGCTTCGGCGAATCCACCAATGTCAGGATGGCCGATGCTGCCTTGGCCGGATCTCCCGGCTGCTTGCCGCTGCGTTCCGCACGAGCTTTCCGCAACGGTGCGAAGAGCGGCTCATAGTCCGCAATGCTTGCACTGCCCCGGTTCATCGAGCGTCCAGCCCATTCGGTGCGGAATGCGCCAGGCTCCACCGCCGTCACCCTGATGCCGAGGTCCGCCACCTCCTTTGACAGCGCCTCACTAATCCCTTCGAGCGCAAACTTGCTTCCGTGGTAGACGCCGAGACCGGGAAACGTGACGATCCCGCCCATCGAGGTGATATTCACGATATGGCCGCTGCGTCGCGCCCGCATATACGGCAAGACCGCCTGAATCGCCGACACGGCGCCGAATACGTTGACGTCGAACTGCTTGCGGTATTCATCGAGCGGCGTTTCCTCGATCGTGCCTTCATGACCATAGCCCGCGTTGTTGACCAGCACGTCGATCGGGCCGAAACTTTCTTCGACCAGAGCCACTGCCCGGCGGGCGTCATCATGCCGCGTCACGTCAAGCCGCACACCCAGCGACAGCCCCGGCTTAAGCGCATCGAATGCCGCGCGTTGTTCTTCGCTGCGCAGTGTTCCGGCCACACGGTCCCCGCGCTCAAGTGCCGCTTCAGCAAGCGCCCGCCCAAAACCACTACTTACGCCCGTAATAAACCAGGTTTTCATCTCACTTCTCCTGTGGAATCCGCGCGGACTAAGCTCCGCGCGACAGGGGCAGTGTCGTCGAACGGCCGTGCGGCTCCCAATTCGAAATGACCGTAGTGCTGATAAGCGGCTCTAATCGGCACGAAAGCCTTGTCCAGCAGGGCTCACGCCGTCACCCTCAGGGTTGGGCCGTTGCCTTGCGAAGCTTCGTGACCTCGGCGGCATCGACTGCGGGAGCGCGGTTGTTCCAGTTGCCGCGCACGAAGGTCAGGACGTCGGCGATCTGCTGATCGTCCAGCACCGGGTGATAGCGCGGCATCGGATAGGCGGCCTGCAGACCGCCGATCATCAGCGGCCGGGTTCCGTTCAGCGTCACATTGATGAGCGAAAGAGGGTTGGGTTCGAGCACATTCGGATTACCTGCGAGCGGCGCTAGCCAAGGGGCGGCTCCTCGCCCGTCGGCTCCATGGCAATGCAGGCAATACGTCGTGTAGATCGTGGCGCCAGGATGCCCCGCCGGCCGACGCAGCAGGCCCGCAGTATTCTTCAGATCGGTCGCATTGGGCTTATAGGGCTTCCATGGCGGGCCTTCTTCCGCCCGCGCGGCTGGCAGCGATTTGATGTAGTGGGCTATCGCTCGCGAATCGACATCGCTCAGCGCCTGCGTACTGTTGTTGATCACGTCGGTCATCGATCCGAAGGCGGTGGCATGTGCGTTTGCACCGGTGCGCAGGAATACGCTCAGATCCTCTTCACTCCACCGGCCAAGGCCCGTGTTCGTATTGCCGGTGAGATTCGACGCGAACCAGTTGTCGACCGCGGCGCCGCTAAGGAATGCATGTCCGCCGTCATCGCTTGCCTTTTCCTGAAACGCGATCCCGCGCGGCGTATGGCATGCGCCGCAATGGCCGAGGCCCTGCACTAGGTAGGCGCCACGATTCCATGAGGCGTCCTTGTCCGGACGCGACTCATACGGCTTTTTGTCGAGAAAGACCATGTTCCAGAATTTCAGCGGCCAGCGCATGTTCAGCGGCCACGGAATGTCGGAGACAATGTTGGGTTGAGCGACGGGTGCGACGCCCCGCATGAAATACGCGTACAGCGCCTTCATATCGGCATCGCCGACTTTGGCATACGACGGGTAGGGCATCGCGGGATACAGGTTGTGGCCGTCTTTCGCAACACCTTCGCGCACCGCGCGGATGAAATCCGCTTCGCTGTACGTTCCTATTCCGTGTTTCGCGTCTGGCGTGATATTGGTCGAATAGATACGACCCATCGGAGTCGCCATCGGCAGGCCACCCGCAAACGGTTTGCCTCCCGGCGCCGAGTGGCAGGCAATGCAATCTCCCGCTTTAGCCAGATAGGCCCCTCGCGTTACGAGGCCCCCGTCGCCCTGTGAGAGGGCGGGCGTCGAAAAGAGCGCGATGCCGAACACATAGAGAAAGGTCAGCGCAGCGCGACGCATCGCCTGGATAAAAGTTGAATTCAATCTGGTTCTCCTCACGCGGACTCTGAGGTCTGCAACTGATTGCCTACCGGCAGGCGTCGCACCCGCCGCCCGCTAGCCGCGAAAATCGCGTTGACAAGCGCCGGAGCGACGGCGGCCGTACCTGGCTCACCCATACCACCCGGCGCTTCGCTGCTGGCGACAATATGCGTGTCGATATGCGGTGCTTCGTTGATGCGCATGACGCGATAGTCGTTGAAATTGCTCTGCTCCACGCGGCCGTTCGAGAAAGTGATCTGGTTGAACAGCGCGGCGCTGAGACCGAAAATTGCGCCGCCTTCCACCTGCGCCTGGACCGTGTCGGGATTCACCACCTGTCCGCAATCGACGGCGCACACAACCCGTTCCACCCGCACTTCGCCGTTGTCCACCGAAACCTGGACGACCATGCAGAAGAAACTGCCGAACGCATTCATCACTGATACCCCACGGCCGCTTCCCGTCGGCAGAGAACTGCCCCAGCCGGCGGCCCGTGTCGCGACATCGAGCACATGCAGCAAGCGCGGCGAACGGCCGAGCAGCGCGCGTCGGTACGTGACCGGATCGGTCTTGGTTTCGTGCGCCAGTTCGTCGATGAAACCCTCGACGACGAACGTACTGCGCGTCGGCCCGACGCCCCGCCAGAATGCTGTTGGCACACCTCGTGGCTCCTGCCGCACGTAGTCGACGAGTTGCGCGGGAATGTCGTACGGCAGCTTGTCTGCGACCTCCACCGCGTCCGGATCCAGCCCGTTCTTGAACCAGGCCGGCGCCCAACGCGCGACAATGGAAGACCCGGTGATCCGGTGAGTCCACCCGGCCGGTTTTCCGGACGAATCCAGCGCAGCGGCAATGCGGTCGTAGTAATACGGCCTATACATGTCGTGCTGAATGTCTTCTTCACGGGTCCACAGTACTTTCACCGGAGCGTTGACCTGTTGCGCAATCCTGACCGCCTGCATCAGGACATCGACCTCCAGCCTGCGTCCGAAGCCTCCACCAAGCAGAGCGTTATGCAGGACTATCTGACCGGGCGGAAGGCCGGTGATTTTCGCTGCGGCATCCACGACACGAGTGGGCACCTGCGTGCCGCACCATATTTCGCAGCGGCCATCGTGCAGATGCACGGTGCAGTTCATCGGCTCCATCGTCGCGTGCGCGAGGAATGGCAATTCATATACCGCTTCAATCTTGCGAGATGCCTGGCTGAATGCGGTCGCCACGTCGCCGGCCTTGCGAGCCACCGCGCCCGGCCGTTGCGACGCGCGCTGCAGATCACCGACCAGCGTCCTGGTCGTCATCAGGGCGTTCGGGCCTGGATTCCATTCGATCGCCAGCGCACTAGCCCCCGTTTTGGCTGCCCACGTATGCGTACCGATGGCCGCGACCGCGTTGTCGAGGCTGACGATCTGGCTTACACCCGGCACCGCCCGCGCCACCGTGTCGTCGACCCGCGCAAGAGAGCCGCCAATTACTGGGCAATTGACCACCACTGCGTACACCATGCCGGGCGGTCGAGCGTCGATACCAAACCGGGCGACGCCATTCAACTTCTCCGGAGAGTCGAGCCGCTTCACCGGTTTGCCGATGATCGTGAACGCCGACGGTGACTTCAGCACAATCGACTTCGCCAAATCGGGAGTCATCGCCAGCGAAGCAGCGCACTCGACCAGTTGACCGTATGTCAAGGTGCGGTTACTCGCCACATGCCGCACCACTGCGTTGCGTGCGACGCAACCCGCAGAATCGACGCCCCATGCCTGCGCAGCTGCCTGCAGCAGCAGTGTTCTGCCAACCGCCCCGGCTCGCCGCATCGGCTCCCACATAGCCCGCATCGATGTCGACCCGCCCGTGACTTGCATGCCAAGCAGCCCGTCCGCGTATAACGCGGCGTCGGGTGGTGCGTGCTGGAGCGTGACGTTATCGAGCGGCACTTCCAGTTCTTCGGCAATCAGCATCGGGATTGACGTGTAAACGCCCTGGCCCATTTCGACCTTCGGTACAACGATAAATACGTGCCCTTCCCGATCGATCCTGATAAATGCGTTCGGCGCTAAGTCACCTCCCGGCGCGGGTACCCGACCGTCTCCACCTATGACGCTGCCGGCGGAGCGAATCGCCGCGGTGATGCCGCCGCTTGAGGTTGCCTCGGATGCGCTGTTTGCTTTGAAACTCACGCCGAGCAGCAAGCCGCCGCCCGCAGCAACCCCCACGCTCACGCCAAGCTGCAGGAAGTCGCGCCGGCTGAACGATCGCCTGTCCAACAGTCGTGTGGCCATATCAAGCGCCCTTTGCTGCTTGCTTGATCGCCGCGCGAATTCGCACATAAGTTCCACAACGACAGATATTTCCGGCCATGGCTGCGTCAATGTCGGCATCGTTAGGCGCTGGGTTCGATGCAATCAGTGCTGCCGCGGACATAATCTGGCCGGATTGGCAATAGCCGCATTGCACGACGTCGATGTCGAGCCATGCCTTCTGAACCTTCTGACCGGCCGGCGTCGCGCCGATCGCCTCGATCGTCGTAATCCGCCGGCCGCCAACCGCCGCGACAGGCGTCACGCAGGAGCGGGCCGGCTCGCCATCGAGATGCACGGTGCAGGCTCCGCACTGAGCAATCCCGCAGCCGAACTTCGTGCCGGTCAGTCCGACGATGTCGCGTATGACCCAAAGAAGCGGCATTTCCGGTGGAGCATCGACGACGTGCTTCTGCGCGTTGATGGTTAGTTCAATCATGGTCGGTTTCGTCGCCTGAAGTGTTTAGAAAGGATGTTTGCCGCGACCTGCACGCGTCGGCCGGATCATCCCAGGATGAGTCCGCGTGTACGCGCGATCAGCACCGCTTGTGTGCGACTCGACGCTTTAAGCTTGTCGAATGCACTGGATACGTGTTTCTTGACGGTGGCCTCGCAGATCGCCGCGCGCGCGGCAATCTGCTTGTTCGAATGGCCAAGCGCCACGCGTTGCAAGATGTCGAGCTCGCGCAACGTGAGCCTCGGTTGCTCGACTCGCGATGCCAGCTTCGCCGCGACCTGATCGGGAGGTGCGTAACACTCGCCACGCGCGACCGTCTCCAGGCAGTCCAGAAGCGTCTCGAGCGAGGCTTCCTTCAGCAGATACGCGCGAGCGCCGGCATTGAGTCCACGGTAGATGTCCTCTTCACCGTCGAAAGTCGTGAGAATCACGATCCGCGACTGCGGGTCGATTCGACGAATCTGCTGGGTCACCTGCACGCCGCCATAGTGCGGCATCCGCAAATCAGTCAGCACGATCCGCGGGCGATGGATACGGAATTGAGCAACCGCCTGAATACCGTCGTCGGCCTGGGCAATCACGTGAAACCGGCCCGTCGACTCGAGCAACGCGGCGATACCGGCGCGGACCACGCGGTGATCGTCTGCCAGCAAGACAGTAATGGCTGTCGACGCACTCATCAGCGGGCCTCATCCGAATAGGGCACCGTCACCGTGATGCGTGTGCCTCGTCCCGGGCTGCTAATCACGTCGAGTTGAGCTCCGATCAGATCGGCACGCTCATGCAAGCCGAGAAGACCGAATCCGGAAACGGGCTGGGACATGTCGAACCCGCGCCCGTCGTCCTTGACCTCGACCAGCAGGCCGGCGCTGCCGTCGACGATCGTGCATTCCAGCGTGTCGGCCTGCGCGTGCCGCATCGCGTTCGTTGCGGCTTCGGATACGATCATCGCGATCTCATGAACGACGTGAGCGGACAGCAATAGCACCTCATGCCGCGTGTCGAAGTACACGGATGTGCACGTTGCGCGGGCGACGCTGAGAGCAAGACACTCCCTGACGGGCCGTATCAAATCACATGTGCCGTCGGCACCGCACCCGGGGAGTGCCATCGTGGGGTCGCGCAGCTGACGCATGAAATCGTTCAGTTGCCGCAGCGCGCTCGATGCCGCAGCGAGTGCTTCGTGAACAGGGTCGCTCTCTTGCGTACCGGCATCCTGGCACCGTCCTGTTTGCAGCGCCTTCATGGAGGCCACGCGCAATTGCGCGACGACACCGGTCAGCCCTTGCGCGAACGTGTCATGAACGTCTCGCGCGATCCGCGAACGGTCTGCCTGGAGCGCGCCAGCAATGAGTGCCTGCGTCCTCATATCCGTCAGGGGCGAGGCAGCCGCCCGTGCACGGTCGATCGCGCGCCCGTCGTTCTTCGCAAAGTCGCTGATCGACTCGCGCCCGAACGAACGCAACGTCCGATCGAGAGACGGCCAGACAGGCTCGGCACCGGCGTCCTGCACGATGGAATGACTCATGACTGTTCCCCTGTCAGTCCGCCTGCGCGGACAACGAAACGCTTTCCCAAGCGGTGATTTCGGCTTTCAGCGCGGCTATTTTTTCCCGTACCCATTGCACGGCGTTCTCTCCAAGCAGCAAATGAGCGGGCGCGGCGCCGGTCCTGAGCGCCGCGAGCAACGCGCGCGCTGCGCGGCCTGGATCAATCAAGTGAGACTCCGTCACGGCCACCGCCCGCGATGCGCCGAGTGCCCATGCATAGTCCGCGTGAAGGGTCGACGTCTGCGTTCGTGCCGGGACGCCCGACGAGAAGTCCACGGTGACCGAGTCGCCTGAGGCAGCGGGGTTTGAATCGCCGGTTGATGGCTCGCTCGTCCGTCCGTACCCTGGCCGCAAGCCGCCTATCTCGACAGCAGTCACGTCGATTCCGAGCAGTTTCAATTCCTTGCGCAAACTCTCTGTGAGCCCTTCGAGCGCAAAGCGGCTTGCGTGGGAGAAGCCGAAACCCGGGAGTCCGACCAACCCGCCGATCGTCGTCACATTCACGATCTGGCCGGCGCGGCGTCGCCGCATCTGTGGCAGAATCGCCTGAATCAGAATCGTCGGCGCAATCAGGTTGACGGCCAGTTGGTGCTCCAGGGCCTCGATCGGCGATTCTTCAACCGTTCCTGCATGCAGGCAGCCTGCGTTGTTGACCAACACGGTGATTGGCCCTGCCTCGAGTTCGATCCGTTCGACGAGCAGTGCGATTGCGCCTTGATCGGTCAGGTCGAGCAGATAACCGTGCGTTTGTCCCGGTGCCAGCGCCTCGAAGGCCAATCGCGCGGCTTCGTTACGTACGGTGCCGGCTACTCGGAATCCCTCCTCGAGCGCCGCCTGTGCGAGTGCACGGCCAAAGCAGGAATTAGCTCCGGTGATTAGAATGGTCCCGCTCTGCGACATCATGCCGAAGCTCCCTATGGTTCCCACCAGGCCGATTCGGCTGACTTACCGGCGCCTCGAGGACTTGCTGCGAGTATGCGCATCACCCGGGGAGCCACCAAAGTGAATCGTCGTGAATTTATGTGAGAGGGCGACAGAAAATTGCATCCAGACATGCGTAGGCCTTTCTGAAGTGCTAAAACGGTTCAACGGCATTTCGCCGCCACCAGTCAATCCGCCATCGATGTATCCGTCTGATATCTGTTTCGCATTCGGCGTATTTCGCCTCTTTCCTGCACAGCAAAGATTGCTGCGCAACGGCACGCCCGTCGCTGTCGGCGGCCGCGCCATGGATATTCTTCTGGCACTAATCGAACAGGCCGGACAGGTCGTGGACAGGGAAACGCTGACTAACCGGGCATGGCCCACCACCGTAGTGGAGGACAGCAACCTCCGGGCGCAAGTCGCCGCATTGCGGCGTGCACTGGGCGACACTGGCAGCCGGCAAGAGGGCGCTCAGCCGCTGATTGCAACTGTGTCGGGGCGTGGTTACCGGTTCACGGGCGTTGTAAGTCGCGATAGCGGCACTACGGCAACCGCTCTACCAGTGGCGATGGAACGTTTACGGGCAGAAACGTCGCCACCCTCCAGCGTCGCCCGAATCCGGGGCAACCTGCCAGTGCGCCTCACACGCATGGTCGGCCGCACGGAAGCGGTGTTCGCTATTGCAGGCAAGTTGCGCGATCGCCGCTTTGTTACCATCACCGGACCCGGCGGCATCGGCAAGACCACAGTCGCGCTGGCCGTCGCGTCGAGCTTGGCCGGCTCCTATCCCGACGGCGTGTTCCATGTCGATTTCGCACCTCTGACCGACCCTCGCCTGCTGCCGGGGGCGCTGGCCGCGGCACTTGGAATCGCACCAGGTAACGTAGCACCGGAAGTCGCGATCGGTCACCACGTCGAGAACCGGCGGATGCTGATCGTGTTCGATTGCTGCGAGCATGTGCTCGATGCGTCGTCGTTTCTTGCCGAATCCCTGCTCAAACAGTCGCCCGGCTTGCATCTGATAGCAACGAGCCGTGAACCGTTACGCGCCGATGGCGAGCAGGTCTACAGGCTCGCGCCCCTCACGTCGCCCCCGCCCGACGTCGAGCCGTCTGCGGAACAGGCATTGGCTTATCCTGCCGTGCAACTGTTCGTCGAGCGGGTCACCGCCAACCACCATCAGTTCGAACTCACCGACCCGGAAGCGCCGCTCGTGGCGGATATTTGCAGGCGCCTGGATGGCATCGCGCTGGCGATCGAGCTAGGTGCCGGCCGTGTGGACGCGTTCGGCATTCACGGCCTCGCCACGCTGCTCGATGACCGGTTCCGCTTGCTGATGCTTGGCCGCCGAACTGCGTCGCCGCGCCATCGAACGCTCGCGGCCATGCTCGACTGGAGCTACCAGTCGCTGCCGGAGCGGCAGCAGGTGCTGTTGCGTCGCCTTGCATTGTTTCCGGGCACATTCGCCTTCGATGCCGTGCGCGCGGTAGCAGGCTCGACGATCGACGAAGGAGGGCTGATCTTCCTGCTCGCCGACCTTGTCGGAAAGTCGCTGGTTTCCGCCGACGTCGCCGGCCCGGTCCCGCGCTACAGGTTGTTGCACATCACGCGGGCCTATGCCCTGGATCGGCTGAACGATGCAGGGGAGACACGCGAGGTCGCCAGGTTCGCAGCGCGGCATCTGCTGACCCTGTTGAAGCAGCACGCACACACGGCGGGGAAAGAGGTGAATGGCAGTGCCGCGCATAGCAGCCCAATCGCATGGGAAATTGACAACGTTCGGGCCATGCTGGACTGGGCCTGGTCCGACGATGCTGATGCGTCGCTCGCGCTCGAACTCACCGCTGCTACCGTTCCATTGTGGTCAACGCTGTCCCTCTTCGGCGAGTGTTCGCGCTGGGTGGATCGGGCGCTCGCAACGGATCCGCACACGACACTCACCCGCTCCAGTCTGGACTCTGCGCTTCAGCTTGAACTATGGCGCGCACGCGCGGCC
This sequence comes from Paraburkholderia fynbosensis, assembly GCF_902859935.1. GTDB lineage: Bacteria > Pseudomonadota > Gammaproteobacteria > Burkholderiales > Burkholderiaceae > Paraburkholderia > Paraburkholderia fynbosensis. Next base: position 156,693 of record NZ_CADIKI010000020.1, read on the forward strand.
GCACTGACGCACCGCGACGGAGGTGGCGAGGCCATGCGCGCCGCGTGGCAGGAAGTGTTCGTCCGCGCTGAGCAGATCAACGACATGGAGCGACAGGTCCAGGCGTTGTGGGGAGTATGGGCCGCACAGCGAAATGCCGGCGACTATGGTTCAGCTTTTGAAACAGCGCGTCGCGCCGCTTTGCTGGCTGCCCACACCGGCAACGCCGCGCATGTGGCGCTGAGCGACCGGATCCTCGGAACGACCCATATGTACAGAGGCGAGTTCGAGGAAGCGCAGTCGCGCCTGAAATCCTCGATCGAGTATTACTCGACTGTCGAGCCAGTGAAGCGGATAGGCGAGCTGCAATTCGACCAGCTCGTCGTTGCTCGTGCGTTCGATGCACAGGTTCTCATGTTGCAAGGCGATATGGAGGAAGCGCTGGCCGCAGCCGCGAGTAATCTCGACGACGCGCTGGCAACCGACCATCTCCCTACAGTCGTCTATGCCCTGGCGCAAGGCGCCTGCCCCGTTGCCCTGTACACCGGCAATGCAGAAATCGCCGAGCGGTACGTAGCCATGCTCCTGCACGATACGTCCCAAGCCGGCCTCGAAGCGTGGCATGAAGTCGCACAGTTGTTCGCTGGCATGCTCGCCGTACTGCGGGATGGTTCGACTGTCGGGTTGCCGGTGCTCAAAGCAGCTCTCGAAGCCGTCGCGCCGATCGGCCAAGGGCCGATATATTCGCTTGCGCAGATGGCATACTGCGACGCGTTGTCCCGCTCCGGCGACGTGGCGAATGCTCGCATCGCGGTTGACGCCGCGCTTAAGCGCGCGTCGCGCAGTGACGAAGCGTGGACGATTCTGGAGCTTCTTCGTATCAAGAGCGAGGTTCTGTTTCAAGATCCAGCACTGCATCCCGAAGTTGCACGCGCTGCCGCTGAAGCCCGCCTGTTGAGCGCTCTCGCTATCGCCCGCCGCAACGGCGCAGGGCTCTGGGCCAGCCGGTGCGCCGATAGTTTGATCCGGCTCGCACACGCGCGCGAACCGTCAGCGCTGCCACTGACAGACAGCGAATCCTGACAAATTAGCGGAGCACGTTTCCTTCTTCGTCCGAACCGATCAGTCGAGCTGCCTTGCCTTCTGACCGGCAGCCCCCACTACTTTCGACTGATGCCGCGGGTCGCGGCGTTCTCCACGCTATATCCGTATCGCGCGGGATCCGCCTGCTATACCGATACTTATCAATACCTGTCGCGTTTCTAATTGGCCCGGTGTATTGCGCCTCGCCACAATGCTTTCCATCGGCCGGCACCCTACACCCGGAAGTGGAAACCGGCGATACGCAAAAGCAAACCTGCGCCGCGCAAAGCGTGCGTCGCGGGCTCATCCAACGAATACGCGACAAAGGAAATACTGACATGTCATCCCACACGCTTTTCGACCCGCTGAAGTTGGGCGCACTGGAACTGCCGAACCGAATCGTGATGGCTCCGTTGACGCGCATGCGTGCCGGCGCAGAAGGCGCACCGACCGAACTGAATGCCAAGTATTACGCACAGCGTGCCTCGGCCGGACTCATCGTCACTGAGGCGACGCAGATTTCCCAGCAAGCCAAGGGCTATCCGGGCACGCCGGGCATCCATAGCGACGCGCAGATTGCCGGCTGGCGCAAGGTCACCGATGCGGTGCACGCACGCGGCGGGCGAATCGTCCTGCAGTTGTGGCACACGGGCGCTATCTCACACCCGTCGAACCAGCCTGATCATGCCCAACCGGTAGCACCGTCGGCGGTGCGACCCACAGTGCAGGCGTTGACGAGCGACTACCAGTGGGTGGACTCGGTCATGCCCCGCGCCCTCGCCATCGACGAACTGCCGGGCATTGTGGAGCAGTTCGCGAACGGCGCACGCAACGCGAAAGCGGCCGGTTTCGACGGAGTGGAAGTGCACGGAGCGAATGGCTACCTCCTCGACCAGTTCCTGCAAGACCGCAGCAACCATCGCACCGATGCATACGGTGGCTCGTTCGAGAATCGCGCGCGCCTGCTACTCGACGTGCTCGACGCGGTGATCGCGGTATGGGGCAAGGACCGCGTCAGTGTACGCCTGTCGCCCCACGGCACCTTGAATGATCCGGGCGACAGCAATCCGGTCGGTCTTTTCACCCATGTGATCGGAAGAATAAGCGAGCGCCGACCGGCCTATCTGCATCTGATCGAGCCCCGCGGAAGTCTGGCCGGCATGGTGGATGAATTGAACGACACTGCTCCCGATAACGCCAGGCTGTTCCGCACCGCGTTCGCAGGTCCCGTCATTTCGGCAGGCGGGTACACGAAGGCCTCGGCGAGCGCCGCAGTAGAGGAAGGCCGCGTCGACGCCGTCGCCTTCGGCCGCTATTTCATCGCCAATCCCGACCTGGTCGAACGTCTGCAACAGAATACGCCGCTTAACGCCTACGACCGCCCGACTTTCTACGGCGGCGACGCGACTGGCTACACCGACTATCCGGCGACGAGTACTGTCGACGCTTGACGTTCGCCGCTACCACCCGTTGCAAAGCGGACGGGGAACGGACGCTGATTCCACCAACGCGTTTTGCGTCTGGTGGATTCATGCATTCCTTGACGGTCCGTATCTCGCCCGACTGAACCACAGCCTGCTTTCCCGGCTTCGCTCCTCTGCGACGCCTGTCGTACTCCCTTCGTCTACCGTCGTACCTCACTCCACACCACCCCGCTTGGTCACCCGGTAGAATCAAATCTGGTTACCGGATTGCGCTGTACCGCATGTAGCCCGCCCTTAAAACCCGCTGTCCATTTTGCCGAGGCCTTCATGCGAGGAGTCGAACTCCGCCAGCTGCGCTACTTTTCCATCCTCGCGAAGGAATTGCACTTTGGCCGCGCGGCCGAACTGGCCTTCGTCACGCAACCCGCGCTCAGTCAGCAGATTGCCAAGCTGGAAGAACTGGTTGGCGTGCAGCTCTTCATGCGCGATCGTCGCCAAGTCATGCTCACACCTGCTGGCGCAGCGCTACGCGACGGCATCGACAAAGCGTTTTCGCAAATCGAACTGTCGCTGCGTCTAGCCCGCGAAGCCGGCGACCACCAGGAATTCGTCGTGTCGATCGGACTCGTCGAATACACTAACTTGCCGTTCGTGCCCCCATCGCTGATCCGTCTGCAATCGCTGTATCCGGACGTGAAGATCGTGCGCCACGAAATGAACGCGGCGCAGCAATACGAGGCGCTCCTGAAGCATCAGATCGACGTCGGCTTCGGTGTGCCGGTGGTCCCGCTGCCGCCCGGCGGCGAACTTCGCGGGGAGCCGCTTGTCAGTTCGGGCTGGGCGTTACTGATGCGCGATGATCACCGGCTTGCGTCACTCGATCGCTTGCGGCTCGATGATCTGGCCGCGGAAAAGCTGATCATCTTCAGCCGCAACGTGAATCCGCCGCTCTACGACTCGGTGGTGGACCTTTGCCGCGGAGCAGGCTTCACACCGCATTTCGTCTACGAAACCATGCAGGCGCAGATGGGCATGACACTAGTCGAGCAAGGCTTGGGCGTCATGCTCGGCGCGACCTATGTGTTTGCGTCGTTGCCAGCAGGGCTACGCTGCGTGCCGATCGATGGCTTCAATGAACTGACCGTGCACCAGTTCTATCGTGCCGACGAAGCGAACACGTTGATTCTCGACTTCATCGACGTGGCAAACGAGGAAGCGCGGCGAACGCAACTGCGCCTGAATGCAATGGCGGGAACGCCAGAAGGCGCGTAGCGCCAAGACGTACGGAAAGCGGAGCCACGCCGTCCGGCGTGGCAAGGCAAAAGAAAAAGGGACGTGCGCAGCGCGCGACGTCCCTTTTTCTTGCCTGAAGACCGGTTATCGACCGGCGAGTTCTTCCGCAGCTTGAATCGCTTTGGCCACGCCCGCACCATAGGTCGGGTCAGCCTTCGTGCAATGTTCGATGTGGCGCTGCTGGATAGGTTTAGACACGCCGGTAATGGCGCGTGCGGTGTTATCAAACAGCATCTGTTGCTGCTCTGCCGTCATCAGACGAAACAGTGCGCCAGGCTGCGAGAAATAGTCGTCGTCCTCACGATGGTCCCAATGGTCTACCGCCCCTTGCAAAGCGAGCGGCGGTTCGCGCAGCGCGCGCTGGTCAGCCCACTCACCACGCGAGTTGGGGTTGTACGAGGTTGTGCCGCCACTATTGCCGTCAACCCGCATCAGACCATCGCGGTGATAACTGTGCACTGGACATTTCGGTGCATTCACCGGAATCTGGTTATGGTTGACGCTCAGACGGTAGCGCTGCGCATCTCCATACGAAAACAGCCTGCCTTGCAGCATGCGATCGGGCGAAAAGCCGATGCCCGGCACAACGTTCGCCGGGTTGAACGCAGCCTGCTCTACATCGGCGAAATGATTTTCAGCGTTGCAGTTCAATTCGATCACGCCTACTTCAATCAGCGGATAGTCCTTCTTCGGCCAAACCTTCGTGAGATCGAACGGATTGAACTGGCACGTCGCCGCTTCCTGCTCGCGCATGATCTGAACATAAAGTGTCCAGCGAGGAAACTCACCACTTTCGATGCTCTCGTACAGATCGCGATGCGAGCTCTCACGGTCCTTCCCGGCGAGCGCCTCGGCTTCGGCGTCGCTCAGATTCTCGATGCCCTGCTGGGTACGAAAATGGAACTTCACCCAGTGCCGTTGGTTATCCCCATTGATGAAACTGAAAGTGTGACTGCCGAATCCGTGCATATGACGGAATGACTTCGGCAAGCCTCGGTCGCTCATGACAATCGTCACCTGGTGAAGCGCTTCGGGCAGCCCCGTCCAGAAATCCCAGTTGCTTTCCGCGCTGCGCAATCCTGTCCGTGGGTCGCGTTTGATCGCGTGATTCAGGTCAGGGAAATTGAGCGGGTCACGAAGAAAGAAAACCGGCGTATTGTTGCCGACCAGATCCCAGTTGCCCTCCTCCGTGTAGAACTTCAGTGCGAACCCCCGGATGTCACGTTCCGCATCGGCGGCACCGCGCTCACCAGCGACCGTCGAGAAGCGCGCGAACATCGGCGTCGTCTTGCCGATCTCCGAAAAGATCTTCGCGCGCGTATAGCGCGTAATGTCGTGCGTCAATGTGAAAGTGCCGAACGCTCCTGATCCCTTTGCGTGCATACGTCGCTCGGGAATAACCTCGCGATCGAAGTGCGCCAGCTTCTCGAGAAACCAGACGTCCTGCAACAGCGCGAGGCCCCGCGGACCGGTAGTCTGGATATTGTTGTTGTCGACTACCGGAGCACCGAAAGCCGTCGTGAGTTTCTTCATAGATCGTCCTGGCTGAAGATGATAAGGACGCCAAGTGGCGCCCGCTAGATAAAGCGCAACGAATTATTCGAACGTACGTGCGTGAATCATCGCGTCAACGTTGACGGGCAACCAATGCCCGCGACTGCGCGGGCGGTACACAGCATCCCCCCGGCGGATCGCGACGCCACTTACAGCGCAAACACCAGACTGTCGAGCGATACAGCGCATCCAGACCTGATCGCCGTAGTGACACGCCGTGCAACGCCAACTGAGCGTCACCGCCGCGCTGGAAAGACGCTCTATCAGGGTAACGACTGGCGCAGATCGCGCAGAATCGCCGGAGTGTCTTGCGGTACGTAAGCGCTGGGTTCCCTCTAAATTTTCTTGTCCCGGCCATGCGTCACCGGAGGACAGAATCCTCAGGAGTTGCAGCGTCTGACTCCATGCATCCCGCGTCCATCCGCTAGTGACAGCTATCGCACATCCATTCGCGTGCCTGCGCGAGGCGGAAGACAAAGTTTCCGATGCATTCATCGATCACCTCAGTGTGAATTCGGTCGGTTGGAGCGCATCAGTACCGTGTTACCGACGCAATCTCGTTGTATTCGACCCACTTCGCAGAACTCGGGCTTCTGCGCAGGAGCCATGAATCGATCGTAGTCCCACGAATGAATTAAGGCGCGTGAAATGTCGTGAAATGACGCAAACCGTGAGTCTGAACGATCAACCGCCGGATCTGTGTTGCATTCGATTCGCGCCGCTTATCGAAATGCCCAGCATTTCCAATTGGCTCCGCGCGTCCCACTCGGAGATGATTCAAGCATCCGCCTGGGTCTTTTCGGTCCTACCTGCACGAGCATGTGGAACGCCGCCCAGTTCATCCCGTCTCTTCGCCAGCGAGCCATCATGGAACCTGTATCGAACTTCTTCCCAGACGCGCAGCGCAACGGCATGCGTTCGTCGGGTCGCCGTGGTATCTCATGGATGAACTATGCAGGAGCCGGCGCTCTGGTTGCGGTCGGCTATATGGATCCAGGCAATTGGGCAACCGCGCTTGCCGGGGGAGCTCGATATGGATATCGACTGCTCAGTGTGGTCGCATTGGCGAGCCTGATGGCAATGCTTCTTCAATGGATTGCCGCACGCGTCGGCGTGGTTACGGGGCGCGACCTCGCGCAACTGTGCCGCGAGCGTTTTTCGCGGCGCACCACACTGGCGCTGTGGATTGCAAGCGAGGTTGCAATCGTCGCTTGCGATGTCGCTGAGGTCGTAGGTAGCGCGGTGGCCTTGCAACTGCTGCTTCACGTCCCACTATGGGTCGGTGTCTTGCTGTCGGCGCTCGGCACACTTGGCATGCTGGTGCTCCACGGACGCTCCCGCTCGCTCGAAGCGACGATCACTCTGTTGCTATTGTTCATCGCCATATGCTTTGTTGCACAACTGGCCCTGGCCGGACCGGACTGGAGCGAAGCCGCCCACGGCCTTGTGCCTTCGAGCGAATTGGTGCGCGATGCAGGCATCGTCTGGCTTGCCGTCGGCATCGTCGGGGCGACGGTGATGCCGCACAATCTTTATCTGCACTCGGCGCTCGTAAAAAACCACGGTCTGGAAGACGCAAAAAGCACATTCGCAATTGCACGCGGCAAAACTGCCGCGCTGCTCACGCCACTGGAGACGGCCGAGACGCGACGCAAACTGACCGCGACTCTCCGCGCTGTATCCATCGACACGCTCGGGTCGCTGTCGTTTGCTTTCGCAATCAATGCGTCGCTTCTCATCGTTGCCGCTGCCGTCTTCCACGCCAGCGGACACACGGACGTCAGCGATCTCAGCGAAGCACACCGGTTACTTGCGCCGCTGGTCGGCTCCCATTGGGCAAGCCTGCTGTTCGCCTCCGCCCTGCTTGCGTGTGGGCTTAACTCAACGGTAACCGGCACACTCGCGGGACAGGCCGTCATGGAGGGTTTTCTGCAACTGCGTCTGGCCGCCCCGCAACGGGCGCTCGTGACGCGCGCTCTGGCAATCGGACCCGCTCTCGCAGCAGTGCTTATCTGGGGCGAACACGGCTCGGCCAACCTGCTCATCGCCAGCCAGGTGGTACTGAGTCTCACGTTGCCGCTTGCGGTCGTGCCGTTGATCCGCTTCGCAGCCGATCGTACGTTGTTGGCCGATTGGAGACTGCGCGGTGTCACGTTATGGCTTGCGTGGATGGCAGCTGGCATCATCGTGCTGCTGAATATCGTACTTCTCTGGCAAAGTGTTACTGGATGATAGGCACTAGCCCCTGACGTCCGTCGGTTCACATGCCGCCCGATTCGGTGTGATGTTCCGGATATGCAGATGTTGAACCCGGCACCGCCCAAACGACTCAAAACTTCCAGGTAATAGACATGAGCACTGTTTCTCCTGAAACTATCGCCGCCCTTGCCCCGCACGGCGTCCTGCGCGCCGCCATCAACCTCGGCAACGCAGTGCTGGCGCAACCGGGCAATAGCACACACGGCGATGCGGCACCGACAGGCATTACTCCCCAGATTGCCTTTCGTCTTGGCGAAGAATTGGGCGTGCCGGTCCGCCTGGTGCCGTGGCGGATTCAACCGGTGGATGCAACACACTAGAAGCTGCGTGAGCAGTGGGAGTGTTGCAAATGAAACAGCGACGCCGGATTTATTACAGTGAGGCGCAGAAAGCACTGAT
>NZ_CADIKI010000021.1 GCF_902859935.1 Paraburkholderia fynbosensis
AACGGGGATCGTTGCCTCGTTCAAGTTTGCCGCTTCGCCGATCACCACAACTCGAAAACGTGCCGCGGACTTCAGCGCTTCGAGCCAAAACAAGACTTTTTCAACACAATCAGAAGGCGAGCCGACGTTCGCAGAGTCGGCACGAAGGGCCCTTATTGGCCGAACGCGGGCCTACGGCGAACGCACCAAATCGACCCATACCGGACACCTATTACTCTAGCTTTAAGGTCGGGAGTTATATGGAAGGCCGACTCGCCATCATCACTATGGTCATTTCCCTCTTGCATCCGACATCTGATCAATCGGCAGTTGAAATCGAAATTTCGCGTGATTAGACATACCCAGCGTGGGATTGTCGGGAAGTAAGACTATATACGTCTCTCGCGACACGGATGATTGGATAGCGTCGCTTTTATGTTCCGCTGCCTCCGCAAACGACCCTTTGATCGCGAGTATAATCAACAGGCCAATGATCAGCAGATAAAATGGGCAAACCGCAATCGCCCACATTGTTCCGAAGGTCGATGTGAAGCTGTTTTTCAAGACACTTGTGTCCATGCTGAACGTAACTGGAGGATTGGCCGTGGAGGCGATTTCGTACAGTTTTCTGTAAAGTCTTTCGTGCCTAAGGTAATATGCATCTAGCCACCAGAAAAGCAAAACCGGCACGATCGCAATATAAAATCCAGATTTCGCGTCGGACGTAACGGCAATAATGGCCGCGACTAGAGCCACTGACCAGCCTTTCACGATAAAAACGTTCCCAGCCATTCGATTTATGGCGCCTTGAATAAACCCTAGGTAAGCGATCTTCGCCTCTTCCATAATTAATTCAACTCATAGAGTTTGTCGAGTGCTTGCGCGCTCTTTGCATTGGTTGATTTGCTCCAACCACTGAGATCGTCGGCACTCAGGGGACTAAGGTGGCTTAAGTCGACGTCATATGCAACATCAACCGAGTCAAAGGTGTATGACTCGTTGGCTGCCTTCACGAGGCGTCTTCCTCGATGCTCGTCCTTAGTCCTCTTTCGAATCAAGCCTGTCATTGCAATTTCCGAATATATCCAAGGGGACATAGTGAAACCGGAATTTCCAATATTGTCATTCAGCGTAATGGATTTTGGCGTATTAATGAAAAACACGCACTCACACGAATCTAGCATTTTTGCTAACGCAATAGTCAGCATCATATGGACATGACTAGTTGTCTGATTTCTCTTCTGGTAACTATATATACCAGTTTTCTTGTCTTGACAGTACTGGTCATCGATCATCTTAAGTAGCGTCTCGGAGTATCCCCAAACGGTTGAATCAATGAACGAAGTCAATCCAAATTTATTTTTTAGCCAGCCTGCAAGCTGAATAACCAGCCGCTCATCCTGATGTGAATGCGACAGAAAAATGTCAGCCTTTACTTCCGGAAACCATTTTGCGCTGATCTTACTGGCGACCAGATGACCTTTTGAATCCTTAAAAGAATCGATCTTATTCTCGATTGCCGTCCGATCCGCATCGAAAATCAATTGGCCTATTTTTTGGTATTCTTCGGCCGCTGTTGGAAAGTGAAAATTTGAAACATTGAATCCCCGATACATAGATCTTCCTTTTTATATCCTAAGAACTCAACACGTGCGAAGAGCTCGTAGTTGTTCAGATTTGGTCGATGTCCGCATGCATTTTAGGAGAGACAGCGAAACAGGTGCGGATTATATAACGACAGCAAGGCACCGGGCGTCGTTAATGCCAGCCGCCTGATTCATTTCGATGCAGCACCCAACGCGAACGCTTTTGTTTTGCAAGCGAATGTCTCTTCATGGCCGAGGCCGTGCAAAAACGCGAGTGATCACCTAGACTTAATGAACCCGTTTCGATGAGAGGCGACGATGGGGCGTTATGTCGAAGGTGAAGACCGCAAGCAGGTTACTCTGCTTCCAGAATGTCTTGAGGATTTCATCACAGAGGACAATCCAGTCAGAATCATCGACGCGTTCGTAGAAGAGCTCGAACTGGCCTCGCTCGGGTTTGAAGGCACCACACCGGCTATCACGGGTCGGCCGTCTTACCACCCAGCGGTATTACTCAAGATCTATATCTACGGCTATCTCAATCGAGTGCAGTCAAGCCGGCGACTTGAACGTGAGTGTCAGCGCAATGTTGAAGTCATGTGGTTGACTGGCCGACTCGCGCCCGACTTCAAGACCATCGCGGAGTTCCGCAGAAGCAACGGCGAAGGCATACGCAATGTATGTCGGCGATTTGTGACGTTGTGCCGGGATCTGAAGCTGTTCACGCAGGCTATCGTCGCCATCGACAGCAGCAAATTCAAGGCAGTTAACAGCCGCGACCGGAACTTCACGCCGAACAAGATCGAAAGACGCCAGCAGCAAATCGAGCAAAGCATTCAGCGTTACCTTGATGCGCTCGAAACCGCGGACCGGACGCAACCGGGCGAAGTCGAAGCGAAGACGAAGCGGTTACGAGAGAAGATAGACACACTCCGCGAACAGATGCGTGATCTGAAGAGAGCAGGAGAACTGCTCAAGGATTTGCCGGAAAAGCAGGTCTCGCTAACCGATCCCGACTCACGTTCGATGATTTCGCAAGCCAAGGGAACGGGAGTCGTCGGCTATAACGTGCAGGTTGCTGTCGACGCCAAACATCATCTCATCGTCACCCACGAAGTCACGAACGTTGGCAGTGACCGTTCACAATTGAGCAAGATGGCAAAGGCTGCACGTGATGCCATGGGGAAGAGAAAAGTCAAAGCGCTCGCCGACCGCGGTTACTTCAATGCTCCCGAAATCAAGGCGTGCGATGAGGCGGGCATCGCCGCGTTGGTGCCCAAATCACTAACCTCGGGCGCGAAGGCTGACGGACGATTCGATCGTGGCGATTTCATCTACCTCGCCACAGACGATCAGTACCAATGCCCAGCGGGGCAACGGGCGATTTACCGGTATAGCTCCGTCGAGCGCGGTGAGCTGACGCTGCGTACATACTGGAGCAGCGCCTGCCCACGTTGCCCGATTAAACACCAGTGCACGCCGGCCGATTATCGGCGCATCCGTCGCTGGGAGCATGAAGATGTGCTTGAAGCGATGCAGCGCCGTCTGGATCGTCAGCCAAATGCAATGACCGTGCGTCGCCGTACTGTCGAGCACGTGTTCGGTACCCTGAAGCACTGGATGGGTTCGACGCACTTCCAGACACGCACTATCAGTCGTGTTGCGACTGAAATGAGCTTGCACGTGTTGGCATACAACTTCAAGCGTGTCATCAGGATCCTCGGGTTCGAAAAGGCGATGCGTGCCATGAGGCTGGCAGGCGCGTGAACCCAGGTGAGCAGAATGGTGACCGCGCGCGACGATCGATCTAACCTTGGCGTGACGAGCGCTTTTGCACCCCGCAACGCTCGAACCGGTGCTTTGAAAAATGCGCGCAGGGGAAAGTCGCGCGCGCCCCTACTGAGGTGGGCGATGACCGCGTTTTTACACGGCCTCGGCCGATTGGGTGAGCCCGCGAACGACCGCCAATTGGCGCTCCAGCTCGAACTACCTGAGTTTGCTAACTGACCGTTGCGGGGAAAGCTATCTGACCGGAGTGGGTCGAAAGCGGGCCAAGGGTCCAGCGGAGTGGGGCAGTACGGGCTGCCGTTGGCGTCCTGCCTGTCAGAGAAGACGCCCGGTCATCGGGTGTCTTCTTTCCCCTACAAGTCGGAATTTTTTTTTCTTTATCTGCGGCAGCGCTTTTTCACTTACCGGGCGCAGTTTTCACTTTCCGTGTCACCCGACAACTGCGCAGGCGCGACCAAATAACCTCACGGTTGCGCGCAGTCCGATGGACATCCGGTTCATGTCGTCACAGTCACCTGGCATAACGCCTTTATCACGCGACTGTGGCCAGGCCGGGGCCGCTACACTCGGTGCATGCGACACTTCGGGGCAAAAATGGACATTCGACCGCTGCACACTGAAGATGACTATCGGACGGCGCTGGCAGAAGTGTCGGCGCTGGTCGATCGAGACCCGGAACCCGGCACGCCGGAAGGCGACAGGCTAGGAATAACGAGCGTCCTCGTGGAGGGCCACTCCGGCACTCTCACGAACGAAGAACGGCTCGCGTTCCTCGCTGGGTGGCGAGCAAAAAATCTCGGCGCTAACCCATGCTGCTCTTTCTAGACACCGAATACACCGGCTTGGGTCAACGACCGCCGAAACTCGTCAGCCTCGCCCTCGTGGCTGAGGACGGCTCGCGCGAGTTCTATGTCGAGCTGGCCGACACATGGGCGATCGATGACTGTACGGCATTCGTGCAGCGGGAAGTGCTGCCGTTGCTCGACAAACCCGGCACGACACGCGCCGAGGCACGCGCAACGCTTCGCAGCTGGCTTGCCGCTTCGCCGCGCACCGTGCAGGCCGCATGCGACTCGGAAACCGATTTTCGATTCTTGGTCGACCTGCTTGGCCCCGATCGCCCTGCGAACCTCGCCGATCGATACTACGACTTACGCCCCCTAATCGATACGACAGTCTATGACCGCGCAGTGCAGGATTACTACCGCAAGGACCGTCGCGTGCATCACGCGCTCGCTGACGCAAGAGCCTACCGGTATGGCTGGCTGGCGTGGATCGACGCACACAAGGGAGCCTGAATTGAACCTACCGCCGGAACCAGCCGCATCGGAAAGTACTGCACCGCACCGGTCGGCAGCGCGCGCGGCACCCTCGCCCGTTGCCCATCCTTTTCGTGAAGGAATGGACGATCGCGGAGCACCGCCTGCGCGACCAGATAACCTCGCGACGTACGCCCGTATGAAGACGTCTCGAAGTTGCGCGCGACCTCGGTTGCGGAAACCTCGCCGCCGATCGTCGCGCTGTGGCAATCCGACTCATGACTACGTACAACGTCATTTCTATGACGTGCAGCCGCTCAAATCTGACATAAGCGCTATTATGCCAAGTTGAATTTTGGCCCACGGAAACTCATTCAGCTTGCCGCAGCAGCCAGTGCCGGACTTCAAATCGCGCTGAGCGCCGACTTGGGAAGGCGAGTTCTTTGCCCGATCTGAATCCGCCTGAAGCAGAGTAAACTTAAGCCCGATACAGGCATCACGAGGGGCAATTGCACCGAAGGCTTTGAAAAAGCTCACAAGCAACGAGCTAACAAGATTCATTTCTCGCGAACGCTCGACAAGTGAGCCGTACCTATTAAAGTTTATTAAAGGGCGCTGTGCGGCTCTCAGACGTACGCCGGTTGCGCTCCTTAACGCGGACCACGACTGCTCGGCATGAAAGTCACGCACTTTTTTTTCGAACTCTTCCGGGCGATCGAGGAGGGATTGTGTCGAGCCAACCCGCGGCAACCAAGGCGTCACTAATGGGTGTTCCTCGTTCTGCCATGTGTGCCAGAAATCGATCCTCCGCGCCCGCGGTCCGATACGCCACGTCCCGCGCAGCTAATGCCAGCTGTATCGGAGCATAATTTACGAATGAAGCATTTTTAGAAAGCATATCGAAAGGCGAATGTTCCGGACGGTCATAACCGCGGTTATTCCAAATCCAAATATCAAAGGTTAACAACCAAGCAACAAGATCAAGATCTTGTTCACTCGCCTCACCTGTATGGACGACCTTTTCCAGCCGAGTCCACTCCTCTAACTGAAGATAGCGTGCGAACGTCAGCGGTACTTTCGCAACCAGCGAAGCCCGAAGAGCCTCGCTCCAGAGCACGTTCGATTTGAGGCCGGCACACGCAAAAACTGCTTCCATGAGATAGACGGAAAACACATCAGATGCGCAAACCATTCGCCAAAAAACGTCGGGGGATGAATCCATTTTCTCGCGGAAAGCGCTGCGAATAATTGGCAGCTCCGAGCGGTCGATTTTCTTGCGCGCTTCACTGGTCGCCTTGCGCCAAGTATTTGGAATTTTCATCATGTCTGCACGCCGCGTCCAAACGAACGCGCGTCGCACACCTGCCGCCTCACTATCGGAACGTGCATGTTTCACGCTTTTGGAGTACAAGCGAGAGAAAAATGCGGCCTCAAATATCCGACCACCTTCTTCATTTTGTTGAATTTCCTGCTTAGGGGTGCGGGGGCGACCCGGAACAAACGAGTTGCGCAAAGCACGATAAATCGTGGGATTAATATTATCCAAAAACGGAAGTGCAATTGATACGATATTTCGACCATTATCCCGATGCGGTCCTGCGGCGCCACTGGCGAGCACGCCAAACTCGCGATCAAATAAACGGCGCGCTGCGGTTTCCGGCTTCAAAATCAACGACATCGAAAAAAGCATCACTCCGGCAAGGTTCGTGTCTGGGCTTTCGAAAGCCAAGACCATGCTCGCCACAAAGAGAGCTTCTGCAAATTCTGGATTCAACGATGGAATGGGCGGGTCAAATATTATTCCCTTCAATAATGCAATCGAAGAATTCGCGCCTCGGCCGGACTCACTAATTTTTAACTTCTGCTCGTCCGAGAGCTGCGGCAACTCCATGCCTGCGCGGATCAATACCGCATCCAGTCTGCGTCGAACGCTTACGGATTCATAGAATTCGTCATGAATTTGAACGGCGAGTGCTTTGTTCTCAACATTTTTGTCAATCCAAGCGCGCAGCGCCCCTTCTATCGCCCTCACATCATTAGACTCGTTACATGTCAACAAACATTCAAATGCCTGCAGTAAAATATCTGCGGAAAATTCCTCTGCGGGTTCGATTGCATCCTTCAATAGGCCGATAAGCAGCAAAACAGCGTCTCGGCTGAGATGCTTCTTATTGCCGTCAACTAATTTTTGTACAAAAAAGCTTTGTCCTTGTATAGACTTTAAGCTCGCCACCAGTAGGCGAACGACTTCGCGCCATCGAGGATGCTGCAATTCGCCACCAAGTTCATCCCAAATTGATTGCGCCCCTTTCACTTCTCCGAACGCCGAAAGGTGTGTGGCACACAAGTACTCTTGGAACGTCAAATGAATGAAACTATAGAGCCCGTCTCCAGCTTCGATAAGTAATCCCGCGGCGTTTTTTATGAACCCAAGAAAAATCTCGGCCTGATCCTCTGCTGGATCATCGGTCTCTTTTGGACGTTCGCGTTCGTTTATGTAATCAGTAAGAAACGCTAGGAGATCATTGTGCGAAACAACCGAGCGCCCCTGAGCGCCAAGACTCCGTTTTTGCATCCAATATGCGATGGCCTCTATTCGCAAACGATTTCTGCGTTCGACGCGCCCCTTTACCGCCTCCTCATCTCGCCGTTTAGCCTTATACCACGTGTTTAATAATGTTTCTGTGCATTTCTGATACAGAATGACTCGCTGATCTGGTAAAACGGCATCAATTCTATGGACTAGCGTGACAATAGTCAGTAATAGGGGATTTCGCGCGAGATCACGAATGGATTCACTGTCCGTATGCTTTATGACACGAATCAGGTCAGCAGCGTTTCTTTTGCTTTCAACGTCATCCTCAATTCTAGCCGCGTACCAATCCAAAATGAACTTCTCAATCTCTGCCGGGCGAAGTTTTGCGACTCGATAGTGCCCATACGTTTCATCAAAGCGGATCTCTGCCTCGTATCCTACAAGCCGAGAGCTTACTATTATGGTGTTGCCTGGATAACTAGTCGAAAATGATTCGATCCGCTTTCGAACCACCGATTTATACCTGGTGCCGGGAAGCTCATCCAAACCGTCAAACAAAATGACGGCTTGCCCGCTCTCCAAATAGAATTCGTAAAATGAAATATCTAGCGCCGGAATGCTAAAATCGGCCCTTGCAACATCCAAAACATACTCCAGAAGCGAGAGGTTTGCGTTCGATTTCAATTCGTCAGCGTAACGGCGTAACGTCACCACAATCGTAAGTCGATTATCGTTGACTTTCCCGCAGCGCGTTTGCAGTGACTCGGCAATTCCGACCAATGCCAAAAATGCCAGTAGCGTGGATTTTCCCGATCCCGGGTCACCCAGTATTATACTTCTTGCACCCGGAGCAAGCAGCGTAACGGGGTCAACGCGAGGCGTGTCGTCAACCTCCTCTGGCGAGCGTTCGGGAAGAACCGAAAGTGGAATGTATATATTTTCTAACGGGACACGTCTTGATGTCTCGTCCTTGTACACAGACATACCGACAAACTCGATACGTCCATATCGGTTTTTCATTTGTTGATTATATAACGTCCGGATCTCTTGTATGGTTTTACGCCGCGTCATTCCGTCAACCACCAATTCAGGGTAGTAAAAAAGACTGAGATGCGGCGCCTGCATAAATAGGGATACGAGCTTAGAATGGCCGATATGTTCTATTTCGAATTTTTCCTTGAATTTTTCTCTTAGACTTTCGAACCAGTCCACATCGCCGCCACCTTCCCGTCGGCCCGAATTTGTAAAATCATTGGGTGTGACAAGAACCCATTTTTGTAGTTTGAGTCGTTTTGCCCTCTTTGTGGCATTTGTCAAAGATGAAGCTATCTCCGCCCGATGATTATCAGACAATGGAGATGGAAAATATTTATATTGATATCCAATGACTTCCTTGGACTTGCTCTTTCGAGAATAGCTGTCCAATCCTTCAAAATCCCCCGCGGCATCATCGAACAGCGAAAATTCCATGCCTAACTTTTTTGCTTCATTAAGTAAAAGGAGTCCGACGATTCGGCCGAATTCTTTCCCGCTCTCTGTCCCCAAGGGTAGGGTGCTTGTTAACGGCAATACAGCGGGTAGACGAGAGCTTTTAGGCATAGGTCACTTTTATAGGAGATATTGACTGTTCATGCTCATCATGTGGATGTCACGCCAGCCCCATTGAGGCAATGCAGCGACATTCCCCACACGCTTTTTTCAGATAACTTTACCCTTTATTTGGGGTCGTTACGAGCACCAGCTGCAGGAGTCAGCGGTGCCCTCGACCAGCCCCCGATACTTTTGACCAGTGCTACTTTGCTGTTCGGACCGCATCGAGCGACCCGACAAGCTCATCGACAATTTCGTGTGCGAAATCAGCAGGAATTGTAAGCACAATGTGTTCAGTAGACACTGCGAGGCTGCCCCTACCCCAGCTTCTTTGCTGGATGAGCCATATGCGCAAGACTCGCTTGCCGGTCGCAATTCGAGGCAGTCGAGGCTATTTGGTCGCACCTTCCGCCCGCCGAAGCGCCCCGAATGACCCGCGACTACTTTGAGTGCCATGAATATGCCGGTCGGTCGCAGTCAAAAATGCGTCGCAAACGACGCACTTTTGACGCATTCAACTGAGCGGACCGACACGCCACTTTCCAGACGACGCGCGTTCAACGCGTCTGTGACGCATTCTTGCACCCTGAACCGGCGGCAGCAGCAGCCTATGCGCTGCCAACAACGTATCCATGACGCAGCCGCCCGTCGGGCGGACTGAGCACGCCCCACCCGGACGTTAACTGGGCTTCTCATTCCGATCGCGTCGCTTCGCGCTAGCGATCTTGAAGCGCGCTAGGCGATCGACCTTCGGCGAATGCTTAATCGGCCGGGATGTCTGAACGGCGAGAGCCTTGACTCGTCCTCCGCCTTTTCGTGCGTGAATCGCATGACCATATTTGCCGATGCTGTAATCGCAGAGGTGCCCCATAAACTTAGCCGCGTCTTCCAACAGGACGTCGGGGTCAGCCTTTAGATCCGAGGCAACTTGGTGGCGGAAGCAATATGGACTCACCCGCGTTCTCAACGCGGGGAATACACTTCTCCCGAGAGCGACGACGCTGTTGTACAAGTAATCTGCGTTGTGGCTAATCTGCCGCTGCCCTGTGCCGTTGACAGTGTTCTGCGCTACCAGCGTTCGCAAGAACGTCAATGCCAGGTTGGCATCGGCATCTATCTTGAACGCATAGTGCCGCTTGGGTTGGCCGCGTTCACGCCCACCGGCATCTGTGCATTTCGCCCCTGACACCTCAATCACTAGAAGATCGTTACGCAACAGCATGCGCACGCCTTGCTCGATTTCGGCGGGACGGCAACCAGTTAACCAGAGTACTGCCAAGGCTGGGAGCAGTTGGGGCCGAGCTTGCCGCCATTCAGGTTCGAATGCGCGCGCCCACATGTCCTCACGCCAGCTTGCAGGCAGCGATTTGAGTGCCGGCTTCTTCGCTTTCCCCATTCCTTTTGCCTCCTTGTGAATTAAATTCTGGCCAGTTCGGTGACCGTCTCAGTTTGATCTCTCATGCGGTCAGAAATCTGCCAAGAACCACCCCCGATCTGCTTCGCATCTCGACCCCTGAGGGGTGTGGGCTTGGCGTTTTCCGGGCGCAACTCGCCATGTCTTTCGCATGTCTGAGTTGTGCCCGGAAAACGCCAAGCCCCCTCTTGTCCGACATGAATTTCGGACAAGAGACCGACATGGTTTCGGCAGGTTGGAAGTCGGCATGGGACGGGGTCTGGTCGAGTGAGAGCGCGTGCATGGCGAGGTGTCGATCAGCCGGTATGCGACGGCTCGTGGCGCACTCGCGCCCGCCCGTGGACGGTTGCGCTGCCCACCCCACTTCGGGCGTGGGCAGCGCCGGCCCGCGTCGCTGGCCGGCGTCCCGCGACCGCCCACCGGCTCCCCGCGGCGATTGCCTTCGGCCTGACGCGCCGCGATGCGGCTTGCCCAAGTTAGAAGCGCTACTCAGCCTCTTCCCTGCAAGCCATAGCGATCGATACACGATCGCGTCTCGCGCGCGCCGTCGCGCCCGGATCGAGGCGCACGGGAACCGCCGCCCGTAGGGCGTGGGAAGAGCGCCGGCCGCGCTGCGGGCGGGCGATCCGGACAGGCCACTGCAGGCTAATGGTGTTTGGGGGCCGTCAAGGCGCGAAGCGCCGGTTTTGCCACCGCTTGCCGGGGCGTAGCAACGTGCAGGGCGCGCACCGCCTCGCGCGCGCGGTTTGTAATACGTTTGTCTACGTTTGTAAACGCGGCAGAGACTTATCTGGTAGGGGTTTCCGGGGCATAAATGGGAGACTTTCCGGGTGAATTGGGAGACTGGCCGGGCGAGTAGGAGAGTTTCCGGGTGCCATCCACAGGCGAAATGGGAGAAAAGCCGGGCGTTATTCACAGTTGTTGATATCCAAGCGTCCTTGCGGATCGCGTTTGAAATCGAAACGCAGTGCCGAAACCTTTCGCCCCGATTTGATTGGTTGCCAGTTGATTTGCCAGCCGTCCTTGTCGGTCAGCTCCGTCACGGCCGGCTCGATTACCCATCGCCGGAGGTCTTTGAAGTTCTTGACATGGCTGGGCTTGGCGTCCATCGCCTTTGCGAAATCTTCGAGGTCGATTCGCTTCCACCCGGTGTCTTTGAACTGCATCAGCATTTCAAGGAGCCGCCATGAGTAGATCGAACGGAGGCCAGCGGCTTGTTTGAGCAAGTAGGTGGTGTGATTGCCGCGCAGCATTGTCAGGTAGGGCGTGGCCTCGTGACTGAAGCGCAGCTCGATCCACGCCTCACCCTCGTGGTAAGTGATGCCGCTGACCCAGTGATCGAGGTGAATTTTGAGGCCGCGCTTGGTCGGCTCCTCGCGCCGGATCATTCGGTCGAGCAGTGACTTCGACACAACCTTCAACTGCTCGTAGGCGGTGTTCGGATCGATGCGGAAAGTCTCCGCATATTCTGCGGCTGAGAGCGTTATCTTGTAGCGCCCCTGATCGAGCCGCACACTGTCGAGCTTGGCCGCACACGACTTCACGACCCGCTGTTCAGCCAGCGTCTTGAGTCCATGTGACGCGGCTACAAGGTCGTTCCTGAGCGTTACATGCCTCTCAGAAAGATGGAGATCTGACCGTATTGACCGCGCGTGCAGCGACGCCTTCAGCTTGACCCGCCGTGGTTTCGGATTTCCCATCGACGTCTCGCCGTCGCACTCCAATGCGAAGGCGACGACGGGCAAGTCGGAGTGGTCTTTGGTCACAACGATAACTTCCCGCGCTAACGGATGTCCGACTTACGCGGTGGCCCCCGGCGCTTCGAGGCCGTATTAAGACCATTCAGCCATTCGCGGACGTCAGCCGCACGCCAACGCACGCAGCGGTTTCGGCTCATGGCAGGGCGAGGAAATTCGCCGTGCATGTTCCGTTGGTAGAAGGCGCCCGGGGTGATGCCGAGAAGGCAAGCGAACTCCTTGGGCGAGATCAGTGCGCTCGGGTCTAGCTGTGCGAACGTGACGCGAAAATCACTGGCAGAACCAGTTTCCTCGATCGGCATTTGCGCGCTCCATATGAATCAGGTAGTCTGATTTCAGATGTTCGGCGCGCCGGCATTTGTCGGGAATGACGGATAAACAAGGGTTTCAAGATGACCAAGCCCCGCAGTGGCAGTACCAAGTACCGAAAGGCGTCGACCTACTGGCTCGGTAAGGAACTCTGGAAACCTGTCGGGAAGGCAAAGAGAACTCAGGCTCTGGCCGAACAGCGCTTAGGACTCGAAGGCGGCAAGATAGCTTCGATGGTTTGCCAGACGACGCGTGGCCTCCAGGAATTTGAATTCGTTCAAATATCGGGAGATGCCTACAGGGATGCCCAATTAAGCGACGAGTTTGTCTTTGAATTTGGATTGGGGCCGCTCGTACAAGAGCGGCTTCTACCCTCGCAAATTGAAACTTATCTCGCTCGTCGCCACGAGGCTTGGAAGATCTTCTCCGATGGCGTCGCTCGACTGCGGAAGGGCCTTTTCCCAGTGACCGAGAACGGGAGACCCAAGAAACTGTTGAAGGCCACCCCAGAGGAGGTTGAAGCCGTAATGCTTGTTTGGCTGCAGAAGATTGAAGCGCTTCGTTGCTTAGTAATGGACTGCGAGGATTACAAACATAGATTCATGTCGGCAGCTGCTGATGGCACCCTCGATGTTGATTTGCGCGGCGATCTAGTTATCAACCTCAATGATCCGGACAGGCTATGCCTCATAACTGATGGTGGTACACCCTACGCTCCATATCCATCGCGCCTTGTCCCAGTGGCGAATGCGACTTGGGACGAAGAGGCAGGAGTCTTCGTTGGAGATTTTGGCTATCTATAGGTATGCCCGACTGGTATTCTGGCGGAAAAGTGGCGGAGTTCGCGACTAATGCGAACGAAGACGAGCTGAAACGACGAGAGCTATACCGATTAAAAAATTAGTATAATCAAAACGTTAGTTGCGCATGGCCTTGCGTACAACTGGGCGATTTCTCCCTCCGAAGGCAGGGGTTGCTGGTTCGATCCCAGCCGGGCGCACCAATTCTGGCCGAAATTTCGGCGCTGGTTTCTTCTCGTTTCATCCCCCCGTCTCTGCTGCATCCTTGAGTTCGTCGCATATCGCAGTCGTCGATCTGGCGTGACCTCAGTTCTATCGACTCGCATTTCCACATTCGCAATCCCCGTCGTCCTACCCACGGCGCGAAAATCCAACGCGCGTCGCTGCCGCTGACATGTCGGCACAAGCTTGTTGAAAGCGGCGCCTGCGATTAGAATCCCCCGGTCACTGGGGAGTAGCCTTCCTTCATCCTTTGAAGGAGAGCGTGTCAACATACTTGGCCTGTGGGTCATGGCGCGTTCGACCGGTTCGGTTTGGCGAGACCATTGACGTACTGCCTCGTTCTGGTCGGACGGGTGGCGGTGCGTCATTGGTTCGTCACATACGTCCGACCGTGGAGTTGCCCTGTGAATCACCGTAGGTTTCCGTCAAGAATCCCCACATATTGCCCGCATGCTTGCGCATCGGCTCATCATCCAGCGAGCAGCCGTGCTTTCGACGCATGCGCCGGGAGCCTTGCATGACCGGTTTGCTTGTCGAACTCGCGATCATGCTGCTCGTCATTCTGGTGGCAGCCGAACTCTTCACCAATGCGCTCGAACATCTCGGCGAACGTTTGAAAATCTCCGAAGGTGTGACTGGCTCGCTGTTCGCGGCCGTCGGCACCGCGCTGCCGGAAACGCTCGTGCCGCTGCTTGCCATCGCGGGCGGCACGAGCGATAACACCGTCAACCATGAAATTGGCGTCGGCGCGATTCTCGGTGCGCCGCTGATGCTCTCCACGCTGTCCACGTTTCTGATGACGCTCGCCATTCTTGGCGCGCGCGGAGTCAAGGGCTGGGTCGCGCCCGAGCGCACCGGCTTCACGCGGGACCTCAACTATTTCCTGTGCGCGTTCGTGCTGGCGGCCGCGGCGATGTACGTGCCGCACGAGCAGATGGTCGTGCGCGCGTTTTTCAGTGTTGCGCTGGTGGGCGTCTACGTGACCTACGTGGTGATGACGTTTCGCGCGTCGAATCAGCTCGTCGACGCCGGGCACGGCACCGAAGCGCCCGGCAAGATGCTGCTGTCGCGTCTCGGCTTACCGACCAATTTCGCGACCATCGTGCTGCAACTGATCGTGGCCGTCGCGTTGCTGGTGTGGGGGGCGGAGGGGTTCATCCACGGCGTGCGGGGTGTGTCGCAAGCGGTGGGCGTGTCGCCGCTGCTGTTGTCGCTGCTGATCATTCCGATCGCCACGGAGCTGCCGGAGAAGGTCAACAGCATCTTGTGGATCCGGCGCGGCAAGGACACGCTCGCGTTTGGCAACATCACCGGTGCGATGGTTTTCCAGGGGACGCTGCTGCCCGCGATCGGCATTCTGCTGACGCCGTGGACGCCGCGTATCGAAGTGGTGACGGGCATCGTTATCACGCTGGCCGCTGCCGCGTGGCTTCGCGTCAATGTGCGCGAGCGCGGTGTGCCGGTGTGGGCGCTGCTTCTATGCGGCGTGCTGTACGTCACTTATCTGGTGGTGACGCTGACGCGTTGAGCGCGCGGCCGCGCAAGTTGGCCGGTTCGAGTGCTCGCTCCGATGAGCGCCGGTGCGGTCACATCGAGGCTCGGTGCCGCCGGGAGCGGCCGATTGTCAGCGGCCTCGACCGGTCGTTAACGGCGGCACTCTGGCCGGCTTGAGGCCTGCATCTGCAACTTGTTTGCTCGATCCGGCAGTGGATGTTTTCGTCTGTCGAATCGACGAATATGCGTGTTGTCGCCATAAAGTTTTTCCTGGACGGGCCGTTACCACAAACAAGGCGGGCGGCAAACGAACATAGCTGCCTCGTTCGCTGATGCCTTGATCTATATGGCATGTAACGGGCTGACGGCCCCCAATAGGAGAATTTTCATGCTCGGAATTAACAGCAACATCAACTCGCTGGTTGCACAGCAGAACCTGACCGGCTCGGGCAGCGCACTGTCGCAAGCAATCACGCGTCTGTCGTCGGGCAAGCGCATCAACAGCGCAGCGGACGACGCAGCAGGCCTGGCAATCTCGAACATCATGCAGACCCAGATCAACGGTCTGACGCAAGGTGTGTCGAACTCGAACGACGGCGTGTCGATGGTGCAAACGGCATCGAGCGGCCTGTCGTCGCTGACTAGCAGCCTGCAACGTATCCGCCAGCTCGCGACGCAAGCGTCGAACGGCAGCATGACCGATACCGATCGCGCAGCGCTGCAACAGGAAGTGACGCAGCAGGTCGCGGAAGTGAACCGTATCGCATCGCAAACGACGTACAACGGCATGAACGTCCTCGACGGCTCGTTGGGCAGTGCGTCGTTCCAGGTCGGCGCAAACGTCGGTCAGTCGATCTCGCTGAATCTCTCGCAGTCGATGTCCGCTGCTTCGATTGGCGGCGGCGTTCCGGCAGCGGGCAACACGCTCGGCTCGTTCTCGGTCTCGCTGGATAACACCGGCAAAGCGGCGGCGGCTCCGGGCATCACGTCGATCACGGCTTCGTGGGATACCTCCAAGGGCGCGGTCTCGTACACGGACCAAAACGGCAACGCTATCACCGACGCATCCACGCTTTCCTACTACACGGCAACTACGACGGGTACGCCCCCGGCTGCAGCGGGCGATCCTTCGGATACGCTCGCGGTTGCTGCCAACGCCAACGCTACTATCACGCAGATCAACGTGCTTGCCGACGGTAAGGGCGGCTTTACCCTCACGGACCAGAATGGCCAGGCCTTGAATGTCACTGCTGCTACCAACATCTTCGCGAGCGCAGCTACTCCTCCTGCTACGGACGCCAACGGCAATACCACGCTGACTGGCGAAACCGGTGCGCAGATGGTGACCGACATCGAAGCGGTCACGGACGCTGGCGTCACGACTGACGCGAATGTCGTGGCTCAGGACAAGGTTACAGCCGCAGTGGGCACGACCATCGACAAGCTGAGCACGTCGAACACGGTTTCGCAGATCGACATCTCGACCAAGGACGGCGCTTCGGCAGCAATGCTGACCATCGACAACGCGCTGAATGCGGTCAACAACCTGCAAGCAACGCTCGGCGCGGCGCAAAACCGCTTCACGGCAATCGCCACGACGCAGCAGGCTCAGTCGACCGACCTGTCGTCGGCCCAATCGTCGATTCAGGACGCCGACTTCGCACAAGAAACTGCTAACCTGAGCAAGGCGCAAGTGCTGCAACAAGCTGGTATCTCGGTGCTGTCGCAAGCGAACTCGCAACCGCAGCAGATCCTGAAGCTCCTGCAGTAATCGGCTTCATGTAGCAACGCAACGCGTCCCGCCCGCCCCACCCGGCGCGTGGGACGCAAAACCATCGGGAGGCCTGCCTCCCGATTACCGCTTTCAGATCTGAATCGATTCACACGGCATCGCCGAAACACGGAGCCTGTCCATGTCCACCGTATCCTCGACCGGAAGTTCGATCGCCAGTACTGTCGCTGCCACCACCGCAGCGAGCAACGCCGCGCTGCAGGCAGCCGCTCAGTCAATCATCAGCGGTTCGACCAATTCGTCGATGGACGTGAATTCGCTCGTGACGGCGCTCGTCAACTCCAAGATCGCCGGCCAGGCTGCGACGCTCGCAGCAGAGCAGACGACGGACAATACCCAGATTTCCGCCTACGGCACGCTCTCGGCGGCACTTTCCGCGCTGCAAGCCGGACTGACCTCTCTCTCGGATGGCACGGCCGTGAACGACTTCACGGCGACGATGAGCGGCACCGGAACCGGCATCACGGCCACGGCGGCCAGCGGTGCCGTGGCCGGCACGTATTCGATTGACGTCGCCCAGGTGGCGACGGCCCAGGTGCTGAGCTCGACCGGCTATGACGCGAAGACGCCGCTCGCCTCCGGATCGAGCACGATGACGCTCTCCGTGGGCGGCAAGAGCACGACGATTTCGCTCGACAAGTCGAACAGCACGATCTCCGGTATCGCCGCGGCCATCAACAGCGCGAGCAACAACCCGGGTGTTTCCGCTACCGTCGTCAACGGCGCGGACGGCGCCCACCTCGTGCTGCACTCGACCTCGACAGGCTCCGCAGGCGCGATCAGCGTGCAGATCACCGATTCGAATGCGAGCGACGCACTGAACAATCTCGCCGTGTCGAGCAACAACGGCACGACGTTGGCCGGTACGTCGGGCGCCACCAGCGCGCAGCTCGCGGCCAACCAGTCGACGCTCGACGACGGCTCGGGAACGGGCGTCAAAAGCACGGCCTACTGGACCCAGACCACGGCCGCGCAGGACGCCTATTTCACGATCGACGGCACCGGCGTCACCAGCTCGACGAACACGGTGAGCTCCGCACTTTCCGGCATCACGCTGAACCTGACTGCTGCTTCCGTCGATACGACCGGTTCGACGCCACAGACGCTAACGGTCGCGCAGGACACTACCTCGCAGGCGAACACGATCAACCAGTTCGTCACGCTGTACAACACGCTCGTCACGACGATGGGCACGTTGACCGCGTACAGTTCGACCGCGACATCGCAGGGCGTGCTGCTGGGCGACTCGACGTTGAACATGGTGCAGAATCAGTTGGCCTCGATCGTCTCGACCGGCGTCAAAAACGGCAACACGACGACGAGCCTCGCTTCGATCGGCATCTCGCTGAATGCGGACGGCTCGCTCACGGTCGACGACGACACGCTGAACAGCGCATTGAAGGACAATCAGTCGACGGTGGCGTCGCTCTTCAACTCGACCAATGGTGTCGCGGAGCAGTTGAACAGCAACATCACCAGCTACCTGTCGGACGGCGGCGTCATCAAGACGCGCACTGACGCACTCAACGCGGACCTGACCAACCTCACGACGCAACAGACCTCGCTGACGAACTATCAAACCCAGCTCACCAGCATGTACAACGCGCAGTTCACGGCGCTCAACACGCTGATGGCGACGATGAACAGCAACTCGCAATATCTGACGCAACTGTTCGGCGGCACGAACAGCGCCGGCGCGCTGTCCGACAACAAGAGCTGAGTGGAAGAGGGAGGCAGGACATGGAATTCGCGACACGCATCGATCGTATCTGGGAACTCACCAAGTCCATCGAGCAGGCTGCGGCCGTCGCGGACTGGGAGCGGGCGGCGCAGCTCGCGGACGAGCGTTCGCCGCTGCTCATGTCGCTCGGTGCGCAGCAGGCGCCCGCCGCGCTCGAGGTGCTCAGGCAGATTCACGAGATCGACACCCGGATCGCCGCGGAGGCGCAGTTGGCCCAGAGCGAACTCGCCGCGGAGTACCAGGCCAGCATGCGGGCCACCCGCAACGTCAGCCAATACCAGCGCATCGCGCAGTTCTGAAGCCGGCGGTGAAGCGCGAGCCGCGTAAAAAATACTGAGCCGCTTGCAGGCTGATCCACTCGATGCGCTGCAGCGCATTCAAAGTGGGCGTATTCTCATTCGTTCGCCCGTTATTGATCGTGGAGAACGCATGCAAAAGCGCAGGATTGGCCGCTCGGAATTGCAGGTCGCGCCGCTTATGTTCGGCGGCAATGTATTTGGCTGGACAGCGAGTGAAGCCGCCTCGTTTTCCATTCTCGATGCGTTCGTCGATGCCGGTCTCGACTTTATCGATACCGCCGATGTTTATTCCGCCTGGGTGCCCGGTAATCAGGGCGGCGAGTCGGAAACCATCCTCGGCAAATGGTTCAGGCAGAGCGGCAAGCGCGACAAGATCGTGCTCGCCACCAAGGTGTCCAAGCATCCGCAGCGCAAGGGCCTGTCCGCGGCCAATATACAGGCGGCGGTCGAGGATTCGCTGCGGCGCCTGCAAACCGATTACATCGATGTTTATTTTTCCCACGACGACGACACCGAAACGCCGCTTGTCGAAACGCTCGGCGCGTACCAGAAGCTGATCGAGGCTGGCAAGGTGCGGGTGATCGGCGCGTCAAACTACAGCGGCGCGCGCGTCGAAGAGGCGCTCGCCGTGGCCCGCCAGCACGGATTGCCCGAGTATCAACTGCTGCAGCCGGAGTACAACCTGTACGACCGCGCGGAATATGAACGCGATACCGAACCGGTGGCGCTCGCCCATCAACTCGGCGTGGTGGTGTATTACAGTCTCGCGAGCGGCTTTCTGTCCGGCAAGTACCGCTCGCAGGCCGATCTGGCCGGCAAGGCGCGTGGCAGCCGGGTCGAAAAGTATCTGAACGAGCGCGGCTTGCGGATTCTCGGGGCGCTCGACCGCGTCGCCGACCGACACGGCAGCACGCCGGCCGCGATCGCGCTGGCCTGGCTGATTGCGCGGCCGAGCGTCACGGCCCCAATTGCCAGCGCGACCTCGGTGGACCAGCTGAAAAGCCTCGCGGCGGCCGTCCACCTGATGCTGACTGGCGACGACATGCGCGAACTGGACGACGCGAGCGCCTGATCGTTTGGAAGACCTGGCGGAATCGCCAAACCCCTGGTAGGATGGAGAGTTTCCTGATATCATCGGGAGTGAATTGAGATCTTTGCCTGTTTCGTCAGCGGTTTTCATTGATGAAAGGTTGGCGAAACGGCAACAGGCGCGGCTTCTGCAATACGTCTGTCCGCGTTCCGCGGTGAGCTCCACACACCTCTCTTTTCCGGCCTCCGTGGCCGCTTTGCCTCTCGTTTCATTCGTGGTTTGGCCGGGGGTTTCCCCGCGTTTGCCTGTTACTGGCCATGAATCGAAACGACCGGAGGGCCGGCGCGTGAGCGGTCTCCCCGCCACGCAAATTAACCCGTATCAAGTGATTGATTTAGGAATTACATGACGACGATTCTTCTGAAGGAAAACGAGCCGTTCGAAGTGGCAATTCGCCGCTTTCGTCGCGCAATCGAAAAGAATGGCCTGATCGCTGAACTGCGTGAGCGCCAATCGTACGAAAAGCCGACTACGGCACGTAAGCGTAAGAAGGCTGCTGCTGTGAAGCGCCTGCACAAGCGCCTGCGCAGCCAGATGCTGCCGAAAAAGCTGCACTAAGCAGGCTTTTCCGGACGCCGAACGGCGGTGTGAGCTTCGAAAGAAGCCACATCGCCGTTTTGCTTTTGGGCGCTGTTTTTGGATCTACGAAGTCGCGACTTTGCGGGGGACTGGCCGAGCGAAGCCCAAGTAGGGCCTCGGCCGGTCCGGGATGCGGTGAACCTCCGGCAAGGCAAACGCGCCTACGGCTGCGCCTCGCCTCGCCGACGCCTTCGCGCCCGTTCGTTATGCGGCGTTCTCCAGCCGGTCGGCCGACAGGCTGAATTGACGGGCAATCGAGCCCAACCGTTCGCGCCATTCCCAGGTGCCGAATACGTCGTGGACATTTTGCAGGCAACTGAGCCGATCGACGGTGGCCTGGTCGTACACGTTGATGCGTGCGCGCGGGAGCGCCTTTTTCAGCGCCGAGACGCCGATGTCCATGTAAGTGGGCACCGCGATTGGCGTTTTGCCGATAAGCGGACCGGAATACCTTCCATCGCAGTCTTGCAGTCGCGCCAGTTGGCGAATTCCGGAGTAGCACGGCGAAAGGCCGTCAAAATTCCCGCGGTCGACGCGTCGTGTCCTGCGCGGAATCGCGGCTGTCACCTGCGCAGCGCACATCACCGCTCATAGCCGTATAACGGTCGAGATGCGCCGGAAGCGCAGTCGGGCTTTGCCGGATAGGTTGTTGATGAGTGTCCTGAAGATATGCAGCACGCCTTCCTCGTCCCTGCGGCCTTGCGCCCGCGGGCCAGATGCCGCGCGAGGCGCGGCGGTGCTCGGGATTTTCCCTGGACGGCTTTCCTTTGTTAGAGCCGCGGCGCCAGGAGACTCCGGTGACCTCGGTGGGCGAGGCGCCGGCCAACCCGTGGCCGGTTCAACCGGCCTTGCGGTTACGCCCCTTCTTCCCCAGCGCGGCGCATCGCGAGCGGCACATGCAATTCGTCTCGTGGTCGTTCACCATGCCGACCGCCTGCATGAATGCGTAGCAGATCGTCGAGCCGACGAACTTGCAGCCGTAGCGCTTGAGCCCCTTGCTCAGCGCGTCCGACACCTCGGTCGACGCGGGTGCCTGCTTGTAAGAGGCCCAATCGTTCTGCATCGGCGTCTGGTCGACGAACGACCACACGAAGTTCGCGAGCGAACCGTGCTCGGCCTGAATCTGCTGGACGGCGCGTGCGTTGCTAATGGCCGCTTCTATCTTGCCGCGGTGGCGCACGATGCTTTCGTCCGTCACCAGCTTATCCACGTGTTTCGGCGTAAAGCGCGCCACTGCGTCGATATCGAAGTCGGCGAACGCGCGGCGATAACCGGCCCGCTTGTTGAGAATGGTCGACCATGACAAGCCCGCCTGAGCGCCTTCCAGCACGAGCATCTCGAACAGATGTTGATCGTCACGCGAAGGCACGCCCCATTCAGTGTCGTGGTAGTGTGCGAGCGCTTCGCTCGATACCCAGTTGCATCGCTGTGTCACTGTCGCGCTCCCGTTGTGATGTCGCCCGCCAGCATAGCGGAAGCGGCGCGCATCGCAAGCTGGCCGTTGGGCCAATTGCGGGATTGAAAATGACCTGCCACGCTATGCGCTATCCACTCACGGAACTCAATCGACTCGATGAACCAGGACTTCTTTCTGATCGGCATTGACGGCGGCGGCACCGGTACGCGCGTGGTGCTCGGCGACGCGCAGGGGCGCGAACTCGCACAAGCGGCGAGCGGGCCGTCGGGTTTGGGGCTCGGCATCGAGCGCGCATGGCAGGCCATCGAGGCCGGCTGCAGCGAAGCGTTCAAGCGCGCGGGCAAGACATTGGACTGGTCGCGCTGCGTGCTCGGCTGTGGCCTCGCGGGCGTCAACAATCGTGACTGGCTGGCCGAGTTTCGCGCGCAAGCGCCGGAGGTCGCCGGACTCGCGGTGGAGCAGGACGCCTATACGACGCTGCTCGGCGCGCACGGCGGCAAGCCCGGCGTGATCGTGGCGCTTGGCACCGGCAGCGTGGCGGCTTCACTGGCCGCAGACGGCGCATTTCTCGTCGCCAGCGGTTACGGCTACCCATCGGGCGACGAAGCGAGCGGCGCGTGGCTCGGCCTGCGGCTCATCGTCCATGCGCAGCAGGTGCTCGACGGCCGTGTGCCTAGCGACGACCTCGCGCGGGCGCTGCTCGCCTGCATCGGAGCGCAGGACCGCGACGGTCTGGTCGTGTGGCTCTGTGCGGCCAATCAGACCGCTTATGCGAAGCTCGCGCCGGTTGCGTTCGAGCATCGCACGCATCCGTTCGCGGCGCGATGGCTCGGCGAGGCAGGCGTCGAAGTGGGCAAGATGATTGACGCGCTGGACGCCTCGGGAACCCTGCCGGTCGCCCTGTGCGGCGGGCTCGGCGCGCCGTTGCGCGAGTATTTGCCGCAGGTCTACCAGGCGCGTCTGCGTGAGCCGCTCGCCGACTCGGCGCATGGTGGATTGCAGCTGGCGCAGCGCGAAGCGGCGCGTCTTGCCGGCTGAGAATCGCTGGCGGTGGCAGCCGAGATCCTGCGTGCGCGACCGGGGACGGTAAAATACGCACTTCGACGCTGCCCCGACCGCTCATACCATGTACAAAGTCATCGCCACCGATCTCGACGGTACCCTGCTCAACGCCGACCATCAGGTGGACCCGTTCACGGTCGCCACCGTGCGCAAACTGGAAAGCGACGGGCTGCGGTTCGTGATCGCAACGGGGCGCCATTTTTGCGATGTCGCGGGTATTCGTGACTTGCTGGGCATCAGTCCGTATCTGATCACGTCGAACGGCGCGCGCATTCATGCGCCGGACAACGCCGTGATCCACGCCGACGACCTGCCGCCGGCCATCGTCCAACGTTTGGTGCAGCCGGAAATCGCCGGTGCGCATGGCCGCGTGATCGTCAACCTGTTCGCCGACCAGGCGTGGCTGATCGACCGCGATGCGCCGGATCTGCTGAAATTCCATCAGGACTCGGGCTTCACCTACGAAGTAACCGATCTGCCGAAACACGACGGCGTCGACATCGCGAAGGCGCTCTATATTGGCGAGCCCGCCGACCTCGCGCACGTCGCGGAGAATCTTGCACGGGAATTCGGCGACGAACTGTACGTGACCTACTCGCTGCCGGATTGTCTGGAAGTGATGACGTCGAACGTTTCGAAGGGGCGCGCGTTGCAAATCGTGCTCGAGCAGCTCAGCGTGGACGCGTCGCAGTGCGTGGCATTCGGTGACAACATGAACGACATTGACCTGCTGGAAACGGCCGGCCACCCTTTCATGATGAACAACGCCAATCCCGATCTCATCGCGCGTCTGCCGAACGTGCCGCGCATCGGCAACAACTTCGAAGCGGGCGTCGCGCACCACTTGCGCAAGCTCTTCTCGCTCGACGACGAGCTGATGTCCTGATCCGCATGAACCCCGGCCCGCATCCACGTTCGTGAAGGCGGGCCGGGTTGGCGAGTGAGGCCGGTCTATCAGCGGCGCGGCGGGTCAAATCAAGGCTACTCACGCCTGGCCGTTCCCCGCGCGAGGATCAAACTCAATCGTGCCAGCCGCCTCGGCGGTCGCCCCTGTTATCGTGGCCCCAGTGGCGATTGTCGTGACCCCAGCCGCGGTCATCCCGATGGTCGCCGCGATAATAGTCGCCGCGCTCATACCGATGATTCCAGCCACCGTAGTACACCGGCTGCGGCGCCGCATAGACGCGGGCGGGCTGTGCATAAACCGGTGCGCCAAGGGACAGGCCGATATTCAGATTTGTATGCGCTTGCGCGACCCCGCATGCGCCCGCCGCGAGCCCGGCAGCAACCAGCAAATGAGTGACGATGCGTTTCATCTTCTTCTCCTGTGAGGCGACGTAGGTGTGTCGCACAGGACCAATGTACGCATTGCGCTCGGCTTTGATTGCGACGAGATGTTACGGACTGAAAGCATCGTCGCAGTGTTCCAGCGGAACGAAGCGCGGCATCGGCTTAGTTCGTGCATCGCATGCAATTCGCTCGACAGCCTGTCGAATAAGGGTTTTCAGCGTATCGAACCTTGCCGGATCACGGACTGTGCTGTACTCGATTCAATTCGCGCCGAGCGCTGCGTAATCGCGGCTTACATCTGTATTACCCAATTAATCTGCCGCATTCGTCGAAACCGCAGCAGAGGCGGCTGCCGACGGCGCCTCCGGCAGCGCCGCGCAAGGACAATCGGTCGCGCGTCCGTCCAGCCCTTGGCGGTCAACCTTGAAACTGGCGCGCGCCGTGCCGTCCCGCCAGTCGAGGCGAACGACATAAATACTGTCGAAGTCGCCGCTTTCCCAATTTGGAACGTCAGCGGAGTTGCCGCCGTGCGCGCTCACCATCTGGCGCAATAGCTTTACGATAAGTTTGTGCTCCCACGCGACGACGATCAGCTTGTTCCGGTTGGCCGGATTGACGAGCGCGGTACCAAGCTGGTCGATCTGCGCAAAGCCGTACGGCGTTTGCACCGGCATCTGGAATTGAATGGCCGTCGGCTCGATCGTTGCCAGCGGACGAACGTAGTAATAAGAACGGCCATTGTCGTCTTTTTGCTGCCCGGGATCGGGCGCATAGATCGCATCCGGTTTGCCGAACTTGGCGGCGATCACGGCCGGCAAAGCAAGCGCCCGGTTGAGGCCCTGGCAGTTCAGTTGACCGAAGCCTTGCGTGGGTTTCTCGCCATGTCGCACGAACACCAGCGTTTCGATGTTGCCATTGCCGTCGGCCGCCTGCGCGGCGGGTAGCGCGAGCACGCCAGCGCACAAACCTCCGATGATAGGTGCGACGCGATGCAGGAATCTGCGGGAGTGAATCATCGGTAGCACCTGTGCGAGCCTGGAAGTGGCCGATTCTAGCAGCGCGTTCATGGCCGGCCACTGCCGGACGACAAGCCAGTGCGTCACGCTTGCACCAATACAAAGCGGGCGCCGTAGCGCCCGCTTTGACTGCGTCGATCAACGAACCTGCCGTTCAGTCGAGCGCCATTTCTTGCGCATTGCCGCTTCGGCTCTCTGCGATCAACGGATAGATCACGCCCGCGATCACGGCGCCGAGGATCGGCGCGACCCAGAACATCCACAACTGATCGACCGCTGCCCCGCCGACGAACAGTGCCGGGCCAGTGGAGCGCGCCGGATTGACCGACGTGTTGGTGACCGGAATCGAAATCAGGTGAATCAGCGTCAGGCACAGACCGATGGCGATCGGTGCGAAGCCGGCCGGCGCGCGCTTGTCGGTTGCGCCGAGAATCACGAACAGGAAGAAGCCGGTCATCACAACTTCGCAGATGAACGCTGCAGCGAGCGAATAGTGCCCCGGGGAGCGCTCGCCGTAGCCGTTACTGGCGAAACCGCTGGCGACGAGGTCGAAGCCCGGCTTGCCCGAGGCGATCAGCGACAGCACCAGCGCACCCAGAATCGCACCGATCACTTGCGCGGCGATGTATGGCACCAGGTCGCGAGCCGGAAAGCGGCCGGCGACGGTCAGTCCGACGCTCACGGCCGGATTCAGGTGGCAGCCGGAAATATGACCGATCGCAAAAGCCATGGTCAGCACGGTCAAGCCGAATGCGAGCGACACGCCCACGAAACCAATGCCCAGGCCATGAACCGGGCCGGCGAAGTTCGCGGCGAGGACCGCGCTGCCGCAGCCCCCGAGCACGAGCCAGAAAGTGCCGAACAGCTCCGCGGCAACGCGCTTTGACAACTGCATGATTGGTAATCCTAAAAAGGTTGATGCTTCCGGAGCACACACGGCGGACTGCGGTGCATGCCTTGACCGCGCAATTCTAGGTAAAGACCGCCAAACAGGGTGTCAACAATTGTCAAGGGCGAGGGCTGCTTTACCGATTATTGGTCGATAAAAATCCTGTTTTATCATTCACCGATGGTTAATAATTATCAGAGGAAATCTTCCTAAATCGGTATTATTGGCCATTGCGAATTTTTATAATTACAGTTAGTCTGCCGTCGAATGAGTTCTAAAAAAGGGGAGAACCGAATGTCTCAATATGCAGACCTCAAGGCGCAGATCGCCAAATTGCAGGCACAAGCAGAAGAAGCGCGGCGTACTGAAATTGACAATGTGGTCGCCGACATCCGCCAAAAGATCGCTGAATACGGTCTAACCGCACAGGACCTCGGCTTTGCCGCCGCCGCCAAGCGCGGACGGCCACCCAAGAAGGCGCCGCTGCCGGCGAAATACCAGGATCCGAAATCAGGCAACACGTGGAGCGGACGGGGCAAGCCGCCCAAGTGGATTGTCGGCAAGAATCGCGAGCGCTTTTTGATTGGCGCGGTTTGAGTCGCGCTGCGGCGAGACCGAAAGCCAATTGAAGGTCGATCGGCGTCCCGTTTTATCTGCCGAACGCTAATTCGGGATGGAAGCGTATCCATTCCCGGCATTAAAAAAGCCGCCCTCGGGGGCGGCTTTTCTGTGGAGGAAGGGATAACGCCGAATTCCTCGCCTGCGCAAACGATTCGCATGTCAGACTTGCCTGCTATTGACCCGCAATTGGGAATGCGCGGGAAAGCGATGCACGCAGCAGGTAAGTGACCCAATCAACTGTCAAAGCGGCTGAACGCGAAAGCGCATCAGCCGTTTCAAACACGGCTGTTAGCCCACGGCAACCTGCCGCAATACCGGGCGGCGCGTTGCATCGATCAGTGCCGAATAGCCATCGACATAGTTTTGCGCCATCGTTTTCGAACTGAAGCGGCGCTCGAACTGCGCGCGGATTTCAGTGCGCGACAATTCATCGAGACGCTGCAGCGCGGCGACCGCCCCTTGCACGTCCTCGACGATGTAACCCGTCACACCGTGATCGATCACTTCCGGCACCGAACCGCGGTTGAACGCGATTACCGGCGTGCCGCATGCCATCGATTCGATCATGACGAGGCCGAACGGCTCCGACCAGTCGATCGGGAACAGCAACGCTTTGGCGCCCGACAGAAACTCAGGCTTCTGCGCTTCGTTAATTTCGCCGACGAACTCCACGTGCGCCATCGACAGCAACGGCTCGATTTCACGCTTGAAGTATTCCTGATCGACCTTGTCCACCTTGGCGGCGATCTTCAGCGGCAAACCGCTTTGCGCAGCGATCTTGATAGCTGTATCGACGCGCTTTTCCGGGCAGATACGGCCGAGGAACGCGAGGTATTCGGGTTTCTTATGCGCTTGCGGCGTCAGCAATTGTTCCGGCAGGCCGTGATAGACCGTGTTGAGCCAATTGGCCTGCGGCAGCGGCAAACGCTGCGAATCGGAAATCGACACCACCGGCACATTCGAAAACGCGTCGAACACTGGCTGCAACTCCGGCAGATCGAGGCGGCCGTGCAACGTCGTCACGAATGGCGTGTCCATCGTGGTGAAGAGCGGGAACGGCATGTAGTCGAGGTGAAAGTGCAGCACGTCGAATTCATGCGCGACCTTGCGTACCTTTTCCATCATCAGGACGTGCGGCGCCAGTGCGTCGCGGATCGTCGGATCGAGGCGCAGTGCACGCGGCCAGCATGCGTCGAGATTCGCGGACGTGACTGAGTCGCCGCTCGCAAACAGCGTGACATCGTGGCCGAGGTCGACGAGGGCTTCGGTCAGATACGACACGACACGTTCGGTGCCGCCATAGAGTTTCGGCGGGACAGCTTCATATAGCGGCGCAATTTGTGCGATTCGCATGCGTTTCTCCTATTCACAACGGCTTCGCACAGCGGCGCTCGAGTAGAGCGAGGAGCGAAGGCCAGACGGACGGTGGGCGCGGTATGCCGCCGCCCGGGGGTGCTCCGAACCTGCATCGGGTAATTCCTTAGCGTTCATTATCGGGATCGGCCGCGCTAATTCGAGTCATTTTTCAAACGCTTAATGTTGTTACAGCGCGAAACATCGCGCGTTACAGCGTATCTGGAGGGCTGTCCCGATAAACGGGACGCACGTGACGTGGCCCGCACCGACGAACGCTGAACGGCTGACAGAGGGCAGTAGCAATTCGCGGGCCTGTGCGGCCGGACGTTGGGAAGAAAGGTCTACACGAGTCACATTGCATAGCAGTGAAAACGTCATATAATTGCTTTTCACCGCTGCACCGATGCGGAGTGTGAACCGACACGAACTCACCGGTTAGTTCGGCCCGCTTTCAGCAAAAAATTCAAGGCGCATCACGCATCCCAAGCTGGGCGCCGCCTCGCTTCATTCAATCCCCCGCGCAGCCGTCCGTGTAGGAAAAATTCCTACAACAATGACGGATTAATCCGTCAAACAGGCAGGGTGTCTCTCCGATTTTCGTTCGTCCCCCCTTTCGAGACAATGGCCGCAAGATTAGGAGCGAGCCAATTCGTGCGGTTTAAGCGCGCGCGTTCGAGCAAACGTTTCCGTAAACGGCCTGACCAGCCAGATATACCCCGGGGGAATCATGAGCGCGACAAGCGATATGCTCAATGAGATCAGAGAAGTCAACCTGTCTTATCTCCTGCTTGCGCAGCGTCTGCTGCGCGAAGACAAGCCTATGGGCATGTTTCGCATGGGGATTTCGGACCAGCTAGCCGATGTGCTTGCCAATCTGTCGTTGGCGCAGACCGTCAAGCTCGCGGCGTCCAATCAGGTGCTGTGCCGTTTCCGTTTCGACGACCATGCCGTGCTGTCCGCGCTCGCGGACAAAGGCAAATCGAGCGCCGTGGCCCAGGCGCATTCCGCGATCCTGATGGCAAGCCAGCCGGTCGAGCAAATCGGCTGATGGCGATCCGCTTCTCACACAAAGCGATCGGGCGAGGGGAATAGCACGCGGATGGCCACTAAAAGCGTCGTACTCGAAGTCAGGGAAATCACCCTGGCCATCGAACTGATTGAGCTTGGCGCGCGTTTGCAATTGCTGGAGGCGGAAACCAGTCTGTCACGCGACCGGCTCATCAAGCTGTACAAGGAACTGAAAGGGGTGTCGCCGCCGAAGGGCATGCTGCCGTTTTCGACCGACTGGTTCATGACCTGGCAGCCCAACTTTCACTCCTCGCTGTTCTACAACATCTACCGTTTCATGGCCGGCCACGGCGGCTGCCAGACGATCCAGTCGATCGTGAAGAGCTACCGGCTCTATCTGGAACACGTCCGGCTGCACGACGACGAGCCCGTGCTCAGCCTCACGCGCGCGTGGACGCTGGTGCGCTTCTTCGACTCGGGCATGCTGCAGATGACCACCTGCTGCCGGTGTCGCGGGCATTTTGTCGCGCATGCCCACGATCCGCAGCACGCCTTCGTCTGCGGGCTGTGTCAACCGCCGTCGCGTGCGGGTAAGACAAAGAAATTCGCCGACGCCCGGGTCCGCGAAAGTCTCGCCGCCGTCCAGGCTTGAGCGCAACCGGCTGGGTTGCGCGCCTCGCATGCCGCCAGCGCTGCGTCCGGCGGGCCTCACGGTCCGTACGACCGGCTGCCGGGCGGCCTCATGCCGCCGCTTACGCCATACGCCGCGCACGCTTGCCGCGCCGGTTGAGCAGCCCTCTGGTTTACACCGCAGCGACCAGCCGCTTTTCCGTCAAAGTTTTCTGCTCCGTTGCCGTAAACCAGATTAACGACGGTCACCGTCGCTTCTTTGTGAGGGCTCGGCAGTGCTGATTTTCGTGGGAACACTCGTGACGCTTTTGTCCGTTTTCGGCGGTTACGCGCTGGAAGGCGGCCATCTCGGCGCGCTGCTGCAGCCCGTTGAAGTGCTGATGATCGTCGGCGCCGGTATCGGCGCGTTCATTCTCGGTAACGGAATGAAGACCATCAAGGCGACGGTGCGCGTCATCCCGACCCTCTTCAAAGGCGCGAAGTACAACAAGGACGTCTACATGGAGCTGATGGGGCTGCTCTATGTCCTGCTGGCGAAGGCGCGCAAGGAAGGCACGTTGACGCTGGAAGCCGACATCGATGATCCGACCAAGAGTCCGATCTTTACGCAGTACCCAAAGATCCTCGCCGACAAGCACATCATCGAGTTCCTGACCGACTACCTGCGCCTGATGGTGGGCGGCAACATGAACGCGTTCGAGATCGAAAGCCTGATGGACGAGGAGATCGAAACGCACCACCAGGAAGGCGAAGCGCCCGCGCATGCGCTGAACAAGGTCGGCGACGCGATGCCGGCGTTCGGGATCGTCGCCGCGGTGATGGGCGTGGTGCACACCATGGCCTCGGCCGACAAGCCGCCTGCGGTGCTCGGCGAGATGATCGCGCAGGCGCTGGTCGGCACCTTCCTCGGCATTCTGCTTTCGTACGGCTTGATCGGACCGCTCGCGAGCGTCGCCGAACAGCGTGTGACCGAGTCGACCAAGATGTTCCAGTGCATCAAGGTGACGATTCTGGCGAGCCTGAACGGCTACGCGCCGGCGATCGCCGTCGAGTTCGGCCGCAAGGTGCTCTTCTCGACCGAGCGCCCGTCGTTCGCCGAGCTCGAAGAGCACGTGCGCCGCGTCAAGGCGAAGTAAAGGGCGCCGGGAACCGAACCGATGAGCAAGGACAAAGACCGCGCCATTGTCGTCAAGCGCTCCGCGCCGAAGAAAGCCGGCCACCACGGCGGCGCGTGGAAGCTCGCGTACGCGGACTTCATGACCGCGATGATGGCGTTCTTCCTGCTGATGTGGCTGCTGAGTTCGGCGTCCACGGTGCAGTTGAAGGGCATCGCCGATTACTTCAACCAGCCGTTGAAGATCACGCTGTGGGGCGGCGACCGCAGCGCCGAGGATTCGAGCATTCTGAAGGGCGGCGGCCGCGACATCTCGACCGACGCGCAAGGCGTGACGCGCTCCACCGACGGCTCGAGCAGCCGCGCCGAGCGCACCGTTTCCCATAGCAACGAAGAGTCGGTGAAGCAGCTGCAAGGCGAGCTGGAGCGTCGCGAGCAGGTCCGCTTGCACGATCTGCAGGTCAAGCTGATGGCCGCGATCGAAGCGAATCCGGTACTGCGCCAGTTCAAGCAGCAGATCCGCATCGACTCGACGCTGACCGGCTTGCGCATCGAGATCGTCGACTCGCAGAAGCGGCCGATGTTCGCGACCGCCAAAGACCAGGTTGAGCCGTACATGCGCGACATTCTGCGCGAAATCGGCCACACGCTGAACGACGTGCCGAACCGCATCATCGTGCAGGGGCACACGGACGCCGCGCAGTATGCGGGCGGCGAGAAGGGCTACAGCAACTGGGAACTGTCCGCGGACCGCGCGAATGCGTCGCGTCGCGAGCTGATCGGCGGCGGCATGGACGAGGCGAAGGTGATGCGCGTGCTCGGCCTCGCCTCGACGCAGAACCTGAACAAGGCGGACCCGATGGACCCGGAAAACCGCCGCATCAGCATCATCGTGTTGAACAGGAAGTCGGAGGATGCGCTCAATCATGACGACTCCACCACGACCACCCTGTCGGACGACGCAGCCGGCTCCAAGCCGCTGCTGCAAAAACTTGCGCAGCCGGTGACGGTTGCACCGAAGTTGCCGGCGCCAGCGCCGGCGGCCCAGTAACAGACAGCGGTCGCCACACCGAAGCACGCGCCCCACTGGCGCGCACGGCGCGGCGATCCCAAGCGTTAAGTGCAGCGAGGTTTCAATGATCAGGCACATCCTGGCAATCGACGATTCGGCATCGATGCGGCAAATCCTGGCCGCAACGCTGACGACAGCGGGCTACGAAGTGACGCTCGCGGCGGACGGCGACGAAGGGCTCGAAAACGCCCTCGCGATGTCGTTCGACCTCGTGCTGACCGACCAGCATATGCCGGGCAAAACCGGTCTCGACCTGATCACCGCGCTGCGCGGCAACCCCGCTTACCAGGCGACGCCCATCCTCGTCCTCACGACGGAATCGGGCGAGCCGTTCAAGGCTGCGGCGCGGGCGGCGGGCGCGACCGGCTGGATCGAAAAGCCGCTCGACCCCGACCTGCTGACCGAACTGGTGGCGGCGCTGGCCGAGCCGGATCAGGCGTAAGCGCCCCTTAGACAAGACACGTTATAGAAAGCGCTCGGCGCGGCGGCATGGCAGCCCAAGCCCAGACAGGAACTCTCGCGGTGACCCAGGCATGACACTCGACATCACTCAGTTCTATCAGACCTTCTTCGACGAAGCGGACGAACTGCTCGCGCAGATGGAGCAGTTGCTGCTCAATCTCGATATCGCCCATCCGGACCCCGAAGACCTCGCGGCGATTTTCCGCGCGGCGCATTCGATCAAGGGCGGCGCGGCGACCTTCGGCTTCACCGCGCTGACGGAGACGACCCACATTCTCGAATCGCTGCTCGATCGCGCGCGCAATAACGAACTCGTGCTGCGCAAGGACATGATCGACACGTTCCTCGAAACCAAGGACGTGCTGTCCGGCCAGCTCGCCGACTATCGCGCGAGCGCGGAGCCGGACGCGGCAGTGGCCCGTGCGATCTGCGCGAAGCTCGAACAGTTGCATGCGGAGAGCCGCTTCGGCGGCGCGCCCGCCGAGGCGCATGCCGTCTTTGACGCGGCGCCTCAAGCCGCGGCAGCGGCACAAATTGAAGTACAGGCAGCAGAAGTACAACGCGGCACCCCGCCCGAGCACGTCGTCGAACAGGCGGTGCAGGCGGCGGGTGAATGGACTGACGGCGAACCGGCACAGACCGGGCAAGCCGCGGAGGCAGGCATTGTCGGCGGCAGCGCCGACAATGCCGGTCCCCATCTGAAAATTACGCTACGGGGCGTTGGTGAGAAGGACCAGGAACTGCTGGCCGAAGAGCTCGGCAACCTGGGCAACATCGTCGGGCAGGTCAAGAGCGGCGGCGATCTGATGCTGTGGCTCGCGACAGACGTACCCTCCGACGACATCATCGCCGTGTGCTGTTTCGTGATCGACGAAAGTCAGATCTCGATCGGCCGCGGCACCGCACCGGCGGACGAGATGCAGCAAGGCGAACCTGGAACGCCCGACGCTGCCGCCTCGATCCCGGTGCAAGCAGCACAGGCAACACCGGCAGCACACGCGGTTCAGGCGGACCAGGCAGCATCGCCGGCGGCCGGCATCGCTGCGTCCGCCGGGTCGGCGGCGCAAGGGCAGTTCGACGCGCCGGCGGCATCGGCAACCTCGGCAGCCCCGGCGCCCGCCGCGGCCCAATCGGCTGCTACGCCCAACGCGGCGGCATCGGGCGCGGCCGCGCCCGCCGAACACGACCGCAAGGCAGCGCGTCCGGCGGCTGCCGCCGCAGGCGCCGAAGGCAGCTCGATTCGCGTCGGCGTCGAAAAGGTCGATCAGCTGATCAACCTGGTCGGCGAACTGGTGATCACGCAGGCGATGCTCGCGGAAACCACCAGCACGTTCGACCCGGCGCTGCACGATCGCCTCTTCAACGGCATGGCGCAGCTCGAGCGCAACGCGCGCGATCTGCAGGAAGCGGTGATGTCGATCCGCATGATGCCGATGGATTACGTGTTCAGCCGCTTCCCGCGTCTCGTGCGCGATCTGGCGGCGAAACTCGGCAAGGAAGTCGAACTCGTCACCTTCGGTCAGGCGACCGAACTCGACAAGAGCCTCATCGAACGGATCATCGATCCGTTGACCCACCTCGTGCGCAACAGTCTCGACCACGGCATCGAAACCGTGGAGGCGCGGCGCGCGGCGGGCAAGGATTCGACCGGGCAACTGGTGCTGTCGGCGGCGCATCATGGCGGCAACATCGTCATCGAAGTAAGCGACGACGGCGCGGGTCTGCGCCGCGACAAGATTCTCGCGAAGGCGGCCAAGCAGGGCATGCAGGTCAGCGAAACCATGACCGACGAAGAAGTCTGGAACCTGATCTTCCTGCCGGGCTTTTCGACGGCGGAACAGGTGACCGACGTGTCGGGCCGTGGCGTCGGCATGGACGTGGTGAAGCGCAACATCCAGTCGATGGGTGGTCACGTCGAAATCACCTCGCACGCCGGCAAGGGCAGCACCACGCGAATTGTCCTGCCGCTCACGCTAGCTATTCTCGACGGCATGTCGGTGAAGGTCGGCAGCGAGATTTTCATTCTGCCGCTGAACTTCGTGATGGAGTCGCTCCAGCCGCGAGCCGAGGACATCTACACGGTGGCCAACGGCGAGCGTGTGGTGCGCGTGCGCGGCGAATATCTGCCGCTCGTCGCCTTGCACGAAGTATTCAACGTCGAAGACGCGAAGCAGGAGCCCACGCAAGGCATCGTCACCATCATGCAAACCGAGGGGCGCCGCTTCGCGATGCTGATTGACGAGCTGGTGGGACAGCAGCAGGTGGTCGTGAAGAATCTCGAAACGAACTACCGCAAGGTGCACGGCATTTCCGCCGCGACCATTCTCGGCGACGGCAGTGTCGCGCTGATCGTGGACGTGGCGGCGCTGAACCGCGAAACCCGTAACGCGCACGGCGCGATGAGCCTCGCATGATGACCGTGACGCGCGCGGAGCGTGCACGGCGCACAGCATTCGCAACACTCATTCAACTTATTTCATCCCAACCGTTTGGGGGCTAACGTGGCAGAAGTCCAATCCATCAATTCGAGCGGCGCGAACGGTACGAGCAGCCGCCGCGACGCGCAGCAGGCGGACGCCGGCGGTCAGGAGTTCCTCGTCTTCACGCTCGGCGCCGAAGAGTACGGCATCGACATCCTCAAGGTGCAGGAAATCCGCGGCTACGACAACGTCACGCGAATCGCCAATGCGCCCGAGTTCATCAAGGGTGTGATCAATCTGCGCGGCATCATCGTGCCGATCGTCGACATGCGCATCAAGTTCCATCTGGGCCGCGTCGAGTACGACCATCAGACGGTCGTGATCATCCTGAACGTCGCGCATCGCGTGGTCGGGATGGTGGTCGACGGCGTGTCCGACGTGCTGACGCTCGCCGCCGACCAGATCATGCCGGCGCCCGAGTTCGGCGCGACGCTGACGACCGAGTACCTCACGGGGCTCGGCACCGTCGACGGCCGCATGCTGATTCTGATGGACATCGAAAAGCTGATGACCAGCCGCGAAATGGCGCTGATCGAAACGCTCGGCGTCTAGGCGGAACACGGCGTGAGCACAACGGCCAGGCCGAAACGAGAGATAGGTAAGGGAGCGTGAAGATGCTGAACAGGTGGTCGATCCGCACGTCGTTGACAACGGTGGGGGTCCTTCTGGTTGCGCTGACCGTGACGGTCGGCGCCCTCGGGCTAAGCGCGTTGAATCGTGCGAGCCAGTCGCTCGATCGCATCGCGCGCGGCGACCTGGTGGCGATTCATGCACTCGACGACGCGGCTTCTTACCTGTTGCGCTCGCGTCTCGCGGTGGACCGCTTCAACACGCTGTCGGCCGCGGGTAATGCGGACGAAGCGAAGAAAGCGATCGACCGCGCGCAGGAACTGCTCGCGAAGGGCAACCAGAACTGGCAGACCTATCTCGACGCACCGAAATCCGGCATCGACCAGGCCTTGCTCGACGACGTGCTCGCGAGGCGCACGGCGGTGATGCACGACGGTGTCGAGCCGGAGTTCGCGGCGCTGAACGCGAACGACATGGCCGCGTATCACGCGATCGCCGATACGAAGATCAGCCCGATGTTCATCGCGTACGACGCGGCGTCGGCGGCGGTCATCAAGGCGTTGCAGCAAGGCGTGACGCAGCAGCAGGAGAGCGCGCAGGCCAACGCGTCGCTGATGATGACGCTGATCGTCGCGATGACGGTGTTCGCATTGCTGCTGGTGGTGGGCATCCGCTTCGCGCTGCGCGGGCTGATCGTGCAGCCGCTGAAAGATGCGACGAACTGCTTCGAGCGGATCGCCTCGGGCGATCTGTCCGAGACGATCGAGGTGTACAGCCGCAATGAAATCGGCCGCCTGTTCGACGGCATCAAGCGGATGCAGCAAAGCCTCTCGACGATGGTGAAGGCGGTGCACAGCAGCGCCGAATCGATCGACACCGGCGCGCGCGAAATCGCGATGGGCAACACCGATCTGTCGCAGCGCACCGAACAGCAGGCCGCTTCGCTGCAGGAAACCGCGTCGAGCATGGAGCAGTTGACCGGCACCGTGCGGCAGAACGCCGAGAACGCGCGCCAGGCGAGCCAGCTCGCCGTCAACGCGTCCGACATCGCCACGCGCGGCGGCGACGTGGTGAGCCAGGTCGTCACGACGATGCAGGACATCGCGACCAGCTCGAACAAGGTCGTCGACATCATCGGCGTGATCGAAGGCATTGCGTTTCAGACCAATATTCTCGCGCTGAACGCGGCGGTCGAAGCCGCGCGCGCCGGCGAACAGGGCCGCGGCTTCGCGGTGGTGGCTGGCGAAGTGCGCAGTCTCGCGCAGCGCAGCGCGAGCGCCGCGAAGGAAATCAAGGAACTGATCGGCGACTCGGTCGACAAGGTGCAAAGCGGCTCGGCGCTGGTCGGCCGCGCGGGCACGACGATGGACGAGATCGTGCAGGCGGTGCGCCGCGTGACCGACATCATGGGCGAAATCAGCGCGGCGTCCGAAGAGCAGTCGGGCGGCATCGAGCAGGTGAATCGCGCGGTCGTGCAGATGGACGCAGTCACGCAGCAGAACGCGGCGCTGGTCGAGCAGGCAGCAGCGGCTGCCGGGTCGCTCGAAGACCAGACGCGTCAGTTGCAGGCGGTGGTGAACGGCTGGAAAGTGGCCGGCGGCCAGACG
The DNA here is from genome assembly GCF_902859935.1 of Paraburkholderia fynbosensis. Lineage (GTDB taxonomy): Bacteria > Pseudomonadota > Gammaproteobacteria > Burkholderiales > Burkholderiaceae > Paraburkholderia > Paraburkholderia fynbosensis. The sequence continues at coordinate 36,830 of NZ_CADIKI010000021.1, forward strand.
CGCGCCGGCGGTACGGCGGTGCGTCAGCAGGCGGCAGCGCGAGTGAACGGCGGCGTGGGCTCGCAGTCCGGTAAAGCCGTGGCGAAAGCGTCGACGGCGAACGGCGCGGCGCATCCGGCGGCGTCAAGCGTTTCAAGCGCAACAAGCGCAGCAAGCTCGGACACTGCGGCATCGGCGGCGAACCCCGCGCCGGCTTCAGCGAGCCACGACGCAGGCGCACGCGTCGAACCGGCGCTCAAACCGAAGGCGACGGCCCGCGCAGCTACCGGCGCCGTTGCGCGTCCGGCTCCGGCGATTCCTGCTACGGCAGGCGCAGACGCGGATTGGGAAACGTTTTAGGAAGTGGCACAAAGACATGCAGTCATTCGGCATCTCGCCCGTTGATGGGCGAATCATCGAAGCACGCTGGTTCAGCGTGTCGCGGGCCGACTGCGTGTTGGCAAACCTCGCGGGCGGGCGCGACCCCGCGAACACAACCGTTTCTGCGCTGGCGTCTTCGCCGGGCGGCAAGCGGAATGGCTCGTATCGCAGGCAGGAATTCACATGATGGCAACGCGCGCACAACAGCGACCCGGACGGGCAAGTCCCGAACGGGCCACGCCCGATCGGGCGGAGTCGGGCAGGTCCAGCGAGCAGGCACGGGACTTCGAATTCACGTCGGCGGATTTCGCTCGCATTCGCGAGCTGATTCATCGCAGCGCGGGCATTTCGCTGTCGGATCACAAACGCGACATGGCGTACAGCCGCCTCGCGCGCCGCCTGCGTGCACGCGGCCTCGACACCTTCAAGCAGTATCTCGATCTGCTCGAAGCGGAAAACGACTCTGCCGAGTGGGAAGCGTTCACCAATGCGCTGACTACCAATTTGACGGCGTTCTTCCGCGAAGCGCATCACTTTCCGATTCTCGCCGACTTCGTGCCGCGTCGCGCACAGCCAGTGTCCGTGTGGTGTTCGGCGGCGTCGACCGGTGAAGAACCGTATTCGATCGCGATGACGCTGATCGAAGCGCTCGGCGAAAGCGGCGCGCGCCAGGCGTCGGTGCTCGCCACCGACATCGATACCCAGGTGCTCGCGAAAGCCGAAGCCGGCGTGTACCAGTTCGACCAGGTGAAGCACCTGTCGCCCGAGCGGCTCAAGCGCTTCTTCCTCAAAGGCACCGGCGCGCATGCGGGAATGGTGAAGGTGCGCCCTGAAGTGCGCGCGCTGGTGCGCTTCGAACAACTGAACCTGACCGACCGCGACTACCAGTTGCGCTCGCAGTTCGACGCGATCTTCTGCCGCAACGTGATGATCTATTTCGACAAGCCGACCCAGGCGCAAGTCCTCGGACGCTTCGAGCCGCTGATGAAAGCGGGCGGCCTGCTGTTCGCCGGGCACTCGGAAAACTTCACGTACGTGACGCAGGCATTCAAGCTGCGCGGCCAGACCGTCTACGAATTGACGCGCGACGTGGGCGGCGCCCGCCCTACGTCACGCACGACGGGCGCAACGGGTAACACCGCGCACCACACGACGAGCGGGGTGGCAGCATGAGCAGCGCCCTGCCGATCGCATCGAATCTGTATTACGACAACCACTTCCAGCGCCCAGGCGTGAAGCTGTTGCCGAACGAGTTCTATACCACCAGCGAAGACATGGTGCTCGTCACCGTGCTCGGTTCGTGCGTCGCGGCCTGCATCCTGGATCGCACGGCCGGCATCGGCGGGATGAATCACTTCATGCTGCCCGACGACGGCGCGGACGTCGCGCAAGCCGCATCGGATTCGATGCGCTACGGCGCATACGCGATGGAAGTGCTGATCAACGAACTGATCAAGGCGGGCGGGCGGCGCGAGCGCTTCGAAGCGAAGGTGTTCGGCGGCGGCGCGGTGCTCGCGGGCATGACGACGATGAACATCGGCGACCGCAATTCGGAATTCGTGCGCCGTTATCTGGCGACCGAAAAAATCCGCATCGTCGCCGAGGATTTGCAAGGCTCGCATCCGCGCAAGGTTGCCTTCATGCCGCGCACCGGCCAGGTGATGGTGAAGAAACTGCGCGTGCAGCAGGAAGCGGGCGTCGCCGAACGCGAACGCGCGCTCGTGCGGCAGAGCCCCGAAGCGCGCGCCGAACGGCTCGCGGCGGCGCGCAAGCGGGTCGAACTGTTCGCGGCGCCCGCCGCGGCGCGCCCGCGCATCGAGCTGTTCGGCGCGAGCCCGCGACCGATTAATTCAAACAACGCCAGAACCACAGAGGAGGCGTGAGCGCTGTGCAAAAGATCAAAGTACTGTGCGTCGACGATTCGGCGCTGATCCGCAGCCTGATGACCGAAATCATCAACAGCCAGCCGGACATGACCGTCGTTGCGACCGCACCCGACCCGCTGGTCGCGCGCGAACTCATCAAGCAGCACAACCCGGACGTGCTGACGCTCGACGTCGAAATGCCGCGCATGGATGGGCTCGACTTCCTCGAGAAGCTGATGCGTTTGCGGCCGATGCCGGTCGTGATGGTGTCGTCGCTGACCGAGCGCGGTAACGAAATCACGCTGCGCGCGCTGGAACTGGGCGCGGTCGATTTCGTCACCAAGCCGAAGGTCGGTATTCGCGACGGTATGCTCGACTACTCGGAAAAGCTCGCCGACAAGATTCGCGCGGCGGCCCGTGCTCGCGTGCGCCAAGCCGCGCCGGCGCAGCATGCGGCAGCGCACGCCGCACAGGCCGCGCATGCGTCGGCCGGCGCCGCGCCGCTTTTCAACAATCCGTTGCTCAGTACCGAGAAGCTGATCATCGTCGGCGCGTCGACGGGCGGCACCGAAGCGATCCGCGAAGTGCTGCTGCCGCTGCCGCCGGATGCGCCCGCCGTTCTGATCGCTCAGCACATGCCGCCGGGGTTTACGAAATCTTTCGCGCAACGCCTCAATGGTTTGTGCCGGATTACCGTTAAAGAAGCTGAGCACGGCGAACGCGTGCTGCCCGGACATGCGTATATCGCGCCGGGCCACGCGCACTTGTTGCTGGCGCGCAGCGGCGCTAACTACATCGCGCATCTGTCGGACGAGCCGCCGGTCAACCGGCATCGTCCGTCGGTCGACGTGCTGTTCCGTTCGGCCGCGCAGCATGCGGGCAAGAACGCGGTCGGCGTGATTCTGACCGGGATGGGGCGCGACGGCGCCGCCGGGCTGCTGGACATGAAAAAGGCGGGGGCGTACACCCTCGCGCAGGACGAAGCGAGCTGCATCGTGTTCGGCATGCCGCGCGAAGCGATTGCGCTCGGTGCGGCCGACGAGATCGCAGCGCTGCCGGAAATGAGCCGGCGCGTGATGGCGCGTTTGTCGTCGATGGGTGACCGCGTTCAGCGGGTATGATGCGCACCGGATGGAGCGAGGCGGTCAAGCGCCGCAACATGGAACATGCAAAGGGAATGAAATGGATAAGGGAATGAAGATTCTGGTAGTTGACGACTTTCCGACGATGCGCCGGATCGTCCGCAACCTCCTCAAGGAACTGGGCTACTCGAACGTCGACGAGGCGGAAGACGGTCAGGCGGGTCTCGCGCGTTTGCGCAGCGGCACCTACGAGTTCGTGATCTCCGACTGGAACATGCCGAACCTCGACGGCCTCGCGATGCTCAAAGCCATTCGCGCCGACGCCGCTCTCGCGCATCTGCCGGTGCTGATGGTAACGGCCGAGTCCAAGAAGGAAAACATCATCGCGGCGGCGCAGGCCGGCGCGAGCGGTTATGTCGTCAAGCCGTTCACGGCCGCGACGCTCGACGAGAAGCTCAACAAGATTCTCGAGAAGATGGCGAAGACCGGGAGCTGACGTGAATTTGCCGACCCATGCGCCTCACGCCGAAGCGGTCGGCGAGAGTGGCGACCACGCGTCCGACCGCATTCTCGCCCGCATTGGACAACTGACGCGCACGCTGCGCGATTCGATGCGCGAGCTCGGGCTCGACAAGCACGTCGAGCGTGCGGCGGAAGCCGTGCCCGATGCCCGCGATCGTCTGAAGTACATCGCGGACATGACCGAGCAGGCTGCCGAGCGCGTGCTGTCGGCGATCGATGTCGCCAAGCCGGTTCAGGAGCAACTGCAGAAGGACGCGGGCGAACTCGACGCGCGCTGGGAGCAGTGGTACGCGGCGCCGATCGAGCGCGAGGAAGTGCGCGCGCTGATGAACGACACGCGCACCTTCCTGCGCGGGGTGCCCGAGGCGACCGGCGCGACCAACGCGCAGCTGATGGAGATCATGCTCGCCCAGGACTTCCAGGATCTGACCGGCCAGGTGATCAAGAAGATCACGGATGTCGTGTACCTGATCGAGCAGCAGTTGCTCGGCGTGCTGGTCGAAAACATCGCGCTCGAACGGCGCGAGCAGTTCGCGGCCAACGCGGCGGCGCTTGCCGCCGAGGTGTCCCCGACCGGCAGCCCCGAACATCTGCTGAATGGCCCGCAGATCAATCCGGAAGGCAAGACGGACGTGATGCAGGATCAATCGCAGGTCGACGACCTGCTCGCCAGTCTGGGTTTCTGACGCTGGCAGCGCTGGTGGCCGCCTGTCGGCCACGCGGCCTCGTCAGGCAGCCCAGGCCAGCCATTCGTTCGCTCCGCTCGGCCATCATCACGCATGGCAAGCCGCGCCTCCCCGCGCGCTTGCTGTCTCTGCGCGCGAACCACAGGCATACTACGGGCTCAAGCAGCGGCACGGCGCTCCGGCGGATATAGTCGCCGGCCGGTGGCTCGGTGGGCGAGGCCCCTCATGATTCCCACCGCGGCCGTGCCGTATGATCTGCCTATTTGCAGCCGGTTCGCGCGCGATGCGAACCGAGCCGCAGCTCGGGAGGAGCACCACCATGTGGAGTCATATACGCCGCGCCGGGTTCGTTACGGCGTTAGCCTTGCCCTGTTCGCTGTTGGCCGTGCAGTCCGCTCACGCGGGACTGGGCGGGGCGCCGATGACGCCACCCGCGGACGCATCGGTTTCTTCCCGCGTGGTCCAGCCCGGCGGCGGCATTGCCGCCTCGGCGGCCCAGAGCGTGATGCGTTCGGCATCGAGCACCACTTCTTCCGCTTCCTCGTCCTATACCGTGCGTGAGACCACGCTCGGCAACGGCACCGTGGTGCGCGAATATCTCGCCGCCGACGGCGCCGTCTTCGGCATTGCCTGGCGCGGCCCGCAAATGCCGGATCTGAACGATCTGCTCGGCAGCTATTTCCCGCAGTATGTCGCCGGCGTGAAGGCCGTGCGCGCGGCGCGCGGCGGTGCCCGCGGTCCCGTCAGCGTCGACCAGAGCGGGCTCGTGGTGCGCTCCGGCGGCCACATGGGCGCGTTCAGCGGGCAGGCCTGGCTGACGCCCGCGCTGCCCTCCGGCGTCAGCGGTTCAGACATCCAGTGACGGCGAGGACGACCATGCGAACCCAGCATCTCGGTATGAACCTCAAAGGCTGGCTGCAGGCGGCTCTCGCCGTGGCGCTTCTGGCGACGCTCGCCGCATGCGGCGGCGGAGACGACGGCAGTTCCGGTGGCCATTCGTCGAGCATCCTGAACGGCGGTTCGCTGCCGGCCAGCCCGACCCAGCAGCCGATCGCCGCGACCGCCGCGAACACCACGCCGATCACGGTGGGGCGGGGCGTGAATGGCGTCATCAATATTCCGACGGTCAGCGTAACGATTTGCGCGCCCGGTTCGACGTCCAATTGCCAGACCATCAGCAACATCCAGCTCGACACGGGTTCGTTCGGGCTGCGGGTGGTCAGCTCGGCGCTGAACGCATCGCTGCTCGGCGCGCTGCCGGTCAGCAGCGTGAACGGCGCGCAGCTCGCCGAGTGCGCGACCTTCGCCGACGGCTTCACCTGGGGCACGGTGCGCACCGCGACCATCGCGATCGGCGGCGAAACCACGACGGCCGCGATCCCGCTGCAGATCATCGGCGACAAGGACGCGAGCACGGTGCCCTCGCGCGGCTGCGGCAACGGTTCGGCGGAGAACACGGCCGCCGATCTCGGTGCCAACGGCATACTCGGCGTCGGCACGGCGCCCTTCGATTGCGGCGCGACTTGCGCGGACGCGGCGACCGCTGCGACCTACAGCAACTACTTCGCTTGCCCGGCCGGTACGTCATGCAGCCGCACGGCGGTGCCATTCGCGCAGCAGGTCGCCAATCCGGTGGCCAACTTCGCGCTCAACAACAACGGCTTGATCGTGCAGATGCCGCCCGTGCCGGACGCGGGCGCGCCGTCGGCCAACGGCACGCTGGTGTTCGGCGTTGGCACGCAATCGAACAATTTGCTCGGCGCAACACAGGTTTTCACGACCGACGCCTATGGCGATATGAACGACAGCACTTTCAACGGCACGCCCGTGCAGGCGTTCCTCGATTCGGGCTCGAACGGCTATTTCTTCACCGATAGCTCGCTCGCACTGTGCGGCAGCAATTTCTCGGGCTTCTACTGTCCGAACTCCGCGCAGACCCGTTCGATCACGCTGGTCGGATTGAACAAGACGACCGCGAGTGTCAGCATCGGCATCGTCAGTGCGGGCACGCTGTTCAGCAACGGCAACAACTACGCGTTCAACAACCTCGCCGGGCAGATCGGCGGCGGCAGCAGCTTCGACCTCGGGCTGCCGTTCTTCTATGGCCGCCATGTGTACTACGGCATTGACCGGACCCTGAGCGGCGGCCAGGCGCCCTATGTGGCCTTCTGATGCGTAGCGCCGCAACGTAAGACCGGAGCGCCGCGCGAGTCACGCGCGGCGCTCCGCTTCATCCGTCGAAATACCCCCCTTTCTCCGCCCTTATCCGCCGATCGCCGCTTGCGTCGAGCGGGAATAATCGCTCTCACTGGAAAGAGGCGTCGTGCCTCGGCCGACTGGAGAGCTTTTGTGGCAGAGGACAGCGACCTCGAAAAGACCGAATCAGCCACTCCCCGGCGCCTGCAGAAGGCGCGCGAGGAAGGGCAGATCGCGCGTTCGCGGGAACTGTCGACGTTCGCCCTGCTGGCGGCGGGGTTCTACGGCGTGTGGGGGATGTCCGGCAGCATCGGCGAGCATTTGCAGAACATGCTGCGCGCGTCGCTCACGTTCGACCACGCCAGCAGTTTCGAAACCAGCCGCATGCTGATCGGCGCGGGCGCGGCGAGCCGCGAAGGCTTCTACGCGCTGCTGCCGATTCTCGCCTTCACCGGCCTCGCCGCCTTGCTCGCCCCGATGGCGCTGGGCGGCTGGCAGCTGTCGGCGAAAGGTCTCGAACCGAAGTTCAGCCGGCTCAACCCGATTGAAGGCTTCGGCCGGATGTTCTCGATCAACGGGCCGATCCAGCTCGGCATGTCGCTCGTGAAGACGCTGGTGGTGGGCATCATCGGCGGCACGGCGATCTGGAATCGCCGCGAAGAGATCGTCGCGCTCGCCACCCAGCCGTTGCATATCGCGCTTGCCAACTCCGTGCATCTGATCGCCGTATGCTGCGGCATGACAGTCGCCGGGATGTTCGCGGTCGCCGCGCTCGACGTGCCGTATCAGCTCTGGCAGTTCCACAAGAAGCTGCGCATGTCGAAGGAAGAAGTGAAGCGCGAGCATCGCGAAAGCGAAGGCGACCCGCACATCAAGGGCAAGATTCGCCAGCAGCAGCGCGCCATTGCGCGTCGCCGGATGATGACGCAGGTGCCGAAAGCCGACGTCGTGGTCACCAACCCGACGCACTTCGCGGTTGCGCTGCAATACGCCGACGGCGAGATGCGTGCACCGAAGGTGGTCGCCAAGGGCGTGAACCTGGTGGCCGCGCGGATTCGCGAAATCGCCGCCGAGAACAACGTGCCGCTGCTCGAAGCGCCGCCGCTCGCGCGGGCGCTGTATCACAACGTCGATCTGAACCGCGAGATTCCGGGCCCGCTGTATGGCGCGGTCGCCGAGGTGCTCGCGTGGGTGTATCAGTTGCGGCGCTTCAAAACCGAAGGCGGCGTCGCGCCGGTCGCACCGACCGATTTCGACGTGCCGCCGGAACTCGACAAAGGCGGCCTATCGGATGATGAAGCCGAGCAGGAAGCCGCCGACGTCCTAACCCCCGCTAACGACGACGCTTCAGGAGCCTCCGCATGAACGCTCGCGCCGGTTTCCTCGCCCGACGGCCGGAAGCCTTGAGCAGCACCAACCTGCGCGCCCTCGCCGGGCCGGTGCTGATCTGCATGATTCTCGGCATGATGATTCTGCCGTTGCCGCCGTTCCTGCTGGATCTGCTGTTCACCTTCAACATCGCGCTCTCCGTGATGGTGCTGCTCGTCAGCATGTACACGATGAAGCCGCTCGACTTCGCCGCGTTCCCGAGCGTGCTGCTGTTCTCGACGTTGCTGCGGCTGTCACTGAACGTCGCCTCGACACGCGTCGTGCTGCTCGAAGGCCACACCGGCCCGGACGCGGCCGGCCAGGTGATCGAATCGTTCGGCCACTTCCTTGTGGGCGGCAACTTCGCGGTCGGTATCGTCGTCTTCATCATTTTGATGGTGATCAACTTCATGGTGATCACCAAGGGCGCGGGGCGGATCGCGGAAGTGTCCGCGCGCTTCACGCTCGACGCGATGCCCGGCAAGCAGATGGCGATCGACGCCGACCTGAACGCCGGCCTCATCAACGAAGAGCAGGCCAGAAAGCGCCGCTCGGAAGTCTCGCAGGAAGCCGAGTTCTACGGCTCGATGGACGGCGCGAGCAAGTTCGTGCGCGGCGATGCGATCGCCGGTCTGCTGATCATGGTGATCAACATCGTCGGCGGGCTGATCGTCGGAATGGTCCAGCACAACATGGACTTCGCGGCGGCGGGCAAGAACTACACGCTGCTGACGATCGGCGACGGCCTCGTCGCGCAGATTCCGTCGCTGGTGATTTCGACCGCGGCCGGCGTGATCGTGTCGCGCGTCGCGACCAACGAGGACATCGGCACGCAGCTCACCGGCCAGCTGTTCACGAACCCGCGCGTGCTGATAATCACCGGCTGCATTCTCGTGCTGATGGGCCTGATTCCGGGCATGCCGCACTTCGCGTTTCTGGTGCTCGGCGGCGGTCTGATCCAGCTCGGCCGCACGATGAAAAAACGTGCCGAGGAGCGCAAGACCAGCACGGCACTCGTCGATGTCGCGCCAGCCGCGCTGGCCCCGGTCGAAAACACCGAAGCAAGCTGGGACGACGTGACGATGATCGACACGCTCGGCCTCGAAGTCGGCTACCGGCTGATCCCGCTCGTCGACAAGAACTCGGACGGCGAACTGCTCAAGCGGATCAAGAGCATCCGCAAGAAGTTCGCGCAGGAAATCGGTTTTTTGCCGCCGGTCATTCATATTCGCGACAACCTCGAATTGCGGCCGAACGGTTACCGCATCGCGCTGAAGGGCGTCGAAGTGGGCGTCGGCGAAGCGTTTCCGGGGCAGTGGCTGGCGATCAATCCCGGTCAGGTCTCCGCCGCGCTGCCCGGTACGCCAACTCAAGACCCGGCGTTCGGCCTGCCCGCCATCTGGATCGATACGAATCTGCGTGAACAGGCGCAGGTGTACGGCTACACGGTGGTCGATTCGAGCACGGTGGTGGCCACGCACCTGAATCACCTGGTCGTGACGCACGCGTCGGAACTGCTCGGCCGCCGCGAAGTGCAGGCGCTGCTCGAACGGATGCAGAAGGACACGCCGTCGCTGGTCGACGATCTGGTGCCAAAGACGCTCCCGCTCACCACGCTGCAGAAGGTGCTGCAAAACCTGCTGGAGGAAGGCGTGCCGATCCGCGATTTGCGCACGATTCTCGAAGCGCTCTCCGAACATGCGTCGAAGATCAGCGACGCGCACGATCTCACCGCCGCCGTACGGCTCGCGCTGGGCCGCGCGATCACCCAGCAGTGGTTCCCCGGCACCGGCGACATGCAGGTGATGGGCCTCGATTCGAATCTGGAGCGGGTGTTGTCACAGGCGCTCTCGACCGGGGCGAATCCGGGACTCGAGCCGGGGCTCGCGAACACGCTGCTCAACGAAACGCAGAAGGCGATGACGCGTCAGCAAAACCTCGGCCTCGCACCGGTGCTGCTGGTGCAGCATGCTTTGCGGCCGATGCTCGCGCGCTTCCTGCGCCGCAGCCTGCCGCAGTTGAAGGTGCTCTCGTATGCGGAAGTGCCCGACACACGTAACGTGAAGGTGGTGAATCTGATCGGCGCACACGGTTGACGCGCTGCCCGGCGTTCGCAATCGCACAAGCAGACGCAGACCCGGACGCAGACCTGCGCGCAGCCTTTCGCCGGCGCCCTCGGGCGCCGGTTTTCATTTCGGCGGCTTGCCCGCTGCACCCCGCGCTCGCTCCGATGCAGATCCGCGCTCGTCGCGAAAGCGCCGTGCCAGGCCGCTCGAAGGTCTGTCTGAAACCCGCGTGCACATCGCGCCGGCCGAGTTTCCATCGCGCGAATTGCCCACCTTTAACGGTCTTTATCCATCGATCGTCGTTCGACAGCTTTCGCAATAATTGACCTCAATGGGAAGCGGTGTGTTGCCGGTCCGTCAGTCCGTTTACCTCATCGGGGGTCCAGCTTGAACATTCGTAAATTTGTCGGTGCCAACAGTCGCGATGCACTGCGTCTCGTGCGTGAAGCCTTGGGCCCGGATGCGGTCGTGCTGTCCAATCGCACGATGGACGACGGCAGCGTCGAGATCGTCGCGCTGGCCGACAGCGACCTCGCAGCCATCACGCCGAAGGCTCGCGAAGGCGCCAGTGCGGCACAAGCCGCGCCGACAAGTTCAGGTGCTGGACTGGCACTGCCCGCCGCGCCGCGCGCGCTGCCTGCGATGCAAGCGAACCCGTATGCGAGCGGCATGCCCGACGTGTTTTCGTCGGTGTTCGGCGCGAGTCCCGAAGCGGGCGCTGAAACGATGCCCGCCAGCGCGCCGCTCAGCACAGCCGCGATTGAAGTGACACCGGCCGTTCCGAAAGCAGCGGCGCCAAAAGCGATGCCCCAACTTCAGCCCACAGCCGCAGCAATGGCTCCGACCACGGCCTTGCCGGGCGCGGCAACGAACCCGGCGCCGGCGTTCGGCCAACCTGCAGCGCAGCCGATTCCCGCCGGACCGAGCGCCCGCGCAGCCGCCGCGCGTCTCGCTGAAGACATGCGTGCCGACCTGCTCAAGGCCGCCGGCGTGCCTGTCATGCCCGCCGTGCCGAAGGCAGAGGCCACCGCGCCGCGCACGATGGCCGAATCGAATCCGTGGCTCATCGACCATGCGCGTCGCATCGCCGCCGAACAGCAGCAACAGGGCGAATACAGCGCGCGCCCCGCGGCCATGACGCCGTCCGCAGCCACCGCGAAGGGACTCGGCGCCGCCGTCGAAATCAACCTGGCCGCAGCCCAACCGGTCGCGGCCACGCCCGAGACCGACACGCCCGACTGGGCCCGTGAAGCTGCGCAAGCGGCCGCGCGCCGCAGCGCGCAAAAGCTCGCGCCGGTGCAATCGGGCCAGGACGAAGCACGCACGCCGGCAGCCGTGGCCGAAGCGATCAAGGCGCGCATGGAGCAGGTCGTCAACGACACCGTGATGAACGAACTGTCGTCGATGCGCGGCATGATGGAAGAACACTTCGCCGGCCTGCTGTGGGGCGATCGTCAGCGCCGCAGCCCCGCGCGCGCCGCGCTCACCAAGCACCTGTTCGCCGCGGGCTTTTCCGCGCAGCTCGTGCAGATGATGGTCGACAACCTGCCCGACGAAGTCGAGACGATGGACGGCGGCATGGCGTGGGTGCGCTCGGTGCTCGAATCGAACCTGCCGGTGATGGAAGACGAAGACGCGCTGATGGAGCGTGGTGGCGTGTTCGCGCTGATGGGCCCGACGGGCGTGGGCAAGACGACGACCACCGCGAAGCTCGCCGCGCGCTGCGTGATGCGCTTCGGCGCGAGCAAGGTCGCGTTGCTCACCACCGACAGCTACCGGATCGGCGGCCACGAGCAGTTGCGCATCTTCGGCAAGATTCTCGGCGTGTCGGTGCATGCGGTGAAAGACGGCGCCGATCTGCAACTCGCGCTCTCCGAACTGCGCAACAAGCACATCGTGCTGATCGACACGATCGGCATGAGCCAGCGCGATCGCCTCGTGTCCGACCAGATCGCGATGCTGTGCCGCGCCGGCCAGCCGGTGCAGCGCCTGCTGCTGCTCAACGCGACGAGTCACGGCGACACGCTCAACGAGGTCGTCCAGGCGTATCAGCGCGCGCCGGATCGGCAGCCGCTCGCCGGCTGCATTCTGACCAAGCTCGACGAAGCCACCAATCTCGGCGGTGTGCTCGATACGGTGATCCGCTACAAGCTGCCGGTGCACTACGTGTCGACCGGTCAGAAAGTGCCGGAGAACCTGTACGTCGCCACGAAGAAATTCCTCATCAAGAGCACCTTCTGCATACCGCGCGATAACTCGCCGTTCGTGCCGCATGACGACGATATTCCGGCGCTGCTGTCCTCGCTATCAGCACGTTCGACGGCCGAGTTGCACGAGGTCCGCTTTGGATAAGCTCATTTCGGATCAGGCGGAGGGGCTGCGGCGGCTGCTTGCCCGCAGCGGCGCACGCGTGATTGCGATGACGGGCGGCCCGGCCGGTGTGGGCTGCACCACGGTGGTGGTCAACCTCGCCGCGGCGCTCGCGCAGCAGGGCAAGGACGTGCTCGTGGTCGATGAATGCGTGGGTGAGCGCTCGGTGAGCGCGATGCTCGGCGGCTTGCGCGGCGCCGGCAATTTTTCGACGGTGATGCGCGGCGAGATGACGCTCGACGACGCCGCCGCACGACACGCGCTGGGGTTTTCGGTGCTGGCCGCTTCGCGCACCAACCGCGAAGGTCACACGGCCGCGCAGTTCAACGTGCTGCTCGGCGGTTCCGCCGACATCGTGCTGATCGACGCGCAGCTCGACGAGCAAGGCCACCTGTCGCCATTCGCGCGGCAGGCGCACGACGTGATGATCGTCACGCGCGTATCGGCGCAGGCGATCACCGACACGTACGCATGCATGAAACGTCTGCACTACGCCCATGCGATCGCCCAGTTCCGCGTGCTGACGAACCACGTCCAAAGCATGAACGACGCGCATACGACGTTTGCCAACCTGGCCGGCGTGGCCGGGCGCTACCTGGCGGTGGCGCTGGAAGACGCCGGTTGTATTGCCGCCGATGCGCGGATGGCGCGAGCCGAGGAGTTGTCGCGTTGTGTCGTCGATGCGTTCCCATCGACACCGGCTGCGCGCGACTTCCGCCACCTCGCCGCCGAATTGCAGTACTGGCCGATGCGGCCAGCGATGTCGTCGCAAACGCCCTGGATGGCGCCTGCGACCGTTACAGCGGCGCAACACGCCGACCAACCGTCCGCGCAGCACGCCTGAGAGGCGGCACAAGGACAAGGGGAGCACGATGTATAACGCCCAGGGAAAGATTTCCCAAGCCGAAGTTCTGACGAAGTACGCACCGCTCGTGCGTCGCCTCGGCTTGCAGCTCGTCGCCAAGATGCCGGCGAGCGTCGATCTCGACGATCTTATCCAGGCCGGCATGATCGGATTACTGGATGCCGCTGGCCGCTACAAGGAAGATCAGGGCGCGCAGTTCGAGACCTACGCCAGCCAGCGGATTCGCGGTGCGATGCTCGACGAGCTGCGCAGCAACGACTGGTTGCCGCGCAGCTTGCGGCGCACCTCGCGCGAGGTCGAAACGGCGGTGCATAAGGTGGAGCAGAACCTGGGCCGCTCGGCGAGCGAAACCGAGGTGGCCGAGCACCTGCAGATGCCGCTCGACGAATATCAGTCGATGCTGCAGGACCTGCATGGCAGCCAGTTGATCTACTACGAAGACTTCGACCGCTCCGCCGACGACGAGCCGTTTCTCGACCGCTACTGCGTGGATCATTCCGACCCGCTGTCGGCGCTGCTCGACGACAGCCTGCGCTCGGCGCTCGTGGAGGCGATTGACCGCCTGCCGGATCGCGAGAAGCTGCTCATGTCGCTGTACTACGAGCGCGGCATGAACCTGCGCGAAATCGGCGCGGTGATGGAGGTCAGCGAGTCGCGGGTGTGCCAGTTGCACAGCCAGGCCGTGGCGCGCCTGCGCACGCGGCTGCGGGAAATGGCCTGGGCGAACGCCGAGGCGAACTGAAGCGGGATTGTTCGAGGTTAAACCGGTAGCGCTACACGCACACCGCGTTCCTCAGGCATCAGCCATTTCATGTTCGGCGGCGAGCGCGAGAAAGGCCGAGCGCGACATGCCGCGCGCCTGCGCGTACGCGTCGATCTCATGCACCAGCGCCTCGGGCAGTGAGATGTTGATGCGAACCGCTTTCTTCAGCGCCGGAATATTGCGCGTGGTCACGAGGCCCCACGTGAATCCTGCGAAGCCAGGATTGAGCCGATGCTCGTCGAGCGTCCGGCGTTCGGGCAGCGGCATACCTTCGTCGATCAAGGTCTCGAGATGCGATTCGATGGCCTCTTTCGCGTTCGCGTAGGCTTCCTCCAGCGTATCGCCTGCCGAGTGGCAGCCCGGGATGTCGGGCACCACCACGCCGAACGCATGCTTCTCGTCACCGGGCTCGATGGCGATTGGAAAGACCAGGTTTTTCATTTCAGACCCGCCTGTTTCAGAATGCTGTTCAGGGTGCCGGGCGGCAGATCCTTTTTCGGATGCGGGATGGTCACGAGACCGGGCTTTACCGCGTGCCGAAAATGATGGTGGCTGCCCGTTATCCGGACGAGTTGCCAGCCATCGGCGTGGATCAGTCTGACGACCTCGGCGCTGTTCATATTGCACTCCTGAAACTATACACACGATTACACAACCTCGCTAGTGAGCGGAGTTTTGCCTGTGGATGCGCCGCGACGCCAAAGCCGCGGCGGCGGCGGCGAAAACTCGATTGGGGATGACATTTCAACGCGACGCGGCGTTGTGCGCCAGCTAGCCAGATGGCTAACGTTGGAGCGCGAGAGCGGGCAATGAGGTGAGGGCGCCGCAATAGAAAAAGGCTCGTCGATGACGAGCCTTTGCGTTCAGCCTAGGTGTGGCCGACAGGGCCGGGGTCGGTGCGGCAGCCACCTGGCCGCCGATGCCTTCAAACTCCGGAGTGCGCCGGAATCCGCCCATCGGGCCCGTAGAAGTTGTTGGCCTTGCGCGGTGCGTGCACCTGCAGCGCAGCCAGGGCGCGCTGGTTGTAATCCATTCGCACGCGGATCAACTCGCCATTGTTGGTATTGGCGCGCCGGGCGCGCTCGACGGCTTTTTGCAGCAGCGACCACTGCGCGGCGATCCGCGCATCCGAGTCGGCCGCCAGTTCCATACCGGGCCAGCCGGCCGGCAAGCCCAGCTCGGCCAGTTGCGCGTCGCGCGCTGCTTCCAGGCGCGCGAGCACGCCAATCAGCTCGGTCTTCTTTTCGACGATCGAGGGCAGTTCTTCCAGCGCCGACGCGGAGGCCAGAACCTTGGACTCGATGGTCAGGATCGAGGCGAACGCCTCGACGGTCGAATATTCGTCGATGAGGGTGGCAAGCAGGGCGTCTTTCATCTCAGCAACTCGCTGGGCACGGCGGCTCGCGCATGATTCGCGAGCCGGGTTGGTCGAACGCCGCCCGGCATTTCACCGCACTTCGCTGTGCCGCTCAATGGCCGGTCGACGAGGTCTTGTTCTGCAACAGGTCGCGCGCCGTCTGCAGCACGCCGTCGGCGATCTTGCCGGAATCGATCTGCAGCGTGCCGCCCTTGATGGCCTGCTTGATCGACTCGACGTGCGCCGTGTCGATGTCGGCCGAGCCGGACGCCGCGAGACTGCGCAGATGCTGCGACAGGCCCGACAGGCTGACGCTCGCGTCGCCCGAACCGCTGGCCGTGGTGGCCGCCGCCGTGCTCGCAGTCTGCGCGGTGCCGGCCGCAGGGGTGCTGTCGCTCTGTTGCGAGCGGGACAGGGCGTCTTTCAACGTCGGCAGATTCGAATTGGTTGTGGAATCGACTTTCACGATGGGCTTCCTGAACGATTTGATCCTGATAACGGCAACCGCTGATCAAAACTTTAGCGCAACCGGTCCACACCGGACCCTGCTTTTCCACGCGATCCGTCCCCTTCGATGCCGCCGCCGCCCCAGCCGGTTCCGACGTGTGGCGCAGGGCGGTCCGCCCGTTCACAGTTGAATCTCCACGGTCGCGCCGTCCCTGACGATGCCCGAGATGACCTGCCCGTTCGCGGTTTTCACCCGCACCTGCTGGCCCGGCGACGCGTTGTTCATCGCGCTGCCTTCGGCCGAGATCGAGAAGCCGTTGCCGGCAGCTACGACCCGCACCGTCTGGCCGATCGCGACCGCGGATGCGCTCTTGAGCATGTCGCGGCGCAGCGGCATGCCGCCCGCGATCCGCACGAGCGAGACCGAGCCGACCGCCTGCGAGGGATCGGTGACGATCGCTTGCGGCAGGCCGGTCAGGTCGCCGTCGCGCGCGACCAGGTCGGCGGCGGTGAGCACTTCGCCCGGCGCCATGGCGCGGGCGGCGAGGTAGTAGGTGGCGTGCAGCGAGACGCGCGCCTGTAGATAGATGGTCCACGGACGCTCGCCCGCACAGCGCACGCCGACGGTCATGCGGCCCCACAGGCGCGCGCCTGTCGGCATGAATGGTTCGAGCGAGGCGCAGGCGCTGAGGCCACGCGGAAAGGCCGACGCGACGGTGATGTCGATCTTGCCGGGCAAGCCGGCGGACTGCTGCTGCAAAAAGGCCAGCGCGGCGGCGTGAATCGCTTCGGCGTCCTGCTGGCCGGGCAGCGTCGCGGGCTGCGCAATCGCGGCTGCCTGCATGTTTTTCTGCGCGACGGCCGGCGCTGGCTGGCGCACCGCCGGCGTCCTCGCGATCACGGGACGGCTCGGCATCGCGGCGGCCGCCGGCGCGATCGGCTTGCCGTTCGCGCCGAATTGCGGCGGCTCGCCACGCGACGCGAGCGTGTCGAAACCGCTGCCTTGCGGCGCGCTGGCGTCGACCGGCTGGACGGCGACCGGGGCCGTAGTCGGCGCAGGTGTCACGATGACCGGCATGACCGCGCGCGAAGCCGGCGCGACATTCACGCGCGCCAGGTTCGCCGACGCCCCGGCATTGCCGGGCGCGGGAATTGTCACGACGCCGTTGGTGTCCGGTTTGAAGTTGGTGCGGATCATTGCCGGTGCGGCGGCGGGTTCGTTCGCGCCCGGAATGACGATCGCGCCGCTCGTGCCGGCGGCGCGTGTGAACGGATCGGCGTCGCGCGGCGCGGGACCGCGTCCGATCGATTGCGCCGTGGCGGCGGCGAGCGACGTGGCCGAAGCCGCGCGCTGCGACGGCGTACGCAGCTGCTGCGCGATATCGGCGAGCGCGCCGGGGTTCTTTTCAGCGGGACCCGGAATCACGATCGGGCCGCCGGCTTCCTGCGCCTGGCTCGTGCCCGGCAGCAGCACGATGCCGCCCGCGACCCACAGCGCCACGCTCACCACCAGCCGCGTGAAGACGCGCGAAGCGGCGCGCGTGGCCAGGCGCGCCGCGAGCCGCATGACGCGCGCAGGCCGGCCGGCGCGCAGCGAAGCGACCGCGGCCGCCTCTGCGGATGCATGCACGGACGCACCCGGGCGATGCGCCGCCGCGCGGCTCGCACGCTGCGGCAAATCGGAAGTGGGCTGGTCCATCGTGGGTCTCCATCGAATGCATCGGTACGCCTTGCATTCTAGTGAGCGCCCCGGCCGCGCAAACGTTGAATAGAAGCCCCCTTTCCCGGTTATTCGTCCGATTGCCGCTTGCGTTCGGCCCATAAGATGCACCTCATGCAAAAAGGCCTTCCCGGTCGATGCAGCCCGCGAGCGGCGCAGTGATGGGAAGCCTAGGGAACCCTCTCGGGAGATTTCTATGCTGGACAAACTCGATGCCGAATTTGCCTTCGGCCGTCAGGCGCTGGATGTGCGCGCTTACCGGCAGGAGCTGCTGTCGTCGAATATCGCCAATGCCGATACCCCGGGCTACCGGGCGCGCGACGTCGATTTCGCGTCGTCGCTGGCCGGCGCGCTGAAGAAGACGGGCGGCACCGCCGCCGGCCAGGGCGCGTCGAACAGCTCGACGCTCGCGATGACGCAGCCGGCCGGCGTGACGAGCGGTATGTCGATGGTGTCGACGGAGCCTGGCCACATGGCCGGCAAAGCGACGCTCACCGCGACCGGCGGCGCGCCCGACGACTACGGCAACCTGCAATACCGGATTCCGACGCAGCCCGCGCTCGACGGCAACACGGTGGATATCGACACCGAGCGGGTCCAGTTCGCCGACAACACGCTGCATTTCGAATCGGGCATGACGGTGTTGTCGAGTCAGATCAAAACGATGCTGGCGGCGATCACGTCGGGTTCATAACAGCACACGCAGCAACAGACACAGCAGCAAGCACGAACAAATCGCTACGGGACTTAACTTGAGGCCGGCTCGAACCGGCAGGAGAGGTCAGGAAACCATGCCATCCCTGATGAATATTTTTGGTGTTGCCGGCTCCGCGATGTCCGCGCAGTCGCAGCGGCTCAACGTGACGGCGTCGAATCTCGCCAACGCGGACAGTACCACCGGCCCGGACGGCCAGCCGTACAAGGCCAAGCAGGTCGTGTTCGCGGTAAGCCCGCTCGGCGGCGCTCGCTCGGGTTCCGGCCAGCAGGTGGGCGGCGTGCAGGTCACGGGCGTGGTCGATGACCCGTCGCCGATGAAGACCGCGTACGAGCCCGGCAATCCGGCGGCCAATGCGGACGGCTACGTGACGCTGCCCAACGTCGATCCGGTGCAGGAAATGGTCAACATGATCTCGGCTTCGCGCTCCTATCAGGCCAACGTCGAAACGCTGAACACGGCCAAAACCCTGATGCTGAAAACGCTCACGATCGGAACCTGAGGAGAACGCCTTGACCACTAGCACCACGATCGGCAGCAACGGCACGACCGTATCGCAAACGCTGCTCGACACGATGAACGGCACGAACAGCAGCACGAGTTCGACCAGTAGCACGTCCGGCACGTCGGCCGCCGATCTGCAGAACACTTTCCTGCAATTGTTGGTCGCGCAGTTGAAGAACCAGGACCCGACCAATCCGATGGACAGCTCGCAGATGACCTCGCAGCTCGCGCAGATCAGCACGGTGCAGGGCATCAGCCAGCTGAACACCTCACTGAGCTCGCTGTCGACGCAGCTCTCGGCGGGCCAGCAATCGCAGGCCGCGCTGCTGATCGGCTCGACCGTGCTCGCACCGGGCAACTCGATCTCCGTGGCGAGCGGCAAAACCGGCGCGTTCGGCGTCACGCTCGCGAACGACGTGAGCGATCTGCAGGTCGTCGTGAAGAACTCGGCCGGCACGATCGTCAACACGATCGATCTTGGCAAGCAGTCCGCCGGCACGATTCCGGTCGGCTGGACGCCGACCGACACCGCGGGCAACGCGCTGCCTGACGGCAACTACACGATCACCGCGATGGGCACGATCAACGGACAGCAGGCGACCGCCACCACGCTGACCGGCGCGACGGTGGAAAGCGTCGTCACGCAGAGCTCGGGCACGGCGGGCCTCGTCCTGTCGAATGGGACGACGGTCGGCCTGACCAGCGTCGCCGCGATCCTCTGATTCAGAACAATTCAGTTACGACTTTCCAGACACGGAGAACGTCATGGGTTACCAGCAAGGTTTGAGCGGTTTGTCGGCATCGTCGAGCGATCTCGACGTGATCGGCAACAACATCGCCAACGCCAACACGGTCGGCTTCAAGAGCGGCACCGCCGAATTCGCCGACATGTACGCCAATTCGATCGCGACCGCGGTGAACCAGCAGGTCGGTATCGGCACGAAGCTCGCGGAAGTGCAGCAGCAGTTCTCGCAAGGCACGATCACCTCGACCAATCAGGCGCTGAACGTTGCGATCAACGGCAACGGCTTCTACCAGATGAACAACAACGGCACGCTGACCTATTCGCGTAACGGCGTGTTCCAGCTCGACAAGAACGGCTACATCACCAACGCGCAAGGCCTGCAACTGATGGGCTACGCCGCGAACAGCGGCGGCGTGATCAATAGCGCACAGACCGTGCCGCTGCAGGTGCCGACCGCGAACATCGCGCCGACGGCGACCACCACGATCGCCGCCGGCCTGAACCTGAATGCGCAGGACGATCTGATGCTGGGCACGCCGACGGTGAGCTCCACGGCAGCTACGCCGGTCCAATCCAGCGTGACGATCACCAATGCCGCTGCGGGCACGAACGCCAACGACTATTCGATCAACTTCACCGCCACGGGTTACACGGTCACCGACAGCGTCGGGAACACCGCCACGAGTACCAGCGCATACACCGCGGGCACGGCGATCACGCTCGGCAACGGCGAGACCGTTACGTTCAATGGCACGCCGGCGGCCGGCGATACCTACACCGTTGCGCACAATCCGACCGCGTTCAACCAGAACAGCTCGTCGACGTACAACTACTCGACCAGCACGACCGTCTACGACACGCTCGGCGGCTCCCAGCAGGTCAACATGTACTTCGCGAAGTCGGCGGCCGGCACGTGGAACGTCTACGCGGGCACCTCGACCGGCACGGCGACGCTGGTCGGCCAGGCGAACTTCGACTCGTCGGGCAAGCTGGTCGGCACGACCAATGCGAACGGCACCGCGACCTCGGCGCCGTACACGTTCGACCTCTCGATCCCGACCACCGACGGTTCGGCGACGCCGCAGAGCATCACGCTGAACATCGCGGGCACCACGCAGTACGGCGGCAAGGACGGCGTGAACACCCTGCAGCCGGACGGCTATGCGGCGGGCCAGTTGACCGGCTTCACGGTGGCCGCCGACGGCACGCTGACCGGCAACTATTCGAACGGCCAGACCTCCGCGCTCGGCCAGATCGTGCTGGCGAACTTTGCGAACCAGAACGGCCTGGTCGACCTCGGCAACAACGAATACGGCGCGACCTCGGCATCGGGCGTCGCGCAGATCTCCACGCCGGGCTCGACCAACCACGGCGTGCTGCAAGGCGGCGCGGTGGAAAATTCGAACGTCGATCTGACGAGCGAACTGGTGAATCTGATCACCGCGCAACGCAACTATCAGGCGAACGCGCAGACGATCAAGACCCAGCAGACCGTCGACCAGACCCTGATCAACCTGTAAGCGACCGGGACCCCATCATGGATCGGCTGATCTACACCGCGATGTCGGGCAGCGCCCAGGCGCTCGAACAGCAGGCGATCGTCGCGAACAACCTCGCGAACGCATCGACCACCGGCTTTCGTGCGCAGCTCGAGACTTTCCGTGCCGTACCGATGTCGTTCGGCGACGGCAGTTCGATCAACGACAACACCACCCGCACCTTCGTGCTGTCGTCGACGCCGGGCGCCGACTACACGCCAGGGCCGATCCAGCAGACGGGCAATCCGCTCGACGTGGCGATCCAGGGGCCGGGCTGGCTGTCGGTGCAGACCGCCGACGGCAACGAGGCTTATACGCGCGCCGGCAATCTGCACGTCGACGAAAACGGCCAGCTGGTGAATGCCACCAACCAGGTGGTGCTCGGCAACGGCGGGCCGGTGTCGGTGCCGCCGGGCGCGGAGATCACGATCGGCAAGGACGGCACGGTGTCTGCGTTGACGCCGGGCGATCCGCCGACCGCGGTAGTCACGGTCGATCAATTGAAGCTGGTGAATCCGGACCCGCAAACCATGACGCGCGGCGACGACGGCCTTTTTCGCACCGCCGACGGCAACCCCGCCGACGCCGATCCGGCCGTCACGCTGGCGCCGGCGTCGCTCGAAGGCAGCAACGTGAATCCGGTCAGCGCGATGGTCTCGATGATCACCAACGCGCGGCAGTTCCAGATGCAAACCAAGCTGCTCGAGAACGCCGACAAGAACGATCAGTCCGCCAACCAGCTGCTCAGCTTCAGCTAACGGATCGCCCCGGCATAGCAACCACGGGACCGGAGTAAGCGCCAAAGCGCTAACTCCGGTCGACACAGGAGAACATAAGTGAATCGCTCGCTCTACATCGCCGCTACCGGCATGAATGCGCAACAGGCGCAGATGGACGTGATCTCGAACAACCTCGCGAACGTCAGCACCAACGGCTTCAAGGGCTCGCGCGCGGTGTTCGAGGACCTGCTGTACCAGACCATCCGCCAGCCGGGTGCGAATTCGACGCAGCAAACCGAACTGCCGTCCGGCATCCAGCTCGGCACCGGCGTGCAACAGGTCGCCACCGAGCGCCTGTACACCCAGGGCAACCTGCAGCAGACCGGCAACTCGAAGGACATCGCGATCAACGGCGCGGGCTTCTTCCAGGTGCAGATGCCCGACGGCACCACCGCCTACACCCGCGACGGCTCGTTCCAGACCAACGCGCAGGGGCAGCTCGTGACGTCGAGCGGCTATCAGGTGATTCCGGCCATCACGATTCCGACCAACGCGACGTCGCTCACGATCGGCAGCGACGGCGTCGTGTCGATCACCGTCGCCGGTTCGACCAATAGCCAGCAGCTCGGCTCGATGCAGGTCGCCACTTTCATCAACCCGGCCGGCCTCGACGCGAAAGGCGAGAACCTGTTCTCGGAAACGGCTTCGTCGGGCGCGCCGAACATCGCGCAGCCGGGCCTGAACGGCGCCGGCACCCTGAATCAGGGCTACGTGGAAGCATCGAACGTCAACGTGGTGCAGGAACTGGTGAACATGATCCAGACGCAGCGCGCTTACGAAATCAACAGCAAGGCCGTGACCACCTCCGACCAGATGCTGCAGACCCTCAGCCAGATGCAGGTTTGAGAGACCGGGAATTAAAGGCGGTAATCAAGATGTCGCACTTCACTCGCATTCCGGTTCATTCGCGCACCGCTCAGGCGCTCGTGCAGCTCACGTTGCTCGCGGCCCTGGGAGGCTGCGGCCTCGTGCCCAGGGAGCCGATCACGCAGCAGCCGATGACGGCGTTGCCGCCGGTGCCACCTCAAGCGCAGGCGCCGGGCTCGATCTACAACCCGGGCTATGCGGGCCGGCCGCTATTCGAAGACCAGCGGCCGCGCAATGTCGGCGACATCATCACGATCGTGATAGCCGAAAACATCAACGCGACCAAGTCGTCGGGCGCCAATGCGAATCGCAACGGCAGCACGAATCTGGCGGTGCCGACCGCGGGCTTCCTCGGCGGCCTGTTCGCCAAGGCCAATCTGAGCGCGAGCGGCGCCAACGTGTTTTCCGGCACCGGCGGCGCCAATGCGTCGAATACGTTCAACGGCACGATCACCGTCACGGTGACGGGGGTGCAGGCGAACGGCAACCTGATCGTCAGCGGCGAAAAGCAGATGCTGATCAACCAGGGCAACGAATTCGTGCGCTTTTCGGGCGTGGTGAATCCGAACACGATTTCCAGCCTGAACGCGGTGTATTCGACCCAGGTGGCCGACGCCAAAATCGAGTACTCGGCGAAGGGCTATCTCAACGAGGCCGAGAATATGGGCTGGCTGCAGCGCTTCTTCCTCAACGTGTCGCCGTGGTGATCATGCGTACCGTCTCCCTTCGCCGCGCAGCCCGCGCCGTTCTTGGCGCCGCCCGGGCCGTGGGCGTCACTGCCCAGCGTGCCGGCCGTGCGCTCGCGCTCGTCGCGCTCACCTGTGCGGCGCTGCCGGCCGCCACGCCGGCACATGCCGAACGCCTGAAAGATCTCGTCCAGATCCAGGGCGTGCGAGACAACCCGCTGATCGGCTACGGCCTCGTGGTCGGTCTCGACGGTACCGGCGACCAGACCACGCAGACGCCGTTCACCACGCAGACGCTCGCCAACATGCTGGCGAACCTCGGCATCTCGATCAACAATCAGGCGGCGGGCTCGAGCAACGCGCAGTCGTCGCTGTCGAACATCCAGTTGAAGAACGTCGCCGCCGTGATGGTGACGGCGGTGCTGCCCCCGTTCGCGCGGCCGGGCGAACAGATCGACGTCACCGTGTCGTCGCTCGGCAATGCGAAGAGCCTGCGCGGCGGCACGCTGCTGCTCACCCCGCTCAAGGGCGCCGACGGCCAGGTGTATGCGCTCGGCCAGGGCAATCTCGCGGTTGGTGGCGCCGGGGCCAGTGCCAACGGCAGCAGGGTGCAGGTCAATACGCTGGCAGCAGGTCGCATCGCTGGCGGCGCGATCGTCGAACGCGCAGTGCCGACCTCGGTGTCGCAAGCGGGCACCATGCAGCTCGACCTGAACGAGATGGACTACGACACCACGCAGCGCGTCGTCGCGGCGGTCAACAACGCGTTCGGCGGCGGCACCGCCACCGCGCTCGACGGCCGCACGATCCAGTTGCGCGCGCCGAGCGATCCCGAGCAGCAGGTCGCCTTCATGGCGCAACTGCAGAACCTCGACGTAAGGCCCGCGCAGGCCGCCGCGAAGGTGATTCTGAACGCGCGCACCGGCTCGATCGTGATGAACCAGATGGTCACGCTGCAGAACTGCGCGGTCGCGCACGGCAACCTCTCGGTGGTGATCAACACGCAGCCGGTGGTGAGCCAGCCGGGCGCGTTCTCGAACGGCCGCACCGTGGTTGCGCAGCAGTCGCAGATCCAGATGAAGCAGGACAACGGTGCACTGAAGCTGGTGAGCGCCGGCGCGAATCTCGCCGACGTGGTGAAGGCGCTCAACGCACTCGGTGCGACGCCCGCGGATCTGATGTCGATCCTGCAGGCCATGAAGGCGGCGGGCGCGTTGCGCGCCGACCTGGAAATCATCTAAGGAAGACGCCAGATGAATTCGGATACGACCAATACCGCGAACGACCTGACCAGCCGGTTCGCGCTCGACGTGCAGGGCTTCGCGAGTTTGAGCGCGCAAGCCAAGGCCTCGCCGCAAGCCGGCACGAAGATGGCTGCGCAGCAGTTCGACGCCGTGTTCACGCAGATGATGCTCAAGAGCATGCGCGATGCGACGCCGCAGGACGGCCCGTTCGATTCGCACGACAGCGCGACCTTCACGTCGATGATGGATCAGCAGATGTCGCAGCAGTTGTCGAAGAAAGGCATTGGCGTGGCCGACGCGATGCTCAAGCAGCTGATGCGCAATCAGGGCATCCAGACAGGCGGTGGCGCGGGCGGTTTCGCCGGCATGGCCAACGCATTGGGCGGTGGCGGCAGCGGTGGGGACGAAGGCCAGACCGCCGCGCTCAACGCGCTCGCGAAGGCCTACGGCAACGCGCAGGCCAACGGTCAGCTGGCGATGGGCAAGGGCTACTCGGCCAATAGCGCATTGACGCCGCCGTTGCGCGGCGACGGCAGCTCGCCGAAGGTCGACGCGTTCGTCGACAAGCTCGCCGCGCCAGCCCAGGCGGCGAGCGCCGCGACCGGCATTCCGGCACGCTTCATCATCGGCCAGGCCGCGCTCGAATCGGGCTGGGGCAAGAGTGAGATCAGGAAGACGGACGGTTCGCCAAGCCACAACGTGTTCGGCATCAAGGCGAGTAAGGACTGGACCGGCAAGACCGTCTCGACCGTCACGACCGAATATGTGAACGGCAAGCCGCAGCGCACCGTCGAGAAATTCCGCGCGTACGACTCGTATCAGGAAGCGATGACCGATTACGCGAACCTGCTCAAGGGCAACCCGCGTTACGCGCAGGTGATCAATTCGTCGCGCGACGTGAACGGCTTTGCCAACGGCATGCAGCGCGCGGGTTACGCGACCGACCCGCATTACGCCAAAAAACTGATGTCGATCATGCAGAAGATGGGCTGATCTGCCGTCGATGCAGCGACGCAGTCATGCAGCGGCATCGCGCCCTATCCACCCGCGAGAGGTCCTTGCGTTTTAACGTTTGCGGCAAATATTTCATTAAAGCCCCTAAATTTTGGCTGGATGCTGCCGCTAATCAGCTAAGACCCGATACCGGAAAAGCGTCATAACGTCCGATTGAATGCGTGTGTCGCGGCTTCGATCGGGGCCGCGCGAAAACTCCGGCAGGAGCCCTGGCACGCGCCCGCAAGAACATGCATACCGGCAAGCCCATGGATATGAATCAGTCGAACGGCCAGACCGACACGCACGGCCAGCCGCACGCCCCGCAAGACGATAGCGCGCCGGATTTCGGCCGCCGCAATCCGCTGGAGATCGGCGTTCAGTTGCGCAATCTCGTCAATCGCGGCGATTTCCTCACCGTCGAATATGCAGGCGGCCAGCTCGTGACGCGCCTGCTCGACGTCGACGTGCGCGGACGCACCTTCACCTTCGATTGGGGCGCGTTGTCCGACCAGAACGCGAGTCTGCTGGCCGCGCCGCGCTGCAAATTCCACGCGGCGCCGGACGGCGTGCGCCTCGAGTTCGTCACCGCGACGCCGCGCGAGACCCGCTTCGAAGGACTGCCCGCGTTCGAGGCCGACTTCCCCGAAGTGCTGTTTTACGTGCAACGCCGCGAGTATTTCCGCGTCGATGCGCCGATTCTCGATCCGTACATGTGCAGCGGCCGTCTGCCCGCGGGCGACACGTTCCGCTTCGAAGTGCACGATCTGTCGCTCGGCGGCGTTGGCATGCGCACCACGGATGAACGCGTCGCCGAATTGCCGATGGACACGCGCCTGGAAGATTGTGAACTGTCGCTCGGCGCGCTCGGCCGGCTGTCGCTCGATCTGCAACTGGTGTCGCACCGCGCCACGGCGTTGCCGAACGGCACGCAGCGCTACCAACTCGGTTTCCGTTTTCTGACGCTGCCGGGCAGCGCTGAAAACACGCTGCAACGTCTGATCACGCAGCTTGAAATGAAGCGCCGTTCGCTGGTGCGTTAAGCGGATGCGGGGCGGGTGGACCGGCGTCGATCCAGGCCTTGCGCGCTTGCCGCGTGAGGAACGGGCCGCGCGCTTCGTCTGAACGAGCGCGGCGGAACGCACGCAATGAGGCGCACGTGAAGTCGCGCCAGCGCCGCGCCCGGCCAGCCTCGCAAACGTTGCAACAAAGTCGCGCACGCATCGCAATGGCCCTCAATTTTTTTCACTGTGGGCCGTTAAACAGACTGTTCAAGTAACGTGGCGGCATGTCTGCGGTGTCGCTCTTCAGGATGACGCATGTCCAGCAATCTCTTAAACATCGGCCTCAGCGGACTCAATGCAGCCCAGTGGGGTTTGACGACGACCGGCGAGAACATCAGCAACGCGTCGACGCCTGGCTATTCGATCGAGACGCCGGTCTATGCGGAAACCGGCGGCAGCTACACCGGTTCGGGCTATCTGCCGTCGGGCGTGTCGACGACCACCGTGCAGCGCCAATACAGCCAGTACCTCGCGACCCAGCTGAACAACGCGCAATCGTCGAGCAGCGCGCTGTCCACCTATAACACGATGATCACGCAGCTGAACAACCTGGTCGGCAGTCCGACTGCGGGGATCGCGAGCGCTATCACCGGTTACTTCACGGGCTTGCAGAACGTCGCCAACGGCGCGTCCAGCGTCTCGACGCGCCAGACGGCGATGAGCGATGCGCAGACACTCGCGAACCAGATCAACGCCGCCGGCGAGCAGTACGACCAGTTGCGCTCGAGCGTCAACACCCAACTGAGCAACGCGGTCACTCAGATCAACAGCTATACGCAACAGATCGCCCAGTTGAACACGCAGATCACCGCGGCGAGCAGCCAGGGCCAGCCGCCGAACCAACTGCTCGACCAGCGCGATCTGGCGGTATCGAACCTGTCGCAACTGATCGGCGTGTCGGTCGTGCAGAACAACGGCGGCTATAGCGTGTTCATGTCCAATGGCCAGCCGCTCGTGTCCGCCGGCAACAGCTTCAATCTCGGCACGGCGACGTCCGCCAGCGACCCGAGCGAACTATCGGTCCAGTATCTCGGCCAGGCCGGCGCGAAGCCGGCGCCGACGCCGCAGACGTTGTCCGACACCAACGTTGCCGGCGGCACGCTCGGCGGCCTGCTGCAGTTCCGTTCGCAGACGCTCGACCCGGCGCAAGCGCAGCTCGGCGCCATCGCCACCAGTTTCGCCGCGCAGGTGAACGCGCAGAACGAACTCGGCATCACGCTGAACGGCACCGCGGGCGGCGCGCTGTTCACGGTCGGTTCGCCGACGGTGTATGCGAATGGGCAGAACACCGGCAACGCGTCGCTCTCCGTGTCGTTTGCCGACGCAACGCAGCCGACCACCAGCGATTACACGCTGTCGTACAACGGCACCGCCTACACGCTGACCGACAACGCGACCGGCAGCATCGTGGGTTCGGCGACGAACCTCACCAACCCGATCGGCGGGCTGCAGTTCTCAGCCACCGGCACGATGAAGGCCGGCGACTCGTTCTCGGTCGAACCGACGCGCGGCGCGCTGAACGGCTTCGCTTTGACGACCACGTCGCCGTCGGCGATCGCGGCCGCCTCGCCGGTGCTGGCGTCGGCCTCCGCGTCGAACACCGGCAGCGCGGCGATCACCCAGGGCGCCGTCACGGCGGGCTACAGCGCGCCGACCACGGCCTCGACCATCACCTACACCGCGGGCACGGGCCTGACGGGTTTCCCGTTGAATTCGGTGGTGACGGTGGCCGGCACGCCGCCCACTTCGTACACGATCACCTCGGCGACGACCGCCGTGCCGTACTCGCCCAGTTCGGGCGCGACGCTGACGATCGACAACCCGACCAACTCGACCGCTGCCGGCAGCATGAACGCCGTGACGGTCACGCTCAGCGGCACGCCTGCGGACGGCGACACGTTCTCGATCGGTCCGAACACCGGCGCGACCAACGACGGCCGCAACGCGCAACTGCTGTCGAACCTGACCACCTCGAAGGTGATGTCGGGCGGCACGTCCACGCTGACGAGCGCGTACGCGTCCTACGTGAACGACATCGGCAATCAGGCGAGCCAAGTGCAGACGTCGAGCACCGCGCAGGCCTCCCTCGTCACACAGATCACCGCCGCGCAGCAGTCCGTGTCAGGTGTCAATATCAATGAGGAAGCAGCTAACCTGCTTCAGTATCAGCAGCTCTATCAGGCCAACAGCAAGGTCATCCAGACCGCGCAGACCCTGTTCCAGACGTTGCTCGGCATCTTCTCGTAAGGCGTTGAACCATGCGTATCTCCAGCTCGCAATACTTCAGCATGAACGTCGAGACAATGAGCAACCAGCAGGCTCAGTTGTCCCAGATCTACCAGGAAATCTCGAGCGGCATCAGCCTGAACACGGCGGCCGACAATCCGCTCGGTGCGGCCCAGGCGGTGCAGTTGAGTTCGACGGCGACGGCGCTGTCGCAATACACGACCAACCAGAGCGCCGCGCTGTCGTCGCTGCAGGCCGAGGACTCGACGCTCAGCGGTGTGCTCAGCACGCTGCAAAGCGTGAACACGCAAGTGCTCAGAGCGGGCGACGGTGGGCTGAACGATTCGAACCGCAGCGCCATTGCCGCCGAGCTGACAACCCTGCGCGACCAGTTGCTGACCTACGCCAACGCGACCGACGGCGCGGGCAATTCGCTGTTCTCCGGATTTCAGAACAGCACGCAGGCATTTACGACCGACCCGAGCGGCAACGTCGTCTATTCGGGCGATACCGGCACGCGCACCGTGCAGGTCACCGACAGTAACCAGGTGGCGACGGGCGACAACGGGCTTACCGTGTTCATGAGCGTCGGCGCGGTCAATGCGGAGCCGGTCGCCGGCGGCAGTTCGACCAACCAGGGCACCGGCGTGATCGGCTCGGTGACGGTCAACGATCCGACCAACGCAGCGAACGCGGACGCGTATCAGATCCAGTTCACCGGCAGCGGCGCGTCGCAGACCTATACCATCACGGACACGACCACCGGCGTCGCAGGCACGCCGCAAGCCTATACCGATGGAGCCAACATCACGATGGGCGGTCAGACTGTCGCGATCACCGGCACACCGGCCGACGGTGACACCTTTACGGTCAAGACGGCCAAGCAGGCTGGCACGGACGTGTTCGCCAACATCAACGCGATGATCGCCGCACTGCAACAGCCGGTGGCGGGGAATACTGCGGCGACCGCGAACCTGCAGAACGCGCTGAACACTGGCCTCACGCAGTTGTCCAACACGCTGAGCAACGTGACGGCGGTGCAGGCGTCCGTGGGCGGGCGCGAGCAGGAGGTGAAGGCGCTGCAAACCGTCACGCAGACCAACTCGCTGCAAACGCAAAGCAACCTCGCGGACCTGACCCAGACCGACATGGTGGCGACGATCAGCAAGTACACGATGCAGCAGGCGGCGTTGCAGGCTTCGCAGCAAGCGTTCGTGCAAATCCAGAACATGTCGCTGTTCCAGTACATCAACAACTGATGCACGAACGCGACAGAAAAAAAACCGGCGCGAGCCGGTTTTTTTATGCCGTGAATTCCGGCGCGAAGGGTCTGCCGAGCCGCGGCGTTATCGCAAGCCCGCCGCGACCCGCCCCATCTCGTCGATGCCGCCGTCGAACAGCCGCACGAAGAACGGGATCATATTGGGCAGCATCAGTTGCACCAGCAGCAGACCAACCAGCATCGTGAGCGGAAAGCCGATCTGGAACACGCCGATCTGCGGTGCGGCGCGATTGAGAATGCCGAGCGCGAGGTTGGCGATCAGCAGCGCCACCACCACCGGCAGCGACAGCAGCAAGCCCGCCGCGAAGATCGAGCCGCCCCAGTTGGCGAGCGTCTGCCAGCCGTGCGGCGCGAGCAGGTTCGCCGATACCGGCACCGACTGGAACGTCGTCACCAGCGCGGCCAGCATCTGCAAGTGGCCGTCGACGGAAAGAAACACCAGCATCGCGATGGTCGTCATGTAGCGCGAGATCACCACGCCCGAGCCGGTCGCCTGTGCGTCGAAGAAGGTCGCGAAGCCGAGGCCCATGCCGAGGCCGATGAAGTAGCCGGTGGCGTCGATCGCCTGGAAGACGACCTGCATCGTCACGCCGAGCGCGATGCCGATCAGGAACTGGTTGACGAGCACCCACACGCCGGCCGCCGAAAACACCGTGACTTGCGGCATGGCGCCGATCGTCGGCGCGACAATGATGGTGGTGAAAGCGGCAAGGCCGATCTTCACACGGGCAGGCATCGACACGTTGCTGAACACCGGCGCGGTGGCGATCAGCGCGGCGATCCGCGCGAACGGCCAGAGGAACGCGGTCAGCCAGCCGTTCAGTTGAGCGTAAGTGACCGTGAACATGGCGAGGGAAGTGGCGGCGCGCCGCTCAGTTGACGAGCGTCGGAATACTGGTGAGCGTGTGACGCAGATAGTCGAGCATCGTCGTCAGCATCCACGGGCCGGCGATCACCATCGTGACGGCGATCGCAAGCAGCTTCGGAATGAACGAGAGCGTCGATTCGTTGATCTGCGTGGCCGCCTGGAACAGACTCACCACCAGGCCGACGACCAGCGCGACCAGCAGGAGCGGGGCGGCCAACAGCAGGCCGACATACATCGCCTGGTGGGCCAGCGTCATGACTGCTTCAGGTGTCATGGTGAGTGCGCCAAAAAATGCGGGTTAAACGAAACTCTGCGCGAGCGAGCCGAGCAGCAACTGCCAGCCGTCGACCAGTACGAACAGCATCAGCTTGAACGGCAGCGAGATGGTGGCGGGCGACACCATCATCATCCCCATCGACATCAGCACGCTCGCCACCACCATGTCGATGATGAGGAACGGGATGAAGATCGTGAAGCCGATCGTGAAGCCGGTCTTCAGTTCGCTGGTCACGAACGAGGGCACGAGGAGCGACAGCGGCACGTCTTCCGGACCCTGCATCGGCGCCGCGTGCGAGATGCGCGCGAATAGCGCGAGATCGCTTTCGCGGGTCTGGCGCAGCATGAACGTCTTGAACGGCGCGACGCCGCGCGAGACCGCCTGGTCCATCGAGATCGTGCCGTCGGAAAACGGCTTGTAGCCCTCACTGTAGGCCTTGTCGAGCACCGGCGACATCACGAACAGTGTGAGGAACAGCGCGAGACCGACCAGCACCTGATTCGGCGGCGTGGTAGTCGTGCCGAGCGCCTGACGCAGCAGCGACAACACGATGATGATGCGCGTGAAGCTCGTCATCATCAACACCATCGCCGGGAGGAACGACAGCATCGTGAGCAGCAGCATCGTCTGCACGCTCAGCGAGTAGGTGGTGCCGCCGTTCGGACCGGGGCTCGTGTTGAACGCCGGCAGGCCGGCGGTTTGCGCGAACGACAGCGTCGGCAGCGCGAGCATCAGCGCGGGCACGACGAGGGGCAGCGCCAGTGGCGCGACACGGCGCAACACTTTGAGTGCGGCTTGCGCCGGGGCAGGGCGTGCGTCACGCAGCGACGAAACGCTGACTTGCATGGAACTGAACTGCATTACCGATCCCCGCCGCCGTGCGCGTTGAAACGTTTGCCTACTTCACCCTTCAAAGCGTCGCGAAAGCGTTGAGCGAAGGTGCCCGGCAGCGGTGCGCGAGCAGCGCCGTTTTGCGGGGCCGTAACGGCGACGCTATCGGGCGTGGCGGAGCCCGCTGGCATCGTATGCAGGAGACGCACGTTGCCGGGCGCCGCGCCGAGCACGAGCCACGTGTCGCCGATCTCGACGACCGCGACGCGCTCCTTGCCGCCGAGCGACGCACCGCCGACGGTCTTCACGAGCCCGCCGCGCTGGCCCGGCTGCAGGCCGAAGCGGCGCGCAAGCCACGCGCAACCGAACACCAGACCGATCACGACCAGCAGGCCGACGATCGTTTGCAATACCGCGCCGACGCCGAGCGCCGGAACGGACGAGCCGGCGCCGACACCCGAAGCGATGTTCGCGGCGTTGTTGACCGCGTTCATGTCGGCGGCATGCGCCGATAGGGGCACGGCGAGCGCCGCCGTGGCGACCACGCCGGCGCGAAGCAGGGCTTCCCGCGAAGCGTTCAGCACGGCGCGTGCGGTCAAGCGTTTCATCGATTCAACTTCCGGATGCGTTCGGACGGCGTGATGATGTCGGTCAAACGGATGCCGAACTTGTCGTTCACGACCACCACTTCACCCTGAGCGATCAGGCAGCCGTTGACCAGCACGTCCATCGGTTCGCCGGCGAGGCCGTCCAGCTCCACCACCGAGCCCTGCGCGAGTTGCAACAGGTTGCGGATCGCGATCTTGGTGCGACCGAGTTCGACGGTCATCTGGACCGGAATGTCCAGGATCATGTCGATGTCGTTGCGTGTCGAGGTCGGCTCGACTTTCGAGAGCGGCTGGAACACGCCGGCCGTCGTCGCGCTGACTTCGCTGTTGTCGTTCTGCTCGGCCAGCGCGCTGGCCCAGTCGGCCATCGCGTCATCGTCCTCGGCCGCGCCGGCGGCCAGTTGCGGCTCGCCGGCAGCCAGTTCGGCCTCGGGCTTTGCGTTCAGGTCACTCATATCCACCTTCCTTCATCGTGTCGGCTGCGCTGATCATTTTCTGGACCCGCAACGCGTACTGACCATTGAAAATTCCGTAGCCGCATTCCATCACCGGCACGCCATCGACTTTCGCCGTGATGCGCTCGGGGATGTTGATCGGCAGAACATCGCCTTTGCGCATGTTCAGGATCTGTTCGAACGTAACCGGCACCTGCGCGAGGTCGGCGCTCAGCTCCACTTCCGCCGCCTGCACCTGCTGCGACAGCACGCGCACCCAGCGGCGGTCGATGTCCATCGCTTCGCCCTGAATCGGCGAAGAGAGGACGTCGCGGATCGGCTCGATCATCGAATACGGCATGCAGATGTGCAGCGTGCCGCCCGTCGTGCCGAACTCGATCGAGAACTGCGTGACGATCACGATTTCATTCGGCGTGGCGACGTTGGCGAACTGCGTGTGCATTTCCGAGCGCACATATTCGAACTGCAGCGGCCGCACGCTTTTCCACGACGCCGCGTAGTGCTCGAACGTCAGATTGAGCAGCTTCATGATGATGCGCTGCTCGGTCTGCGTGAAGTCGCGCCCTTCGACGCGGGTATGGAAGCGTCCATCGCCGCCGAACAGGTTGTCGACCACGAAGAACACGAGGTTCGGGTCGAACACGAACAGCGACGTGCCGCGCAACGGCTTCACGTGGACCAGGTTCAGGTTGGTCGGGATCGGCAGGTTGCGGGTGAATTCGCTGTACTTCTGCACCTTCACCGGACCGACGGAGATTTCCGCCGAACGCCGCATGAAGTTGAAAATCCCGACGCGCAACAGACGCGCGAAACGGTCGTTGATGATTTCGAGGCCGGGCATCCGGCCGCGAACGATGCGTTCCTGCGTCGCGATGTTGTACGGGCGTACGCCCGAGCGGTCGCTTTGCTCGGCTTCCGAGTCGGACTCGCCGGTGACGCCCTTGAGGAGGGCATCGACCTCCTCCTGGGACATGAACTCTTCGTGGCCCATTGCTTATTCCTCGTGCGTCCCGTGGCGGTTGATGGTGGCGGCGCTAGATAACGTCACTGAGCGTCACTGCACGACGAATTCGGTGAACAGCACGTCCTGCACGTGGATCGGCGCGGCGCCCTTTTCGGTCGGCTGCGCGATCAGCGTCTGGAGCTCTTCGGCCAGCGCGCGCTTGCCTTCCAGCGGCGCGAGATCGTCGGGGTGCTTGTTCGAGAGCGCGAGCAGGATGTGGCTGCGCACTTCCGGCATGTGCTCGGTGAGCTGCTGCTGGGAGGCGGCGTCGCCGAGCCGGAGCGTGAGGCCGATGCGCAGGAAGTGCTGCTGGCCGTCGTCCGATTGCAGGTTGACCGTCATCGATTCGAGCGGGAAGAACAGCGGCGCCGCGGTCGGCGACGGCGCGGCTTCCGCTGAGGTCGCGGCCGGCGCGCGTTTGGACATGAAGAACCACACACCCGCGCCGGCTGCGCCCGCGGCGACGATCGCAATGAGGGCGATCAGGATGATGCGCTTCAACGGGCCCGGGGAGGCGGGCGCGGCTTGCTGGTTTGCGGTCGTGGATGCCATGTGGTTTGCTTTGCGTGCCTTTAGTGCTGGTGAGGGTGATTGTTGTTGATTTGGGCTTGGATCGATGGGTCGAAAAGAAGGGGGATTGCGGGCTATCTCTGGTTTTTGGGTTGTTTTTTGGGTTGACGTGTTTGGCTGTTGGCCTTCGGTGTTGGCCTTTCCTTGATGTCGCGGTGGTCTATTGGCGTTGCCCCTGTGCGGGGCGGCACTTACTTTCTTTGCCGCCGCAAAGAAAGTAAGCAAAGAAAGCGGCTTCACACCGCTAATTCTTAAGCGGGTCCCCTGGCTTGGAGGGGGCAGTGGTCCATCTGGAATCAGTGCCCCCGCACATTCAGCCCCAGTGACAAGGCAGTCATTCTTCCGGCGGCGCTTCGCGCGCCGTCGCGGTAGTTCATCGAACCAGTGGAGCGCTCAGGGGCGCTCGAATCGAGAAGTCTTTGAGGGTTGCTTTCAGGTCCCGACTTGCGTGCGCGCAATTGCCGCAGGTCGCATGCGAAGGCCGCTCCGCGGCCAAGCGTCAGGCGTCAGGCGTCAGGCGTCAGGCGTCAGGCGTCAGGCGTCAGGCGTCCGGCGTCCGGCGTCAGGCGAATGTATCGACCAGCCCAACCTTGCGCTTCACCGTGACGTTGGCCACCGTGTCTATCGCGTCCGATGTACCGCCGCCAAACGATCCGCCGCCGCTGCCGGATTTGCCGCCCGTGCGGCCCGAATCGGCGTTCTGTTGCTGGCCGCCGCTCTGGCGCGCGAAGCCGTCGCTGACGCTCGCACTGCCCAGCCCGATGCCGTTCGATTCCATCGCCTCGCGCAGTTTCGGCAACGCCGCCTCGACCGCCTCACGTACCGACTGGTGCTGCGAAACGAACAGCGCATGCGCGTGGTTGTCGGCGACCTGCAAGACGACTTGCAGCGGGCCGAGATCCTTCGGGTTCAACGTCAGTTCGGCACTCTGCGAATGCGCGTTCGACAGGAACACCACCTTCTGGCTCAGCGCATCTTCCCAGTCGGTCGTGCCGACCTGCGGCGCCAGTGCGTTCGCCGCTTCCGCCGCGCTCGCGGTGCCTGTGCTTTGGGCGGCGGCCGTCGTCGCGGCGCTCGCCGCGGCTTGCGTGGCGGCCAGGGCCGCAGTCGCCGCGTCGGCCGCGCTCTTGAAGGACGACAGGTTGTCGGTCTGAGCGCCGGCGGCCGTTGCTGTCAGCGTGTCGACCGCCGATCTCGCTGCGGCCGCCGGGTCGGCCAGCGTCGTCGGCGCAGCCGTCGCCGTCGCGGCGCCCTTCGATGCGTTCGATCCCTTGCCCACGCCGAACAGCCCGCTTGCGAGCGACTTGCCGTCCGCCGAGCCGCTCAGCCCGCCGTTCGCGCTCGCCAGTCCGTTGGCCGCCGCCGCGGCGTTCGCTGCCGCGCCGCTCGCCAGCGCCTGGGCCGGCACCGCGCCCTGGCCGCTCGCCAGTGCGGCGAGCGCCGCCTGCAATGCGTCCTGGAGCGACTTCGGATCGGTTGCGGTGGTTTTCTTGCCCGCCGCCAAGCCGGGTGTCGTGGTGGTGGCCGTGCCCGTCGGCGCGGTCGCGGCGTCGGCCAAGGCCGTGGCGGGATCGGCGGTCGTCGTGGCGCTGTTCGCGTCCGCCTGGGCTTGCGCCTGAGCTTGAGCGGCGGCCGCCGCCGCGGCCGCGCCCGCATCGGCCGGTGTCGTGTTGTTGCCGGACTTTGCCGGCGTCGTCGGGGTTTTGCCGTTTGACGCCTGCTGCGCGTGATCCGGAGATGTCGTGGATGAAGCCGCGTTCGTCGAGCTGTCGCTGTTGCTGCTGCTCTGCGCGTCGTTTGCCTGTTGCGTGGCGGAATCGGCCGGCGGCGCGTCGTGCACGCTCGACGAAGCCGCCGACGATGACGAAGCCTGCTGCTGGCTCGCGCTCTGCGCGGCCGCGTTGCTCTGCTGGTCGATGCTTTGCTGCAAGGTTTGCGAGAACGGGTTGGCGCTCGCCGCGGCGGCCATCGCCGCGCTGGTCGACGAGTTGCCGGCGGAGCCGAGCAGCGAACCGATTTGTGAGCCGATCTGTGAAAGAAGCGACATAAGGAATCCTGTCAATCTGTCATACGGGTGGTCGGTGAGACGAGGCGACGCTCGCCTCCCTCAGATGCCTTCGGCGCGCATGCGCAGAATCCGCGCGGCGAATTCGTCGGCGTCGCGCTGTTCGCGCCGCGCGACGGTTTTTGCTTCGGCTGCTTCGCCGCGCGCCTGCAGCACTTCGTAGGAGCCGAGCTTCTGCTTCTGGCGCTGCCAGTCGGGCTTCGCCGCTTCGACACGGGCGGCGGCCGTCGCGAGCAGATTGCGCTGCTGGTCGATGGCGGCGTCGAGCGTGTCGATGAACGCCTGGAAGTTGCGCATGTTGCCGGCGGGCATGCCGCTCTGGGCGGTCGTCGTGAAGCGCGAGTGGTATTCATCGCGGTACTGCACGAGCGCATCGAGCTGCGCCTCGACGTCGTTGCGCTCGCGCTGCGCGCGGCCCAGACGCTGCGCGGCGGCGTCCACATCGTCCTGCGCGAGGCCGATGAGCGTCTTGATCGGAAAGTGTTTCGCCATCGTCAGCCTCCTTGGGCAAACAGTGCGTCCAGCATCTCGACGCTGGGTTCAAAGTTTGCGCATTCGCGAAAACCTTGCTGCAAAAATGCTTCCATCCGCGGATACAGCGCGATTGCGCGATCGAGCACAGCGTCGCGCCCGCTCGAATACGCGCCGACGTTGATCAGATCGCGGTTGCGCTGATAGCGCGACAGCATCTGCTTGAACATACGCGTCTTGTTCAGATGGTTATCGTCGATCAGCGCGGTCATTGCCCGGCTAATCGACGCTTCGATGTCGATCGCCGGATAATGGCCGGCCTCGGCGAGCGAGCGCGACAGCACGATGTGACCGTCGAGAATCGCTCGCGCGGAGTCGGCGATCGGGTCCTGCTGGTCGTCGCCTTCGGTCAGCACGGTGTAGAACGCGGTGATCGAACCGCCGCCCGCCGGGCCGTTGCCGGTCCGCTCGACGAGCGCCGGCAGCTTGGCGAACACCGAAGGCGGATAGCCCTTGGTGGCGGGCGGCTCGCCCACGGCCAGCGCGATTTCGCGCTGCGCCATCGCGTAGCGTGTCAGCGAGTCCATGAGCAGCAGCACGTGCTTGCCCTGGTCGCGGAAATATTCGGCGAGTGAAGTGGAATACGACGCGGCCTGCATCCGCAACAGCGGCGAGACGTCGGCGGGCGCCGCGATGACCACGGAGCGCGCGAGACCTTCCTCGCCCAGAATCTGCTCGATGAATTCCTTCACTTCGCGACCGCGTTCGCCGATCAGGCCGATTACGATCACCTCGGCGCTGGTGTAGCGCGCCATGGTGCCGAGCAGGACCGATTTACCGACGCCCGAACCGGCAAAGAGCCCCATGCGCTGACCACGGCCGACGGTCAGCAGCGCGTTGATCGCGCGCACGCCGACGTCGAGCACCTTGTGAATCGGCTCGCGGTTCAGCGGATTGATGACCGGCGCGGACAGCGGCGCGTCGGCCTGCGCACCGAGCGGGCCGAGTCCGTCGAGCGGACGGCCCGACGCGTCCAGCACTCGGCCGAGCAATTCCCAGCCGACCGGCAGGCGTTTCGCGCCCGCCATCGGGTCGGCGATCGGCGCGCTTTCGAGCGGATAGACGCGTGCGCCGGGCAGCAGGCCGATTACTTCGGTGGTCGGCATCAGAAACAGTTTGTCGCCGGAGAAGCCGACGACTTCGGCTTCGGCCATCGGCAGCGAACTGCCGGGCGGCAGTTCGATCATCACCTCGGCGCCGACCGACAGGCGCAGGCCGACCGCTTCGAGCACGAGGCCGGCGGCGCGCGTCAATCGTCCGCAGGCGCGCAGCGGCTTCGCGATCGCATTGCGCGCGCGCAGTGCGTCGAGGCGGCCTCGCCAGGCTTGCATGTGCGGGTTGCTGTCGAGCGCGGGGTCGTAGGCTGCGTGGATGGCGGCAGCGGAGGCAGCGCCTGGAGCGGCGGAATCACGGCTCGCGGCGGCGCCCGTCGCCGGATGCGCGTGAGCCGGATCGCGCAAGGCCGCTTCGATCGCGGCAACCGCGGCCGCGGCGGACGCCACCGAAGAGGTCGCCGCGGGCATGACCCCATCCGCCGCATCCACATCCGCAAGCGCTTCGGCGCCGAACGACGCCAGCGCCAGTTCGCGTTCGAGCGGCGTCAGGTCGCTGGCGCGAATCTCTTCGAGGGTCGGCTTCACCATGTGCTCACCTTGCCGAGCGCGGCCGCGACACGTTCCCAGCGCGTGTCGATGCCGGCATCCACTTCGCCGGTGCCGGCCTGGGCGCGGCAGCCGCCGCGTTCCACCGACGCATCCGTGCGCACCGTCCAGCCGCGCGTTTGCAACTCTTCCATCAGATAGGCCTCGACGACCGGCAGATCGGCGGGACTCACGATCAGGGCCGGCGCGCCGACCAGCGCGGGTTCGGTGGCCAGCACCTCACGCGCGGCGGCGATCAGCGCGGTCGGGTCGTGCTGCACGTGCTGGCGCACCACCTGCTGCGCGATGTCCAGCGCCAGCGCGACCAGCGTTTCGGAGATCGCGCTCTGGGCGCCGTCGAGCGCCGTCTTGAAGGTTGCCGCCAATGCGGCGAGCTGCGCCGCTTCTTCGCGCGCTTCGCTCTGGCCCTGCTCGAAACCCTGCGCATGACCCTGGTCGTAACCGGCCTGGTAGCCGAGCGCCTGGCCGGCCACGTGGCCGGACGCGATGCCCTGCGCGTGCGCGGCGTCGCGCAGGCGTTCCAGTTCGGCTTCGAACGCGGCGCCGTCGTCGACCTCGGGCTCGGGCGGCGGCGCCGGCGGCACCGGATCGAACGAGGCCATCTCCCAGCGCTGGTAGGCCGAGAGGCTTGCCTTCGCCGAGGAGTTCTGATCAGACATATGCATCTTCCGCCTTGCCGCCTAGCACGATCTGACCGCTCTCGGCCAGATTGCGCACGATCTGCAGGATGCGGCGCTGTTGCGTTTCGACTTCGGAGACCCGTACCGGACCGCGTGCATCGAGGTCTTCGGCGAGCAGTTCGGCCGCGCGTTGCGACATGTTCGACAGGAACTTCTGGCGCAGCGCGGGCGGCGCGCCCTTCAGCGAGATGATCAGCGCCTCGGACTCGACTTCCTTCAGCAGCAGCTGGATCGCGCGGTCTTCCAGATCGAGCAGGTTCTCGAACACGAACATCTGATCGATGATCTTCTGCGCAAGTTCCGCGTCGTATTGGCGGACGTTCTCGATGACGCCTTCCTCGTGGTTGCTCGACATGAAGTTGAGAATCTCGGCCGCCGTGCGGATGCCGCCCATCGGGCTGCGCTTGAGGTTGTCGCTGCCGGACAGCAGGCCCGTCAGCACGTCGTCGAGTTCGCGCAATGCGGCCGGCTGGATGCCGTCTAGCGTGGCGATGCGCAGCAGCACGTCGTTGCGCAGCCGCTCGGTGAAGCAGGCGACGATTTCCGACGCCTGATCGCGGTCCAGGTGCACGAGGATGGTCGCGATGATCTGCGGATGCTCGTTCTTGATCAACTCGGCGACCGCCGCGGAATCCATCCACTTCAGGCCTTCGATGCCGCTGGTGTCGCTGCCTTGCAGGATGCGGTCGATGATCGCGCCGGCCTTGTCGTCGCCGAGCGCCTTGGTCAGTACCGAACGGATGTACTCGTTCGAATCGAGCGACATGCCGGTGTGCTGCTCCGCTTCCTTCACGAACTCCTGCAGGACTTCGTCGACCTGCTCGCGGGTCACGTTCTTCAGCGCGGCCATCGCGACGCCGATCTTCTGGACTTCGCGCGGCCCGAGGAACTTGAACACCTGCGCGGCTTCTTCCTCGCCGATCGACATCAGCAGCAGCGCGCTTTTCACTACGCCTTCAGCGCTCATCGGACACCCAATTTTTCACGACGGTTGCAACGATCTTCGGATCCTGGCGCGCGATGCTGCGTGCGAATTCCAGGTTCCGTTCGTATTTGTGTTTCGCGTTTTCGAGCGCGAGCGTTTCGCTGTCGGTCTCGATCTCGACCACGGCGCCATCGCGCTCCGCAGCCGGAATGCCGTCCAGCAGGACCGGCTCGTCCGGCGAGGCCAGCGCGGCCACGGCGACCGGTTCCGGCGGCGGGAAAGCGCGGCGCAGCGCGGGTTTGACCATCACGAAGTAGAGGAACAGGGCCACCGCGCCGATGCCGAGATAGGTCGCGATCTGCTTGTAGAGCGCCAGCATGTCCGGCGTGCGCCACCACGGCAGGTTCGCATTCGGATCGATGTCGGCGGTGAACGCGCTGTTGACCACGTTGACCGAGTCGCCGCGTGCCGCGTCGAAGCCCATCGCGTCCTTCACCAGTTGCGTGACTTGCGCGAGCTTGTCGGCGGTGACCGGCTGCATGGTCACATTGCCCTTCGCGTCGGCGACCCGCAGGTAGTTCACCACCACCGCCACCGACAGACGCCGGATGCCGCCCATCGGCCGGTCGACGTGGCTCACGGTCTTGTCGAGCTCGTAGTTGGTGGTCGAATCCTTGCGGTCGCTGACCGGCGTGGTCGTGACGCCGCTCGCGCCATTGCCCGCCGTGATCGGCGCGGAGGCAGGTTGCGGCGGCTGGTTCGACAGCGCGCCGGGCACGCCCGAAGCGCCGCCTTGCGACATTTCGGTGGCGCTGCTCGACTGCTGGCTGCGGATCGCCGCCTGCTGCGGGTTGCCGTTCGGGCCGTAGTTTTCCGAAGTTTGTTCGCTGTGCGAGAAGTCGATGTCGGCGCTGACCTGCGAGTGCGCGTTGCCCGCGCCGAACAGCGGCGCGAGGATCGCGTTGATGCGCTGCTGCGTGTTGCGCTCGATCTGCTGGCGGTACTTCAGCTGCGTCGCGTCGAGTCCGCTGCCGGTGCTCGGCTGCGTCAGCAGATTGCCGTCCTGGTCGAGAATCGTCACGCCATGCACCGGCATTTCCGGCACCGCCGACGACACCATGTGCGTAATCGCGACCACCTGGCCTTCGTCGAGCACGCGGCCCGGATAGAGGTTCACCAGCACGGCCGCCGACGGCGCTTCCTTGTCGCGCACGAATACCGAGGGCTTCGGAATCGCCAGATGCACGCGCGCGGACTTCACCGTCGAAATCGATTCGATCGTGCGTTCCAGCTCGCCCTCCAGCGCGCGCTGATAGTTGATCTGCTCGTCGAACTGGCTGATGCCGAACTTCTGGTTGTCCATCAGCTCGAAGCCGACCGAGCCGCTCTTGGGCAGGCCTTGCGAGGCGAGCCGCAGACGCATCTCGTGCACCTGCTCGGCCGGCACGAGGATCGCGCCGCCATTGTCGGAGATCTTGTACGGAATGTTGGCCTGCTGGAGCGCGGCGATGATCGAACCGCCGTCGCGGTCGGACAGATTGCTGAACAGCACCTTGTAGTCCGGCGCGCGCGACCACAGGAAGAGGCCCACGACGATCGCGACCAGCAGTGCGACCGCGAAGATCAGCGGGGCGCGCGGGTTGCCGCGCATCTGCGCGAGGCCCGACAGACGCTGGGTGAAGTTGCCGCCCATGCCGCCCAAGTTGCCGCCGAGCCCGCCCAGGTCGGCGCCGGCCTGGCCGGCGCCGACCGCGCCGGTGCCGGGCTGCGCGCCGGCCAGCCCCATGCGGGCGTCGGGGTTGATCAAAGAGTTGGCTGACGAATCCATGCGTCGAGTATCTCCGGGATGCCTTTGCGTTCTGCCGCCTGAGCGCGCCGAGGGTCGGCAGGCGTACGGACAGAGACTTTCACCCTTGAAATTATCCGCAGCGCCGCTCAACCCGATTGCTTGAATAGAGCGGGGTTTCCCCTCTACTTTCGGGCCTGTTGCGACGGGGGCGCTTGCTATGCTTCGGTTCAGATCGGTACGGCTGTGCAGGTGCGGCTATAACCGCCGGTCCTTCATTCAACGGAGAGAACATGACCATGCCCGTGAACGCGCTCTCGTCGGCGCTGCAACAGATGCAGGCGATGGCGGCGCAGGCGGCCGGCGGCACCACCCCGGCGGCCGAGCAGTCCGGCGCGGCGACCACCGGCGGCTTCGCGTCGGCGCTGAAGGCGTCGCTCGACAAGATCAGCAACGACCAGAAAACCGCGATCGGCGAATCGCAGGCGTTCGAACTGGGCTCGTCGAACGTGTCGCTGAACGACGTCATGGTCGACATGCAGAAGGCCAACGTCGGCTTCCAGTTCGGGCTGCAGGTGCGCAACAAGCTGGTTTCCGCCTACAACGACATCGCGCAGATGGCGGTCTGAGCGAGCCGCCCGCGGCCTCGCTCGCCTGAACCTGCTCGAGCCTGCTTGAGCTTGCACGACTGCCGGCCGCGCCGCCCGCGACGGCGGCGCACTCGCTCGCGTTCGCGCCTTCGCGGGCGTGGCGCAGTCGCTGCGGCCCGCATGCGGCCGGCGTGGTTCGTCACGGACACTGACGAATCCTGTCGATATGGCGTCGGCTCATGCGCGATGCGCCCCTTAATCCTCCTTACATCGGCCTAAAGCTTTGTCGTTGCGTATCCGATAACCCGGATACAGGGCAACTTCGGGCGCTGCGACGCTCCGAACGGCCATGCCACGACCAAACCGCAGTCTGTATGAGAAGAGGAGCGCCGATGTTTTCCCAAGGACACGCTGGAGCCAATGCGTATGCACGCGTGGGTGTCGAGACAAGTGTGATGGGCGCAAGTCCGCATCGTCTGATCGTGTTGCTGTACCAGGGTGCAAGGCAGGCGATCGCGCAGGCGCGGATGCATTTGCAGCAAGGCAATGTGGCCGAGCGTGGCATGGCGATCAGCAAAGCGATTCGCATTATCGAAAGCGGGCTGCAGCAGTCGCTCAACCTTGAGGTGGGCGGCGAGATTGCAGAGCGGCTGAACGCGCTGTACAGCTACATGGCGCGCCGGCTGCTCGAAGCCAATATCAAACAGAGCGAGACGATGCTAGTCGAAGTCGACGGCCTGCTGGCGACGCTCGAAGAAGCATGGATCGGCATTGCCCCGGAGATCGCGCGGATGGCAGCCCAGCCGGCCGCGGAAAGCATGAGATGACATCGAACGCAGAATATTTTGCCCGCTACGAGGCGATCGCAGCGATTTCCTGCCGCATGCTGACGGCTGCCCGGCGCGCACTGTGGAACGACCTGGTCCATTTGCAGGAGGAGTACCGGCATCTGGTGGAAGCGTTGAAGGAGGCCGACTCCGATGTGAAGCTCGACGAAGCCGAGCGCCTGCGTAAATACGCGCTGATCCGCCAGATTCTCGCGGACGACGCCGCCATCCGGGATCTGGCGAATCCGCGCATGGCCAACCTGTCGGCGCTGTTCGCCGGACGGCCGACGCGCGTGCTTAAGGAACTGTACGGCGTGCGCTGAGCCGGCGTGCGTACGCCGCGTGTCCGGATCGCGGAGCCAGACCGGACTGATTTGAGATTGAGCGCGCTGCCGCCAATGTGACCAAGGAATCGGCATGAACGGAATCGACACGGCCATCGCTTCGGTGCTTACGAGCCGGGTCGACAGTCTGCTCAACATCGCGCCGGGCAGTACGGCCACCTCGCAGACCGGTGCGACGGGTCTCGATGCCGCGCCGATTACGGTACCCCCGGCCGCGCCGGCCGCGCCGCCGCCTTCCGCGCAAACCGCCCTTTCCGCCGTCGCGCTGACGCTCAATGCGATCGCGCACGCGGGCGGCGAGGCCACCTTGGCGGTGCTCGGCCAGACGCCGATCTGGCCGGCCGCGCCGGCGCTCGATATTGAAGTCGGCGGCTTGCCGCTGTTCGACACCTCCGCTGAGTCCGCCACGCTGAAGGGAAATCCCGCCACTGCCGGCACGACGAG
This sequence comes from Paraburkholderia fynbosensis, assembly GCF_902859935.1. Lineage (GTDB taxonomy): Bacteria > Pseudomonadota > Gammaproteobacteria > Burkholderiales > Burkholderiaceae > Paraburkholderia > Paraburkholderia fynbosensis. The sequence goes on from NZ_CADIKI010000021.1 coordinate 81,605, forward strand.
CACGGCTGCTGCGGCCACCGCCAGTATCGCGGCAGCCCAGGTGCCGGTCGCGGCGCTCGCGGCCGCGCTCGAACGGACGGTGAGTGGTAGCGGTCTGTTCTACGAAGCTCATCTCGCGCAATGGCTGGCGGGCCAGCGCTCGCCGGCGGACCTCGCCGACGAGGCGCAAAACAAGCTGGTCGCCGCCGCGCAAGTGCCGGTCGACCGGACCAACGAAGACGGTGACGCGCCGCTGCCGAACGGCTCGACGCGGCAGGGCACCGGCACTACTTCCAATGGCGGCGTGCAGGGCGGCGCACCCGAGAACGCCGCCACGGCCCGCGCGACTGCGTCGATCCTGACTGCGCAGGCCGCACGTTTCGTCGCCGGTGAAGTGCTGGCCGATTCGCTGTCCGAACTGACCGGGCAGCCCGCGCATGCCGGGCTGCACAGCGCGGCGGCGCAAACCGCCGACACGGGCGCGGGGCAGAATTCGCCATCGATGGCCGCGGCGGTGCATCCCGCGACCGTGCCGCTGGTGCGGCAGCAACTGGATCTGCTCGCGACCGGCCAGTTTCGCTGGAGCGGCGAAGCATGGCCGGGCGCACGGCTCGACTGGACCATCGAACAGGACGGCGACGAATGGGACCGCAGCGGCGGCGGCATGGCGAGCGAGGATGACCAGCCTTGGCGCACGCGCCTGACGTTGTCGCTTCCAACGCTCGGCACTGTCGACGCCGAACTGACGCTGACCGGCATGCGGCTCATGGCGCGCGTGCAGGCGAGTCCGGGCGGCGCGGCGCGCCTCGCGATGCAAGGGGAAAGCTTCCGGCAGCGGCTCGCCGCGGCGGGCATCGAACTGAACGGCCTGACGATCCGCGAGATCGGCGGTGGTGTGCCTGGCGCCGCGGCCACGGCGGCGAGCGCGGCGCAGGCGCAGGCTGCGGCATCGGCCTATGCGCGCTCGGCGTCGACGGTGGCTTCGGCTTCCGCAACCTCCGCGAGCCCGGCGGCCGATGCCGGGACGACGGCCCGCCGCAACACGCGCGGCGCTCGCGCGCCGGCCGCGCCGAGCAATGATTTCGACTGGGATATCTGATGAGCCGCACACACCGCCGCACCGCGGCTGCGCTCGTCTACGACACGCAAAGTGGCGACCCCGCGCCGCGCTTGGTCGCCAAAGGCTATGGGCTGCTGGCCGACATGATCGTGCAGCGGGCCAAGGAAGCGGGCCTGTATGTTCACGAGGCGCCCGAGATGGTCTCGCTGCTGATGCAGGTGGACCTCGACGCGCGTATCCCGCCACAGCTTTATCAGGCGGTGGCGGAATTGCTCGCGTGGCTGCATCGGCTGGAAAGCGGCGCCGAGAATGAACCGGCACACGGCGGCGCCACCGCGCAGGACGTGACCGACGTGGTGGCCACCGAGATCGAGGGCGGTACGGCGGCGCGCTAGACGGCGTCCGTTGCGCCGGCTGGGCGGATTCATCAGAAGCGCATCATCAACTTCAGCAACGCGTCGACCCGCCTGCCATATGGCGGCGCGATCCAGCCGCGCGCGTTCAGCCGCGACTGCGTCAGCACCGGCTTCATCTTCGAGAAGGTCACGAAGCCTTCATAGCCGTGATACGCACCCATTCCGCTCGCGCCCACCCCGCCGAATGGCAGGCTTTTCGCACGCGAGGTGCATCAGCGTTTCGTTGACCGCCATGCCGCCGGCGATCGTTTCGTGCGTCACGCGTTCGATTGTCGGCGCATCGTCGGCGTACAGATACAGCGCGAGCGGACGAGGGCGCGTGTTGATGTACGCGATCGCGTCGTCGAGCGTGTCGTAAGGGATGATCGGCAGCAGCGGCCCGAAAATTTCCTCCTGCATCAGCGCGCATTCGTCGGGCGCGTTCGTGACGACGGTCAGCGCAAAGCGGCGGCTCGCCGGGTCGGGCGCGGCGTCGGTCAGCGCATGCAGTTGCGCGCCGCCAGCGCGGGCTTCGTCGGCGAGACGCTCGAGCCGCGCGAAGTGGCGCGGCGAAATGATTGACGTGTAATCCCGGTTGGTCGCAAAGGCCGGATACATCTTCGCCATCCGCTCGCGCGCGCGGTCGATGAACGCCTGCTCCGTGCCGCGCGGCACCAGCACGTAGTCCGGCGCGACGCAGGTTTGGCCCGCGTTGAGCGTCTTGCCGGCGACGAGGTTGTCGACCGCGTTGTTAAAGCGCGCCTGCGCGCCGATGATCGCCGGCGACTTGCCGCCGAGTTCGAGCGTGACCGGCGTCAGATGCTCGGCCGCCGCGCGCATCACTTCGTGGCCGACCCGGGTCGAGCCGGTAAACAGCAGGTGATCGAACGGTTGCGCGCTGAACGCGGCGCCGAGCGTCGCGTCGCCATTGACCACCGCGACGTGATCGCGCGCGAAGGTCTGGCCGATTAGCTGCTTGAACAGCGCCGACGTTCGCGGCGTCAGTTCGGACATTTTGATGATCGCGCGATTGCCCGCGGTGAGCGCGCTGATCAGCGGCCCGGCGGCAAGCAGCACCGGATAGTTCCATGGCACGAGAATGCCGACCACGCCGAGCGGCTGCGGCACGACCTTCGCGCGCGCCGGCAGCAGCCATTTGCTGGTGCTGCGGCGCTGCGGTTTCATCCAGCGTTTGCCGTGTCTGAGCGCGGCGTCGATCTCTTCCTTCACCAGCAGGAACTCGGCGAGCAGCACCTCTTGTTTCGCGCGATTGCCGAAGTCCACGCTCATCGCGTCGGCGAGCGCGTCGCGATTGTCGAGCATGACCTGGCGCAACGCTTTCAAATGCCTCGCGCGCGTGTCCCATGACGGGTACGGCGCGCGCAGGTAGGCATCGCGTTGATCGCGCAGCAGTGCTTCGAGCGCGGCGAGCTCGGGCAAATCGTTCTTCATGCGGGTCCACTCCCTGATTGGGTGACGGTGCGCGTTGGGTCGCGCTTATTGATCTGGCGGTGTCTGTTTCGAGTGTTTCACATTGAGGTAGGCACGAATCTCACGCGGGAAACGCGCGTTCGATGATCGCCGCATGATCGAACGTGGCCGGCAGCGTGCCGTACACGCGGCCGCTTTCGCCGCAGCCCTCGGCGAGACGCGTGGTGATGAACGCGTCGGCGATCGCGGCGGGCGCATGTTCGGCGAGCAGCGTGGCCTGCGCGATCAGCACGATCTGCTGGGCGATCCGGCGTGCCGACGCCTCGCGCTCATCGGCCGGGCCATTGAGCGTGGCGGCCAGCTTGCCGAGCGCGGCGCGCAACGCCGGCTGCGCGCCTGCCTGCGCCTGCCACGCGGCGAACAGCGCTTGCGCTGCCTCCGGCTCGCGCTCCAGCGCGCGCAGCACGTCGAGGCACATCACGTTGCCTGAGCCTTCCCAGATCGAATTCACCGGCGCTTCACGATAGAAGCGCGCCATCGGACCGGTTTCGATGTAGCCGTTGCCGCCCCAGACTTCCATCGCCTCACCGGTGAATTCCAGCGTCCGCTTGCAAACCCAGTACTTCGCCGCCGGCGTGACGATGCGCCGCCACGCGCGCTCGGCGGGTGAGCTGGACGAAGCGTCGGCGCATGCCTCGAACGCGCGCGCGAGGCGCATGAACAGCACCGTTGCCGCTTCGGACTCCAGGGCGAGATCGGCCAGTACGTTGCGCATCAGCGGCTGGTCGGCCAACTGACGGCCGAACGCGCTGCGATGGCGCGCATGGTGGATCGCCTGCACCAGCGCCGCGCGCATCAACGCCGCGCTGCCGATCACGCAATCGAGCCGCGTGTAGTTCGCCATTTCGATGATGGTCGGCACACCGCGCCCTTCGTCGCCGATCATGACGCCGAACGCGTCGAGGAATTCGACTTCGCCGCTCGCATTCGAGCGATTGCCGAGCTTGTCTTTAAGGCGCTGGATCTGCACGGTGTTCTTGCGGCCGTCCGGCGCAAAACGCGGCACGTAAAAGCACGACAGGCCGGTGTGATCGTCGGTGCGCGCGAGCACGAGATGGGCGTCGCACTGCGGCGCGGAGAAAAACCACTTGTGCCCGACGAGCCGGTAGGCGCCGTCGCGGCCACCGGCGGCGAGCGCATGCGCGTGAGTCTGATTGGTGCGCACATCGGAGCCGCCCTGCTTCTCGGTCATACCCATGCCGATCATCGCGGACATTTTCTGCGTGAGCGGCACGTCGCGCGGATCGTGCTCGCGGGAGTAGAGCTTCTCGCGCAACGTATCGAACAAGCCGGGCTCGCGCTGCAATACCGGGATGCTGGCGAAGGTCATCGTCAACGGGCAGAGCGAACCGGATTCGAGCTGCGCATGCAGAAAGTAGCCGGCGCAGCGTGCGGCCATCGCGCCGTTTTGCGGATCGGAGAACGGCAGCGCATGCACTCCCTCGCGTCGCAAAAGCGAGAGCAGCGTATGCCACGAGGGATGGAACTCCAGCGCGTCGATGCGCTCGCCGCGCGGGCTGTGCGTGAACAGTTCGGGTGTGTGACGGTTGGCCAGTTCAGCGAGCGCCAGCGTCTCGGGGGCGCTGAGCGCCGCGCCATGCCGCAGCAGGGCTTCGCGATGCCAGCCGGCATCGCCGCGTTCGAGGGCCGCGGACAACGCGACGTCGCTCGAAAAGAGGTTGTAGTCCGCTAGCGGCGGAACCTGATTCGTCACGTCGTGCGTCTGGCCGAAGTGATGCCGTTCCATGTGCTGTCTCCGTTCACCGCAGGCTCGCCGGTGCTGATCGACGGGAGCTGCGACGGTGTGCCGTTTAATCGCCGCGTGTCGTGCCGCACGCTGGGGGAGAGCGCCTGCCGCGCCTGTTTGAATGACGTGCGGCCGGCTGGCGGGCGGGCGCGCGTCTTTCATCATAGGGGGCGCGGCCGCGCTTGCGTTTAGAGGAATCGCTCTGGCGCGAAGGCGGCGCAGCCTTGGAGCGCTCCTTAGAATGCCGGTGAAGCACACGTAGACAAGTGTGCACGAGACAGGGTGCGCGAGCAACGCGGCCCATCAGGAGGAGCGGATGCAATACGACTACATCATTGTCGGCGCGGGCTCCGGTGGCTGCGCGCTGGCGAGCCGTCTCGCGGATAGCTGCCCCGATGCGACGATCGCACTGATCGAAGCCGGTCCGCACACCGACCGCAATCTGTTCGTGAACATGCCGCTCGGCGTGGCGGCCGTGGTGCCCAACAAACTCAAAACCAATTACGGCTATCTGACGACGCCGCAGCCAGGCTTGGGCGGGCGGCAAGGCTATCAGCCGCGCGGGCGCGGCGTCGGCGGATCGAGCGCGATCAACGCGATGATCTATACGCGCGGCCATCCGCTCGATTACGACGAATGGGCGCAGCTCGGTTGCGATGGTTGGTCGTGGGCCGAGGTGCTGCCGTACTTCCGCCGCGCCGAAGGCAACGAGCGCGGCGCCGACGCGTGGCACGGCGACGCCGGCCCGCTCACCGTTTCCGACTTGCGCTACCGCAATCCGTTTTCGACGCGCTTCGTGCAGGCCGCGCTCGAAGCCGGGTACGAACCGAATCGCGATTTCAACGGGGCGGACCAGGAAGGCATCGGCTTCTACCAGGTGACGCAGCGCGATGGCCGCCGCTGCAGCGTCGCGCGCGCTTATATCTACGATCGCACGCGCCCCAATCTGCACACGATTGCCGATGCGACCGTGCTGCGCGTCACCTTCGACGGCAAACGCGCGAGCGGCGTGGAGATTGTGCGCGGCGGCCGCACCGACACGCTCGAAGCGCGCGCCGAGGTAGTGCTGGCGGCGGGCGCGTTCAATTCACCGCAACTGCTGATGTGCTCGGGCATCGGGCCGGCGGCGCATCTGCAATCGCTCGGCGTCGCCGTGCTGCACAACGCGCCCGAAGTCGGCCAGAACCTGATCGATCACGTCGATTTCACGATCAACAAGCGGGTTGCGTCGATCGAGCCGACGGGTTTTTCGGTGCGCGGAATTGCGCGGATGCTCCCGCAGTTCGTCACTTTCATGCGCCACGGGCACGGCATGCTGTCGAGCAACGTCGCCGAGGCGGGCGGTTTTCTGAAGAGCCGGCCGACGCTCGCGTGGCCCGATCTGCAACTGCATTTCTGCGCGGCGATCGTCGACGATCACAACCGTCACATGCATTGGGGCCACGGCTACTCGCTGCACGTGTGCGTGTTGCGCCCTCACAGCCGCGGCGCGGTGACACTCGCGAGTGCCGATGCGCGTACCGCGCCAATCATCGATCCACGTTTTTTCAGCGACGCGCGCGATCTCGATCTGCTGGTGGAGGGCGTGAAGATGGCGCGGCGCATTCTCGATGCGCCGTCGCTCGCGCTGCATGGCGGCGCCGAGTTGTACACGCATGTGGGACAGTCGGACGCGCAATTGCGCCAAACCATCGCCGGGCACGCGGACACGATCTACCACCCGGTGGCCACCTGCCGCATGGGCGGCGACGCTCGCTCGGTGGTCGATCCGCAACTGCGGGTGCGCGGGGTGAGCGGCTTGCGGATCGTCGATGCCTCGGTGATGCCGACGCTGATCGGCGGCAACACCAATGCGCCGACGGTGATGATCGGCGAGCGCGCGGCCGAACTGATCGTGGCCAGCCGCCGTGATGGCGCGACGGGGCGGAGCACGTCGCCGCGGGGCATCGGCGGCATGGCGGCGCGGGCCGCTTGAGGCACATCAAAGTCCTCAATCTGTTTTCATTTGCAAGGAAAATTTGAACAACGTCGGTCAATTGTCATAAATTGTCCAGCTTCGATTTTGAGATTCCTCAGCTCCTATAATCGCGCCGCGAAAAAGAGCGCGTCATGTGGCGCGCCCGGAATTTCAAGGAAGCGAAGCGATGAGTCTCAATGTGATCCAGTTGGTTCAGTCCGTGCTGACGGACGATATCGTGCGGCAACTCGGCGCCCGCCTGGGGTTGCCGGCGGAAACCGCCCAGAAGGCGTTGACTGCCACCGGCCCCGCGCTCGTCGCAGGCCTGATGCACAAGGGTGCGACGCTCGAAGGTGCGCGCTCGCTGTTCACGACGATCCTTTCACCGGAGGTGGACGGACACATCGCCGAACAGTTGCCGCATCTGCTCGCCAGCACGAGCGGTTTGAACCAGCTGGAAACCGTCGGGCGCCAACTGCTCGAACGCGGGCTCAATCGCCCAACCGATCAGATCAGCGACGAGGTCGCCCGGCAAACCGGCGCGCCCGCGCACGCCGCGCATGCCATCACGGGCATTGTGGGCGCAACGCTGTTCGGCGTGCTCAAGCGGCATCTGCTCGACGGCCGGGGCAATGTCGGCCAGTTGCCTGCTTTGCTGAGCCAGCAGCTTCCCATCATTACGCCGTATCTGAACGACCATCTGCTAGGCGCGCTGGGCGTGGGCGGACTGAGCGCGTTCGCCGGCAGCATCCTGTCGCAACTCAAAGCGGTATCGGCGCATATCGACCAGCCCACACCGGCCGGCAAGCCGGTGCCGGAAATGCTGGCACCGATCCACGTGCCGGCGGACGCGGTGGTGCGCGAAGAGCGCCGGTCGCACGCATGGCTCTGGTGGCTGCTGGCGGCCGTCGCGGCCGTGCTGGCTTTTCTGTTTTTGCGCGGCAGCCACGGCGGGTTAGGCGGCGAGGCGATTTCCGCGACTAGCGGCGCGCAAACGGCTGTTGCTGCGCAGCCGGCTTCCGCAGCGCGCGTAGCGTCGGGGACGTCAGCCACCGCCACCGCCACCGCCGCGAGCAGCGATGCCGCCGCGTCGACAGTCGAAGCCAGCGCCCCCAGCGCGCCAGCCGCCGCGCTCGAGCCGACCAAAGACAGCCAGCTCGCCTTTACGGTCAACGCCGCCGGCAAGCCGACGCTCACCGCCACGGTCGGCAACGAAGCGGAAAAAACCCAGTTGATCGACGAACTGACGAAGCGGCTGGGCGTCGCCAATGTCGTGCAGAACGTCACAGTCGATCCGCAGGTGAAGCCCGCCGACTGGCTCGCGCATCTCGACGGCCTGTTGCCGCTGATGGCGCTGCCGGGCGCTGAAGTGAAAGTGGATGGCACGCGCGTCGAACTCAGCGGCAGCGCCGCCGACACGAAGCTCGGCTGGCTCGGCAAGCTGAAGTCGCTGTTCGGCGCGTCGTATCAGATCGGTACGTTCGATGTCGCGCACGCGGTCGCCGACGCCACCGAAAACTTCCGCAGCGCGGTCAAAGGATTGTTCGCACCCGATAGCACGTGCGTGGCGGCGGACATCGTCAAGGTGCTGAATCTGCAGGTAATCAATTTCTCGAGCGCGAGCGCCCGTGTGCCGGCTTCGGCGGTGGAAGACCTGAACCAGTCGGCGCGGGGGTTGAACGCCTGTGCGCACAACGGCAAGACGGTGCGGCTCGAAGTGGCCGGCTATTCGGATAATGTCGGCGGCGCGCAAGCCAACCTGCAACTGTCGAAGAAGCGCGCCGAGGCAGTTCGCGCGTATCTCGTCAACGCAGGCGTGCCGGCCGACTCGTTGATCGCGCAAGGATACGGCGATGCAAATCCGGTCACGAGCAACGACACGGCTGGCGGGCGCTTCACCAACCGTCGCATCGAGTTCGTCGCGCAGCAGTAATTGGCTGCGTCACGCGCGGGCATCGGATGCCGGCCGGCATTCTGTCATTCGGCGGCCGGAGTTCGCGTCGGCGGCGCGACGCCCGTCATGCCGATGCCCGGACCCAGCATGAAATCGTCGCCGGCCTGGCCGGGCAACGCCTCGCGCGCGACGTCGAGCCACGCGCGCGCGGCATGCGACAGATAACCGTTGCGGCGCCAGCCGATCGCCATTTCCCACCGAATCTCCGGGTCGATCACCGGCAGGCAGGTGAACTGCGCCGGGTCGAGCCGGCGGCAATACGGCGCCGGCAGCAGCGCGATGCCGACGCCGGCCAGCACCAGCGCCGCCATGAAATCCCAATGCCCGCTTCGCCCGACGATGGTCGGCGCGAACCCCGCCGTGCGGCACGCGTTCAGCACGACATCATTGAGCGCGAGGCTCTCGCCGTAGAACACGAACGGTTCGTTGGCGAGTTGCGCAAGCGGCACCTCGTGCAGGTGATCCCAGCGCGAGCCGGTACGCGCGACGAGCCAGAGCAACTGGCGCGTCATCGGCAGCACCTCGATGTTTTCAGGGTCGACCGGTTGCAGCACGCCACCCAACTCCAGCTCGCCGTTGATCAGCGCCGCTTCGATCGCGCGCGAGCCCTGCTCGAAAAGCTTCAGCTCGATCTTCGGATAACGCTGGCGGAACGCGGCGATGGCCGGCGTGAACAGCGAGCCGCCCATCGGCGGAATGCCGATAGTGAGCTCGCCACGGCCGAGCGTGTCGAGATCGTTCAGTTCCGCCTGCAATTGCGCGTGCGCCGCCAGCACGTCCTGACCGCGCTGGTAGACGATACGGCCAGCATCGGTCAGCACCATCTGACGGCCGTCGCGCAGCAACAGCGGCGAGCCGATCTCGTCTTCCAGTGACTTGACCATCTTGCTGATGGTCGGCTGCGTGACGAACATCTGCTCGGCCGCGACGGTGAAACTCTGTTGACGAACCACTTCGACGAAATACCGCAGCGCACGTAGTTCCACGATCCCGACCTCTGGAATTCCAAATTGGAATGATTCGAATGATTGTAAGTCATTATATTTATGTTGCGGTGCAACCTATACTGGCTTTCATTCGAAGTCACCCAGGAATTGCCATGACGACGCCCGTTCCCGCTTATACCACCCGTGCCCACGCCGGCCGCGCCAGCGGTGCGTCGCGCGTCGCGCGGATCGTCGTGCAAAGCGCCGCGCTGGCGGGTATGTGGGTCGTCGCCGATTTCGCCGTGCGCATGTTCCACCTGCCGGTGCCGGGCGGCGTGGTCGGCTTGGTCGTGTTGCTCGCGCTGCTGTTTTGCGGCGGTATTGCGCCGCGCTGGATCAAGGCCGGCGCGGACTGGCTGCTGTCCGACATGCTGTTGTTCTTCATTCCGGCCGCAGTTGCCGCCGTGCAGTACGGCGGCCTGTTCCGCGAGGACGGCTGGCGTCTCGCGCTCGTGGTGGTCGGCGGCACGCTGATGGTGATGATCGCGGTCGCCTTCGCCGTCGAGCAGGCTGCCCGTCTCGAGCGCCGCCTTGCGCTGCGCCGCGTGATGGTCGCGCGGCACGCGGCGCGCACCTGAGTTTTCCTGACCTGCCATTTCCGTCCAGGGCCCTCGATGAGCACGCTCTATTCGTCCCTGTTCGCCGACGATGCCTCGCGTCTGATCGCTGCCGGCTGTTTCGTGCTGACGGTGGCGCTGTATTTCGCGTCGAAGGCGCTGTACGCGCGCTTTGGATCGCCGTGGCTGACGCCGCTGCTGGCGGTGCCGGCCGTGCTCGCGGCGATTGTCGTGCTCGCGCACATTCCGTATCCCGTCTACTTCCAGGACACGCGCTGGCTGATGTGGCTGCTCGGGCCCGCGACCGTCGCGTTCGCGGTGCCTATCTACGAATACCGTGAACTGCTGAAGCGGCACTGGATTTCGCTCACGGTCGGCGTGACGGTGGGCATCGTCGTGGCCGTTGGCGGCTCGTTGATGCTTGCTAAGCTGCTGCATCTGTCGCCGGAGTTGCAACGCAGCCTGATGACCCGCTCGGTGTCGACACCGTTCGCGCTCGCCGTCTCCGACCGGATCCACGCACCGCGGGATCTCACCGCGCTCTTCGTGATCGCCACGGGTGTCTGCGGGATGCTCTTCGGCGAACTCGTGCTGGGTCTCGTGCCGCTGCGCACGCGGCTCGCGCGCGGCGCGCTGTTCGGTGCGGCGGCGCATGGCGTGGGGACAGCGAAAGCGCGCGAGCTCGGTAGCGAAGAAGGCGTGGTCGCGAGTCTGACCATGATGATCGCCGGCGTGGTGATGGTGCTGCTCGCGCCGATGCTGGGGCTGCTGCCAGTTTAAGGCAGCGGCCCGCCGATCAGGTCGTCGAGACGCCGCCTTTTTCAAGATGGATGCCGCGAGAAGCGGGCTAACATCGACGGCTTTCCAACGTCGAGCCCCACGCCCGCTTCAACTCATGACGCCCGTCTCGATCCTCATTCCCTGCTACAACGGCGCGGCCACCCTCGCTCGCGCGTTGCAAAGCTGTCTGATCCAACCTGAAGCCGCGCAAATCGTCGTGGTGGACGACGGTTCGACCGATGCGTCCGCGCAGATCGTCGCCCATTACGGCCGCCTCGATCCGCGTGTGGGTCTGCTGCGCATGCCGTACAACGGCGGCGCGGCGCGGGCGCGTAACTGGGCCGCGCTGCACGCCTCGCACGATCTGCTCGCCTTCCTCGACGCCGACGACGAATACCTGCCCGGCGCACTTCACGCCGCAAGCGCGTTTCTCACGCAGAATCCGGCGGAAGTCTCGGTGCGGCTCGACGTCGAGTACACGGATTTTCCCGTCGAACTCACCGCGCATCCCGACTTCGCGTTACACGCGCAGACGCTCAGCAATACGGTGCCGAGCAGCCTGATCATCCGCCGTGCAGTGTACGCAGCGCTCGGCGGCTTTCCGATGGACGATGCGTTTCGACGCCTGGGCGGCGAAGACGGCGCGTTTTCGTGGGCGCTGCGCGAGATTTTCGGCAACCCGCGTCTCGATGACGTGAAGCGCGTGCGCATGCATTACCACGCAGGCATTCACGCCGAACGCTACTTCCGCGTTGCGCTCGGGCTTCAGATTCCGGCCGCGGCCGATATTGCCGATGCGTTCCGCTTCTCCCGGCAGTTCCTCGACACCGCTCGCGCGGGCGTCGGGCGATTGCGCGCGGCGCGGGTGATCGAAGGCTGACGCCTGCCGCGCCCGCGCGCCCCGAAGCCATCTCGATTTGCTACAATCGCCGTTCGTCTTCGAGGAGCGTTGCGACGGGTACCGCGAATCAGCATATTCGCCGGCCGCCCGCCAGGCTCGAAGGCTTCAATCGGTGGGTCGGACGCGCATGACGCTGTCCTATCCACCGCATCGAACCGCGCTCACGTCAAATTTCTAGTCAATTTCTTAGAAAGGAGGGCGTGATGAACGCCGCAGTTATCGATTCGCAAGCTTCCCAGGATTTCATCGTTGCCGACATGTCGCTTGCCGACTGGGGGCGCAAGGAACTCACCATTGCCGAGACGGAAATGCCCGGTCTCATGCAAACGCGTGAAGAGTACAAAGCGCAGCAGCCGCTGAAGGGCGCGCGCGTCGCAGGTTCGCTGCACATGACGATTCAGACCGGCGTGCTGATCGAGACGCTCACCGCGCTCGGCGCCGACGTTCGCTGGGCTTCGTGCAACATCTTCTCGACCCAGGACCATGCCGCTGCGGCCATCGCGCAAGCCGGCACGCCGGTGTTCGCGTTCAAGGGCGAATCGCTCGACGAATACTGGGAGTTCTCGCACCGCATCTTCGAATGGCCGAATGGCGAATTCGCCAACATGATCCTCGACGACGGCGGCGACGCCACGTTGCTGCTGATCCTCGGCTCGAAGGCGGAGAAAGACCGTTCGGTCATCTCGAAGCCGACCAACGAAGAAGAAGTCGCGCTGTACAAGTCGATCGCGAAGCACCTCGACGCGGACCCGACGTGGTACTCGACGCGTCTGTCGCACATCCAGGGCGTGACGGAAGAAACCACGACCGGCGTGCACCGTCTGTATCAGATGGAAAAGGAAGGCCGCCTGCCGTTCCCGGCGATCAACGTCAACGACTCGGTCACGAAGTCGAAGTTCGACAACCTGTATGGCTGCCGTGAGTCGCTGGTCGACGGCATCAAGCGCGCGACCGACGTGATGATCGCGGGCAAGATCGCGGTGGTCGCCGGTTACGGCGACGTGGGCAAGGGCTGCGCGCAATCGCTGCGCGGTCTGGGCGCCACCGTGTGGGTGACCGAAATCGATCCGATCTGCGCGCTGCAGGCGGCGATGGAAGGCTATCGCGTCGTGACAATGGAATACGCCGCCGACAAGGCCGACATCTTCGTGACGGCCACCGGCAACTACCACGTGATCGGCCACGACCACATGAAGGCGATGCGCCATAACGCGATTGTCTGCAACATCGGTCACTTCGATTCGGAAATCGATGTCGCGTCGACCCGTCAGTACCAGTGGGACAACATCAAGCCGCAAGTCGACCACATCATTTTCCCGGACGGCAAGCGCGTGATCCTGCTGGCCGAAGGCCGCCTCGTGAATCTGGGTTGTGCGACGGGCCACCCGTCGTTCGTGATGTCGAACTCGTTCACGAACCAGACGCTCGCGCAGATCGAGCTGTTCACGCAGGGCGAGAAGTACGAGAACAAGGTGTACGTGCTGCCGAAGCATCTGGACGAGAAGGTCGCCCGTTTGCATCTGGCGCGCATCGGCGCGACCCTGACCGTGCTGTCCGACGATCAGGCCGGCTACATCGGCGTCGACAAGAACGGTCCGTTCAAGCCGAACCACTACCGTTACTAAGCACGCGGGCGGTTTTCGCATGACGGCTTGAAGACAGGGCGGCGCGTAATGCGCCGCTTTGTTCGCCATGCCGTCATTTTCCCGTGCTTTTTTTGTCAATGGACATCCTGCCGACAAGGAGCTCTACATGACCGTGCTGTTGACCTGGCTGATCAACGCGCTTGCGCTGCTGATCATCACCTATCTCGTTCCGTCGATCCATATCCGCAGCTTCGGCACCGCCTTGCTGGTCGCGGTGGTGCTCGGGTTGATCAACACGATCCTGCGCCCGGTGCTGATCCTGCTGACGCTGCCCGTCACGATTCTCACGCTCGGACTCTTCATTCTGGTGGTCAATGCGCTGTGCTTCTGGCTGTGCGCGTCGCTGCTGAAGGGCTTCGAAGTGTCGGGATTCTGGTCGGCGTTCTTCGGCTCGATTCTGTACAGCATCGTTTCGTGGCTGCTGTCCGCGCTCATTTTCGGCAACCGCAGTTTAGGTTGACTTACTGAATCATGAACCCGATCGAACTTTCATTCGAATTCTTCCCGCCGAAAACGCAGGAAGGCGTCGACAAGCTGCGCGCCACGCGCGCACAACTCGCGTCGCTCAAGCCCAAGTTCGTGTCCGTCACGTTCGGCGCCGGCGGCTCGACGCAACAGGGCACGCTCGATACCGTCGTCGACATGGCGAAGGAAGGGCTCGAGGCGGCGCCGCACCTGTCGTGCATCGGCTCGTCGAAAGAGAGCCTGCGCGCGATCCTCAACGAGTACCGCAAGCATGGCATTCGCCACATCGTCGCGCTGCGCGGCGATCTGCCGTCCGGCATGGGCGAAGTCGGCGAACTGCGTTACGCGTCGGAACTGGTGAGCTTCATCCGCGCTGAGTTCGGCGACTGGTTCTGGATCGAAGTGGCCGGCTATCCGGAATACCATCCGCAGTCGCGCTCGCCGCGTCACGATCTGGAAAACTTCGCGAACAAGGTGAGGGCGGGCGCCAATTCGGCGATCACGCAGTACTTCTTCAACGCCGACGCGTATTTCCGTTTCGTCGACGACGCGCGCAAGCTCGGCGTCGATGTGCCGATCGTGCCGGGCATCATGCCGATCACGAACTTCTCGCAGCTGATGCGCTTCTCCGAAATGTGCGGCGCCGAAGTGCCGCGCTGGGTCGCGCGCCGGCTGGAGAGCTTCGGCGACGACCGCGAGTCGATTCGCGCGTTCGGGCTCGATGTGGTGACGGACCTCTGCCAGCGGCTGATCGACGCGAAGGTGCCGGGGCTGCATTTCTATACGCTGAACGGTGCCGCGGCGACCAAGGCGATCTGCGAACGGCTCGGCGCGTGATCAAGCCATCAAGCAGCAGGCCATGAAAAGTCCGCGCGGCTGCAACGGCCGCGCGGACTAATCCGATACCTTCCGCACGTAGAGCTGATACAACGGCGCGGACAGCACTTCCAGCTTGCGGAAGTTCAGATTGACGAACGTGTCGATTGCGGGCTTCGGGCAACGCAGCGGGTCTTTCCCTGACGGCAACGGCTCCGACCACAGGTAGTCGTCGAACACGATGATGCCGCCCACCTTCAAGAGCTTGAAGCCGAGGACGGCATCGGTCAGCACGTCGGCCGCCTGGTGCGAGCCGTCGACGTACACGAAGTCGAAGTAACCCTTCCTGCCCGCGGCGATCAAACGCGCGAGGCATTCGTCCGAGTACCCCTTGTGTACCGTGAGCTGCGCGCGGCTCGGATATTTGCCGGCCGCGAGCGTCACATTGTGATGAAAGCGCGCCTCGACCGCGCTCATGTCGGCCGGCGCGACGCCGCCGGACTGGTGCTCGATGCCGCCTTCCCAGCTGTCGATGCAATGCAGCTCGATGGGCTGGCGCGGCGCTAGGGTGTCGATCAGATAGCAGGCGCTCGCGCCTTCGTACGAACCGATTTCGAGAATCCTCGCGGGCGCATGGTGCGTCATCAATTGGTCCCACACGCCTTTGGCGAGGGTGTCGAACCAGTTGTTGGTGAATTGGTACGAGGTCATGATGCCAATTAAAGGATCGCCTAAATCAACCATTATCACGCGCTGGTTATTTCAAAAAAGATCGCGGCGCGCATACGGCTGCGCCGCGCGCGACGTGGTAAGTCCCGGTTGAAGCTCATTTTTGTGCTGTCTATGATCGAAGCGCAGCTGACCCGGCTGCTGTGCGGAGGACGATATGACAGTGTCACAGAGGCTGTTTGCGCTTCACCAGTTCTGCCTGCCCGCTCTTGCCGCTTTCGCGGTCGCCGCGAGCGGCATGGCGCCTGTCGCGTCGCACGCGGCCACGCTGCCCGACAAGACCCTCGTGTTCTGCTCCGAAGGCAGCCCGGCGGGCTTCGACACCGCGCAATACACGACGAGCGTGGAATTCAGCGCCGGCTCGTACACGGTCTACAACCGGCTGATCGAGTTTGCGCACGGCAGCACCGATATCGAGCCCGGCCTCGCCGAAAAATGGGAGGTGTCGCCGGACGGCCTGACCTATACGTTCCATCTGCGCCACGGCGTGAAGTTCCAGACAACGTCGTTCTTCAAGCCGACGCGCGAATTCAACGCCGACGACGTCGTCTTCACCTACGAGCGAATGCTCGATCCCGAACAGCCATTCCGCAAGGCGTACGCGGTGCCGTTTCCGTATTTCACCGATCTCGGCCTGGCCAAGAACATCACGAAGATCGAGAAGGTCGATCCCTACACGGTGCGCTTCACGTTGAAGGAAGTCGACGCGCCGTTCCTGCAGCAAATCGCGATGCCGTTCGCGTCGATCCTGTCGGCCGAATATGCGGATCAATTATTGAAGGCGGGCAAGGCGTCCGATATCAATCAATACCCGGTCGGCACCGGCCCATTCATTTTTCGCAGCTACACGAAGGACGACACGATTCGCTTCGACGGCAATCCCGACTACTGGAAGCCGGGCGTGGTCAAAGTCAGCAAACTGATATTCGCGATTACCGTCGATCCCGCGGTGCGTCTGCAGAAGTTGAAACGCGGCGAATGCCAGGTGATGTCGTATCCGCGTCCCGCCGATATCCCGACGGTCAAAGCCGACGCATCGCTTGCGATGCCGAACGAGGTGGGTTTCAACCTCGGCTATATCGCGTACAACACCACGAAAAAGCCGCTCGACAACGTGCTGGTGCGCCGCGCACTCGATATGTCGATTCACAAGAAAGCGATTATCGACTCGGTCTATCAGGGCGCCGGCCAGCCGGCAACCAACCCGATGCCACCGACGCAGTGGGGTTACGACAAAAACCTGAAAGACGCGCCATACGACGTCGAAAAGGCGAAAGCGCTGCTGAAACAGGCGGGTTATCCCGACGGCTTCGACCTGACGCTGTGGGCGATGCCGGTGCAACGCCCGTATAACCCGAACGCGCGGCTGATGGCGGAAATGCTGCAGGCCGATTGGGCGAAGATCGGCGTGAAGGTCAAGATTGGCACTTATGAATGGGGCGAATACATTCGCCGCGGCCATCAGGGCGAGCATGAAGCGATGCTGATTGGCTGGACCGGCGATTATGGCGATCCGGATAACTGGCTCGCGGTATTGCTGGGTTGCGACGCGGTGAATGGCAGTAACTTTTCCAAATGGTGCTACAAACCTTACGACGATCTGATCAAAAAAGGCCGGGGCACCACCGATATGGCGGAGCGCACGAAAGCCTATATGCAGGCTCAGGAAATCTTTAAAGACCAGGTGCCATTTACGCCGATCGCCCATTCCACGGTGTATCAGCCGATCAGCAAGAACGTGGTGGGTTTCAAGATCGACCCGTTCGGCCCGACGCAGTTCATGAACGTCGGCCTCAAATAGGCGCGGCAGGCCGTCTTTTTGCCGCACTTACCCGCTGAAGCCGCACGCTCCGGCCCTCGCCGGCGTGCGGCTGTCTCTATGCACGAAGTGTTTCCGATCGTCAACGGTGGGAATTTCCTCCGCTTGTTGCCGCGAGCCAAGCTCAAGTAATATCGCGCTACGCTGGCGGGAGCCGGCCCTGAACCTGGAGGAAACATGAAGCAAAACAACCTGTTGCGCGCCGCGCGTGTTACGACGCTCGTCGCTGCTGCAGCGGCATCGCTGGTGGGCGCGAACAACGCGCGCGCCGAGATTCCGAACAAAACGCTCGTCTACTGCTCAGAAGGCAGCCCCGCGGGTTTCGATCCCGCTCAATACACGACGGGTGTCGACTTCACGGCCAACACGTTCACCGTTTATAACCGTCTCGTCGAATTCGAACGCGGCGGCACCAAGGTCGAGCCGGGTCTCGCTGAAAAGTGGGACGTGTCGGCCGACGGCAAGGTTTACACGTTCCATCTGCGCCACGGCGTCAAGTTCCAGACCACCCCGTTCTTCAAGCCGACGCGCGAATTCAACGCCGACGACGTCGTGTTCTCGTTCCAACGCATGCTGGACCCGAACCAGCCGTTCCGTAAGGCTTATCCGGTGCAGTTCCCATACTTCACCGACATGGGGCTCGACAAGCTGATCACCAGCGTCGAAAAGGTCGACCCGTACACGGTGAAGTTCACGCTGAAGGAAGTCAACGCGCCGTTCATCCAGAATCTGGCGATGGAATACGCGTCGATCCTGTCGGCCGAATATGCGGACAAGCTGCTGAAGGCCGGCAAGGCGGCCGACATCAACCAGTTCCCGGTCGGCACGGGCCCGTTCATCTTCCGCAGCTACACGAAGGACGCGACGATCCGCTTCGACGGCAATCCTGACTACTGGAAACCGAACGCGGTGAAGATCTCGAAGCTGATCTTCTCGATCACGCCGGACGCCGGCGTGCGCGTGCAGAAGATCAAGCGCGACGAATGCCAGGTGATGAGCTATCCGCGTCCGGCCGACATCGCGCCGCTGAAGGCCGAGGCGAACATCGACATGCCGTCGCAGCCGGGCTTCAACCTCGGCTACCTCGCGTACAACGTGACGCACAAGCCGGTCGATAAGGTCGAAGTGCGTCAGGCGCTCGACATGGCAATCAACAAGAAGGCGATCGTCGAATCGGTGTACCAGGGCGCAGGTCAACTCGCCACGAACCCGATGCCGCCGACCCAATGGTCGTTCTACAAGGACCTGAAGGCCGCGCCTTACGATCCGACCCAGGCCAAGGCGTTGCTCGCGAAGGCCGGCTATCCGAACGGCTTCGACCTCACGCTGTGGGCGATGCCCGTGCAGCGCGCGTACAACCCGAACGCCCGTCTGATGGCGGAAATGATCCAGGCCGACTGGGCCAAGATCGGCGTGAAGGCGAAGATCGTCACGTATGAATGGGGCGAGTACATCAAGCGCGCACACGCGGGCGAAGATGACACGATGCTGATCGGCTGGACCGGTGACAACGGCGATCCGGACAACTGGCTCGGCACGCTGCTCGGCTGCGAAGCGGTGAACGGCAACAACTTCTCGAAGTGGTGCTACAAGCCGTTTGACGATCTGATCCAGAAGGGCCGCGTGACGTCCGACGTGGCCGCGCGCACGAAGGCATACATCGAGGCGCAGCGGATCTTCGCGCAGCAACTGCCGTTCTCGCCGATTGCTCACTCGACGGTCTACCAGCCGGTCAGCAAGAAGGTGGTTGACATGCGCATCGAACCGCTCGGCTACGCGCGCTTCGACGGCGTGAGTGTCAAGTAAGCTGGGGCATCAGCCTGCAAGCAAGCCGTAAATTTCGCGCAGTACGCTTTTCGCACGGTTAGAAAACTGGTCGAAATGGTCCGGCGACCGGGGTCACAAGCCCTCGTCGCCGGTTGCGTTTTTTCTTCATCAAGACCATAGGGACGAACCATGTTCCGCTTTGTTTTGCGCCGCGTCGGCATGGTGATACCGACGTTCATCGGCATCACGATCCTGGCGTTCGCGCTGATTCACCTGATACCCGGCGACCCCATCGAAGTGATGATGGGCGAGCGCGGTGTCGATCCCGCGATGCACGCCGCGGCGATGCACCGCCTCGGGCTCGACGAACCCCTGCCGATGCAGTACGTCCATTACATTGGCCGCGCGCTGCACGGTGATCTCGGCACTTCGATCATCACCAACACGAGTGTGATGGGCGAATTCCTCGCACGCTTTCCCGCTACCGTCGAACTGTCGATCTGCGCGATGCTCTTCGCGCTGATCGTCGGCCTCCCGGCGGGCGTGTTCGCCGCGCTCCGGCGCGGCACGGTGGTCGATCACGGCGTGATGGGCACCGCGCTCACCGGCTACTCGATGCCGATCTTCTGGTGGGGCTTGATCCTCATCATGGTGTTCTCGGTGAAGCTCGGCTGGACGCCGGTGTCGGGCCGTATCGCGGTCGAATACGACATTCCGCACGTGACCGGCTTCATGCTGATCGACGCGATGATGTCCACCGACGAAGGCGCGTTCAAATCCGCGCTGAGCCATCTGATCCTGCCGGCGATCGTGCTCGGCACGATTCCTTTGGCCGTGGTCGCGCGCATGACACGTTCGTCGATGCTCGAAGTGCTGCGCGAGGACTACATCCGCACCGCGCGCGCGAAGGGCTTGTCGCCTGGGCGCGTGATCGTCGTGCATGCGTTGCGCAATGCGCTGATTCCCGTCGTGACGGTGATCGGCCTGCAGGTCGGCACGCTGCTCGCGGGCGCGGTGCTGACCGAGACGCTGTTCTCGTGGCCGGGCATCGGCAAATGGCTGATCGACGCGATCGGCCGGCGCGACTATCCGGTGGTGCAGGGCGGTATCCTGATGATCGCCACGCTGGTGATCGTCGTGAACCTCGTCGTCGATCTGTTGTACGGCGTGCTCAACCCACGCATCCGCCATACGAGGTGAAATATGAACCCCCACGCTCACTCACGTTCTCTGCCCCCCGCGGGGGCGCATGCCTCCCTTGAGGCGGCTCTGCGGGAGGCATGACCACCATGGCAGACATACAAAACACAGTCCCCCAGGCGGTCACTCCGCCAAGCGGCCGCGCCATCGCGGCCCGTGAATTCTGGGCCAACTTCTCGCGCAACCGTGGCGCGGTCGGCGCAGGTGTCATCGTGCTCGTGCTGATCTTCGTCGCGATCTTCGCGCCGTTGATCGCGCCGCACAGCCCGATCGAGCAATATCGCGACTTCGTGAAGATTCCGCCCGCGTGGCTCGACGGCGGCAACTGGAAGTTCATTCTCGGTACCGACGAAGCGGGCCGCGACATCCTCTCGCGTCTGATGTACGGCGCGCGGCTGTCGTTCTGGATCGGCTTCGTGTCGGTGGTGCTCGCGCTGATTCCGGGCATCGTGCTCGGCCTGATCGCGGCGTTCTTCGAGAAGTGGGCCGACACGCCGATCATGCGCATCATGGACGTGCTGCTCGCGTTGCCGTCGCTGCTGCTCGCGGTCGCGGTGGTCGCGATCATCGGCCCCGGCCTCGTCAACACGATGCTCGCGATCGCGATCGTCGCGCTGCCGGGTTATGTGCGTTTGACGCGCGCATCGGCGCAGGGCGAGTTGCAGAAGGAGTATGTGACGGCGTCGCGCGTAGCGGGCGCCAGCACCTTGCGGCTGATGTTCTCGCAAGTGCTGCCGAACTGCACCGCGCCGCTGATCGTGCAAGCCACGCTCGGTTTTTCGTCAGCGATTCTCGATGCCGCCGCACTCGGTTTTCTCGGACTCGGCGTGCAGCCGCCGTCGGCGGAGTGGGGGGCGATGCTGGCCTCGGCGCGCGATTACATCGAAAGCGCCTGGTGGATCGTCACGATGCCGGGGCTGTCCATCCTGATCTCGGTGCTCGCGATCAACCTGCTCGGCGACGGGCTGCGCGACGCACTCGACCCCAAACTGAAACGGATGGCATGACATGGCTAATTTATTGACCATCCGCAATCTGGCGGTGAATTTCAACGGCCTGCCCGCGGTCGATCGCATCAATCTCGACGTCGCACCGGGCGAAGTGGTCGGCGTGGTCGGCGAATCGGGCTCGGGCAAGAGTGTCACGATGATGGCGCTGATGGGCCTGATCGACGCGCCCGGCAAAGTCACCGCCGACGAAATCACTTTCAACGGCAAAAACCTGCTGAAGGCATCGGCGAAGGAGCGCCGCAAGATCATCGGCAAGGACATCGCGATGGTGTTCCAGGATGCGCTCACGAGTCTGAATCCGAGCTACACGGTCGGCTATCAGATCAAGGAAGTGCTGAAGCTGCACGAAGGCCTGCGCGGCAGCGCGCTCGACAAACGCGCGCTCGAACTGCTCGACCAGGTCGGCATTCCCGATCCGAAAGGCCGCGTCGGTTCGTTTCCGCATCAGATGTCGGGCGGCATGAACCAACGCGTGATGATCGCGATGGCGATTGCCTGCAACCCGAAGCTGCTGATCGCCGACGAGCCGACCACCGCGCTCGACGTGACGATCCAGGCGCAGATCATGGAACTGCTGATCAAGCTGCAGAAGGAGCGCGGCATGGCGCTCGTGCTGATCTCGCACGACCTCGCTGTGGTGTCCGAGGTCGCGCAGCGCGTCGCGGTCATGTACGCTGGCGAAGTGATCGAAACGAACCAGGTGCCGGACATCTTCGCGGCGCCCCATCATCCGTACACGGAAGCGTTGCTGGCGGCGATTCCCGAGCACAACGTCGGCGCGGTGCGGCTGGCGGCGTTGCCGGGCATGGTGCCGGGGCGCGACGATCGCCCGAAAGGGTGCCTGTTCGCGCCGCGCTGCAAGTACGTGGTCGACGACTGCATGAAGGCGCGGCCCGCGCTTGCGCCGATGCAAGGTCACGCCGAAGTGGCGCGCGTGCGCTGCATCAAACCCCTGAACCTGAGCGGCGACGCCAACGTTCACACCCGTGGAGGCGCACGATGAACGCAGTACTCGAAACGCGGCGCCAGTCAAAACCTACGGGTGATCACGTGCTGGTCGCCGACCAGCTCGCGCGGTACTACACGGTCAAGCGCGGCATGTTCGCGTCGGGCACGGTGAAGGCGCTCAACGGCGTGTCGTTCGCGCTGGAACGCGGCCGGACGCTCGCGGTGGTCGGCGAATCCGGCTGCGGTAAGTCCACGCTTGCGCGTCAACTGACGATGATCGAAACACCCACGGCTGGGCGTCTGCTGATCGACGGCGAGGACGTGGCGGGCGCCGATCACGCGAAGATCGCGGCGCTGCGGCGGCGCGTGCAGATGGTGTTCCAGAACCCGTTCGCGTCGCTCAATCCGCGCAAGACCGTCGAGCAGACGCTCGGCGAGCCGCTCGCGATCAACACACAATTGAGCGCTACCGAGCGCGCCGAACGGATCGCGCAGATGATGCGCACCGTCGGCCTGCGTCCGGAGCATGCGAAGCGCTATCCGCATATGTTCTCCGGCGGCCAGCGGCAGCGCGTGGCGATTGCGCGCGCGATGATTCTCGATCCGCAGATCGTGGTCGCCGACGAACCGGTGTCGGCGCTCGACGTGTCGATCCAGGCGCAGATTCTGAACCTGTTCATGGACCTGCAGGAGCAGTTCAAGACCAGCTACGTGTTCATCTCGCACAATTTGTCCGTGGTCGAGCATATCGCCGACGATGTGATGGTGATGTACTTCGGCGGCGTGGCCGAACTCGGCGACAAGAAGCGGATTTTTTCGAAACCGCGCCATCCGTACACGCGCGCGCTGATGTCGGCGACGCCTTCGATTTTCGAGGCGGATCGCAGCATCAAGATCAAGCTGCAAGGTGAAATGCCGTCGCCATTGAATCCGCCTTCGGGTTGCACGTTCCATCAGCGCTGCCCGTATGTGATCGACCGCTGCCGCAGTGAGGAACCGAAGCTGCGCGAAGTGGATGGCCGTCAGGTGTCGTGTCACCGCGCCGAGGAGGTGGGGGACGTGGATGCCTGATGCGGTAGCGGCGCGTCGTCTTGCGCGCCGCTTGCGTGATGGCGGCTGCGGTGCTGCTTTCGCGCGGCGCTGGCGAGCGCGTGCACTGAACGGTGCCGCGCTCGTCGGCGTGTGTTGTGCTCTTTGTCTCGGCTCGGCACCCGCCGAGCTCGCGCATGCGGCGGGCGCGGCGGCTACCGCGCCGGCTCAGGCGGGGCGCCCGGCGGTGCCGATGCCCGGCATGCAGGCGCCGCCGCGCGCGAGCGTGCCGGGCTTCAATCCACCGCCGCCGTCGCCTGCGCCGCCCGGCACCACCGCGAGCGGCCCGGTGCGCACGCAGCCGGCGCGCATGCCGTTCTATGTCGCCACGCGCGGCACGACCACGATCTACGTGCTGGGCACGCTGCATGTCGGCGACCCCGCCGACTATCCCGCCGCCCAGCCGTTCCGGCCACCGATCCTCGCAGCGCTGGCCGCCTCGCCGACGCTGGCGCTCGAACTCTCCCCCGACGAACTGCTGATCTCGCAGGACGACGTGTCGAAGTACGGCGTGTGCAAGCGCGACTGCCTGCCGGGCTCGTTGCCGGAACCGTTGTGGCACAAGCTGGCGTTGCGTCTGCGCGGCAATCCCGCCGCGCTCGATGCGATCAAGAAGATGCGGCCCTGGCTCGCCTCGCTGGTGGTCGAAACCTACGATTCGCTGAGCGCCGGCCTGCAGACCGAGTACGGCACGGAAGCGCAACTGCAGAATGTGTATCTGAAGACGCGCGGCAAGATCGTCGGACTCGAAACGCTGCCGCAGCAGATGCGCGCGTTCACGGGGCTGTCGCTTGCGCAGCAACGCGAAATGCTCGCGCAGGACCTGGTGCAGACGCCCGCGCAAAACGTCGCCGATGTGCGCGCGCTGCATCGGCTGTGGCGGGTCGGCGATGCCGATGCGATCGCCGCGTGGCAGGCCGCCAAATCCGAAAATCTGGCGCGCGACCAGCGGATCTCCGACTCGATCGACAACAGGATCGTCTATGAGCGTAACCGGCGCTTCGTGTCGCGGATGCTGCAGATCGCCGCGCCGAACAAGCCGGTGTTCGTTGCGATCGGCGCGCTGCATCTGGGCGGACCCAAGGGCGTATTGCAGCTTTTGCGGCAGCGCGGGTTCGTGGTGGAACCTGGTTGAGCCGGATTGAGTTGCGGCGGTCCTATTGCCGTTGCAGAGCCTGCGCGACTTCCGCCACCACCGCCTCCCAGTCTCCCATCGTCTTTTGCCTGAACAACCTCATTCCCGGATACCACGGCGTGTCGTTGCGCGCTTGCAGCCAGCGCCAGTCGGCGTTGGCGGGCAGTAGCAGCCACACCGGCTTGCCCAGCGCGGCCGCCAGATGCGCGACGCCGGTATCGACAGCGATCACCAGATCGAGCAGCATGACCAGCGCGGCGGTCTCGTCGAAGCTCGTCAGATCGGCGGTGAAATCGCGTGCGCGGAAGACTGGCGGCGCGTCGGCCAATTGCGCATGCGCCGCGCCTTTCTGCAGCGGATACCACACGATGTTCTTCAATCCGCTCAACGCGCTCAGGTCCGCCAGCGTCATGGAGCGGTAGCGGTCGTTGCCGAACGCGGGACTGCCGGCCCATACCAGGCCTACTTTGCGTTTCAATTTATTGACGGGGCCCAACCGCTGGCGCCATGCCTTCAGCTTCGCCTTGTCGGCGAACAGGTAGGGCAGTTCGGCGGGAATGGTGTCGATCCCGGTGCCGAGGCAGGACGGCACGCTCATCATCGGCACCCAAAAATCGTACTCGCCATCGGGCTTGCCGCTGAACGCGCGATTCACGCCCGGTATCCGTTCGACCAAGGGCAGCAACAGCTCGCGCACGCGGAGGTCGACCGTCGCGCCGCGCGCCTGCAGCACGCGCGCAAAGCGCAGAAACTGGAAGTGGTCGCCGAAACCCTGTTCGCCGACCACCAGCAGACGCCGTCCGTCGAGCGGCTCGCCACGCCATTCGGCGACGCCAGGCACTGCGATCGCGTCGTAGTCCCGCTTGCGCCAGCGCAGCGCGAACTCCGCCCAGCCTTGCCTGTAATCGCCGCGCTTGAGCAGCAGCCACGCGAGATTCTGATGCGCATCCGCGTAGTGAGGATCGAGCGCGAGCGCCTCGCGATACAAGCCTTCTTCTTCGCCGTCTTCTTTCAGTCGGCCTTGCGCCGCCAGCGACCCGCCGAGGCACACGAGATGGGTCGGACTCGGCCTGAGCGCGACCGCGCGCCGGTAATGCGCTTCGGCGCCCGCATAGTCGCCGAGCCGGCCAAGCAGGCTGCCCAGATTGACGTGCGCCTCGACGTAATCCGCGCGCAACGCGAGCGCCCGCTCGAAACTGGCGAGCGCAGCGTCCTGACGGCCTTGCGCTTGATACGCATTGCCCGCGTTGAAATGCGCTTCGGCCATGTTCGGGTCGTGCGCAAGCACATTGCGATAGCTCGCGAGCGCTTCGTCGAAACGGCCGAGCTTGCTCAGCACCGTGCCGAGGTTCAGATGCGCGTCGATCATCGCGGGGTTCGACGCCAGCGCGAGCCGGTATTGTTCGAGCGCTTCGTTCAGCGCGCCTTGCGCTTGCAGCGCGACACCGAAGTTGTTGCGCGCGTCGGCGAAATCCGGCTGGAGCTGCAGCGCCTGGTCGTAGCAGATCGTGGCTTCGTCGAGGTGGCCGAGCGCGGCGGCCACGAGACCACGATTACTCCAGCACGCGGCGTCGCGGCGATCGAGCTTGAGCGCCCGGCTCATCAGGCGAGCGGCGGTGTCGTGCTGGCCGCGCTGATAATGCAGCACGCCGAAGTAATGCAGCCCCTTCGCATGCGAGGGGTCGAGTGTGAGGGTTTGGCGGTAGAGTGCGTCGGCGGCGTCGAGCTGGCCTGCCTGGTGCGCGGCCAGCGCGGCGTCGATCAACGAGGTGACGCGGGCGGCGGAGCCGTCGTCGCGGCGGGATGGATGTTCCATGGACACCTGCAGAGGATCGCAAGCGGCGCGCGCTGCACGCACCGGCGCGTGGGATGGGAGACCATCCGCGATCTTAGGTGCCGCCCCCGGTTCCGACGATCGGACGCTTCCTAATTCGGTCACGTACGGTCAGCAACGAGTGCTTGAGCGACGCATCGCAGCTGCGCGCTGCGATGCGTCGGCGTAGACCGCCTTGAAGGCAGGCGCCCTACAGGAACATCAGGAAATTCAACAGGAAGATGTTAATGACCAGCAAGGTGAGCGCGGTGGGAATCTGCACCTTGATCACCGCGTTCTTGTCCGGCAGTTCGAGCAGCGCGGCGGGCACCATATTGAAGTTCGCGGCCATCGGCGTCATCAGCGTGCCGCAGTAGCCGGAGAACATGCCGATCGCGACCATCACCGCCGGGTTGCCGTGAAACACGCCGACCAGAATCGGCACGCCGACGCCGCCCGTCATCACCGGGAACGCGGCGAAGCCATTGCCCATCACCATCGTGAAGAGCGCCATGCCGATGCAGTACACGGCCACCGCGACGAAGCGGTAGTCGAGGCTGATGTACGACGTGGTCACGTGCGCGACGGCCTTGCCGACGCCCGCGTCGGAGAACACGAGGCCGAGCATGCCGAGCATCTGCGGCAGCACCGCAGCCCACGACAGCGCATCGACCAGGCGGCGCGCTTCCTTCATCGACTGGCCGACGGTGTCGCGCGTCATCACGCAGGCCACCGCGAGCGCGATCACGCAGCCGATGCCAAAGCCGATCAGCGTGACGTTGGCCTTCTCGATCAGCGGCATACCGCCGAATACCAGGTGGCTCGCCGACAGCGTGATGATCACGGTGATGACCGGAATCGTCAGCGCGGGCACGAACAGCTTGTTACCCAGACGTGCGGCACTTGCCTTGCGCGCGTCGAGCGACAGCGTTTTCGGCTTGGCCGCGGTGACGCCGCCGAAACCGGCGATCAGCGCCATCACGATCACCGCGACGCCAACCACCGCCGGCGGCAGCCGGTCGCCGATCAGAAAGATCAGCGCATAGAGAATCCAGAAGCCCCCTGCGGTGAGACGGCGCGGATGCGTCCTGTCGGTGACGATCATGCCGCCGACGATCAGCAGCACCACGCCCAGCAGCCAGAACAGATAGGTGATCGTAAACGTCATGCTTTGTCTCCCGCTGCGGATTGCGTCGACGACACGGCAGCGCTGCCGCCCCTGGCATGGCCGTGCAGTTCGCGTTCGAGCCGGCGGTCGAGCAGATACAGCCGGAAGCCGTGCACGATGAACGCGCAGATCGCGGTCGGAATGCCCCACACCGCGACGTGAATCGGCTCGACGACGATGCCCGCTTCCTTCAGGAAGGTCGTCATCAGCACGATCGCGCCGAACGCGACGAAGATGTCCTCGCCGAAGAAGAGGCCCACGTTGTCGGTGGCCGCGGCGTACGCGCGCAATTTGAAACGCACCGCGTCGCTGATCTTGCCGAAGCGCGTTTCGGCCGCGCCTTCGGCCATCGGCGCGATCAGCGGGCGCACCATCTGCGGATGCCCGCCGAGCCCGGTCAGGCCGACTGCGGCGGTCAGCTCGCGCACCAGCAGATAGACGATCAGCAGACGCCCGGCGGTAGCCGCCTTGATGCCGCCGATCCACGCTTGGGCGCGCTCGCGCAGCCCGTGCCGTTCGAGCAGGCCGATCACGGCGAGCGGCAAGAGAATGATCAGCGGGATGTTGCGCGTCTTGATGAAGCCGGTACCGATCTGCGCGAGGATTTTTTCAGGCGGGAAGTGCGCGGCGAGACCGGTGACGATCGCAGCGACCGCGACGATCAGCATCGGATTGAACCGCAATAGAAAGCCGACGATGATGACGGCTACGCCGATGAGCGGCCAAAGACTGACAGTTGACTGCATCAGGATCTCCAAACAGGGTTTCAACCTCGCCGCGGGTAGCGGCAGACGTGGGCCGGCGCGTGGTGTTCCGTGCGCCGTCTTGGTGTTGCCACGGCTCTTGATGGCCGCGTTGCTTCGAACTGCGTACATCTGCACTTCAAACTGCACCTGCACCTGCACCTGCACCTGCACCTGCACCTGCACCTGCACCTGCACCTGCGTTCGCGGTTTGCCCGCCGGGTACTGCAATGCATCCTGCACCTGGCAAACGCCCCGCTCGAAAGCGGGGCGTCGGAGTGTCGCTGGCAGTGATTTGCGCTGTCTGTCTGGCCGCCGATGCCGCCGCTCAGACGCGTGCGGCGTTGGCCGCGTGAACGTCAATGCCGGCAGCCTCCAGGGCGCCGCGAATGCGCCGCGCGAACGCCAGCGCATGCGGCCCGTCGCCGTGCAGACAGATGGTCTGCGCGTTCAGCGGCACCCATTGGCCGTCCACGGCCTGCACGCGCTGCTCGCGGATCATGGCGAGCGTGCGTTCGAGCACTTCGTTTTCATCGTCGAGCAGCGCGCCCGGTTCCTTGCGCGGCACGAGCGAGCCGTCGGCGCGATAACCACGGTCGGCGAACACTTCTTCGATCGCGACGAGACCCGCGTTGCGAGCCGCCGTCACGAGACCGCTGTTGGCGAGCGCGAACACGGCCACCGACGGATCGAAATCGTGCACCGCCGAAACGATCGCGTCGGCGATCTTCGCGTCGCGCGCGGCCTGGTTGTACAGCGCGCCATGCGGCTTGACGTGCGCGATGCGTCCGCCCTCGGCCTGGGCGATCGCCGACAGCGCGCCGAGTTGATACAGCACGCCCGCGTAAATCTCGCCGGCCGGCAGATCCATTTCCTTGCGGCCGAAATTCTCCGGGTCGTTGAAGCTCGGATGCGCGCCGATCGACACGCCTTTCTGCACCGCCCAGCGCACGCATTCGCGCATGACATTGGGACCGCCCGCGTGCCAGCCGCAGGCGATATTCGCCGAGCTGACGAGATCGAGCAGCGCCTCGTCGGAGCCGCAGCCTTCGCCGAGGTCGGCGTTCAAATCGATTTCCATGGTGTTCCCCTACTGAGTGTTACAGCGCCGCGAGCGCCGACGGGCGCGCGCAGCGTTCTTCATGCATCGCGATTGCGGCGTCGATCTGCCGCAAGTACGTACGTTCTTCCAGCAAAGCCTGGCGCGCTTCAAACAGCGTGGTGGGGATGAAGCGCACTGCGGCGTTCAGACGGACTTGCGCGAGCTTCCACAGATCGGCCTGGATCACCGCGCCGATCTTCGGATAGCCGCCGGTGGTTTGCGCGTCGCTCATCAATACGATCGGCTGGCCGTTCGGCGGCACCTGGATCGTGCCGGGCAGCACCGCGTGCGAGAGCAGATCGGTTTTGCGGGCGCGTTCCAGTTCGACGCCGGCGAGGCGATAGCCCATGCGGTTGCTGTTCGGCGTGACGAGCCATTCGTCCGCCCAGAACGATTCGTGCGCGGCCGCGGTGAAGCTGTCGTAATCCGGGCCGCGCAGCACGCGGATCGGCACCGCCCACGGCACGCCTGACGGATGCCGGCCGCGCCGCAGCGGCTCGTGAACCAGCACGAACTTGCACCAGCTGGGCGCCTTCACGCCGAACTCCGGCGCTTCGGGCGTGAAGCCGACCTGGCCGCGCTGCTGCGGCACGCCGACCGGCAGGCGGTCGCCGTCGCGCAGCGCGCGGCCGCCGAGTCCGCCGAAATGACCGGCGAGATCGGTGCTGCGCGAGCCGAGCATCGGCAGCACGTCGATGCCGCCCGCCACACTGACGTAGCCGCGCATGCCGCGTTTCGCCACGTTCAGCACCAGCTCCTGGCCGGCTTGCACGGGCAGGCTCCACCACGAATAGACCGGCTTGCCGTCGAGCGTCGCGCCGAATTCGGTGCCGGTGATGGCGACCCGCGACGCGCGCAGAAAGCGCAGCACGGTCGGACCGAAGGTGATTTCCAGCCCGGCCGCGTCGGGCCGGTTGCCGACCAGCCGGTTGCCGACTTCGAGCGACAGCCGATCGAGCGCGCCCCCCATCGCGACGCCCAGATGCCGTTGGCCGTGACGGCCGAGGTCCTGGATCGTGGTCAACAGACCTGCGCGAATCACATCGATCATGCATGTATCTCCGCGATGGTGAAGCGCACACGGTCGCCCGGCTGCAACAGGGTGGGCGGGCGGCGCGCCGGGTCGAACAGCGGCAGTTCAGTGCGGCCGATCAGCTGCCAGCCGCCGGGCGAGACGGCCGGATAGATGCCGGTCTGTTCTCCGCCGATGCCGACCGAGCCGGCCGGCACTTCCAGCCGCGGCGACGCGCGGCGCGGCGTATGCAAGGCGGCGTCGAGACCGCCCATGTACGCGAAGCCCGGCTGGAAGCCGAGGAAAAAGACCACGTATTCGCCATCCGCGTGACGCTGCACGACCTCGCGCACGCTCAGACCCGTGTGATCGGCGACCGCCTGCAGATCGGGGCCGAACTCACCGCCATACTGCACCGGTATTTCGACCTCCCGACCCGGCTCGGGCGTTTTGCCCGCGGCGTCCCACGCAGCCAGCAACTGTTCGGCGAGCGCGTCGCGATCGGCTTCGAGAGGATCGAACACGAGCGTCAGATTGTTCATGCCCGGCACGACCTCCAGCACATGCGGCCAATCGCGCGCGAGCGCGGCGGCCGCCCACACGCGCCGCTGGCACGCCAGCGTGGCGGGCGGCGGCGCTTCGCAGACAAGCGCGGCGTCGCCGAGCGGAAAGATTCTTCGTTGGTTCATGGGTTAACGGCCCAAGTCGGATGGCAGGCAGCGGGCACGGCGGACTCTGTGACGCGCAATGCGCGCCGGTATGCGGTAGTTGAAGCGTACATTATCAATAAAATATCAACAATTTCTCAATAAGCGTTTGTGCCAGGCTCGCCGGGATCGTTGGCTCGTCGTACACTCCCGACACCTTCTCATCCTGTCTCTCGGACTCTTTGTCATGTCGCGTCATCCCACCAAGATCGTCTCGTCGGAGCATCTCGTCTCCGAGACCAGCGCAGAACTGTCCGAACTCGAATACGCGCTGATCATGGCGGGCAACGCCTTCAACCGGTGGATGGTGCGCTGCATGTCGGCGGCCGGCGACAAGGACATGACCGCGATCGAAGTGTCGCTGCTGCACCACGTCAGCCACCGCGAGCGTCGCAAGAAGCTCGCGGACATCTGCTTCGTGCTGAACATCGAAGACACGCACGTCGCCACCTATGCGTTGAAGAAGCTCGTAGCTAGAGGGTACGTAAAAAGCGAAAAGACCGGCAAGGAAGTGTTCTTTTCGGCGACCGAGGCGGGCCGCGAGTTGTGTCTGAAGTATCGTGAGGTGCGCGAGAGCTGTCTGATTTCAACGCTGAAGGAAAGCGGCCTGACCAACGAACAGATTGGCGACGCGGCGCAGCTGATGCGCAACGCGTCCGGTCTGTACGACACGGCCGCGCGGGCGGCGGCGTCCCTATAACGGGCTGCTGGGCTGCTGGGCTGGTGCGGCTGCGTGAAGCCAGTACGCGCGCCGCATGCGCGGCTCAACCTGCCGGGCGTGGATGGAAACCCGCCTCGGTAACGATCAGATCGAGAGCAATGTCGTGCGCTTCGCGTTGCAGTGCCGGCGCGCGGCACGCCTCATACGCGATGCCCACCGTCAGCGGCCGTTTCGAACCCGGCCATGCGGCCAAGGTGCGATCGTAATAGCCGCCGCCGTAACCGAGCCGGTAGCCGGCGTCGTCGAAACCGACGCAGGGCACGAGCAGCAACTCCGGAATCACCACCTTGCCCGGCACCGGCTCTGCAATCCTGTGATGACCGATCTTCATCTCCATGTCGGGGTGCCACGCATGGAATTCGAGCGGTGCGCCGCGTGTCTTGATAATAGGCAAGCTGGCTTCTCGTTGAGCGTTGGCCGCAAGCCACAGAGAGATCGCAGCGCGTGCGTCGAATTCGCCGGAAAGCGGCCAGTAGAATCCTACGCTGTCCACACCATAGTGCTCCAGCGCATCGAGCACGTGGCGGCCGAGCGCGGCGTTGTGCGCCGGCTCGGAAGCCGCTTGCAGCCTCGTTTCCAATAGCGTCCGGCGCAGCGCCTTTTTCGCGGCCGGCACAGGGTTGCATGCTATGCTTTGGTCCAATTCGCGCTCCAGAAACAACGATGTCAAAAAGCCTTTATCGAGTATATCGCGCGGCCAGTCTGGCGCTCGCCGCAGCGGCACTCGTCGCGTGCAGCACGGCCTCCGCCGTCAAGCCCGTTCCCTTTTCGCAACTCACCAACGACGACCAGATTTTCGTCCAGTTGCGCGAGGCAGCCCGCAATAACGATGCGGCGCGCGCGGCGCAACTGGCGAGCATGATCCCGAACTATCCGGCGCCTTCGTATCTGGAGTACTTCCAGCTCAAGCCGCAACTGTTCGATTCGACCGGCCATGCGCGCGTCGACGCGCCGGATGCGCCCGTGCTCGCGTTCCTGCAGAAGTACGACGGCCAGGCGATTGCCGACCGTCTGCGCAATGACTACCTCACGGTGCTCGGCACGCGTCACGACTGGCGCAACTTCGACCAGCAATACGCGCGCTTCGTGCTGAACGACGACACTCAGGTGAAGTGCTACGCGCTCGAATCGCGCGCGTCGCGCGGCGAAAACGTCGCCGACGCGGCGCGCGCGCTGCTGGTCGATCCGAAGTGGTACGGCGACGGCTGCGTCGATCTGATCACCGTGCTCGCCGTGAACCGCCAGCTCAGTGCCGACGACGTCTGGCAGCAGATCCGTCTCGCGTACGAACAGAACTACACGAGCACCGGCAGCAAGCTGCTCGACGCGCTCGGCAACCAGGCGCCCGACCCGGTGCTGTTCAGCCAGGCCACGAGCACCCCGCCGTTGCTGCTGGCGCGCGGCGTCGGTCCCGATGCGCAGTCGCATCAGCTGGCGCTGCTGGCGATTACGCGCATGGCGCGCAACGATCCGGCGATGGCCGCGGCCACGTTCGCGTCGGTCGCGCCGTCGCTGAACTCGCCGGAGCGCGCGATCGGCTGGGGCACGATTGCCTATCAGGCGGCTGCCAAGCAGATGCCGAGCGCGGTGGACTGGTACCGGCTGTCGGCGAACGCGCAGCTGTCGAATCCCGCGTATGAATGGCGCACTCGCACCGCGCTGCTGGCGGGTGACTGGAACATGGTGCGCTGGTCGATCGAGCAGATGCCGGAGGCGTTGCGCAAGCAGCCGTCGTGGGTCTACTGGCACGCGCGCGCGCTGAAGGAGGCGGGCGACACGACCACGGCCAACCAGGAGTTCGAGTCGATCGCGCAGGGCTTTAACTTCTACGGTCAACTGGCCGCCGAGGAACTGGGCCAGAAGATCTCGGCGCCGCCGAAAACCTCGGTGAGCGACGCCGAAGTCCAGCAGGCGGGCAACACGCCGGGCTTCGATCTCGCACAGCGGTTCTATGCGATGAATCTGCGGCTCGAAGGCAATCGCGAATGGAACTGGCCGCTGCGCACGATGAGCGACCGCCAACTGCTCGCGGCGGCCGAATACGCGCGCCGTATCCAGCTCTATGACCGCACCGTCAACACGGCGGACCGCACGAAGAGCGAGCACGATTTCTCGCTGCGTTATCTGTCGCCGTTCCGCGATATCGTCGAGCGCGACGCACAGTCGAATGGGCTCGACGTCGAGTGGGCGTACGGGCTGATTCGCCAGGAATCGCGCTTCATCATCAACGCGCGCTCCGAAGTCGGCGCGGGCGGGCTGATGCAATTGATGCCGGGCACCGCGCAACTGGTTGCGAAAAAGATCGGCCTCGGCCCGATTTCGCGCGAGCAGATGAACGACATCAACACCAACATCCTGCTCGGCACCAACTACCTGTCGATGATCTACAATCAGTTCGACGGGTCCGCCGTGCTGGCCACCGCCGGCTATAACGCAGGCCCGGGCCGTCCGCGCAACTGGCGGCAGTCGTTGCAGCATCCGGTCGAAGGCGCGATCTTCGCCGAGGCGATCCCGTTCCAGGAAACCCGCGACTACGTCAAGAACGTGCTATCCAACACGGTCTACTACGCGGCGTTGTTCGAAGGCCGTCCGCAATCGCTGAAGGCGCGTCTAGGTTACATCGCGCCGTAAAGCGCCGTGCCGCCGCGGCCTCATTCGAGGCCTCGGCGCGCCACGCCAGCCGTTGCCGCGGCTTCCATCAGGGAGTCGAAAATGCGACATAAAGCCATTGCGATCACCGGCGGTTCCGGATTTATCGGCAGCCATCTCGTCAACGCGCTCGTCGAAGCGGGCAAAGACGTGCGCATCGCCACGCGGCGGCGCTACAACGCCCGCCATCTCACGCTGCTTCCCATCGACGTGATCGAAACCGACGTGTTCGATCCGGTCCAGCTCGCGCGCTTCGTCGAAGGCGCCGATTGCGTGATCAATCTCGTCGCCACGTTAAATGGCAAGCGCGGCACGCCATACGGTCCGGAGTTCGCGCGCGTGCACGTCGATCTGCCGACCCGGATCGTGGCCGCCTGCGAAGGCAAGGGTGTGCACCGGCTGATTCATATCAGTGCGCTCGGCGCCAATCCGAACGGACCCAGCATGTACTCGCGCTCGAAGGGCGACGGCGAGAAAGCGGTGCATGCGGCGAACGTCGCGTGGACGATCTTCCGGCCGTCCCTGGTCTTCGGTCCCGAGGACCAGTTCCTCAACAAGTTCGCGTTCCTGCAGCGGATGTTTCCGGTGCTCCCACTCGCGATGCCTGATGCGAAATTCCAGCCGGTGTATGTCGACGATGTCGTGAAGGCGATCGTCAACGTGCTCGATCTCGACGCCGCGAGCGGCCGCACCTACGAACTGGGCGGCCCGACCGTCTACACCCTCGAAGACCTCGTCACCTATTGCGGCGACGTGATCGGCAAGCATGCGCGCATCATCCGTTTGCCGGACGCCTTGGCGCGCCTGCAGGCGCTGACCTTCGAAATGGCGCCCGGGGAACCGGTGATCTCGCGAGACAATCTCGATTCGATGAAAGTCGACAACGTGTTGAGCGGCCCGCTCGCGCCTGAACTCGGCATCGAGCCCGCCAGTATCGAGACGATTGCACCCGAGTATCTGACCGGCGCGTCGACGCGTTCGCGCTTCGACACGTTTCGCGCGAGCGCCGGACGTTGACGTACCTCGTTCAAATCCTCTCCCATTGAAACGAAGCATGAAACTGCTAATTGGTGACAAGAACTACTCGTCATGGTCGATGCGGCCGTGGCTGCTGCTGAAGCACTTCGGCCTTCCGTTCGACGAAGTGTTGATCCACCTGAACGAGCCCGGCACGACTGCCGCGATCCTCGCTCACGCGCCGGCGGGCCCGGGCAAGGTGCCCTGCCTGATCGACGACGCGGGCCAGCCCGTTTGGGATTCGCTGGCGATCGCCGAGACACTGGCCGAGCGCTTCCCGCAACACGCGCTGTGGCCGCGCGATGCGGCGGCGCGCGCGCTCGCCCGCAGCGTGAGCGCCGAGATGCATTCGGGCTTCGGCGAATTGCGCTCGAACATGTGGATGAACATTCGCGCGTCGTTTCCGGGCAAGAACGCAACGCCGGGCGTGCTCGCCGATATCGCGCGGATCGAGACGATCTGGCGCGAGTGCCTGAGCGCGCATGGTGGACCTTTCCTGTTCGGCGAGTTCGGCATTGCCGATGCGATGTATGCGCCGGTCGCGATGCGCTTCAACACTTGGCAGCCGGCGTTGTCCGAAACCGCGTCGGCATACGTCGAGCGGATCACCGCGTTGCCCGCGGTGCAGGCATGGATCGACGCTTCGCGTCGCGAGACCCACGCGATTGCCTATCAAGACGTATGCCCATGAACATCTACGCGGTAGGCGGCGCGATCCGCGACGAGTTGCTGGGCGTACCGGTGCAGGACCGCGACTACGTGGTGGTCGGCGCGACGCCCGAGCAGATGGTGGCGCAGGGCTATCGACCGGTGGGCAAGGATTTTCCGGTGTTCCTGCATCCGCAGACGCACGAGGAATACGCGCTCGCGCGCACCGAGCGCAAAACGGCGGCGGGCTATCACGGCTTCCAGTTCTTCTATGCGCCGGACGTCACGCTGGAGGAAGACCTCGCGCGCCGCGATCTGACGATCAACGCGATGGCGCGCGAGGTGCGTCCGGACGGCGAGTTGAGCGGTCCGGTCGTCGACCCGTTCAACGGTCAGGCGGACTTGCAGGCGCGGCTGTTCCGGCATGTGAGCGACGCGTTCCTCGAAGATCCCGTGCGGATTCTGCGGATTGCGCGCTTCGCGGCGCGCTTCGTCGACTTCACGGTCGCGCCGGAAACGCTGACGCTGATGCGCAAGATGGTCGCCGAGGGCGAAGTGGATGCGTTGGTAGCCGAACGCGTGTGGCAGGAAGTGTCGCGCGGCTTGATGGAGAAAAAGCCTTCGCGCATGTTCGAGGTGCTGCGCGAGTGCGGCGCGCTGGCGCGCATTCTGCCGGAGATCGACGCGCTGTTCGGCGTGCCGCAACGCGCCGACTATCATCCCGAGGTGGACACCGGCGTGCACGTGATGATGGTGGTCGATCATGCCGCCCAGCAGGGCTATGCGCTGCCGGTCCGGTTTGCCGCGCTGACGCACGACCTCGGCAAGGCGACCACGCCTGAGGACGTGCTGCCGCGACATATCGGCCACGAGGGGCGCAGCGTCGATCTGCTCAAGCCGTTCTGCGACCGGCTTCGCGTGCCGAACGACTGCCGCGATCTCGCGCTGCTGGTGGCGCGCGAGCACGGCAACATTCATCGCGTGACGGAGATGGGGGCGGCGGCGTTAGTGAGATTGCTCGAACGCAGCGACGCGCTTCGCAAACCGGCGCGCTTCGCCGAAGCCTTGCAGGCCTGCGAGGCCGATGCGCGCGGCCGGCTGGGGTTCGAGATGCGCGACTATCCGCAGGCCGAGCGGCTCAGGGTGGCGCTCGTCGCGGCGCGCGGCGTGGATGCCGGTGCGGTGGCCAAACGAATGGCCGATGCGCCTGCCGGCATCAAGGACGCCGTGCATCAGGAGCGGGTGCGCGCGGTGGAAGCGGCGCTGCGCTAGGGGGCTTCGGTGGCGAGGCTGCCTTTGGCCTTCGCGGCGCAGGCCGCCGCGGTCAAAGGCAACGCGGACTTAGAGCACCCTCGCCAGCAGCGACAGGATCATCGACAGCACCAGCGTCGACATGAACGGAAACGGATACTCACGGCCGAACACGCGCAAGGTCACGTCGCCGGGCATACGGCCAATGCCGATCTTCCTGAGCCACGGCCAGCAGGCCGACAACACCGCCACCGCAACGAACGTAGTCAAGAGCCAGCGGATCATCACGAATTCCTAACGCCCAATCAGGCAAAAAATCACAACGTGTGTGAGCGGTCGCCGCTGGAAAACGCCTGCAGCGTATCGTCCAGCCCGCGCGAAAAGGCGATCACCTTGAACAGTTCGCCCATCTCCGCTTCGGACAACAGCTTCTGCACCGCATTCGCCGCGGGCAGGAAGCGCGCCGTGTCGGCCGGATCGATTTCCGACAACGCGTCGGTGATGCCCGCATTCAGCAAGAAGCGCGCTTGCGACGTGAAGCCCAGCAAATCCGCGCCCGTCTCGACACCGGCTTCGGCGATCCCGGTGAATTCCACGTGCGCGGTGATGTCCTGCAACCCCGGGTAGAGGAAGGGATCGCCGTGCGCCCGATGCCGGTAATGGCACATCAGCGTGCCTTGCGCGCGCTGCGCGTGGTAGTACTCGTGGCGCGGGAAACCGTAGTCGATCAGGAACACCGCGCCGCGCGCGAGCATCGTGCAGACGGTGCGCGTGAAGGCGCTCGCGGCTTCGTGGGTTTCGGTCAGGTAGTCTTCGCCGGCAGTGTCGATGTCCGCGAGCAATGCGGTGTCCGCTGCCGCGGATACCGGGCGATCGTCGAACGCAAACGCCTCGTCGCGCCACACCACGCCACGCTCGTGCCAGACGCCGCCGGTTGCCGCGAATAGCCGCACGGGCATTGCATCCAGCACTTCGTTGCCGACCACCACACCCTCGAAGCGCTCCGGCAACGCGTCCAGCCAACGGACTTTCGCCAGCAGCGCGGGCGCAGCCGCCGCGACCGTCTCACGTTGACGTTCGCGCAATTCGCCCGACAGATCCACGATCGAGTAGCCGTCGAACTCGGCGCCCAGCGCATCGAGCGCGTTGAGCAGGCCGGCGGCCAGCTTGCCGGTGCCGGCGCCGAATTCCATCACCTCGCGCGTGCCGCTCGCTTCCAAGGCTTCGGCCAGCGGGCGCGCAAGCGTCGCGGCGAACAACGGCGACAACTCCGGCGCGGTGACGAAGTCGCTGCCGTCGTCGCCGCGCAGACCGAATTTGCGCGCGCCACCGCTGTAATAGCCGAGTCCCGGCGCGTAAAGCGCGCGCTCCATGTAGCGGTCGAATGGCAGCCAGCCGCCGGCGCTGTCGAGCTCCGCGCGCAGCCGCGCGACCAATGCTTCGGACTGCGCCAGCGCGCTTGGGCCGGGAGCAGGTAAACTATCGGGTTGATGAGCTTTCGGATTCATCCCCGCATTGTAAATGACCGCCCCTCTAGACACCGCCGCTGACCGCGCCCCTGAAACGCCCCGCGTCGTGCTGATTACCGGCGCTGCCCGCCGCATCGGGCGCGCGCTCGCGCTCGGTTTTGCGGCGCGCGGCTGGGACGTGGCGGTTCACTACGGCGCGTCGCGCGAAGAGGCCGACGAAGTGGTCGCGCAAATCGCCGCGCTGGGCCGCCGGGCGGTCGCGCTGCACGCGGAATTGGGCGACGAGGCGCAGGTCGAGCGGCTGTTGCCGGCCTGTACGGCGGCCATGGGCCGGCCGGTGTGCATCGTCAACAACGCGTCGCGCTTCGAGGAAGACACGGCGCGCAACGTCGGCTACGACCTGCTGCTGAAGCTGACCGCGATGAATCTCGGTGCGCCGCTGGTGCTCGCGCGCATGCTGTTCGAGGCGACGCCGGAGGCCGCGCGCATCGACGAAAGCCAGCGCGCGGTGGTAATCAACGTGCTGGACCAGAAGCTGTACAACATGAATCCGGATTACCTGTCGTACACGCTGTCGAAGGCGGCGCTGCAAACCGCCACGGTGGCGCTGGCGCAGGCGCTGGCGCCGAAGGTACGCGTAGTCGGGCTCGCGCCGGGCCTCACGATGCAATCCGCCGACCAGACGCAGGACGGTTTCGAGGCCGCTCACCGAATCACGCCTTTGGGCCGCGCGTCGCGGCCCGAGGACGTTGTCGCCGCCGCGCTGTATCTCGCGGATGCAGCCGGCGTCACCGGAACGACGCTGGTGGTCGACGGCGGGCAGCATCTCGTGCCGCTGCCGCGCGACGTTATGTTTTTGACGGGCGCCTGAGGCGCCCCTTTGCGTGCCCCGCACGCTTTTTTCGACTGGAACGAACATGTTTGCCGCTCTTTCGCACCCCCGGCTCGCCGATTGCCGCCGGCTCTTTCTGCGCAACTACGAAGTGCACATCAACATCGGCGTGCACGATTTCGAAAAGCGCGGCGAACAGCGCGTCGTGATCAACGTCGAACTGTTCGTGCCGCTCGCGCTGTCCACGCCGGTTCAGGACAAGCTGAACGAAGTCGTCGACTACGATTTCATGCGCTCCACCATCTCGCGCCGCGTCGAGCAAGGTCACATCCACTTGCAGGAAACGCTGTGCGACGACCTCGTCAGGACCATGCTCGAGCACCCGCAGGTGCGGGCCGCGCGCGTGTCGACCGAGAAGCCGGACGTGTACCCCGACTGCGACGCCGTGGGCGTCGAAGTTTTCCGAATCAAAGAGGATTGAGCCATGAATGCTCCGGAAATCCTGAACGACAGCGCGCCCGCCGCGAAGGCCAAGTCGCCGCTCACGCGCCGCGAGCAGAAGGAAGCGTACGAGAACAACAAGCTGTTCAAGCGCCTCGCGCGCCAGGTCGGCGAGGCGATCGGCGACTTCAACATGGTCGAGGAAGGCGACAAGGTGATGGTCTGCCTGTCGGGCGGCAAGGACAGCTACGCGATGCTCGACATCCTGATGCGGCTGCGCGAACGCGCGCCGATCAACTTCGACATCGTCGCGGTCAATCTCGATCAGAAGCAGCCGGGCTTCCCGGAGCACATCCTGCCGCAATACCTGAAGCAGCTCGACATTCCGTTTCACATCGAGAACCAGGACACCTACAGCATCGTCAAGCGGCTGGTGCCGGAAGGCAAGACCACCTGCTCGCTGTGCTCGCGGCTGCGGCGCGGCATTCTGTACCGCGTCGCGGGCGAACTCGGCGCGACCAAGATCGCGCTCGGCCATCATCGCGACGACATCCTGCAAACGCTGCTGCTGAACATGTTCTACGGCGGCAAGCTGAAGGGCATGCCGCCCAAGCTGCAATCGGACGACGGCAAGAACATCGTGATCCGGCCGCTCGCCTACGTGAAGGAAACCGATCTGGAGAAATACGCGGAGTTGCGCGAATTCCCGATCATTCCGTGCAATCTGTGCGGCAGCCAACCCAACCTGAAGCGCGCCGAGATGAAGGCGCTGATCCGCGACTGGGAGAAGCGTTTCCCGGGGCGTATCGAGAACATGTTCAACGCGCTGTCGAACATCGTGCCGTCGCATCTGATGGACCACAAGCTGTTCCCGTTCGCGGGCCTGCGCGCAACCGGCGAGGCCGATCCGCAAGGCGATATCGCGTTCGACGAAGAGCCGTGTTCGACCGGTAACGAAGATGGCGCCATGCTCGGCGCGTCCAAGCCGATTTCGATTGTGCAGTTCGACGATCTTTGACGGAAACGCCCGGGAAATGGGCGGTTCCGCGCTATTGCACCCGCCGTCCAATGCGCGTCAGCGCGCCTTTTACGGCATGTGGCGCATGATAGAATCGTCGGCCACAAACTGACTGATTGCCGACGCCATGAACATCGTGATTTTGGCGGCAGGCACCGGCAAGCGCATGCGGTCCGCGCTTCCCAAGGTGCTCCATCCTCTGGCCGGCAGGCCGCTTCTCGCTCACGTCATCGACACGGCTCGCGCGCTCGAACCCGCACGGCTCGTGGTCGTGATCGGCCATGGCGCCGAAGCCGTCCGCGAGGCGGCTGCGGCGCCGGACGTGCAGTTCGCGGTGCAGGAGCAGCAGCTCGGCACTGGCCACGCGGTCCAGCAGGCGCTGCCACTGCTCGATCCGTCCGCGCCCACGCTGGTGCTGTACGGCGACGTGCCGCTCACGCGCGCCAGCACGCTGCGCGCGCTGACCGAACGCG
This sequence comes from Paraburkholderia fynbosensis, assembly GCF_902859935.1. Taxonomy (GTDB): domain Bacteria; phylum Pseudomonadota; class Gammaproteobacteria; order Burkholderiales; family Burkholderiaceae; genus Paraburkholderia; species Paraburkholderia fynbosensis. The sequence goes on from NZ_CADIKI010000021.1 coordinate 123,100, forward strand.
CGGGGCAGGGCGGCTATGGCGTGCTGACCGTCACGCTCGACGACCCCACCGGTTACGGGCGCATCGTGCGCGACCAGCAAGGCAAGGTGTCGCGTATCGTCGAACAGAAGGACGCGAGCGCCGAGCAACTGGAGATCGCTGAAATCAATACCGGCATCATCGTCGCGCCGACCGAGCGTCTCGCCGGCTGGCTCTCGGCGTTGAAGAACGACAACGCGCAAGGCGAGTTCTATCTGACCGACGCGGTCGAAATGGCTATCGAAGCGGGACTCGAAGTCGTCACCACCCAGCCCGACGACGAGTGGGAAACGCTCGGCGTGAACAGCAAGCAGCAGCTTGCCGAACTCGAACGGATCCATCAGCACAACGTTGCCGATGCTTTGCTGGTGGCGGGCGTGACGCTCGCCGATCCGGCGCGCCTCGACGTGCGCGGCACGCTCGAATGCGGCCGCGACGTGTCGATCGACGTGAACTGCGTGTTCGAAGGCCGCGTGACGCTGGCCGACAACGTCACCGTCGGGCCGAACTGCGTGATCCGCAATGCGAGCATCGGCGCCGGCACGCGCGTCGACGCGTTCACGCATATCGAAGGTGCCGAAGTCGGGGCCAATGTCGTACTGGGCCCATATGCGCGCTTGCGCACAGGCGCAACGCTGCAAGACGAGTCTCATGTCGGTAACTTCGTCGAAGTGAAAAACGCGGTGCTCGGTCGCGGCTCGAAAGCAAATCACCTCACGTATATCGGCGACGCGGATATTGGCGCGCGCGTGAATATCGGCGCGGGTACGATCACCTGCAACTACGACGGCGCGAACAAATCCCGCACGATCATCGAAGATGACGTGTTCGTCGGTTCGGACACGCAACTGGTCGCCCCGGTGCGCGTGCAGCGCGGCGCGACGATCGCGGCGGGCACGACGGTCTGGAAGGACGTCGAAGCCGAAGCGCTGGTTCTGAACGATAAAAAACAGACAAGCAAAACGGGCTATGTTCGCCCGGTCAAGAAAAAGAGCTGATGGGCGTGATGCGTGCGCGAAGCGCGCTCCCTGAAACCCAGCATTGAAAAGGAATGAGCCATGTGTGGCATTGTCGGCGCGGTTGCGCAACGTAACATTGTTTCCGTCCTGATCGAAGGACTGCGGCGCCTCGAGTACCGTGGCTACGATTCGTGTGGCGTCGCGGTGCTGGACGAAAACGGACCGAGCCGTGCGCGCAGCGTCGCGCGTGTCGCCGATCTCGACGAGCAGGTGCACGAGGGCCATCTCGAAGGCATCACGGGTATCGCGCACACGCGCTGGGCGACGCACGGCGCCCCGGTGACGGACAACGCGCACCCGATCTTCTCGAGAGATGCGCTCGCATTGGTACACAACGGCATCATCGAGAATTACGAATCGCTGCGTGAAATGCTGCGGGGCAAGGGCTACGAGTTCGTCTCGCAAACCGATACCGAGGTTATCGCGCACCTGATTCACAGCGTGTATCGCGGCGACCTGTTCGCCGCCGTGGGTGAAGCGATCGCGCAATTGCACGGCGCGTACGCTATCGCGGTGGTGCACAGGAATCAGCCGCATACGGTGGTCGGCGCGCGGCAGGGCTCGCCGCTGGTGGTCGGGCTCGGCGACGGTGAGAACTTCCTCGCCTCGGATGCGCTCGCGCTCGCGGGCAGCACCGAACGTTTCATCTTCCTCGAAGAAGGCGATGTGTGCGAACTGTCGCTCGACGGCGTGCGTATTGCCGATCGCGATGGCAACGATGTGCAGCGCGACGTCCGTCAGGTCGCGGCTTATGGCGGCGCGGTCGAACTCGGCCCGTATCGCCACTTCATGCAGAAGGAAATTTTCGAGCAGCCGCGTGCGATCACCGACACGATTCCGCAAACCGATTCGTTCGACGCGTCGATCTTCGGCGAGGCTGCCGGCGACGTGTTCGCGCAGATCGACAGCCTGCTGATTCTCGCGTGCGGCACGAGCTATTACTCGGGCCTGACGGCGAAGTACTGGCTCGAATCGATCGCGAAGATTCCGACCCAGGTGGAGATTGCCAGCGAGTATCGCTACCGCGAGTCGGTGCCGAATCCGAGGTCGCTGGTGGTGGTGATTTCGCAGTCGGGGGAAACGGCGGATACGCTTGCGGCGCTCAAGCATGCGCAGTCGCTCGGACACAAGCACACGCTGGCGGTATGCAACGTCGGCACGAGCGCAATGGTGCGTCAGACGGAGTTGTCGTTCCTGACGCACGCGGGCCGCGAGATCGGCGTGGCGTCGACCAAGGCGTTCACGACGCAACTGGTCGCGCTGTTCGTGCTGGCAGCCACGCTGGCCAAGCTGCGCGGTCATCTGAACGACGAACAGGAAGCCGACTACCTGAAGCAGTTGCGCCACTTGCCGGCCGCGTTGAATAGCGTGCTGGCGCTGGAGCCGCAGATCATCGCGTGGTCGGAAGAGTTTTCGCGCAAGGAACATGCGCTGTTCCTCGGGCGCGGCATGCATTACCCGATCGCGCTCGAAGGCGCGCTGAAGCTCAAGGAGATTTCGTATATCCATGCCGAGGCTTATCCGGCCGGTGAGTTGAAGCACGGGCCGCTCGCGCTCGTGACCGAAGCGATGCCGGTGGTGACGGTAGCGCCGAATGACGCGCTGCTGGAAAAGCTGAAGTCGAATATTCAGGAAGTGCGCGCGCGCGGCGGCGAGCTTTATGTATTCGCCGATGCGGATACGAAGATCGTCAACGATGAAGGGCTGCATGTGATCCGGATGCCGGAGCACTATGGTTTGCTGTCGCCGATTCTGCATGTCGCGCCACTGCAGTTGCTGGCGTATCACACGGCGTGTGCAAGAGGCACGGATGTGGATAAGCCGCGGAATCTGGCGAAGTCGGTGACGGTGGAGTGAGGGGCGACTCGCGACACATGCTGAGTTGCATTAATGTCGGTCACGAGGGCGCTTCCAGGTCGCTCAACCTTGCCTGACCGCAGGCTAGCCGCAATTAATGTCGAAGGGGCGCTGGAGATTTTTCCCGCGCCCTTTTTTGTGACTGCCCTCCGGACGCGGCCGAGGAATCGCTGCCAGCGCGTCCGCGCTGCGCTTGCTGAGATAAGGAGAGGTCTTTTCGCAAAGCCGTCCAACTTCACCGGAGTCGGCCCACTCCAAGCATGTTCTTACCGCGAACCCTCCCGCGTTTTTTCGCTGCGACGAAGGCCTATGCTTCGACGAATGACGAACACGCCCGCAGCAATCGCAATGAGTAAGACAAGCATCAGTCCAGCGCCCAACCCTGTGCTGCTGCGAGATTCACCGACGCCGGAAGCCGAGGATGGGGTCACTGGTGAAGAAACCTGGCTCGCGACCGGCTGCGGGAGCGCAACGCCGGCCGCGCTACCCTGACGCACAAGCGATGCTTCGGAGGTTGGTAATGCCGCCGCGGATGCTGGTAGGCCTTGAGTCGCAGAAAGAGCGTCTGCATCGGAAGTAGGTCCGACAGGGGCTACTTCCGTCGCGGAGGCAATAGCAGGCATAGGCACAACGGCGGCATTTGCTTCGACCGACCTGGCAATTGTTTTCCATTGCGCAAATACCGTGTCAATGCAGTGGACGTCGGAGCAGGCGTTTCGCGATTGCCTCCATCGGGTAAGCTGCTCGGGCGATAGCTTCCCGCTATTCAGCAAGGCCTGCTGCTCAGCCGCGATATCGTCGTACTCGTTGTCGAGTATCGCGTGGTCGCATATGACGCGCTCGGCGGGTTGCCGCGTGGTAGCGCATTGAATATCGCTCGCCCATGCCCCGGTCGAGCTGAGGGTTGCCATGGAAAACAAAAATGCCAAACATCGTCTCGGATGCATTAGTCCTCCTTTTGAACCGGTTGCCGCAGGGCCGGCGCTTGGCGAGACAATGCAAGTCGAACGGCCAACGGGTCACGGTTCTTGAGACCGCGCCACACCAGCCAAGTTGCCGTCCGGCATCTTAAGGACCAGGCGCGACGTCGCATCGTCGGCGCAGGAAGGCAGTGGCGTTGCAACAAGCCGAGGTCTAATCCATTGAAAAGACAACAGCCGCCATGTCGTCGACCTGCGTGAAGCTGCGGGCGAAACGATAGAGCTGGCCGTTGATTTGCACCTCGTTCACGCCCGAAAAAGTCGACTCCAGCATACTGTTTGCCACCGATGTTGCAATCGTAGCAATCTGCTTCAGGTCTTCGCGCAGACCCGCGGGGTCGCCCAAATACACGATGCAGACATCGTCGGTGGGCCGCATCATCACGATGCTCGTCGCGCTATCAAGTGCACGCTCCAGATACGCCGCGAGTGTTCGCAGGGATTCCGGAACGTCTTCCGGCCCGGTGGCCAACTCGTTGTGGTCCGTCATTTGTAGCTCCGGTGACTTACGGCCAGGTAACCGAATTAATGTACCTCTGCACATCGAGAAAATGTCTGCAGGGTAGAAAAAAGTTTTCAACGTTCGGCAACAGGGAGGGAAAAGACGTCCATCTCGCTGAACGAATAGCAGTGAGTCGATGGGCCGCCATTCCCGATGGCCGCTTCCGTTTTCCGCTTTCGAAACGCCGAACGTCACGACGAGTGCTTGGCCGTTCTGGCGTGAACATATGTTCGAGACGGTGCTCTACAGATTGATCCGCGTCCAACGCGCCGTGTTTCATCATCGCGGCTATCATGCAGTCCCGGCCACCCATGGCAGCTATCTGGTCACTGGGTTATCGCATGAGTCTCCTGCTACGTCTAATACTTCTGTTGTTGAGCAGCGCTCGCCGCAGCCGGCTGCATGTGCTCGACACCTGCGTCACGCCGTTTCGCGTCTGGATAAACGATCTCGACGTATTGCTTCACATGAATAACGGACGCTATTTCACGATCCTCGATCTTGCGCGCGTCGATCTGATGATGCGCAGCGGCCTGTGGCGGCAATTGAGAGCAGAAGGTTGGTATCCGGTCGTCACACTGGAAACGCTGCGCTTTCATCGCTCGTTGGAGCTGGGTGATCGCTATGACGTACACACTCGCGTTATCGGCTGGGATGAAAAGCACGTCTTCATCGAACAGGGCTTCGTGCGGGGCGATGTGCAAGTCGCGCTGGCCGTTGTTCGGGCGCGGTTCCTGAAACGAAAGGGCGGTACCGTGACGACTGCCGAATTGCTCGCACTGGCGGCCATTACTCAAGCGTCGCCGGTGTTACCCGAGTGGGTCGCGAGCTGGAGCGAGGCCGAGGGCGGAATGGCGTTTCAGCCGTCTTCTTCGACGTAACCGGCTGCGGTGCAATCGGGCGGCGCCACGCCGCGCGAAGCAGTCGGCAACGTAGACCCGCGCGCAATGCGTTCATCGTCGCGTGCAGCGGCGAAAACACGAAGTCTCGCAGCAGACCGGACCACGTGCTGTCCAGAGAACAGAGTCTTCCTGAGCGGTTCGATCGTCAGCGCCGGCGCAGGCAACAATCAATTCCTTGCCAACGCGACGGCCACGGCCGAAATAAACTCGGCCCGCACGCTGTCGCCGACTCTCAGCCGAGCGAGCGGAATGTCCTGCGCGGCTCGCAATACCTGCTGGTGCCGTGGTCCACGCAGCGTCACGAGGCGGTTCTTGCGATCGATCTTCGTCACCGTCGCGACAACTCGCACCCGATGCGGGGACGACGTCGTCCCCGCCGATGCAGGAATCGCCATGGTCGTCTCGACGCGCTCACGCATCCCTTTTGTAGCGAGCTTGTCGATGCGAAGCAGTAGTGCCTGTTGATAAGCCAGGTTCAGCTTGTCGCTGACGCGCAGCCAAGTGACGTCGACCAAGGCGGGATTCACGTCCACGTCGGCAAGTTTGTCGCGCGGGCCGCGTCGCGTCGCGCTATTGGTGGCGGCATTGATCGCGGCAACGCGTACCTGCGCATGAACGACGTTCGCTTTCCCGAGTGCAGCTTGCGCGGCGTCGTATCCGACGTCGGCGTTCTGCGCAAAGCCGGGTTGACTGGCTGCGGCCGTCAGCACGGTCATCAGCGCGGCCGCGTTTCACATGACAGCAGCCGCTGAGCCCCTTCCGCGCAGACTAGCCATTCGTTGCTCCGAAACGATCGCGCGAGGCAACCGCCGGCGGATCGCCGTACGCCCTCCTCACAACTCCGGGCGCGCCAGGTCGCTGGCCACGATGTGTTCGCCGTACACCTGAGCGGCTGCAATCGCCTCCAGTTTGGACGGATACGGGCCGAGCTCCGGGGCGCCGTCGAACGGAAACAGCACGCGACCGTCGGTGGACCGTATTACTTTCAACACGCCAAAGAAACGCCGGTAGCCGGCCATCTTCGACATGGCCGATACTTCGAAATCGTCCTCCGATGTGCCGGGGACGCTGGGAATAAACGCAATCTTGCTCATACCTGAAAACATCTCTTGTTCGATGGGACGGCATCGGTGGGAAACGTCAAGCCTACACCCGGTTGTCCGCCACCCTGTTCACGGGCGGCGTTCATTGTCTCAAATACGGGGGAGTTCAACCGGCAACGGGGAGGGGTCGACGTAATTAAGCTGTGGATGGAGCGGCAGCATCTTGAAGCTTCGCTGCTCGCGACACTGGAGCATTGTCGAACTCGATCACTGTCTTGAGTCACAAATGCAACTAACGGAACAGAAGCCAAGAGTCAAAAAACCTGTTCAGCAATCCGGCTGCGAGCACTCCGACACACCGACCCTCGATTACGATCTGAACGCGAACGGAGTGAGGTGAACAGCGCGGGAAACCCATCATCCTTGATTTAAAAAGAGAAATTGCGCTCGCCGGACGCCTCGTTTCGGGGCGACGCTATAATGCCCCGGTCCTCATCCTTCCATTCCCGTCATGAGCCGGTTACTTTGCCTGATCGTGCTTTCGCTCGGCCTGATGCAGACCGCAACGGCCGACGAGAACACCGACCGCATGTCCGCGTATCTGACGCACAAGTTCGGTCTCGCAAAAGATAAAGCTCAAAAGATTTCCGACGCGGTGCAATCCGCTGCTTCGAAATATTCCCTCCCGCCGGCGCTTCTGCTGGCCATCATCTCGATCGAATCCCGCTTCAAGGAAAAGGCCAAGGGTGCCAACGGTGCGACCGGCCTGATGCAGGTGGTGCCGCAGGCTCATCGCGGGCTGCTGAGGAACGTCAAGGACCTCACGGAGCCGACCGCGAACATCGAAGTGGGCTCGGCCATCCTGTACGGCTACATGCGCTCGGCCAACGGCGACCTGAACGCCGCGCTCAAGAACTACGGCGGTTCAAAGGCCTATGCGCAAAAGGTCAGCTTGCGCGCCGAAGATTTCGCCGGGATCGCCCCGTCGCAAGACCCCGGCCAGCATCCTGAAACGGCCGCCGACACTTGCAAGGATGAGCGTTGCCAGGCGCCCGGTTACTGGGCGAACGCGTTTACGGTGCCTGCAATCACTGCCGCAGCCCAAGCGAGCAGCGCCGCGGCGAGTGGTTTGCCTGCGGCACCGCACTGAGCTGGTTTTTCCTTTCGTTTTCTTTCCTCCTGCGGCGCTACAACCCGCCGCGGTAGTCGTTCGTCATGCAGTGCAAGGCGGCGCGCGGCTGACATTGCATGCTTTTTACGCACACCGGGCGACCCGCTCTACAATGCATTTCCATTCGCGCTCACACAGCGTCCCTTGCAATCGACCATGTTGACCTCGCTTTCCAGAACCACGACCTCGGCCCTGTTCGGCCTATTGATCCTCGCCGCGTGCAGCAGCGCACCGCAACCGAAATTTCAGCAGGAATTGTTCGAAACCGGCGCGAGTCCTTACGCACGCAATTTCAATTCGAGCACCACGGATAGCTGCGAAGCCGCGCGCCGCGCCCTGCTGAGCCAAGGCTACCTGACGACGATGACCGGCAACGATACCGTCGACGGAACCAAGAACTTCCAGCCGACAGGCGACACCCACGTCGTCGTCGAGTTTCATGTGGTCTGCACGCCCGGCGAGGAGGCGAGCGATACCAGCATCGTTTACGTCAACGCCGTGCAGAACGGCTTTGCGCTGAAGAAAAGCGATACGTCGGCAAGCGTCGGGCTCAGCGTGCTGGGTTCGCTGTCGCTGCCGATCCGCTCGAACAGCGACGCGATGGTCAAGATCTCGAGCGAAACCATTCCGTCGGGCAAGTTCTATGACCGCTTCTTCGGTCTCGTGGATCACTATCTGCAGACCGTCGTGCGCACGCAGCCGGTTGCCAATAGCCACATCGAAACGCGTCTTCTGCCGATGCCGGTCGAAGTGACGACGCCCACGCTCGTTCCCGACTTGCCTGCGCCAGTGGGTCAGGCCACCGCGGTTCAACCGGCAAGCGGAGTTCTCGCGTTGCCCTGAGGTGCGGTTCCGCGTGAACGAACGGTTAGGGTAGGGCTGATCAAGACCGCTCAGCCTTCGATCTCATCGCGCAGCGGTACTTATCCTAAGTCTTTTACTTCATACGTATACATATGTAGTAGTAGTTAACAAGGATCGACCGCCTCTGTGGATAACTCGCAAATGTCCCATCGCATCAATGTCATGCGGAATCCATAACCCTGCGGAACGAGCCTGTAGAAAAACTACAAAGCGGGGATAACTCTGACGCGGCCCTCTCGCGCGTCCCCTTTATCAAGAATCCGCGCACAGGCTGTCCTATGCGCTATCCCAAAGTTATTCATACATCTGTGTGGATAACTTACCTCCCCGGCCATTTCTTCTACAGGCCGTCGAGCCGGGCACTTCCGGCGCAAAGAGCGCTCGCCAGCGTACAGACGCTCATCTGCCGAGCGCGCACATTGAGACTGGACGGTACGAAGATTGCGTGTCTCTTTTTGCAAGCGCAACTGTTGCTAATTAGCGAAAAACATTTCGGCAACGCCCATCCAGGCATAGAGTTAAAGTGTTTTCTGAAGTTATTGGTGCAGTGCGGGGGGTGTATGAAACGCAGATCAGCACGACAGCTCGTCCGTCTTCTCGCGGATATCCGACATGCCACCCATTGCAGCACGCTGCGGGCGGTAGCCACCAACCGGGCCATCGCCCTCGCATCCGAGGAAGCCGACGCGGACGCCGCCGGCGGCGACGACAACCCTGAATCCCCGCGCGATGCGCGTCAGGACAAGCCGCTCAGGAGCGGATCATGAGAGCCGCGAGCGAACAGTCGCTGCGTTTTCTGGTGGAGAAGTGGCTCGCACCGGCGCAGTCCGCGCCGGTCCACGTCACCGAATTCAGCCGCACCCGCGTGGGAGGCCGGCGTTATGTACGCGTCGAGACGTCTGCCGAGGGCGGCACACGAAGTCTCTTCTTCTTTCGTCACGACGACGGCTGTTGGTGCGTGTTTCCGCCGACGGGCGATACGTCGAATGTTTTTGCTCATCCGCGCGCGGCGTAGCTGATGCACCCAGGGTGAGGGGCGCCGGGCGGGTCGCGGAGCGTCTTCGGCGTCTCGAGCGAGGCGCGCTGGCTACGCTACGCCGTCACGACGCCTGACGCACGCGCCCACGCCCACGTCGCCAGCCTGGCATCACCTGACACACGATCAAGCCCGCCAGCATCAGTGCGCAGCCAAACATCGCGCGTGTCGACAGCGTTTCGCCCAGCACAAGCCAACCCGCGAGCGCGGCGAACACCCCTTCCATGCTGAAGATTACCGCCGCGTGCGAAGGTGCCGCGTACTTTTGCGCGACCACCTGAATCGTATAAGCGACGCCCACGGACAGTGCTCCACCGTAGGCGATCGTCGGGCCGGCGCGCGCGATCACGGCAAGACTAACCGGCTCGATGGCGAGGCCGACCACGAGGCATGTCGCGCCGCACGTCACGAATTGCACGAGTGCGAGCATGAGCGTGTCGTGGCGCAGTGCGAAGCGCCCGACGAGCATCATCTGCACGGAGATCACGAGGGCGCCTGCCAGTTGATACCAGTCGCCGTCACGCATCGAAAAGTGTTCGTCGACGCTCAGAAAATACATGCCGACGGCCGCCAGCGACGCGCCGAGCCACGTGGCAACGCCGGTGCGGTGCCGAAACAGCACGCCGAGCAAGGGCACGATGAGCACGTATAGCGAGCTGATGAAGCCGGCGTTGGCGACCTTGGTGTATTGCAGGCCGATCTGCTGCAAGGAGATCGACGCGGCCAGCACCACGCCGAGCAGCGCGCCGGCGCCGAGCAACTCGCGTGCGCCGCCGGGTTCGCGCTTCGACAGTTCGGCGAGCGCGGAGCGCCGCACGCACACGATCAGCGTCAGCACGACGAGCGCGCCGAGCAAGAAGCGCAAGCCGGTGAACAGGAACGGTCCGATCGCATCGAGACTCAGGCGTTGCGCGACGAATGCGGAGCCCCAGATCATCGCGGCGATCAGCATCAGCAGATTGGCGCGCAGGTGTTGGCGGGTGTCGGGATTCACGGGCGGTTGTTCGAGTGGGACGGTTCTTGTGAGGCGTTCGCGGCGTTTCGGGCAGGCGGCGCTGTGCGCGCGATGCAACGCGGAGGGACTTCAACGCACGCGCGCTGCCCTGTTCCGAATCGCCCACATGATACGCGGGCAGCCGGCCATTATCGGAACGACGGGTGGGTGGCCACGGCGTCGGTCGGTTTGCATTGAACCGCCTTCCCGTGCACACCGTCCAACTCGCGCGATAATCGCGCAACAGCTGTTCGGCCCAACGACACCTCACGCCACCCCGCCGACTTTCAAACAACCGCGATGGACGACAAAGACTGGATCGCCGGCGCCGCGAAGGCGTTGGCAATCATCGAAGCATTCGACGAAGAGCATGCCCGCATGACGCCGACGATGGTGGCCGCCCGCGCGAGCCTGTCGCGCACCGCAGCGCGTCGTTACCTGTTGACGCTGCGCGAGCTCGGCTACGTGGACACCGATGGCAAGCTGTTCTGGCTCGCGCCTCGCGTGCTGCGGCTCGGCCAGTCGTATCTGGATTCGGCGCGCCTGCCGCGCACCGTCCAGCCGTTTCTCCAGCGCATCACCGCGACGGTGCAGGAAACCGCGCTGGTCGCGATCCTCGACGAACACGACGTGGTGTACGTCGCGCGCAACGGCGTGAACCGCACGATGGCGGTCGGCTTCGTGCTCGGTTCGCGCGCGCCGGCGCCGTTGTCGTCGGCGGGATTGGTGTTGCTGGCGTTCCAGGCGCCCGAAAACATCGATCATTGGCTCGCGTCCTATCCGATCAAGGTGTTCACGCCCTATACCTACTCGACGATCGAACGGCTGCGCGAAGTGCTCGGTGAAATCCGCCGCAACGGTTACGTGGTCACCGACCAGCAACTTGAACTGGGGGTGCGCGGCGTCGCGGTGCCGTTGCGCGACCGGCATGGCTCGGTGGTGGCGGCGATCAGCGTCAGCATGCCGATCGGCCAGGAGTCGGCGCACACCGCGCTGCAGCGCGTGTTGCCGACCCTGCAGGAAACCGCCAGCCTGCTGCGCAATCTCGTCTGAGCACAGCTAGGTAATGTCCCTGGTATGGAATGCTTAGCGATCGAAAGCACGTCGAAAGCAAGCTGTCTCCCGGAAAATACATATCGAGTTTTGCGCATGACAAACCGCCTACACCAGGTAATACTCTCCGCGGGGAGCGGGGAGGCCCTCGTGCCTTGCCTGCTTTACCGCGCAGCTTATTTCATTCACATTGACTCAGTCGTAAAGGTTTGGGGAACAACACATGAAAAAAGTTATCGTCTCGCTCGCAGCCGCATCGATCGCGCTGGTCTCCGTTCAAGCTTTCGCACAGGCATCGGACGCAGCAGCGCCGGCCGCAGCAGCTAGCGCGCCGAAGAAGCACCACTCCAAGCACCTGAAGACGCATGGCAAGCGCGCTCCGGTTTCGGCAGCAGCTTCGGCCGCCGGCACGAACGACAAGGGCACGCAAAACTAAGCTGACGTCCGGTTCGCCTGGCGAGCCGGCGCGGTGCGCCGCTAGACGGCCAACGTCGCGCGGGCGCGCAAAAAGGCGTTGTCAGCAAAAAGGCCAGAGCACACGCTCTGGCCTTTTTGCATGGACGGCAGGGTGATACGGCGATCAGCCCGCGAGACCACGCTTGATCACTTCGTTCAGCAGGCCGGTCATACCCTCGGGATGCGTGGCGGCACGCGTTTTCAACTCGGTGACCAGTTCGCCGTTCAGCTTGCACGCGAACGCCACGAGGCCTTGCGCCTGATCGAGCTTGCGTTGCTCGCGGCGATCGAGCTTCGGCTCGGCGGCTGCGGCTTTCCCGAAACGCTCGGCCGTCGATTGCTTCATTGCGTTGTTCAGTTTGAGCGCCTTGTTTTTTTCAAGGTCGGTTTTTTTCATCGCCATACGGAAGGCCTCTGCCAGATAAGTAATCCCGCATTGTACGCACCGCGCCGTGCGTCGCGGGAAAGGCGGCGCTCAGAGCCGGCAGCAGCTCGCAGCAACCCATAGGCCGACGCGCGTGAGCCGCGAACAGGCGCAGAGCTTCAGGACCGTCAGCGCGAACCCCGAACGGTGTTTAACCTGGCCGCTCCGGCGCCACCGCCACGCTATCGATCAACGCGCGCATCCGCTGCCAGTGCGTGCCTTCCCAAAATACGCGCCGGCACACATCGCAGGTGACGAACTGGTTGTGCCGCTCCAGTACGCCATCGGGTGCGCGGGCGCCGACTTCCTCCTTCGCGATTCGCCGCAGCGGCGCATTGCACATCAGACACAGACGGAACGGTTGCGCGCTGCCGGCCAGATCGAGCCGTTCGAATACTTCGCGCAATTGCTCGCGCGGCTTGAGCGTGCGGACATAGCAGCCATGCGTGATGCTGCGGCGTTTCAGCAGCTCACGGTCGCGTGTCAGCACGATGCGTTGTTGCGCAACGCAAAGCGCTTCGATATCGGCGTCGGGATAGTGGTTGTCGTATAGCGTGTCGAAGCCGGCTAGCCGCAGCAGCGGCGCGAGGCCGCCGAGATGCGCGTCGGCGATGAAACGCAGCACGCGCAGCGGCCGTTCGCGCACGCGCAGGAGCGGGCGGATGTCGAGCGCCTCGAACTTCGGATAAACGGCGATGCGGTCGCCGTCCACCAACGGATGGTCGAAACCGACCGATTCGCCGTTCACCAGAATCAGTTCGACTTCGGTGTGCGGCACGCCGAGCGCTTCGATCATGTGCTTCGCGCTCGCGTTGGACGCGCAGGCGTAGCTGAACGCGCGCCGGCGCAGCGGCCGGGCGAGAAAGTCGTTCAACTCCTCATAGAAGCGGAATGTCGCGGTGACCATCGCAGCAGTATCGCACTGTGTTTTGTTGCGCGCTGCCCTGCACGTGTCGCATCGGTGTGCTTTACTTCGAGTTCTTTAGAAGACGGAGCGACAGATGGACATCGGTTTTATCGGTCTCGGCGAAATGGGCGCCGTGATGGTTGCAAACATTCTGAAAGCCGGGCATCAGGTGCGCGTGTGGAACCGCTCGCCGGAACGGGCGCAGCCGCTGGCCGATCTCGGTGCGCTGGTCGTCGCGACGCCGGCCGAAGCGTTTGCGGGCGACGCGGTATTCTCGATGCTGGCCGACGATAGCGCATTGCGCGAGGTCGTTACCGCGTCATTGCTGGAGCATGCTCCGCGTGGCCTGATCCACGTGAACATGGCGACGATCTCGGTGGCGCTGGCCGAGGAGCTGGCGACCGCGCATGCGTCGCGCGGACTCCATTACGTGGCGGCGCCGGTGTTGGGGCGGCCCGACGTCGCGGCTGCGGGCAAGCTGACGATCGTTGCCGGCGGCCCGGCCGAGGCGATCGACCGGGTTCAGCCGGTGTTCGACGTGATCGGCCAGAAAACCTGGCGCATCGGATCGCTGCCGCAACAGGCGAACGTGATGAAGCTCGCCGCGAATTTCATGCTCGGCGCGGCAATCGAGACGCTCGGTGAAGCGGCTGCGATGGTGACGGGGCATGGGCTCGCGATGCAGGATTTTCTCGACGTCATGACGAGCGGGCTGTTCACGGGTCCGGTCTATTCGGGCTACGGCAAGATGATCGCGGAGCAGCGCTTCGAGCCGGCGCTGTTCAAGGCGCGTCTCGGGCTGAAGGATCTGCGCCTCGTGCTCGCCGCAGCCGATTCAGTAGCGACGCCGATGCCGATCGCCAGTGTGGTGCGCGACAGCCTGATCGAAGCCGTGGCGCACGGCGACGGCGAGAAGGACTTGGCGGTGCTGGGCCAGGTGGCGGCGCGGCGAGCCGGGCGTTAAAAGAGCGAGGCGGCGCGTGCGGGAAGCCGCTCGCTGCTGCCTCGGACGCAGACGCGGAAGCGGGTCTCGCGCGGACACATTTGCAAACAAAGCCTCAAACAAAGCCTCAAACAAAGCCCCCGCCGGGCGGGCATAATAGCCGCCCGATCCCAATCCGCTTCGATTCTCATGACTCTGCATACCTGGTGGCTGTTTGTCGCCACCGTCTTTGTCGTTTCCGCGATTCCCGGTCCGAACATGCTGCTCGTGATGACGCACGGCGCCCAGCACGGCTTGCGCCGTTCGAGCGCGACCATGGCCGGCTGTCTGTCGGCGCTGGTGCTGATGCTCGCGGTGTCGGCGGCGGGACTCGGGGTCGTGCTCGCGGCATGGCCGGCCATGTTCAACGCGCTGCGCATGATCGGCGCTGCCTACCTCGTCTATCTGGGCATCAAGGCATGGCGCGCACCGGCTGACGAAGCCGCCGCCGATAGCGTCGACGAACTCGCCGCCAGGCCCGCACATTCGCGTTTCGCGCTGTTTCGCAACGGTTTTCTGGTGGCAGGCAGCAACCCGAAGGCCATTCTGTTCGCGGCCGCGTTGCTGCCGCAATTTATCGATGCCACGCAACCCAAGCTGCCGCAATTTGGCGTGCTCGTGGCGACCTTCGCGGCGATCGAGGTGAGCTGGTATCTCGTGTATGCGGGGTTCGGCACCCGCATTGGCGCGAGACTGAAGAGCCGCAGCGTCGCGCGAACGTTCAACCGGCTGACGGGCGGGGTGTTCATCGGCTTCGGCGCAATGATGGCGCTGGTGCGCCATTAAGCTGGCCGCATTCGCACACGCCCGGAGCGTTGTATTTGAACAACATTGAGGGTCAACCCTAATTTTCATGTTGCGACGCACCAAATCGTTTGTTATAGTTCGTTTGTCTCCTCCATGTCTCCTCTGATATGGATTCAGCCCGCCCACATAGGCGGGCTTTTTTTCGCCCAAAGTTTGCCGGCGTCG
Organism: Paraburkholderia fynbosensis; assembly: GCF_902859935.1. Classification (GTDB taxonomy): domain Bacteria; phylum Pseudomonadota; class Gammaproteobacteria; order Burkholderiales; family Burkholderiaceae; genus Paraburkholderia; species Paraburkholderia fynbosensis. Next base: position 138,280 of record NZ_CADIKI010000021.1, read on the forward strand.
GCTGTATAAACGGCGCGCGGAAAAACAAAGCCGGCTGACCCTTTTGCATGGAGTCGCCGGCTTTGTCGTATGAGTGCGGAACTCAGACCCTGTAGGAGACGGCCAGCAAGGAGATGACCGGATCGGCCTTCAGGTCCGCCTTCGACACCTTTAACGCCGTGCCATCCGCCGCCTTGATGATGACCGGCGACGTGGTCTTCAGCGGAATGTAGGTGGCCGAGGCCACGAGACCCCAGTGATCGGTGATGTTGTGCGCGAGACCGGCAACACCGGCGCCATGACGAGGACGCCTTCGCCGACACCTGCGTCTGCCCCGCTTGCTGGCGCCCGCGGCCAGCACCGCGCCGAGGTTGTACTGCGTCGACTTGACGAAGTTGTCGCTGAGCTGGATGTCGGAGAACCAGTTGTACGACACGCCGAGCCACTTCCGCGTGTAAGTCATCGCCGTCGCGTCGATGTTCACCTGGACGACTTCACCGCTTCCCGCTCCGTCCAGATAGGTGGTTCGGACGATGTCGGCGGTAGCGGGGCATAATGCGGCCGCGCTGATACCCGTGGGGACAGGCCTGCACGCCGCAGATCGCGCCCGAGCATTGCGGGGTGTCGATCGAGCCTAGATTATCGGCTTTGCCGCCGCGGCAAACGACGAATAATGGCGCTGTGGCAAGGGCCATTGCGCGGCCGAGATTAATGGCGTGCGACATACCGCTGTCTCCGTTCATGTAACTGTACGAAGTAATTTCGCTGCGCGGTTAATCGCTGTCAATTGAATGAGCCGTCTAAAAAGATCGATTCAAACAGCGTGAATTTCGGCGCGTGCGCACTGCACGGACACTTGCGGCCCTTTTAAACACAAGGTGATTTCGCGAACAGACGGCGCCGTTGGACCGCCGCACGCCCCTAGTGGGCAAGCGTTATGGCAAATAGGGTCTATCATCTTCGAGCGATCGTTCGCGAAAAATTCGGTATTTCCCCATATGCGGAAAACTGTGCGAGGCGAGCGAATTAAAGGAATGGATTACCGGTCGTCGACGGCGTTGCGATTTCTTTTTTAGAAATTCGGACTAATACCAGTCGAGTTTGCAATGAGAATTAACGCGAGTGGCTTTTAAAACAAAAAAGCCGGTCTTTGCAGACCGGCTTTTCGATGGAAGCGACGGCAAACGGCCGTCGATACCTCGGCTATTAGCGCTTCAAGCCGCTTTCTTCGGCCGCGCCGATGGCCAGATTCATACACTGGATCGCCGCGCCCGATGCGCCCTTGCCCAGATTGTCCAGTCGCGCGACGGTCACGAAGCGCTCTTCGTTGCCGAACACGAACAGGTCGACACGGTTGGTGTCGTTGTTCGCCTGCACGTCGAAAAAGCCGCTGTCCAGGTTCGCGTCGGCATCGAACGGTGCGACGCGCACGAAGGCTTCGCCGGCGTAGTACTCGGCGAACAGCGCCTGCACGTCTTGTGGCGTGGCCTTCTTCGCCAACTGGTTCGGCGAGAAGAACGTGGTGACGGCGAGACCCTTGTAGAAGTCGCCGACGATCGGCGTGAAGATCGGCGCCGAAGTCAGACCCGTGTGCGCCGCCATTTCCGGCAGATGCTTGTGCGTGAGGCCGAGCGCATAGGGACGCGGGCTCTTGAGCTTGTCGTTACCGCCGGCTTCGTAGTCGGCAATCATCTTCTTGCCGCCGCCGCTGTAGCCGGTGATCGAATAAGCGTGCGCGGCGAAGTCGGCCGCGACCACGCCCGCTTCGACGAGCGGACGCATTGCCAGCACGAAGGCTGACGCGTGGCAGCCAGGCACGGCGATGCGCTTGGCCGTACGCAGACGCTCGCGTTGCGTACGGGCCAGTTCGGGAAGGCCGTACGCCCAGTCGGCGGAGGTGCGGAACGCGGTGCTCGCGTCGATCAGCACGGTGCGATCGTTGGCGACCAGCGAAGCGGATTCGCGCGACGCGACATCGGGCAGACACAGGAACGTGACGTCCGACGCGTTGATGAGACGGCGGCGCTCTTCGAGGTCTTTGCGCTTCGCTTCTTCGATACGCAGGATCTCCACGTCGGCGCGTTGCGACAGGTATTCAAAAATCTTCAGGCCGGTCGTGCCTTCCTGTCCGTCGACAAAAACTTTCGTGCTCATCTCGATCTCACTCGCTTGCTGGAAACGGGGCGCGACGCCGCGCCGGAACGCTATTTTAAGACCTCACGGCGGCGGACGTGCGAAACGGGGCGAAAAAAACGACGATGCGCGCCGAAAGTGACATCGGCGTGACCTGTTGTGCGGTAGATACCAGCCGATGCCGCCCGGTTCACGACAGAGCGGCGGCGCGTTAGCCGCGCGCGGCGATCCACCGTGCCGTCACGCCGGCGACGCGGGCGCCGAACATTCGCGCCGTTTCCAGATCGCCGGCGGGTGGCGCCTCTTCCGGCGACGCGTCGGCCGGCGATTGCGTGAGCAGGCCGGTCGAGCCGCCCACGTAGTTCAGATCGTTGCGGGTCGCCGCCTTGGTGTTCGACGGCATCATGCCGGTGCCCGCCCAGATCATGCCGTGTTGCATCGCGAGCGTGACGAGATACTGGATCGTCGAGAACTTGTCGCCGTTCATGGTCGCCGAGTTGGTGAAGCCGGCCGCGATCTTGTCTTTCCACGTTTGGCCGAACCACGGCTTTGAACTCGCGTCGGCGAATTTCTTGAAGTCCGCCGACGGACCGCCCATGTAGGTCGGCGCGCCGAAGATGATGGCGTCGGCGCCGGCCAGTTCGGTCCAGGCCGCGTCGTCGATTTCGCCGACCGGCAGGAGCCGCGACTGCGCACCGGCTTCGATGGTGCCCGCGAGCACGGCTTCAGCGACCTTCTTCGTGTGGCCGTAGCCGCTGTGATAAACGATGACGATCTTCGACATGAGGTTCTCCGGCAGTAGTGAAACAGGATGGGATCAGGCGCAGCAATGGTGCGCAGGGAGAGTCGCGCGCACCGCCTCGCTGCACATTAGCGCGCACGGATGACAGACATTCCGCGCGTGCGGCCTGTCGATGCAAACCGTACGCCAAGCTTCATGACGTCGCCGCCTCGCTGCGCTCGATCCGACCAACCCATCGGACGACGCTACCGCCCGTAATTGACCACCATGCGCGCACTACCGAGCGAGGCGGTGCCGATCTCGTGATCGAACATCAGCGCCGGACGTCCTTGCGCGAGGCGCAGGTCGGCGGTGCTGAGCGCATAGACAGTGATGACGTAGCGATGCGGTTTGCCCGGCGGCGGACAGGGGCCGCCATAGCCGTCGGTATCGAAGTCGTTGCGCGCCTCGACGGCGCCGAGTTTAGTAAGGAACCCGGAAGAACTCGCGTTCTCGGGCAAGCTGTCGACTTTCGCCGGAATGCCGGCGACCGCCCAATGCCACCAGCCACGGCCCGGCGCATCCTGATCGAACATGGTGATCGCGAAGCTGCGCGTGCCGGCCGGCGCGTCGCGCCAGGTCAGTTGCGGCGAACGGTTGCCGCCTTTGCACTCGGCCTGATTGAAAACCTGTGCGGCTTCCACCTTGCCGCTATGGAAACTCGCGCTCGTCAGCGTGAACGGGGTCTCGGCGAACGCACCTGGACTATGCATCAGGAATAGAGCCAACCCCAGCGTCGCGCAGGTGAAGAACGGCGTACGGTACAGCGGTAAAGCAAGCGAAACAACCAGGCAACGCGAGCGCATGTGCCGGTTCTCCTATCAGGGCGCGAGGTGCTTGTCCTCGCGATGGTTGTTGTCCTTAATCGTGCCCCAAGGTCGAATCAAGTCTAGCATTAGCTCTGCGATACATCATTGTTGCCACACCGTGGGATTTGCGAAGGGGAAATCGGCTATAGTCGGAGGAATTGCCCGCGCGACACCGGCCCCGCGTTCTCATTCGTGTGCATACAACATAGAAAGACATGGTAGAAGTTCTGGAGAGTGATTTACCAATCGAGAGGAGGGCGATGCAAGATCAACTCAAGGTCGTGGTCGCCGACGATCACCCGGTCATTCTGTTCGGTGCGGAGCACGCGCTGCTCAAGTTTCCGGGGCTGGAAGTCGTCGGTCGTGCGCGGCAGTCAACTGAGCTGGTCAAGATGCTGCAAACCTCGCCCTGTGACGTGCTTGTTACGGATCTGGCGATGCCGGGCGGGCAGTATGGCGACGGACTGCAGCTGATCGGCTATCTGCGTCGCAATTTCCCGGATCTTCCCATTGTCGTGCTCACCATGCTGGAAAATGCTGCACTGCTGAAGCGGCTGAGGGAACTGGGCGTGACGTCGGTCGTTCATAAATCTGACGATCTGAGCCACATTGGGCTCGCGGTGCAGCATGTCAGCCGCCACCTCGAATACATGAGCCCTTCGGTGAAGGCGGTGCTCGATACGCTACGCATGAATTCCGGTGGCAAGAGTGATGACGTTATGCTGTCCAAACGAGAACTGGAAGTAGTGCGTTTATTCGTATCGGGCATGACGATCAAGGAGATCTCCGAGCAGCTCAACCGAAGCATCAAGACGATCAGCACTCAGAAAAACGCGGCGATGCGCAAGCTCGGTATCGATCGCGATTCTGAATTGTTCCAGTATGCGCAAAGCAACGGCTTGCTGAATCTGTAGTCGCCTGCACCGGAAGATTCCGGGGACATGTCTTAGCGCCGGGTGACAAAAAAGCCGCCTGTCGTGAGACAGGCGGCTTTTTCAATTCAGACGGCTAGAAGGTCTGTGCTAACGCGACGTCTGCCGCTTACTGCGGCGTCGCGTTTGCGCCGCCATGCGCTGCCGACCATTCGGCCGGTGCGTGCAGGAATTTTTCCACTTCGTCGAGCGTCTTCGTGTCGAAGTATTGGTTTTCCTTGGCGACGCGCAAGACGTCCCACCACGTGGCCAGCGCGTGCAGATCGACGTCTATGTCTTTCAGCACCGACACGCTTTCCTTGAAAATGTTGTAGTGGAACAGTACGAAGCAGTGATTCACCGTGGCGCCGGCAGTGCGCAGCGCGTTGATGAAGTTGATCTTGCTGCGGCTGTCGGTGGTCAGGTCTTCGACCAGCAGCACGCGCTGACCTTCGGTCAGCAGGCCTTCGATCTGCGCGTTGCGGCCGAAACCCTTCGGCTTCTTGCGCACGTATTGCATCGGCACCATCAGGCGGTCGGACAGCCATGCCGCGAACGGGATGCCGGCGGTTTCGCCACCGGCGACGGCGTCGATCTGCTCATAGCCGACGTCGCGCAGGATGGTCGCTTCGGCCATTTCCATCAGGCCACGGCGCACGCGCGGATACGAAATCAGCTTGCGGCAGTCGATATAAACCGGGCTCGCCCAGCCGGACGTGAAGATGTACGGTTTCTCCGCGTTGAAGTGCACTGCCTGAACTTCCAGCAGCATTTTTGCGGTCGTGTCGGAGATCGTCTGGCGATCGAAGCCTGTCATGGGCGGGATCCTTGGGTATGAGCGGGAGAAGCGGGCGCGCGGCCCGGTGGCGCAGCAAGCGAGGTATGCCGCGCCATGCTGGGCGGAATACGCTGCCGGTCAGTGGCGCCGATAGTGGACAAAGGCCGGCTTTTGCTGCGCGCGTAGGCCGACATTTTACCTGAAATGGACCCTTGGGACGAGGCCGTCGTGCGCGGCTAGCGCGAATGGCGGTCGTCACGGCCGGCCCCAGACCGGCGTTGCGAACCATGCCGGGGCCGGCCGTTGAATCTGCGCCGGAGCGCGCCCGCCGCATTTTGGTCTCGCTTGTGAGCAGTCCGGGGCGCCTTTACACTCACGCGAATTTCTCGGGCGCCGCCGCGTGCCCCTTGACCTACGGAATGCTTTCAATGACCGCCGCCTCCTCCGCCACCGACATCCGCGCCCCCGCGAAAAATCGCTATGCAGGCCGCGCGCTGCTCGCCTCGGCGCTGGGTTATGCGATGGACGGCTTCGATCTGCTGATCCTCGGTTTCATGCTGCCGGTGATCGCCGCCGACCTGCATCTGACCTCCACCCAGGCCGGCTCGCTTGTCACATGGACGCTGATCGGCGCGGTCGCGGGCGGTCTGATCTTCGGTGTGCTGAGTGACTATTTCGGCCGCGTGCGAATGCTGACCTGGACGATCCTGCTCTTCGCCGCGTTCACCGGCCTGTGCGCGCTGGCGCAGGGCTATACGGACCTACTGGTGTATCGGACCATCGCCGGTATTGGGCTGGGCGGCGAATTCGGCATCGGCATGGCGCTGGTGGCCGAAGCGTGGCCCGCGTCGCAGCGGGCGCGCGCATCGTCGTATGTCGGACTCGGCTGGCAGGCCGGCGTGCTGGCGGCCGCTTTGCTGACGCCGCTGCTGTTGCCGGTGATCGGCTGGCGCGGCATGTTCGCCCTCGGACTGCTGCCCGCCGTCGTCTCGTTCTTCGTGCGGCGCCGCGTCGATGAGCCGGCGCTCTTCAACGAGCGCGTGGCGCGCGGCATGCGCAAACTGCCGTTCAAGCTGCTGGTCGTCGATGGTCGCACCACGCGCGCCAGCATCGGCGTGGCGATTCTGTGTTCGGTGCAGAACTTCGGCTATTACGGCCTCATGATCTGGCTTCCGAGCTATCTGTCGCACACCTTCGGCTATTCGCTGACCAAATCCGGCATCTGGACCGCGGCGACGATACTCGGCATGGCGAGCGGCATCTGGCTGTTCGGCGTCGCGGCCGATCGCTTCGGCCGCAAGCCGACTTTTCTGTTCTACCAGGCGGGCGCCGTGGTGATGGTGTTCGTCTATGCGCACCTGAGCACACCTATGGCGTTGTTGATCGGCGGCGCGGCGATGGGCGTGTTCGTCAACGGAATGATCGGCGGTTATGGCGCGCTGATTTCAGAGCTCTATCCGACCGCTGCGCGCGCCACCGCCCAGAACGTGTTGTTCAATGTCGGCCGGGCGGTCGGCGGGTTTGGGCCGGTGGTGGTCGGCGCGTTGGCCGCACGTTATTCGTTCGGTGCGGCGCTTGCCTTGCTTGCTTCGATCTATCTGCTCGACATCTTCGCGACACTTTTTCTGATTCCCGAACGACGCGGCGCCGAGCTCGAATGAGCGTCATGGGCTGCGATCGCCCGCGCATCGCGTGCGGACGACAAACGGCGCAATGGGTGCGGCGTCGCAGCATCGCCGGCCCTTGTTTCGCCGATGGCGAGTCCTGTTAACCACGCAGTGCATCGACGCATGCGGGGTGTACACTAACCGGCCCGCGAAGCACTCCGCATCGTCCTCGCATTGCCCTCTTCGTCGTCGCGGTTCAACGCCACGCCTACCCGGCGCATGCGCAAAACCGCCTCGGTCGGTGCTTCATTCGACAGATGCAGGCGACGCCGGCCGTGCGGTGTGCCGGGCCCAATTTCTTACGTCTCGCAGGCCAAAAAATGGACGAACAACTTAAGCAAAGCGCTCTCGCATACCACCAGAATCCGAAACCCGGCAAGATTTCGGTTACGCCCACCAAGCCGCTATCGAATCAGCTCGATCTGTCGCTCGCGTATTCCCCGGGTGTCGCCGCAGCCTGCATGGCGATCTACGACGAACCGCTCGACGCTCAGAAGTACACGTCGCGCGGCAACCTGGTTGGCGTGATCACGAATGGCACGGCCGTGCTCGGCCTCGGCAACATCGGCCCGCTCGCCGCGAAGCCGGTAATGGAAGGCAAGGGTTGTCTGTTCAAGAAGTTCGCGGGCATCGACGTGTTCGACATCGAACTTTCCGAGTCCGATCCGGACAAGCTGGTCGAAGCGATCGCGATGCTCGAGCCCACGCTTGGCGGCATCAACCTCGAAGATATCAAGGCGCCCGAGTGCTTCTACATCGAGAAGAAGCTGCGCGAGCGCATGAAAATTCCGGTCTTCCACGACGATCAGCACGGCACTGCGATCATCGCGTCGGCGGCGATTCTGAACGGCCTGAAAGTGGTCGGCAAGAAGCTCGACGAAGTGAAGCTGGTGTGTTCGGGCGCGGGCGCGGCGGCTATCGCCTGTCTGGATCTGCTGGTGAATCTCGGTCTGTCGAAGAAGAACATTCTCGTCACCGATTCCAAGGGCGTGATCTACGAAGGCCGCGGCAATCTCGATCCGTCGAAGGAACGCTATGCGGCGAACACCGAAGCGCGCGCGCTGGCCGACGCGATTCGCGGCGCCGACGTGTTCCTCGGCTGCTCGAGCGCCGGCGTGCTGAAACCGGAAATGGTCGCCGAAATGGGCAGCCAGCCGCTGATTCTGGCGCTGGCGAATCCCGAGCCGGAAATCCGCCCGGAAGAGGCCAGAAAGGTTCGCCCGGACTGCATCATCGCGACGGGCCGTTCGGACTATCCGAACCAGGTCAACAACGTGCTGTGCTTCCCGTTCATCTTCCGCGGCGCGCTGGATGTCGGGGCAACCACAATCACGGAAGAAATGAAGCTCGCGTGCGTGCGCGCGATTGCCGAGCTGGCCGAAGAGACCGATCAAGGCGATGAAGTCGCGAAGGCGTACGAAGGCCACTCGCTGGAATTCGGCCCGGAATACCTGATTCCGAAGCCGTTCGATCCGCGCCTGATCATCAAGATCGCGCCGGCTGTTGCGCAGGCGGCAATGGATTCGGGCGTCGCGACCCGTCCGATCAAGGACATGGACGCGTACCGCGAAGAACTCGGCACGACCGTGTATCGCACCGGCATGGTGATGCGCCCGGTGTTCGCGGCGGCGAAGTCGGAGCCGGCGCGCATCGTGTTCGCTGAAGGTGAAGACGAGCGCGTGCTGCGCGCCGCGCAATTCGTGCTGCTGGAAAAGATCGCCAAGCCGATTCTGGTTGGCCGTCCGTCGGTGATCGAGATGCGTCTGAAGAAGATGGGCTCGAAGCTCAAGTGCGGTGAAGACGTTGAGATCGTCGATCCCGAAGACGATCCGCGCTATCAGAAATGCTGGCAGGCGTATCACGAACTCGGCGCGCGCGAAGGTGTCACGCCGGACGTCGCGAAAGCCGCGATGCGCAAGTTCAATACGCTGATCGGCGCGATCCTCGTGCGCCTCGGCGAAGCCGACGGCATGATCTGCGGGATGATCGGCCAGTACCACACGCACCTGAACTTCATCGAGCAGGTGCTGGGCAAGGCGGACAACGTGCAGAATTTCGCCGCGATGAATCTGCTGATGCTGCCGGGCCGCAACCTGTTCATCTGCGACACGTACGTGAACGAAACGCCGACCGCTGAACAGCTCGCCGACATGACGATGCTGGCTTCGCGTGAGATCGAGAAGTTCGGTATCACGCCGAAGGTCGCGTTGCTGTCGAATTCGAACTTCGGCAGCGCGCCGTCTTCGTCGTCGCAACGCATGGCCGCGGCGCGCAAGCTGATTGCGCAACGCGCGCCGACGCTGGAAATCGACGGTGAGATGCACGGCGATGCCGCGTTGTCGGAAGTGGTCCGCAAGGCCGCGTTCCCGGGCACGACGCTGACCGGCGAAGCGAACCTGCTGATCATGCCGAATGTCGAAGCGGCGAATATCGCATACAACCTGCTGAAGATGGTCGGCGGCGAAGGGGTGACGGTCGGTCCGTTCCTGCTCGGCGCGGAAAAGCCGGTACACGTGCTGACGCCCGCGGCGACGGTGCGCCGGATCATCAACATGACGGCGGTGGCTTCGGCAAACGCGCGCAAGCCGGCGAACGCGAAGTAATGCGCGTGGCCTGAAAGTCGAGGCGGGGCGTGTTCCAACGCATGCGCTGCCGAGAAGTGACGGAGGACGCCACGGAAGTCGTTCCGTGGCGTTTTTTTATCGTGGAAGGAATCGCAGGCAAAAAAAGGCGGTGGTCCGTTAGGGTCACCGCCTTTTCAATTTCCAACCCGGACCGATGAACCGGTCAAGCGATCAGGCTTGCGCTTTCACGCTCACGCAGCATGTTGCGTCTTGCCCGCCTCCGGCGAGCGCCAGCGCGTCAGCAACTCGTTCCATTTGATACGCACGCCCTTCAGGTTGTTTTCCTTTACGTGACCATAACCGCGGATGCCGTCCGGCAGATTCGCCAACTCAATGGCCAGCTCACGTTTCTGCGCGTTCAGCCCGCCGATCAGTTCGCGCACCAGCGCTTCATACTCGACGATCAGCGCGCGCTCGGTACGACGCTCCTGTGTCTTGCCAAACACGTCGAACGCGGTGCCGCGCAGGAACTTGAGTTTGGCGAGCACGTGCATCGCGCTGAAGACCCACGGGCCGTACTTCTTCTTCACCAGATGGCCCTGCGCGTCTTTTTTCGAAAACGTCGGCGGCGCGAGGTGGATGTGCAGCTTCCAGTCGCCTTCGAAATTCGCCTTCAGTTTTTCGATGAACGCCGGGTCGCTGTAGAGACGCGCGACTTCGTACTCATCCTTGTACGCCATCAGCTTGTGCAGATTCTTCGCGACCGCCTCGGTCAGCGGCAACTGGCCGTCGACCGGATCGAGCGCCGCTTCCGCCTTCCGCACGTCCGACACCAGCGCGCGATAACGCTCGGCATACGCGCGGTTTTGCCACGCCGCGAGGTAGTCGGCGCGCTTGTCGATGAGCGTGTCGAGCGCCTTGGACGTATGCAGCGCGATGATCTTGCTGCTCGCCGTTTCCGCCGCCGCGCCGCGCCCCTGCGATTGCACGAGCTTGCGCACCGCGGCCAGATCGTGCGCGGCGCGCCGGCCCCACTCGAACGCCGCTCGGTTCTTCTCGATCTGCACGTTGTTCAACTCGATCGCGCGCATCAGCGACTGATACGTGAGCGGCACCCAGCCCCGCTGCCACGCGTAGCCGAGCACGAATGGGTTCGTGTAGATCGCATCGCCGAGCAGTGCGAGCGCGAAGTGATTCGCATCGACCGTAGCGACGCCGTCGTCGCCGGCGCCGGCCCGCACGTCGGCTTCCGTGCTGGTGCCAGGGAAGCGCCAGTTCGGATTCTTGATCAGCTCGGCAGTCGGCGTATGCGCGCTGTTCAACACCACGCGTGTGCGGCCCGCCTGCATCCGCGACACGCATTCGTCGCTGGCGGTGACGATCGCATCGCAGCCGATCACGAGACTCGCTTCGCCCATCGCAATGCGGGTCGCGTGGATGTCGGCGGGGTTCGTCGCGATCTGCACGTGACTCATCACGGCGCCGCCTTTTTGCGCGAGGCCGGTGACGTCCAGCACGGTGACGCCCTTGTTCTCCAGATGCGCAGCCATACCGAGCAGTGCGCCGATCGTCACGACGCCCGTGCCGCCGACGCCCGTGACCAGCACGCCATAAGGACGGTCGATCGCGGGCAGTTCCGGTTCCGGCACCGGCGGCATCGCGTCGCCGCCGACGCCCGAAGCCGCCTTCGGCTTGCGCAACTGACCGCCTTCAACGGAGACGAAGCTTGGGCAGAAGCCGTTCACGCACGAGAAGTCCTTGTTGCAGGTCGACTGGTTGATCTGGCGTTTGGTGCCGTACTCGGTATCGAGCGGTTCGACGGACAAACAGTTCGACTTCACCGAGCAATCGCCGCAGCCTTCGCACACGGCCTCGTTGATCACGACGCGCCGCGCGGGGTCCGGATACGTGCCGCGTTTCCTGCGGCGGCGCTTCTCGGTGGCGCACGTCTGGTCGTAGATCAGGATCGTGGTGCCGGGAATTTCGCGCAGCTGACGCTGCACTTCGTCGAGTTTGTCGCGATGGTGGATGTCGATGCCCGGCGCGAGGCCGACATTCGCCGAATACTTTTCCGGTTCGTCGGTGACGATCACGATTTTCGTCGCTCCTTCGGCGGCGAGCTGATGCGTGATCTGCGGCACGGTGAGCACACCGTCCACAGGTTGGCCGCCGGTCATGGCAACCGCGTCGTTGTAGAGCAGCTTGTAGGTGATGTTCGCCTTCGACGCGATCGCCGCGCGAATCGCCAGCAGGCCGGAGTGGAAGTACGTGCCGTCGCCGAGATTGGCGAACACGTGCTTGTCGTTGCTGAACGGCGCCTGGCCGATCCACGCGACGCCTTCGCCGCCCATCTGGCTAAACGTGCTGGTGCTGCGATCCATCCACACCGTCATGTAATGGCAACCGATGCCGGCCATCGCACGCGAGCCTTCTGGCACATTGGTCGACGTGTTGTGCGGGCAGCCCGAGCAGAACCATGGTTTGCGTTCGGCTTCCACACGCGGGCGCGCGAGGGCCTTTTCTTTCGCTTCGATCACGGCGATGCGCGCGGCAATGCGCGCGCGTACGTCCGACGGCAGATCGAACTTATCGAGCCGCGTGGCGATCGCCTTGGCGATGATCGCCGGCGACAATTCGTAATGCGCCGGCAGCAGCCAGTTGCCCATCGGCACCGACCATTCGCCGCCCGCGCCATCCTTCTCGTCGAACTTGCCGAACACGCGCGGACGCTGGGCGTCGGGCCAGTTGTATAGCTCTTCCTTGATCGCGTATTCGAGAATCTGGCGCTTCTCTTCGACCACGAGGATTTCGTCGAGACCGCGCGCGAACGCCTGCGCGCCTTGCGCTTCGAGCGGCCAGACGCAGCCGACCTTGTAGAGCCGGATGCCGATGCGCGCACAGGTTTCGTCATCGAGGCCGAGATCGGTCAGTGCCTGACGCACGTCGAGATAGGCCTTGCCGCCGGTCATGATGCCGAAGCGCGCATGCGGCGAATCGATTTCGACACGGTCCAGCTTGTTCGCGCGCACATAGGCAAGCGCGGCGTACCACTTGTAGTCGAGCAGACGCGCTTCCTGCACCAGCGGCGGATCGGGCCAGCGGATATTCAGGCCGCCGTCGGGCATCGCGAAGTCTTCCGGCAGGATGATCTTCGTGCGGTGCGGGTCGATATCCACCGAAGCGGACGATTCGACCACGTCGGTCACGCACTTCATCGCCACCCATAGGCCGGAGTAACGGCTCATCGCCCAGCCATGCAGACCGAAGTCGAGATACTCCTGCACGTTCGACGGAAACAGCACCGGCAGGCCGCATGCCTTGAAGATGTGCTCGGACTGATGCGCGAGCGTCGAGGACTTGGCCGCGTGGTCGTCGCCGGCGAGGACGAGGACGCCGCCGTGGCGCGCGGAGCCCGCCGAATTGCCGTGCTTGAAGACGTCGCCGGTGCGATCGACGCCCGGTCCCTTGCCGTACCACATCGAGAACACGCCGTCGTATTTGGCGCTCGGGTACAGGTTGACCTGCTGCGAACCCCAGACGGCGGTGGCCGCGAGGTCTTCGTTGACGCCGGGCTGGAACACGACCTGATGTGCGGCGAGATGCTGCTTCGCCTTCCACAAAGATTGGTCGAGTCCGCCGAGTGGCGATCCACGGTAGCCGGAGATGAAGCCGGCGGTATTGAGTCCGGCGGCCTTGTCGCGTTCCTGTTGCAGCATCGGCAGACGCACCAGCGCCTGGATGCCGCTCATGTACGCGCGGCCGCGTTCAAGAGTGTATTTGTCGTCGAGCGTGACGGAAGACAACGCGGCTTCGAGCGAGGCTCGCTGACCTGCGTCTAGCGGGGCATTCATTATGTGTACTCCTCCACTCAGTTTGGGATCACCAAAACTTTTTTGGGCCGTGGCATCTTGTGAATGCGAAGGGCCGGGGCCGTCATATTGACGTGTTTCAGGTGATGGTAGCACTGGTGGAAACCCGCCGCAGCATGCCAAAAAACCATCCCACAAGGGCTTCGCGGATCCGTGCGAGACCTTTTCATGCAGTTTGAGTTTGCTTGGCGTCACGTTGCGAGCCCGCCTGTAACAAGCTGTAAAAGCGACGAATTCACGGAACCGCAGTTCAATTTCCTGTCTAACTCCCACCTGTGAGCAATGTCTGCGTAACGCTCCGCATTCGGTGGAGCTTCAGGACAACAGGGCAGTTAGAAAAGGAGTACGCATGAACACTAGAAACATCCAGACCTTCCTGATGGTCTCAGCAGCCTTCTTCGCCATGAGCGCGCCGGTGCGCTCGAACCCGGGCAGCGCGGGGGCGCTCTCGAACGCGATGAGCCGGACGGCGCAAGTTGTGCCGGCCAGCATCGCCATGGACCGCGTTTCGCGTTCCTCGAAAGCGGACAAGGGAAACCAGAATTCGTGATGCGCCGCTGAAGTGGCGTGTCGGTTGATAACCGGCCGTTGTCCTCCCGAATTTCACTCGAGGCAACGGCGCAAATGAAAAGGGCGAGGATCTTGCGATCCTCGCCCTTTTCATTTCTGCTTGCGTGTCGGCATTAGACCTTGTCCTGCACCACGCCACGGCGAATTTGATCCAGCTCGATCGATTCGAACAGCGCCTTGAAATTGCCCTCGCCGAAGCCCTGGTTGCCCTTGCGCTGAATGATCTCGAAGAAGATCGGGCCGATCTGATTTTCGGTGAAGATCTGCAGTAGCAGATCTTCCGGCGCGCCGTCGATCAGAATCTTGCGCTTCTTCAGTTCGTCGAGCGGCTCGCCATGATTCGGCACGCGGCGATCGACGAGTTCGTAGTAAGTGTCGATCGTGTCGAGCAACGAAATGTTCGCCGCGCGCAGGCCATCCACCGTGCGGTAGATGTCGTTCGTGCCGAGCGCGATGTGCTGAATGCCTTCGCCGTGGTACGCGTCCAGATACTCCTGAATCTGGCCCGCCGTTTCCGAGCCTTCTTCGTTGATCGGAATCCGGATCTTGCCGCACGGCGAAGTCATCGCCTTCGACTTCACGCCTGTCACCTTGCCTTCAATGTCGAAGTAACGCACTTCGCGGAAGTTGAACAGGCGCTCGTAAAACTCCGCCCATTCCTGCATGCGGCCGCGATGCACGTTGTGCGTCAGATGGTCGATGTAGGTCAGACCGTGCCCAACCGGATTAGGGTTCGCGCCGGCAATGGGTTCGAAGTCGACGTCGTAAATGTCGATGTTGCCGATGCTGTCTGGCTGCGCGCCGTTCTTGCCGCGCCAGCGATCGACGAAATAGATCAGCGAGTCGCCGATGCCTTTGATCGCCGGGATGTTCAGCTCCATCGGGCCAGTCTTGTTGTCGAAGCCCCATGCGCCTTTGTCCAAGGCCTGCTTGTAGGCTTTGGCCGCGTCCTGCACGCGAAACGCGATCGCGCAGATCGACGGGCCATGCAGGCGCGCGAAGCGCTGCGCGAACGAATCCGGCTCCCCGTTGACGATGAAATTGATCTCGCCCTGGCGGTACAACGTCACGTCTTTATGACGATGCCGCGCGACGGCGGTGAAGCCCATCTGTTCGAAGAGTTTGCCGAGCGCTTTCGGGTCCGGCGCGGTGTATTCGATGAATTCGAAGCCGTCGGTGCCGACCGGATTGTCCCAGGTTGAAACCTGCATTGTCTGTCTCCTGTCGACCGGAGCCGGCGCTTGGGCGCCTGACTCGAGTCCCATGCAAGATGGTTGATGTGCGCCGGCGGGTTGCGCGAGCGGGGATCGGTGATTGAGTGCGACCGAATGAAGCAAGTGTAAAGTCCGCCGTGAGACGAAAACTTGCGAATTTAATCGCGCGTCGATACGCTTGAGCTATTTTCTATCCTATTTCGTGAAAGGGGCGGCAGAAAATGGCCAAGGTTGAGATCGATGCCATCGACAGGCGCATTCTTGCAATCCTTCAGGAGAATGGCCGGTTGTCGAATCAGGAGATTGCCGAGCGCGTCAATCTCTCGCCGAGCCCCTGTCTGCGGCGTATTCGTCGGCTGGAAGAGAGCGGCGTCATTCGCGGCTATGTTGCCTTGCTCGATGCGCAGCATCTCGGCCTCGGCTTGCTCGCCTACGTGAACGTGCGGCTGGAAAAGCGCGGCGGCTCGGCGCCCAGTCCGCGTGGCGACGCCACGCATGCCGATCTATTTCGTGCGGCGGTCCAGGCGTGGCCGGAGGTGGTCGCGTGCCACGCCATGACGGGCGATATGGATTATCTGCTGCGGGTCCAGGTGGAGGACATGGCGCATTTTTCGCGCTTTGTGCAGGATCAGCTGCTGCACCATCCGTCGGTGATCGACGTGAAAACGAGCTTCGCGCTCGAAAAGTTCAAAGAGACGACGGCGTTGCCGATCTTGTGAACGTGACGTTGTAGCCAGGCAGTACACAAAGAAAAAGGGCAGCCGCATGGCTGCCCTTTTCCACTTCTCCGAAGCCGAGGCCTAGCCGTAGGTTTCTCAGGCTGCGGCGGCCGTCGGCAGGAACGACTCGAACAACCTGGATGCATGACGCGCCTGGCGCTTGAGCGCGTAGTCGAACACGGCAGCCTGCTCCTGCAGCATCTCCGCGATGATGCTCGACTGATCCGCCGGCAACAGCGTCAGATAAGCGTCTGCTTCGCCGTACGCGTACTCGATCTTCATGCCGGCCTTCTTCGCGATGTGCATCATCGTGGTATTGCGCGCGAGGCAGTGGATGTACAGCACCGTGACATGGCTGTTGCGGCTGCGGATGGCGGCGCGCTCGAAAAGCTTCGAGCCGATGCCTTGGCCGCGCGCGCTTTCCAGCACCGACACGCCAAACTCGGCCGTACGCTTGTCGCCTTCGGCGGGCAGATAGGCGAGGTGCCCGACGCCGGTGAGTTCCAGCTTGCTGTTGAACACGCCGAAAACGGTGTCGCGCGTGAAGTCGATTGCGCGGACGTAGTTTTCAATGACGTGGTCCGGCACGATCTGGCCGAAGCGCAGGAGCCGGTCGTCTTCGTCGAGCGCGAGGAAGTGGGCCAGCAGCCGTTCGCGATCGACGGCCGTGAGTTCACGGACCAGAGCAGGTGCGCGGCCAGCTGGCAGCGACGCGCGATCGTGGGGGACGATCGGCTCGGCGGCGCGGGGGGGCATCATGTTCATGGTCGGGTTCTCCTTTTGATCGAGCGGCTTGGTGCACCGCAAAATCCATTTTAGCGGAAAGCGGAGTTTCTCACTAGGGAAAACCCGTATCAAAATCTGAAGAGAACGCCTAAAAAACTTGCGCCCTATTTTTAGTTGATTGATTTAAAAAGAAAAACGAAATTGAACGAGCGTTCGTGGCGTCCATGCCACATGCTTAGGTCGCCCGCACGCGGATGTTTCGGATATTGCTGCCCTGCGTCATTCGGCCGGGGGCGCGCTCAAACCGTGATCCACCATGCCGACGACCTGTTCGGCGAATTCACGGTAGCCCATGCGCCCGTCCGGCTTCAGCCACGTGAACGTCCAGTTGATCATGCCGAACACCATCATGGTGAGAGCGGTTTGATTCTCGCGAGTGGCGCGCTCCGGATAGGCGCGCGCCAACTGCCGCGCAAAGGCCGCGACCACGTCGCGCTGGCGGTTCAGGATCACCTCTCGCTGGGTGTCGACCAGATATTTCACGTCGTTCAACAGCGCGACGTGCCGGCTATGCGAGGTTTCATACTCGGACAGAAACGCCCGGATCAGCTCGGCGAAGGTTTCCCGCTCGGTGAGTCCGCGCCGCTGGCTGGCGCCTTCCACTTCGGCGATGATCAGCATCAGCCGCTTCGTGTAGCGATCGAGCAGATCGAACAGGATCGCTTCCTTGCTCGCGTAGTAGTGGTACAGCCGTGCTTTCGAGGTCCCGCTCGCGGCGGCCAGATCGGCCATCGACGTGCTGGGATAGCTGGTTTGGGCGAATTTCGCCGCCGCCAGTTCGAGAATCTGTTCGCGTTGGGTTTCGTGGTCGGGGGCTCGGGTGCGGGCCATAGTCTTTGGTTTTATTAGTTTGGGCAGGGAGCGCGCGCCGCGCACAGCTCCAATGTGCGCCACGCGCCGGTGTCGCCGCGCAGCTTGATGCGCCTCGTCGAGGCCATTTCGCGCAGGCGCCACAGCACGACGCTGTCGCTTACCAGAAACCAGAGCTCGGCGGTCATCAGCTCGGCGGCGACGCGGGCGGCGGGTTGCCAGTCTTCGGTGATGCGCTCGAGAATCAGCGCATCCAGATCGGCAAAGCTGCCGCTCGTGAATGTGTTGTCGCGCCAGCGGCGTGTTTCGCCGTTCGCGTGCTTGACCTCCTGCCACTCGAGCGCGAGCCGGCTGATACGCAGCACGGAAATCGGCGCGGCGTCAGCCAGACGCGCTTGCAGCACGGCAGGCGCAAACATGCCGACCGAGGTCGCCCGATCCCGGCGGCTGTGCGCCCACGCGCCCGGATCGGTCAGGTCGCGAATCGACAGACGCACCTCGTTCAGGCGCTGCGGGTTGTTGCGCAGGTGATAGCACACACGGCGCAGCATCAGTTGATCCGCCGCGCTTTCGCCATGCCAGACCACCAGATTCGCTTCGCCGCGTGCGATGCTGACCAGCGCCGCAGCCTGCTCGCGGAATTCCCGCAGGAAATCCCGCCGGGTGTCCACGCTGACGCGATCCCAGAAGTTCGCGCGCACATCCGGCGCATCGTCGAGGCCACGCAGTGGGCCGACGGCCAGGTCGTCCCGTAGCGACTGCACGCGATCGTCGCGGCCTGCTTCGTGGAGCGCGGTGCGTAGGGAGTCGGCGGCGACGTCGCCATTGGTGAGGTGAATCGTGCTCATGAGCAGTGGCTTGCTGTGGCAATAACAAAAGGGGCCGCGCGTCGACCGGGACAGGTGTCCGATCGCGAGCGGCCCCTAGTGTAAAGGATCGCGAAGCTGCGGAAAGCGCCGCGGCCATCGCGCGGGCCTCCGTGCGGCGTGCGGCTCAGCGTTCGTCGTAGCTCACCACCACGCGGTCGCTGATTGGATGGCATTGACACGTCAGCACGAAACCGTCGCGTATTTCGTGCTCTTCGAGTGTGTAGTTCTTTTCCATTTTCACTTCGCCTTCCAGCACCTTCGCACGGCAGGTGCAGCAAACCCCGCCCTTGCAGGCATAAGGCAGCGCGAGTCCGGCGCGCAGGCCTACATCCAGCACGCTCACACCCTGATAGGGCAGGCGCAGCTTGCGCCGCTTGCCGTCGAGTACGATTTCGAGGTCGGCCGCCGGCGTGTCTTCGGTGATCTCGACCGGCGGCACGCCGGCTTGCGGCAGCGGGGAGCCGAAGCGTTCCACGTGCACTTTCTCTTGCGGCACGCCGGCGGCCTTCAACGCGGCCTCGGCGGCGTCCATCATCGGGCCGGGACCGCAAATGAAGGCTTCGTCGATCGCATCAGCCGGCAGCAGATTCTCGATGAAGGCCGCGCACTTCTGCTGGTCGAGCACCCCGTTGAACAGCTCCACGTCCTGCAGATCGTCGGACAGCACGTGATACAGCACGAAGCGGTTCATGAAGCGATTCTTCAGGTCTTCGAGCTCTTCCGCGAACATGATCTGATCGACGCTGCGGTTACCGTAGACGAGCGTAAAGGTGCTGCGCGGCTCGACCTCGAGCGTTGTCTTGATGATCGCCAGCACCGGCGTAATGCCGGAGCCGCCCGAAAACGCGAGGTACTGCTGCCCCTGATCGGCGTTCAGATGGGTGAAGAAGCGCCCATCCGGCGTCATCACGTCGATCGTGTGGCCCGGCTGCAGCGTGTCGAACGCGAAGTTCGAGAAGCGCCCTCCGCGCACGCGCTTGATGCCGATGCGCAGTTCACCGTCGCGATCGTAATCGGTGACCCCGACGCAGATCGAATACGAGCGGCGCGTTTCCTCTCCGTCGATATGCGCTTTCAGCGTGACGAATTGGCCTTGGGTGAAGCGATAAAGGTCGCGCAGCTCGACCGGGACTTCGAAGGCGACCGAGACCGCGTCGGCGGTTTCGCGCCGCACTTCGCGGATACGCAGCGGATGAAATTGCGGGGTGGCCATATCAGTATGGTTTGAAGTAGTCGAAGGGTTCGCGGCAGTCGAGGCAGCGGTACAAGGCCTTGCAAGCGGTCGAGCCGAATTGCGCGAGACGTTCGGTATGCGCCGAGCCGCAGCGGGGGCAGGACGGTGCGGGCAGTGCGCGAGGCACGAAACGCACCACTTTTTCCTGTGGCGCCGCGGCCGGACCGCAGTTGCCCGTGGGCGGCGCGATGCCGTAGGCGCGCAGCTTTTCGCGGGCGTCGGCGGTCATCCAGTCGGTGGTCCAGGCCGGGGCGAGCACCGTGGCGACGCGATACGGCTTGAGCTCCGCGACGTCGAGCGCATGGGCGACGTCCTCCGCAATCTGCGACATCGCAGGGCAACCGGAATAGGTCGGCGTGATCACGACTTCGAGCGTGCCGTCGATGGCGCGGCGCACATCGCGCAGAATGCCGAGTTCGCGAATCGACACCACCGGAATTTCCGGATCAGGTACCGTTTCAAGGACGTCCCAGGCGCGTTGGAGCGCGGCGTCGGCCGTAGCGATGGCAGTCGAAGTCGTCATCGTCGGATTACCAGGTGGCGCCAGGATGCTGGCGCGCGAGGCTTTGCATTTCGGCGAGTACGAAACCCATGTGCTCGGAATGTTCGCCGTGCTTGCCGGTCGTGATGTGCTTGACCGCTTCGGGCAGCGTCAGCGTGGCCGCATCAAGCGTGGCGCGCACATCGTCGAGCCATGCTGCTTCGAGGTCCGCGCTCAGCGGGCCGATGCCGGTCGCGGCGATCGTCTCTTCCACCGCGTCCGCGCTGAAGAACTCGCGCGTGTACGGCAGCAGGTAGTCCAGCGCGGCTTGCGCGCGGCGGTGCGATTCCTCGGTGCCGTCGCCGAAACGGATCAGCCACTCGCTTGCGTGATGCACGTGGTAGCTGGTTTCCTTGATCGATTTCGACGCGATCGCCGCAAGCTGTTCGTCGGCGGAAGTCGTCAGCGCGGTCCAGAGATGCGCCATCAACGTCGAATACAGGAAGTTGCGCGCGATCGTGACCGCGTAGTCCTTCTCGGCTCGCGCGGTGCCACACAGCGGGCCGTAATGCGGCAGCTCGGCCAGCGTGTAGTTGGCGAATTCGCGCTCGGCGCGGAAGTACGCGTAGTCGTCCTCCGTGCGGGTCTTGCCGGTGAGCCGTTGCTCGAGCGAGGCGGCATGCGTATACAGCAGACGCGCCTGGCCGATCAGATCGAGACTCATGTTCGACAGCGCGATGTCCTCTTCGAGGATCGGACCGTGGCCGCACCACTCGCTATTACGCTGACCGAGAATCAGCGCGGTATCCGCGAGGCGCAGCACGTATTGGAGATGTTGGGGCGTGATGTCCATGGCCGCGCTCACATGTGGTTGACTTCGTCGGGGAGCGTGTAGAACGTCGGGTGACGGTAGATCTTGTCGCCCGCCGGTTCGAACAGCTCTGCCTTGTCTTCTGGCGCGGACGCCGTGATTGCCGACGACGGCACCACCCAGATGCTCACGCCTTCCTGGCGGCGCGTGTAGACGTCGCGCGCCATGCGCAGCGCCATCGGCGCGTCGGCGGCGTGCAGACTGCCGCAGTGTTTATGGTCGAGTCCCTGCTTGCTGCGCACGAAGACTTCCCAGATCGGCCATTCCTTGTTCATTGCTCTATCTCCTGTTCTTCCTGACGCGCCACGTCTATCAAGCGGCGTGCTGTTGGGCGCGCTGGCGCTGTTTTTCGGCGTGGGCCAGGGCGGCTTCACGGACCCAGGCACCTTCGTTATCGGCTTTGACGCGGGTGGCGAGGCGCTCGCGGTTGCACGGGCCGTCGCCGTTCACGACGCGCCAGAACTCTTCCCAGTCGATGTCGCCGTAGTCGTGATGGCCGCGCGCTTCGTTCCATTTCAGGTCGGGGTCGGGCAGCGTGACGCCGAGCACCTTGGCCTGATCGACCGTGGCGTCGACGAATTTCTGGCGCAGGTCGTCGTTGGAAACGCGCTTGATGCCCCATTTCGACGACTGATTGCTATGGATCGAGTCCTTGTCGCTCGGGCCGAACATCATCAGCACCGGCCACCACCAGCGATTCACTGCCTGCTGGACCAACTCGCGTTGCGCGTCGGTGCCGGACATCATCGACATCAGCGCATCGAAACCCTGACGCTGATGGAACGACTCTTCCTTGCAGATACGGATCATCGCGCGGGCATACGGGCCGTACGTGCAGCGGCACAGCGGGATCTGGTTCATGATCGCCGCACCGTCGACAAGCCAGCCGATCACGCCGACGTCGGCCCACGTGGGCGTCGGGTAATTGAAGATGCTCGAATATTTGGCCTTGCCCGAATGCAGCGCGGCGATCAGTTGATCACGCGACACGCCGAGCGTTTCGGCCGCGCTATAGAGATAGAGGCCGTGACCGGCTTCGTCTTGCACTTTGGCAAGCAGGATCGCTTTGCGCTTCAGGCTCGGGGCGCGTGTGATCCAGTTGCCCTCCGGCAGCATGCCGACGATTTCCGAATGCGCATGTTGGGAAATTTGCCGCACCAGCGTCTTGCGGTACGCGTCGGGCATCCAGTCCTGAGCCTCGATTTTGCCGTCGGCGGCCATGACCGCATCGAACTGGGCCTGTTCGGGGGAACTCGCGCCCGCGTCGAGCGGCGCGACATTGCCGGGAATATCCAAGGATTGCGTGTACATGGGGACGCTCTCTGCAGAAGTTGTCTGAGTTCGCTCAGTATAAACCAACCGACCGGTCGGTTAATAAATTTTTTGTCCGAGGTCTTCCACGCTGTCGGTGTTCCGGCCCGCTTGTCACGGCGTTTCTTCAGCGTCGCTGGTCCGTGCCGGCACTTAACCTATAAAATTGCGAATTGGCCGCGATTGGCGGCCCTCCCGCATCCCGGTACTCATGTTACGTCTAAGCGAAATCAAACTCCCGCTCGATCATCCCGAGAGCGCCCTCGAAGCGGCCGTCCGTGCGCGCGTCGCGGAACTCGGCGTGGCTGAAGACGGGCTCATCCGATACACCGTGTTTCGCCGCGCGCACGACGCGCGCAAACGCGCCGACATCAAGCTCACCTACATCGTCGACGTCGAGGTAGCGGATGAAGCGGTCGCGCTCAAGCGACTCGCCGACGTGCCGCACTGCGGCGTGACGCCGGACATGACCTACCGGTTCGTAGCAAAGGCGCAGGCGCAATTGACCACGTTGCGCCCGGTCGTGATCGGCATGGGACCGTGCGGCCTCTTTGCCGGATTGATCCTCGCGCAGATGGGTTTCCGACCGATCATCCTCGAGCGCGGCAAGGCCGTGCGCGAGCGCACCAAAGATACTTTCGGGCTGTGGCGCAAGTCGGTGCTCAATCCCGAGTCGAATGTGCAGTTCGGCGAAGGCGGCGCGGGCACATTCTCGGACGGCAAGCTGTACAGCCAGATCAAGGACCCGAAGCACTACGGCCGCAAGGTGCTCGACGAATTCGTCCGCGCCGGCGCGCCGGAAGACATTTTGTTTCTGAGCCGGCCCCATATCGGCACGTTCCGCCTTGTGAGCATGGTCGAAAAGATGCGCGCGACCATCCACGAGCTGGGCGGCGAGGTGCGCTTCGAAACCCGCGTCGACGATATCGACATCGACGACGGCAAGGTGCGCGGGCTGACGCTGTCGACCGGGGAGACCTTGCGCTGCGATCACGTCGTGCTGGCGGTCGGCCATAGCGCGCGCGATACGTTCGAGATGCTGCACGAGCGCGGCGTCTATATCGAGGCCAAGCCGTTTTCGCTCGGCTTCCGAATCGAACATCCGCAGGGTCTGATCGATCGCAGCCGTTTCGGCAAATTTGCCGGCCACAAACAGCTGGGCGCCGCCGACTATAAAGTCGTGCATCACTGCAGCAACGGCCGCGCGGTCTACAGCTTCTGCATGTGCCCGGGCGGGACCGTGGTGGCGGCGACGTCCGAGCGCGGCCGCGTCGTCACCAATGGGATGAGCCAGTATTCGCGGGCGGAGCGCAACGCCAATGCGGGGATCGTGGTCGGCATCACGCCGGACGATTACCCGGGCGGACCGCTCGCCGGCATCGCTTTTCAGCGCAAATGGGAAGAGCGCGCATTCGAGCTCGGCGGCGGCAACTATATGGCGCCGGGCCAGCTGGTCGGCGATTTCGTTGCCGGGCGTCCTTCCACGTCGCTCGGTTCGGTGGTGCCGTCGTACAAACCCGGCGTGCATCCGACCGATCTGAGCACCGCGCTGCCGGATTATGTAATCGAGGCAATTCGCGAAGCGCTGCCGCAGATGGACAAGAAAATCGCGGGCTTCGCTATGCACGACGCGGTGCTGACGGGCGTCGAGACGAGAACGTCGTCGCCGATTCGCGTGCGTCGCCGGGATGACTATCAGAGCATGAACGTCGAGGGTTTGTATCCGGCGGGCGAGGGGGCGGGATATGCCGGGGGCATTTACTCCGCGGCGATCGACGGGATCGAAGTTGCCGAAGCGCTTGCGCTGAAAATGACCGGCGGGCAGCCGGCTTGAGTTTGGATGGGCCGCGTGCATTAGCGACCGTCCCCGGCCGTCCGCGGTTGCCGTTGCGATCGGGCACAATGCGCGTTTGGCCTCGAACCGACCACCCGAATGACCCTTCGCACCCTCGCCGCCGCGTGCGGCGCCGCGCTGCTTGCGCAGTTTGCCGCTTCCTCGAACCTTTTCGCCGCCGACGCCCCGCTGGCGGGACATTGGGTCGCCGCGTGGGCAACGGCGCTGCAACCCCTTCCGCAGCGAGCGGATTTGCCGCCGTTGTACCGGGCACCGGAAGTCGCCGGGCGCACCGTCCGTCAGATTGTCTACCCGACGCTGTCGGGAAAGTCTGCGCGAATCCATCTGAGTAACGAGTACGGCAAGACGCCGCTTGTCATCGAAGAACTGCGCATAGCGCGTTCGGCTGGCGGCGCGGCCGTTGTCGAAAACGACGCTGCGCGCGTGACGTTTGGCGGCAGGACGGCTGTCAGCATTCCGGCAGGCGGAGAACTGGACAGCGACCCCGTCGCGCTGGATATCGCCGAAGGCGTCCCGTATGCGATCAGTGCGGTTATGGGGCCCGAACAGCGGGTTGCGGCATGGCACCGTGTATCGAATCAGGTGAATTACGTGTCGGTGCCGGGCAATCATGCGGCGGACAGTTCTGCCGACGCATTCCGTGGCCGGTTTACGCATTACATCTGGGTGAGCGGGTTGTCGGTAGAGACGGGGTCTTCGGCGACGGCCGTCGCCGCGATCGGCGATTCGATCACCGACGGCATGCGATCCAGCCTGAATCAGAATCGACGCTGGCCGGACGCGCTGGCCCGTCGGTTGGACGGTGCAGGCGATCGTTCGATCGCTGTCGTCAATCTCGGGATCAGTGGGAATCGGCTGCTAAGCGACTCGCCTTGTTATGGCGACGCGTTGGCGAGTCGTTTCGACCGCGACGTGCTCAGGCGTCCGGGCGTCAGGACGGCGATCCTGCTGATCGGCATCAATGACATCAATTTCGCGGGGATGCCGCCTCGCAGTGGGCTCGACTGCGACTCCCCGCATACCGCAGTGACGGCTGCGGACCTGATTGCTGGATACCAGCGGGTGATCGCTGTCGCGCGGCACGCCGGTGTGAAGGTGTTTGGCGCGACGCTGACCCCGGCGTCGCTGCCAGCGGAGCGGGAGAATATCCGGCTGACCGTCAACCAATGGATTCGAACTAGCCATGCGTTTGAAGGCGTCGTGGATTTCGACGCCGCGTTGCGGGACCGGGCGCACCCGGACCGGCTGCAGCGGGCTTTCGACAGCGGCGACCACATTCATCCCAGCGATGCCGGTTATGCCGCAATGGCTGCAGCGGTTCCCATGGATGCCGTTTTGAACTCGAGCCGTAGGTAAGTCGACGGAAAAATTCCGTCACATGCTTGTCACAGGTTGGATATCCGCCTATTATTCGCCCCCTCGTTTTCGAACGAGTCCGCGGCAGAACCAGCGGTCGTGACGTCAGCAGGTTTTAAGCGAAGGCGAAAAATATTGTTGACGAAACGAAAAAGAGCCTTCATAATCTCGTTTCTCTGCTGCTGATGCAGCGACGCAGAACGACGCAGTGCCGGGTGGTTGAAGTGGGCGCTGTGCGTGAGCGGATCGATCTTTAAAAATTAACAGCCGATAAGTGTGGGCGCTTGATGCGTGACGCGACGGTGGATTCTGCGGAATC
>NZ_CADIKI010000022.1 GCF_902859935.1 Paraburkholderia fynbosensis
ACGGGGATCGTTGCCTCGTTCAAGTTTGCCGCTTCGCCGATCACCACAACTCGAAAACGTGCCGCGGACTTCAGCGCTTCGAGCCAAAACAAGACTTTTTCAACACAATCTCCTTGGCATCGGACTGTCAAGCGCGGTTCGTAGCCCGATTGTTTTGCACGGATCACGTGCGACGATATAAATTCCAGATATTCGCAAGGGCTGCGACCTGCTTCGCGCCGCCGATACGGTAAAGAACAAGCGCTGCTGACGCCGGCGCAATCGACGTAGTAAGGGGAGCCGCGCCCCGCCGTCACCACCGAACGGTTCTACCGCGGTAGTCGAGGAATTCGAGGCCGGGCCGTCCCTGCTTGGCCAATAGCACCTCCACGATCCCAGGCACGCTTTCCTCTATTGACAGTCGCCCCTCAGGCCCGCCCAGATCCGTACGTACCCAGCCCGGCGCCATCAGCAGCATGGCGCGTTGCGTTCTTGCCTGGCGTGCCGCGAAGCTGCGCATGAACTGGTTCAGTGCCGCCTTGCTGCCACGATAGACTTCCCGCTGCCCGGACTCGTTGTCAGCGATGCTGCCTTGCCCGGATGACATGACTCCGATCAGACCATCGGCGGGAACCAGATCGGACAGGCGTTCAACAACCCGCATCGGACTGAGCGCGTTGGTGATCATGAGGTCGACGAAATCCGCGGTCGATACTTCGCCGATGGTCTGCGTCGGATCAGGGTTGGTCGTGCCAGCGTTGACGAACAGAATGTCGAATATCCTGTTCGACAGGCGCGTTCGCAACGAATCGATCTCGTCGGGCCGGGTGATGTCCACCGTTTCGACCTCGACCCTCCGCGGATATGCGTCAGCCAAAGCGTGCAACAGCGTAGGGCCGTTGGTGGCCCGGACGGTGCCGATGACGTTCCACCCTTTCGTCAGGAACTCTGCGGCCATGGCGTATCCGAGACCGCGCGACGCGCCGATGATCAGTATCGTTGGAGTGCGAGCAGCGTATGTGGCGTGGGCCATAAGGTTTCTCTTTAGTGGTCGTGGCGTTGGCTTCAATTCTGAAACCCACGCTCGATTTGCGCCAGACGCCTGATCCACAAACCACGATTGCACGAAACGCCACACCGGCCCCCGATCCGCTATGCTGAAGGGATGTCACGCGTCGACCTCAACCTTCTTACCGCCCTGGACGCGCTGTTGACTGAGCGAAGCGTCACAGCAGCGGCGCAGCGTCTCAATCTTAGCGTTTCCGCCATGAGCCGCACGCTCGCCCGCCTGCGCACGGCCACCGGCGACCGGTTGCTGCTGCAGGCAGGCCGCTCGCTGGTCCTCACGCCATATGCGGAGCAACTGAGCCATCGGCTCCCCGCCCTGACTCGGGAAGCGGAGGCTTTACTTAAGCCGCCAGACCACCGATTCGATGTTGCGGCTCTGGAACACAGCTTCGCCGTTCGAGCGGGCGAAGGATTTATAGATCTGGTCGGCGCCGCTCTGACGGATCGGATCAGTCGCGCAGCGCCTGGCGTGCAGCTCCGTTTCACGCCCAAATCGGACTGGGATGCGCAGCCGTTGCGTGATGGAACAATCGACGTTGAGATCGGCACCGTGAGGACTTCCGCTCCCGAAATGCTGACGCGCCTGCTTCTTCGCGATCGCTATGTGGGCGTGTGCCGGCTCGACCATCCAATTTTGAGCGGCGCCGGTGTGTCTGTGGGACGCTGGCTCGAGTTCGACCACGTACTGACTGCGCGACCCGGCGAGGGATCGAATCCTGTCGATGTGGCAGTGGCAGATTGCGGCACTAAACGGAGGATTTCGATAGTCGTGCCGTCATACACCAGCGCGATGCAAGTGGCGCGTCGCTCCGATTTGCTCGCCGTCATCCCGCACTCATGCGTGGGCAACTCGTTCGCGCCCGATCACGCTGCCGCAAATGGCTTGCAGTGGTTTGAGCTGCCCGTGTCGACAGCTGCTTTCAACGTCTCGGCGATTTGGCATCCACGCCTTGATGGTGACCCGGCCCATCGCTGGCTGCGTGGGGAGATTCTGGAGGTATGCCTAAGAGCTTATCCGCGAAACGCGTTCTGCGGCTTGCCACCGCCGACCATGTAGGCGATCCTTCACCGGCCACTGATCCGCCTGAGAGGCGATCCGATGACCGCTTGACTTTATTACGGTCCTCGGGTGGCGACCGGGTGACTGGCCGCTCCGGGTCGACAAGACTCATTCGCCAAAAACGAATGCGGACATTCGCCGGTACCGGGTCGCGAATGTCGGCCAAGCGATCTCGAACTGCCGCACGTTCTCAGCCCTCGCCCTGCTCACTCTTTCCACCGTTGCCGTGTCAGGCGAACGACCACTGCCTCGTCGTTGGCGGCGGTGCTGCCCAACCAGGTCTGCGTATTTCCGGCTACGTTCGGTTCAGGTCTGGCCGCTAATGGGTGCTCTGACACCGTTGAGATAGAAATTGCCGACGGCGGCATATTTCCAGCGCACCGGGCCATGCAAGGTGTGAACGCGTGCATCACGCCGTCGAGCGGCAACGTGCGCTCCCGATCGCGGCGCGCGGCATTCGCGGCGAATCGGCTGGCGAGATTCTGCGCGACGCCGATCGCCTCAGCGTCGGACGTGATGATGTGTGCCGGTGGATAGGAACGAGGTGCGGCCGCCGGGTGTTCGGCGGCCGCAACGGGTGAAGCCTGCAGAGTCATCAGTAGCTCCCGGGGACCCGGTAGAGTCGCGATCGTCGCTTCGCCTCATCAGCGGGAAAGCGGACAGCGATCGAGGCGGGCGGACGGCATCGCTGGCGTCGTCAGGAAAGCGGGCCGCCCCGTAAAAGGTGACCTTTGACGGCAGTGCGCCTCATCACCTGAACGCCGCGAAAGGCCCGTTCGTGACCGCTGACACGGGTTGAGCGACGGATGCAGCGGTCAGCCTCGGGCGGCGGGTTAACGGCGCCACGGAGAAGAGTGAAGGGTAGTAGTTGTGGCTATGTATCCCTTCAGTTCGAGACAAACCGGCCACGCGACTTGAAGGGGGGAAAGTAGGATCTTTTCACTCCTTCATTTGTGGTCACGGGGCAGGGCGGTGAATAGGGGGCAGCCGTCCGGTATCGCCTTCCCGACTCTGAACGAGCCGCAAGCGGTGCAGAGCGCTAACCATCGACTTCAGTGTGTCGGGAATTAGTAGCTTGAGGCGGTGAAAAGCCCCGAACTTCTACTGCGAAACGTTCAGTGGTGCCCCCAAATGGGAGTATCGACGTCCCGTCGCCCGCAAGAAGATATAGGAAACCATTTGGTCGGCGAGCGCGACATTTTTCCGCAAGCATTGTGCTGTCGCGCCCTTGATGGTCGTAGGCCTGGAGGTCCGAAAATGACGAGCGTTCAATTCGCAGGGTCGATTTTAATCTTCACTGCCAGCACCCTCTCGTTTTGCGTCTCAGCGAATGAGGATTTGGCGGATGGAGGCGTACAGCCGAATGGAGATTCTCCGGCGCTTTCCTTCGCAGTCGAAAGCATGTCAGGCGATAAATCGCGCCTTACTTATGGCGCGAACGACGGGTGGAGAGTCGACCACCGCGCCGGGGGGGCCGCAGTGATCGAAGCGAAGCAGGTCGCGGTTGCTGGGGAAATGGATGCTTTGCAGAGTGGACGTCCGGTTTCCGTATTCGTCGATGGTCCGAGCGGATTTACGTATGTCTGGTCACCAGATCAAGGGTGGAGGTTCGTTGGCCGCGTCACGAAGAGCGCCCCTTGACTCGTGACCCGCCGCAGTTTGAAATTCACGTGAAAGCATTTTGAAACTATGCCTATACTTGTTATCGAGCTTCACTAGGGCGGAATCGTTGAAACGTTCAACGCAAAACGCGAAGACTCCTAGTGGGAGGCGGCATGCGACGAGTCGATGCAATTCATCGCGCGATCCAGCACGTTTATGAAGCGACGTTAGCGCCGGAGAACTGGCCGAACGCAGTCGCGTCGGTGGCGGAAGCTGGAGGGGCGCATAGGGCGATACTTCACGCGGCTGTCGCTGATGGACCGAGCCTCGCCGTATCCAGCGGTTTTCGGATGGATGACGTGGCCCGCCTTCAGCAAGAAATCGAAAACAGACTACCTGCCTGGGTGGAAGCGATTCCCGTGGGCACCGCACTGCGCCAGACTTCGGCAATAACAGACACCGATTTTGAACGCTCGGAACTGTATAACGAAGCCGTACGACCGGCCGGTGGGTACTATGGAATCGTTGCACCGCTGGTCCGAGGCCCGGAGTGTCGAGTCCTGTTGACGCTCGCACGAAACGCCGGCGCCGCGGATTTCTCACCGGAGGATCTCCGCGCCGCCACGGTCATTAGTCCGCACGTCGTCACCGCACTAAAAGTCTGGCGACGTATTGCGGACTCGGAAGGGCGGGCATCATGGACTTATGAAGCCATCGCTAGATTGAACTTAGGCGTGGTTTTTCTGAATGCCAAAATGCATCCAGTCCTAGCGAATCCGCGCGCTGAGGCACTGGCGGCCGCCCGCGACGGCTTGCTGCTCGACGCGAGGAAATTGTCAGCCATCCGACCCAGCGACGCAGCAAAGCTCGGGGATGCGATCTCAGCGGTATCCCGATTCGCCGATGCGTCCCGGAGCCCATCAGAGTCGGCGACTGCAGCATTTTCCGCGCGGAATTGCACGATTCACCGAGCTCCGCCGCGTCGTCCGCTGATCGCTAGAGTCATCCCGATCGGGTTGCCGTATTCATTTTCGTTGGGGATTGCAACTGCACGCACAATCGTCTTCATCATGGAGCCAGATCGTCCAGCGGTAATCGACACATCCCTCCTCACCTCAGCGTTTGGTCTAACTCCTCGGGAAGCAGCGCTTGCGGTTGCATTGGTGCAAGGCTCAGACCTGCAAGAGACCGCTAAGGAACTGAACATCGGTGTTGGAACGGCCCGTAGCTACTTGAAGCGCATCCTTTCCAAGACCGACACGCATCGTCAGGCCGAACTGGTGTCGGTCCTTCTGCGAGGCAGCTTTCATCCGCTAGTCGACGAGAAAGGCACGTACAACGACGTCGGCAAAAAGACGGGGAGCTACCGAGTCGGTGGGTTTTCCCTTGCGACGAGCGTTTCATAGGCGCCGAGATCGTCGCGCACCTGCAAAATTGCTTCGCGGCTCGCGGCGAGGTAGCAAGGCGACCGCCTCTTCGGCGTACATCTTTTCGAGCGCCGCGTTGGTCGTCTTAAGACCAGCGACCGACGCAGCGATCACGAACACCAATGCCGCCGTATAGCCGGCGATCGTGACTATTAGGGCGGTGCGGATAGTGGCATTTCTAACATGGTAGTCGTCCTCGACCCACGGCACAGAACAAAGCGGCGCACGGATTTATCCGTCGCCGCTATAGGAGCACTTTTGGTCGATGAATCAGCCAGGAGGAGTGGCTTCCAGGATCAGAACCGGGTGCGAACACCCGTCGTGAGTTCAAGCTGGTTGGTCGCACCAAATGTGGTTCCGACCGTGTAGCCGCCATGCAGCCTCATGTAGTCGCCGGCCAGATATACTTCGGTACGCTTCGACAGGTGATAGAAACCCGACCAGTACAAGGTTTCCTTGTAGCCGTTGTGGAGACCCGACGTCGGATCAAAAGCACCGATGTTCGCGTTCGGGATGTCGCCGTCGCTGTTGTACGCGGCATTGTGCACGCGCATCTGCTGGTAACCCAGTTGGTAGTCGAACGGTCCCGTTGGCGACAGCTTGAGCGATACCGTCCATGCGTTGTCCTGACGCTGGCCGAGCGCGCCCTGGTTGCCCAGGTAACGGAAGTAACCGGCGTTGGCACGCAGGATGCCGAACGTATAGTTGCCGCCTACTGAGAACGTCTGGTTTGTAAAGCCAACGCGATTCACGTGACTATAGAAGCCCGACACGTTGAACAGGCCGCCGTTATAGCCAAGCGCTGCCTGGTAGTTGGAGTTGGTGCCGAAGCTCGTGCTGTTACCGAATGCGTAGCCGGCACTGGCAAAGATCCCGTTGCTGAACAGCTTCTTCCACGCCAGACCATTGGTGTAACGCGTGCCCGTCGCACTGGCCGCATAGAAAATCATCTGCTTGAAGTTGTTCGTGTTGGTCCAGCCGCCTTCTTCCGTTGTCAGCCGCGCACTGCCATAGGGGTCGCCATAGATCGCCGCTGCATCACGCGCGATGGTGTTCTGGAAACCCGCCGTGATCTTGCCGAACTTGTCGTTCTCGATACCGACCCATGCGTCGCGGTCGAAGATCTGGCCCGGATCTTCCATCTGGCCGTTGGCTACGACGAATTCGCTCTCAAGCCGGAAAATGATCTTCGAGCCGCCACCGATGTCCTCGGCGCCCTTCAGGCCCCAGCGGCTGCCGCTGAACCACGGTTCGCCGTCGTTGCCCATGCCGATGACGTGATTGCCGTTGGCGTCCGCGTGCGTTCTGTAGGTCGGAACGCTCAAGTCCATCAGTCCATAAAGTTGGACACTCGACTGCGCATGCGCGGCTGTCACTCCAAGTGCACTGGCCGCAATAGCCAGCGTAAGATATTTTTTCTTCAAGATCGTCTCCTCTGATTGCTGCGTTGAAAATCTGGCCTTTCTGCGCGCGGCGGCTGCAGCCCGTCCTTTTGCGTCCTTTGGGGGCATGTGAAACGGGTAATTGATGGACGCTATCCTAGTTACCCCAATCCTTCGCGCGCCTTTCACGTGCCATTCGTACAACTAAGTGAATACACTGATATCCGCAGCGACACCCGATGCCCGTTATTCGGGATCCTTCTTCCGAAGGATGTAGCCCAGCCCCCGCAGCGTCATGATCTGCGCGCTGGACTTCGCGAGATGTTTGCGCAGGCGGTGAATATAGATGTCGATGGCGTCCGCACTCGGCTCATCGTCCAGACTGAATACACTTTCCAACAGGATGGTCTTCGATACCGTTTTGCCCTGTCGCAACATCAGCGTTTCCAGGACGGTGTGCTCGCGACGCCGCAACGACAGGGGTGCGCCGTGGTGACGGAACTCCCTTGTATCGGATATGTACTCGAGATCGCCGCAGGTCAGGCATGACGACATGCCACCTGATTGCCGGCGGATCAGCGCCTTGATACGGGCGACCAGCTCGCGTGCGTCGACCGGCTTGACAATGTAGTCGTCGGCGCCAGTACTGAAACAATCAACCTTGTCTTCGGTCGAGCCGTGCGCCGTCAGCATTAACACTGGGACGGTGTTGCCGCGGCGGCGTAGCCGTGCCAGTACGTCCCTGCCGTCCATTCGTGGCAGCCGAAGATCCAGTAACACCACGTCATAGCGTTGCGTCTTTAGCACCTGATCCGCGCGTTCACCGTCAGGGACACAATCGACCGCGAAGTTCTCTTGGCGCAACAGATTGACAACCCAGTGCGCAAGCTCAATGTTGTCTTCCACCAGTAGTAACTTCATCGCGTTGTCCTCAATCGCGCCGCCTCGGCAGGTGGACGCTGACCATAAGGCCGGCATGCTCCGCAGCCGGTTTCAATGCGACCGATCCGCCATGCGAATGCGCGATTTCGCGCACGATCGACAGACCGAGACCCGTTCCCTCGGCGTCAGTCGCCCCGCGGTAGAAACGTTCAAACACGTGGGCGCGCGCCTCGGCCGGAATGCCTGGACCATTGTCGATAACCTGCAGTACAACTTCGTCGTCTTCCTCCCAGCAAGTTGCGGTAACCCGCCCGCCTTCTTGTGTGTAGCGGATGGCGTTATCAACCAGATTCGTCACGAGCGCCGTTAGTAGCGTCGCGCTACCCATGACGCACGCCGTTTCGCCGAGCTCGGCGCCGAGATCGATCTGGCGCCGCTGTGCGGCTGCCACGAGCTCTTCCAATACACACGACACAATAGCGGCCAGGTCGACCCTGACGAGGGCGCGATCGGGCGGTGACGACTCCGCCTGGGCCAATAGCAGCAGCTGGTTGGTCATCTCGGTCATCTTTGCGCTGCTGCGACGTATGCCCGCCAGCGCATCTGCCAGCAGTGGCCCGCAATGCCTGCACGGGTGGGCACAGTCGATCTGCGCCCCGAGCAGCGCAAGGGGAGTACGCAACTGGTGCGCGGCGTCCGCAATGAACTTTCGCTGTGTGGTCGCATGCAGTTTCAGGCGCGCGATACACTGATTGATTGCGTCGACGACAGGGCGCAACTCGGAAGGCAGGCGCTCTATCCGAATAGGCTCGAGTCGCAACGCGTCGCGATCGGCCACGTCATCCTTCAGTCTGATGAGCGGTCGCAACTCGAAGGTCAGCCCCAGCAGCGCCAGTGCTACCACAAGAGCCAGCATTAGCCCCTGCCGGACTAACTGGGGACGCCACAGGGTCAGCAGCATGGCCTGGTACGATGCCTGCGTCTTGGCCACAATAACTGTGACCGGTTCGGTTGTGCCAGAATCGTATAGCTCCCGCTCATAGGCGACCGCGCGAATCGGCCGACCATCAAGCGCCGAATCGTAAAATACGGGGCGCGACGTTGCATGTGCAGGAAAAGCCAGGTTGGGATTCCCGCCGAGCAGTCCCGTACCACCCTTGACGACCCTGTAGAACACCTGGTCCTGGTAGGGCGACTCGAACATCTCGAGAGCTGCGGGCGGAATCCTGGCAATCAGCACGCCATCTTCC
Source organism: Paraburkholderia fynbosensis (assembly GCF_902859935.1). Lineage (GTDB taxonomy): Bacteria > Pseudomonadota > Gammaproteobacteria > Burkholderiales > Burkholderiaceae > Paraburkholderia > Paraburkholderia fynbosensis. Next base: position 8,651 of record NZ_CADIKI010000022.1, read on the forward strand.
CAGTTAACTTCCTCGCCGATGATGCGCGCAGACGCGAGCAATGCGTTGTCCTGCAGAAGGCCTGCAGTCTCGCGCGCCGCTTCATACGACATCAGGCCGGTGACGGATACGAACGCCGCAACCGGCACCAGCAGCCACCCAAGCAGGCGTGCACGCAGGCTATGCATCATCGTGGACTCCCCGGGCATGTTGCGCGCCTGCCGCGACTGCGAACAGCACTGGCCATTTGATCTCCCCTGGCTGGTCGCAAAATGCAACGTTCCGATTCCTGACGGTCAGAACGCAGCAGGTCTCCATTTCAACAGGCGCCTTTCGAGCGTGGTAAGCAGATAGTCCGCCGTAAGGGCAACCACCGCGAGCACGATCATCGCTGCAAAAACCCCACTGGCGTTGAATGCGCCCTGAGCAGTCGATATCAGCAGGCCAATGCCCTGTTTCGAGCCGAGGAACTCGCCAACCACCGCCCCAACGAGGGCAAAGCCGAAGCTCACATGGAGGCTTGCGAGAATCCATGACAGTGCCGATGGAATCACGACTGAGGTGGTCAGCTGGCGCCTGGATGCGCCCAGAATCTGCGCGTTCGCAATCATGTAGCGGTCAGCTTCCCGCACCCCCTGGAAAGCGTTGCCGAACACGACGAAGAAAACCATCACCACGGCCAGTGCCACTTTGGACGCCATGCCAAGGCCAAGCGCAATGACGAACACCGAGCCGAGAACGACACGCGGAATTGAATTTGCGATCTGGATGTATAGACTGAACACATCGGAGAGCAGTTTGTTGCGACCGAGCACAACCCCGCAGACGATGCCGCCAACCGACCCGATCAGAAACCCAAGGAACGTTTCCTCAAGCGTGACCCAGACCTGCACCAGTAGCGGGCCTTGTGACGTACCGTTGAGGAACCAGTCGACGATCTGCTGGAAGATCAGCGACGGCATCGAGAAGAAGAAAGGATCGATCCACTTAGTCGGCCCGCCGATTTCCCATCCGCCGAGCACAACCATCAGAACGAGGACACGCAAGCCGATGATCAGCGCGTGCCGTTGGCGCAGCCGTCGCTGTGCAATTCGCTCAACTGCGGTGAGTGAGATAGCGTCGATGCCTGCTTCCGCCATGTTTTCACAGGTGCCCATGATTGTCTTTTGAGCCAGAGTTTTTGTCATGCGATACGTACTTCTTCACGCAGGTCGTGCCAGATATCGCGCGAAGTCTCGATGAAACGCGGGTCGTAGCGAACTTCCGACGTCACGCGCGGACGTGGCAGATCAATTTCATAGACCTTTTTCAGCGTCGCAGGCCGCGCACTCAGCACGAACACCCGGTCGGCCAGCGCAATGGCTTCTTCGAGATCGTGCGTGACGAACACCACCGAGCCCGCATTGGCCGACCACAACTGCAACAGTTCATCCTGCATCAGCGTGCGGGTCTGCATGTCCAGCGCTGAGAACGGCTCGTCCATCAGCAGGATTTCCGGGTTATTGATGAAAGTCTGCGCGAGCGCGACGCGCTTGCGCATGCCGCCCGACAGTTGATGCGGATAGTGCTTACCGAACTTTTCGAGCCCTACGCGGCGCAGCCATTCGTTCGCCTCGTCGTGCGCGGCGGACTTTGAGCGGCCGCGATACAGAGGGCCCGCTGCAACGTTATCGAGCACCGAGCGCCAGGGGAAGACTGCATCGGCCTGAAACACGAAGCCGATGCGTGGATCAATGCCGTCAACCGGTGCGCCCATCACACGCACTTCTCCGGTGGTCGGCTTGAGCAGACCGGTGATCATGCTGAGCGTGGTCGATTTGCCACAACCGGTCGGTCCCACCACCGCGACGAACTCGCCTTTGGCTACGGCCATGCTGAAGTTGCGCAACGCGACTGTCGCCTTGCCATCGGGACTGATAAAGCGACATGACACCGAGCGAAACTCGATGACCGGCGCGCTCTGGGAAACAACTTGGTTCATTCAGTACATCCATGGGAATTAAGCGGAGCCGCATGGGCGGCACCGCACGTGCAACGGAGCCGGACGGCGCCCGTTGCACAAACGCTCCGCCCGCGGCAGCAACCTATTTCGAGCTGACAAACTCGTTGGTGTAGGTTTTGTCCAGTTCGACATGCTTGCCTTTGACCGACGGATTGAACGCCGAGAGCACCTTGAGTACGGTCGCCGGGCCGTCAGCTGGCATCTTGCCGTCGACGGTGTACATCGGCAGCGACGCCTTCAGGGAGCTCACGTAAAGCGGCTTGTCTTTCTGGTAGTCGTCAGGCATCTTCGCCGCGATCTCTTCCGCACTATGCGTGTGGATGAACTGCATCGTGCGAACGAAGGCATGCGCGAGCTTGGCCGCTTGCGCCTTGTGCGAATCAGCCCATGCGGCCCGCACATAGAGGCTCGACGCGGGATAGGTGCCGCCCAGCGCCGCCTTCGTGCCCTCGACCGAGCGCATATCAACGAGCACCTTCGCCTCGCCCGATTTGAGCAATGCGGATATGGTGGGCTCCGTCGTCATGCCGGCGTCGATACGGTTCTGCTTGATTGCCGCGATGAAACTGGCGTCAGCCCCCACCGGTAGCATCGTGTACTCGTCCGACTGGATGCCGTGCTGACCCGCGAGGTATTGGGTGAGAAAGCTCGTGGATGAACCCAGTCCAGTCACACCCAGCGTTTTGCCCTTCACATCGGCCATCGATTTGACCGTGTCGGCAGCTTTGGTCGACACCATTTCGACTTCGCCCGGCACCTGGCCGAACACGACAATTGCCTTGACGTCCTTGCCCTTGGTCTGCAGATCGATCGTGTGGTCGTAGAAACCCACGACAGCCTGGACGGCGCCGGCCAGCAGTTCGTTCTCTGCGTCGACACCGGCAGGCTGCGACAGCAGTTCAACGTCAAGCCCCTCGTCCTTGAAGTAGCCAAGCTGTTCAGTCAGGCGTGCCGGCAGATAGATCAACTTCGTGATGCCGCCCACCATGATCGTGATCTTCTCGCTGTCGGCGGCCGTTGCATGCTGCGAGCCAAGACCAAACAGCAGGCAGCAGGCGCGAGCATTGTGACGAAACGCAGTGATTTTCGATTGCATCGATAGTCTCCGATTGTCGGCTGCGAAGTGATGCCTGTTTGCGTCGATGGCGCGATTATGGGCGCATGAATCCTTCCCCCGGCTTTCACCGCCACGTCTTTCATTTAGGGGATTTCCATGAGACCGCCGTCGCCGGACGCGAAGCGCGGCCACCTTACGTCTGTGCCGATCTTTCGCCGCCTGATTCGAGAGAGGCTGGTCCCAGGCATGGAAAACCCCGATCAAAGTCATCACTGGTGAAAGCGTTGCGAAGGTTTTACCTTCTTAGAATCGCATCATTGATAGGGAAGAGTCGTTCGTGAAACAACCCTGGTGACCAGTGCAAACGGAACAATGATTCTCCGGACCGGCATGCGCACGTCGACACGCAGCGTCGGACAAACTACCCGAACGCAGACATCCAGCCCGCAACGCGACGGCGCACACGCCGACGATTCCAGCAACATGACTGACGACGGCATTGACTGTTATCTGATCCGCGGCGTGACGCAGCAACACAAGCTGTTCCGGCCAGGCGACTGGGCCGAACGCCTGGCCGGCGTCATCACGCTGTTCGTTGGGGAGCGCGGCCCCGGCATTCATCTCGCCTGCACGCGACTTGCATGCCGGTGGTGGAGCAGGGCTTCGAATGCTGCGCATTGCGCACGAACTGCGGCGCGTCTGTCCAGACGCATTAGAATTTGTCAGGCGGTTCGCGAGAGACAACGACCTGGCAGTCGACATCAGCCGTGTTCTCCATGAACGACAGGGCATGTTCCGAAAAGCGATCCGGAGGCTTCTCAAAAAGTGAGCAAACGACGAGATGGACGCGTCGGCGATCACTGTTCATCCGGCGCTCAACGGTAAAATCCGCGACGCAATGGCTCGGAGACGGTCGATGGAAGTACTCACTGAAATGCATTACACGTATGTGTGCGCGGCGTGTCGGCACCGTGCCACGGTACTGCGGCCGGACGCGTCGCATGCGGGAGAGCTGGCCCGCGGTGCGACGGACAGGTATGGCTGGGCGGTGCGAATGAATCAACAGATTCGTCATGATTCATCTTCTGAGTGCCGATGGCCATTCAGTCTGGCCTCAGCCACTTCATCGAGAAAACGACGGACATCGTTGTGTCTGGTGAGGCGACGCAAGGCGCCGCGGTACTCGAGTTGTTGCGCACAAGCCGTTTTGACCTTTTGGTGCTCGACATGACGATGCCCGATATTAACGGTATCGAGTGATCCGCCGCGTGCGAGTCGAATGGCCGGCACTCGCCATCCTGATCATGAGCGAGCAAAACGAAGCGCCGGCCGTCTCGCGCGCGCTGCGGGCCGGCGCAATGGGCTATGTTGCGAAGGACATCGATCCAGAGATCCTGATCGGCGCGATACGTAAGCTCGCGAGCGGCGGGCAGTTCGTTGACCCACGGCACGTCGACGCCCTGGTGTTCGGCCCGCAATCTGGCGACGCACCCCAGGAACTGCTGTCCGATCGGGAATTTCAGGTCTTGCAAATTCTCGCGCACGGCAAACGTGTCAGCGAGATTGCCGATACGTTCGCGATCAGCGCGAAGACTATCGGCACGCACAAGTTGTGGCTGATGCGAAAGCTCTGTATAGCTAACAATTCAGAGGCTCTGTCACGTTCGTTGGGCCGTGGGCTAAGATGACGTCATGAGAAAGCCGAAATCGCTGGATCACGGTCATCGGTTTCCGGCATCGATCATCAGCCACGCCGTTCGCTGGTATTTTCGCTTTCAGCTTAGCCTTCCCGATATCGAGGAGCTGCTGTTCGAGCGCGGTGTGGTCATGACCGCCGCCGATCCAGCGCGGCGGTCCGTACTTTCAGGTACACAACCTGCGACGCACTCAGGCGCCCCGGGCCGCCGCCTCCCTGGCCAGCAGACGCTGCGCCTGCTGATCGCCCTTGCCTGCTTCCTGCGCGGTTTGAACTGAGGTCTCGCTGGCTTCGGCAAGCATGGCGTGCGCGGCGCTACTGATACTGACGGTGTACGACGGCGTGGCGGGTTCTTAAGCATTTCCTAAGACTTCTAAAAGCGTGGCTCTACGCTGGCCCTTCGCACTGACTCCGTTAAGGTTCGCTTAAGGGTTCCGCTGCGATTCTGGAGGGTCGCATGCGGTCGGCCAGCGTTTCATTATGGCCGCGGACTGCGTCCCGGGAGTACTGGCGCTAATCAGAAGGGTGTTTGTATGCCGGGATCGGCGTGGTCGAAATGGTTTCAAAGCCGGATGCGTCGAGTTTGGCGAGTGGCTATCGTAGTCATCAGCCTTTCACTCTATCTGGTGCCAGGTATCGTAGGGCGTGAGCCATGGAAGCAGGACGAAACCTACACCTTCGGCATCATCCAGCACATGGCGAAGAGCGGAGACTGGATCGTTCCGACGAACGCTGGCGTGCCGTTCATGGAAAAGCCACCGCTTTTTTACTGGATTGCAACCGGCCTGATGAGGGCAAGTTCGGGCAGCTTGAGGCCAGCAGACGGGGCACGCCTTGCGACGCTCCTCTCGATGTTAATCACGTTTGCCGCAGTCGCGGCGACCGCTCGGGTAATTTCAGGAGGTGCCCGCTGGGATACCCGCGATGTGACCGGCGCCTTGCTGCTCCTGGCAGGGACTATCGGGCTCGTCAAGCACGCTCACGATCTGTTCACGGACGTCGGACAGATGGGAGCTAGCGCCGTTGCGCTATACGCGCTGACAAAGATCGTCCTTATTGTTGATGATTCGAGCCCGGGGCGGCTTTGGGTAGCCTCCTCCTTACTGGGGATTAGCACAGCAGCTACTTTCATGACGAAGGGTTTGCTGATGCCGGGCGTACTTGGGTCGTCTGCATGTATCGTTCCCTCCCTGGTCCGGTCGTGCCGCTCACGCCGCTACATGGCGGCACTTCTGATCGCTGGGGGAGTCGCATTGCCGCTGATGTTCATCTGGCCGTGGCTGCTTGCCGAGCGTTCAACATCGCTCTTCGAGACATGGTTCTGGGACAACAACGTCGGACGATTCCTGGGATTTTCCGTACCTGAGCTCGGCTCCGACAACACGCTTTCGACATCGCTCAAAGCGTTATTTTTCTTCGCTTTTCCTGTTGGTCCGCTCGCGTTGACGACAATAACTCGAGCTGCCAGTTGGAGGCAGCCCGGTTTGATCGTCGCGGCATTGGTCACCTGTACGGGGCTGGTAACGTTATGCCTGTCGGCAACAATGCGTGAGCTTTATCTCTTGCCGCTTTTGCCGGCGTTAACGCCGCTAGGGGCCGATGCGCTGCCGCGCTTGCCTCTGGCCCTTCAACGCGCATGGGCCGGACTCGCGAGCATGGTGGCGGTCGTCTGTTTATCCATCGTCTGGTCAGCATGGTGGATCATGCGGGGCCCGGTCGGGCAACATCACTGGCTCGCACCGCTCCATCGGTGGTTGCCGCTTGAATACGAATTGCCAGCGCGACAGCCGGTTGCCGTGCTTACGGCGCTCGCGCTGACGATGGCGTGGATCGCAGCGCAGCGTTCCATTGCCCGAAGTGGGAGCTTGCGAGGTGCTGCCAGTTGGGCTGCCGCGCTCACCCTTGGTTGGGGGCTCGCGGCCACGCTCGTGCTACCGTGGATTGATGACGCCAAGAGCTATCGTGTCGTGTTCGAGCACGCCGCTCACGCAATGACGACGACTGTTCCATCTGGAGGATGCGTCACCTCAGACGGCTTTGGTGAATCTGAGGCGCCGATGTTCGAGTTTTATACGAAACGCCAGGTGGTCGGTGCAGGGACCTCTGATTCATGGCGATGCAGGATCCTTGTGGTCCAGACGCCCTCCGCGACAGCGCCGGCGCGACCCACCTGGAAGCCGTTCTGGAGTGGATCGCGGCCGGGCGATAGCCAGGAGCATTTCTTTCTTTACCAGAAAGCAGACAACCAGCACTTTGACTGAACACCAGTTCATCAATTGAACTGCAGTACTAAGGACGGAACCGGCAGTGCTGCCTCCTCGCACCTGCGAATGTAATGCCGCCTGATTCAGCGGAAGACGCATTGACTCAGATTATTGTTACCAAGCCGGGGTTGTTGCCTCATGTAATTTGCTACCTTCCAGATGGCTGGCAGGGGCGACTCATGACGAGGCGACTCAGCATGGCAACAAGACGGGAATTGATTGGGGCGGCCTGCGGGTGCTGACTTACAACCTGAAGCGGGTCATGAACACACTTGGCGTTGCAGGGCCGATGATGGCCATGAAGCCGAAGCTCCGAGCAGTTTTGTTGTGCTCGCGACGTTCAGTTAATGCAAACTCGCCGTAGTAAACTGGATCGGCCGCTTACCACGCAGTTGAAACACTCCCGGCGGCAGGTTTGCCTTGGATCGGTGCCCCTCTTCCTGCGACACGCAGATGAAGGGGGGAGGCGATGGCCGTGCGGTTTTATAGAGCAACGAACAGTACGCCTGCGGATCTTGCAGCGCAGAGGCGCTTCCAATGCCTGCAACTACCGGTGTGAGATGGCCAGACTTGACGTCCAGTTGCATAACCTGGCCTTGCGCGGCGCTATACGCTTCGCCCTGCTTGAACGGTGCATCTACGCGGTAGATCGTGTTGCTGGCGTCTGTGAAGAGCATGAATGTCGCTCCGTTCGGTCCCGGCGCCGGAACCCAGCGGGTATCGTCAACCGGATAAGCCGGTCCGTCCTTTTCGTCGTCGAGCGTTAGCGACAGGATGCTGACGTTCTGGCTCGCACCTGGGTTACGAGGCTTCTACCAGGATGTGTCAGCCTTATCGGCACTGGTCGCTGAACCTTCAGGTCGTAACTGACGTCTGTGTCGTCCCGCTTCGCGCCGCAACGCGTTCGCCCGCCTTACCGCGCGCGAACGCGCCGCAGGTATGATTCTTGCGGGCGGAGCGATGCCCGCGAGCTTTTTCCCCAATGTTCGACTGCGAGTCTCGCGGCTCGCAGCGGAGTTTTCATACGGCTTAACGATGACGATCAGCACAGAGCCGGCTGCGGCTCGGCACACGGAACACGATTCCAGCCATTTCGTCCAGTTCTACGAGTCCGACGTCGAATTGATCGAGGACGTCGGCGCGTTTTTGCAACGCGCGCTGGACGCGGGGGGGAGTGCCATTGCGATCGCCACCGCCGATCACGTTGCCTCGCTGACGTCATGGCTCGACTCGGCCGATACTGCCACGCGTCGCGCGCACGACGCCGTTTTCGTCGACGCGCACGCCGCGCTCGACGGCTTCATGGTCGACGGGTGGCCGGACGAGGCGCGCTTCATGTCGACTGTCGGTGCGCTCGTCGCGCGGACCGTGCGAGCGGGGCAGCCGGTGCACGCGTTCGGCGAGATGGTCGCGATCCTGTACGCGCAGGGTCTCGGCGAAGCAGCGCTGCATCTGGAAGACCTGTGGAACGGACTCGCCCGCGAGCACCGGTTCTCGCTTTTCTGCGCGTATCCGGACCGGGCGTTCACCGGCGCCGAGCATACGCCGCTATTTCGTCACATTTGCGACGCACACCAGCATGTATTGCTTACCCGTGCGTTGCGCGACGCGGGCGATCAGAACCTGCATCTGAGACTCGCGCTCGCGCAGCAGCGCGCGACGTCGCTCGAAGACGAGATGCGCCGCCGAAGGAGCGCCGAGCTTCAGCGCGATGCCGTGCTGATGAATTCGCCGATCGCGTCGGCACTGCTGCTCGGCAGCCGGCATACGTTTCAGTTGACGAATCCCCGCTATCTCGCGATGGTCGGCCGCGCGGACCTGATCAACCTCGCTTATCTCGACGCATTTCCGGAAGAGGAGGGCGGCGCGATTGTAGCCGCACTGCAGCGCGTGTTCGCCGATGGCGTGCCGATCGTCCATGAAGAGTATCGGGCAAACCGAACCGGCGACGAGCGCGTTTATACGCTTCATTTCGAACCGTTGCGCGCGTCGTCGGGAAACGTCGACGGCGTGATCCTCAGTGCCGTCGAGGTGACCGGCTACGTACGTGCACGCGAGGCCGTCGAGAAGTCGCGCATCGAGCGCGAAGCGCTGCTCGCGGATCTGCGCAACGCGAACGGTGCAAAAGATCGATTTCTCGCGATGCTCGGCCACGAGCTTCGCAATCCGCTCGCGCCGATCTCGACCGCGCTCGTGCTCGTGCGCAAGCAAAACGGCGGCACGACCGACAAACACTACGACATCATCGAGCGTCAAGTGGCGCATCTGTCGAGGCTCGTGGAGGATCTGCTGGACGTGAGTCGCATCACGCGCGGCGCGATCGAACTGGCGCGCGAGCCCGTGCCGATCGCGACGGTGCTTGCGCGCGCGATCGAGGCAGCGAATCCGTTGCTCGAACAACGTTCACAGACACTGTCGCTGGACCTCGCAGACGACGGCGGCACAGTGTCCGGCGACCCCGTCCGTCTCACGCAGGTGTTCGGCAACCTGCTGAACAACGCCGCAAAGTTCACGCAGACGGATGGGCGCATTCATGTAAAAGCCGTGTCGAGCACCACTGAAATCGTCGTGTCGGTGGCGGACAACGGCGTCGGAATCAGCGCGGATTTGATGCCGCGTCTGTTCTCCTTCTTCGAGCAGGGAGAGACGACGATCGACCGCGCGAACGGCGGGCTCGGGGTTGGTCTTGCGCTCGTGAAGAACTTTGTCGAACTGCACGGCGGCACGGTCGTCGCAAGCAGCGACGGACCGGGTAGGGGTGCGACTTTCACCGTCACGCTCCCGGCCGCATCGGCACCCACGACCGATCGCGGGAAGCAGCCGGCCGCGCCGCATCCGGACGGCAACGGCGTCGGCGTGCGCGTGCTGCTGGTCGACGACAACAAGGACGGCCTGATGGCGATGGAAGCCTATCTCGTCGAGATGGGTTTCCACGTGGCGACGGCGACCGATCCGGCGACCGCGCTCGAGGTAGCGGCGGCGTTCTCGCCGGCGTTCGCGATACTCGACATTGGCTTGCCCGGAATGGACGGATACCAGCTCGCCCGCGCGCTGCGCGCACAGCAGACGGCGACGCCCGTGAGGGTGTTCGCGCTGACCGGCTACGGGCAGGCCGAGGACCGCAGGCGTTCGAACGACGCAGGATTCGAGCAGCATTTCGTCAAGCCGGTTGCGCTTGCGGAACTGGTCGAAGCGCTGACCAGAGCATCTCCCGGGGAGCGGCCTTCGGTGTAATGGATCTTTTTAAATCAGATTGCTGTTTTAATGTTTGCACAAAACGCAGCCTTATCCCGAATAACGGTGTCTTTTGTTGGTCGTGACACCGACCGCAGCGACGAATGGAGGCCCCCCTATGACTGAGTTCGCCGTTATGAGACGCTGACGATGCCAAGCCTTGAGTGGCTGCGTTGGGTCGGCTGCTGTCCATCGCTGCCTAGCGCTGCCTGGGCGTGCATGTGCCGCTTGCATGAGGCACTGAACGGCCGAGAGCCGCCATTCCCAAGTCCGTGGCATGGACATTGGTGCGACTGCTCCGCTTCATTAACGGACGCGAGGGCAGCAATGCTCTGCATAGCGGCGGCGGGCTTCGCTGACGTTTCACGCAAGGACCCGATAATGCGGCTACAGGTTTCCTTTTCTGCCGCTCGCCCATCGATGACCTTGATGTCAGCAAAACGCATCGTGCAGGTCCGCGCGGCGCCGTAGAAGAACAATCGCTAAGCGGCAACAAGGTTCCGTCAGGAATCGTCACCGCGCTTCGCGGCAAGAAACGCCGTCCGTCTGGCTTCCCGTTCAGCCGCGAACGCTGAACTGACGGTTGAATTGACGTCGTCGAAGGAGAACGGCTTTCCGGTCGCAGGAGGACGCCACGCGGCGTCGACCACTTTCCCGGTTCGCTTATGGACCATATGGACCGCCGGCTCTTCGTCCGCACCACGTCCCCATTTCATATCCCAGGCCCGTAGCAGGAGCAGCACCCCGTCGAGGTCTTTTCCCTTTTCCGTCGTGTGGTACTCAAACCTGGGAGGGCGGTCGCTATACGGCCGTCGCTCAACGACACCATCTTTCTCGAGACGCTTCAGCCGGCTCGACAAGAGGAACGATGACATGCCTGTTTGCGCTTGAATTTCGTCGAACCGGCGTGTGCCCATCGCCAGCTCACGAAGAATCAGCAGCGTCCAACGATCTCCGACGACGGCGAGCGACCGCGCGATAGGGCAAACGCTGTCGCATACTTCGTCCCAACTCATTGTTGCCCCCTAGACCGACCGCATAAATCTGCTTGCCCGCGCATGTCACGGCGAAGGCAACGACTGTTTCCAGCTAATTGGCTCCATTATATGTCCCTTCATACTGAAGCTATGCGGTCCGCCCCAATGCGCGGTTCCGGTATGCCGACCGTGAGAAGCCGGTCAGAAGCAGGCGCGAATCCGGTCCGACCTGGTTCACCGATGGCCGGCAATGTGACGACTCGTCGCTCACGGCGCCGGCGGTAACCTCGACAGCAGTTCTTCGGTCGTCAGAATGGCGTGAGCGTACATCGGTCCGTTCGTCTCGGCAGCCACCATTCCTTCATGGCTGAACGCCGCTGTTGCGTCCTTTACAAGCGTCACGTGATAGCCCAGTTCCATGCCGAAACGACCGGTGGACTCAATGCAGCTGTTCGCAATGAGACCGACCAGGATGATTTTCCGGATGCCGTGCTGCTTGAGTTGAAGATCCAGGTCGGTGTTGGCGAAGCCACTTTGCGCCCAATGTTCCTTGACGACGACGTCGCCTTCCTGCGGACCGAACTCGGGATGAAACTCGCCACCCCAGCTCCCCGCTTCAAACGCCTTCGTCGGCAGTCCCGCCTTCTGGAACATGTTGATGTGCTGCCAATGATCGAAATCGCCCGGGCACGACCGATGATGCGGAACAATGAACACCCGGATTCCCACCGAACGCACACGCGGAATAATGAGGCGAAGATTGTCGAACATATGCGACGCGTCGGCCGTCTCCTTGATCGCGTTGAAAAGTTTTCCGCCCTCGCTCATGAAATCATTGTAGGGGTCTACGATCAGCAATGCTGTCTGGTCGTGTTCGTAACTGGATGCGGACATGGCAACTCCGTTAAGGCGAATGTGAAACGGCTGGAGTCAGTAAGCTTTCACTGACCGGATTGGCGCACTGACGCGAGGAATTGGTCAACGGTGAGCACCTCATGCCCAAAAGTCGGGTATGAAATCTCGACCGCCATCTTGTGAGCCACGGGGGTAAACTCCGCGACGGCATCCTTCAGGAACGTAAGGTGGTAGCCAGCCTCCGTCGCATGTCGGCCCGTCCCCTCGACGCAGGTATGCGACGTCAAACCTGCCAGGATCACTTTCTCTATGCCGCGCTTTTTTAGTTGCGCATCGAGGTCCGTTCCCATGAACGCATTGAATGTGCGATGGCGCCCCACGACGGTGTCGCCGTCATGAGGGCGCAACGGTTCATAGAAGTCGGAACCATATTCGCCCTCCCAAAAGATGTGGTTCTGCATTGCCCCTTGCATTCGCACGGGCACGTACTTCACATCATCAAAACTATGCTCGTGCAGGCCATGTGGCGCATAGAAGATCGGAAGAGAAGCGGCTCGTGCTCCCGATAGAAGACGTAACAGATTTTCGATCAAGCCTACGTTTTCAATCTGCTCCCGGATCAGGCTGTTGATCTTTCCGTCCTCGGCAAGAAAGTCGTTCAGCACATCAACGAGAACAAGTGCGGACACATCAGTAGAGTAGGTTGGGATTGCCATGGAAAGCTCCTTCTTGCGATTGAGGGTGCGCTCGACGATGAAGAACGCTCTTTGGGAGCCGCGGCCTTTGCCGTGTCACGATCAGACGGGTGATGTCCCGGATATCGAGTCCTTCAATGTTTCGGTCATCAGCAGATCCGTAAGCGGCATGTTACTTCAAAAAATGAAGTTACAATAGAAAATACGTAATCGGGGCTTTCGTTCCAACGGATGCCGGCGCAAGCGCAATACGTTGAGTCCGGCGCATTCGACTTGGTAGGTGCAATCGGGACGACCTGCCTCGAATTGTCGACAACCCTGTCGCGCACCAGTCACCACCATGGGCGCCGGGCGCCGGACGACTTGCGCAGGGGCAGTTAGTGATGCCTTGGCAGACCCTGCGAACGTCCATCATCGGATCAGTTGCGCGACCTGCAGCACATGCCCCAGCCGCTTGTGATCGACCACGGCACCCTGATCAATCTCGGAGAGCCGGCCATAAGGCCTGCGGGGAAGGGCGACGCCATCGGCGCGGATCTCGGCGCCCGTCGGGATACTCACACACGTCTATGTAGCGTCCCACCAGCCTGCGGTCCGTGCCCGTATCATCGAGCAGGTAGATCACCCGGTCGTACTGCAGCGTCAGGGCGCACGTGACCCGCCGCGGTTCACGCCACGTCAGGATGGTGTCGAGATTCTCGTCCACACGTAGCGGCCGGTGCGCGTTGAAGGCGCTGCGCGGCACCTTGCCGAAGCGCGCGTTGTAGCTGGCGATGAAGTGGGGCGCACAAGCGTTGGCAGCCTCCCGCGTGTCGATGTGGCGCAGCCGTAGTTCCTTGACCAGCCGGTCCTGCAGCGTCAGGTTCACCCGTTCGACGCGCCCCTTGGCTGGACTGCTGTTCGCGCAGAACGTGTCGATGTTCAGCTCGTACATCGCCCGGCCGAAATGGGTCACGCTGCTGCCATCCTTGTTCGCGCCGGTCTTGCGAAACACGCTGTACTTGTCGCTGTACAACGCACCGGGTGCGCCGTGCTGTTCGATGTACGCACGCGTCGCTTCAAAGTAGCTGAACGTGGACTCGGTGGCCGTGAAATGCAGCATCATCAGCCGGCTCGTCGCATCGTCGATGTACACCAGCAGCGAGCAGGCCGGCGCCCGTTCCTCGAACCACCGGTGATCGCTGCCATCGATCTGGATCAGTTCGCCCACACGCGCGCGCCGCGCGCGCGGCTGGTAAACCTTCGGTGGCCGCTGCCGGTGGGGAATCCAGAGGCCTGCATCCGTCATCAGGCGCCTGACCGTCTCCTTTGCAAGCCGGATGCCGTGACATTCGTACAGCTTCTCGCAGGCCAGCGTCGGCCCAAAATCGGCATAGCGCTCACGGATGATCGAGAGTGCCCGATCGGCCGTCACCGCGTCCAGCTGGTTGTTGCTGGGCTTCGAGCGCCGACGCGACACCACACCTGCGGGTCCATGTTCGCGCAACCGTCCAACGAGACGGCGAACCTGCCGCGTCGTCAGCCTGAGCCGTTCCGCCGCGCGCCAGGGCTTGAGCCTGCCGTCGGCGACGTCCTGAATGACCTTGAACCTGTCCAGTTCGCGCATCGTCATCGTGATCGTCCCAGTCGCGTTCATCGCCGGCTCCCAGTGCAGATGTCCGGCGCTCAAACTACCAAAACACGACATTTCTATTTAGCGGAAACCCGACATTTCTATTTGGGACCTACACCATAAAAATTGATAATTTATCTTATGTCAAATCACGAAACCGGATAGTACTCAACTGGAGAACTCAGCATTCCACTCACGACTAGGCACGCCACCACGCCGCACGCCCAGCTATCCTCGTGTTCGGCGAGCGAATTGCCGATCATCTGGTCGGCGCCAACAGTCTGGCGCAACTGGATCACGAAGGCCGGCAACTGGTACTTATCGATCAGTTCGCCTAATTGCGGATTGCCGCACACACGCACGATTTCCTGATGGAACGCGCGATTGTCTTAGATGAAGCCCTGGAATGCAGTTGAACCGCATGCACGCGCCCCTGCTCCAGGACCGCGCTGAAGCGCTCACGATTGCCATCCAGATTCTTCGCGTAGCGGCCAGTCGCGCCGAAAACCGTTGGTCCCCTTTCGGAGTAAGCGACGAGCGCGTAACGCGTGATACCTCCTTCCGCGCCATCTGCAAAGCCAGTACATATGAACTGCCCGCTTCAGGCTTTCGCCACCACCTCACATCGGGCTGAGCATCTAGCGCGAGACATCGCGAGCTGCGCCGTCAAAGCGCACGCGCGCGGCATGGATGTCGGAATAACGACGATCGGCCCAATCGATGAGGGCCGCCATCGGGTCCAACAACGATTGGCCCAGCGGCGAAAGGCCATATTCAACGCTCGGCGGCTTGGTCGGAAAGACCTGCCGGGTGATCAGTCCGTCGCGCTCCAAGTCGCGCAGGGTCTGGGTGAGCATACGCTTGGAGATGTCGCGCACAGCTCGGTGAAGCTCGCTGAAGCGCTGTGGGCGCGTCGCGAGGGTCATGATCATGAGAATGCTCCATTTGTCCCCGATGCGGTCGAGCACGTCGCGCACCGGACAGTGCACGGGTCCTGCCGACTGGGCGTCGTCCGACTGGTATCGGGTAAAACGCTCGATCGCGCTTGCGGCGGGGCTCATACGGGTTCCTTTGATCTTACCTGGTTACAAATAACTGCCTCCTTACGGCGCAGTCGCAAGGTCTATATATTAGACCTTGTCTATGACGTAGACCATCAACCGCTAGGAGAGCATACATGTTTCTGGTTATGGGAATCACAGGAAAAGTCGGCGGCGCAACGGCGAGACATCTGCTGGACCGCGGCCAGCAGGTCCGCGCGCTCGTCCGCGACCGAGCTAAGGCCGAAAGTTGGGCGAAGCAAGGTGTCGAACTGGTCGATGGCGACTGGAACGATGCGGCCGCCATCGAGCGGGCACTCGACGGCGTCGACGGCGCATTCGTCATGCTGCCGACCGTTTGGGCCCCCACGCCGGATTTCAAGGAGGCCAAGGCCGTCATCGCGAGCTATGTCGAGGCGCTGACCAGGGCAGCGCCGCCGCGGGTGGTTGCGCTGTCGTCGATGGGTGCGAACAGAAACAGCGAACTGGGAATGATCACCGCCCTGTCGCTGCTGGAACAAGGACTGCGCCACCTGGCGTCGCCAGTCGCTTTCGTGCGCGCCGGCGGGTTCTTCGAGAATTTCCTTTACGGCCTGCACGTCGCCCAGGGCGGCACGTTACCCGTCTATTACAACCCGACGAGTCGGAAGTCGACCATGGTCGCGACCGACGATATCGGCGCCAAGGTGGCGACGCTGCTGACCGGCCCGGCGTGGTCCGGGCATCGCGTCGTGGAGCTTGGCTCGATGGTCAGCGCGGATGAAGTCGCGGCCCAGCTCGGCGAAGTTTTACAGCGCGACGTCAAGGCCTTTGCCATCCCGCGGGCCGAGTGGTCAGCAGCGTTCGAACAGTTAGGCATCCCCCAGGGCCAGACCGCACCGGCAGAAGCGATGTTCGATGCCGTCAACTCGGGCTGGATGGATCTCGGCGTCGCGGGTACGGAGCACGTCGCCGGCACCACGTCCCCTCGCGATGTCTTTGCGGCGGCCCACAAGGCAACGGCATGAACAGCGGAGTTCGGCCGCCTCGTCGGCCAGGTGGCCGCACTGCTCCTCGGCAGCATCTCATCAGAGAAGGTAGAACGAATGTCCAAGATTTACTGGCGCCAAGTATTACCTTGGGTTCTTGCCGTTTTTTTCGTCGTGGGATCGCTCAGCAACATCGTCGCCCCGCGATCCATCTTTGAGGAATACCTGAAGTGGGGATATCCGCACTGGTTCCATTTCGTGACCGGTTCGCTGGAACTCATGGCCGCCATTCTGCTGGCGCGAGCGCGGACGCGGCTGGGGGGCTCGGCGCTCGGCTGCACCGTGATGTTGGCTGCGCTGGCAACCGTCACAGTCCACGGCGAATACGGGCATGGGGTGGCGCCGCTTGTCGCGGCGATACTATCGATTGTTGTCGGCTGGATTGCCTGGCGCAAGCCGCTCGCTGCCGGTTCTATGGCTCGGGCCTAAACCTTACGCGGCCTTCGAGAGCTTAAAGGCATGCTGAAAGTGCTGTTACGAACGAGCTACCGGTTTCAAATCCCCGTTGGAACAGGGTCGGCTTATTGAATCGGGCTTGGCGGTTGGTGGGTCAGTGCGAGCATGCTGGCAGCCAACGCCAACGCGCCGACCAAGGAACGGTGTGCCTGCGCAGCTTAGCGTATGAAAATGCCGTTTCTTGACGGCACCCCTCTTGGATCGCATCCCCCTTCCCCGCTTGCGGCTTCGGTTGTGAGCATTCCCTTTCCTCGGGTCTCTTCACTACGACCGCGTCGCTTGGTGCCCGGTGCGTCGTACTAATGGTCAGCAACGTTCGATACGTTGGTAGTACAACGTATTGTGTATTATAAACAATCATTCTACACGGACAGTTTGACATTACGGCTATAATGTTGAGAATTATCCAGCCGTATGTGTAACAGACGCACCTCGCACCCAAAACCCTCCGTGACCGTCCTTCTGCCAACCCCATGCCCTATTGAGACGCTGGTCATCCCCCCGGACCTGGATGGCCGCACGGGCATCAACCGCGCGCAGAACGTCATCGCCCAGATTGCGGCGCAAAACGATCTCGACGCGATTCGTGCCTGGCTCGCGCGTGTCGTCGACAAGAAAACCACTTTCGACACCTACCGCAAGGAAGCCGAGCGCCTGCTGCTGTGGTCGCTGCTTCAATTGGGCAAGCCGCTGTCTTCGCTGACGCACGAGGACCTGCTCGTCTATCAGCACTTTCTCTCGGATCCGCAACCGGGCGCGCAATGGACCGCAAACGGCGGGCGCAAGCATCCGCGTGGCGATCCGCGCTGGCGTCCGTTCTACGGACCGCTCTGCGCCACCAGTCAGCGTCAGGCATTGGTGATTCTCAACGTCATGTTCGCGTGGCTCGTGCAGGCAGGCTATCTTGCCGGCAACCCGCTGTCGCTCTCCCGTCAGCGCGCGCGCCGCGCGAAGCCGCGCGTCACCCGCTATCTTTCGCCGGAGCGATGGCTCGAAGTCAAAAACTGGATTCAGGCCATGCCGAAAGAGACGGACCGCGAGCGTGAGCACGCCGTGCGCGTGCGCTGGCTCTTCACCCTGCTCTATCTGGGCGGTTTGCGCATTACCGAGGTGGCCACCAATACGATGGGCAGTTTTTTCTGCCGTCGCGATGCGAACGGCGTCGATCGCTGGTGGCTCGAGGTGCTGGGCAAAGGCGACAAGGAACGACTGGTGCCTGCCACGGCGGAAATGATGGCGGAGCTCTCCGCCTATCGCCATCAACAGGGATTGCCGCCGTTGCCTTCACCGCACGAGGACACGCCGCTCGTGCTGCCGATCGGGCAGTCGCGCAAACCGTTGACACGGGCCGCCTTGCACCTCATCGTCAAGCAGGTTTTCAGCGGCGCGGCGCAGGCGCTCCGTGCTCGTGGCGACGAGTACACGCAGCAAGCCGATCAACTCGAACTGGCCTCAGCGCACTGGCTGCGGCATAGCGCGGGATCGAACATGGTGGATCAGCAGGTCGACCTTCGTCTGGTGCGCGACAACCTGGGGCATGCGTCACTCACCACGACCAGCCAGTATCTGCATGCCGACGATGATCGGCGTCACAAGGAGACCGATGAGAAGCATCGGATCGGCTGGTAGTGCGCGTGGCAGGTTCCGAATGTACGGGCTCGTATCCCGATCTCGAAGAACGGCATCAACCGCCGCTCACAAATCCAGCACGACGCCCGCCGGCGCACTGCCTTTCGCAGGACGTCCCACACAAACAAGCGCATGCCCAGCTTCGATATCCGCGACGACCTCACCCTCGTACCGAACCCGCCCTGACAACAACCGCGTCGAACATGTCCCGCACGTACCCGACCTGCAATTCGACGGCGCGTCGACACCGTGCGCCTCGGCGAATTCCAACAAGCTGCCGTCGCGCGGCGACCATTGAAGCGTGCGCGCCGATTTCGCAAAAGTCACAGGTAATACGCCAGCGCCGCGCGCGATCGACGCTGCCGCCGGCGTCTCACGTTCGATCACCGCGCGCTTGATACTCGCCGGTCCAAAGGCCTCAAATCGGATCCGCTCATCTGCCACATTGAGGCCGCGCAGCCCGTCGTACATGTCGCGCATGAACTGCTCAGGCCCGCACAGATAGAAATCATAGTCATCGAACGGAAGTACGCGCTTGAGTGTGTCGATACTCATACGCCCGGCCGGCGCGCCCTGCGTCGATCCATCTGCGGCACTATCGAACAGATGCACTGAAACCGCCGGATAACGCTTCGCGACGTCTTTCAAATGACCGCTGAATGGCCGTTCGCCATCGCTACGCGCGCCATGAAAAAAGAACATCCGTTTCGCGCGCGCCTTATCGCCCTCCGGCGAATGCAGTACGTGATGCAGGATCGCCATCATCGGGGTGATGCCGATGCCTGCGGAAACGAGCACGGCGGGCCGCTGACTGTCCTCGTCGTAGACGAACGTCCCGCCGGGCCGTTTCGCTTCGATCCGGCTACCGACGACGAGGCGATCGTGCAACCAGCTCGACGCAACCCCCTCGCGTTTTACGCTGATCCGATAACGCCGCGCGTCATACGAATCGGAAAGCGTATAGGTGCGCACCAGCGGTGCGTTCGGTCCTGTCACCGGTACACGAATCGGCAGAAATTGTCCCGGCTTGAACGGCGGCAACGGCACACCGTCAATTGATTCAAAGTAAAACGAGCGAATCGACGGCGTTTCTTCGATAACTTCCACAACCTTCAGATTCTGCCAGGCGGAAGTACTCGTGCCTTGCTGACGGATAGCGGCTGCGAACTGCGGAGCGAATTCAACTTCCGACCACCGGAACGGCAATGCACCACGGCTGCGACGTACTGCGTCGATACGAAAACGGACAAGCCGCTCCGCGCCTGCGAAGCCCGCCAGTTCCGCACCGTCCCAGATCACTTCCGCCCGCACCGCGAGATAGAGCAGATCGCCCGTCGCAAAGTCGATGAACAGCAAACCGGCGCGCGGGTCATGGAGCAGATTGCCGATCGTGTTGAAGAAGCGATTGCCACTGTAGTCCGGGGTAGTCAGCGTGCTTGCGTTGTCGACGCGAACAAAGCCAGGCGCACCGCCGCGATGCGAGACGTCGACACCACGCGCGAGCCCCGCCCCTTCTTCGAGGTTGGCGCTCGCGATGAAAAACGTGTCGACGCGCATGATCAAGGCACGGTCCGCGTCGCCGAGTTGTGCAGCGACTTCCGGCTCGCAAGCCAACGGCGCACCCGTTTCCACAAAGGTCGGCGTTCTGCTCTGAATGTACTTCGCGCAATTGCCAAAGCTCTGCGTCACCTCGACGAACAGCGTTTCGCCTTCCACCGACCTCACCACACCGTTGACCCGGTTACGCCGCCGCGTCTGCGGCTGCAGCCCGAGCCCTCCGATCATCGCGCCTGGCTGCCAGTGCCCCGCGAGCGGGTCGCCGGGCAGCACGCCTGCGTCGATGCGCAGCGTCTTCGCATCCGGCGACGACACGAAACCCGGCTTGCCCGCGCGCAGCGTCGCCCACGGCTGACCGTTCGCATCGACGCCGCCGAACACCACGAATGGCTGGTCGGCAAAAAACTGTCGATGCTGCTCCGGCATATAGCGCCGAATCCCGCGACGTCCAGCCGATTCCGCCTGGCTAGTCACCCCGGCGCGTTGCTGCGCGGTCACCTCGCCCGCGTGAAACGGCGATGCGTCGACACCCCAGCCATTCAGTGGAACAAAAGCGGACATGATCGGACTCCAGCCAACAGCCAAGCACAGGTTACGCGGCGACCAGACCCGCCTTCGTCGCCGGCATCGCAATGAAACGCGGCAACGCCTCCACGCGACGCAGCCATGCACGAATGTTCGGATACGCTTGCAGCGACACGCCGCCTTCCGGCGCGTGGGCAATGTAGGTGTGCGCGGCGATGTCGGCGATCGTTACGTGATTGCCCACCGCGAAAGGTTTATCGGCCAGTTCCTGTTCGATCACGTCGAACAGTTTGACGGCGATGTTCTTCGCGGTCTGATGATCATTCGGCGCGCCGAATACCGTCACGAGTCGCGCGGCGCAAGGTCCGTACGCAATCTGCCCGGCGGCAAGCGAGAGCCAGCGTTGCACGGCCGCGGCGCCGGGCGCATCGTCCGGCAGCCACGACGCATCGCCGTAACGCTTGGCCAGATAGACGAGAATCGCATTTGAATCGAACAGCGTGAGCTCGCCGTCCTGAATCGTCGGCACCTGGCCGAACGGGTTCAGCGCCAGATAGTCCGGCTTGCGGTTATCGCCGGCCTTCATGTTCAGTTCGACGACTTCAAACGGCAGATCGAGCAGTGACAGAAACAGCTTCACCCGATGCCCATGCCCGGACAGCAGCGTCGTATACAGTCGGATAGGTTGGGCAGGTTTGGCAGCAGGCATGTCAGACTCCGGAGTTCGATGAGGTACGTAGCCAGCATAGGCGCACGCGGTAGCTCGCGGAAGCCTGATAATCCCGGAAACACATTCAATCGAAGATGGACAATCGACTATGGCCGACGTACGTGACGTGAACCTGAATCGTCTGGCGGTCTTCGTCGCGGTCGTCGACGCCGGCTCGCTGACCGCTGCCGCCGCCCGCCTGGGACTCGCCAAAACGATGGTCAGCACGCACATGCAGCGGCTCGAAGCGGAAGTGGGCGCGAGTCTGCTCGTGCGCACGACGCGGCGGCTCGGCGTCACGGAAGCAGGCCGCGCGTTCTACGAAGCGAGCGTGAAGATTCTGCGAGCGGCCGAAGAAGCGCTGAACGCAGTCAGCGGAGAGACGGCGCCAGTGCGCGGCACGTTACGCGTCAGTTCGCCGATCGATTACGGCGCACTGATGGTAGCGCCCGCACTGGTCGAACTGCGCCGCGAACATCCGCAACTCGACGTCGAATTGCTGTGCAGCGACCAATACGTGGACTTGATCGCCGACGGGATCGACGTCGCGATTCGGCTGGGCCGGCTGGCGGATTCGAATTACCGGGCAGTGAAGCTTGGCAGTTTCGTTAAATGGATTGTCGCGAGTCCGGCGTTCATCGACACCTGGGGCACACCGCGAACACCGGCCGACCTGGCGGCGCTGCCCTTTTGCGCATTGACGGTATTGCCGCACCCATTGGCGCTCGAGTTGCGGCGCGACGACGGCACAACGGACAGCGTGCGATGCGAAAATGCGTTTCTGGTCAACACCGCCGACGCGTGCCGCGCAGCGACACTCGCGGGCGGCGGCTTCGGTTTATTGACGGATTTTTCGATCGGCAATGACATCGAGACGGGGCGGCTGATTCGTCTGCTGCCGCACTGGGCAACCGATGCCGCGAGTATCCAGGCCGTATTCCCGCCCACCAGCCACCCCCCGGCGAAAGTGCGCGCATTGATTGAAACGCTGAAGCGACAGCTTGCTGATCCCACGTAACGCAGTATCAGAACGAATGCCGCATGCCGATCCGCACATCGGCCTGCGTGCTGGAACTCGACGGCGTGAAGCTATAGCCGATCACCGCGTTCACGCCGTCCGATGCGCGCAGATAATCGCCGGAGAGATAAACGTCGGTGCGTTTGGACAGCAGGTAATGCAGACCGAGCGAGCCCTGATTCCAGTGATTGCCTTCGAATCGCGTGTGCTGATAGCCACCGTACAGCAATAGCGCGGGGGTGAACGTGTACGCGGCGCCGCCTTCGTAGACCTGCATATGCGAGGTCTGCCCGACGCCCTTGATGGTCGTGTACGTGAAATTGCCGCTGAGCATCACCTTGCCGATCGTGTAGGCCGCGCCGATCGCAAACGCCCCTTGCCGGTCGACCGGAAACGACGACGTGCTATACAGGTCCGTTATCGCACCCGTCGCCGGATCGACGGAGACGGCAGGCTGGCCGAGGAAGGTATGCACGCCGAGCATCGCGAACGGATCGAACGCATAGATGCCGTACGGGTCGTTCAACTGCGTATAGGCCGCGCCCATGTTGAACGCGTTGTGCTCATAGTGCGCGCCGACACTCCACGCGCTCTTCTCATGAAAATCGCCCGCGGTATTGCCGAACGAGTACATGCCGCCAAACGTCAAGCCGGAGAAATCATTCGAGAGAAACTTGATCGAATTCGGCAGCCGGTCGCCATTCATCCGGTCGAAGTCGCCCTGATGGATCGCATAGCCGCTCGCCCACGCCGAGATGTTGTACAGATACACGAACTCCTCCGTCATGTCGAGCTGGTTGCCGAGCGATAGTGTGCCCCAGCCGTTCTTCAACCCCACATACGCCTGCCGTCCGAATTGAGCGCCGCCGAACGCCAGCTGACCATTGCCGAGGTGAAAACCCGATTCGAGCGCGAACACCGCTTGCAAGCCGCCGCCGAGATCTTCAACGCCCTTGAAGCCGATGCGGTTGCCATATGAAATGCCGTCGTCGAATTTGAACTGGTGGGAGCCGCCCGCGTTGCTCACATAGGTAACGCCCGCGTCCAGAATGCCATACAGCGTGACGCTGCTTTGCGCGTGCACGACAGTTGGCGCGCAGGCGGCGCTGGCCACCATGGCGAGGGCCGACAGACCCAGCGCATTTCTGTTCTTCATATGCTTCTCCCCGCTCTTTGCCTATGTATTTTTCCGGATACAACGACGCATGCCCCGCGCAATCGAGGCGCGCGCGGCAATACACGCTTTGTCTTTGAACGTTAAGTCGCACGAACCAAGAATACGGGTCCAGATTCATGACCATTCGCGCGAAAGCGACATGAATCTGGCGCTCGACGACTTTGAGATGCGCCGCGAATATCGCCGCTATTTCACGCCGAGCGCAGTTTGCACCGCTTGCAAACCATTCGCGCCATTGACCGTGCGCACACCGTCGAGCCATGACTTCAACAGTTCGGGGTGGCGCTTTAACGCGTCGGTTGCGGCAGCGTCGACAGCGGTCTTCTTCTCGTGCACTTCGGTAATCACGCCGTTTTCCAGATCGACATTGAAAGTGAGCTGCCTGAACAGACGGCCGAGATTCGGGCATTCACCGGCGTAGCCGCTGCGCGTCACCGTATTGACCGTGGCGCCGCCGTAGTTCGGTCCAAAGTACTTGTCGCCGCCATCGAGATAGCTCAGCTTGAACTTCGTGTTCATCAGATGCGGCTCCCACGCGAGGAACACGATCCACTTTCTGTCGCGCACCGCGCGTTCAACCTGCGTGAGCATGCCTGTCTCACTCGATTCGACGAGTTGCCAGTTGCCGAGTCCGAATACCTTGTCGCCGACCATCTTCTTGATGTTCTGATTCGCGGGCGCCCCGGGCTCGATGCCATAAATCTTGCTGTCGAATTTGTCCGCATTCTTTGCCAGGTCCGCGAACGAATGGACGCCGGCGGCGGCCACGTAATCGGGCACGGCGAGCGTGAACTTCGCGTCGCTCAGATTCGGATGCACGACGTCGATCGATTTTTCATCTTCGAACGGTTTGACCACCGGCGCCTGCGCCGGCATCCAGTTGCCGAGGAAGACGTCGATCTGCCCTTTTTTCAACCCCTGATAGGTGATCGGCACCGATAGATTGGCGACGCTCTGCTGGTAGCCGAGCGCCTTCAGCAACACGCCCGTCATCGCATTGGTCGCGTCGATGTCGCTCCATCCGGGCCCTGCCATGTTGACCCGCGTGCACGACTGAGGCTCTGCGGCCGCCGCGAAGCCAACGCTCGCGCACAGCGCCGCCGCGCCAAATACCGCCTGTTTTAAGCGCTTTTTCATCATGCTGGCTTCCTGTCGAAAGAAAAAGAAGTGATCGTCACCGTGCAACGGCGGGAAAGCGCGCCATCGCTTCGAGCGTGTCGAGATCGATGTGATTGCGCATATAGCGCTGGCTCGCATCGACGAGCGGCTGCCAGTCCCATGACGCGACCGAGCCTTGCGTGGTCGCCGCGAAATGAAAGCGCCGCCGCCGCTGGCTTTGCAGCACCCGGTCGTGCAGCGCCGCGAGATCCCAGCGCCGGGCGACTTCCTCGCGAAACGCCGCAACCAGTGACGCGTATTCGCTTCGCTGGGCGAGGTTCTCTCGCTCCAGCGGGTCGGCCTGCACGTCGTAAATCTGATCCGGATCGGCGGGCGTATGAATGAACTTGAAGCGCCCGCGCCGCACCATCACGATCGGTGCAATGGCCCCTTCCGCCAGATACTCGCCGATTGCCTCGTCGTGAGCGCCGCGCGTGCCGCGCAGATGCGGCACGAGGCTGCGGCCGTCGAGCGAATCGGGCCACATGGCCGGTGCTTCGCCGCGCGCCAGCTCGACGAGCGTCGGCAGCAGATCGAGGTGCGACACCGACGCCTGCACGCGATGCGCGTCGAACTGCTGCGGCGCATGCACGATCAGCGGCACGCGGCAGCCGCCTTCGAAGAACGTCATCTTGTACCAGAGGCCGCGCTCGCCGAGCATCTCACCATGGTCGGACGTGACGACGATCACGGTGTCTTTCGCGAGCCCGGACTGTTCGAGTGCGTCGAGAATCGCCCCGAACTGGTCGTCGACGTAGGCAATCGCGCCGTAGTATGCGCGGCGCGCATTGCGGATCTGCTGCTCGGTGGGCGGCGTGAGATCGGTTTCGCACACGTGGCGCAAGCGCTTGGAGTGGGCGTCGGCTTCGGCGAGCGAATCGCGGTGCATGGGCATGTCGATCTCATCGTCGCGATACATGTCCCAGTACTTTTGCGCAATCGCATACGGATCGTGCGGATGCGTCAACGAGGCCACCATGCAGAACGGCCGCGTGTCTTTCCCCGCGTGACGGTCACGTGCGATGTCGAACAGCTTCTGGCGAGTGGTGAAGGTGACTTCGTCGTCGAAGTCGAGCTGGTTGGTGCGCACGCAGGGCCCCGCATCGATCACCGAACTCATGTTGTGATACCAGGTGGGGCGCGCCTCGCCATCGTCCCAGTTGGGCGTCCAGCCGAAATCGGCGGGATAGATGTCGGTGGTGAGCCGTTCTTCGAAACCGTGCAACTGGTCCGCGCCGCAAAAATGCATCTTGCCGGACAGCACGGTACGATAGCCCTCGGCACGCAGATAATGTGCGAACGTCAGCGTTTGCGACGGAAACTCCGCGGCATTGTCATACGCACCGATCGCGGACGGCAGCTTGCCCGATAGAAACGAAAAGCGCGACGGCGCACACAGCGGACTCGCGCAGTAGGCCGATTCGAATACGACGCCCTCTTTCGCGAGACGATCGAGATTGGGCGTTTTCGTCAGAGAATGTCCGTATGCGGCAAGCGCGAACGGGGTCATCTGGTCGGCCATTAGAATCAGAATATTCTTTCCGCTTTCAAGCATGGGACGCGCCTCGAATAGAATTGCAGAAGGTTGATGCAGGCGTTGAGTCCAACAGGTGAACTCAGCACGAGCATCACTATTGCCGGTCAATTCGCCACTGTGAAGACGGCAAATCGTTATGTGCCTATAAGGGGGGCTTATGTCGAGGCAGGATCGCTTGCCGCCAATGCAGGCGTTGACCATGTTCGAATCCGCCGCCCGTCTGGCCAGTTTCAGTGCGGCCGCGCGCGAATTGGGTTCGACGCAGCCGGCAGTCAGCCAGCGCGTCGTGCAACTCGAAGAAGCGCTCGGTGCGCCGCTCTTCGAGCGCGGCCATCGCGGCGTTACCCTCACCGAAGACGGCGTGCGCCTCTTCGAAGCGGTGCGCAGCGCACTCGACACGATCCGCAGTGCGAGCGCCGACATCCGTGCGCGACGCACGCCGCAAACGCTCACGCTGTCGACCGATTTCGGCTTCGCCACCTACTGGCTGATGCCGCGTCTCTCGCAGTTCAAGGCGCTCATGCCCGACGTCGACGTGAAGATCGTCACGTCGCAGAATGTGTTCGATCCTTCGCACGACCAGGCAGACATCGCGATTGCCTTCGGCGATCAGCACGCGGACTGGACCGCACGAGGCGCGATCAAGCTCTTCGCCGAACGCGTCACGCCGGTGTGCAGCCCGGCCTTTCGCGCCGCGCATCCGGCATTGCGCGCGCCAGCCGACCTGCCGAGCCTGCCGCTGCTGCATCTGGAGGCGACCCAGCCGGCACGCTGGCTGTCGTGGGCCGACTGGTTCGCCGCACACGGCCTGGACGCACCGGCCGCGCACCGCGGCATCACGTTCAACAGTTTCGCGCTGGTGGCCCATGCGGCGATCATGGGCCAGGGGGTCGCATTGGGCTGGGCGCCGCTCATCGACGAACTGCTCGCAACCGGCCAGCTCGTCGAACTGTTCGACGCGCCGGTCGTGACCGAACGTGGCTATCTGCTCGTCACGCAACGCGCGGCGACGCCGGCGGTCAACGCGTTTCGCCGGTGGCTGCTCGACGAGTGCGGACTCGACGCGCAATGAGCCTGACGTTCCCGTTCCAGCGGGACGGCGGTTAGCTTCTATCCGCGAGCCCTGCCTGTTTGCTCTACTGCGACGATGGCTGCCGCGCCCCGCGGCGTCGCCCTATCGTTCAAGTGGAGAGCGCATGTCCGCCGATTTCCGTCCCGCTCAACTGGTTCTCACCGTAGCGTGTCCGAGCGCCGCGGGCCAGGTCGCCGCCGTCGTCGGCTTTCTCGACCGGCATCACTGTTATATCGACGAACTGACCGTATTCGATGACGATCTCAGCGAACGCTTCTTCGTACGCTGCGTCTTTCACGGCGTCGCGTACGACGAGGCGCTGCACGTCCCCGCGCTCGAACGCGAGTTCGCCCCGATCGCCGAGCGCTTTCGGATGACATGGGCGATGCACGACGTCGGCACGCGGCCGAAGGTGTTGATCATGGTCTCGAAGCTCGAACACTGTCTCGCCGATCTGCTGTTCCGCTGGCGCATGGGCGAGTTGAAGATGGACATCGTCGGCATCGGCTCGAATCACCGCGATCTCGAACCGCTTGCGCAGCAGCATGGTCTGCCGTTTCACCACCTGCCCATCACCGCCGATACCAAACCGCAGCAGGAAGCGCGTCTGCTCGACCTGTTCGAGACGTCGGGCGCGGAGTTGATGATTCTCGCGCGCTACATGCAGATTTTGTCCGGCGCAACGAGCCGCGCGCTCGCCGCGCGCGCGATCAACATCCACCACTCATTTCTGCCCGGTTTCAAAGGCGCGAAACCTTATCACCAGGCGCACGCGCGCGGGGTCAAACTGATCGGCGCCACGGCACACTTCGTGACCGACGATCTCGACGAAGGCCCGATCATCGAACAGGTGGTTGAGCGTGTCGATCATGCGTATAGCCCGGAGCGGCTGCTCGCCACCGGACGCGACGTCGAATGCATCACGCTCGCCCGGGCCGTCAAGGCGTTTGTCGAGCGGCGCGTGTTCATCAACGGCGATCGGACGGTGGTGTTGCAATAAGAAGAAGCAAACGGAAAACGCCGCTGAAAAGCGGCGTTTTCCTTTGAATCACACCCGTGACGGCATCGCCGCTTCAACCAGGCGGCAATGCCTGCATACGGCCCACCGGTTCAATCACTTCACCCAGCTATCCACGCGATCGCCGTGTGCGCCGATCCACGCATCGGCCGCGGCGGTCGGCTTCTCGCCGTTCTGCGTCGCCAGCATCACACTGTCGATCTCGCCCGGCTTCCATTGGAATTTCTTCAGGAATGCCACGACCGTCGGCGCCTTTTTCTCGAGTTCCGGATTCACCACGCTGTCCACGTGCTCCGCTTCACCGAACACTTTCTTCGGATCGTCGAGGAATTTCAGCTTGTACTTCGCGAACATCCAGTGCGGCTTCCAGCCGGTCACGATGATCGGCTTGCTCGCCGCTTCCGAGCGCGCCAGTTCCGCGGTCATTGCGCTGCCCGAGCTCGGCATCAGCTGATAGTCGAGTCCATAGGCCTTGATGGCCTCGCTGGTTTTCTGCATCACGCCCGCACCGGCATCGATGCCGACGATGCGCGAACCGAACTCCGCCTTCTTCGCTTCGAGATCGCCGACGGTTTTCACATCCGCGTTGTCCGGCACGATCAGGCCGATCTTCGCGTCGTTGAAGTTCGGCCCAAGGTCGACCACCTTCTCCTTGAAGTTGTTCCAGTAAGCACCATGCGTGACCGGCAGCCATGCGGACAGCGTCGCGTCCAGGTCGCCGCGCGCCACGCCCTGCCACATCACGCCGGCTGCGACCGGCACCAGTTGGACCTGATAGCCGAGACGCTTTTCGATCACGCGTGCGGCCACGTTGGAGGTCGCGACG
The DNA here is from genome assembly GCF_902859935.1 of Paraburkholderia fynbosensis. Classification (GTDB taxonomy): domain Bacteria; phylum Pseudomonadota; class Gammaproteobacteria; order Burkholderiales; family Burkholderiaceae; genus Paraburkholderia; species Paraburkholderia fynbosensis. Next base: position 37,772 of record NZ_CADIKI010000022.1, read on the forward strand.
CTATCGTCCCAGCCCTCCACGTAACCGATCTTGATGGTCGGCTTCGTATCGGCCGACACGCTCACGCTGCTGGCTGCCAGCGCCGCGCTCAATGCGCTCGCCACGAATATCTTTCTGATCAGTCTCATCGCCGTTCTCCCGTTTGCCAGTTGCCGTCATACGACCCATTGAGCATTTAGAATCGCCAGCCAGAATTGCCGGGTAGCGTTGTTTTGCGACATGCAGTTGTCCGCATGCGACTTCGAGCGCGTTTGCGCGTGCATTTCTCGTCCTACTTATCGACGACGAGATCGGTGAGTGGTTTGCTGCAGCACAGCAGCACCATGCCCTGATCGATTTCGCGCTGACGAATCCCGCCCGCGTGTTTCATCGCAACTTCACCGGATACGAGCTTGACCTTGCAAGTGCCGCACATGCCTTGCGTGCACGACGCAGGCAGCCGCACGCCCGCCTTCTTCGCCGCATCGAGTACGTGCTGACCACCGCCGCATTCGATCTCACGACGGCTTTTGGCAAAGCTCACCTTGAAGCGCGTTTCCGTTTCGAGCGGCGCGGGGGCCGGCTCGAAGCCGGCAGCGTCGGCACGCGCTTCGACAAAATACTCCGCCATATCAGACGCGCCTGCATGCTGCAACGCATCCGCGACATGCGCGGTAGTCAACTGCGCCGCGACTTCGCCCACCGTTTCGAACGAGAAACTTTCCTCGTGATAGTGGCTGCGATCGAAACCGCCCTCGTCCAGCAGCGTGCGCACCGCCTGCATATACGGCGCGGGCCCGCACGTGAAAATCTCACGCTCCATAAAGTCCGGTGCAATCAGCTTGAGCAGCGGCAACGTCAGAAAACCGGTCACACCTGGCCAGTTCGTGCGTGCGCCGACGCGCTCGCATACGAACGCGGTACGGAAATGCGCCTGATTCGACGCGATCAGATCGAGTTCGCGCGCGAAGATGATGTCGTCCGGCGTGCGGGCGCTATGCACGAACACGATGTCGCTATCCTCGCCGAGCTCGTGATGGGCGCGGCTCATCGACATCAGCGGCGTAATGCCCGACCCTGCCGACAGAAACAGGAACTTGCGCGCCGGATGGCGCGCGCAGGTGAACTCGCCGGACGGCCCCAGCACGCGAACCTCCATGCCCGCCTGTAGATTGTCGTGCAGCCAGTTCGACACCTTGCCGCCCGGCACCCGCTTGACCGTGATCGAAATCGTATGCGGCCGGGTCGGCGGCGACGAGATCGTATAGCAGCGATTGATTGCTTCGCCGTCGATCTCCAACTCCAGCGTCAAGAACTGGCCCGGCTCGAACACGAATGCCCGCTCGGACGGCGCGCGGAAGAAAAAGCTCTTCACGTCGTGCGTTTCGTCGCGCACCTGGCAGCACACCAGCGTATCGTCGGCATCGCTATTCCAGCGCGCAGGCAGTGCTTCCCAGAAGCGCGGCTGCGTGACACGGCTCGCGGCGCGGGGAATGGGCGGCTCGGTGCCGGGCTGAAACGTCGCCTGATCGCGCATCATGGTTTTCTCCCGCTCCTGGTTGCGGTGTCGCGCTCAGCGCATGAAGGACACGACTTTTTCGCCGTGCGAAGCCGGCGCGGCGGCACCGGCGTCATCGGTTTGCGGGGCGTCGCCGTAAGCCGCGAGACGGCCGATGTACCACTCGCAGAACTTCTCGACGAGGCCTTCGGTGAACGGCGAATACGGCCCCGGTTCATACGCGCTGCTGGTTGCGCCGCGCTGCGAGTACTCGACTAGCGCGCGGTCCTGATCGTTGGTCGCACGCCAGACCGCGGTCAGGTTGTCGGCGTCGTAGTCGATGCCTTCGCGCGCGTCCTTGTGTACGAGCCACTTGGTGCGCACCAGCGTTTTGCCGGCGGATAGCGGAATCACCGAGAACGTGACGATGTGGTCGCTCATGAAGTGATGCCACGAATTCGGCTGCGTCCAGAACGACAGGCCACCCAGATCGGCCTGCTCGAAACCGCCAAGCAGCTTCTTCGATGCGATTTTTGCGTCGAGCGTTTGCGATTCGCCGTCGCGATCGAGCGGCAAGCGTTGCGTGCGAAAGCCCGTGACCAGATCCGCCAGCCGCTCGATCTCCGCCGACGGCAACTGCATGGCCTCCCATTGCGCGGTGCGGCGTGCCACGGTTTCATCGAAGGCGGCCATGCCTTCTTCGTTGGCCGGCGTACGCTGATAACCGAAGCCGTATTCGTACAGCGAAATCGTCAGTTCCGGATGATTCGCGACGCAGTGATAGCACTCGCGATTATTCTCCATCGTGAGCTTCCAGTTGCCCTCTTCGACGATGTCGATCTGCGCGGCGATCTTGCAGCCGGCCAGATCGTGCGGCCGCAAATACGGCTCCATCGCGGCGCGCATCACGGCGAAATCCGCGGGCGGCCGCTCGGCGAGGCAAACGAAGATCAGCCCTGCGAGATTCTCGACGTGCACCGCCTTCAGGCTATGCTTGCAGCGGTCGAACTGCTCGCCCATGTGTTCGGCAAACATCAGTTCGCCGTTCAGGCTGTACGTCCAGCTGTGATACGGACACACGATGTTGCCGAGCGAGCCTTTGTCCTGATTGCACAGACGCGCGCCGCGATGGCGGCACACGTTGTGAAACGCGCGCACCTGCATGTCGTCGTCGCGCACGATCAGAATCGAATCGTGGCCGATCTCCACGGTGATGTAATCGCCCGGTTCCGGCACGTCGGGTTCGACCGCGACCTGAATCCAGTGCTGGCGGAAAATCGCGTCCATGTCGAGTGCGAAGATGGCTTCGCTCGTATAGAACGGCGCTTCCAGCGTGTAATTCCTCTTGCGGCGTTCGATCATCGCGCGAACGTCTGCCGAAACTTTCATTGTGTGCTCCGTTGCATGTCACGTCTGGCGCCGCGCCAGGCCCTCCTGGACGCATGCTGGCCCGAACCGGAATTCAGTAATCCACAAGTTGATGCTCGCGCAAATACGCGAGGATCACTTGTGCTTTTTCGACGGAACTCCCTTCAATTACGACGCTGCCGCCGCGGCTTTCGGTCGTCGTCGCCGAGAGCATGCGGGCATGGCCCGAGCGCTTTTCGGCGGCGGCGAGGCGCACCGGTTTGGCGGTAGCGCAACGGATGGTCCAGGCGAGGTCGTCGGAATTGCCGGCATGCGCATCTGCTGCGGCTCGCGGCACGCTCCGGTCGATCGAGCCTTCGCGCAGCCGTGCATACGCGTAAGTCGGCGTGGCATTGGCGAGCGGATGCACCGCGATCAGCGCCGGCAGTCGGACTTCGACGCGCCGGCGCAAACCCTTCGGCATGTATTGCCTGACTTGCGCGCAAGCGTCGCGCACGCTCAGGTCGACGGCGGCGCCGACGAGCGGCATCCCCAATGCGTGCGCAACGCGATACGGCAGCATGCCGCTATCGAACGCGCCTTCCGCGCGTGTGCCGGTCAACACGAGGTCGTAGCCTTGCAGGCGCGCGGCGAGCAGCGTCGCCTCGTCTGCCCGCGCTTGCGCTTGCGCGGCGGCAGTTTCGAGTACCTCGACCGAGCGTGCGCCGAGCGCCAGATACTCGCGCAACGCAGGGCTGGACGGATCGCCGGCGTGCAGCACGTCGAGCTTCGCGCCGTGCGCTTTGGCGAGCGATAGCGCGATGCTCAGCGCGGCCGCGTCGTTGCGGCTATAGCGCGCGGTGCCGCTGACCGGATGGCGGCCCACCGAAACCAGCACGGCGATCTTCATGCGAGCACTCCTTCAGCGACAGCAGTCGAATTGAGCAAGGCGGCACCCGTGCCCCGCGCGCTACGTGCCGCGGCCGCCGCTTCATTGAGCGCCGCGATGGTTTCGCGGGCATCCGCGATCACCGTCAGATTCGCGCGCTTAGCGATCGGCGCGCTGGCGTCGAGATTCACGGCAATGACGTGCCGGCAATCCTTGATGCCCTGCAGATGCTGCACGGCGCCGGAAATGCCGAACGCAATATAGACGCTCGCTTCGACGGTCTTGCCGGTCGCGCCAATCTGCTTGTCCCGGGTGAACTTGCCGTCGTCCACGGCGACGCGGCTTGCGCCGATCGCCGCGCCCAACGTGGCGGCCAGCCGTTCGAACGCGGGCACGTCGCTTACGCCGTTGCCCGCCGACACGATGAAATCCGCTTCTTCGAGCGCCAGTTGCGCCGCGTCGATTTCCTCGACGCCGAGATCGCGCACGACCCCTTTCGACGCCACAGTGTCATTGTCGAAACGCCACACGATCCGCTCGCCCGCCCCGATGAATGGCAGCTTCGGCTCGACCGCATTCGGCGCGAGGAGCACGACGTCGGGCAATGCGCGTGCGGCAAGCGCCGTATTCGCATGGATATAGGCGGCCACGTGCGCCGCATCGATCTCGACGACGTGCGTGGCGACGCTCGCGTTCGCGGCTGCCGCATAGCGACGGCCGAGATCGCCGTCGCCGGTCGCGTTGTCGGGCAGGAAAATATGCACCGGTGCATAAGCCGCGACGCACGCGGCCAGTGCGTTCAATTCGTCGAGCGGCGCGAACGTGCGGCGCTCGAACATCGGCAACACGATTAATTTGTCGGCGCCGAGCGCGGCGGCGTCGTCCGTGAATTCGCCGAAAACGAGCAGCACGACTTCGGTGCTCGCATCGGCGATCAATGCCGCGCCGGCCAAAGTCTGGCGCGCGTGATCGTCGAGCGCGCCGCGATCGGCGTGCGCGGCCACCAGCAGCACGCGTTGCGGCGCGGCCGTGGTGCGGCGCGGCTTCGGCTGTTCGCCATGCGCCGCGAGAGGCACGTTGAATTCCGTCACGCCCGCCACACCGGTGACGCCGAGCGTGATGCGTTTGAGTCCTTGCGCCGTCACCGTGAACGGGCGGCGCGGATCGATTCGTTTGAGCGAGTTCATCGCGTTACTCCAGCGCCGCAGCAACCAGTTCGGCGACGTCCAGCACTTCCGGACGCGGCCCCACCACCCCTTCGAGCATCGCCGTGCAATTCGGGCAGCCCACCGCGACAATCTCCGCGCCGGTGGCACGCGCGTCGTCGATGCGGATGTCGGGAATACGCCGCTTACCCGGAATGTCGGTCAACGGCGCGCCACCGCCGCCGCCGCAGCAGCGTCCGCGCATGCCGTGACGCTCCATCTCCACGACCTTGATGCCGATGTTCTTCAACAACCGGCGCGGCGCTTCGGTTTCACCGTTATAGCGGCCCAGATAGCACGGGTCGTGATAGGTGATCTTGCGCTGCGCGTACGCGGCGACCGCCTGCAGCGAGAGCTTGCCGCTCGCAACCAGTTCGTCAATCAGCGCGGTGTGGTGCTGCACTTCATAGAAGCCGCCCAGCGCGCGATATTCGTTGCGCAAGCTATGCAGCACGTGCGGATCGGCGGTGACGATCCTGCCGAACGAATACCGCGCAAGCGTGCCGATCAGCTTGTGCGCGAGCTGCTGGAACGTCGCTTCGTCGCCAAGACGCCGGGCCGTGTCGCCGGTATCGGTTTCGACGCCGCCCAGCACCGCGTAGTCGATGCCCGCGCGGTTCAGCACCTTGACCAAGGCGCGCAGCGTGCGCTGATAACGCATGTCAAACGCACCTTCGCCGGCAATCAGCAGAACGTCCACACGACGCCCCGGCTGCGCGACCTGCACTTGCAGATCGACCGCCCAGTCGTAACGCGCGCCGATGTCGTAGCCGTTCGCGCTGCCGGTCTCACGCAGATTCGCGAGCGTGAGCGGCCCCTTGCCCGGCACCATGCCTTCGACCAGCGTCTGATTGCGCCGCATATCGACGATCGCATCGACGTGCTCGATCAGCATCGGGCACTCCTGGACGCAGGCCCGGCAGGTCGTGCAGGACCACAGCGTGTCCGCTTCGATCAGGCTCGAAATCAACGGCTTCGTGGGCGCACCGGCATGCTTGCCGATCGCGATGCCGGGCGTCGGGCTGCCCGCGTAGTCGGCATCGGTGCCACCGACCATGCCCGTCACCAAGTCCTGAATCAGCTTCTTCGGATTGAGCGGCTGGCCCGCAGCGAACGCGGGACAGGCCGCCTCACACTTGCCGCATTGCACGCACGCATCGAAACCGAGCAACTGGTTCCAGCGGAATTCGACCGGCTTGCCCACGCCGTACTCCTTCGCATCAAGCAGCGGCACTTTCAGTGCAGTGGGCGGCACGACGTCGTTGTCATTGCGCTCGGCAAAGCGCTCCTGACGCGGATGAAACGCGAGGTGCAGCAGACCGGCAAGCGCATGCTTCATGGGGCCGCCGCGCGCCGCGCCGAACGTCATCGTGAAGGCGCCCGCCGCGATCAGCAGCGCGACGAGCACCGCCAGCGCGCCGGACATGGCCGCCGCCGGCAACGCGATGAAGAGTGCCAGCCCGAGCGCGAACGAGCCGAGCAGCAGCGGCAGCTGATCCCACGCTCCGCGCGAGAGCCGCGCGGGCACCGCCTTCGCGCCATGCCGGCGGCGCCAGACGAATACCGCGCCGACCAGCATCAGGAGCGCGGCGACGAAGATCAGTTTGTCGAGCCACGGCGAGTAGATCGCAAGACCGTAGTTGACGAATACCAGCGCCATCGCGACAATCGCTCCGCCCGCGGTGGCCACATGCGTCCTCGCGATATACGGATCGCGCGCCACCACATGATGCAGATCGACGAAGTAACGTTTGGGAATCGCCAGCAGGTTGAACCAGCCATAAGCGCCGGCTGCGCTCGCGCGGCCTTCGCGCCAGTACGCCGCGCGTTTGGCGAGCGCAAACGCGAGGCCCGCGACCGACAGCCACAGCAGGACGGTGATGACAAACACGGGGCTCATCGTCAGAAATCCTTGCAAAGGCGCAGTGCGTCGTAAATCGCGCCGTGAATGTTGTGCATCGAAATGCAGTCGCCCACACGGAACAGCAGGAAGCGGCCATGCCCAAGTTCTTCGCTAAGCGATGGCTGCGGCTCGGACGCGAACAGCTTGTGCACGTCGACCTGCCCGCGGTTCACCGACTCCGGCTTGAGCGCCCAGTAAAGCCGGTCATTCGGCGTGCTGCCGTTTTCGATCACCACCTGATCGACCGCGCGCTCTTCCTGCTCCTCGGTGTACTCGTTGCGGATCACGGCGATCTTCTTGCCGTCCTCCTCGTAGACCTTGTCGAGCCAGTAGTTCGGCGTATGAATCACGCCCTGGGCATAGAGACGCCGGTAGAAGATCGGGAACGTGGTGCCGCCGACATCGTCGGCGACCTTCACGTCCGGCGTCACGATCTCGACGTGCGAGCCACGGCTCGACATGAAATCGGCGACGCCCGCCCCGGCATGGGTGCTGACGCCGTCGTACACGAGCACGTTCCTGCCCGGTTCCACCTTGCCTGAGAGCACGTCCCACGAACTGACCGCGAGGCCTTGGTCGACACCCCACGCCGCCACTTGCGACGTGAACGCGGAGCCACCCGTCGCGAGCACGACGATGTCCGGCTTCTCGGCCATGATGGTTTTCTCGTCGGCTGCGACACCGAGACGCCGGTCGACGCCGAGGCGCTTCGTCTCCATGTCGAACCAGCGCACGATGCCCGCCATCTGCTCGCGCTGCGGCGCTTTCGCGGCCAGCATGATCTGGCCGCCCACGTAATCGTTCTTCTCGAACAGCACCACGTCATGGCCGCGCGACTTGGCGACGCGTGCCGCTTCGAGCCCCGCCGGCCCCGCGCCGACCACGACGACCTTGCGTTTCGGGCCGCGCGTCTTCGCGATCACGTGCGGCATGGTCGCTTCACGCGAGGTTGCGGCGTTCTGCACGCACAGCACGTCGAGGCCGTTGTACTGGCGGTCGATGCAATAGTTCGCGCCGACGCATTGCTTGATTTCGTCCTCGCGGCCATCGCGAATCTTGATGACCATATGCGGATCGGCGATCTGCGCGCGCGTCATGCCGACCAGATCGACCATGCCGCTTGCCAGCAGCCGCTCGGCCTGGCCCGCGTCGCGAATGCTCTGCGCGTGCATCACCGGCACCTTCACGACCGATTTGATGCCGGCCGCGAGATGCACGAACGGCTCGGGCGGCAGCGCCATCGGCGGCATGCAGTTGGCGAGCGTGTTGTGCGTGTCCGCGCCGGAGCCGATCACGCCGAGGTAATCGATCAGGCCGGTTTCGCTCATCGCCTGAGCGATTTCCTTCAGTTGTTCGTGATCGAGCCCGTCTTCATGGAACTCGTCGCCGCACATGCGCAGCCCGACGCAGAAGTCCGCGCCCACCGCCGCACGCACCGCCTTCAGCACCTCGGTGCCGAAACGCAGGCGGTTTTCGAGCGAGCCGCCCCATTCGTCGGTGCGAAAATTGGTGCGCGGGCTCCAGAACTGATCGATCAGATGCTGGTGCGCCGCCGAAATTTCGACGCCGTCCATGCCCGCATCCTTGACGCGTTTCGCCGCCGCCGCGAAATCGTCGATGATGCGGCGAATCTCCTCCACTTCGATGATCTTCGCGTTGCCGCGATGCACCGGCTCGCGCACGCCCGAAGGCGACATCAGATGCGGCCAGTGCTCGCCGTGAAACGCCGAGCGGCGTCCCATGTGGGTGGCCTGAATCATGATTTTCGCGCCGTGCGTGTGCATCGCTTCGGCGAGCCGTGCGAGCGGATCGATGATCCTGTCGGTCGACAGATTCACCGACTTCCACCAGCCTTGCGGGCTGTCGATCGACACCGGGCTCGACCCGCCGCACACGGCGAGCCCGACGCCGCCCTTCGCCTTCTCTTCGTAGTAGCGGATATAACGGTCGCCGGGCAGGCCGCCCGGTTCCGCATAGACCTCCGCGTGCGCGGTGCTGACGATGCGGTTGCGCAAGGTCAGCTTGTTCAGCATGAGAGGCTTGAAAAGGTTCGGGTAACGCATCGCGATCGACCTCGGAATGGATAGGCTTGTTGCGCTTTACCGTGCTGCTGTTGCTGTGTACTGCCGTGCGCTGCGTTCAGGACTTCAGCGGCGACACTTCGAACACACAGTGCGGGTGCCCTTGCGCCGCGCAGCGCGCTTCTTTCGAATACGAGGGCGGGCCCTTGCGCGCAGCATCGGGCGCGCTGTCGTTGACCCAGTCCATCGCGCCCGCGAACCAGCCGGCGAACATGTAGCAGAGCTTGCCGACCTTCTCCGGCTGCGCAAGCACGAACGACGAGTGATGCAATTCGATGCGCGCACGCGAGCTCGACGGATCGGCCTCGGTAATCGTGAAGATGCCCCAGCCGCGCTGCGACAGACGTTTCAGGTAATGCTCGAATACCGCCATGCCGCTGATGCCGTGCTGTTTGGCTTCCTTGTCGCACCAGAAATAGGCCGACTTGTAGCCCGCTTTGTAGAGAATCTCCGCGTAGGTGTCGAGGCCGAGCGCTTCCTCGACGGCGGTGTGGTTGTTCGTGAAGAAGTGGCGCGGCACGTAGAGCATCGGCAGCGCGTCGGTGGTCCAGACGCCGGTGTTCGCGTCGACGTCGATAGGCAGTTGGGGTTGCATGTGGGGGCTCCGCTTATAGGTAGACGATGGCTTGGCAGACCGGCTCAGACCTTCCAGACCTGGCCGAACACCCGCACCCAGTTTTCGCCCATGATCTTCTTGATGCGCGTCTCGCTCCACCCTGCGCGCTCCATCGCCGCGGTCAGATTTGGAAATTCGCCGATCGTGCGAATGCCTTCGGGATTCACGACCTTGCCGAAATTCGTCAACTGGCGATAACGACCCTTGTCGTGCGTGATCCAGTCGAAGAACTCGGTGCTATAGCCCTGCGTGAAGTCCGTGCCGATGCCCACCTGGTCTTCGCCGATCAGGTTCACCACGTAGTCGATCGCCTCGATATAGTCGTCGACGGTCGCATCCGGGCCGCGCTTGAGAAACGGCGCGAACATCGTCACGCCGACGAAACCGCCCGCATCGGCGATCTCTTTCAGCTGCTCGTCGCTCTTGTTGCGCGGATGCTCCTTGAGCCCCGATGGACAGCAATGCGAATAACATACCGGGCGGTTCGATGCGGCAATCGCTTCGGACGACGTCTTGCCGCCCACATGCGAGAGATCGACCATGATGCCGACGCGGTTCATCTCCTGGATCACTTCGCGTCCATAACCGGACAGGCCGCCATCGCGCTCGTAGCAACCGGTGCCCACGAGGTTCTGTGTGTTGTAGCAAAGCTGCACCACGTTCACGCCGAGATCCTTGAACGCTTCGATATAGCCGAGGTTGTCCTCGAACGCATGCGCGTTCTGGAAGCCGAAGATGATGCCGGTCTTGTTTTCTTTCTTCGCGCGCAAGATGTCGTCCGTGGTGCGCACGAGCGTGAGAATCTCGCCGTACTCGCGAATCTGCTGCTTCATCTCGGCGATGTTGTCGACGGTCTTCTGGAAGCTCTCCCAGACCGATACCGTGCAGTTCACCGCGGTCACGCCGCCTTTTCTCATGTCCTCGAACACCGAGCGCTCGAACTTCGAAATGTTCAGACCGTCGATGATGATGCTGTTCTCGTGCAAAGTGCTCATCGTTTGCTCCAGGCGTTCTCAGTAAATGGGGAAGCGCTCGCACAGCGCGAAAATCTCGCGGCGCACGCGTTGTTCGGTGGCGGCGTCGCCTTCGGGGTGCTCGCGCAGCGCATCGAGCACGTCGACGATCAGCCGCCCGATGTCGCGAAACTCGCTCACGCCGAAGCCGCGCGTGGTACCCGCCGGCGTGCCGAGGCGAATGCCTGACGTGACCGTCGGCTTCTCGGTGTCGAATGGGATGCCGTTCTTGTTGCAGGTGATGCCCGCGCGCTCCAGCGCCTGTTCGACCTGATTGCCTTTGAGTCCCTTGGGCCGCAGATCGACCAGCAGCAGATGGTTATCGGTGCCGCCCGTGACCAGATCGACGCCGCCCGCCTTCAGCACGTCGCCGAGCGCTTGCGCATTCGCGAGCACGTGGTCGATATAAGTCTTGAAGCCGGGCTCCAGCGCCTCGCCGAACGCGACCGCCTTGCCGGCGATCACGTGCATCAGCGGGCCGCCCTGCAAGCCGGGAAACACCGCCGAGTTGATCTTCTTCGCGATCTCCTCGTCATTCGTCAGCACAAAGCCGCCGCGCGGACCGCGCAAGGTCTTGTGCGTGGTCGAGGTGACCACATGCGCATGGTCGACCGGGTTCGCGTGACGCCCCGCCGCGATCACACCGGCGATATGCGCCATATCGACCATCAGCTTCGCGCCGGCGCCGTCGGCAATCGCACGCAGCCGCGCGAAATCCAGCGCACGCGGATAAGCGGAAAAGCCGGCGATCAGCAAGGTGGGCTTGTGCTGTTGCGCGAGTTCCTCGATCTGCTCGTAATCGATCAGCATCGTGTCGCGATTCACGCCGTATTGCACCGCGTTGAACCACTTGCCCGAGAGTGCCGGCTTCGCGCCGTGGGTCAGATGGCCGCCCGCGTCGAGCGACATGCCGAGCACCGTGTCGCCCGGCCTCGTCAACGCCAGCATCACGGCGCCGTTCGCCTGCGCGCCCGAATGCGGCTGCACGTTGGCATACTTCGCGTCGAACAACTGCTTGATGCGATCGAGCGCCAGTGTCTCGATCACGTCTGCGTATTCGCAACCGCCGTAGTAGCGCTTGCCCGGATACCCTTCCGCATACTTGTTGGTCAGCACCGAGCCTTGCGCTTCGAGGACCGCGCGCGACACGATGTTTTCCGACGCGATCAGTTCGACTTGCGACTGCTGACGCTCGAGTTCTTTCAGTAAGGCGCCGCGCACCGCCCTATCGCGCGTGGCCAGCGAGTCTTCGAAAAAAGGATTCGGGTTCGACATGAAAGGTCCGTGGGGTCGTTGACGGAGGGCCGGAAGCGGCGCTTGCGCATTGCCGCCACCGGTCTGCATTGCGTCTATTCTTGACGCTCGGGCAACGCGCCAATTTACGAATTCAGACGCGTTCTTTGCCTTTTCCGCCATGCGCGTCCTTTTTCCACAAGTCGGCGTGCGCGCGCCGCGAAAAGCCCGTCACTTCCCGGCAAAGTCGCCCGGCAAGCGCTTAAGAAAAGCGGGGCCTTTTGCTGCACTGCGGTTGATCGTCGTGCGCCGTTCGAGTGCAACGGCGTCGATAACGGCGCCGTTGTAGTGCCCATTTGTTTAGCTATCCGAGCTTTCCTGATGCCAACCAAGGGTTTAGCCTGATGGCACGGTAGTTGCACTCGTACTCAAAATTGCATGAGCCGCCGCTCCCCCCACGGCGACGCGACATTACATAGATTCGAAGGATTCACTCCTCCCATGTCCACCGATCGCACGGCGTCGTTGTCGCACTTCGCATTCATGCCAGTTCCCAACTTCACCATGATCGCGTTCACCAACGCGATCGAAGTGCTGCGCATGGCGAACTACCTGACGGGACAGACGCTTTACCGCTGGTCGATCGTGAGCCCGGAAGGCGGGCCGGTTAGCGCGAGCAACGGTCTGTCGGTCGACACCGGGCCGGTGGAATGCGTCGGCCAGCCGGATATCGTGTTCGTGGTCGGCGGCATCGACGTGCAGCGCGCCACCACGCCCGCTCACCTGTCCGCCTTGCGCCGCTTCGCGCGCATGGGCAGCGTGCTTGGCAGCCTGTGCACCGGCACTTATGCGCTCGCGCGTGCCGGCTTGCTGGCCGGTTATGCATGCGCGATTCATTGGGAGAACATGTCGGCACTGAAGGAGGAGTTTCCCGATACGCGCTTTCTGAAAGAGCTATTCGTCATCGATCGCGATCGCGTCACCTGCACGGGCGGCGTCGCGCCGCTCGACATGATGCTGAACCTGATCGCGCCGCGTGTGGGCACCGCACGCGTCACGCAGATCGCCGAGCAGTTCATCGTCGAACATGTGCGCGACACCAGCGCGCAACAGAAGATGCCGCTGGTCGCGCGGCTCGGCTCGGCCAACAAGTCGCTGTTCGAAGTGATCTCGCTGATGGAGAACAACATCGAAGAGCCGCTGTCGCGCGAAGAACTCGCGCGTCTTGCGGGCATGTCGCAACGGCAATTGCAGCGGCTATTTCGCGAGCATCTCGGGATGACGCCCACCCATTACTATCTGACGCTGCGTTTGCGGCGCGCGCGCGAGCTGCTGCTGCAAACGGATATGTCGATCATGCATATCACGATGGCTTGCGGCTTCCAGTCCGCCTGCCACTTCTCGAAGAGCTATCGCGATGCGTTCGGCACGGCGCCGACGCGCGAGCGGCGCAAGCAGGCGCCTTCGCTGGCCGCGGTGCCGGTGATGGCCGCCTGAAGCATCTGGTGGCGCTACGCATAATCGACTTCACTTTGCATCAGCGCCATTCATCACCGCAAAAACAAACGCGCTGAACGGGAAGCCGCTCAGCGCGTTTGTCGTGATCGTGCTTCAGGGCACGCTCGAGCGTACCCTCAAGCAGCCTTCAACAACCCATGCGGGTCGATCACGAACTTCCTCGGCGCACCGCCATCGAATTGCCGGTAACCATCGGGCGCTTCGTCGAGCGACACCACCGTCACGTTGACGATATCCGCAATCGGCAAACGGTCCCACAAGATCGCCTGCATCAGATTGTGGTTGTACTTCATCACCGGCGTTTGCCCGGTGTGGAACGAATGCGACTTGGCCCAGCCGAGCCCGAAACGGATGCTCAGGCTGCCTTTGCGGGCGGCCGCATCGGCGGCACCCGGGTCGTCGGTCACATACAGGCCCGGAATGCCGATCGCGCCCGCCGCGCGCGTGATTTCCATCAGCGAATTGAGTACCGTGGCCGGCGCCTCCTCGTGCGCGCCGCTGCTGCCGTGGCCGTGCGCCTCGAAGCCGACGCAGTCCACCGCGCAATCCACTTCGGGCTTGCCGAGTATCTGCTCGATCTGTTCGCCGAGCGTCGCGTCCTTCGAAAGATCAATGGTCTGAAAGCCCATCTTGCGCGCATGCGCTAGACGCGCCTCGTTCATATCGCCGACGATCGTGCAGGCCGCGCCCAGCAATCTCGCTGACGCCGCCGCGGCCATGCCCACCGGCCCCGCGCCCGCGATATACACCGTCGCGCCGGGTTTCACGCCCGCCATCACCGCGCCGTGATAGCCGGTCGGCAGAATGTCGGACAGACACGTGAGGTCGCGGATTTTCGACATCGCCTGCGCGCGGTCGGGAAACTTCAGCAGATTGAAGTCCGCGTACGGCACCATCACGTACTCGGCCTGGCCGCCGATCCAGCCGCCCATGTCCACGTAACCATACGCGCCGCCCGCCCGCGACGGGTTCACGTTCAGGCACACGCCGGTGTGCTGCGCCTTGCAGGTCGGGCAGCGTCCGCACGCAACGTTGAACGGTACGGACACGAGGTCGCCGATTCTGAGCGTTTCGACGTCGCGGCCTACCTCGATCACCTCGCCGGTAATCTCGTGGCCCAGCACGAGGCCGACTTCGGCGGTCGTGCGGCCTCGCACCATGTGCTGATCGGAGCCGCAAATATTCGTGCTCACCACTTTCAGAATCACGCCGTGGCCGATCGACCGCCCGCGTGGATCGACCATCTTCGGATAGTCGATCGACTGCACTTGCACCTTGCCCTGCCCGAGATACACGACGCCGCGATTGCTGCTCATTGTCCGTCTCCATGTCTTGTGAGCGGCGTGACCGAGTGCGGGTTGTCAGCGCGGCACGCCGTTCAACGAGCGTAGCGTGCACCGGCATCGAGCACATGTATCTGACGCGACACAGGTTTGGCTGGAACCGACAAGCGGAGGAACGTCAGTTTTTATTGATTGACCGTTCAATATAAATAAACTTATCATGCGCCATCGACTCCATGCGGGCAGCTCGCACCTGGGTGCGCTCCCACCTCCAGCACCATGCCCAAACTCGGAATGCGCGAAATCCGCCGCGCGCAGCTCATCGACGCCACCCTGCTCACGATCGACCAGAGCGGCCTCGCGGGCGCGACGGTCGCCTCGGTCGCACAACGCGCGAGCATTTCCACGGGCATCGTCAGCCACTATTTCGGCGACAAGGACGGTCTGCTCGAAGCCACCATGCGTCACGTGCTGCGCGATTTGTGGCAGGCCACCGCGAGCCGTCGGCGGGCGGCGAAGGCGGACCCGCGCGCGAAACTGCGCGCGGTGGTCGCCGCGAATTTCGACGCCGCGCAAACCAGCGGCCCGGTCATGAAAACGTGGCTCGCGTTCTGGTCCGAGAGCATGCACAAGCCGCAGCTGCGGCGGCTGCAATACGTGAACACGCGCCGCCTGAACTCGAATCTGTGCGCAGATTTTTCGAAGGCGCTGCCGCGCGCGGCGGCGCGCCGTGCGGCGAGCGGCCTCGCGGCGCTGATCGACGGCTTGTGGCTGCGCGGCGCGCTGTCGGGCGAACCATTCGACACCAGGGCGGCGCTACGCGTCGCGAACGACTATATCGACCTGATGCTGACGGCGCGCAATCAGGCCGGCGGCATTTCCTGAAAGGAGCACGTGATGGCGGTATTCGCAACGCAACGTCTGTACATAGGCGGCGCTTACGTCGATGCAACCAGCGGAGAAACCTTCGACACGCTCGACCCCGCCACCGGCGAGACGCTCGCGAGCGTTGAGCAGGCATCGGCGGCCGATATCGAGCGCGCCGTGCTAACGGCGCAAGCCGGGCAACGCGAGTGGGCCGCGCTCACGGCGATGCAGCGCTCGCGCGTTCTGCGTCGCGCGGTGGACCTGCTGCGCGAGCGCAACGACGAACTTGCGTTGCTCGAAACCCGCGACACCGGCAAGCCGATCGCCGAAACGCGCGCGGTCGATATCGTCACCGGCGCCGACGTGATCGAGTACTACGCGGGACTCGCCACCGCGATCGAAGGCCAGCAGATTCCGCTGCGCCCGTCGTCGTTCGTCTACACGCGCCGCGAGCCGCTCGGCGTATGCGCGGGCATCGGCGCATGGAACTACCCGATCCAGATCGCGTGCTGGAAATCGGCACCGGCGCTCGCGGCCGGCAATGCGATGATCTTCAAGCCAAGCGAGATCACGCCTTTGTCGGCGTTGAAGCTCGCGGAGATCTACACCGAGGCTGGCGTGCCGGCGGGCGTATTCAACGTCGTCCAGGGCGATGGCCGGATCGGTGCGATGCTCGCCGCCCATCCTCACATCGAGAAGATTTCGTTTACCGGCGGCGTCGAAACGGGCAAAAAGGTGATGTCGCTTGCCGCGTCGTCGTCGCTGAAAGAAGTGACGATGGAGCTCGGCGGCAAGTCGCCGCTCCTCGTGTTCGACGACGCCGACCTCGAGCGCGCCGCCGACATCGCGATGAGCGCCAACTTCTTCAGCGCGGGGCAGGTCTGCACCAACGGCACGCGCGTGTTCGTGCAACGCAGCGTGGTCGCCCGGTTCGAAGCGTTGCTGCTCGCGCGGGTCGAACGCATCCGCGTGGGCGCGCCCACTGACGCGGATACGAACTTCGGCCCGCTCGCAAGTGCCGCGCAATTGCGGAAGGTGCTCGGCTATATCGATAGCGGTGTGCAGGAAGGCGCGCGCTTGCTGGCGGGCGGCCGGCGCCTGACCGAAGGTCATTTCGCCCGCGGCCAGTATGTCGCGCCGACCGTCTTCACCTGTTGCCACGACGACATGCGCATCGTGCGCGAAGAAATCTTCGGCCCGGTGATGAGCATCCTCGTGTTCGACGACGAGGACGAAGCGATCGCGCGCGCGAACCTTACCTCCTATGGCCTCGCCGCGGGCGTTGTCACCGAAAATCTCTCTCGCGCGCACCGGGTGATTCATCGCCTGGATGCCGGCATCTGCTGGATCAACACGTGGGGAGAGTCGCCCGCGGAAATGCCGGTGGGCGGCTACAAGCAATCGGGTGTCGGTCGCGAAAACGGCATCACGACGCTCGCACACTACACGCGCATCAAGTCCGTGCAAGTCGAACTCGGCCCCTATCAACCGGTGTTCTAAGGAGTGGCGGCGATGGCCTCGAACGAATACGACTACATCATCGTCGGCGCGGGTTCCGCGGGCAACGTCCTCGCGTCGCGCCTCACCGAAGACGCCGACGTGACCGTGCTGCTGCTCGAAGCAGGCGGCCCCGACTACCGTTTCGATTTCCGCACCCAGATGCCGGCCGCGCTCGCGTATCCGCTGCAAGGACGCCGCTATAACTGGGCATACGAGACGGACCCCGAACCGCACATGAACAACCGGCGCATGGAGTGCGGACGCGGCAAGGGGCTCGGTGGCTCGTCGCTGATCAACGGCATGTGCTACATCCGCGGCAATGCGCTCGATTACGACGGCTGGGCCGCGCGGCCTGGTCTCGAGACCTGGACCTATCTGGACTGCCTGCCGTATTTCCGCAAAGCCGAAACGCGCGACATCGGCGCGAACGCGTATCACGGCGGCGACGGCCCGGTACACGTAAGCACCAGCAAGCCGGGCAACAACCCGCTCTTCGCCGCGATGGTCGAGGCCGGTGTGCAGGCGGGCTTTGCGCGTACCGACGATCTGAACGGCTATCGGCAGGAAGGCTTTGGTCCGATGGATCGCACGGTCACGGCCAACGGCCGGCGCGCGAGTACCGCGCGCGGCTATCTGGATCGCGCGAAAACGCGGTCGAATCTGACGATCGTCACGCATGCGGTAACCGAGCGCGTGCTGTTTTCGGGCAAGCGCGCGGTCGGCGTCGCGTATCTGCGTCATGGCACGGCGGCGAACGTGCATGCGCGCCGCGAAGTGCTCGTGTGCAGCGGCGCAATCGCGTCGCCGCAACTGCTGCAGCGCTCCGGCGTGGGCCGCTCGACCTGGCTGCGCGAGTTGGACGTGCCGCTCGTGCACGATCTGCCGGGTGTCGGCGAGAATCTTCAGGACCATCTGGAGATGTATATCCAGTACGAATGTAAGGAGCCTGTGTCGCTCTACCCCGCATTGCAGTGGTGGAACCAGCCTGCCATCGGACTCGAATGGATGATCAACGGCACGGGCATCGGCGCCAGCAATCAGTTCGAAGCGGGCGGCTTCATCCGCACGCGCGACGATGATCCGTGGCCGAACCTTCAGTATCACTTCCTGCCGGTCGCCATCAACTACAACGGCTCGAATGCGATCAGGATGCACGGCTTCCAGGCGCACGTCGGCTCGATGCGTTCGCCGAGCCGGGGCCGCGTGAAGCTCACCTCGCGCGATCCCAATGCACACCCCAGCATCCTGTTCAACTACATGGCCGATCCGCTCGACTGGCGCGAATTCCGCGACGGCATCCGCATCACGCGTGAAATCATGCGTCAACCGGCGCTCGATCGTTATCGTGGCCGCGAGCTGAATCCCGGTGCCGAACTGAGCACCGACGCGCAACTCGATCAGTTCGTACGGATGCGCGCGGAAACGGCGTTTCATCCGTCGTGCTCGTGCAAGATGGGCTATGACGACATGGCGGTGGTCGACAACGAGGGCCGCGTGCATGGCATCGACGCGCTGCGGGTCGTCGATGCGTCGATCATGCCGCGCATCACGACCGGCAATCTGAACGCGCCGACCATCATGCTGGCCGAGAAGATCGCCGACCGGATTCGCGGGCGGGACGCGTTGGCACGTGTCGATACGCCTTACTTCGTCGCGAAGCGAGTCGCCGGTTTTGCTTGAGGGCAAATATAAGGCAACCCCACGAAGGATCGAAGATCCGGACCGCGGTCACGACTGACCCGACCGCCCGCTCAGCGCGTCACAGTTTAGCTACCCGAAAACCCGAGCCCACGCCGCGCGAAGGCGTCGCGCCCGATCTTCGAAGATATATGACGCGGCCAACGTGAGGAGAGCGGAGACCACACCGGTCACGATGTGCTCCACATAGGGGATGCGGTAGTGGCTCTCGTGACCATAAGCGTCGCCTATCGCCGTCAGCAAACCGACGAGCAGCGCATTGCTATATCGGTGCTTATAGAATCGGGCCGCAGGCGTGAAAGTCAGCAAGACCGCCAGCAGCCCGGTCAGCAGACCTGTCTGCAAGGCGATCGTCCAGTGGGCGAGGCTCATGACATTGCCCCAGCTGCCGGGCATACAGGTCATGCACGCGCTGGTCGGCTGCCAGAAACGCTGGATAAACAACCGCAGGCGGCGCTTCCATTCGCTTGACACGATCGATGTCCTCGGCAATGCCGACACCGCCGTGCGTTTCCTCGGCGCGGCGTCAAGGCGTTCCGGTGAGCCCGCTTCCGGCTCATGGACCGACGTGCGCACGGGCACCCGATCGCGCTCGGGCGGGAATCTGAGCCTGGTAGCGATATTACTCCGCACCCACTGCATGCGCACCTCAGCCGGCTCCGGTGTTCGGCCTGCGACTCACGATCCGCCAAACCAGTTATAGCCCTGATCGACCCAGTAGCCCCCCGGAAACGTGTTGGTCACGAAAATCTCGATGATGTGCTTGGGATTCTTATAGCCGAGTTTGGTCGGCATTCTGAGCTTCATCGGGAAGCCGTATTTGGCGGGCAATTGCTGACCGTCAAAGGTAAAGGTCAACAGCGTCTGCGGATGCAGCGCCGTGGGCATATCGATGCTTTCGTAGTAGTCGTCAGCGCATTTGAAGCCGACGTATTTCGCCGACGTGTCCGCACCGACACGCTTGAGAAACGCCGCGAACGGCGTGCCGCCCCATCGGCCGATCGCACTCCAGCCTTCGACGCAGATATGCCGCGTGATCTGTTCGGCCTTCGGCAATGCGTCAAGGTCGGCAAGCGTCCAGTCCTTCCTGTCCTGCACGAGGCCGCTGACTTTCAGGCGGAAATCGCCGCCATCGACGTGCGGCACATCGTCGATCCCATAGAACGCATTGAACGGGAACGGACGTGTGATCTGTGCTTCGGTGTAGGTCGGTGCGAGACGGTTCGGGTCGAATAGCCAGCCCTGCACGCGGTCGTTCATTGCCGACACGCGCGATAGAAACGTCTCGACCGATTTATCGTCCGACAGGCTGCATCCGGTCAGCATCGCCAACCCGCCCAGTGTGATGATGCGTTTGCCGAACAGGCGCCGTGACGGCATATCGAGCTCACGCCGCACGTCGATGCTGAGCGACTCGCGATCGACGCCCGATCGCGACGGTTTGAATGGCTTCACAGGAGTAGTCCTCGGTTAGCGGCCACGAATCATCGTGAGCAACGAGCGCGGCACGAGCGCGACCATCGTCAGGTGAATCACGATGAAACCGGCCAGCAGCGCCATCGCGCAGAAGTGAACCACGCGCGCGTTGTCATATCCGCCCATCAGTTCGCGCAGTACCGGAAACTGCACCGACTTCCAGATCGCGAGCCCCGATACGATCAGCACGGCTATGTCGAACATCACGAACAGGTAAGCGAACTTCTGCACTGCGTTGTAGCGGCTCGGGTCCGCATGCGACAGGTGGCCTTTCAAGGCTTCGCGCAGGTCGTGCAGGACCGCGCGAGGCGACAGCGGGAAAAACTTCGACCGGATGCGGCCCGTGACGAGGTTCATCGCCAGATAAAAGAGTGCGTTGAAGAACAGCAGCCACATCGCCGCGAAGTGCCATTGCAACGCGCCGCCGAGCCAGCCGCCGAGCGTGAGGCCGGTCGGGATCGTGAAACCCGGGAACACCGGGGAGGCGTCGTAGATTCGCCAGCCCGACAGTATCATCAGCACCACGGCCAACGCGTTGAGCCAGTGCGCGATGCGCACCCATGCGGGTTGCAGGGTGCGTGTCGCGTCGGGCAATGCACCAGATTGGGGGAGAGCTTTCATTCCGAATCTCCGTGAAGCCTCGAGGCTCAGGTGCGTTCGCCGCAAGATGCCGGGAACGCACCTGTGCGCCTTACTTGCTCATCGCGTCGTCTTTTTTCATTGCGTCGTCTTTTTTCATCGAGTCCTGTTTCATCTTGCTGCCGTGCTTCTTCATCGAGTCTTTGGACATCGAGTCTTTGGACATCGAATCCTTGGCCATCGAGTCCTTGCTCATCGTGTCTTTCGACATCGAATCGTTGGACATGGCGCCGCTCGCCTGGGCGAACACCGAACCACCGCTGACGAGCAAGACTGCGGCGACTGCTGCGATTGCAATGCGTTTCATGGCAACTCCTGGAGTGTTGTTGGTCGGGCCGCCGTCGCTCATGGCTATAGCCTGTGGCCGGCCCGTGGGTATCAAATAGACTGCTTTGCGGCAACTACCGATGCGTCGTCATCCCGCATCTGTGAGGTAGTTCGCTGCGTGTCCCGGCGCGGTTACAGCACGTGCGAAGTTTTTTCTCTTCAACAGACAAAAAGAACGCACGCGATGCAGTCCTGGCCGCCAACGCCCCAGGCGATGGAATAAAATCCTGTTTCCTGTAACCGACGTCCCCGATGAATCGAACTAACGATATCACCGCAGCGCAGGCAAAAGAGGCCCATCTGCGAGCCCTGTTCCTGCGCGGCCTGGACGGAGACGCCGCTGGCTATCGGCAATTCCTGACGGAACTGGGCGCGCACCTGCGTGGCTTCCTGCGGCGGCGCCTTCACGACAGCGCGGCCGATGTGGAGGATCTGGTGCAGGAAATATTGCTGGCAGTTCACAATGGACGGCATACGTATCGCGACGAGCAGCCGCTGACCGCGTGGATTCACGCCATCGCGCGCTACAAGCTGACGGATTACTTTCGGGCGCGCTCGCGCCACGAAGCGCTCAACGATCCGCTTGACGATGCATTCGAATTGCTCGCCGCGCCCGATCTCGAACCGGCGCAAGCCCGGCGCGACGTGGGCAAGCTGCTCGAACAGTTGCCCGATCGTCAGCGTCTGCCGATCATGCATGTCAAGCTCGAAGGGTTGTCGGTGACCGAAACCGCGCAGTTGACCGGCTTGTCGGAGTCCGCGGTCAAGATCGGCGTGCATCGTGGACTTAAGGTGTTGGCCGCAAAGATTCGAGGAAGCCGATGAAAACGGATGAATTCATTTCTCTGCTGGCGACCGGTGTCGCGCCGATAGACCGTCACGCGCTCACGAAACGCTTTGCCGTCGCGGTGCTGAGCGGCGCGGCCGGTGCGACGCTGATCATGGCGGTGTTGCTCGGCGTGCGGCGCGACCTCGCCGAAGTCGCGCTCACGCCGATCTTCTGGGCCAAGGTCGCGTTGCCGCTATGTCTGATGCTCGGTTCGCTCTGGATGTCGACACGGCTCGCGCGGCCGGGGGTGCGCACCGGCGCCAGCGGCTGGGTGATCGCCGCGCCGGTCGCAGCGGTGTGGCTGGCCGGGGCGTATGTTTTGATGGGCGCACCGGACGACGGCCGGCTCGCACTCGTGCTCGGAAAAACCTGGCGCGTCTGCCCGTTCAATATCGCGATGCTGTCGGTTCCGGGCTTTATCGCCGTGTTCCGGGCGCTCAAAGGACTGGCGCCGACCCGGCTCGCGCTGACGGGCGCCGCGGGCGGCTTGCTGG
Organism: Paraburkholderia fynbosensis; assembly: GCF_902859935.1. Taxonomy (GTDB): domain Bacteria; phylum Pseudomonadota; class Gammaproteobacteria; order Burkholderiales; family Burkholderiaceae; genus Paraburkholderia; species Paraburkholderia fynbosensis. The sequence continues at coordinate 60,167 of NZ_CADIKI010000022.1, forward strand.
CGGGCTCGACCGCGACGCTCGCCTATTGCCTGCATTGCCCGGAGATGGGCATTCCGTTCTGGGGCGCGTGGTATCTGCTGGGGATGCTCGTGCCGACGGTGATCGGTGCGCTGCTCGGCCCGCGGCTGTTGCGCTGGTAGTCGGCGCGGCACACTCCACAAGATTTTCTTTACCCTCGCGCAACTTATCCTCGATTGTCAGCGCGCAGCAAAAGCCGGATAGTGCGGCTTGGCCAACCTGCCGGCCGACATCCAGGGAAACGCTGCCAATGAAGTCCAAAACAATCAGTCTTATCGCAAGCATCGTGTTTGCGCTGAGCACGGTGCCATCCGTGAGCCGCGCCGCCGATGCCCCGCTCGAGCGGATCAAGCCCACCGTCGACGCGGCCATTGAACCGCTCATGTCGAAATACCGCATTGCGGGGATGGCGGTCGGCGTGATCGTCGAGGGCAAGCCTTACGTGCTCAACTACGGCGTCGCGTCGACGCAAACCGGCAAGCCGGTCACGCGCGATACGTTGTTCGAACTCGGCTCCATCAGCAAGACATTCACGGCGACGCTCGCGTCTTATGCGGGCTTGAACGGCAAGCTGTCTTTGTCGGACCCGACGGAAAAGTATCTGCCGTCGCTGCGCGGCACGCCGTTCGGCAGCGTGAGCCTGCTCAACCTGGGCACGCACACGCCTGGCGGGCTGCCGTTGCAGGTGCCCGACGACATCCACGACAACGACCAGTTGATGCAGTACTTCGCCGCATGGCGGCCCGCCTATGCACCCGGCACGCAGCGCACGTATGCCAACCCCGGCATCGGCACGCTCGGCCTGATCACGGCGAAGAGCATGGGACAGGATTTCACGGCGCTGGTCCAGCAAACTGCGTTTCGCGCGCTCGGCATGACGAGCAGCTACTTCGACGTCCCGAAAGCGAAAATGCCGGACTACGCGCAAGGCTATACGAAGCAGGACGCGCCGATCCGCGTGGCGCCCGGCGTGTTGTCCTCCGAAGCCTATGGCATCAAGTCGACGGCGACTGACATGCTGCGCTTCGTTGCGGCGAACATGGATCTGATCCCGCTCGACAGCACGCTCCAGCGCGCGATCACGGCGACGCACACGGGCTACTTCAAAGCAGGCGTGCTGACGCAGGATCTGATATGGGAGCAGTATCCGTATCCAGTCGCGCTGAAAACCTTGCAGGAAGGCAATTCATCGGAAATGATCCTGCATGCGACGCCTGCCGCCGAAATCAGGCCACCGCAACCGCCGAGACAGGATGTATGGATCAACAAGACCGGTTCGACCAACGGCTTCGGCGCGTATGTCGCGTTCGTTCCGGAAAAGCATCTGGGCATCGTCATGCTCGCGAACCGGAACATCCCGAACGACGCACGCGTGAGCGCCGCTTATCAGATCCTCACGGCGCTCGCGGGCAGCGGGCATTGAAGGCGGCGCGCTGAGCGACGAGCGCGGGCGCTGTGCATGCCCTGCCCTGCCCGGCGCCCGCCGACGCTCATTCCCGCACCGGACTCAACGCCCCATGCGGGTCCGCTTCGACCGCTTCCGACACGAGCGTCTCCAGCGCCAGCCCGCGCGTTTCGATCCCGAGTATCCACACCGCGGCGGCCGCGATCACAAAGCACATTGCGCCGAGCGAAAACACCCCGCCCTGGCCGAACATCGGCAGCACGACGCCGACCACATACGGCCCGATCAGCGACCCTACCCGGCCGATCGCGGACGCGAACCCCGAGCCCGTGGCACGCGCGCCGGTGCCGTAGAGCTCGGGCGTGTACGTGTACAGCACGGCCCACATCGCGAACAGAAAAAACTGCATCGCGAGCCCGGCGCAAATCAGCAGCGTCGGCGTTTGCGCGTGAAGCGCGGTCTGTCCGTAGACATAGGCCATCACCGCGCTGCCGGCGAGCGACGCGATACAGGTCGGCTTGCGGCCCCAGCGCTCGACGAGCCACGCCGCGCAAATGAAGCCCGGAATCCCGCCCAGCGAAATCAGCACCGTGTACAGCACCGACTTCGCCACCGCAAAACCGGCCTGCTGCATCAGCGCACCGAGCCACGACGTCAGCCCGTAAAAACCGAGCAGCGCGAAGAACCACAGCGTCCACACCATGATCGTGCGGCGCCGGTAGGCCAGGCTCCAGATCTCGCGGAACGCACCGCCGCCCTTCGCCGCAGCCGGTTCCGCGAGCACGGCCGGTGCGCGCAACTGGCTCAGGCTCTCCGCGCGCATCACCTTCACTTCGATGTCGGCGAGAATCCGGTCGGCTTCGGCATGGCGTCCGCGATGTTCGAGCCAGCGCGGCGACTCCGGCACCACACGCCGCACGATCAGCACGAACACCGCGGGAATCGCGAGCAGCGCGAACTCGGTGCGCCAGCCGAAGGCCGGCAGCACGAAGTACGACACCACGCCGGAGGCGATGAAGCCGAGCGGCCAGAAGCCGTCCATCAGCGCGATCAACCGTCCGCGCGAGGCGGCCGGCACGAACTCCGACAGCAAGGTCTGCGCGATCGGAAACTCCATCCCCATGCCGACGCCGAGCAGCACGCGATAAAAGATCAGCGCCTCGACGCTCTGCGCGGTCGAACACAGATACGACGCGAGGCCCCACAGCACCATGCTCCACTGAAAGACCGGCCGGCGCCCGAAGCGATCGGCGAGCAGGCCCGCCACCGCCGCGCCGATCACCATGCCGAAGAAGCTCGCGCTGGCGACGAGCCCCGTGGTCGCGGTCGATAACTGGAACTCGCTTTTGATCGAGCCGAGCACGAACGTCATAGTGCCGAGGTCGACGGAATCGAAGAAAAACGCAATCGCGATGATGACGAAGATGGTCCGGTGATAACCGGAGAACGGCAGTCGTTCGAGCCGGGCAGCGGCGCTCGAGCGTGGCTGAAAAGCGGTAGACATGTCATCCCCTCGTTGATGCGGCCGCAGCCGCGTGAGTGTTCCGGGCAGCGTTTTCAGTAGACGTCGACATAAATCGTCCACATAGAAGGAATGCGTCATCGCAATGGAACGGGGACGTCGCGTTGGCCGCCCGGCACGCGGGCGCGAAGGACGCAAAGGCGTTAGGAACGCAAGCGCGCACGCGCGGCACCGGCGATGCGCGCGAGCGTGTCCGCACTCAGGCGTGCGGCGATTTTTTCGACGTATTCGTGATGGTGCGTCTGCAGCGGCGCGCCGAGTTGTTGCGCGAGCAGATAACGGATCAGCGCGATGCGCCGGTGCCGCAGCACGATGCTCTGATCGAGCAGCGCGAGCGCGGCAGCGGCGTCGCCTTCATGGCACGCGCGCTCGGTGAGGCGCGCGGTGGCTAGACGCGTCGACGGCATGGCATGGGCGGGAGTCGCACGAGACCGGATGCGCGGCGAGCGATGCGTGCGCGCACCGCTCGCCGCGCGTTACGCCATCAGCGGCTCGGCCGCGTCGAGCATGATCTTGACGAAGTAGTCGGCGAAGCTGCGGCGCACGACGATCTCGAAGCTGTCCGCGCCGGTATGCAGCAATGTCATCGATGCCTTGAAATAGTGGCTCTGCGCGCATTGCCCGTCGCCGAACAGTTTCGGATGCAGGTCGAGCGGGCAACCGCGCGCCAGCACGTCACGCACGCGCACGCCGCTGATTTCGAGCACCGTATAACCGCTTCCGACATCCACCGCCGACGCGAACACACCGCTCAACCCCGCGCCGAGTTTCGCCTGCAACGGCGCGGTGCGCGCGGCATCGTGCGCGGCGGCCGAGCGTACGAGCCACTCGTCCGGGCCGAGCCACAGCATGTCGTAGCCGTTGCCGCGCGCGACCGTGTTCGCCTTCTCGGGCGGCTTGCAACCGATCACGCTCTGCACCGCATTCACGAATGCCGCGTCTCGCGTGTCGCCACGCACGTTCACGAGTTCCAGAAACGGCCGCTCGCTCAACCTGAAAGCGGCGGATGCCGTGGCCTGATGCTTCTTCAGCAACGCACCCGCGCCCACCAGCGGCGACTCCTGCCATACACCCGTTTGTCCACCCACGGCGCGATCCACGATCGATGCCATCCCGCCTGTTTCATTCCACATGTTGACGTGCTCCTTCGCTGTCGTAGAACACCGAACTGGTGACCCTGGCCGCGATCTGCTTGCCGCTCGACAGCGGAATCGTGACCGTTGCGCCGATCTTCTCGAGACCGCCTTTCACGACCGCCATCGCGATCGAGCGCTTCAGGATCGGGCTGTAATAGCTCGACGTGACGTGCCCGAGCATCGGCGCGGTGTCGCCCTGAAACGGCCCGGCGACGATCTGCGAGCCTTCCGGGATCACGAACGACGGATCGTCCGACAGCAGTCCGACCAGTTGCTTGCGCCCCGCCTTCGCGGTGTCCGAGCGCGTCAGCGAACGCTTGCCGAGAAAGTCCTTCGACTTCGCGACGAGCCCGCCCATGCCGAGGTCGTATGGCGTCATCGAGCCGTCCGTATCCTGGCCGACGATGATGTAGCCCTTCTCCGCGCGCAGCACGTGCATCGTTTCGGTGCCGTACGGCGTGATGTCGAATTCCGCGCCTGCGGTCATCAACGCTTCCCATACCGCGCGCCCGACGTTCGCCGGCACGTTCACTTCATACGCGAGTTCGCCCGAGAAGCTGATGCGCATCACGCGCGATGCCGCGCCGGCCACCGTGCCCTCGCGATAGCTCATGAACGGAAACGCCGCGTTCGCGAAGTCGATGTCGTGGCAGACCTTTTGCAAGACCTTGCGGCTGTTCGGACCGACCACGGCAAACGTGGCCCAGTGATCCGTGACCGAGGCGAGCCGTACGCGCATGTCCGGCCATTCCGTTTGCAGCCAGCGTTCGAGCCACGTGAGCACGCGCGCCGCGCCGCCGGTGGTGGTCGTCATCATGTAGTGCTGGTCGGCCAGACGCACGGTCACGCCGTCGTCGAAGATCATGCCGTTTTCGTCGAGCATGAGGCCGTAGCGGCACTTGCCGACTTCCAGCTTGGTCCACGGATTCGTATAGACCCAGTTCAGCAGCTTCGCGGCATCGGGGCCCTGAATGTCGATCTTGCCGAGTGTCGACGCGTCGAGTATGCCGACGCTCGTGCGCACCGCGAGCGATTCGCGCGCGACCGCCGCGTGCATGTCCTCGCCTGCCTTCGGGTAGTACCAGGGCCGCTTCCAGTTGCCGACGTCCTCGAACGCCGCGCCGTTTTCGACGTGCCATTCGTGTACGGCCGTCTTGCGCACCGGATCGAGAAACTCGCCCAGCTCGCGGCCCGCAAAGGTGCCGAAGGTGACCGGCGTGTAGTTGGGCCGGAAGGTGGTCGTGCCGGTCTCGGGAATCGTCTTGCCGAGCGCCTGCGCGAGAATCGCCATGCCGTTGATGTTGCCGAGCTTGCCCTGGTCGGTGCCGAACCCCATCGCGGTGTAGCGCTTCACGTGCTCGACGGATTCGAAACCTTCGCGGGCGGCGAGAAAAATATCCGCGGCGGACACGTCGTTCTGGAAGTCGACGAACTGTTTGGCCCCGCGCGTCGCCAGCTCGCGGCCGCCGACCAGCCACAGCGGCGCGATCTTCGCCTCGCTCAGCTCGGCCACCTGCAGCGGAGTCGGCCGCGCGACGATGTGACCGGCGGCGCGCGCCGCCTCGACGCCCGCATCGACGGCAAAGCGGATGCCCTGCCCCAGCGTGAAGTCGCCCGCGCACGCGCCAACGCTCGTCTCCGCCTGCATCGCCTTGCCGGGCACGAAGCAGGCCTTGTCGTCATGCCAGTGCGCCTTGCCGCCCGACTGCGCGAACAGGTGCAGCACCGGGCTCCAGCCGCCCGACATCGCGAGCAGATCGCATGGCAATGCGCCCTGCTGCGCGCCGACCTGTCCGTCCGAATACGACGCCACGTCGACCGACGCGACGCGCAGCTTGCCGTGCGCCGCCGTGACGACCGCGCCGTTCATCACCTTGATGCCGTGGCGGCGGGCCAGCGCTGGCAACGTGCCCTTCGATTCGCCCGCACGCGGATCGATCACCGTCACCTGCGCGCCGGCCGCCTTCAGGTCGAGCGCGCATTGATAGCCGTCGTCGTTGTTGCTGAACACCACCGCGTTGCGGCCCGGCAGCACCGCATAGCGATGCAGATAGGTCGACACCGCCGACGCCAGCATCACGCCGGGCAGATCGTTGTTGCCGAACACGATCGGCCGTTCATGCGCGCCGGTTGCGAGAATCACGCGTTTCGCGCGGATTTTCCACAGCAGCTCGCGCGTTCCCTTGCGTTGCGATACCGGCAGATGCTCGGTGAGCCGCTGCGTGACCGTCACGAGGTTATGGTCCTGGTAGCCGAACGCGGTGCTGCGGGACAGGATCTTCACGTCGGGCATTTGCCGCAGTTCGTCTTCGAGCTTTTGCACCCATTGCAGCGCGGGCTTGCCGTCGATCTCCGCGCGGCACGACAGCAGCGAGCCGCCGAGTTCCGCCTGATCGTCCACCAGCGTCACGCGCGCGCCCGACAATGCCGCCGCGTGCGCCGCCGCGAGACCGGTCGGCCCGCCGCCGACCACCAGCACGTCGCAATGCGCAAAGCACTTGTCGTAGCGGTCCGCGTCGGTCTGCTCGGGCGCCTTGCCGAGACCGGCCGCGTCGCGGATCGCTTCTTCGTACTTCGGCCAGAATTTGCGCGGCCACATGAAGGTCTTGTAGTAGAAGCCCGCCGGAATGAAGCGCGCGATCTTCTGGTTGATCGCCATGCGGTCTTTCTCGATGCTCGGCTTCGCGTTCACGCTGGTGGCGACGAGTCCCTGATACAACTCCACTTCGGTCGCGCGCGCATTCGGCACCGTGTAGGCGCCGGTTTCGAGTTGCACGACCGCGTTCGGCTCCTCGACACCCGCTGTCACGATGCCGCGCGGCCGGTGATACTTCCAGCTACGCGCGACGAAGTGCACACCGTTCGCGAGCAGCGCGGAGGCCAGCGTGTCGCCCTGATAGCCCTGGTATCTGACGCCGTTGAACGTGAAGCTGAGCGCAATCGCGCGGTTGATGCGCCCGCCGCTGGGCAGTCGGTCTTTCTGGCTCATGATGCTTTGCCCTCTTGTGCTTTGGCGTCGTTGCCCTCCATGGCGAGTAGCGGACGCTCGAACGTCTCGTAGCCCTGGATCTCGTAGCTCACCGTGTCGCGCTGCGCCTTGAACCAGCGCCGGCAGCCCTGCGTATGCAGCCATTGCTCGCGATGCACGCCGCGCGGGTTCTTGCGCATGAACAGGTAGTCGCCCCATTCCTTGTCGGTGAGCGCGTCGGTGTCGAGCGGACGGGCGATATCCGCTTCGCCGCCGCAAGAGAATTCGGTTTCGGCGCGGGGACCGCACCACGGGCATTCGATCAGCAACATGTGTGGGGCTCCGTTAGTGAGTTAGTGAGCCACGGCCGCCGCGCCGTGCTCGTCGATAAGATGACCGGTATAGAACCGCTCCAGCGAAAACGGCGCATTCAACGGATGCGGCTCGTCCTTTGCGATGGTGTGCGCATAAGCCCAGCCCGAACCCGGCGTCGCCTTGAACCCGCCCGTGCCCCAACCGCAGTTGAAGTAAAGGCCCTTCACGTCGGTCTTGCTGATGATCGGGCACGCATCCGGCGACACATCCACGATGCCCCCCCACTGGCGATTCATCCGCACGCGCGAGAACACCGGGAACATTTCGACGATCGCTTCGAGCGTGCCTTCGATGATCTGGAAACTGCCGCGCTGCCCGAAGCCCGTGTACTGATCGACGCCCGCGCCGATCACCAGATCGCCCTTGTCGGACTGGCTGATGTACGCGTGCACCGCGTTCGACATCACGACCGTATTGACGACCGGCTTGATCGGCTCGGACACGAGCGCCTGCAGCGGATGGCTCTCCAGCGGCAAGCGCACGCCGGCCATGTCGGCGAGCGTCGAGGTATTGCCCGCCGCGACCACGGCGACCTTCTTCGCCTTGATGAAACCCTTCGTGGTATCCACGCCGACCACCTGGCTGCCGTTGCGGCGAATGCCCGTGACCTGGCAGTTCTGCACGATGTCGACGCCCGCCTGGTCCGCGCCGCGTGCGAAGCCCCAAGCCACCGCATCGTGCCGGGCCACGCCGCCGCGCCGCTGGATCGATGCGCCGAGCACCGGGTAGCGGCTGTTCAGATTGATGGTCGGCTCGATTTCCTTGATCTGCGCAGGCGTGAGGAATTCCGCGTCCACGCCGTTCAGGCGGTTCGCGTTCACGCGGCGCTCGGTGTCGCGCACGTCCTGCAGCGTGTGCGCGAGGTTCATCACGCCACGCTGGCTGAACATCACGTTGTAGTTGAGATCCTGAGAGAGCCCTTCCCACAGCTTCATCGCCTTCTCGTACAGCGCGGCCGATTCGTCCCACAGGTAATTCGAGCGCACGATGGTCGTATTGCGCGCCGTGTTGCCGCCGCCGATCCAGCCTTTCTCCAGCACGGCGACATTGCGCACGCCGTGTTCTTTCGCGAGGTAATACGCGGTGGCGAGACCATGCCCGCCGCCGCCGACGATCACGACGTCGTATTCACGCTTGGGCTCGGGGCTCTTCCACTGTCGCTCCCAGTTCTCGTGATACGACATCCCGTTGCGCAACAGGCTGAATATCGAATAGCGGCTCATCGTGGGTCCTTGTCAATGCTGTCTTAACTGCTGCCTGGTGTTGCGTATGCATGCTTCACTGAAACTTCAACACTCGATCACGTTCACGGCCAAGCCGCCGCGCGACGTCTCCTTGTACTTCGTCTTCATGTCGGCGCCCGTTTCGCGCATCGTCTTGATCACGTTGTCGAGCGACACATAGTGCTGGCCATCGCCTTTCATCGCCATGCGCGCGGCGTTGATCGCCTTGATCGCGCCCATCGCGTTGCGCTCGATGCACGGAATCTGCACGAGCCCGCCGACCGGATCGCAGGTCATGCCGAGGTTGTGCTCCATGCCGATCTCGGCAGCGTTCTCCACCTGGGCCGGCGTGCCGCCCATCACGGCGGCGAGCGCGGCGGCGGCCATCGAGCAGGCCACGCCCACTTCGCCCTGGCAGCCCACTTCGGCGCCGGAGATCGACGCGGTTTCCTTATAGATGATGCCGATTGCCGCGGCGGTCAGCAGAAAGTCGACGATGCCTGCGTCGCTCGATGCATGCATGAACTTCACGTAGTAATGCAGGACCGCAGGAAGCACGCCGGCCGCGCCGTTGGTCGGTGCGGTGACGACACGCCCGCCAGCCGCGTTCTCTTCGTTGACGGCCATCGCGTACAGGTTGACCCAGTCGAGCATCGAGAGCGGATCGCGCAGCGACTCCTCCGAGCGCGCCCGCAGTTGCGCGCACAGATCGGCCGCGCGGCGCTTCACGTGCATCGGACCGGGCAACTCGCCGCGCACCTTGCAGCCGCGTTCGACGCAAGCGGCCATCGTGCGCCAGATCGTCAGCAGCCCGTCGCGCACTTCGTGCTCGGGGCGCGCCGCGCATTCGTTGCGCAGCGTCACCGCGGCGATCGACAAACCGGTCTCGCGGCATACGCGCATCAGGTCGTCGCCGGTACGAAACGGATACGGCACGTCCGCGCCGGCGCGCACGCCGTTCACGCGATCGCCTTCGCGATTGACCACGAAGCCGCCGCCGATTGAGTAATACTCTTTTTCCACCAGCAACTGGCCGTTTTCGTCGAATGCCTGAAAACGCACGCCGTTCGGATGCACGATGCCGGAGCCCAGCGCGCCCAAGGTGCCGGGCACGCCCGGCATCAGCTTGCGAAAGAAGCCGAGGTGCTCGCGCTCGTCGAAGGCCACCGGGTGCTTGCCGAGCAGCCTCAATTGCTTCGTCTCGCGGATCGCCCGCAGACGCGGCTCGATCTGGTCCGGGTCGATCAGATCGGGCAGATTGCCTTCGAGCCCGAGCAGCGCGGCCTTATCCGTGCCGTGCCCTTTACCGGTCGCGCCGAGCGAACCGTACAGTTCGACTCTCACGCGGCGCACGAAGCCGAGCAGGTTCGCGTCTTCGATATGCGAAGCGAAGCGGCATGCGGCGATCATCGGCCCGACCGTGTGCGAGCTCGAAGGACCAATGCCGATCTTGAACAGATCGAAGACGCTGACGTTCATGGCGTGCCTTCTACGTTGCGGGCGTTGCGCTGCCTCGGTGGAGTAGTTCCTATTGCACCGCAAGGCAACCTGAATCGATAGAACAAAAACGGCATGACAGTGGGATAGTGGCGTCAAGCGGCCCGCCCGCCAAGCACGGCGGCGTATTTGCGATGACTTCTGACGCATTTTCGACAGGCGTCCAGGTTGCGGCTGGCGATGCTGACGTTGCACTGGATGCGCCGCCGGATGGGTTATGAAAAGCGTCCGACGGTCCTCGTCAAATGCGGGTAAACCGCCCAGTGAAGCACCCGCCATCCCCAGTGCTATGCTTGACTCCGCCCTTTCCCTTGCCGCCTGCATGCATGAATTCCGCTGAACCGCTTCCCCCTCGATCGATCGACGGCACCTCGAAGCAGCGCATCCGCTTCGGCATCATCCTGTTGCCCAACTTCACGCTGACCGCGTTCGCGGGTTTCGTCGACCTGTTGCGCCTGTCCGCGGACGAAGGCGATTTCAGCAAACCGGTGCGCTGTTCGTGGAGCGTGCTGGGGGAAACCCTCGCTCCCGTGCGCGCGAGTTGCGGCATCCAGATCACGCCGTGGGAAACCTTCGAGAACGCCGAACCGTTCGATTACGTCGTGGTGGTCGGCGGGCTGCTGCATTCGGGGCCGGCCGCGAGCGACGCGACGCTCGCGTTCATTCGCCGCGCCGCCGTCACCGACGCGACGCTGGTCGGCATGTGCACCGGCGTGTTCTCGCTGATGCGCGCGGGCGTGCTCGACGGCCACCGCATCTGCGTGAGCTGGTTTCACTACTGGGATTTCATCGAGCGTTTTCCGTCGGTGAATGAAGAAGCGCTGGTCGCCGATCGACTGTTCGTGATCGACCGGCGGCGCATTACGTGTTCGGGCGGACGCGCGTCGATCGACGTGGCCGCGGCAATCCTGCTACGCCACTTCGAAACCGCCACCGTGCAAAAGGCGCTGCGCATCCTGCTCGTCGACGACCTGCAGAAAGGCAACGCGCCGCAGCCGCATCCGCCGGGGCTCGCGCCGGCCACCCATCCGAAGGTCAAGCGCGCGATCCTGCTGATGGAGCAGCACGTGGGCCGTTCGCTGCCTCTCGACGAACTCGCGCGCAAGCTCGACCTGTCGCCGCGCCAGCTCGAACGGCTTTTCAAGGCGCAAACCGGCAAGGCGCCGCAGGCCTACGCGAAGCAGGTGCGCTTGCGCACCGCCGCGTGGCTGCTGACGAGTTCGGACAAGACGGTCGCCGACATCGCGTCGAGTTGCGGCTTTTCGGACGCTTCCCATCTGGGCCGAGAGTTTCGCAAGCAGTTCGGCTTGCCGCCGGTCATGTACCGTGAACAGCGTGGCACGGCGGCGCAAGTTGAAGACGGCTCCGGCTACGACGAAACATTTCCGGGGCGGGCTCAAGCGATTTGATGCGGGGCGTTGGCGGGGCGCACGCACGGTTGCACGTTTGGTGCGTATGGTTCGCTCGCGTTGGACGGCATGGCGTTCGCCGTCGCCCTGTCACTGTGCCTGCATGCCGCTGCCACGGGCCACCGCCCGCGGCAACGTGAACACTAAAAGCGCTCACTGCCCCGCTATATAAGCCTTCACCGCGGGCAAACCGTCCTTGCCGTCGAACGTCTTCACACCCGCCAGCCACTTGTCGAGCACGCCCGGATTGTCCTTCAGCCACGCGCGCGCGGCCTTGTTCGGATCGGTCCTGTTCATGATCGGCAGCATCACGTGATTCTCGATGTCGGTCGTGAACTGCAAGTTCGACAGCAGTTTCGCGACGTTTGGACAGCGCGTCGAATAATCGTTCGACGTGACCGTCAGCACTTTCGCTTCGCCGTAGTTCGGACCGAACACCGCGTCGCCGCCGGACAGATAATCGATCTTCATCTGCACGTTCATCGGATGCGGTTCCCAGCCGAGAAACACGATCGGCTTCCTGTCGCGAATCGCGCGGTTCACCTCGACCAGCATGCCCGCCTCGCTCGACTCCACCAGCTTGAACTTGCCGAGCCCGAACTGGTTGCTGTCGATCATCTTCCGGATCTCCGCATTGCCGTCGTTGCCCGGCTCGATCCCATAGATCTTGCCGTCGAGCTTGTCGTAATTCTTCGCGATGTCGGCGAACGTCTTGATGCCCGCCTGATACGTGTAATCGGGCACCGCCAGCGTGTACTTCGCGCCGGTCAGGTTCGGCGGCGTCAGCACGGTGATCTGACCGCCCTTTCTGAACGGCTCGATCATCGGGTCCATGGTCGGCGACCAGTAGCCGAGAAACACGTCGATCTGTTTGCCCTTCACGCCCGCGAAAGTAATCGGCACCGAGGCGATCGTCTTGCTCGGCTTGTAGCCGAGTCCTTCGAGCACTGTCGACGCGAGGCCGGTGGTCGCCGCGATATCGGTCCAACCGACATCCGCGAAACGGACGTTGCGGCAGGTGGCGGGTTCCGCGGCAAAGGCAGACGATACAGACAGCGCGCACAACGACGCGGCCCACAGACGTTTCATGGCGTTCCCTCTCCCTCGGATGGTGGATCAAACTGATTGTGTCGATCGACCCGGTTGCACCGGATCGATGTTTTCTCACGCCGACAGCCGCCGCTCGACACTCGGCGCATGGCCGAATTGCGCGCGGTACGCCTTGCTGAAATGACATGGCGAATGAAAGCCGCACACCGCCGTGACCCGCGCGATCGACGCGTCCGTATTGCGCAGCAACTCGCGCGCGCGTCGCAGACGCAGCGTCAGGTAGTAATGCGTCGGCGAGACGTTGAGAAACATCTTGAACATGCGCTGCAAATGGCGTTGCGACAGACGCACGAGGCGCGCGAGTTCGTCGAGCGACAACGGCTCCTCGATATTCGCCTCCATCAGCCGCACCACTTCGACCAGTTCGGCGCGCGAGAAGCCGACCCGCGCGTCGACGGGGATGTGCTGATAGTCGGTCGAGCCGCGAATCCGTTCGACGATGAACTGCTCGGACACCTGCGCCGCCACCGCATGGCCCAGACGCATGCCGACCAGCTTGAGCATCAGATCGAGCGGCGCGGTGCCGCCCGTGCAGGTCATCCGGTCGCGGTCGATCACGAACAGCTCGTCGGCAAAGCGCACATGCGGATAACGCTTGTGCAACGGCGACATGTCCTCCCAATGCACGGTGGCGCGATACCCGTCGAGCAGGCCGGCGGCCAGCAGCGCGTAGGGCCCCGTGCAGATGCCGCCGAGCGGAATGCCTTGCGTGGCCACCTCGCGCAGCAACGCGAACACCGTTTCGTCGACGTAATCGCGCACGTGCCAGCCGGCACAGACGAACAGCACGTCAGGCATGCCGGCTTCGGCGAGCGTCGTGGTCGGCTTCACCGTGATGCCGTTGCTGGCGCGCGCGGGTTCGCCGTCCGGCGTGATGACCGACCACCGGTAATGCTGCGCGCGGCCTACGTAATTCGCCATGCGCAGCACTTCGACCGCGCTCGTGAAGGCGATCATTGAAAAGTTCGGCAGCGTCAGAAAGCCGACGTGCGCGAGCCCCGCCAACCGCGAATCCGCCTTGGGCTCGGCCGGTGTGAGCGCGTCGCGCTTCATCGGCGGCTCAACCGTGTTGCGCGGCCGGCGCGCGGCGCACTTTCATCACGCTGCGCAAGCCCGACAGCAGCGGCGCGCGCGCCATGCCCGGCGCGCGGCCGAAGCTCTCCGTGATGCGGTCCAGAATGATCGCGAGCATCACCACCGAGAGGCCGCTTTCGAAACCGAGTCCGATATCGAGCCGCTGAATGCTTGCCAGCACGTCGTTGCCGAGACCGCCCGCGCCGACCATCGACGCGATGATCACCATCGACAGCGCCATCATGATGGTCTGGTTCACACCCGTCATGATCGATGGCAGCGCATTCGGAAACTGCACCTTGTAGAGCAGTTGCCACGGCGTGCAGCCGAACGCCTGGCCCGCTTCGACGATCTCGCGGTTCACGTGCTTGATGCCGAGCGAGGTCAGTCGCACCGCGGGCGGCATCGCGAAGATCACCGTCGACAGAATGCCCGGCACGCGGCCGAGGCCGAACAGCATGGCGGCCGGAATCAGATAGACGAACGCGGGCATGGTCTGCATCAGGTCGAGCACGGGGCGCACGATCATTTCGACAGTGCGGCTCTTCGCCATCCAGATGCCGAGCGGAATGCCGAGCAGCAGGCTGATCACCGTCGACGACAGCGTGAGGCCGAGCGTGATCACCATCTGATCCCAGAAGCCGGTGCTGTAGATCAGCAGCATCGCGAGCAGCGTGAACAGGGCGAAACGCCAGCCGACCCGCCACAGGCCAACGCCGATGAAGAACGCCATCAGCGCCCACATCGGCACGGCCTGCAAGCCGTGTTCGACGAGCGCCGCGAAACTCTCGATGACTTTGCCGATCGCGTCGAACGTCTTCGCGTCGTGGTCGAGCAGATAGTGGACGCCGTGATCGACCCAGGCGCCAAGCGGAATGATTTCAGACATGGGAACCTCGATGGCGCGTGAGAACGTTCAACACGTTCGTCTTGTTGACCGAACCACAGTAAGAGCCGTCCGCTTCGACGACCGGCAGGGGCGCGCGGCTCGCCACCACGCGTTCGACCACATCGTCGAGCGGCGTGCTGCGGCGGATGCACTCGATCTGGTTGAGCAGCGGCGACGCGCTGCCGAGCGCATCGCGGCACACGAAGCCGCGAATCTTGCGTTCACTGTCGAGCACGAACGCGTAGTCGGCGCTGCCGTTGAGCGTGGCCGCAACGCTCGACGCATCGATCTGCGGCGAGTGCTGCATGAGCGGCACGGCGTCGGTCTGCATCAGATCGCCCGCGGTCAGGTAGCGGCTCGTGTCGATGCCCTCGAAGAACGCGCGCACATAGTCGTCGGCGGGATTCGTGATGATTTCCTGCGGCGTGCCGATCTGCACGACCCGGCCGCCTTCCATGATCGCGATGCGGGTGCCGATGCGCATCGCCTCTTCCAGATCGTGCGACACGAACAGGATGGTGCGCTGCTGCTCGCGTTGCAGTTCGAGCAGCACGTTCTGCATTTCCTTGCGTTTGAGCGGGTCGAGCGCGGAAAACGCTTCGTCCATGATCATCAGCGACGGGTTGACCGCGAGCGCCCGCGCGAGTCCGACGCGCTGCTGCATGCCGCCCGAGAGTTGGGCGGGCAGCTTTTCCGCGAACGGCGCGAGGCCGACCTGCTCGAGCACGGTCATCGCGCGCGTTTCGCGTTCCTTGCGCCCGACCCCCGCCACTTCGAGCCCGAACGCGGCGTTGGAGAGCACGGTGCGCTGCGGCATCAGCGCGAACGACTGGAACACCATGCTCATGTCCTTGCGGCGCAGCGCGATGAGTTCCGAACGCGGCACGCTTGCCACATCGCGGCCGTCTATCAGCACCTTGCCCGCCGTCGGTTCGACCAGCCGATTGATCAGACGGATCAGCGTCGACTTGCCGGAGCCGGAGAGGCCCATGAGCACGAAGATCTCGCCTTCCTTCACGTCGAACGAGACGTTGTGGACGCCGACGATCTGACCGGTGCGCGCAAAGACGTCCTCTTTGGTTGCGCCGGCCGCCAGCATGGCGAGCGCCTCTTTCGGGCTGGAGCCGAACACCTTGCACAGCCCTTCGACCACGACTTTCGGGGAATTCATTGAACGCTCTCCTGTGTCGACCGGACTTGGCGCTTTAGCGCTTAGTCCGGTCCCATCCTTCATGGGTGTCGACTGGACTTAGCGCTTTAGCGCCTAGTCCGGTCCCATCCTTCGGGTGTCGACTTAGCGCTTTAGCGCCTAGTCCCGTCCCATGCACGAAGTTGCTTGCGTCGCGGACGTCCGTCCGCGCTGTGCATACATAGTTGCCAGAAAAAAGTGCGCGTTGCCGACTATTTGCGACAACCACATGAGGAAATACGACACCTGGTGGGGGGCGGAGGCTGCCTCGTGGTCGCGGGAGGCTTATGGGGTAAGGGTTTAGACGGTGTTGCCTGGGCTTGGCGGGGATGTCGCGTCAAAGCAGATATGCATGGCGCGGGGCAGCAAATGTGTGGGTGCCGCGAGCGCCGCAGGGGGATGCGGCCGCACACCCATGTGGGTCGATGCGATGCGGCTAATCCGGCGAGCGGCCTCGGTACTGCCGGCGCCGTGTTCCGTCGAGTCGCGAATACGCAGCAACGCTAACTCGCGAGGATTTGCGCACTACGCGCCGTCTTTACGGCGATTGCCGGAGACAGCGTTGCATTGTCGAAGGTGCAGCAGCGGGCAGTCGCGCTGTGCCCGATTTTCACGGTGATCGCGGCCCGCATCGTTGCGGTGCAACGGTAGCGCAAAGCGTAGAGCGCAACGCGTGCGCTCTCGTCAGATCACTGCGACGCATGGGCCGCCCGATACCCTCGCCGCCCAATCGCCAGCGTCAGCACAGCGGACACCGCAAGGCTCGCCGCCACGACATAAAGCCCAGCCGCGTACCCGCCCGTCACGCTCTTCAACCATCCAATCGCAAACGGCCCCACGAAACCACCGAGGTTGCCGATCGAGTTGATCATCGCAATCCCAGCCGCCGCGCCCGCGCCGGACAGGAACGTGCTCGGCATCGCCCACAGCGGCGCCTTCGCCGCGCTGATGCCCACGTTCACCACCACCAGCGCCATCACGACGGCGACCGCCGTGTCCGCGACGCCAGCCCATGCGAGCCCCAACGCCGCCGCCACGCACGGAATCACCACATGCCAGGTGCGCTCGCCGCGGCGGTCCGAACGGCGCGCCCACCACACCATGCCGATCACCGCCAGCACGCTCGGAATCGCATTCAACGCGCCGGTGCCGAATGCGCTGAAGCCGAACTGCCGGATGATCAGCGGCGCCCACAAGCCCAGCGTGTAGAGCCCCGCCGACGTGCCGAAGTAGATCATCGCGAGAATCCATACGCGCAGATCGCGTAGTGCGGCGAGCGCCCCTTCCGCATGCCCTGCCTGTGACTCGCGCCCTCTGCGCTCGTCGCGCAAGGTGGCGATGAGCCACGCTTTTTCATCATCGGCGAGCCACTTTGCCTTGTCGGGCGAATCGGTGAGCGCTTTGAGCACGACAAAGCCGAGCAGCACCGCCGGGATCGCCTCGAGAACGAACAGCCACTGCCAGTCCTTCAGACCGAACAGCGTGGGCATTTGCATGATCGCGCCGGAGATCGGCGAACCGATCGCTGTCGACAACGGCGCCGCCGCCATGAACGCGGCAGCGGCGACCGCGCGCTGACGCGCCGGAAACCACAGACTCAGATAGAGAATGATGCCGGGAAAGAAGCCGGCTTCGGCGACGCCGAGCAGAAAACGCAGCGTGTAGAACGAGTTCGGACCGGTCACGAAGGCCGAGGCCGCGGAAACGAGCCCCCACGTCACCATCACGCGAGCGATCCAGATGCGCGCGCCGACCTTGTGCAGGATCAGGTTCGACGGTACTTCGAACATAAAGTACCCCAGAAAGAAGATGCCGCCGCCGAGGCCGAACATGGTCGGCGTGAGGCCGAGATCCTGGTTCATCGTCATCGCCGCGAAGCCGACGTTCACGCGATCGAGAAAGCTGACGAAGTACAGCAGCATCACGAAAGGCAAAATGCGCCAGGTCAGCTTGCGAACCACACGGGCTTGCAATTCATTGTTCATGCCTGTCTCCACTCAATCTCTGCATGGGTGCAGTGAGATCGCCCGTGGCGGGTCTGCCCGGGCGTTATGTTTTTGTGTGAACTGCGCGGCGCTTCACGCCGCCTTGGCTTCAGCCGATGCCTGCGATGCGAGCAGCGCGCACACCGCATCGGTCACCTGCACGGTGGTCGCGTTGCCGCCGAGGTCGCCGGTATGCAGCGACGGGTCCGCCGTCACGCGTTCGATCGCCGCCATCAACTGACGGGCCGCGGCGTGCTCGCCGAGATGATCGAGCATCATCACCACCGACCAGAAGGTGCCGACCGGGTTCGCGAGCCCCTTACCCATGATGTCGAATGCGGAGCCGTGAATCGGCTCGAACATCGACGGATAGCGCCGCTCGGGATCGAGGTTCGCTGTCGGCGCGATGCCGAGGCTGCCCGCGAGCGCCGCCGCGAGATCGCTGAGAATGTCCGCGTGCAGGTTGGTGGCCACGATCGTGTCCAGCGTGGCGGGCCTGTTCACCATGCGCGCGGTGGCGGCGTCGACCAGCTCCTTGTCCCAGCGCACGTCCGGAAACTCCTTCGAGATCTGCAGCGCGATCTCGTCCCACATCACCATCGCGTGGCGTTGCGCATTGCTCTTGGTGATCACCGTGAGCAGCTTGCGGGGCCGCGACTGGGCGAGGCGAAACGCGAAACGCAGAATCCGTTCGACACCCGCTCGGGTCATCATCGAGACGTCGGTCGCGACTTCGATCGGATGGCCCTGATGCGCGCGCCCGCCGACGCCGGCATACTCGCCCTCCGAGTTCTCGCGCACGATCACCCAGTCGAGGTCCTTTGGCGCGCAGCGTTTCAACGGCGCGTCGATGCCGGGCAGAATGCGCGTGGGCCGCACGTTCGCGTACTGATCGAAGCCCTGGCAGATCTTCAGGCGCAGGCCCCACAGCGTCACGTGATCGGGAATCTGCGGGTCGCCCGCCGAGCCGAACAGGATCGCATCCTTGTTGCGGAGCGCGTCGAGTCCGTCGGCCGGCATCATCACGCCATGCTCGCGATAGTAGTCGCCGCCCCAGCCGAAATCTTCGAACTCGAACCCGAAGGCGTCGCTGCGCGCGGCGATCGCTTCGAGCACACGCTGGCCGGCGGGCACGACCTCCTTGCCGATACCGTCGCCGGGGATGGTTGCAATGCGGTAGGTCTTCACTGGGTGTCTCCATTGTGTTGAATGCATGGCTGCATCGTAGAACGGCGACTGCCCGCGAAAACGCTGCTAGACTCAAAGCATCCTTAACCCTAGGTTAACAATGGACCCGCTTCCATGAGTGCGTCGATACAACCGGACGACCTCGCGTTCTTCTCCACGCTCGCCGCCAGCGGCAGTCTCACGGCGGCGGCGCGCGAACTGGGCCTGAGCACGGCGGCCGTCAGCAAGCACCTCGCCCAAATGGAAGCGCGCGCGGGCGTGTCGCTCGTCAATCGCACGACCCGGCGCATGAGCCTCACGCCCGAGGGCGATCTGTACCTGACGCGCGCGCGCCGCATCCTCGGCGAAATGGACGATCTCGCGCAACTGCTCGGCGGCTCGCAGGCGGCGCCCAAAGGCCTGCTGCGCGTGAATGCGACACTCGGCTTTGGCCGCAGTCACGTCGCCCCGCTGATCTCGAAGTTCGTGCGGCGCTTCCCCGAGGTGGACGTGCAGTTGCAACTCTCCGTCGATCCGCCGCCGATCAGCGAGGATGCCTTCGACGTATGCGTGCGTTTCGGCGAGCCGCCGGACGCGCGCGTGATCGCGCGCCGCGTCGCGCCGAACCGGCGCTTGCTGTGCGCATCGCCGGCCTATCTTGCCGGGCGGCGTGCACCGCGCAGTCCGGCGGAGCTGGCGCAGCACAACTGCATCGGCATTCGCCAGGGCGACGACGGCTACGGCCTATGGCGCCTGACGAGCGGACGCGGCGCGAGCGAGAGAACGGAGACGGTGCGTGTGCGCGGCAATCTCACCACCAACGACGGCGAAATCGCGGTGAAGTGGGCACTGGACGGACTGGGAATTCTAATGCGGGCGGAGTGGGATATCGCGGAGTATCTCGCCGATGGCCGGCTCGTTCATGTGCTGCCCGACTACCGCACACCGGGCGCCGATATCTACGCGGTGTATCCGCAGCAGTTGCAGATGACGGCGCGGGTGAAAGCCTTCGTTGACATGCTGGTCGAGACGCTCGGCGCGCGCTGAACGGACTGCGTCGCGCCGGGCGTCTGCCTGACCGCTTACTGGCTTGCGCCTGCGGCCTTCTTCTCGGCCTGCTGCAGCTTGGCCGGATAGTTCGGGTCGTTCGCGGCGGGCTGATAGCC
Organism: Paraburkholderia fynbosensis; assembly: GCF_902859935.1. Taxonomy (GTDB): domain Bacteria; phylum Pseudomonadota; class Gammaproteobacteria; order Burkholderiales; family Burkholderiaceae; genus Paraburkholderia; species Paraburkholderia fynbosensis. Next base: position 80,300 of record NZ_CADIKI010000022.1, read on the forward strand.
GGCGTCTTCGAGCTTCTTCAACTCGGCGTTCTTCTTCGCACGGGCCTGCTTGCGTGCCGCCTTGCGCTCGGCTTTGGTGGGCTTTGCCGGCGTCGTGGCCGCATCGGCCGGCGCGACCGACGCGTCGCCGGTGTTCTGAGCCAAGGCGAGCGGAATGCCGCCTGCCACCATGGCGATGACCGAGACGCCAAGCATGATTCGTTTAATGGCAATGCTCTTCATAACGGATATTCCCTCTGGAAAGTTGGCAATAGTATTGAAGGCTGTCTGCGAGTTTTCGTTTACGACGGCGAGTCGCACGCGGTCTTCTTTCGGTATGAGCTCGCAGTTAAAGCTTACAGGCAAACGGCGTGATTGCATCTGGCGGATGTCGCATCGCAGCGTCAGTGCGCAGTTGTCAGATGGAAGAGGAAATGATAGGGGGCCAAAGTCGTTCAATGAACTTGGGATGCGTCCTTACGATAGTTCTGCAATGCAGAACTGCGGAAACAGCAGATGCCTCCTCATTTCAACTTGCCGTTCGACTTCTTTCCGTTCACTACAAGCGCTTATCTAAAAAAATATGATGCAGAGCGCATGCTAAGTGTTTTCCCTATTTTGGCCTGCATTGCAGACTAACTCCCTGATTTCCCCCGTTGACATCGAACGAACGGTCGTGCCAAATTGCGCGTGCATCCTGTGACCAGGCACGCAATCGATGAATGCGCCATAGCGTCGGCCCGACCCGCAATCTGCCAACCCGCAGGCGAGCCGCATCCAACTCAGGCGCGTACCCGCCAGGCCAATATTTCGCATCCCTGATCAGTTTGCGAAGGCGCGTTGTCGTCCATCGACATTGCCATGCCCGGACAGGTTGCGAAAAAACGCGAAGGTCGCGAGAGCCGTGCAGCACCCGCCGCATTCGCCCGTTCAGTCGATTCCAAAAAACAAGGAGACACGCAGCATGCCGGCAAGTCATCGTAATCGGATTGGCGTCATTCTCGGGTTGATGGGTGCGTGCGGTGGGCTTGCCCCAGGGCGCGTATGCACAAAGCAGCGTCACGCTGTACGGTATCGTCGACGCGTCGCTCCTCTACACCAACAAAACGCTCGACCCCGCAACCGGCCAGAGCGCTGGCCATCAATACTCGTTCACCGACAGCGGCTTGTCCGGATCGCGCTTCGGCATGCGCGGCGCCGAAGATCTCGGCGGCGGCATGCGGGCGATCTTTCAGCTAGAAAGCGGCATCAGCGTCGCTACCGGCGCACTCAGCAATTCGAACGACAACCTGTTCGGCCGCCTCGCCTATGTTGGCGTGGAAAGCCGCTTCGGCACGGTCAAGGCCGGCTTGCAGTTCTCGCCGTTCTTCCTCGCGGTGTACGACTTCGATCCGCGCGATATGGCGTACTTCGGCAGCGGTCTCGTCACCTACCTGAACAATGTCTATGTGACCGGCCTCTTCAACCCCAACGGCATTTCGTACACGTCGCCGGAGATCGCCGGTCTGCAAGCCAGCGCGATGCTGGCGCTCGGCGGCGCGGCCGGCGATTTCCAGGCCGGCCGCCAGTACTCGGCCAGCCTGCGCTATCACCTGGGTGCATTGACCGTCGATGCCGCGCTCTACAGCGGCAATGCCGGCGGCAGCGCGGCGTCGATCCCGGTGCCGAGCGTGGTCGAATTCAACGGCCGAGCGATCGGCGCGAGCTACGTCTTCAACGACCTGACGGTGAAAGCGTCGTACGTGCAGTACAAGGTCGCGGGCTCGTTCAACAGTCGCGTCTATTCAGGCGGCGCGAGCTATCGCATCACGCCGGCGTTGAATGTCGATGCGGGCGTATGGGTCACGCGCGACGCGAATGAAACGTCGAACAACTCGGTGCTGGCGTCGACGGGGCTGACGTATTCACTGTCGAAGGCGACCGTGACCTATGGACAGGTCGGCTTCGTGACCAATCATGGCGGCATGCACAACGGGCTGTCTGTCAACAACGCGCTGAACCTGCCGACGGGCACGACGGCCGGTGTGAACGTCGGCATCCGTCACACGTTCTAGCAAGGGCGCGGCGCTCGAGGCGCTCTGCTCGAGACCGATCGCCATTGACCGATGCGCCGCGTGAGCGGCGCTTCGCGTCATGTGTGCGCGCGCTCGCGCCTACGCGTCGGCGGCTACTGGTCGAAGCCCGGATTGCGCCGCGTCAGACGACGCAGCAAACCAGGCCACACCAGATCGGCGCCCTTGCCTTTACTCACTGCGCGCGCCTGCTCGCCCATCGTCGCGATGATCGACTGCGGCACCTCGATCAGCTTGCCGCCTGCCTGCGCGAGAATCTGAATCCGGCATGACGTCTCGAACAGATACATCGCCTGAAATGCTTCGGCGACCGAACGACCGCAGGTCAGCAAGCCATGATTGCGCAACATCATGGAATTGGCGCTGCCGAGATCGGCGACGAGCGTCGCCTTTTCGGCATCCCGCAACGCGACGCCTTCGTAGTCGTGATACGCGAGGTTCGTCAGCACGAAGCCCGCTTGCTGCGACACCGGCAGCAGACCGTCCTGCTGCGCCGCGACGGCCACTCCGTACGCGGTATGCGTGTGCAGCACGCAATTCACGTCGGGCCGCGCCTCGTGCACGGCGCTATGAATGACGAAGCCGGCGGGATTCACGTCGAAGGTCGTCGGCATGACCGGGCGCCCCTCGTGGTCCACTTTGACGAGGCTCGACGCGGTGATCTCCTCGAAAAAAAGGCCGTACGGGTTGATCAGAAACTCGTGCTCGTGCCCCGGCACGCGCGCCGAAATATGCGTAAAGACCAGATCGTCCCAACCGAACAGCGCGACCAGTCGATACGCAGCCGCGAGATCGACGCGGATTTGCCATTCTTCTGGCGACACCAGGTGACGAACGCTGGGAATGTCGAGTGCTGGATTCATGAGTGACCTTCATGGGAATAGAGGCGCGGCGTGGGGAGTGCTGGCATGTCTGCATTGCAGAATAGTGGCGCGGAGAAATCAATGTCAAGCGGTCCTCCCCTGTCTTTACCACCGAGCGTCATGCCGCCCGTTTCACAAACCGTCGGTGCATACCAGATACAAGCCACAGTGTGCCTCCCAAGGATTCGTGCATGTTGCATCGATTCTTCGCCAAAAAAGGCAAGCCGCCTAAGTGACTTCCCTGAAAAATCTGCAATGCAGAACGATCGAATGCAAAACCCTATTGACGCAAAGCGAACGCTCGTGCCAAATTCCTTTCGCACCACCACCGATTGAATTCGGAAGTCAGCGTCATCGAGGGGCGTTTTTTCAACCGTTGGCAAGCGTCGTCTGATTCGAGCAGCGGCGGTTGTCCCGTGCGCAAGTATGGCGGCTCGCGCGGCAGTGCCTGAAGCCAGGGCCTTGCTCGCACGATGCGCCTAGCTGGAGGGTGTCAAAGCGTGGATATGTTCTTGCAGCAGGTCCTCAACGGGTTGACGCTCGGCGGCATTTACAGCCTCGTCGCGCTCGGCCTCACGCTGGTCTACGGCATTCTCGCGGTGCCGAACTTCGCGCACGGCGCGTTCTACATGGTCGGCGCATTCGTGTCGTTCTACCTGATGAACCGGCTCGGCCTGAACTACTGGCTCGCGATGCTCGGCGCCGGCCTCGCGGTCGCGCTGCTCGCGATTCTCGCCGAGCGCCTCGTATTCCACCCGCTGCGCAAGTCCTCCGAACTGCATCCGATGATCGCGGCGATCGGCCTGCTCCTCTTTCTCGAAGCCGGCGCGCAAGCGATCTGGGGCGCCGACTTTCACCGCATGCCGACGCCTTATGCGGGCATCGTCGAACTGGGCGGCGTAAGCGCGCCGTTGCAGCGCCTTCTGATCATCGGCGCCGCGTTCGCGCTGGTGGTGCTGCTGCAACTGTTCCTCAGATTCACGGTGATCGGCTCGAGCATCATCGCGATGGCGCAGGACCGCGAAGGCGCGTCGCTGATGGGCATCGACGCGAACAAGGTGACCATGCTCACCTTCGGCATTTCCGGCCTGCTCGCCGCGGTGGCCGCCACCCTCTACGCGCCGATCAACCTGGTTTATCCGGCGATGGGCCAGTTGGTGATCCTGAAGGCCTTCGTGATCATCATTCTCGGCGGCATGGGCAGCGTGCCCGGCGCGATCGTCGGCGGGCTCATCATCGGCATGGCGGAGAGCTTCGGCGCGTTCTATATCTCGACCGACTCCAAGGACATCATCGCGTTCGTGCTGCTGGTGGTGATCCTGTCGGTTCGTCCTCAGGGGCTCTTCACCAGGGAACTGCGCGCGTCATGAACTCACTCATGAAACCATTCGAGGGCAAACGGGGATGGACGCTGCTGTTCGTGCTCGGGCTGCTGTTCCCCTTCGCCGCCATCAACGACTACATGCTCACCGTGATGTCCACCGCGTACATCTTCGCGCTGGCCACCGTCGGGCTGAATCTGATCACCGGCTACACCGGCCAGTTCAATCTCGCGCACGGCAGCTTCATGGCGGTGGGTGCGTACACGGTCGGCATTCTCACGGTCGATCATCAGGTGCCGTTCTGGCTCGCGTTCGTCGCGGCCGGCGTGGTGGTGGCGGTGCTCGGCGCGCTGATCGGACTCGTGTCGCTGCGCCTGCGCGGCCATTACTTTTCGATCTTCACGCTGTGCGTCGGCTACATCATGTTTCTCGTGATCGAGAAGTGGGATGGTCTCACGCACGGCGTGACGGACATCATCGGTATTCCGGCGCCTGCGGGTTTCGGCATCGTGTCGTTCGAGAATCCTCGCGCGCTGTACTACCTGGTGTTCGCGTTCCTCGTGCTCGGCGTGTGGCTGATGCATCGCATCGTCGATTCGCTGCTCGGGCGCACCTTCATGGCGATCCGCAACAGCGATGGACTCGCGCAATCGCTCGGCATCAACCTGATGCGCAACAAGGTGCTGGCCTTCGTGCTGTCGGTCGTGTATGCGGGGCTCGCGGGCGGACTGTATGCGGGCGCCGTGCGCTTTCTGGGCCCGGACCTCGCGGGCGTCGAGCACACGTTCGACATGACCATGTACATGCTGGTGGGCGGTATCGGCACGCTCGCGGGTCCGCTGCTCGGCGCCCTGATCATTCCGTGGCTCACGCAGTATCTGCAGTTTCTGCAGGAGTATCGCTTCGTCGTGTTCGGGCCGATCCTGATTCTGCTGGTGATCTTTTTGCCCAACGGCATCGTCGGTCTGTTTCAGGCGAGGCAGCTCCGGCGCACTCCACTGCCCGCGCCAGCCGGTGCGATGGCCGCGCGTCGCCCCCAACCCACCGGAGGCGACGGTCATGCTTGAAATCGACTCGCTCAAGAAGCGCTTCGGCGGCCTCGTCGCGGTGGACGACGTCAGCACGCGCATCGAAGCCGGCAAGGTCAACGCGATCATCGGACCGAACGGCGCGGGCAAGACCACCTTCTTCAATCTGATCAGCGGCACGCATCTGCCGACCTCGGGCCGCATCCGCTTCAAGGGCGAGGACGTGACGAAGCTCGGCGCCGACCGGATGGCGCGGCTCGGCGTCGCGCGTACGTTCCAGTCCACCGCGCTGTTCGACCGCGCGAGCGTGCTCGACAACCTGATCGTCGGCCACCGTCTGCGCACGCGCTCGGGGCTGTGGGACGTGCTCACGCACTCGCGGCGACTGATCCACGAGGAGCGCATGTGCCGCGACAAGGCGCGTGAAGCGCTCGACTTCGTCGGCCTGTCGGCAATCGCGGCGCGCATGGCCGGCGACATTTCGCAGGAAGAGCGCAAACGCGCGGCCGTCGCGCTCGCGCTCGCCACCGAGCCGAGCCTGATGCTGCTGGATGAGCCCGCCGGCGGCGTGAATCCCGAAGAAACCGAAGGCCTCGCCGATCTGATCCGCAAGCTCGTGAAACACGGTGTGACGGTGTGCCTCGTCGAACACAAGATGAACATGGTCATGAAGCTCGCGGACCGCATCATGGTGCTGAACTACGGCCGGAAAATCGCCGAGGGCACGCCTGCCGAGATTCGCGCGAACCCGGCCGTGATCGACGCTTACCTGGGGAGCGAGCATGCTGAAGTTTGACAACGTGTCGCTCGACTACGGCAGCTTTCGCGCGCTCGACGGCATCAACCTGCACGCCGACGACGGCGAACTGGTCGTGCTGCTCGGCGCCAACGGCGCCGGCAAAAGCTCGATTTTTCTCGCGACCAGCGGCTTGCGCCGCGCGGCGAGCGGCAGCCTGCGCTTCGGCCCACGCGAGCTGCTTGGCATGACGCCCGCGCAGATCGTGCGCAGCGGCGTGATTCAGTGTCCCGAGGGACGCAAGCTGTTTCCCGGCATGTCGGTGCTGAAGAACCTCACGCTCGGCGCGTACGTGCATCGCGGCGACAAGGCCGGCAATCAGCGCAATCTCGACCAGGTGTTTACGCTCTTTCCGCTGCTCGCCGAACGCAAGGACCATGCGGCCGGCTCGCTGTCCGGCGGCCAGCAGCAGATGGTCGCGATCGGCCGCGCGATGATGGCGCGGCCCAAGGTGTTACTGCTCGACGAACCGTCGCTCGGTCTCGCGCCGCTGGTAGTCAAGCAGGTATTCGACGTGATCCAGCAGATCAACCGCGCGGGCACGACCGTGCTGCTCGCCGAACAGAACGCATTCGCCGCGCTGAAGATCGCGCACCGTGCATACGTGATCGAGAACGGGCGCATCGTGCTCGAAGGCGATCACGCGAGCCTGATGAATAACGAAGCGATCCGCCGCGCGTACGTCGGCGGGTGATGCATTCGTTGCGTTGCCCGCGCGCGGTCAGCGCCCACGCATTCCAACATTGAAGGAGACACATATGACGATCAAACGCTTGCGCGGCCTCGCCGCGGTCATGGCAACCGTCGCCACGACCGCGTTGATGAGCACGGGCGCCGCGATGGCGCAGCAGGTGGTGCACATCGGCTTCTCGGGGCCGCTGAGCGGAGGCGCGGCGAAGTACGGCCAGGAAGTGCTCGACGGCATGCAGATGGCCGCCGCCGACGTCAATCAGGCCGGCATCGACGTGGCCGGCAAGAAGATCAAATTCGAAGTCGTCGCGCTCGATGACAAGTACAACCCCAGCGAAACCGCGATCAACGCGCGGCGTCTCGCGCAGGAACAGCAGGCCGCGGTGGTGCTCGTGCCGCATTCGGGCGGCGGCTTCGCGGTGCAGACCAGCAACGAGCAGCAGAAGCTGCTGTTGCTGTCCTACACGAGCGTTCCGCAGATCAGCGAACGCGGCAACAAACTGACCATACGGATTCCACCCGCCTTCACGTCGTATCTGAATTCGTTCATCAAGTATGAAATGACGACCTACGGCAAGAAGGCCGCGCTGGCCGCGACCGATACCGACTACGGCAAGGTCTGGGTGGCCGCGTTCAAGCCCGCGTGGGAGGCGGCCGGCGGCACGATCGTGGCCGATAACGCGATGTCGTATAACCGCGCGACCGATTTCTATAGCGGCGTGAGCCGCGTGCTCGCGGCCAGACCGGATGTGATGTTCATCGGCGGGCCCTCGGAGCCGACCGGCCTCGTCGCCCAGCAGGCACGCGAACTGGGCTTCAAGGGCGGCTTCATCGTGATGGATCAGGCCAAGCTCGACGAAGTCGCCAAGGTGACGAGCGGCTATGCGCCGCTGAACGGCTCGATCGGCGTGCTGCCGCTCGCTAATGAGGACACGCCGAACGCGAAGGCCTTTGTCGAACGCTTCCGCAAGAGTCATGGTGGCCGCGACCCGAGCCAGGAAGTGTCGCTGAATTACACGGCGGTCTATGCGACGGCGCTTGCGATGAAAATGGCCGGCACCGTCAGCGACGCGAGCGCGATCCGCAACCAGTTCGACAAGGCCGTGAAGGCGCTGCCGCCGCAAAACAATCCGCAAAGCGTGACCGGCGTCGATGCTCAGGGTGGATTCGTGATCGGTAATCCGCTGGCGGCGGTGGTTCAGGGTGGGCAGTTGAAGTCGGCGGCGTTGAGTTCGCTGACGGCGGCGAAGTGAGGCTCTACTGCTGATGTGCGAGACAGGCGCCGTGTGAGATATGGCGCCTGTCGGTATCTGAAGCCCGAAACACCGCGGTTCGAAACCCGAAAGACGCGATCAAGGCGTCCAGCGATAAACCACGATGCTGGAGCCGTTGTAGTTGTCTTTCGTGATCACATATTCGCCGGTCGATCTCAGGTACGACCTGAGCCCATACATCGAATCCACGTCGTTACCGACATCCACCGTACCCGGGCTCGTGTTGATCAGCGTGGTGTCGAGGCTGCCCGTCGTGAGATTGAAAACGTCGATGTTCGGTACGGTGTGCACGTAGCCGAGGAAGAGATAGTTGCCGGCCGCCGTCATCGACTTGGGATTGGCGCTCGGGATGTTGATCACCGGGTCCGGCCTGGTGGTGTTGCCCGCGCTCCAGCCGTGATACACCTCGATTCTCGTCTGTATGGCCGTCCAGTCCCAGCTGCCCGCTATGCCCTGCGCAAGGATCATGGTGTCGCTTTCCGGCAGATAGATGATGCGCGTCAGCGGCCGGATGCTCTGCGGCGTGGAGATCGTGATGGCGGGCCCCCAGCTCGGCTTGCCATTGGCATCGAAGCCGGTCAGCGGGTAATGGTAGATGTGGTTCGTCCGGTCGAGGCCCGCCCAGACGTCGCCCCGGCTGTCGATGCAGAATCCGCCCGTGACCTGCAGATTCGTATTGAACGCGGGCCCCGGAATCGATGCGTCCGGTATGGCGATGTAACCGTTCGCCGCGTTGAAGTGGAAGAAGTAGAAGATACCGGGGTTCTGGCCTGACGCCACGAGAATCCGGTTTCCGCCGACCGCGACGAGCTGACCGAAATGCTCGTCGCGCTGGGTGTCGTTCATGTTGAGGCGCGGATCGGACGGATAGCTGAACGGGTCGATCGTGTTCGCGACGAAGGTGCCGCCCGCGGTGCCGGTGTAGATGTGGCTGCCGCCATAGAAGTAGGCGCCGTCGGTGAGCGGGTCCGGCGCGGCGACTCCCTCGAAGTTCAGAGACTGAAGCTTCCACTGCACATTGCCCGCGCTGTCGTAGGCATGCAGGTCGGTGGCGCCGTTGCGGCCCAGGTCCCAGCCGCCGCCCCATGGATTGTCGAGCACGTACAGATTGCCGGCGGCGTCCCTGCCGATGCCCACGACGCGCGTGAAACGCTTGTCACCGACCTGGCCTTTGATGCCGGTGGTCGTGTCGAGGTAACCGCCCTGCACGCCGAACGTGCCGACCTGCGTTGGCGTACCCGCGATGTTGTACAGCTTGATGTTCATGTCGGGGCCTTCATCGCCGACCATCAATTGCCCGGACCATGCATCGAAATAGAGCGCGGAAGGCCGCGAGGCGGCGCCCATCTGAATGGTGTTCAACACGTTGCCGGTCGGACCGAATTCGACCACCGTGCCCGCGCTCTTGCGGGCCACCCAGAGATTGCCCGCGCCATCGACCGCGAGTGCGCCGGGACTCGACACGCTGATGTCCCGCTGCCAGACGCCATCGGTCGTGAAGACCCGGACGCGATTGCTGAATATGTCGCTCGCATAGAGGAGCGAGCCCGAGGTCGCGAGTCCGGTGATCACATCGCCCCGGGCAACGGCGTTCCACACGCTAACGGAGATGACGAGATCGCGTTGGCCCGTCACACGGTTGTATCGTCCTATCGAGCCCGTACCGGCCGAGGTGCCGAACTGCAAGGGCGTGAAGATCGACGTGGCATTGCCGGTAATGGCACCGCCCTGAAACTCGCTGTTGATGCCGATGGAACCGATCGCCTTGCCGTTCTGGTAGATCGCGACGCCCCCTTCGTTCTCGTCCCACAGCGATGCCGTATAGATGACGCCTTCGGGCGCCACCCACATCGAGCGAGCCGCGTTGCCCACGTGGGCGGCAAGGGTTCCGGCGGTGTTGGCGAGCCAGTCGGTGGTGTATTGCGCCTGAGAGGATGGCGCAATGAGTGCGAGCAGCGTTGTCACGGCGGCCACGAATGCGGCATGAATTCGTTTATTGATCATGGGTGATGTGTCCTGACGGCGGGGCGTCAGTCACATGGGAGCGCGGGATGGAATGCCGAGTATCCGAGAAAAAAATGCATTAGTCAGACAATAAATATCTGAAAAAAATCGGCTGAAGTGGAAATCGGCAAGGATTGCGTGGCAGAAAGGGCCTTCCCTTTGTCGTTGCCCTTCGTTCACCAAGCATTCGTGAAAACTGCCCGTTGATTCGTCTGCTGGCGCAAAGACCAGTCTTCGTCGTATGGGCGTTCTTTGAAGCGGAAAACGACGCCCCTCACCCCTTCAACGCCCCCGCAATCTGCTCCCGGACCTGCGGCCTTTCGGCAAACGGATCCGTCGGATTGCACGCCGTCACGATATCCTCCGCACGCGTCTTCACCGCACCCAGCGCATTCGGATGCGAATAGATATAAAACCGCTCTGCACGAATCGCATCGAATACCATCGCAGCAACTTGCTCAGCGCTGATCTTCCCCGAGCTCACCGCCTTCTCGCTCAACGCGCGCGACACGCGTTGCGACAAAGTCGGCGGCGCATCGTTGGCGAGTTCCGCCGGCCGGTTACGCTGCGCGTGCGCAATCCCCGTCGGCACGAAGTACGGACATAGCACCGAGCACGCCACCTGCCGCGTGACCAGCGAAAGATCCTGATACAGCGACTCCGTCAACGAAACCACTGCGTGTTTCGACACGTTGTACGGCCCCATCATCGGCGGATTGAGCAGGCCCGCCATCGACGCGGTGTTGACGATGTGTCCGCGATAACCGGCATCGCGTCGCGCCGCCTCCAGCATCAGTGGCGTGAACGCGCGCACGCCGTGAATCACGCCCCACAGATTGACGCCGAGCAGCCATTGCCAATCGCGCTCGGTGTTCTCCCACACGAGTCCCCCGCTGCCGCCCACGCCCGCATTGTTGAACACCAGATGCACGCCGCCGAACGCGTCGAGCGTGGCGCGCGCGAGCGCATCGACCTCGTCGCCCTTCGCCACATCCACGCGACGCGCGACAGCCTGCGCGCCGGCCGCGCTCACCTCGGCGAAAGTTTCGTCGAGTGCGTCCTGCTGCACATCGGCCAGCACGAGCCGCATGCCGAGCTTCGTGCCGAGCCTCGCGAACTCACGACCGAAGCCGGACCCCGCGCCGGTGATCACCGCAACCTTGTCTGCGAAATTGTCCATGCGTCGTCCCATTGCCAGCTGATATCGGTTGATAAAGCGCCTGCACCAGCCACCTGCCCTAACCCGCGGCAGGATAAAACCGGTCACGCAACTCACGCTTGAGCACCTTGCCGATCGCACTGCGCGGCAAGCTGTCGACAAAGCGCAGCGCCGAGAGCCGCTGCATCTTGCCGAGCCGCGCATTGACCCAGGCCAGCAGCGTGTCGGCGTCGATCCGTGCATGCGCGGCGCGCACCACGAACGCAACCGGCGTCTCGCCCCATTGCTCCGATTGCGCACCGACCACGGCCACTTCCGCGACGTCGGGATGCCGGCTCACTTCTGCTTCCAGATCGCTCGGATACACGTTGAAGCCGCCCGAAATGATCATGTCCTTCTTGCGATCGAGCAGCGTCAGAAAGCCGTCCTCGTCGAAGCGGCCCATGTCGCCGGTGCGAATGAAGCGCTTGCCGCTCGGGTCGTACCACTGCGCTTGCGCGGTCTTGTCGGGCTGCCGGTAGTAGCCGGACATCATCGCGGGCGAATGGCCGACGATCTCGCCCACCTCGCCCGCCGGCACCTCGTTGCCGAACTCGTCGATCAGCCGGATGTCGTGCCCTTGCATCGGCCGGCCGACCGAATGCAGCTTGCCCGGCCATTCGTCGGCTTCCAGCTGGCACGAGCCGCCGCCTTCGGTCATTCCGTAGTACTCGGTCAGCCTGCCGGGCCAGCGGCGCACCACGTCCGCCTTGATGCTCGCTGCGAACGGCGCGCTGGTGCAGAACTTGGCCTGGGAGCTGGACAGGTCGTAACGGTCGAAATCCGGATGCGCCATCAGGCGCTGATCTGCACCGGCACGAGCATCGTGTGCGTCACGCGATGCCGTTGCGCGAGCTCCAGATAGCGCGTGGTCTCGAACTTCGGCATCAGCACGACGGTGCCGCCGAAGGTCAGCGTCGGCATGAAACTCACGAGCGTGGTGTTCGAATACAACGGCGTGGAAATCAGCGTGATCGCGTCGGGTCCGTAGCCGCGCTGAATGCTGCGCACCGCGTACGCCCAGCGCATGCCGTGCGATTGCACGATGCCCTTCGGCGTGCCCGTGGTGCCGGACGAGTAGATGATGTTGAACGGCCACGCCGGATCGATCGTCACTGCCGCGGGCGTCGCGCGCGGCGGCGCGAGCCACGCGTCGAGCGCGGCGCTGTCCGCGTGAGCGTCGAGTGCGATCGGCGTCGCGTCGATTTGTGCGGCGACCGGTTCGAGCGCACGCTTGACCTCTGCATCGACGAACAGCAGCCGCGCACCCGAGTTGCCGATCATGCCGACGAGACTCGCCGCGCTCGACGACGGCGCGAGCGGCGCGACCGCCGCGCCCGCGCGCAAGCCGCCGAGAAACGCCACCACGTAGTCAACCGATGCGGCCGCGCACAACGCAATCGCATCGCGCGGCTGGATGCCGTCGCGCTGCAACGCGGCGGCAAACCGGTCGACGCGCGCATCGAGCGCCGCGTAGCTGAGCACTTCGTCTGCGCAGATCAACGCCGGATGCTCGCCGCGCTCCCTACCGAAGCGGCGCAACATATCGGTGATGCACACGAACGGTTCGTCCTGCAGAGTATCGAGCCATGTCATCGCGCCGCGCCTCCATCGCCGTTGTCTGCCTTACCACACGACGCGGCGTTACGCGCGGCGTCCTCTTCCTGCAACACGCGCCATAAAATCTTGCCGCTGCCCGACTTCGGCAACGACGTGACGAACTCGACGATGCGCGGCGTCTTGTACGCTGCCATCTGCTCGTGCGCCCAGTCGATGATCTCCTGCGCGGCAATCTTCCCTGCATGCGCCGCATCGGGCACCACCAGCGCCTTCACGGTCTCGCCGCGCTTCTCGTCCTTGACGCCGATCACGCACACCTCGTGAATTGCCGGATGCCGGTACATCAACGCTTCGACCTCGGCCGGCCAGACCTTGTAGCCGGATGCGTTGATCATCCGTTTGAGGCGGTCGGTCATAAAGAAGTAGCCGTCCTCGTCGATATGCCCGAGGTCGCCGGTACGCAGAAAGCGCTTGCCGTCGAGTTCGATGAACGCCTCGGCGGTCGCTTGCGGATTGCGCCAGTAGCCACGCATCACCTGCGGCGCGTTCACGACGATCTCGCCGGTCTCCCCTTGCGGCAGTTCCTGCAACGTGACCGGGTCGATCACGCGCGAGTCCACGTCGAACACGGGAATGCCCAGGCACTGCGGTTTTGGACGATGCGGCGGATTGATGTGCGTGCCGGCAATCGTCTCCGACATACCATAGCCTTCGACGTAATCGAGGCCGGTGAGCGCCTTGAGCTTGCGCGCGATCGCGTCCGGCATCGCCGCGCCGCCGCCGCGCGCGCCGCTCAGGCTCGACAGGTCGTATTCGCCCAGCCTCGGGTTCGACAGAAAGTCGACCATCATTGTCGAAATCGACTGCCACGCGGTGACGCGATATTTCTGCATGCATAGCGCGGCCGCGTCGCGATCCCAGCGCGGCAGGACGACGATGGTCGCGCCGGAGAACACCGCGCTGTTCATGCCGCCCTGCATGCCGGTCACGTGAAAGAACGGCAGCACCGAAATATAAACCCCGTCGGCAGGCGCCGCGAACCACACGCAGCCGCCGAGCAGCGTGCTCATCACGCTGCGATGCGTGTGCATGCAGCCCTTCGGCTTGCCGGTCGTGCCGGACGTGTATGGCATCACGCACAGATCGTCGGCGCCCGCGGTCAGCGGGCCTGGCGCGATGTGGAGATCGAGCACGGCTTGCCATGAAGTCACGCCATCCACATTGAAGTGTTTGCGCGGCGCCGCGACGAATTCGGGCACGGCGATCGGCGATGGCCGCTTCAGATAATCGCTATACGTTGCGACGATGACGTGTTCGAGCCCCTGGCCCGGTCCCTTGCCGATCAACGGCTCGACGTTTGCGAACAGGCATTGCGGCGCGATGATCGTGGTCGCGCCGCTGTCCTCGACGTAGTGCGCCAGTTCGGCGCTCATGTTCATCGGATTGACCGGCACGACCACCGCGTTGGCCCGCAGAATGCCGTAGTAAGCGATGATCCATTGCGGGCTGTTCTGCATGTAGAGCAGCACGCGGTCGCCCGCTTTCACGTTGCACTCCTGCTGCAAGAAGCCCGCGATGCGCTCGGCCTCGTCCTTGAACTCGGCGAATGACACCGGCGTGTCGTAAAAAACAATAAACGGCTTGGCGGGAAAGCGCGCCGCCGAGACCTCGGCGTTGTAGAAAATGTTGGTCTCGGGCAGCGTCAGATGCAGTGGCACTTGCGGCGGCCAATGCGCGTGATGGCGTTCGTTCATGAGCGTCTCCTGCTTGACTGTCGGCGCGCGCTTCACTGTTGCTGCGCGCTTCGTTCGTGTTCGCCGCGCGGGCGCGTAGGGCTGCGCTCGTGCTTCGGCTGGTGAGCCGGCCAATGCGTCGCGATGCACGGCGCGGCGGCGCTTGATGCGTGTCTTCAACCTGCGAGATAACGCCCAAGCTCCATCTTGGCAATCGCATTGCGATGCACCTCGTCCGGGCCGTCGGCAAAACGCAGCGTGCGTGAACTCGCATAGGCACGCGCGAGGCCGAAGTCATCGCTGAGCGCGCCGCCGCCGTGCGCCTGCATCGCCCAGTCGATCACCTGGCAGGCCATATTCGGTGCGGCCACCTTGATCATCGCGATCTCCTGGCGCGCGTCCTTGTTGCCGACCGTGTCCATCTTGTGCGCGGCATTGAGCACGAGAAAGCGCGTCTGATCAATCATGATGCGCGCGTTGGCGATCCGCTCGCGCGTCACGCCCTGCTCCGCGATCGGTTTGCCGAACGCGACGCGATCGAGCGAACGTCGGCACATCGCTTCGAGCGCGCGTTCGGCGCGTCCGATCAGACGCATGCAGTGATGGATGCGCCCCGGTCCGAGCCGGCCCTGGGCGATTTCGAAGCCGCGCCCTTCGCCGAGCAGCATGTTGCTCGCGGGTACACGCACGTTCTCGAACGCGATTTCGGCGTGACCGTGCGGCGCGTCGTCGTAGCCGAACACCGGCAGATGACGCAGCACCTTGACGCCCGGTGTGGCCATCGGCACCAGGATCATCGACTGCTGCTGATGCCGGTTCGGATGATCGGGATTCGACTTGCCCATGAAGATCAGGATCTGGCAGCGCGGGTCGTTTGCGCCCGAGGTCCACCATTTGCGGCCATTGATCACGTAGTGATCGCCGTCGCGCACGATGCGCGCCTCGATGCTGGTCGCATCCGACGATGCCACCTCGGGCTCCGTCATCGCGAATGCCGAGCGGATCGTGCCATCGAGCAGCGGCAGCAGCCATTGCTGTTGCTGCTCGACGCTCGCATAACGCACCAGCGTTTCCATGTTGCCGGTGTCCGGCGCGGAACAGTTGAACGGCTCCGCACCGATGTGCGAGCGCCCCATGATTTCGCACAACGGCGCGTATTCGAGGTTCGTGAGCCCGGCGCCGTATTTCGACTCGGGCAGAAACAGGTTCCACAATCCGGCGGCCTTCGCCTGCTCTTTCAGTTGCTCGATCACCGGCGCCGGTTGCCAGCGATTGCCGGATTCGCGCGCGGCATCCATCTGCGCATCGAAAACGGCTTCGGCCGGATAGACGTACTCGTCCATGAAAGCATTCAGGCGCTTCTGCAAACTCTTGACCTTGTCCGAGTGCTGAAAATCCATGCAGCGTCTCCTGGTTTTATACGTACGCGCAGCGCGCTCGCACGGTCTGGCGAGCGGCTGCGTTCTGAAACGGAACGGTGTGTCCGTCGCCGGACGATGACTCAGACGATGATCGACCCGCCGTCCACCGCGAAGTGCTGGCCGGTGATGTGCCGCGACGCTTCGCTCGCGAGAAACACGACCGGCCCCTTGAGATCCTCGCCGCCGCCGAGACGTTGCAAAGGCGTGCGCGACACGATCGTGTCTTCGAGCTTGTCGAGCAGTCCCGCCGACATCTTCGACGGGAAAAAGCCCGGGCAGATAGCGTTGACGTTGATGTTGTACTTGCCCCATTCCGCGGCCAGTGCCCGCGTGAAATTGATCGCTGCGGCCTTCGACGTGTTGTACGCAATCGTATTCATGCCCGGCGGAGAACCTTTGAGTCCCGCCACCGACGCGATGTTGATGATCTTGCCCGCGCGCCGCGGGATCATGCTGCGCTTGCCGACTTCACGCGCGACGAAAAACGGCGCGTTGACGTTCAGGTTCATCACCTTGTGCCACGCTTCATCGGGATAGTCTTCAGCGGGTGCGCCCCACGTCGCGCCGGCGTTGTTCACGAGAATGTCGATGCGGCCATGCAGCCTTAGCACTTCATCGACGAGACCGGGGATGCCCTCGAAGCGTTGCAGATCGTTCACCACGGTCAGCACCTCGATGCCGCAGCCGTGCAGATGGGTCTTCGCTTCGGCGAGTTCATCGGCCTTGCGCGCGGTGATCGCGACGCGGCAACCCATTTCGCCGAGCGCTTCGGCCATTTGCAGGCCGAGGCCGCGTGAGCCGCCGGTGATCAGCGCAACCTTGCCGTCCAGTTGAAACAGTTCCTTCACAGCCATCGTCTCGCTCCTCCATGTGTTCTGCTATGCAGATTTGAATTCCGTATTTTCTGACCATCATACGTGCCGAAATTCGGCGTGTAAATAAAAGCACGCTCATTCACTTTCGTTATAAACTGACACGCATCGTTGATGTGCGGATCATCAGGACTTACCCGCATAGCGCGCCTTTCGACTGACTTATGCGGAGGCGCAAAGCTGCTCTTCTCGCGTGCGTGCCGTCGTTTGTTCTGCATAGCGGATTATCTTTGGACGAGGCTTCTTTCATGCAAGATGCGTTGATCATCAATACGCGTGATCTGGAATTCCAGCTATTCGAAGTACTCGAGGCCGAGACGCTCACGCGGCGTGCGCGCCATGCCGATCACAGCCGCGAGACCTTCCTCGCGGCGCTCGATACCGCACATGCAGTGGCCGTCGAAAAATTCGCGACGCACAACCGCCTGCTCGACGAGCATGAACCGCAATTCGATGGTCAACGGGTCACACTGCCCGGCGAAGTAAAAGACGCGCTCGACGCGCTGCGCGCCACCGGTTTTCTCGCCGCGGGCAAAGACTACGAATGGGGCGGCATGCAGTTGCCGTCGCTGATTGCTTTGGCGTGCCTGTCGCTCTTCAAGAGCGCCAACATCGCCACATCCTCTTACGCGATGCTGACCACCGCGAATGCGAACGTGATCGAACGCTTCGGCAGCGAAGCGCAAAAGCGCAAGTACCTGCAGGCGCTGTTCGAAGGCCGCGCATTCGGCACGATGGCGCTGACCGAACCGCAAGCGGGCTCCAGCCTTTCCGATCTCGCCACCACCGCGACGCCGAACGAAGACGGCACCTATTCGATTCGAGGCAACAAAATTTTCATCTCGGCCGGCGATCACGAATTGAGCGAGAACATCGTTCATCTCGTGCTCGCGCGCATTCCGGGCGGCCCGCCGGGCGTCAAAGGCATCTCGCTGTTCACGGTGCCGAAGTATCACGTCAACGACGACGGCAGCCTCGGCGCGCGCAACGACGTCGCCCTGGCGGGACTGATTCATAAGATGGGTTGGCGCGGCACGACCTCGACGATGCTGTCGTTCGGCGAACACGGCGAATGTATCGGCGAGTTGGTGGGAGAACCGCATCACGGCCTCGCCACCATGTTCCACATGATGAACGAGGCACGCATCGGCGTGGGCCTCGGCGCCGCGATGCTCGGCTATCGCGGCTATCTGGCCTCGCTCGGTTACGCGCGCGAGCGACCGCAAGGTCGCCGGCCCGACAACAAGAATCCGCTCGATCCGCAATTGCCGCTGATCGAACATGCCGACGTGCGCCGCATGCTGCTCGCACAAAAGGCCTATGTGGAAGGCGCATACGCGTTATGCCTGTACGCCGCGCGCCTCGTCGACGAACAGCACACCGGCGAGAGTGATGCCGCACGCGCCGAAGCGGGCCTGCTGCTCGACCTGCTGACGCCGGTGGTGAAATCGTGGCCGTCGCAGTGGTGTCTGGAAGCGAACAGCCTCGCGATCCAGATTCACGGCGGCTACGGCTATACGCGCGAGTACCCGGTCGAACAGTTCTATCGCGACAACCGGCTGAACATGATTCACGAAGGCACGCACGGCATTCAGGCGATCGACTTGCTGGGCCGTAAAGTCATGATGAAACAGGGCGCGGCGCTCGCGCTGCTTGGCCATGAGATCCAGCGCACGATCGACGCAGCGCGCACCCACGAGCGCCTGCATGCGCACGCAAATGCGCTCGGCGATGCATGGCGCGATCTGAACGCGACCGTCGAAGCGCTGCTGCCTGCACTCGCTCGAGAAACCGAACGCGCGCTCGCCAACGCGAACGCTTTTCTCGAAGCATTCGGCCATATCGTGATTGCGTGGACGTGGCTGAGGCAGGCGGTCGTCGCAAGCGCCGCGCTAGCTGGTGCACGCAGCGAAGCGGAGACAGACGCGGACTTCTATCGCGGCAAACTGCACGCGTGCCAGTGGTTCTTCCGTTGGGAGTTGCCGCGCGTGGCGTTGATGCTCGCGACGCTGCGCAGTCTCGACGACACCACGCTCGGCATGGCGCCGCAATGGTTTTAGCCGGCAAATGTTTCGGCCGGAAACGCGCTACGGCTCAGTGCGACAGCGCGATTTCGAGTTGCGTGACCACATCGATCAGACGTGGCCGCACTTCTTCCAGCAGAAATTCCTTCGACAGTTTGAACGACGGCCCGCCCACGTTGATCGCCATGATCGGCAATTCGCCGCCCGGCTGAAACGCGCGCGCAATGCCGTTCACGTCTTTCTGCCAGTCGCCGAACGACGTCGTGACACCGAGCGTGCGGTAATCGTCGAGCGCTTTCTCGATGCCCCGACGCGTCTTCGGCCACGCGATATGATCGAGTTCGCGCACCTGCTCCATGAAGCTGAGACGATCGTGCTCGGGAATCGCCGCGAGCCATGCGCGCCCAATCGCCGAAGTCGCGACCGGAATGCGCGAGCCGACTTCGAGCGTCAGTGTGAGCGCCACCGAGCCCCGGCAATTTTCCACGTAGATCATCGAGAGCCGGTCGCGCGTGCCGAGCGACACCGTGGCGCCGGAGATGTCGGCCAGTTCCTGCATCACGGGCCGCGCGATCTTGCGCACGTCGAGGCGCGCCAGCATCGCACTGCCGAGCGCGAGCGATGCCGTGCCGAGCCGGTACTTGCCGCTCTCTTTCAGATGGATCAGATAGCCGAGCAGCGTCAGCGTATGAGTGAGGCGCGATACCGTCGATTTCGGCAATCGGCAACGCAATGCCAGTTCCTGGTTGCTCAACGATTTGTCGCCGGAGCGGAAACACGCCAGCACTTCGAGCCCTCGTGCGAGCGCCGTGACGAAGTGCCGGTCGTCCTTATGCGCCTCGTGCGCGGTGCGGCTTGCGAGGACCGCGGGCCCACGCGCCGCTGAAGCCGTGCTTTGCGCCGCATCGTCGGCGCTCGGGGCCTCGATGGGATGATCGATTGGGCTGTATTGGGTTTTGCTCAAAACGGAACGCGCTCCCGCGAAACGGCTGTATCTGAAGGACTCACCGTGAGCCCCGATCGAGGGTGACCGGGCTGCGAAATTATAGTCTGAAATATGAAGCGCATTTAATGCGGACTGTTGACGAGTCAAGTCCGTGGCCACGGCCATGTCACGCGAAGCGGCACCGGCGCCAGTTTTTCCAGCATGAGCGCGTGGGCTGGAGTATTGTTTAAGCGCGCCGGGAGCGCGGTAGGGCAATTCCAGAATACAGGTACTCCCCGCGGGCCAGGAGAGGCTCGCCAGCGCGCGGTTTTTTGCATGCAACGAAGCGACATCAACTTATCGAGGATGGAGAAAACATGAAAAAAGTCAATCTTTTGAAGGCGCTCGGTATTGCATTGTGTGTAGCAACCGCGTCCAGCGCCTATGCCCAGGCGAGCGACGCCGCGCCGCCGGCCGCCACTGAGTCGCCCCCGGCCGCCAATACCAAATCGACTCGCCAGATGGACCGCAAGCTGGGCCGTGACGTCCGACGCGCGCTGGCCAAAACGCCGGGCTTCAACGTCTCGAACGTGTTCGTGCGGGCGCGAGGCGGCGCCGTGACGCTGACCGGATCCGTGCCCCAGGGCACCCAGATCCAGCAGGCGGAAGATGCGGCGAAGGGTGTTCCTGGCGTGACTTCGGTGACCAACCGGATCACGATTGGCGTGCGCAGCGGCGGCGGTGGCGGGAGCTGAACGCCCCGAGCCTGACCGGATGACGACGGGCGGCGCCGTCTGCCGCCAATGCCGCACATGGGGCGCTGCCCGTTGTCCTGGTATATGAAATCCTTAGCGTCGGCTCGATGCCCTAGCGCCGAACGAGACCGACCACATAGCGGCACACCTCGTCGCCCGCATTGAAGAACTCGCACTCGAGCGGCGCGCCGAGTTGCAGACAATCCCCCGCTTCGAGCCGGTAAGCCTGACTGCCCTCGCGGAACGTCAACACCCCTTGCGTCACCCAGATCTGCTGATGCTGAAACACGAACGCATCCGACGGATAAGGCACCCTCACGCCCGCCGGCAACTCGATCTCGAGCAGCTCCAGCACGCCGCCCGTAGGCGGTGAAATCCGCCGCCGCGTATAGCCCGTTTCGGGGTCCTGCCAAAGCGCCTGGTCCGCATGACGCACGAGCCGCTCGCCGGTCTGTTCGGCGAGCGCGAGCAAGGTCGACAGGGTCAGCCCGAACGCGCCCGACAAACGCCCGAGCACCGTTGCGGTCGGGCTCGCCTCGCCGCGTTCGATCTTGCTGATCATCGCCTTCGACACGCCCGAGCGTTCCGCCAGCTCGCTCAGCGACCAGTTGCGCGCTTCGCGCTCGGTCTTCACGCGCGCGGAGATGGCCTGGGTCAGATCGATGGAGGCGGATTCGGACATGGAAGGATCATCGTGGGTGAAGTGAGCACCGCAAATTATATCGAGGCGCGGCTGCCTGCCATGCGCGCCCTGCCGCTCATTAAAAGTCAAAAGCGATGTCTTGCATAGTGATTTTTCGTCCACTATATTAAACACGGGCGCGTTAGCCACACGAACATGGCACCCGCCGTTGGTTCGCCAGGTTCCGCCACTCGAAAGCCCGTCGTAAGCATTCGTCCAACTCAGCCGGAAGACATCATGCCGAAGGAAATCGTTCTCAACGCATTTGACATGAACTGCGTCGGTCACATCCAGCAAGGCATGTGGACCCATCCGCGCGATCAGTCCAGCCGCTACACCGACCTTCAGTACTGGACCCACTACGCCCGCACGCTGGAAGCGGGTCTGTTCGACGGCATCTTTTTCGCCGACGTCGCAGGCGTCTACGATGTCTACGGCGGCAATCCGCAAGCGGCGATTCGCGGCGCCGTGCAGGTGCCGGTCAACGACCCGACGCTGCTGATTCCCGCGATGGCCGCGGTCACGCATCATCTGTCGTTCGGCGTCACGTCGAATCTGTCGGTCGAACAACCGTATCTGTTCGCGCGGCGCATGTCGACGCTCGATCATCTGACGCGCGGCCGGGTCGGCTGGAATATCGTCACCGGTTATCTTGACAGTGCGTCGCGCGCGATCGGGCTCACCGGACAAATGGCGCACGACGACCGCTACGACCTCGCCGACGAATACATGGAGCTGGTCTACAAACTGTGGGAATGCAGTTGGGAAGACGGCGCGGTGCTGCGTGACAAAGCGCGCGGCGTCTATGCGGACCCGGCGAAAGTGCACGTGATCCACCACCACGGCAAGCAGTATCGCGTCGATGCGATGCATCTGTGCGAGCCCTCGCCGCAGCGCACACCGGTGCTCTATCAGGCCGGCTCGTCGGCGCGCGGCAAACGCTTTGCGGCGGCGCACGCGGAGTGCGTGTTCGTCAACGGCCAGGCGAAGCCCGCGGTGAAAGCGATCGTCGACGATATTCGCGCGCATGCCGTCGCCGGCGGCCGCGAGGCCGACGATATCAAGGTGCTGCTCGGACAGACCGTCATCACGGGCCGCACCGAGCGCGACGCGCAGGAGAAGTACGAGGAGTACCGGCGTTACGTCAGTTCGGAGGCGGCGCTCGCGCATGCGGCGGCGTCGCTCGGCATCGACTTCGCGCGCTACGACCTCGACGAGCCGATCGATACCGGCAAGAGCCAGGCGATCGTGTCGAACGTCGAAGCGATGACGCGCGCCGCCGGGCCGCAATGGACCAAACGCAAGCTGCTCGAACAGATGGTGCTCGGCAGCCGGCAGACGCCGCTCGTCGGCTCGGCCGAACGGATCGCGAGCGAGCTGATCGCATGGACCGAGGAAACCGGCGTGGACGGTTTCAATCTGTCGCGCACCGTTGCGCCGGAATGCTTCGGGGATTTCATCGACCTGGTTGTGCCGATCCTGCAGGAACGCGGCGCCTACAAGCGCGCGTATCGCGACGGCACGTTGCGCGAGAAGCTGTTCGGTCATGCACGCCTGCCGTCGACTCATACGGCGGCACGGTTTCGCTCAGCCGCCTGCGCCGTGGCCGCTACCGGCGACTTATCGAACTGATGCCACGACGGCGCGGTTCTCTTTGTGTCATGCGTGTTGCCGCATTCATGACACGCCGATCCATCAGCAGAGGTTCCCATGCTTGACAGGAGCATCTTCCGCGACGCCATGGCCGGACTCGGCACGGCCGTCAACATCATCACGAGCGATGGCGCCGCGGGGCTCGCCGGCTGCACCGCGTCGGCGGTGTGCGGCGTGACGGACGAGCCGCCTACCCTGCTCGTCTGCATCAATCGCAGCAGCCGCAACAACGCGGCTTTCCGCAGCAACGGCAAGCTCTGCGTGAACGTGCTGAGCGCCGAACAGCAAACACTCGCCGCGCACTTCGCGACCAGTGCACTGCCGATCGCGGAACGCTTCGCCGCGGCGCAATGGGAACGGCTCGTCACTGGTGCCCCGGTGCTGCATGGGGCGCTGGCATCGTTGGACTGCGAGATCGAATCGGTAACCGAGGTCGGCACGCACACGGTGTTCTTCTGCGCGGTGAAGGACGCGCGTACGCATGTCGCGGGGGATGCGCTGATTTACTACGGGCGCCGGTATCACCGGGTTGGCGAGCGCTCGGTGCATGCGGCGCATCGGGCCGAGGCCGATGCGGGGGCTGTTCCGGCGCGCTAGGACCATACTGATCGAGCCATGTCAGCGCGACTGATCGCGATGGCGCATGCGTAATCTTTTCGGGCCGCGACTGAGGGCGGCCGTGCCGATTCGTTTTGTCACGCCACAGGCGTTCCGCGCGGCCTTTTCAGCATGGCCGCGCGCTTGGCGTCACGCGACCTGCTCGCTCCTGAATTCGCCCAGCACACCCAAAATGGTTTCCACCGGGTCATGTGTTTTGACTTCGACAATGCTGAGTGTCTGATCGGATGGCAGACGAGGTAAACGCCCAACTTTGATCGTCAGCTTTTTGTCGCACGCGCAAAGATAATTACAGAGATTTTCCCCGGCTGCTTTGGCGGCAGCATATTCGCCCATATTCAGATATGCCGTTTCGACAGCGACCGAAGACGGATAAAACATGGTGAACTTCTCTGGCGTGATCTGGCGTATGGATTGCCAGCACGTATAAAAGCCTTCGACGTAGTACCGGGAAAAACGCGCGAACAAGTCACTGGAAAATTTACCGCGGGCTGCAACAAAAATCGGCGGAGTTGCAAAATAGTAGACGTGGGTGGGTGTCCATCCATCGCCAAGGCCCTTCTGAAGATCCTCTGGCGGATCGAACATATCGTAGGCGAGGCTGGCCGACTTGCCTCCGCCGTCGTTGATATCGTCAACGACCGCTTGGGCATCGTCCTTGCCGCGATGATAAGTGAGACGCACGTCGGCTCCGCCCACCGCCAGGATCTTAGCGCACAATTCACCGAGTCCTCGCGATCCGCCTATGACGAGCGCGCGCTGCCCAGCGAACATTTCAGCGTCTGGAATTAGCGTCTTTAGCTCCGCACAAGTTTTTTGCTTATGCGGCGCGGGACGCAACATCGCTTGAATGACGCCCGTTGCACCATCCGCAACGATATCGACAGACAAACGGCGGAAGCGGTCATCGTAATTGACAACCTTCCAGTCCAATCTTCCTGCGTTCTGCGCAGTGCCGGACGAAGGGGAAAAACTGACAGACAGCCCGGAGTAAATTGAGTGCAATCCGGGACATTCCATTCCTACCAACCGCGTGGTTGCAAGAATGAGGGCGATCTGTCCCACGGGGACTTTCTGCGTAAGAACAGGGAATCGCTCTCGCGCATCCGCGGTGTCCAACTCAAGAGGAAAGCTTCCCTGGGCATTGTCTAGCGAAGATTCGCTTCGCTCATGACAATCCTTCACACCGGGTGACCGGTCTATGAAAGCAATTTCCATCTCATTTGCAGAAAGCTCGACATGAACGGTTGCGCATTCTGCGCCATTGCATTCAAGAACAATCTTTTTATGCTGGTCGTGGTCCTGTACCAAACGGAAGAGTACTTCTTCATCGACCCGGACGGGGTTGCGGAATACACACGACACCTTCGCCAGCGCTGTTTTTGGCGTATTCGCCAACCCTTCTTCGATCGCCCATAGCAACAGATGCATGCCATGCACAATGGGACGACCAAATTGCGAGCGCCGGGCTTTTAATGCGTCTACATGCACAGGATTGCTGTCGCCCGACAGGAGGGCAAAAGCATTCTGGTCTTCGATCCTGAAACGTCGCGATGCAGGCATGCTGGCACTCCCCCTAATCATCAATCCCTTGATCAGCCGTCCCGCAGTCAGGCGCGGCGATGCCGCCGGCCATCCCCTGCATGACGCAAAGCGCTCACACAGCTCAACCGCGTGACATGCCGAACCAGCGCCGGTTTCGCGTTCGCGGCTCGGTGCGGGTTGCGGGCT
Source organism: Paraburkholderia fynbosensis (assembly GCF_902859935.1). Classification (GTDB taxonomy): domain Bacteria; phylum Pseudomonadota; class Gammaproteobacteria; order Burkholderiales; family Burkholderiaceae; genus Paraburkholderia; species Paraburkholderia fynbosensis. The sequence continues at coordinate 105,500 of NZ_CADIKI010000022.1, forward strand.
CCGTGCGAGTGGTTTCGCGAACCAGCAGCCATGCGACAGCGGCGGCGGCCACAAGGAAGCAGATCTGGATCGGGTTGACGGGCCCTTGCGCGAGATTGAGGATGCGATTGTCGTTCGCGACGATCAGGTACGCGAGTGCAAGGACGATCAACGGTTTCGATATCACCTGGCCGCCATATTTTTCCGCGTTCCGGAGCAGCGTCAGGAACGTCAGCATGAACAACGGCAGAAGTCCGCCGAAGTGATGCACCCAGACGATCGGCGACGCTGCCGTGAAGCACAGCTGGGCGAGCAGGAACGACGGCAGCGGGGGTTCCTTCCTGCTGCGGAAACTCCACCACAGGCCGATTGCGATCAATACCAGTGCGGAGGCGACCGTTACCTGCTGGACCAGCGGTCGATAATCGGCGAAGTGGTTCTCGAAGAACACCTGGTCATTGCCGTTCTGAAAGAATCGATGCATGACGCCGTTGATCGACGTGTTGCCGAAGTAAGCTTCGCCTCGAGCGCCCATGTAGGCAAGCGCGTGCCGGTAGCCGATGAACTGCTCGAAGCCGTACATCGAGATTGCGAGCAGCGTGGCTGGCACGACGACGCCGAGCCATGCCGCCACGAAACGCATGTCGCGCCGGAACAGTCCCCATATGAGGAACAGCCCGAACTGCGGCTTGATCAATGCGCAAATGCCCATCAGCACGCCAGCCCATCCACGCTGTCCGCCGGCATAGGCAATACACGCGAAGATCGTCGCGCAGGCTATCCAGGCCTGAATTTGACCCAGATACAGTGTCCAGATCACCGGATAGAAGAACCACGTGGACACGAAGCCGAGCGCCATCAACGCAAGGCGCGAGCGAGCGTCTTTGGTGATCGATTCGAGGCCGAGTTCGCTCGCCATCACGACGGACAGGCGAGCCATGCCCAGCGCGGTGAGCAGGACGATCAGGTGGTTGAACAGGTTGAGATGCCAATAGTCGAGTATGTGCAGCTTGTCAAAAAGCTCGAAGAACAGCAGCGACGTCGGCGGATACTGGAACTTTTCGTGCTGCGTAAAGAACACCGCATCGTAAAGATCCTGGCCGGAATGTTGATGAACCTGCAAATAGGCTTTCAGCATGAATTGCCAGGAATCCTTGCCATACCAATCATGGCCATCGCTGATGACCAGCATCTGGCGCATCGTGGTCAACGTATTCTGAAAGCCGAGACGCGACTGAAGCACGCTCAATACGACCGTGCTGATGACGATAAAGAACAGTGTGGCAAACACTGTTCGCCGCAACGAACCCGTCTGATTCATGGAGACCTCACTCTCATCCATTTTTGGATCATCGAAGTGCCGATTCCTGCAATTTCCCTGCGCGCTTTCCGACAGAACCGGCAGGCGTCGCGCTCATGCCGAGCGCGCATACAGCAGCAGTCCCATTGCCGACCGGCGCGCCCGCTGCACATTGCGCCCCTGGACGGACTACTGGGTCGCGACCTGAACGTTGATGCCGAGTGTTCGCGCGACCGTGCCCGTCCATACTTCCGCGCCGGCCCGGTTCAGGTGGTTGCGGTCGCCAAAGTACTTCCATGGCAACACAGGAATCAGGTCACCCGTCACGTGGAAATTCGGATGCCGTTGCCTGAAGCCCTCGATATAGGCGGTGTAGTCTTTCTGGAAGCCTGCGGGCAGTCCCTTGTAGCTCAGATCACTCATCGGCATCGGGACGAAATTCACCTCGATCCCTTTCTGCGCAAACATTGTCAACAAGCGATCGAAGTAGGCGTCAAAGATGGGTCTGCTGCGAAAGCCCGACATTGCGGTCACTTCGAAGCTCAGTGCGGTCGAACCGTCGTCGGTACCGAAGCTGTGGTAGCCGCGCTGGCGCTTCACCTCGTCGAGCCATTCGTCGTTGGTATGCTTGCGCCGGTACACCATCCCCGCCTTCATGCTGCCCGTATAGAACGCCGGAAAATGCGACGCATACAGGAAATTGGTCAGGCGGTCCTCGATCGATCCCGTCTGCGAGACCGAGTACAGCGATCTGTCATTAAGCGATTCCGAGAGCTTGCGGACTTCCTCCATCTCACTGAAGCTCAGGAAGCTGAACAGCGCCGCACGGGTCCAGTACGAATCGGCCGTAGCGAAGTGATACGGCGAGATCGACAGGATGACCTTGCGCGGCAGGTCTGGGCACTTCAGTATGCGCTGCGCGACATAGTAGGTCTCGACGGGGGTGGCGCCGCCGAGCGCGAGATTGATGGTCGATGGGTCGAGACGCGCCGGTATCAGGCCCGCGACGGCACGCGAGTCGCCGATGATCACGGTCGCGTCCTTGCGACATTCGCTGATCATCTCGTCCTTCGCCACCCACATCGGGTATTCCGGGTCGAGAAACCACATGGGTCCTCGCGCGGCCCACACCCAGGAAGCGCCGATGAGCACCACGAACACCAGCCCGACTGCACGGAAGAAACTGCCAAACTCCGACGTTTTCACGGGTCACGATCCCTTGCATTCAGAATTGGAAGTACAGGAACTCGGTTGCGCCGGACAGATGCAGCAGCGCTGCCGCTGCAAGCACGCCGATCGCGACGCCCCATCCCGCTTGCGGCCGCCACTGCAGCGCCGCAGGCAGGCTGGTGCGGACCTTGTCAAGCACGGGCGAATAGCGCGCCATGATCTCGTTCGAGTTGGGCAGCAGCAGCGCAATGGCGAACGCAATCGCGATCTTCACCCAGTTTTTGAAGGCGAGCAGTGACTCGAGTTCGTAAGTGGGTGCGCGCGTCGGATGTTGCAGTCCCAACATGCCCGTGATCAGGTGCATCGCATCGTGCACCGATGCCGCGCGGAACATGATCTGTGCGAGCAGCACGGCAACATAGGTAATGAGCCACTGCGCCACGACGACGCTTGCCCTGCGCAACCACGGTTGCGGCGCGGCCGGTTGTTTGGGCCCAAAAATCCGCCATGCGTGATTGATCGTCAGGTAGGCCGAATGCAGCAACCCGAATACAAGGAACTGGAATCCCGCACCATGCCAGATGCCGGCGAGGGTCATCGTGAAAAAGAGCGGCAGCGCGACCATCGTCGCAAAGCCGGCCGGTGTCGCCGTCGCTTTGCGGGAGACCAGCGCGCCGCGCGCCGCGCGGCGCCGCATGACCCAGAGCGCGATCGGATTGTAGAGGTACAGGTTGAGGTAACGGGTCAGCGTCATGTGCCAACGCTGCCAGAAATCGATGATGCATGTCGCCTTGTACGGCGAGTTGAAATTAGCCGGGAAGCGGATTCCGAACATGCGCGCAAGCCCGACAGCCATGTCCGAATAGCCCGAAAAGTCGAAATAGAGCTGCATCGAATAGGCCAGCGCGCCGCACCAGGCGGCTTGAGCCGGCAATGCGTCGCGAAAGCCGAATGCGAACTGGACCGTCTCCGACAGTCCGTCTGCGATGATCAACTTCTTTGCCAGACCGATCGTGAAGATGCTGAGTCCAACAGCGAGGTTCTCCTGGTTCAGGCGGTAGGTCTCGCGGTTTTCGAACTGCGGCATCATTTCGCGGTGATGCAGGATCGGCCCGGCGATCAGATGCGGAAAGAACGTGACGAACATCACGTATTCAAGCAGGTTCTTGCCTTTCGCAATGCCGGACTTGCAATCGACCAGATAGCCGATCTGCGTGAACGTGAAAAATGAAATGCCGAGCGGGAGAATCACACTGGTCGTGGACAGATGCGGCACGATGCCGATTTCCGACAGCCAGTCCAGCAGCGGGAACAGATACTTGTAGAAGAACAGCAGCCCGAGGTTTGCCGCGATGCCACCCGTCAGCGCCGCGAGCTGCATGCGCGGCCGGTTCGCGAGCCGTTGCAGCACAAGCCCGCAGCTGAAGTTGAACGCGATCGAGGCGAGCAGCAGGAACACGAAACTGACGTTCCACCATGCGTAGAAAACAATCGACGTGACGGCGATCCAGGCCGCCGCCGCGCGAACCGCGACGCGAGCGAGCGCATAGTAGCCGACGACGCTGATCGGCAGGAACGCAAACAGGAAGATATACGAGTTGAATAGCATGTCGGCCTGTCACAGAAGTTTGCGCGTCGTTATTCGAGTGTTTATTGCGACTGCTTGCTGCGGATCAGATCGACCAGCTCGCCGACATCCTTCAGACTTTCGATTTCAGCCGTCTGAAACTTGACCTTGAAGCGCATTTCGCAAGCGATGATGATGCTGATGTGATTCAGGGAATCCCATTTGTCGATGTCGTCAGCGGTACTGTCCATTGTCAGGACCAGATCGTCGTCGTCGAAAATCTCGCGGAAGATCTCGGTCACTTTGCCGAGAATGTCGTCAGTGCTAATAGTGTCCGTCATGATCCGGTCCTTATGGGTTCGATGTGTGTCTGGAAAGGCGTGAATTCGGTGGTGACGCATCGCCACGTCGTCCTTTCGTCGTCGTGTTCGGCGATTCGCGTGAAACCGAGCTTCTGGTAATGCTCCCGGACCATGCCGTTTTTCGCGGTGGCCCGGTATTCCCCGATCAGCGTCCGTGCGCCCACTTCCCTCGCGCGCGCGACCAGTAGATTCATCGTCGCTTGCTCGACCTGTCGGCCCAGCACCCTGCAACTCATCAGCCAGGTATCGATGAACAACTCACCACCGCCCGGTTCGCGCGGCCGCGCGATGACGACCCCGATGATGCCGTTGTCGCCGTATCGATCGGTCAGTCGCAACTGCAAGGTCACTACGCCTTTCTCCTGCATGGCGGCGGTCACTTCCGCGTCGGTGTAGCGGCGCGTAGTCAGGTTGAATTGATTGGTCTTGTTGATCAGCTGGGTGATGCGCTGCAGGCCGACGAGATCGAAGGGCTGCCATTCGAGGCGCATCTCCAACGACGCCAGATACCCGGCCAGATCGGTCGCCGCGGAGCGCAACGCTTCACGCTGCAGATTGCCCTGATACTGCGCAGTACGCTCGCGGTCCTCCGAGGTGATGCCGATGGATTCGAAGTAGCCGGCGTCCGCGATACAGCGACCATAGAGCGCCGGGTCGGCGGGCAGTTCGGGCACTGCGACCATCGGCAACTCACGCCGCACGATATTTCGTTCGAACGGGTTGTCATCTACAAACACCAGCGCGTCGAGGCCGATGTTCAGCGCTTGCGCGATACGGCGCAGGTTCGACGCCTTGTCTTCCCAATTGGCGACGAGACAGGCGATGTCGGAGCGATTCAACACCATCTCAGGGTGCTGGTCGAACGGTTCCCACGCGTTGGCTTCATCGTTCTTCGAACAGACGGCCAGGATGATCCCGCGCCGTGACAGCTCCTTCGCGTAGCACTGGAACGACGCGTACGCCTCGCCGAGCGTGCTGCCCTGGCCGATGACTATGCCGGCGAGGCCATCATCGCCGATCACGCCGCCCCAGAGTGTGTTGTCGAGGTCGAGTACCAGGCATTTGTACGAACGGCCGCGCCGCGCGGCGACGAGCCGTGCGACGAGGTCGCCATAGAACGGCCCGGCGGCCGGCGAGATCTCCTGCTTCGCGCGATGCCATAGCATCGGGTCGTGCCATGCAGTAAGACCATCAACCGCAATTCGCGCATCGAGCGCGAGAATATCGACTCCGTCCTCGTCCGCAGCGGCCCGCATGCGCTGGTTGACCCGATCGATGAGCGCGCGCATCGAGCCCGGCAGCCGATGCTCGTTGTTGCCAATGAGAGGCAGCGCGATAGGCAGAACAGCCTGCTGGATCACCTGCACGGCGCTCGAGTGCGCCGCCCGACGCCAAAGCCCGCGCAGCATGTCGATCGTATGCTCGATCAGACCGTCGGCGGCGGCCGCGTCCATCGCGGCGTCGGGTTGCCCGAGCAGCGTGCGTGCGTCGAACGAAAACAGCACCACATTCGCACCGAACGCGTGAAACGCCGACTCGGGTTCGTTCAGCTCCTGCATGTATTGACCGTATTCGCCCGCATGGACCTCGCACCACATGCCGCGGCGCAGGCATCCAACTCGCAGCGCAGCCACCAGATGATCGGTGGTCGAACCGCTGAACACGGCCAGCCGGACCGGCTCGCCAGTGGCTTCCTGCGCAAGCTCCGGGAACGCCTTCCGACATGCGCGGTCAAGACGATTCGTTTGAACAAAATCGAGCCGGCTGTTCGCCAGCCTCACGAAGTCATGCCAGCGTGTCTCTTGTGAATGTGCGCCGTTGAGGGAGCCAAGCTGAACAGAAAAATCAGATGATTCCGGTAACCAATGCATACGATGCGGCTCCACGGTTCATAGATATCGGACGCGCAAATCAGTCGCAGGACGCGAAGCCTGCGAAGCACGGTATCGCGATAACGCGCCCGGCATATGTTCGTTTGCACACAGAGATGAGCGAAAGTCGGAACCGGCATCGTTCTCGACAAGCTCGAAAGCGCCCCGTCAGTTTTTTATTATCATTTTTTGACCGTTCAGGAATGGGAATAACCGTCCGCAAATAGCGACATCACCGAGTCGCCACGCCGAATCCGCAAGAAGGTCTCGGCGAGCAGGCTCGCGCTCGAGAGCGGACGGATCTTCTTGCAGGCCAACGACTCGGGCGAGAGCGGAATCGTGTCGGTGACGACAAGTTCGTCGAGCTCCGATGCCGCGATACGTCCGGCTGCGCCACCCGACAGGACGGGATGAGTCGCGTAAGCAAAAACCCGCTTCGCGCCGCACCGTTTCAACGTCTCGGCGGCCTTGCAAAGCGTGCCGGCTGTGTCGACCATATCGTCCATGATGACGCAGGTACGGTTTTCGACTTCCCCGATGATGTTCATCACTTCAGCGACGTTCGCCTTCGGGCGACGCTTGTCGATAATCGCGAGATCCGTGTTCATCTGCTTGGCGAGCGCGCGCGCACGCACCACGCCTCCCACGTCGGGCGACACGATCAGCAGGTCGTCGTGACTCAGCCTGCGCAGGTCGCCCAGCAGAATGGGGGTTGCATAGATGTTGTCGACGGGGATGTCGAAGAAGCCCTGAATCTGGTCGGCGTGCAGATCCATCGTGATGATCCGCTCGACGCCGGCGATTTCCAGCATGTTCGCCACGACCTTCGCCGAAATCGCCACGCGCGCCGAACGTGGGCGGCGGTCCTGGCGGGCGTAGCCGAAGTACGGGATGGCTGCCGTGATCCGGCCGGCGGATGCGCGCTTGAGCGCATCGACCATGATCATCAGCTCCATCAGGCTGTCATTGGTCGGCGGGCAGGTGGACTGAAGAACGAAGACGTCCTTGCCGCGTACGTTTTCCTGAATCTCGACCTGAATTTCGCCATCGGAAAAGCGGCTGACCATTGCCTTGCCGAGCGGGATTTCGAGGAATTTGACGACATCCTGCGCAAGCGCAGGATTCGCGTTGCCAGTAAAAACCATAAGACCGTCATTGCTCATGGTGCACCTATGTCAGGTTGGGCCGAACGAAAGCGGCCGGGTAATCCCGGTCAGGGACGATCGGCTGCCCCGGGTTATCACCATCTGAACTCAAAATCCCCTCGGCCACCGTTATGTATCAAACACACGCGTTTATTTTTCGGCAGGAATGCAGCGCACCGGTTCTGTGCGGTCAGGCGCTCCGCTATGACGCACGACGTGTTCCGACGTGCATGCGCTGGTACGCCGCATCTCACAGAGAGTCCCGCTCAACCAGCCGGGTGCAAGCTCGGCGAAAGGCCGCGATGACCGACCAGGAGATTCAGGACATCTTCGGGTTCGTGAAGACGCTGAGCGACGGGTATCAGCAATGAGGCAGAGCATCGCGTGAAGGCGCGTTGCGTTGTCATTGCGCTGCCTTCGCTCAGCGCTTGCGCAGCGCAGGAGATGTGATCGCATAGCGTCGCGCTGCGGCGCGCGAGGCGGTGAGGTATACTTGCCGGTTCCGCAAACTCTATTCCGATCCTGCCCCGATGGCCGATTTCCCCTTCGACGCGGTACTCTTCGACTGCGACGGCGTGCTCGTCGACTCCGAACCCATCACCAACCGCGTGCTCACCGACATGCTCGGCGAACTGGGTTGGCAATTGAGCGTCGAAGAGACGATGCGCATTTTCGTCGGCAAGATGGTCAAGGACGAAGCGCCGCTGATCGAGGCACGCACTGGCTTTGCGATCACCCATGAATGGCTTACGCAGTTTCGCGCGCGGCGCAACGCGGCGCTCGACAGCGAACTGAGGGCGATCGACGGCGCGGCCGACGCGGTGCATGCGTTGCATCGCACGCTGAACGGGCGCATTGCGGTCGCTTCGGGCGCGGACCGCGTCAAGATCGAACTGCAGCTTTTGAAGGCCGGCATCCTCGAGCGTTTCGAAGGTCGCATCTTCAGCGGTCATGAAATGCCGCGCAGCAAGCCGTTTCCCGATGTTTATCTCGCTGCCGCCGCTGGCCTCGGAGTCGATCCGAAGCGTTGCGCGGTGATCGAGGATACGGTCACCGGTGCGACCGCGGGCGTCGCGGCTGGCGCAACCGTGTTCGGTTACTGCCCGTCGCACCTCGGGCATAGCAGCGCGACCGCATTGCATGGCGCGGGGGTCGTGCAGGTGTTCACGGATATGGCTGAGTTGCCGGGGTTGCTGACGGAGTGGGTTCGCGGCTGATTGACTTGGTTGCCGATTGGGTGGTGTCCGATCCGGGGCAGGTGTTGGCGGTTCGACGACACTCTGCGGCAAGCGAGTTGGTCGATGGCGGTCAGTTGGCGGGTTCGGTCATGCGCTCAATTCCCGCTTGATCCCAATCGCACGCGGTTTCGCGGTATATGGCATGGCGCGTGCAACTGGAACGTACGAGCGCGACATATAAACGTGCTCGTTGCCTTCCACCCTTGCCGGAGATCCATCATGACCAGCCTCATTTTTAGTGACCTGTCGCGCTGCGACGAACTCGACCGCGCCGACGCGCAGACCGTGCGCGGCGGCAATGCCTGCTTCAAACGCGAAGAGCCGAACTGGTGTCACCCAGAACCGCCGCAGGTGTATGTCCCGCCGCACTGGAACCTTTGCTCGCCGCCAGTACACTATGGCCGCGAGCCGGTTTGTCCGCCGGGCTGCTATCCGCAACCGGTGCATGTCGTGCCGCTGTGATTGGGGCTGTGACTGCGGTTGTAAGGACCGCTGTGCATGCCGCGTTTCGCATCGGCGCGCGCAACGGCGTGAAGCGCTGGGGCCCGGTCTTGCGTGACCGGGCGCCGGCGTGCGTTTCACGCGCTTATTCGAAGGCCGGATCGATTGGCACGCGATAGCCGACCGCGAGCCGATTCGTCTCGTTAGCCATCCCGACGATCGCGAGCAACTCGCCGAACATTTCGTCGGTCATGCCAGCGCGGCGCGCTGCCGTCGTGTGACTCGCGACGCAGTAGCCGCAGTTGTTGGTGACACTGACCGCGACATATAGGAGTTCCTTCACGAGCGGATCGAGCGCGCCCGGCGCCATCACTTCCTTCAGACTGTCCCACGTGCGTGCGAGCGTCGGCGGATGCTGAGCGATGTACTTCCAGAAGTTGTTGACATCGTCGACCTGGCGGGTCTGCTTGATGTCATCGTAGACGGCTTTCACCTCAGGCGGCGCGTTGGTGTAGTCGACTGGTTGGGACTGGGACATGCGTTCTCCTTTTCCTGGTGTGGGAAAACCTGATGCACAAACTGCTTACTGCGTACCGACCCACTCCATCCGCACCGATTCGAGTTCGCGCGGCAAACGCGGCGAAAGCGCCGCGCGGCGCGGCAACTCGACGAAGCCGAGACGCCGGTATAGATCGTATGCGCGGGTATTGCTCACCAGTACGTCGAGCACGAGTTGCTGCTGCGCGCGCGTACCGCTCGCCGTGCGTTGGCGCTGCCTTGTCGCTGCGCTCGCACGCATCGCATCGGCGAACAGCGCGCTGAATACGCCAGCACCGCGCAGTCGCTCGTGCGTCGCGCAGTGCGCAATCAAGGTTTGCGTCGACTTCGGCGCCGGCAATTCGCTTTCGAGCACCAGGCCGCGCAACAGCATGCGGATCGTCGGGAACAGCCCGAAAAACAGCAGCAGCAACAGCGCGACATGGGGATCGTCGAACCACGTGTGGCGGCCGTCATGCATCGCGAGGACCGCCACCGGTCGGTCATCCGCGTTCACCGCCACGCGGTGACGTCGATACGAGAAGCGCCCGGACTTCGACGCGAACGCAAATACCAGAAAACTGATGCATGCCTCTGCCGGTTGGCCGAGAAAGAAGCCGAATTCGCGTACGCCCGACGCGAAAATCAGCGGCGCGCACGCGTTGGCATCGTCGATACGCGCCGCGCGGAAGCGTAGCGCGACCGGGTCGTCGGCGCGCGCCGGACCATACGTTAGGTCGCATGTGACGCCCGGCGCCATATTCATCGAAGCCATACTGAACGGCATCATGGATTCCCTTTTCTACCCACGCCGATGCGTACTTTTTCTTGCCACGACCAATACAGCACCATGCCGAAACCAACACAGACCGTGACGTCCAGAGGAATCAAAATATAATTCCCACGCTGAAGAGCAACCAGAATCGCCGTCGTCGAATAGAAAAATGTAAAGAGCTCGCCCGCCAGCAACACTGAATTGATACGCGGTGAGCTGGCGCGATAGCCTTCCCTGCCCTTTGGCGTCCGGTGAAAATCACCGTAGACGCCAAACAATGCACGCACGCCACCAGCGAAGTAGTACCATGCCATCGGCAAAAACATTGCAATGTATCTGTATGTGTCCCATAGGCTTTTTAGCACATTGAACGAGCCTTCCAAGCGGGCGCCCCTGCGCGCGCCGAATGCATTCTCCAGACCCCAGAGCACCACCAGCCCAAAGAAGATGAGTGCGCCCCAACGCATACCCGCGCCGTCGAAATGCATCAAATATGTAAGAGGCAAACTTAGCAGGATCAGGACATAAATTGATGCAAGCAGCGCTGACGAAAACATCGTGGAAATCGCATGCATCCGTTTGATCAACGGCATGCGCTGCGAGAGCATCTGCTTGACGTGCTTGAAGGCGCTGTGGATCAATCCACGTCCCCAGCGCTCTCGCTGAATTCGGTACGCGCTGACGGTTTCGGGTAACACCGACATGGACACCACATCGCGCAAATAGGCGTACTTCCACTCGCCAAACTGTGCGCGGTAGCCAAGATCAACGTCTTCTGTCACGGTCGATGCGTTCCAACCTCCTAGCGCATCGACGCACTGCTTGCGCCACACGCAAGAACTGCCGCTGAGCGACGCCATATCGCCGTCTTCGCTCAAACCCACCGTGACGTATTGCTGATGGCCCATTTCCATCGCCTGAAAGCGTGTGAGAAACGACACATCGCGATTCTCGTAACCGATACCGGTTTGCAGGAAACCCAGTTTCGGATCCTCGAAACAAGGAATGGTTTTAAGCAAAAAATCAGCCGGCGGCACAAAGTCGGCGTCAAAGATCGCAAAAAATTCACCGCACGACTGCTGAATGCCGTTGACCAGATTGCCCGCCTTGTATCCTTTACGATTGCGACGCTTGACCAACCGAATTTCGACGCCCCGCGCCTTGTGTTGTTCGGCACGCGACCGGGCAAGTTCGGTCGTGCCGTCAGTCGAATCGTCGAGCACCAGAATTTCGAGCAGCCCTGCTGGATAAGAAAAATTGCAAACAGCATCGATCAACCGTTCGACGACTTCCGACTCGTTATAGATCGGCAGCAGCACACTCACCGATGGCCAGGAATCGGTCTGTGCGCCGGAAGACGAATGCGCAAGCTCCATCAATTTGCGCTGCTCGACCTTCCGCGAAATCAGGAAGACCCGTAGCTCGAGCAAAACATAGAGCGCAAAATATACGACTACGACGAGGAAAATCGCCTGGCAAAACCAGGAAAGCAACGCAAGCATTGTGATCAGTTCCTCACAGCTTCACGACGGCGCAGATTTCCTCTAACCGATGTGCCCAGGTGTGATGCTCCTGCACGTATTTCGCGCCGGCTTCGGCGCGATCGAGGTCGTCCTGCGAAGGACCATGACGCAAACGCCCGAATAGCTCGCGTGTCTCTTCGTAGGTGTTCACGACGTGGCAGAAATCGCGGAAATGACGGTCAACGGCTCGACTCGGGTTCGTTACCGCAATCCCGCCACACGCGATAATTTCGAGCAGACGTCGCGAGAACATTGTTTCGGAACTCGTGACCGAATTGACGTTGATCGATACTGCGTGCGATTTGTAGACATTGGCGGTTTCGCGATGCGCGACTTTCCCGTGCAACCGCATCTGGCTCGTTTTCGGAAAGCGAAACTCGAAATGGCGAGACAGCCGGTCGTGATTGCGGTCGAACACGTTGATTGGCATCTCGTTGTGCTCGCAGAGCTCGAACACCATGTCAAGAAAGCGACGCCGCTCGTTCAGGATGCGCCGGTAATAGCTGCCTGTAAAACAGACTTCATTGCGCGCGAAATTGAAGCCCGTGAAACTGTGAAATGCCGGTTGAAACGGCATGATCAGCGTATTCACGGGTACGTGTGCAGGCACCTGCTGGCGATAGCGTTCGAGGCATTCTTCATCGGTCGTGAAGACGTAGTCGAATGCCTTCGCTACGTCGATGAACGCATCGAAAAAAGGACCGTCATCCTTGTTCCAGAACACGGTGGGAACGCCTGCCTTCCTCGCGAAATCGACCAAACGGAAAATCGCCTTAGGTTTAGTCAGGCGCAGCAGCTTTGGCTGTTTGGCCAGTTCGTAGCGCCAACTGCCGTCCACGCCGTGAAAAGCCGATTCGACCAGCACGAGATCCGGCTTCCAATGGCTGATCACATCGCGGTAATTGCCGGGCGTCATGACGCGAACACGGCACTCCGCGGACAGACAATCGGCGGTGAAATAGTCCGTCACCAGCGCGATTTTCAGTCGGCCGAAGCGCCCCATTCGCTCGATATCCTCGGCCACCTTTGGGTAATCGTAGACGATTGAACCCAGTTTTCTAATAACCCTGCCGACCATTTCCCTTACCCCGCACTTTTCGGTAGTGCCTTGATGACAAAGTCGCGCCACGATCGCTGCGTGGTCGCGTATTCTTTTGCCCGTTCGCCCAGCGCGGCAAGGGCCGCGCGATCACTCATTGCCGTCTCAATCACGCGCGCAAGGTCAATCGCGTCGCCGGCTTTGAAAAACCAGCCTGCGGGACGCTCGCCCATTTCGTCGCGAAACACCGGCAGGTCCGGTACGATGACCGGCTTGCCCATTGCCATCGCTTCGACGAGTTTGATCGGCGGCACGATTTCGCAAACCTTGAACGGCTTGCGCGGAATACAGACCAGTGCGCACCGACTCAACGTTTCCTGCGCCTTTTGCGGCGCCATGCGCCCCAGAAAGCGGATCTGTTCCGACAAGCCGAGCCGCTGTACCTGCGATTCGAGCGACTGCCGCGCTTCACCATCACCGATGAGGCTCACGGAAATCCTCACGCCGCGTGCTCGCAGTTGCGCCACGGCATCGATCAGCGTGTCGAGTCCCTCATAGGCCATCAACGAGCCCGCATAGCCGATCGTGTCATGCTCAATTTCACGGGACGCGAGCGATACGAAGCGCTCGGGTTCGACGCAGTTGGGCAGCAAGAACATGCGTTCTTTATCGATGCCCCAGCGCGCGCGTGCGAAGCGGCCCAACTGCTCTGAAATCACGAACAGACGATCTGCGTGGCGGGCGACGAGGCCTTCGAGTTCGAGGCCTTGCTTGAAGCCTTGGCGTCCTTCGTAATGCGGCGTGCGCGAAATACGCGTGAGTTCCCACAGGCCGCGCATTTCATACTGGAACGGAATGCCCAATTGGCGCGCCGCCAGCAATGCCGGTAAGGCGTTCACATGATTCGAAGCGGCGTGAATGACCGACACGCGATGTTGCTTCGCCCGCTGCGCGATCACCCGCGCCGCCTGCATCGCATACAGCAACACCGGACGATTATTGGCTGGTCCCGCGGAATGCAGATACCGCACTTCGGCAACTTGGGTCTCTCCGCTCACGGCATCGTGCAGGCGGTCGATTCGATCGAACGGATAGCCGGGCCGCGTCATTGCATGCACGCGCCCGCCCGCCGACGTCATTGCGCGAATGACCTCGTGCGTGCGCGTCGTGTAACCGCTCGTGTGATATGGCAATGCGCTCGCGGCCACATATAGAAGCCCGCCGCCATCAGTGTCGAATGACCGCGCGGATGCACGCCGTTTCGCCCTGCGATTCAGCGTGCGGACCGTTAGCCATCGGCTCAATCCCAAGTATGGTTCGCTAACGAACGTTTGCAGAGAATCGAATGCGCTGCTCATGCCCGCACGGTCCCCTGCGGCTTGAGTTCCGCGCGCGCGAGATCGACGGTTGCCGACATCTTGATCTTCCCGCGAGCGTGTAGATCGAGAAATTCGGCGGTCGTGATCACGTCGTAGTCTTTTGTCAGACGACGCAGGAGCTTGCGATAGCCCTCGACACGCTGATCGTCGCGATAGGTTGCGTAGCCCTTTTCATCCCAGTACAGGAGCGACCACGAATGCAGCAGGAAAATGGAAAACGTCGGGCTCCCGCTGAATGCATCGAGCAGCAACTTGCCCCACCAGGGACGGAAGTGAAAATACGGCGACTCCGGATACGTGAGGCGCGCCCACCATTCGTCCTTGCCCACCTTCGGCAAGATCTTCTTTTCCGTCATCGGGACTTCGATCACACCGTTCGACCACGCATACGGCAGATTCGTCGGCTCGCTAAAAATGGCCTGTTTCGCGTGGACGGCGCACATCGAATTGTTGAACGACGCCCGCACGCCCGTGGCTTTGAGGGCGCGTATCGTGGCCGCATTCCAGCGGAACGAACCTGCCCGGTGCGCGAGAACCGGCTTGCCGGTTTGCTCCGAAATGAGATTGCCGAAATGTTTGATGACGAACTCGGCGCGGGCGTCGTCGGTGTATTGATTCATATACTGCGGACGGCGCGCGAGCCCATGCTCGGCCCAGAATGAATCAGGCAAATATTCCGGGTGCGTGTGTAGTTGCACGTCCTGACCCACGGAATCGAGCCAGCGCACGACTTCGCGCGTTTCTTCCAGATACGACCACGCGCCGCATTGATCGACGAAATAGACGTGCTTGGCGCCGAACTCGTCGCCGATCTCCGCCATCTCACGAATTCCCGCGGTTCCCCGCTCGTGTACGCCCCACATGAGTCGCTTGACGTGATCGTGCGGCGCGCGTTTGGGCAGCGCTTCGGTATCGACCGTCAACATGGCATAGCGATTCTTTTGCATCTTTCTCAGCTCAATTTCAGCAATGCGCGCCATTGCGCGTCGCTGGCTAACCCAGCGCTCAACGGCAAGACGGTCGCATCACGGTAGCGCCACGCGAGATACGCCTGCTTTCTCTGCTGTAGCGATGGGCCCTCGCCGCTCAATGACGGCACATATTCCACCAGCCAACCGAGCCGGGAATAAAAGGCGAAATCAGCGATATCCGTCACCAGAACCGGTGCAAGATCATCGCCGTCTTGAAGCTTTTCAGACCAGCCTTTGCACGCGGTGCGCAACTGATGACGATCGGCGCCGAGGGCCCAGATCATCACTGTCTTTACATCGGCTGAAACCGGTCTGTGCTTTAGGGTCGGCAGCCACGGATACTGCGTTACGTGCGGCGACATCAGACTTGCCGACGCCAACAGGTGGCGAATGCGCCGCCATACCCGGTCTTGCCATGAGGACGGCGGCTTTTTCCCGAGCAGGTCGTAACGAACGAGCAAATCCCATTCGGGTTTGGTTGCGAGCGCCTTCACCTCACGCCGCAATGCTTTGGCTTCCGCAATCACATTCACTGTGTCCGCTCCCGTCTTGCCGCCAAAGCGAGGATCTTTTCCGCGGCGAGCACGGCGCCATTCATCGGAATCGCTGCGCGTTCGGCGGGCGTGGCGTTCAGCAAGCCGAGTAGTTTGCTCACCGCGGTCTCGCGTTCGTCGTCGGTCTCGCACGCCGAGACGACGGCCGGCATGACGTCGGCGACCATGTGCGCTCGACGCACCTGATCGTCGGCGAGTTGCGCATTAGGCACGAGCAGAGCAGGCACGCCCGCCTGCACGAGTTCGCAGCAGGTGTTGTAACCGGCTGCGCCGACAAAGGCGTCGAACGCACGCAAATAGCGCGCGAGCGGATAGACCGTCAGTGGCATCACGCCGGCCGGCAATTCGATGTCGCGCACGGAAATCGGCGCACGCACCCAGACTACGTTGAAACCGGCGGCCTCGAACTCGCGAATCAGACCGTGCGCGATCCCTGCGACGTCCTTCAGGTTGCCCGGCCCGAGCGCGAACAAGACAAAGCGGCCGTCTTGGGGCAGATTCAACGCCTCGCGCGCTGTAGCGCGGTCAAGCAACTCATCGTCTTCGAGTACGCACACGGGCGGTACGAGCGCACGCGTGCCGCCGCCTTCGAGCGGCGTCTCGCTTTCTTGCGCGCCCAATTCCCCGGGCTGGATCACGAGATCGAAACGCGACTCGTCCACGGAGACCGTCTTGCCGCCTTCCTTGAGCAAGCCACGGTTCGACCAGACCAGTGCTGGCGAGCCGAAGGTCTCGCACGTCGCCAGAAACCCTTGAAATGGCCATGTGCCGTCGAAGACGATTACGTCGGGACGTACGCGTTCGAGCATCATGCCGAAACGTACAGCCAGTTCGCTATTCCACGCAAACGTGGAACTCGACGACCAGTATGGCGAAACGAAGTAATCTGCCTCGAATCCCATCTCTTCGATTAGCTCGATGGCCGACGCGAGGGAAAAGAACACCGGTCGAGCACGGCCGCGCAACCGCCGCGCATATGAAAGACAACGGTTCAGATGGCCCATGCCTGAGCCATTCACGTTGAAGAACAGAATGCGGGGAAGCTGCGAGTCGATTGAGTCGTTGCGAGCCGGTTGCGGATCGTTCATGCGTCGCCGCCGAACAGATCGCGCGTGTATACCTTATCCGCCACGTCTGTCAGATCGGCCGTCATGCGGTTTGCGACGATCACGTCGGCCGAGCGCTTGAATTCAGCCAGATCGTTGACCACCGACGAATTGAAGAAACTCGATTCGTGCATCGCCGGTTCGTAGACGATCACTTCCACGCCCTTCGCCTTGATGCGTTTCATCACACCCTGAATGCTCGACGCGCGGAAATTGTCGGAACCTGCTTTCATCACCAGCCGATAGATGCCAACCACCTTCGGGCTATGCCTGAGCACACTCTCGGCGATGAAGTCTTTCCGCGTGCCATTCGATTCGACGATAGCGTGAATCAGATTTTGAGGCACATCGCTGTAATTCGCGAGGAGTTGCTTCGTGTCTTTCGGCAGACAGTAGCCACCGTAGCCGAAGCTCGGATTGTTGTAATGCGAGCCAATGCGCGGGTCGAGACACACACCCTGAATGATCTGGTTCGTATCGAGGCCGTGCTGCGCTGCGTAGGTGTCGAGCTCGTTGAAATACGCGACGCGCATCGCGAGATACGTATTGGCGAACAGCTTGATCGCCTCGGCCTCGGTGCTGCCGGTGAAGAGCGTCGGAATATCCTGCTTGACGGCGCCTTGCTTCAGCAGTTCGGCGAAAACTTCAGCGCGCTTCGAACGCTCGCCGACGACGATACGCGACGGGTACAGATTATCGTACAGCGCCTTGCCTTCCCGCAGGAATTCCGGCGAGAAGATCAGATTTTGCGTGCCCAGCGTTTCGCTCGTGCGCTCCGTGTAGCCGACCGGAATGGTCGACTTGATGACCATAACCGCTTGCGGATTGATCTCCTTCACCTCGCGAACGACGCTTTCAATCGAGCGGGTGTTGAAGTAGTTCGTTTCCGGATCGTAGTCGGTAGGCGTGGCGATGATCACGTAGTCGGCGTTCGCGTAGGCTTCGACCTTGTCGAGCGTGGCGCGGAAGTTGAGCGACTTGTGCGCGAGAAATTCCTCGATCTCGGTGTCTTCGATCGGCGATTCCTTGCGGTTGAGCATCGCTACTTTCTCAGGAACGATGTCCAGAGCGATGACCTCGTGATTCTGAGCGAGCAATACAGCGAGAGAAAGGCCGACGTAGCCGGTGCCGGCGATTGCGATTTTCATACAAATGCCTCAAAGACAGATAGCGGATTGCGAACTGGACTGCTCTCTACAAGCTCGGGCTTGCTCGCCAGTGCTCAGCTGCACTATTCCGGCCAGAATTGTCTCATAGTGAAACGCGGCCAAAAGCCGAAGTCTCCTAGAACTTTGTCCCCACGAAATTCGGAATGCACGAGCAACGACGCACGCCATCCTTCTTCCTTATTGCCGAATCGGCATTGGCAAATTGTCAATTCTTCCTAGGATTTGCAATCGGCGAAGAATGCAGCACCAACTCCGAAATGAAATCACAAGGCAAGCCAACCCGCGCACAATCTCTAGGCTTATCCCGATTGTCCACAGGAAGGCTAAACCATGAAATTGCATATCGGTATTTTAAAACACCGGCCCTTGAACTTTCAGCCCTGACCGCTCGGGCGTTTAGGATAGCCCCTTTGGGCGGGTGACGATCCTTTATTTGCGCGGTCGGTTCGTCGACGTCGGGATTGAGTGCTTCCTGAACTTTGAGTGAATCATCGCCATATACAAAGATCTTGCTTCCGATTTCCGGCTGCTTGACCTGTTCTATCAATCGACCGTCGCTTACTTTTACGCCTGAAAAGCTGATTTCGCTCGGCACCGAACCGCCTCCCCGCGGATCCCAGCGATACCCCCAGTCAGTAGCCGGCACAGATATCCACCCGTTACTTCCCGGACGGGCATGAAATAACTGAGTCGCCCCTGTGGCATCGAATTTTAGATAGGAGATAGTGGGACGACCTTCTTCATCGAACCCTAAACGAACGTTATTAAAAAGACCTGAATTCTCTGGAACTTGATCTACGACTTCTGCAGACGCGGGCGTAATCGGCGAGGAAAGGACATTGCCACGACTGTCTTCCCAAACCCGCAAATCTCTGCTCTTTGCGTAGTTGACGTGAAAGTTTGTCTCAACTTTATATGTCCTCCGCCAGACCCACGCCACATGGAAGAACTTATCCGGTCCCAAAACGTAGTCGGAATGGTAGGCATTGATCGTAGTTCCGTCACGATTCGGCGCAAAAACAGGTTGATTCGTCCAGCGAACCCAGTCGGAGCCGACCAATCGATTAATTAATTCGATGCCGTCGCCGCTTTGACCCGATCTGTAGGAAAACGCCAGTGCACCGTCAGGAAAGCGGAAAAAATATGGATATGTTGTTCGCTCCTCGTCCGCCCCAACCATCCCTCTTAGTATGCTGAGGCCTGCCAAGCGATCCGGCACATCCATGCGCGCGTACACCAACGGAGACACATGCATGTTGCCTGAGACATTCAATCTATTCTCAGCGTCGAAAGCTAGGGCAATCGAATTGTGTTCGTCCCATCCACCAAAACGCGAGGGAACCCTGATCTTTTCCAGACCACCGTTGCATTTGTTGACTTGTGCAACAGTCAGCCAACGATCAGCGTCGTAGTAGGCGACGTACAAATAATCCTTGTTTTCTAACGCATCGAACGCAACGCGCGCACCGCCCCAAGCTCGATCGATTGTGATTTCGGATGGCGGAGCCGCGCACCTCGAAGAGTTCGCTTTATTGGTTCCCTGTGCAAAAACACACACAGAAGCGCCCAACAAAATCAGTCCACCAAAAAGTATTGTTGACCGCGTAATGAGCCGCATAGATCATTGCCTTCCGCTTCGCGCGCCTGATGCTCGCCGATTATTTGATTGCACTCCATCGGCAAGTTCCCGAGCGGAGTACAGGTTAAAGATCGGCCCCCTTTGAGCCCGATCGATCCTGGGTAAGCGCCTATCGAGCGGCCCCAACCTTCGACATCAAAGCCGCGCTAATCATCGGCCCAACTTCCGCAAGTGTATGGCCCGCGCAAACGTCCCTGCGAGATTGAAGCGAAAGTTGGGCTCGCAAGGAAGGCGATTCTATAAGCGAGCTAACACACTCGACCCACTCATCGGTTGAACGAGCAATCAGCGCATTATGGCGGTGGCGAGCTACCGGCTGGTAAATACTCCCAGCGGAAACAACAATAGCGACATCAAGCGCCGCGTACTCGAGAAACTTCAAATAACTCTTGGATTCGTTAAATTTGTTCTCCGCCAGCGCAATGACCCCGATATCCCAATGCGCGCGCTCGTGCAACCAACGAACAAAGTTGGGGTAATCATTCTTCTTCGGGAGACCTACGCGCTTCCCGAAGGTCGGAGTGCGATTCTGGAATCCACCAATAATCTCAATCTCGACTAGCGATCCGTATTTCTTTTCAATTTGCTTCATGGCCTCAGTAATATGATCGAGGTCCCCGTCATGGGTGGGGGTTCCGATATATCCGATACGAACCGGGCCGTTTTTCATCTTCCGATGCGATCCCCGGCTATGTTGACGCAGGTCCTCAAGTCGCCACAGGTCCGCATCCAAGGCGTTAGGAATAACGACCACGTTGGAATTAATCTGTCTCATGAGACTAGCCAACGACTCAGTTGATACATGCAGGAGGTCAGCAGCACCTGCCAGCAATCTAACTTTCGCGGCGACCGCGTGTGCATCACCTTTATAGTGACGCGCTTTGAGGCCCTGCGCATCAAGCAGGTCATCGTCTATCTCGTAGACGAGGCGGCCGCCCGCCCCCTTCCAACGGGGCAGCCAATCCTCAAGTTCGGCAAGGTTGAATCCGACAGCGTCTCGCTGCATCAAAACTGCCTGGGCAGCCCCCGGTTTCGGGAGAACGTTCGTTTGTCTCACCTGCCAGTCCCGCAAAACGGCCGGCGACTGGTACGGAAGCACTACCCGAACGTACCCCGAACCAGCAGGCAAGCCATCTCCACGCAGTCCCGGCATCAGGAGAAGTAGAGGCTTATTAGGGCGCGGATATTTCATCCGCCACGCCTTAAGGCTTTTCTCGATTGGCAAGCACTCACTGACGGCAGCAGCATGTACAGAGTAAGCGGCAGCGGTCTGCAACCCCGCGCGCCGCATGCTCTGCAGCCGTTGCGGGCTCGACAGCAAGCTCGATACCGCCTCGAAGCAAGCGTCCTCGTTACGGGTGTCAAGCACGAGGGCATTGCGTCGATGCTCGGCATACTCGCTCCCCCCCCCGTTCGCAGGTACTGCAGCAGCGCAGCCACACGCCATTGCCTCCAGTGACGTACGCCCGAAAGCCTGGTAATCCGAGAGATCGATAAAGAGGTCACTGCTAGCCAGCAACGTCGCTACCTGAGGTCGTTTCAACGGGCCGTGATTCTGAAATGGGAAATCCCGCTGCAAAGCAAGGAACTCCGCACTTCCTCCATCGCAACCGAAGATATTGACGACCAGTTGATCTCCCAAGGCTTGATGAAGCCGACGCAGCAACCGCATCGTGCGCTCTGCTCCACGGTATGGAGTCTGCGGACGAATCATTGCAGTTACATGCGTGCGTTCATCCTTGCCTCGGTGAACTGGCCTATACACTTCGTGGTCGATACTAGGCCGCACTTTATGCACCGCTACGCCGTGGTGCAACTTGACCACATCAACAATCCACTGCGTCTTGGCGAATAGGAGCGCGCCTGGTACCAACGTATACGAATCGCGAGCCTCGTGCCATTTAGGTGAGCCCTCTTCAAAAAAGAATGGCTCATAATCCTGAACGTAGTAAGCGGGCAATATATACGGATGAACGCTTACAATCCGTTTGACGAACTTCATTGACGTGAAGATCGTGCCGACGACCACGTCGTAGTCATCGGCAATTTGAAGTATCGTGGATTCGTCGAAACCGACGAACACGTCCTCAATACCGTGAACATCGGAATACATCTCTCGAAAAGCCGCCACGTGCTCGTACTTTAAGGCCACGCGCGCCTGGATGCCCATTCGACGCATCTCGCTTACTTCCTGTACCACTGAGTGCGAGCCACCGCCGCCGCCTTTGACCGGAAGCAGAAAAAGAATCCGCATGGACATGAGGTCAACACGCTCCGCCGCGGAGCGCGCCTCAATCGCAGCCTGCACGCGATAGCGAACTTGGTCAAGAAGGTCCGTACGTTTTACTTCTGCCACACGGGCGTAGTATTTATCGGCCGTATGCTTCCTCTTTAGGCTTTCCGTACCCTGAGCCGACAGCTCTTTACGACGGGAGTGACCAAAGCTTTTGGACTTGGCATGGTAAACGTACACGTCGTCCGCAATGGCAAGCTCGAATCCTGCGTCAATCGCGCGAATGCAATAATCGTTCTCCTCTCCGTAACCGACCGGAAAATTGATCTCATCCATATATCCAATGGAGTCGATCACCGTGCGCCGAATCATGAAACAAAAGCCGTTTACAAAGGGCAAACGCGGATAGGTCGGTTCGGACGTGTCCGCTACCAGCGCGGCCATGTCATCGACCGTTAGGCCTTGGGGTAGCTGGTTAACAGCAAACGATCCCGCTTCATCTCTTAAAGCAGGTACATTTTGCCAGCTGGCCGCATTGGAAAGTGGGCCAACAATACCGAGCTTGGGATTTGATTCCATGCAGCGCACGAGACCCCTCAACCATCCGGAAGAGACGATAGTGTCACTGTTCTGCGTAATTACATATGGTGCGCGCGATGCCTTCAACCCGGTATTAACCGTTTTGGTATAACCTTGGTTAGTGGGGTGCTCGATCAGTGTGAACAGGGAGTTTTCCGAACAATAGCTGCGCAGCCATTCGGTAGTGTCCGGCTGCGACCCGTCATTCACAACGATGACTCGCACATTGAACTCGTCCGTATGGAGCTCCAGAGATAGCAAGCATGACTTGACGTCGTCGAGTGCGTTGAACACAGGAACGACGATATCGACGCTATCAACCACTTCCTGTTGCGCAGAGCGCCGCTTTTCCCGGATGCGGCGCTTCGCCAGCTGAATGCTATCCTCGATCAGATGTGACAACTCTGGCGTATTCGCTTTCGCTTTTTGATAGAGTTGAATCGCATTCTCATATTTTCGGTTACGCAGCGCTTCATTTCCGGAAGCCCAATATGAAATTTGTGAATTATCTTGCATATTTTTGTAACGCCTTGTGATCGACAAATCGCCATGTCTAGCACGTTGGCGATCAACGCCCTCAATCGGATAAAGCCTGCGTTCTACAGAGCAAAATGTACGTCGATCAATTTGATCGGTCGAAATAGCGATCTATGTCCCAGATCGTGATTGGGCTGCTCGTTATATTGAACCAGCAAACTGAGTACGTTTTCCTGTGCCCAACGCACTCGATCGATAATGGGTTCGGAAAAACCCAAATCCTCCTCCCAAATCGTCTGCACGTTATCGGGAACCCAAACATAGCCTGGAGCTCTCAAAACGGTTGCGACCATCCGCCCCCGACTGTGATCCCCTCTAGTTATGATGTACGCGTTGTCGTTTCGATCGAGCACGATCTCCGGACGACTAATCGGTATCTGCAACGTTCCGCTACCTGTCAACGTAAAAGGCCGCGCCCTTTTCGAGATTATTTGGTGGTGCCAAAGACTACCGTCATATCGCAAGTATTGATATTGCGGAATGCCATTCGAATCATCAGCATAATAAACGATATGCGGCCTATTTAAACTGTCCACCGCCATGCTGCATTGATTCATTAGATTGCTGCCGGGCGAGACCGGATGGACAGTTTCGGCGTTTGTTTGAGTAATCGGAAGCTGGTATCCACGACCTTTTGACGTCACCCAGCTGATTCCGTTGTCAGATGAGGAGGCATAGCCAATATTGATGTTATTGACACGCCTGTCTTCCCCGAGCATGTGCGTACGCCACACAAAACTAATGTGCAAATTACCGTCATGGTCGATGGCCGGGTGGTTCCAGTACGCGTTACTCGTCCACGGTTTGGAATCACTGCCGCTCAGAATGGGTAGTGGACTGTCCGCCCAACTTCCGGACGCCTCATCGTAGTATTTTAGGCGCGCCGTCCCCTTGTTGTGTATGCCGTCGCGATACAACAGCGCAAGCGGGAAACCATTACGTGGCTGAAGAAACGTAGGATAAGTTACTTTGGTCTCCGCGTTGCCCGTCATAGGCAACTCTTCCGACCATTCAGTGATATTGCCAGGGTGAACACTGCGCCGATAGCGAAGTTGTGTCGCGTGGTGATCGTAACATATGTGAATATGATTGGCGCGATCGATACCAATGCTGATGCTGTTATGGGCATCAGTCAGGTTGTACTCACCACCGAGATCACACGTCTGAATATTGTTCGTTTTCAGATCACGCTGGACGAGACGAAGCGAATGCTCATTGACGTAAAACGCAGTAAATTGCTTGCCTTCGCAGGTAAGAATGCCGTGGTGACGGAAGATGACCGTGTTAATGGAGTTCCCAGCCCACGCATCGCCGAGATCTATCTCCGCCGATTGCCTGACAGTAAATCTACGATATTCGTGGGGGCCGCCCTGCGGAGACCTTACCAGATGTGGCCCAGCCCCGAAGCAATTCGGCGAGATTCCGAGCTGACTGCATTGCTGATCGATGCGCGCCCCGGTGATCAACGCCCTGTCAGTCCCGGGCATACCACTGGTAATTGACGACTCGAAATGTCTGAATGCCTTCGAGAAATTCCCCGCGAGTGCAGCTGCGCGCCCCAAGCTGTTATGGATCCCCGCAGCCAGTATTTGACAGACAAGCGCCTTGTCAGCCCCCCATACTTCCGCTAACCGGATGAACTTTTCAGCTTCAGCAATCTGGCCGGTTTGCAGGCGGCCGGCTGCAGCGAACAGTGCAAGCCTCCCGCGTTCCGGGTGAGCCTGAAGCATACAGTGCTCGAGCTTGGCGAGCTTCGGCCAGTCACCGAATTGCCATTGGAGACGCGCTCGATCCAGCAAGCCTTCATCTTGCACGACCAAAGCAGCATGCTCCGATGAGACTTCCCGCTCGGGAGCAGCTTGAACGGGCTCTTCACTCGACACTTTGCTATCGATATTAGTTAGCTGCTTTCTCATTGGTTCGCTCCCGAAGCAACACATCCTTAATCAAATCAAGCTGGGCTTCGGCCCGAACGATTTCTTCTTGCATGAGCTTCTGACGTGCGGATAACACATCGTCATTGGCCTGGCGATCTTGAAGCTGCTGATGCAAGACTTTGACTTGTACAAGGGATTCTGCCGCTCGCGTGGAAGATTCAACATGATGCGCCGATAACTCCAGCTTCTCGTGCTCGAGTCTCTTCCGGGCCTGTTCCAGAATTTCATTTTCCCGATTACGTTCGTCGACCTGTCTTGCGACAGCTTCGTACAAGCCCGACAACTCAGACTTCGCGCCTTCGAGATGCGTGTTCGCCTGCTGCAATTGCTCGACTTCTCGCGTCCGCTGCGCCAACTGCAGGCAGGCCCCCTCGTACAGATCGGCCAACTTCAGCTTTTCCTGCTCGAGGCGAGCTTTAACGTCACTCAACGCCGCGACCTGCAGATCGCCTTCCCTGTACTTTCTGACGACTTCGTCATATCGATTCGCCAATACCGACCTATCCTGTTCGAGTTGGCTCGTAGCCTGCCTTAGCGCATCGACCTCGCGAATGCGCTCAGCCAATACCTTGACGACCTCTTCGTAGCGCCCCGCCAGCGTTGCTTTTTCCTGCAACAGATCTAGCCTGGCTTGCTGCAAGAATTCAATTTCCCGACTGCGCTCCGCCGCAATGCTGACAGTTTCGTCGCGCTGCCTGGCCAATAGAGCACCTTCCTGCTCCAGCAGGGCTTTGGCCCGGCTCAACTCATCGATCGCCTGAACTCTCTCGGCTAACAATCGCGCATCATCACCACTGCGCGCCACCAACGTGCACTTTTCGCTTTCCAACTGCGCGGCCTTCTCTTGCCAGAGCCTAAGCGCGACCTCTTGCCGATCCGCCATAAGCAACATATCTTGCTCAAGCTGAACCACGGTCCGCTTCTGTACGTCAAGTTCCTGCGCACGCTCAGTCGCCAGACTTGCGGCCTTTTCATATTGACCTGTGACCTTGCGTCGGTCCTCCTCCAACTGGGCGTTGGACTCCTTGAGAAGTTCTACCTCTTTGCAACGCTTGCTCAATTGACGTGCCTGATCGTCTCGCTCGCTGGCCAGGCGGTTCAACTGTTCCTCGATGTCTGTTCTGCGCTCGGCAAATCTCGCCAGTTCCTTAGCTTCGCGCTGAAGCGCGCAGTGCGTCTCATAACGGAGCTGGCTGGCCTGGCGATCCTCGGAATCGCTGAATTGCATACTCGCCGGGAGGATATCCAACATAGCCGCCGCTTCGACAACCTGGCCTGCCTCATGAAGTCGAAAGGCAAGCCATTTCAATCGATAGGGTTTTGGATCCAACGCGTACGCTCGTTGCGCGGCCTCTGCGGCGCCGAGACGATCGCCAGGCATCAAATGCCTCGCGATTGCGGTATAGCCATTAGCATGCATCACCGATGAAATCGGCACCGCAGCCAACAGCTTTTCTACCGCGCCGAAACCGCCTTGGCGGTATGCCTCGAGCAGAGCACTAAAGTCCGAACCTCCCAGAGATTGCGGAGGCGTATGGCGACTGTGCAATCTCCAGATCTTCCAGAGTCGGCCAGGCAAGGCCAACATCGCCTTCGGAGAATCGACGCCTTGAATCAAAAGACTTCCCAGCTGCGAGTTCAATGCATTTTGCGTTTCGAGGACGTGAACTTTTTTCTGAACCTCGACCAAGGAGTGGAGCCGTCGGTTCTCAGCGAGAGCATCCTGCAGTTCCTCGTCTACGCAGCCCTTGACCGACAGATCATTGCGCGGCGACTGTCCGGACAACTTCTTCTCAAGAACCTTGTTCCGCAAGTAGTAATTTCCAAGCTCCTCCTGAACATGATGTAGTTGGAGAAGCAACTCTTCGTTCTCTTCTTCCACGCCAACTAAGCGGGCTTCAAGATCCGCCTGAATACTCTTATCTATCATCATTTCGCATCTTTCCAAATGCCGCGCGTATCGATAAGCACCTGAGCGCTTTTAAGCTTAGGTTTCGCGTTTTTGAACTCGGCATGATCAACAAGGAGGACAACGATGTTCGCTTCGAGGATTGCCTCTTCAAAGCGCATGAAGGCGACTTTCTCTAGCCTTAAATCTTCCGGTAGCGTTTTGAGGTTGGGCTCGACAATTGCTACCATCGTGTCACGGCGCTTGGCCAGCGTCCTGGCAATTTCGAGCGCGGGACTCTCTCTGAGGTCGTCAATATCCGGTTTGTACGAAATTCCCAGGCAGGCGATACAGATATCTTCAGCTGGCATCCCCGAATTCACGAGCTGCGTCACAGCTTCGTCTACCTTCCCGATGACCCAGTCGGGTTTCGCATCGTTCACGTTGCGTGCGGTCCGAATCAGCTGCGCCTCCTCGGGCGCGCTATCGACGATGAACCACGGATCGACGGCTATGCAATGCCCACCGACTCCGCAACCTGGTTGCAGAATGTTGACACGCGGATGTCGATTGGCTAGCGCGATCAGCTCCCATACGTCGATGCCCAGCTTGTCGCATACCATCGAAAGCTCGTTTGCGAACGCAACATTGACATCTCGAAAGCTGTTTTCCGCCAGTTTGCACATTTCTGCCGTGCGCACGTCAGTGACAATGCAGCGTCCCTGGACCACCAAACGATAAAGCGCAATTGCTGCTTCGGAACACTTCGAAGTCATGCCACCGATGACACGATCATTTGCAACCAGTTCGTGCACGATACGCCCAGGAAGAACACGCTCAGGGCAATGAGCAATTCGGATATCAGACGTTTCGCCAGCTTGATGTGGAAAACTGAGTTCCGGTCGAATTTCCGACATCCACCTTGCCAATAGTTCTGTACTGCCGACAGATGATGTGGACTCGAGAACAACCAGATTGCCCTTCTCCAGTACCGGCGCAATCGATTTCGCCGCGGCCTCGATGTAGCTCAGATCAGGTTTGTGGTCGGCAGCCAATGGCGTCGGCACTGCAATTACGAACGCGTCGGCGCGCTCAACAGAGGTTGTGGCTCGCAAATAGCCTGAGCCCACTGCAGCCCGGACCAAAATGTCCAACTCTGGTTCGACAATGTGGATGTCACCCCTGTTGATCGTTTCAACCACGGCTGCCGACACGTCGACGCCGATCACGCGCAACTTGCGGGATGCAAACAACGTAGCTGTGGGTAAACCTATGTATCCAAGACCAATTATCGATATCTTATTTAACATGCGTTCATAACTTTATTGGATGCGCCTGGCAGCCTCGCCATCACCATAGCGATTGGCAGCGCGCGACGTAATCATATAATCCACCAGCCTATATGGGGGCCGGGTTACTTACGTGACGACAGTTCTTTGGCTGGCGCCGACGATCCGAGCCGTACCGGTTTCAATCGCCTCCGGGCGATCAGTAGTCTCGCACGTCACGAGGACACTCTTGCCCGAAGCGAATGTCGAAAAATGCAAGCATTGAGTGCATGCATCTCGCGAAGATGAGAACCCCATAGCCATCCTCGCTCAATCAACGTGATCGAGAATGATGCCTTCCAGCAACTTCACAATTCCAGCCAGCGCAATCGCGGCCAACAAAGTCAGAATCATGTTGTACATGCGCTGAGGCTCCATCGGATAGCTAGGCTTGGTCGGCGCTTGCAACGGCGAGACCATTTTGAGCGTGCGTGCGGCGTCCATCCTGCCCTTTTCGAGGGCGGCAAGTGCAGTTTTGTACAGATCTTGCGCAAACCCGGCTTGCATTTGCAGTCGTTGGAATTCACCAACCGTATAGTTAAGCGCCCGTCTCGACGGCGAAGTCAGTTCTGCCTGCTTCTGGGCAATCTGCTGCTGAAGCGCCTTGAGATTGCTCTTAAGCATTACAACCATGGGCTGATTTGGACTCAATGTAGTTGGCAAAGAAGCCAACTGGGCCTCGACTTCGGTCCTTTGCGTTTCAAGTTTGTCGATGAGCGCATTGAGACTTTCGGCCGTTGCCTGTGGCGCCATGAGTCCCTTACGATTCTGAAAATCGATCAGATCGTTGCTAGTCTCTATTACGCGCTCATGCGCAAGTGTCACCTGCTTCGTCAAGTAGTCAACTTGCGATTGCGCCAGATCGTGACCAATCTGGTTCATATGCGCCTCACCTTCCCGCACCATAAAGGACGCAATTGCCTGTGCAGTTTTCGGATCGTAGGCCTGCGTGCTAATTCGGAGTACTCCGCTGTAGTCGTCGTACTCCACATCGATGCGAGACAACCAGTAGCGATAGAACCACTCCGGCGGCGCGTTCTTGAACCACATCCGCGAAACCGGATCCCAGCGTCGGTCACTGTAATGCGCGCGCAGATCAAGAGCAGCGTCGAGCTTCTTCAACATATCTGCGGACAGAAGATACTCACGCAGCAATAGTTGATCGCTGCGGCTCGGACCCGCAGCACCCGGAACAACGGTTGAAATATCGACGTTCGGATTGTTGATCTCATCTGTCTTCTGGATAATCACACTTGCTTCGGAAACGTAACGATCAGAGGCTACGAATATCCAATACACCGCGGAGAGAATCGCGGCGACAAAAATCAATCTTATAATTAATTTGAATACACTTACGGTTGACAGGTTGCGCCATTTTTCACGATAGCCAGCGGCCATCTTTCTAAGCATCCCATCCTGGGTAATTACCGGCGACGATTCGTTCATGAGACTACGTTTCCCTTGTATTCCTTAAGCGCATCACCGAGATCATCAAACCAGTGAGCCATTCCCTCGTAGATCCAGATAGCCGATTGGCAAAACTGCCTGAGCGTGCCTTCGTCATGGGAAACCATGATCACGCTTTTTTGACCCGTCTTGTCCTTGAACGCATCAGCTGCTTTCTTTCTGAATTTTGCATCGCCAGCAGCCGTAACCTCATCTGAGATGTAAACGTCAAAATCAAAGGCCAATGATAGCGCAAACTGCAGCCGCGACCTCATTCCTGATGAATATGTCTGCACTGGCTTATCAAATGCGTCGCCCAATTCGGCGAACCCCTGAATGAATGCAAGGCGGTCCTTGAGTTCATTCTGGTGTCCATGCACTCGGCAAACGAACTTCGCATTTTGTCGTCCGGTTAACGTGCCTTCCAGTCCTCCGCCTCCCATGGGCCACGATACGCGGCATCGACGCTCAACCCTGCCTTTGGTCGGGAAGTCGACGCCGCCGATAATTCGAAGCAGCGTCGATTTACCCGCACCGTTCATTCCGATCAACGCAACGCTCTTGTTCGAGGGAATCGTCATGTTGACGCCTCGCAATATCCATTTACCGGCACCGTGCTCGGTGATATATCGCTTATGAACATTCTCGACTACGATCATTTCATCACCAGCTTCTTCGCGAAACGTCTGTAGAGCGCCAAACCAATCAGCACGAAGCCCAACGCCCAGCCATAGAGATACGCCAGGCTAACTCCCGGGTCGGTGTGATAGGTTGGCAGAAATCCCAGCCGCACCAGTTCGATTCCGTGCACGACGGGATTGAACAGGAGGAGGTCACGATAAGGCTCAGGAACAACAGCGATAGGGAGTAATGTGCCGGAAACATAGTAAAGGGGCACATATAGCATCTTGTAAATATGATCCAATTCCGGGACGAATTTCATTGCAACTGAAGTAATCAACCCGAAGCCAAACCCGAACAACCAGAGCCCCAGAAGACTAACAATGACCAGCAGCGGGTTCACAGGAAATAACACCGGATTGAGCGTATCTGGCGTTATTGTCCTACCCATGGCAACCGTAAACAGAATGATCAGGATGGCAATCGGAATCATCAAAAATAATTCCAAAGCTCCTCTTATAAACGCGGCATCAAATGGCTTCACCTGTCTGTAGACAAAGAAGGCCCGATTGCTGTCAAGCGCGTGCAATACTTGAAGCCA
Source organism: Paraburkholderia fynbosensis (assembly GCF_902859935.1). Taxonomy (GTDB): domain Bacteria; phylum Pseudomonadota; class Gammaproteobacteria; order Burkholderiales; family Burkholderiaceae; genus Paraburkholderia; species Paraburkholderia fynbosensis. The sequence goes on from NZ_CADIKI010000022.1 coordinate 136,435, forward strand.
TGTGCGTCTCCAAAGGAGAAAACCAACGAAGCCTCCAAGTATCCACATTGATATTTCCATTCCACCTACCTCATGTATATGGAATGTTTGGTAGCCGAACGCGTGGATTGCAATGTACACCACCGGTTCAACCAGCAGCCAAAGCCAAGCGGCGCGTGCCTCAAACAGGCGATCCAATGCCTCGCGCAAAAACATTGCGCGCCAAACGGCAAGCGTCACCTCCAAGGGAGTACGAACTCTATCCGTCATAACTCACTACTGAAAATCATGAGTAAAGGTCACCGTCGGATCGGCCACCATCACGACATACGTAAGAAACTTCCGGAATTCCGCGCCAGGCGAATTCGAGACATAAATCACGTCGTGGTTCTGAACCGGAAAATTCTGCGTGACAAAGAACGCCGCTGGGTCGCGTAAATTGATTTCGTACACCACCGGCACTTTGCCGTTGCTGACCTTGAGCGACGGATCCATGTTGTCCACCAGCTTCGCGTCTTCGAAGCGGAACACGAAGATACCGCGCGCATCCGCGCGGCTGTCATTCAAACCTCCCGAGCGAGCCAGCGCCTGCGCCAGCGAAATTCCCTGCGCTTCAAACGGAATCTCGTCGTTTTTGCCCGTAGCGCCGAGGACCGAGAACGTCAGAGGCTGGAAAAGCGCCGTCACCACGTCGCCCGGCTTGAGCAGCACGTTCTGCTTTGGGTCACGAATCACCGAATCGAGCGACATGGTGGCCGTCGTATCTCCCCGCGACAATTGCACCGCCATGTGGCTAACCGGCTGTTTCAATCCGCCCGCAAAGGCAAGCGCGTCCAGCAGACGCTCGCCTTTCGGCGTGAGCGGCATCATCGCACTGGTGTTGACTTCGCCCACAATCGTGACGTTCGAAGCGTTATTCTTTGTCACGCCCACGAGCACCTGCGGCTGATTCGCCTTGCCCTTGAGACGGCTGACGATGCTCGCCTCGATCTGCTCAGTGGTATGGCCTGCCACGGCAATGCGGCCAGCGAAGGGGATGGAGATAGTGCCGTCCGCAGCCACCATCTGCGTCGGCAGCGTGACGCTGCTACTCGACGAGCCAGAGCCGAGCGACGGCAGCGAAAGCGGCGCCGACGTGCTGAACAGCAAAGCGGGAGGCGTTTCCCACATCGTCACTTCGATCACGTCGCCAGGGCCGATAACGTAGTTGTTGGCAGCCTTGCTCGCGAATGTGTTCGAGAATTGATCCAGCTTCTGCGATTCGGCGAGCTTGCGCGCCAGTGCGTCGTTGACATCGACCACCTGGATGCCCTCGACACGGCCTGAATCGTGTTGCTCCAGAACCTGCTGACGGCTCGCGCCGGCTGTCGGAATCCAGTCCGGAAAAGTCCCGCACCCCGAAAGCGCCAATACTGCAGGAATGCACACTGCCAAAAGATTCTTCTTCATAAATGCTCAAATCTAGTCACGAATTACCCGCGAGCCTTGCCACCGCCCCCACCGTCCGACTAATCTGCTCCGCCTCATGCGTGGAACAGATAAAAAACCGCAACCGCGCCGCCTTCTCCTCGACAGCCGGATAAAAAATCGGCTGCACGTTAATGCCTTCCTCGAACAACGCGTTTGCCCACTGCGCGGCCTTCAACGAACTGCCGGTAATCACCGGCACGACCGCGTAGCCCGCGCTCGTGCCGACATTGAGTCCGGCCGCACGCGCTTCGGCAAGAAACTGGTGCCCGCGTTCTCGCAACCGCGCAACCCGCTCAGGTTGCGCGATCAGTGCTTCAAGCGCCGCAAGCGACGCTTCCGCCAAAGCCGGCGCAAGCCCGACGCTATATAAAAATCCCGGCGCCAGATGACGCAGCATGTCGGCCAGCGGCTGACAACCCGCGATAAAACCACCACATCCCGCCAGCGTCTTACTCATCGTGCCCATCCACAAATCGACACGCTCCGGGGCCACGCCGCACTGCTCGCGAATACCGCGCCCCGTCGCGCCAAGCACGCCGAGCGAATGCGCTTCATCGACCAGCAAAAACGCGCCGTGCCGCTCCTTAACCTCGCAAAAACGTTCGAGATCGGGGAAATCGCCGTCCATGCTGTACAGCCCTTCGATCGCGATCAACACGTGGCGATACTCGCGACGCACCCGCGTCAGCAGTTCGTCGAGCGCCTGCCAATCGTTGTGCGCGAAACTCAAACGCTTCGCACCACTCAGTTGCGCGCCCTGCACGATACTGTTGTGCGCGAGTGCGTCGTGAACGATCAGATCGCCGGGCCCGAACAGCGCACCGATCACGGTCACGTTGGTCGCATGTCCGCTCACGAACGCGACGCAATCGTCCGTTTCGTAAAACGCCGCAAGCGCGCGTTCGAGTTCGCGATGCACGGGTCGTTCGCCCGCGACGATGCGGCTCGCCGACGCCGACGTGCCATACCGGTCGATGGCAGCCTTCGCACGCGACGCGATAACGGGATCGCCCGCGAACCCGAGATAGCTGTAGTTCGCGAAGTTCACATACTCGCGGCCGCCAATTTGTGTCGTCGCGCCCGCAATACCGTCATGTACCCGAAAAAACGGCGACTCGACTCGCAGCGTCTCGCCCATTTCACGCATCAGCTTGACTTGCTGATACTGCGGCATTGCTTCAAAGCGGCTGCGTGCGGAAAGTGTCTGCGCAGCCTGTGCCGCCTGCGCATCGGGCACGCCCGGCGCGTCGATCGCATCCGTAGCACGCTCCAGCTGGCGCTTCAGCGCCTTCGCTGCCAGCTGCTGCCGTAGTGTTTCTCCAAGTCCCATGTAGTTCGATTCAGCCTATATGTGCGGCGCGGCTTATGCGTGCGCCTCGACCCACTCGTACGCGCCGGGTGTTCCCAGCAACGCGGCGAGCAGCCGGTAGTTCATTTCATGGGTCGGCCGCCGTGCACTCACGTGGCCCAGCAACGGCGCCCCCGCGAGCGCGAGATCGCCGACCAGATCCAGCACGCGATGCCGGACGAACTCGTCGGGCTCACGCAGTCCGCCGACCACCCGCTTACCGACGATCGCCGCCGTGCATGACAGACGTGCGCCACGCAAAATCGGCCAGCCGCGCAGATAACCGACGACGATCGCGGGCACCGCCCATTTGATCTGCCCATACGAGCGCGACGACGCGATTTCGTCGGCGAAAGCGCGCGGCGTGAGCACGCCGTGCCACTCCATATCGCCGAAACCTTTGAGGTCGTTGTTATGCACGCTGAGCGCATAGTTGTCGGCAGGCTCGACACGCATCTCGCGGCGCGCCTCACCTTCGCCGTCGGCGACGCTCACACTTTTCAGAACGCGCAAAAACAGCTTGGGCTGCCGCATCGCGGTGCGACCGCACGCGCGAATCGCGTCGATCCACGGTTGCGCGCTGCCGTCGAGAATCGGTATCTCTTCGGCGTCGAGCTCGACGATCGCGTGGTCGATCTCGCAGGCCAGCAGCGACGCGAGCAGATGCTCGACCGTGCGCACGCCGAGCCCGTCGCTCGCGCGCAGCATCGTGCACAGCGGCTGGCCCCGGCGCAGCGACGGATGCGCGGCGACGGTACCCAACTCGCGGCCGCCCTTCAAACGCCGGAACACGATCCCATGCCGCTCGCCCGCAACCCGCGCCGACTCAGCCGGAAGAATGCGCACGTTCACGCGCCGCCCGGTATGCAGGCCATGTCCCGACAGTTCGAGCGGCCGCGCGAGCGTGCCTTCGCTCGCCTGCCAGCCCGCGGGAAGCTTTACTCCGCAAACGCCGGCGTCGACTGACATGACTCGTCTCCCTGTTGATCTTGAGTGTGGGTGGCGTTGCCGCGATTGCGTTCGAGCAACACGCGCGCCTCGTCTTCGCCGAGCGCATGGCGCGCAGCCAAGGCCGCGACCTCGTCGCTCGCAGCGTTCGCGGTAGCCTGAGCGCCGTCGCCAGCGCTCTCATCGAGCATGTCGACGATCCGCACGGCAAGCGTATGCACGGTGGCGCCTTCGGCGATCGCCATGATCGACAGCTTCACGCCGAACGACTCCTCGACCGCCATGCCGAGTTCCATGCCCATCAGCGAATCCATGCCGAGCTCGAGCACCGAGCAGTCAAGTGCGACGCGCTCCGGCGACATGTGCAGGATGCGCGCGATGTGGCCGCGCAACGCGATCTCCACCAGCGCGACCGCTTCGGTCTCGGGCAACCCGCGCAACTGTTCGAGCAAGGCGCCGTCTTCGTTCGTCGCTTCGGTGGCGCCCCCACCTTGCAGCGCCATGTAGCGGCGCGCCTGCGCCGCAGGCATTCCCCGCGAGATCGCCGCCCAGTCCAGGCGCACCACGGCCTCGCCGGCCGCACGGCTCACGAGCACGCGCTCGAGCGCCGTCATCGCTTCGTCGGAGGTGATCGAAGCACCGCCGATGCGCGCCTGCAACGCTTCACGCGTCGCGCTGTTGCGCGCAAGGAAACCCACGTCCTCAATCGGCCCCCACGCCATGAAGGTCGCGGGCAGCCCGGCCGCGCGCCGATGCGCGACGAGCGCTTCAAGGAAGCTATTGGCCGCCACGTACGCGCCTTGGCCCGGATTGCCGAGACAGGTCGTGGCCGACGAATACAGCACGAAGAAGTCGAGCGCGCAGCGGCGCGTCGCGCGGTGCAGATTCCATGCGCCCGCAACTTTCGGTTCTAGCACGGCGAGCATGCGCGCGTCGTCGAGGTTGCGCAGCAGGCCGTCGTCGATGCGCATCGCCGAGTGCAGCACGCCTTTGAGCGGCGTGCCGCGTGCCTCGATGGTGCCGACTAGGCGATCGAGCGCTGCCGGATCGGTCACGTCGCACGACACCACACTCACGCTCACGCCGTGCGCGGCTTGCAAGTGCTCGAGCTCCTGCTGCTTCGCGGCGTCGAGCGCGCCGCCGCGGCTGGCGAGCGTCAGATGCCGCGCGCCGCGCGCGATCATCCAGCGCGCGCTTGCATAACCGAGACCGCCCGTGCCGCCGACGATCAGATACGCCGCCCGCGGATCGAGGCTCAGCGCGGGCTGCGCGACGCCGCGCGTGGGCGCGGGCGTGCCCGACGCATAGGTGACGAGTACCTTGCCGATCTGGCGCGCCTGCTGCATGTAGCGGAATGCCTCTTCCGCTCGCGCAGCCGGGAACGCGCGATACGGCAGCGGGTGCAGCACGCCGCTCACGAAGAGCGCCATCACTTCCTCGAAGAGGCGCGTGGTCAGTTCGGGCAGCACACCCATCAACTGGTCGGCGTCGATGCCGAAATAACTGATGTTGTTGCGGAACGGCCGCAGGCCGATCTGGCTGTTCTCGTAGAAGTCGCGCTTACCGAGTTCGAGGAAGCGACCGAACGGACGCAGCGTATCGATGCCGCGCACCATCGCCTCACCCGCGAGCGAGTTGAGCACGATGTCGACGCCCTCGCCGTTGGTACAGGCTCGCACGTCGTCGGCGAACGCGAGGCTGCGCGAGTCGAATACGCGATCGACGCCGAGCAGGCGCACGAACTCGCGCTTCTCGTCGGCACCGGCGGTGGCGAACACCTCCGCGCCGAGATGGCGGGCAATCTGGATCGCCGCGATGCCCACACCACCCGCACCGCCGTGAATCAGCACCCGCTCGCCACGACGTAGCCGCGCGAGTTCACACAGCGCGTAGTACGCGGTGAAGAACGTGGTGGGAATCGTCGCTGCCGCTTCGAAGGAAATCGTTTCGGGCTTGCGCGCGATCGCGCTCGCCCGCGTCACCACGTGCGTGGCGAACGAAGCCGGCGCGAAGCCGAGCACCGCGTCGCCGGGCGCCCAGCCTTCGACGCCCGTGCCGACCCGCACGATGCGGCCGGACAGTTCCATGCCGATCGTCGCGCCCGCGAAGCCGGTCTCGACCGCCTCGTCGGAGAGCAGGCCCATCGAGTACATGACGTCGCGGAAGTTCAGACCGGTGGCCATCGGCGCGATCTCGACTTCGTCAGCATTCAATTCGCGCGCCGGCAACGCAAACCATTCGAGGTTGCGCAGCGAGCCGGGCATGTCGAACGCCAACACGGCGGGCGCCGGGTCGGCTACTTGTTGCGCGCTGGCCTGGTCGCGGGAAGTCAGCCGTTCCGCCGTTTGCGCCGGCAGCATGCGCGGCACATAACGACCCTGCGCGGTGAGCAGCACCTCTTCCTCGCCGTCGTCGTGCGTAAGCGCGTGCGCCAGTTGCGAGACGGCTTCGCTATCCGCGCTCGCCACGTCGATCAAGCGCAGCGCAAGCGACGGATATTCATTTGCCATCACGCGGCCGAGCCCCCACAGGCTCGCCTGCTCCGGCTGCGCCGCGGCGGCCGTGCCTTGCACGAACGGCGCGCCGCCACGTGTGACTACGCACAGGCGCACCTGCGCAGCCACGCCGGCTGCGTCCAGTTCGCGCGCGAGCGCGGCGAGCGCGAGCGCACCGCCGTGTTGCGCGTGCATCACGTCGGCGCCGCTGGCATCGTCGAGCTGCGTAAGCGGTGCGACGAACACGATCTGCGCTTGCGTGTTGCTGCGTTCGAACCATGCAACCGCTTCGCGCACGCTCGTCGCTTCGACCTGACAGCCATGACGCGCAAGTTCTTGCGCGAGCGCGCAGCCGAGCGCGTCGTTGCCGGTCTGCACGATCAGCCAGGGCTGTTGCGCGGCCGCACCGGGTTGCGGCTGCCGCACGGCGGCGGCCTTGCGCGCGACCATCAGCGTCGGCGCACCTTCGAGATCGAGGCCCTGCTCCGTGTGACGCGCGACGTTCTGCAGACCAGCGCGCTCGCAAAGCGACTGCAAGGCGGCCGGCGCGAGCGCGCCGTAAGTCTGAGCGGACAGCTCGTGACCCGCCGCGCCGAACACGATGTCGGCGAAACGGCTACGGTGCGAGTCGGCGAGCACGACCATGCCGCCCGGCGCGAGCCGTTCGACGATTGCTTGCAGTGTGGCAAGCGGATCGACCTGTTCGCCGAGCATGCGATTGACCACGATCACGTCGAACGGCGCGGCGTCACGGCAATGGGCGAACAGCGCTTCGCTTTCGCCGAGCACCAGCGTCTGCACGCGGGCGTGCGCTTCCGCATCGAGCGCGGCGAGCTGCTGGTGCGTGCCCGCGAGCACATGCTCGCATTGCGACGCCGACATGCCGAGATCGAGCGGCTGCAGCACTTCACCACTCGTCGCGCCGATTTCCAGCACGCGCAGGCGGCGGTTGCGCGGCCACGCTGCCAGCGCCTCCTTCGCGCACGCGGCGAGCATCGCGCGGGCATGCGACCACGTCGGCGACGCGTCGAAAAACTGCTCGACGAGACTGCGCCCCGTCGGCGACAGCAGCGGCCGCGCAGCGGCATCGGATGCTCCGTCGCGCAGCAGGCGCGGCAACGCCGCCCCGACGTGTGCAAGCAGCGTCAGTTCGGCGACGTGCGCCGGCGAACTCGCGAGCACGTCGCGCCACAGCGCGTCGAGCGCGGGCATCGCCGCGCACGCCGCGTCGTCCCGCACGAGGCGCTCGCCCTCGAAACGGGCGAAACCGTCTTCCACGACGATCTGCGTCACCCGAGCGAGCATCGGCGCATCGGTGAGCGCGGACAACGTGGGCTGCGCGAACGCGCCGATCGCGTCGAGCGCGTTCAGCGCGTATAGGCCCGCGAGCACGTCCAGCAACGGCAGTGTTTCGGTCAAATGACGCGTCCGTTGCGCGCTGTCCTCGGACGCAGCGAGACGCGCGCTCGCGCGTTCGACGAGCGCCGCCGGCGCGGGCAGCGCTGCAGCTGTAAAGCACTCGGGCAGCGGGCGCGCTTCGAGCGCGTAGGCAAAGCGCGCCGGAGCGGCATGGCGTCGGCCTGTCAGGTCGACACGGCGGAACCGGCAGGCGGAAAGACGCGCGACGATCGCATTGTCGGCGTCGAGGAATTCGAACGACGCGACGATCGAATGCGGGCTGCGGCGCTGCACGCGTGCTAGCACACGGCGCACCGAGTCGCCGCGCCGATAGTCGACGCGGCCGATCTGGACCGGCACGAAGGCTGCGCGCGCGTCGCCGGACGCGGCACCAGCCTGACCGAGCACGGCGAAGAGCGGATGAAAACCACTGTCCATCAGCGCGGGATGCAACAGCCAGCCGTCCAGTGTCGACGCGCCGCCAAGCACTTGCGGCACGTCCAGATCGGCGAGCGCGTCGTCGCCTTGCACCTGGACCTTGCTCACCCAGCGGAATGCCGGACCATAGCTCAAACCGATCACGGTCGTACTTGCGTAGAGGGCATCGCCAGCCGTCGCGGGGCGCGCTTCGAGGCGCGCCAGCACCGACTCGTCGGCCGCGCTCTGCGCGTCTAGCGTATTGCCGCTTTCGAGCAGGCGCCCCGTCACATTGAGATTCCATGGGCCGTCGCTCATGCGCTCTCGCGTCTCGATCGTAAACGAGGCGGTGCGTGCGTCGATCACGAAGCGGAACAGCTTGGCGTGCTGCGGCTGGAACACGACCGGCATGCGGATCTCGAGGTTCTCGAGCGCGACGTCCGGAGTGCGGAAGAACACGCGCGCCGCGGCCAGCGCCATTTCCACATAGCCCGCACCCGGGAACGCCACGCCGCCATCGACCACGTGGTCGGCGAGCATCGGCACGCGTTGCGGATCGAGCTGGTTTTCCCACGCGAACGCATGCTCGTGCAGACGGTAGCCGAGTAGCGGATGATCGACGTGGCGATTCACGAGGTTGTAGCCCTCGATGGTGGCCGTCTGCCAGTAGCGTTCGCGCTGCCACGGATAGGTCGGCAGCGCCGCGTGCAAGCCCTGCGACGCCATCGGCACGAAGCGGTCGAGATCGACACGCGCGCCGTGCGCGACCGCCGATAGCGTCGAATGCTCGAGCATCTGCGCACTGTCGTGATGACGCTTGAGCGTGGGCACGACCGCGCCCGCGAGATTGAGACTCGCGAGAGTCTGCTTGACGTAATGGCGCAGAATCGAGTGCGGCGCGATTTCAATGAACATGCGCACGCCCGTCTCGGCAAGCCGCGTGAGCGCTTCTCCAAAACGCACCGGCTCGCGGATGTTGCGCCACCAGTAGCCTGCGTCGAGCGCAGTGCCGGAAAGCGTGTCGCCGGTGACGGTCGAGACGTAGCGCTTCGTGCCTTCGCGCGGCGCCAGATCGGCGAGTCCGGCGCGCACCACCGGCTCGATCGCGTCCATGCGGCTGCTGTGGAACGCGTAATCGAGATCGAGCAACTGGAAGAAGCTGCCGTTCGCGACCAGCGCGGCGCCGATCGCTTCGAGCCCCGCGAGGGAGCCCGCGAGCGTGACGGCTTCGGGGCTGTTGGTGCCGGCCAGTTCGACCGACGCCGCGAGACCGAGGCGTGCAATCAAGTCCCCCGCCTCGGCTTCGCCAATGCCCACGGCGGCCATCCTGCCGGTACCGCGCGTCAGGCCCTGCGCGCTGCTGCGAATGCGGATCACGCGCACGGCTTCGGCCAGCGTCAGCGCGCCCGATGCCCACGCGGCCGCGATTTCACCGACGCTATGACCGACCGCGGCATCGAATTCGATGCCGCGTGCTTCGAGCGTGCGCGTGATACCGACCTGGATCGCGAACAGCAACGGCTGCGCATTTTCCGTCGCCGCAAGCCATTCGGCGCTCGCGCCAGCGCACAGCACGTCGACTAGCGACTCGCTGCCGTCGGCGCGCCAGAGCGCGTCGACTTCGTCGAGCGCCGCGCGGAACCCGGCGTCTTCCGCGTAGAGTTGCTTGCCCATGCCGGCCCACTGGCAGCCGTTGCCAGCATAGACGAACGCCACCTTGGTGCCGGTCGCCACCGCCTGGCCGCGTGCGACGTAAGCCGGCAGCACCTGTTCGGACGAGTCCGCGAGCATTTGCAGTGCCGCGCAGCCCGCTTGCCGATCCGGCGGCGCAATGACCACGCGCTGATCGAGCCATTCGCGGCGCCGCGCGGCGCTAGCTGCGAGCGCGCTCCAATCGGCGCCATCCTGCAGGCGCGCGTGGTAGCGCGCCGCGAGTGCGGCAAGCGCAGCCTGCGAACGCGCGGTGAGTACGAGCGGCGCCAGTGCCTCGTCCGCCGCCGGCGCGCTGGTCGCGACAGGCACCGCGGGCGCGGCTGCGTGCGCCGTCTCCGCGAGCACGACGTGAGCATTGGTGCCGCCGAAGCCGAACGAATTGACGCCGATCGTCAGCGGCGCGCCATCGCGGCGCGACAGCGGCGTGAAGCGGTCGACGACGCGCAGGCGGCCGCCTTCGAAATCGATCGCGGGATTGGGCGTTTCGAAATGCAGCGAGCGTGGCACCGCGCCGTGCTTCAGGCAGAGGATCGCCTTGAAGAGGCCTGCCATCCCCGAGGCGGTTTCGAGGTGCCCGAGGTTGGTCTTGACCGAGCCGATCAGCAGCGGATCGTCGGCCGGGCGACCGGCCGCGACCGCTTCCATCAGCGCGCGCGCCTCAATCGGGTCGCCGACCGCGGTACCCGTGCCGTGGGCTTCCAGATAGGCAAGCGAACGTGGATCGACGCCCGCGCGGCGGTAGATCGATCGCAGCAGTTCGGCCTGCATGGCCGTCGTCGGCACACTGATGCCGCCATGCGAGTGACCGTTGGAGTTCACGCCCGAACCCGCAATGACAGCGTGAATGGTGTCGCCGTCGGCGAGCGCGCGTTCGAGCGGCTTGAGCAGGACGAAAGCACCGCCCTCGGCGCGCACATAGCCGTCGCCGGTCGCATCGAATGCGCGGCAGCGGCCGCGCGGCGACAGCATCGACGCCTTCGAAAAGCTCACGAAGCCAAACGGATGGAGCAGCAGATTGACGCCGCCCGCGAGCGCCATTTCGGTCTCGCCCGACTGCAGTGCCTGCACGGCCTGATGCAGCGCGACGATCGACGACGAGCAGGCGGTGTCCACCGACATGCTCGGTCCGCGCAGATCGAACAAATAGGACACGCGATTGGAGGCAATGCTGAGCGTGTTGCCCGTGGCCGAGTACGGATCGATCCAGTTCAGGTCGTCCATGCTGCGGTTGCCGTAGTCCATACTCGCGGCGCCGACGTACACGCCACAGTCGCGGCCACGCATTTCGGCCGGACGCACGCCGGCGTCCTCGAACGCTTCCCACGCGAGTTCGAGCAGGAGACGCTGCTGCGGGTCCATCTGGGTTGCCTCGCGCGGCGAAACGCCGAAGAACGCGGCATCGAAACCAGCCACGTCATCAAGCACGCCCGCCGAGAACGTGTAGCTTTTGCCCGGCTCTTTTTTGGACGGGTGCTGGTAGAACCCCGTGCCGAATCGATCGGCTGGCACGGCGGTCACTGCGTCGCGCTCATCGCACAGCAGTTGCCAGAAGTCTTCGGGCCCAGTTACTCCGCCGGGAAAGCGACATGCCATCCCGATAATCGCAATTTTTCTTTCCATCATCATGCCGGCATCTGCTGCAACTTGTTTCGCGAATCGGTATCGACACGGTCTGCGTGCGTCATCGCGCGCTGTATCGTGGAACCCAGGGTCTCGACGCCGACGTCTCGACGCGTGCCGAGGTCGTTGCCGAAATTGCGCCAAATAAAGTAGTCACTGCGAGTCGGTTCCGTTTCGAGCGCATCGAATACGGAAGACATGGCAGGAACGTGATCACCATAAAAACATAGGACTGTCGGCCGCTTGCGCTCGCGCAGATAAGCGGTCAACCTGCCGATCATCGCGTCCGCGTTCTCCACATGCCGAAGGTAGGCGGTCAGATCGCGCCAACGCACGTCGTCTCCAAGTGTGTGCCGCGATGCGGCCTCTCCGGGGGAGACCGTCTCCAGATGCAAAGGGCCGTGATTCTCCATCGTGATCGCAAACGCAAACACGGGTTTGTCATCACTGGCCTGCAGCAGCGCAATGAGCTTGTCAGCGACCGGAAGATCTCCGACGTATGGCCCCACACGAGACGCACCGTCGAAATGCTCGATGTCCAGAAAACTGTCGAAATGCATGTGGGCGAATGCCCGGCGACGGCCGAAGAAGTTCGCGTAGTACGGGTGCACGGCCACCGTGCGATAACCGCCGCGGCTGAAATAGCCCGCCAGTGACGCGCACGCCCGGCGCACGAACATATACGGATAAAAGCGCGCGTAACCGAGCTCAGGTGACGTCAAGCCGGTGAGCATCGCGAATTCGCTGCGCATTGTATTTGCGCCCCAGGCCGGCACCGCCAACTCGCCTTGCTCGAACGACTCGCGTCTGGCGCAATCGAAATGCTCATAGGGCGCGCCAGACACGTATTTGCCGAGCCGGCGCGCGTCGAAATACGACTCGCTCTGAACCACGATGACGTCTGGCTGAACATCCGGACGACCGAACGAAAACGGGCTGGTAGCCGCGGCGCGAGTAAACGCGCGCTGTTGCGCACTGCTCATTCCGTTGATCAGATAGGCGGCGAACGCGGCGAAAAACCCGCATTGGCATTGATCCGAATAGGGTTGCAGCGTGAGCGTCAAGCGACGGGCAAGCGCGATGCACATCGGCAGGCAAATCAACGTAACGACCGTCGCGGCAGCTCTTTGCCCTAGTGCAGCGGGCTTTTCGGCAATGAACGCCGCCACCGCTGCCATGATGCCGACAAGCAAGATGGCGAGCTTGCCGGCACCGAGAAACGGCAAATACAGGCGAGGATGCGAGAAGACCTGGCTGAACAGGCTCAGGTCGCTGAAGACTAGCGGCTCGCGCAGTGACGCGTACTTGGCGTTACCGACGACCGCGAGCACGCCTATCAACACCTGCGCTACGCCCGCCGAAAACAACGGCCGCCCCGTCAACGCGAAGCAACCTGCCGTCACGACAGCGAGCGCCGCCAGGTGCAGCATCAGCGCAACTGGCGGTCGACGAAGCGACGATCGCGTGACAGCGATCGCTTCAACGGCAAAGGAGCATGCGACCAGCGCGGCCGCGACTATGAAACCAGACAACACTTCACATATTCCGACGAGGGATCTGAAACAGGAGACCAAGGATTGCGTCGGCGACGGTCGCTGGCAACAGGCGCAGCAACTTGAGACCGAACGTCAAACTGAAGGGAAAAGCGATTTCCGCGTGGCGGCGGCTCAGGCGCGTCTTGATATACGACGCGGCTTTTTCGGCGCTCCACATGAAGGGTTTGTTGCCAGGAAAAACGTCGCTCATCGCAGTTCGCACGAAACCGGGCATCACGACCGAAATGCCGATATGGTCGCGTGCGAGAACGGGACGCACGGAATCACAGTACGAGACGAGCGCGGCCTTGCTCACGCAATAGGCCGGAGAGATTGCCATCCCTCTCAAGCCGGCGAGCGAACTGACAATCGCAATCTGGCCGCGCTGCCGCTTGCGCATGCACTCGATGGCAGGCAGCACGGCGTGCAAGGTACCGTAGAGATTGGTGTCGACGACTTCGGCAGTACGAGCGGCGCCTTCCCAGTCATCAGTTGAGCGGAGCGTGCTGGCGACGCCGGCATTGGCGATCAGCAAATCGATCGGGTGTTGCGCGTCGAACTCGAAGATCCACGCCTGGAGCGCAGCCGCATCACGAACGTCCATGGTGCCGATTACGATTTCCGCGCCGCGCGCGCGACACTCCTCAGCAACGCCCTCGAGACGTTCGGCATTTCTTCCGATTAAGCCCAGCGTGATACCAGGCGCGCAATAACTTAAGGCCAACGCGCGACCGAGTCCGGCACTAGCGCCAGTGACAACAACCACACGCGACCCATTTGCGCTCACTCGCCCCTCGATTTCAAGCGATGTTCCTTTTGCATGATCTCTAAATGAAATATCCGTTTTTTGCGGCCGCCGCGCCCAGGATAAACGTGCGGATTGACATTGAAAAAAGATGCGAGATTAGAGCGCCTGACGCTACCGCTAACATCGATTCGCTGATCAAAAGCTTTGAAGCAGTAAAGCAAAGGCTTGCAGCGCCGCCTCCTTCACTGTCTCGGCTTGAGAGGGGAACGAAAATGAAGCGCAACCCGGCTGTGCCGGGCCAACAGACACATTGAAAGAGGCGAGATGGCAAAGCTGGTAGCGCGCCGGGCGCAATCATACAACAAGAGAATTCTTTCCTGCCATTACAATTGACAATCTTTCGAAAAGTCGCGCCTCTGCAACAGATACGAATTACCGACTGTTACAGCACAAGTCACGGCTGGTGCCTTGATAACGAAGGCTTTTCCACCTTCGCGCCGCCATTCAAGCCGCACACACTTCAACCATCCTGCTTCGAGGGCAAGCTCATTCGCAACCCTTTTCTATTGCAAATCACCTGATTATCTGGAAGAGCCGCAAAGATTATCGCCGAGGTAATGCCCTATATTTTGGCCCAAACGTTTGCGCGATCCCATTCACCCGCGACGATGGAAAGATATTTCAATCCTCGATTTTTACCGGCAGACCGATGGGTTACGCCGTGCGTGCATCGCGATTTCTTCGTGTCGGCAACGCCATGCGGTATGCCCGTAAAAGTAACGAGTCCAACAATCAATATGGCGCTCAAGCTGATACCGACGCGCATACCTCTTTCGAGACAAATCTCCTCGTCGGCATCAGCAGTAGGGACCCTCACTAAACTAGCGATAGCAGCCCACTGTAATTGCGCATGACCATTGCGATCAACGTCGCGGATAACGCCGGCAGGACCACGTCCAATACTTTGTACGCGTCCCAGCGCCATGGAAACCAGCCGATCGACCAGGTATACGCATGTGCCTCGAAATCGAGCGATTCTTCGACATTCAGAGTTTCGAACTCACACTCGAGCTTCTTGCGTGACCAATACCAGACGATCACGGCAAGCGCTCCAATTCGGAAGTTGAACAAAAGCCCGATCGGCACCTGAACCAGCAATCCCTCGAGGCAGTGAGACAGCGACATGCGCCACCTTGCCGCCGCGAACCAGTCAAGCAGAGCAGTCATTGGGAGCTTCTCCTTGTACCAACATCCCGCGGTTCCAAATTTCCCTGACGTCAGTGTAGCCGCGATGCTGACCTCCCTGCCTACTCTTTACTCCACTGCTAGCAGCCGAGCCCGAACTGTCGTTGCCGCCCGCCCCCGATCGGCTTGCCTCGATGCAAGCGTGAATCTCTTTAGCTGCGCGCATCTCCCATGCGAAAGACGGTCGCGCACCATCAATGCGGCGCCGCCGAGACGCGATCACATCCGCCCCGGCGGGTCCTCGGCCTACTCACGCTGCCGCATTCCCTCTACCGCTCCCCGTGTTTTGCGTTTATCTCTCAGGCCGGCGAACCGAGTCCGCTCCTGGCCATCACGTCCCGCACAGACAGGCGCTCGCGCGACTGACTCGCGCGCGACCAGCGCGAGGATCCGCTCCTCGCGTGGGTCGAACGATTTCCAGCTAACGTTTGCGTTTCGATCCGGCAATAGGTACTGCTGTCTAATTCGCTTCCAACGAAAAAGCCCCGCAAGACTTCCGTCTTGCGGGGCTTTCCTTCACGCCGAAGCGTTCTACAACTTACCGCGACATCATGTTCATGCTGACGTTATGCATGACCCACAACGTCCCGCCGATCACAATAACAGCGGTCAACGCAGTAAAAGCAAACGCCGTCACGTTCCAGCGCTGCTCCGACGACGTATTCATGTGCAGGAAGAACACCAGGTGCACGACGATCTGCACGAGCGCGAGGGCCGCGATCGCGAACAGCGCGTTCTGGCCCGTCAACGTCCCCGTCATCACGAGGCCGAACGCCGCGACAGTCAGAATGACGGACAGCACGAAGCCCGTCATATAGCTGCCGAAGCTGCCGTGGCTTCCACCCGAGTGTGCGGAGTGTGCGTTATGGCTATGGTCCATTTAGATCACGCTCGCAAGATAGACAAAGGTGAAGACGCCGATCCACACGACGTCCAGAAAGTGCCAGAAAAGGCTCAGGCACGTCAGACGGATCATGTCGCGTTCGGTCAGGTCGCGGTGACCCAGCACCTGGACGGCAAGCACCACCATCCAGATCAGGCCGAACGTCACGTGCAGACCATGCGTGCCGACCAGCGTGAAGAACGACGACAGGAACGCGCTGCGGCTCGGACCCGCGCCTTCGGCGATCAGGTGCGAGAACTCGCGCATTTCCAGCACGAGAAACGCGAGGCCCAACAGGAACGTCACGCCAAGCCAGAAAAGCAATGCGCCCTTGCGGTTCTTGTGCGCGCCCAGCATCGCGAAACCGTACGTGATACTGCTCAGCAGCAGCATCGTCGTTTCCAGCGCCACGCCCGGAATCTCGAACAGATCCTTACCGTTCGGGCCGCCGGCGAACTGGTGGCCCATCACCGCGAACACTGCGAACAGCGACGCGAAGATGATGCAGTCGGTCATCAGGTACAGCCAGAAGCCAAATACCGAATGCGACGGCGGGTGATCGGCGTGATGCGCATCGTGGTGATGCGAGTCAGCCGTAAGCGTGTTGTTTGACATCAATCCACCTCCAACGCGACCGGCGCACCGGCACCGGAGCGTTTCTCTTCAATCGCCGCGACCGTGGCGGCCGGGATGTAAAAGCCTTCGTTCTTCTGCCAGCTGTAGACGATCACAGTACCGATCGAGCCGACCAGACCGACAATGGCGAGCCACCAGATGTGCCACACAGCGGCAAAACCCAGCACCAGCGAGAACACGGCCACGACCAGACCCGCGGACGTGTTCGACGGCATGTGAATGTCGCTATACACCGGCTTCGGCTGATCCTTGCGCAACTTCATTTCGGCGAATGCATCCAGCTCACGCACGTCCGGAATGATCGCGAAGTTGTACGACGCCGGCGGCGAGCTCGTTGCCCATTCCAGCGTGTGACCGTCCCACGGATCGCCCGTGACGTCGCGGTTTTGCGGCAGGTTGCGATCGCGCAGGCTGACGACCAGTTGCACCACCTGGCAAGCGATGCCGATTGCGATCAGAACCGCACCGACCCACGCGAACATCAGCCACGGATGCCAATCCGGATTGTCGTAGTGATTCAGACGACGCGTCATGCCCATGAAGCCCAGCACGTACAGCGGCGTGAACGCAACCCAGAAACCGATCTGCCAGAACCAGAACGATGCCTTGCCCCACGCCTCATTCAGCTTGAAGCCGAACGCCTTCGGGAACCAGTAGTTGAAACCGGCCAGGTAGCCGAACAGCACGCCACCAATAATCACGTTGTGGAAGTGAGCGATCAGGAACAGGCTGTTGTGCAGCACGAAGTCCGCGCCCGGAATCGCCATCATCACGCCGGTCATACCGCCGATCGTGAAGGTGACCATGAAGCCGAGGGTCCACAGAATCGGCGTCGTGAATTGCAGACGGCCCTTGTAGATCGTGAACAGCCAGTTGAACACTTTCACGCCGGTCGGAATGGCAATGACCATCGTCGCGATACCGAAGAACGCGTTGACGTCGGCGCCCGAGCCCATCGTGAAGAAGTGGTGCAGCCACACGAGGAACGACAGCACCATGATCGCGCAGGTCGCCCACACCATCGTCTTGTAGCCGAACAGAGGCTTCTTCGCGAAGGTCGCCACGACTTCCGAGAAAATACCGAACGCCGGCAGGATCAGGATGTACACCTCAGGGTGACCCCATGCCCAGATCAGGTTCAGGTACATCATCGCGTTGCCGCCGGCATCGTTCGTGAAGAAGTGCATGCCGAGGTAACGGTCCAGACCGAGCAGCGCGAGCGTGACGGTCAGGATCGGGAACGCCGCCATGATCAGCACGTTCGTGCACAGCGCGGTCCACGTGAACACCGGCATCTTCATGAACGTCATGCCCGGCGCGCGCATCTTCACGATAGTCACGAAGAAGTTCACACCCGTCAGCAACGTGCCGATACCGGAGAGCTGCAAACTCCACAGGTAATAGTCGACCCCGACACCCGGACTGAACTGCAATTCGGACAACGGCGGATAAGCGAGCCAGCCCGTTTGCGCGAATTCACCGATCACCAGCGAGATGTTGATCAGAATCGCGCTGATCGCGGTCATCCAGAAGCTCAACGAGTTCAGGAACGGGAACGCAACGTCGCGGGCACCGATCTGCAACGGCACGATGATGTTCATCAGCCCGACCATGAACGCCATCGCCATGAAGAAAATCATGATGACGCCGTGCGCGGTAAAGATCTGGTCGTAATGGTGTGGTGGCAGGAAGCCTGGCGCGTTATACGACAGCGCGAGCTGGGTACGCATCATGATTGCGTCCGCGAAGCCGCGGAACAGCATGATGAGCGCAACCACGATGTACATCACGCCCAGCTTCTTGTGGTCGACCGACGTGAGCCATTCGGTCCACAGGTAGCGCCACTTGCCAAAATAGGTGATCAGACCCAGAACCAGCGCACCGCCGATGGCAATCCCGGCCGCCGTCACCATGATGATCGGCTCGTGGTACGGGATCGAGTCTAGTGAGAGTTTTCCGAACATGCTTATCCCTTCGGCCCGCAGTTGGCGTCCTTCATGTTGTCCATGACGTTACCGTTGTTGTATCGGGCAATGATGTTGTGAAAGAGCTTCGGATCGACTGACGAGAAGTAGCGCACGGGGTCCTTCTCGCTCGGCGCCGATACCGTGTGGTAGCGGTCCATGCTGAGGTTATCCGACGACGCGCGCACTTTCGCAACCCATGCGTTGAACTCTTCCGGCGACTTGGCGAGCGTACGGAACTTCATGTCCGAGAAGCCCTTGCCGCTGAAGTTGGCCGCGGTACCGGCATAGTCGCCGGCTTCGTCCGCGATCAGATGCAGGCGCGTTTGCATGCCTGCCATCGCGTAGATCTGGCCACCGAGCTGCGGGATGAAGAACGAGTTCATCACCGTATCGGAGGTGATCACGAAGTTCACCGGCGTGCCGACCGGGATCGCGAGCTGGTTCACCGACGCGATACCGAGGTCGGGATAAATGAACAGCCACTTCCAGTCGAGCGCGACGACTTCGACGTTGATCGGCTTGACCTGCGACTCGAGCGGACGGTACGGATCGAGCTCATGCGTGCTCTTCCACGTCAACACGGCCAGGAACAGAATGATCAGCGTCGGAATCGTCCAGACAGCGATTTCGATACCTGTTGAGTGGACCCACTTCGGACGGTAGTCAGCGCTGCTATTCGACGCGCGATAACGCCACGCGAACAGCAGCGTGAGGAAGATCACCGGAACGACGACAATAAGCATGGCCCAGGTGGACATCGCGATCAGATCACGTTCCGCCAGTCCCACACTCCCCTTCGGATTCAGGATATCGAGGTTGCTGCAACCCGAGAGCAACAACACGAGGCCGGCGGAAAGGAAACTTAACGACCCTCGTAGAGTCTTTCCTTTCATATCGTTTGCCTCTCTTTTACGACTTCAACGAACGTCATTCGACCGCTCTCCATTAATAAGCGCTCGCATAATAGGGGCACGTCGATCGGCGATAAACCCTCGATTTCGCAACGATCTATTGCGTCGCACCACGGTGCGACACGTTGCCGCACACCCGTGCGCAAGCGGGGGTTGCAAATGCTCTACTGCAAAGCACTGAAAAGTTGACGCATCACAAAAAGTCCTCTGAAAAAGGCCCTAAAAACGTCGCGCGGCCCGAATGGCCGCACCGCGAGAGGTGCACCAGGGATTTCTGCGATGCGTGAAGCTGCGCATGCGTAGCAGCATCCGCGATTACGCATATGCTGCAACCGCACCACACCTCTTGACATCAGCCCGGCGTGCGGACCGTGGTTGCAACCGGCGCCGGGGCCGCGGCTTGGAGACGCTCGCCACCGTCAGGCGCGCCGTCGTCCGCGGGATGAGCCGAGCGCTCCGACTGAGCGAGCAGCGTCCCGACCGACGGATCGATCACATCGGTGAACGGCTTCGGGTACAGGCCGATGGCCAGCACCAGCACGGCCATCGCGCCCAGCAGCACGAACTCGCGATTGCCGAGGTCCTTCAGTTTCGCGACGCGCGCGTTGGCGATCGCGCCGAAGATCACGCGCTTGTACATCCACAGCGTGTAGGCGGCGCTAAGCACGAGCGTCGAAGCGGCGATGGCACCGATCCAGAAGTTGAAGCGGATCGCGCCCATCAGCACCATGAATTCGCCGACGAAACCCGACGTGCCCGGCAAACCGATGTTGGCCATCGAGAACAGCATCACGAACGCGGCAAAGCGCGGCATGGTGTTGGCGACGCCGCCGTACTCGGCGATCGACGCGGTCTTGGTGCGGTCGTAGAGCATGCCCGTGCACAGCAGCATCGCGCCGGACACCACACCGTACGACAGCATCTGCACGATCGCGCCGGCCTGGCCGATGCGGTTGAACACGAACAGGCCGAGCGTCACGAGACCCATGTGCGCAATCGTCGAATAGGCGAGCAGGCGGCGCATGTCGGTTTGTACGAGCGCCAGCAGGCTCGAGTAGATCACCGCGATCAGCGACAGCGTGATCATCATCGGCGCGAAGAAGTGGCTCGCCTGCGGCGCGATCGGCAGCGCGAAACGCAGCAAGCCATAGCCGCCCAGCTTCAGCATGCCGATCATCACTGCGGCGCCGGTCGGGCCGTCGAGGTGGACGTCGGGCAGCCACGTATGCACCGGCCACATCGGCACCTTCACACCGAAGGCGGCGAGGAAGCCGAGGAAGATCAGCATCTGCGGCACCGTGCCGAGTTGCGTTTCACGCCACAGCGCGAGGTCGAAGCTGTGCGTCTGGCTGTACAGGTAGAGCATCGACATCAGCATCATCAGCGAGCCGAGGAACGATACGAAGAAGAACTTGACCGCGGCGTACGAGCGGTTCGAATGCCCCCACGTGCCGATCAGCAGATACAGCGGAATCAGCGTCGCTTCGAACGAGATGAAGAACAGCATGCCGTCCATCGCCGTAAAGACGCCCTGCATAAAGCCCGACAGCATCAGAAACGCGCCGAAGTACTGCGCGGTCCGCTCGGTAATCGACTCCCACGACGCCACCACGATGATGATCGTGGTGAGCGCGGTCAGCGCGACGAGCCAAAGCGAAATTCCATCCACGCCCACATGCCAGGCGATATCGAACGTCGGCGACCAGCGGGCGTTCTCGACGAACTGCATCGACGTGACGTCGTTGCGGAAATTCGCGACCAGCGGAATCACCGGCAGGAAGCCTGCGACCGCGCCAGCGAGTGCGAGCCAACGGGTGCGGCTACGTGCCGCGTCAGATCCGGCACGCAAAACGACGAGCCCGGCGACGATAGGGATCCAGATGAGAAGGCTAAGAAGAGGCGATGGCATGTGCGCTGTCAAAAACTTGAAGTACAAAACGCCGCATCAACGCCTTCAAAACAGAAAGCATTGACATGGATATGTAAGCTGGATTTCGCTGAAATTGACGTGGAAGCGGTGGCGTCCGCTACACGTTTACCCGCAGTCGAATGACCAAGGGTGGGAGATTACCAAGATAAGAAAACTTTTGCAGCGCAACAACGCTGCGAAGCCCTCGGAAATAGATTATTACCCCACAAGCGCTTGCGAAACGCATAGAAATGTGCACCTGCACAAGCTCGCGCAAACTCAAAGTGAGGGGCAGATTTTATACACAGAAGTTAGCAAATTGACGGCAAATTAGCCGCTGTTGCGGCATCGATTCTTGAGGGCGGCTGCGGCTGGAACGGAACGTGCTATTTTCAGGTACCCGCCGGGCGCCGATTTTGGGTCTTCCGCAAAAATTTCTCCGCGTTTACGAACAAAAAAATTTTCGCACCGGCACTGTACATCAGCGGCGGACTCCATCGGAAAAGGTGCCTCAGTCGGGGCGACGGATCATGTCTGCGCTCGGCCCGAGCGATGCATTCCGACCTGCGCATAACTTACAGATGCCGAATATACTTCGGCGGTCTGCAGGCGGATCAGCATCCGACGGCGCATACCCAGCTCCCTGCCCGGACACCGCCCTTCGCTCGTCAAACTCTTCGGATCCCGCATGGCGTTTCGTGACGAAGTCGTTCCCGCACTCGAATGCCGCGGGCTAAGCAAGCAGTACGGCACGGGCCGCATCGTCCTCGCGCGCCTCGACTTCACACTCGACCCCGGAGAATTCGTCGCGATCATGGGCGACTCCGGGGTGGGAAAATCGACACTGCTCAATCTGATCGCGGGACTCGACAGCGCGGATAGCGGCGACGTCATCATCGACGGCACTCCTGTCGCGCGGCTGGACGACAACGCGGCGACCCGTCTGCGCCGGCAAAAACTCGGCTTCGTGTTCCAGGCCTTCCACGTGCTGCCGCATCTGACGCTCGCGCAGAACGTCGCACTGCCGCTGCTGCTCAACGAGCTTCCTACTGCCGGCGCGCTCGACATGCTCGCGGCGGTCGGCCTGAACGGCCGCGGCGACGATTTTCCGCGGCAGCTCTCTGGCGGCGAGCTGCAGCGCGTGGCGATTGCGCGGGCACTCGTACATCGTCCAAAGCTGATTCTCGCCGATGAACCAACGGGCAATCTCGACCCCCATACCGCGCACGAGGTGCTCGGGCTGTTCCGCGCGCAAAGCAAGGCGACCGGCGCGGCCACGATCATGGTGACGCACTCGGAAGCCGCGGCGGCGGTGGCCGACCGCATCCTGATTCTGAGCGACGGCGGCCTGCACGCGCCCTCGGCCGGGCACGCGCTTTTCGGCCACGCTTTCTCGCACGAATCCGCGCGTTCTGCCGACGATGCGCACTGATTTCCGCCCCCCGCTGCGCACGCGGGGACACCGCGTTCTCGCACGCTGGCTGCTGGGCGCCGAATGGCGCAGTCATCGCGGACGCGCACTGGTTGCCGTCGCGACGATCGCGCTCGGTGTGGCGCTCGGTTACGCGGTGCAACTGATCAACAGTGCGGCTTTCAACGAATTCTCGGCGGCGGCCCGCAGCCTTTCGGGCGAAGCGGATCTGCAAGTGCGTGGCGCGCAGCCTTTCTTCGATGAGTCGCTCTACCCGCGCCTGTCGAACGAAACCGGAGTCGCGCTAGCGAGCCCGGTGCTCGCCCTCGATGTCAGCGTACCGGGCCAGAGTACGTCGTTGCAGGTGCTCGGCACCGACGTCTTCAAGGCGAGCAGGATCGCGCCCGATCTGACCGGCGTGCCGTCGCCGGACCGGCCGTTCGATACGCTCGCGTCCGATACCGTGTTTCTCTCGTCGGCCGCTCAGCAATGGCTGCACGTCAAAACCGGCGACGACGTGGCGCTGCAAAGCGGCACGTCGATCGTGCATTTTCGCGTCGCGGGCGGCCTCGTGAGAACCCGCCCGGGTCAGCGGATCGCGGTGATGGACATCGCCGCCGCACAGTGGAAGTTCGGCAAGGTGGGCAAGCTGTCGCGCGTCGACGTGCAACTCGAGCGCGGCGTCGATCGGCAACGCTTCAAGCGTGATCTGCAGGCGCGGCTTGGTACCCGGTGGGTCGTCGCCGAAGCCCGCGACGCCGAAAGCCGCACCGATCGCCTGTCGCGCGCCTACCGGATCAACATGAATGTGCTCGCGCTGGTGGCGCTCTTCACCGGCGCTTTCCTCGTATTTTCAACGCAGGCGCTAGGCGTCGTACGGCGTCGCGCGCAGTTCGCCATGCTACGCGTGCTCGGACTGACGCGCGCTCAACTGTTGCGGCAGGTCCTGCTGGAAGGCGCGCTGCTGGGGCTGCTGGGTTCGCTGTCGGGGCTCGCGCTGGGTTATGCGATGGCACGCGGCGCGCTGCATTTTTTCGGCAGTGATCTCGGTGGCGGCTACTTTCCCGGCGTGCAGCCGCAGGTCGGTTTCGAACCGTTGGCCAGCGCGTTGTTTCTGATCCTCGGCATCGCGGTGTCGGTATTGGGCAGCCTCGCGCCCGCGCTGGAGGCGGCGCGCGCGCGGCCAGCGGCGGCGCTCAAGGCAGGCGCCGAGGAAGGCGCGTTGGCCCGGCTCGCCACGCCATGGCCTGCGCTGCTCTGCCTCCTGGCCGCTGCGTTTCTTACGCAATTGCCGCCATGGTTCGATGCGCCGATCGGCGGCTATGTCGCCGTCGCGCTACTACTGGTCGGCGGGATCGCGCTGATGCCGCGCGTCACCGGGCTGATATTCGGCGCGGCGGCCCGCGCGTACCCGGGACGCCGCCGCGCAGGCGCAGCGAGCACGCTCGCGCTGGCGCGTCTCGCGAATGCGCCGGGCCACGCGTCGATCGCAATGGGCGGCGTGTTGTCGAGCTTCGCGCTGATCGTCGCGATGGCGATCATGGTGGCGAGCTTTCGCGTGTCCGTCGAAGACTGGCTGGTTCATCTGCTTTCCGCCGATCTCTACGTGCGAGTGGCGTCGAACGGCGACACCGGCGGGTTACGCCCTGACGAGCAGAAGCTGCTCGCGAACGTGTCCGGCATCAGGAGCGCCGCGTTTGCCCGCACCTCGCGTCTCACACTCGATCCGGCGCGCCCGGACGTCGCCGTACTCGCGCGCGAAATCGACGCCGCGGAGCCTGGCGCGAATCTGCAGATGACCGGCGCGATATTGCCGCCCTCCGAATTGCGCAGCGGCGAAACACCTGTTTGGGTATCCGAAGCAATGGTCGATCTCTATGGGTACAGGCTCGGTCAGCGTGTGAAGTTGCCGCTCGGCGGCGGCGGCCACGTGTTCGTCGTCGCGGGCGTATGGCGCGATTATGTGCGGCAGAGCGGCGCGATCCAGATACGGCTTGCCGACTACCGGCGTCTCACCGAGGATACGGGCGCGACCGATGTTGCCGTTACCGTTCAACCGGGAGTGCGCGTTGACAGCGTGATAGCCGGACTGCGCGCTTTGCCGTTCGGCGCGTCGCTGGAGCTGTCGCAACCGGGCGAGATTCGCGCGCGTACGCTGGTGATCTTCGATCGGAGTTTTGCGGTCACCTATCTGCTCGAAGCGGTCGCTATCGTGATCGGCCTGTTCGGCGTTGCGGCGACGTTTTCTGCGCAGGCGCTCGCACGAGCCCGTGAGTTCGGCATGCTGCGGCACGTCGGCGTGACACGCGCGCAGATTCTCGCGATCCTCGCGCTCGAAAGCGGCATGCTCACAGTTTGCGGCATCGCGATGGGCTTCGTGCTCGGCTTCGCGATCAGCCTGATCCTCGTATTCGTTGTCAATCCGCAGTCGTTTCATTGGAGCATGTCGCTCCATGTGCCGTGGGCGGCGCTGGGGACGGTCGCACTAGTCATGCTGGCTTCGTCATGCTCGACGGCGGTGATCGCGGGACGCAGCGCGGTGTCGGTGGATGCGGTGCGCGCGGTGAAGGAGGGTTGGTGATGGGGGAGTTGGCGAATGATTCGATGCCGGGTCTGGTGCGGGATCCGGCGTGGAATTCGGCGTGTGGGGCGATGCCGGGGACGGCGACCAGCTTTGATGTAGCCGGAGGGTCCTGCTTCACGTCGCACAGAATTGTGGCTCGAATTACGCCCTGGATTGCGCTCGCCGCACGGAATGTGTCCGCATCTCATGTCATCGAGGCGGCCTCGCCGTGCGAGATGCCATGCGCAGCGCCGCATTATTCTCCTTTCGGGACAAATCCGCCGCGATTGCGTTCTCGCCTTCGCGGTCTGCTTTGTCTGAGCCTACTCGCCGCATCATCCGTGTTCGGCGCGCCCGTCGAATTCGCCGCGGTCACGGCCGACCATCCGGTTTCCTTGCCGCAGGACAGCGGCGCTCACCCCGCTTTTCGCACCGAGTGGTGGTACGCGACGGGTTGGCTCACCACGCCCGACAATCAGCCGCTTGGTTTTCAGATCACGTTTTTCCGCTCGGCGACGGATCACGACGCCACCGATCCGAGTACTTTCGCGCCGTCGCAGTTGATCATTGCGCATGCCGCGTTAAGCGATCCAGTACTTGGCCACCTGGCGCATGATCAGCGCATCGCGCGTCAAGGCTTTGGACTCGCCTATGCGCAACCGGCCAATACCAACGTCAAGCTCGATGCATGGAAAATCGTTCGCACTACGGAGGGCCGCTACGACGTCACCGCCGACGCTAACGGATTCTCGCTGCATCTCACACTGACGCCGACGCAAGCTCCATTTATCCACGGTGATCGCGGATATTCGCGCAAAGGTCCACGACCGGAACAGGCGAGCTATTACTACAGTGAGCCGCAACTTCGCGTGACGGGCAGCGTAGTGCGTCCGAATGGGTCGGCGAGTTCGTCGCGCGGGAATACCGCCGTGACGGGCGTGGCGTGGCTGGATCACGAATGGTCGAGTACGCTACTTGACGCCAACGCCGTCGGATGGGATTGGCTGGGGGCGAACCTCGCTGATGGCTCGGCCCTGATGGCATTCAGGATACGCAGTCGCAATGGGCACGCGATATGGGCGCATGCGGCCCTTCGTGACCCTGCTGGCCGGATGACCACGTTCGGCCCTGACCAGGTCGAATTCACACCGGTTCGCACCTGGCGCTCTCCGCGCACGAACACGCTGTATCCCGTTTCGATGGCCGTCAGGACAGGGACGCTGAGGTGGCGACTGGATCCGCTGATGGACGATCAGGAGCTCGATTCGCGGCAGTCAACGGGCGCGGTGTACTGGGAAGGGGCGGTGAAGGTGAGTCGCGAAGGTGACGGGACGGGACGGGGCTATCTCGAGCTGACCGGTTACGCGGATGCGCTGCGGATCGGGAAGCGCTGAGGGGCTGAGGTGCCGCTCCGGAGCAACGCGCGAAGCGCCTGCCCGGGCCGTTTTCCTCCATTCCGTACGGTGCCCTGCCGCGCCGTAAACGCAGAAACCCCACCTTGTCGGGGTGGGGTTTCTGTTGCTGCTGGGGAGCCTGACGATTACCTACTTTCACACGGGCAATC
>NZ_CADIKI010000023.1 GCF_902859935.1 Paraburkholderia fynbosensis
AGGTGGGGTTTCTGCGTTTACGGGCCTTAATCTGACTTGAACGAACAAGCGGGCTCCATCGCGAAGCGCGAGGGCCTCATATCGCTGACCTGTACTGCGATACGCATCTCAAAGTCCTTCAGCGACTCTCATCACCGCACATCCGATCGCACCCATTCGACCTGGTGCCTCAGGCGCAAGCAAGCCGGAATAAGCGCATCCCCTCGGGGGTGTGTGAAAATGCCCCTGCAACTCGCGAACGCTTCGTTGCGCGGCATCGCTTTACCGGGTTGGGACCGAATCCATCCACTTACCAGGTAAGTCCGCCTCGTCCGTGCTCTTGCGCCTTTGGCAAAACGCCTGGAACCGCAAGCAACGATCCTGTCGTGTAAGCCGAAAGTCAGGACGGACAGGGAAGCCGTCCGCCAGTGGTTCTTTGCATGAATGTGCGTCATGGCAAAAGGAACAGCAAGATGACTCCTTACACTGCGGGAATGGATTCCAATAGCCTGAATCTCGTGCAGATATTCGGACTGTTGATCGGAGGTCTTGCTCTTTTCCTTCTCGGTCTCGAGTTCATGACGGGCGGCCTGAAAGCGATCGCCGGATCGAGACTGCAGGCGCTGCTGGGTATGCTGACCGCGAGCCGCATTCGCGGCGTGCTGGCCGGCGCCGTCGTCACCGCGCTGCTGAATTCGTCGACCATCACCACGGTCCTCATGGTCGGCTTCGTTTCTTCCGGCCTGATGACGCTGACCCAATCCGTGCCGATGATCATGGGCGCCAATATCGGCTCGACAGTCACCGCGCAGATCATCGCTTTCGACGTATCGAAGCTAACGTCGTTCATGCTCGCGATCGGCTTTGTCCTGCATGCATTCGGCCAGCGTGAACTGCTGCGCCAGATTGGCCGCGTGGTCCTCGGACTGGGCCTGCTGTTCCTTGGGATCCAGTTGATGGGTGACGCGACGCGTCCGCTGCGCACGTTCCAGCCATTCATCGACGCGATGCAGGACATGGAGAACCCGCTGGTCGGCATTCTTGTGGGCGCGATCTTTACCGCGATCGTTCAAAGCTCCGCAGCAACCCTCGCTATCGTGATCGCTCTGGGAGCCCAAGGGCTGATGCCGCTCGAAGTTGGCATCGCGGTGATTCTGGGCGCAAAAGTGGGCACATGCGGAACGGCGCTGCTCGCATCGATCGGAAAAAATCCCGAGGCGGTCCAGGTCGGCATGGTGCATCTGATCTTCAATATTCTGGGCGTGCTGATCTGGGTTTTCTTCATCCCCCAGATGGCGGACATGGTGCGGCACGTGTCACCGTCCTATCCCGAGTTGCAGGGCGTGGCGAGACTGGCCGCCGAGACGCCGCGTCAGGTTGCCAACGCTCATACGATATTCAGTGTGGCAAGCACGTTGATCCTGATCTGGTTCACCGGCCCGATTGCGCGGCTTGCCGAGTTCCTCGTGCCGAAGCGGGCGCAGGAGGTCAAACGGGCAGGGGACCCGCTTTATCTCGACAAATCGTCGCTGACGGTGCCGTCGGTCGGCTTGCAACGGGTGCGCATCGAATTGACGCGGTTGGGGCAGGAGGTGCTGGACATCGTTCGACGCGGCACCCAGGTCGTCTCGAACGGGACGATCGAAGAGATCAACCTTCTGCTGGACCGGGACAAGGAAGCCGACCGGTTGGCATCGGAGATTCTTCACTATATTGGCCACCTGTCGCAGGTGGAACACTCGGAGGACGAAGGTCAGCGGATGGTCGCATTCACGCAGATCGTGTCCACTCTGGAAAGCATCAGTGGGATTGTCGGGACCAATCTGGTGTCGGTCAGCCAGCAAAGGTTGACGCATCAGATCGACCTCACGCGTTTGCGCGATCCGGCCACGACGCAATTTACCGACACCGTGATGCACCATCTCGTCCAAGCGGTCCGCTCGATCGACGAGTCCTACACGAGCGAAGCAGCGGAGGTCATCGCGGCGAGGGCCGAGATCGAACAGATGGCAGCAGCGGCGCGCCAGGTCGTGCTTGCCAAGCTGCAACTGGCGGACAAAACCGATGTACTGGCGTTCCGGCTGGCGATGGACCTGATCGAACACGGCAGACAGATTGCGCAGTTCGCAAGAGCGTTGGCGAAGAGCGCAGAAGAGTGCAGGTAGCGTGTCGGGAGATAGAGTCGCGCCCAACTAGGGCGCAAACTCTTGCCATACACTCTTGGTGGGCTAAGCGAGAGCCGATTGTGATGCAGAAAACGACACCGCTATCGCTGCGCTAAAGCGCATCTTGGCCTGAGGTCCAATTTTATTCGGCATCCTATTGATTGCTCGCGATTTGGGGACCGTCCGCGATTGAAATTGCGCGCCCGTCAGCGTCAACGCGTCGCGTGCGCTTCGCAGGCAGTTGCGCGCAAGACAGCAGAAAAGGCCGCCGGATCTTCCGCGCAGGACGTATGCCCTGGATCCAGTACGTGCAGCGTGGCATCGGAAATGCCGCTAGCCATTTCCCGCGCATGAGCCAGCGTACGTGCGGCGTCGTGCCGTCCATGAACAATGGCGACCGGTACGCTCGGCAGCGTCGACAAAACGGAAACGAAATCCATCGAGTGCTGGCTGCGAAGCGCTTCGACCACCGCACTTTGCCGCAACCGGGCAGGATAGCCGCGTACGTGTTCCAGCAGGAAAATTGAAAGACGAGACGCCGCGCGCGAAATTCAGCGCGCCGCGATCACGCAGACTATCAACGAAAGCACGGAACAGAGAGCTAAAACGCTCGGCATCATCCTATTCTTCAAGACTATGAAGTTCGCGCGGACAGCGTGCATAACGCCGTGGCGCCATTCCCGACCAGCGATGAAACGCGCGCGAAAATGCCTTCTCCGACGAATAGCCGACCCGTTCGGCAATCTCGATCAGCTTGCGTTTGCCCTCCGTCAATTCACCGCTCGCGAGGTACATGCGATACGCGGTCAAGTGACCTATCGGCGTATCGCCGACCAGTTCGACGAAACGCGCGCTGAATCGCGAGCGCGACATGCCGGCCGCCGTCGCGAGACTCGCGACGCTCCATTCACGACGCGGATCGCGATGGATCAGCGCCATGGCACGGCCGATCTGTGGATCGGCAAGGCCGCGTAACCAGCCCGTATGATTCGCCGTCGATTGCAGATGCGCGCGCAGCAGTTGCACGAACAGCACGTCCGCGAGGCGAGCGGCGGCGATCGCCCAGCCGGGTTGGCAGATCATCGATTCCTGAATGAAGCTTTGCAGTGTGCTCGCTAGCCACGGCGCGACGGCAGGATCATTCGCGCGAACGTGGATCAACGGCGGCAACACCGAAAACAACGGGCTACGCATGATGTCCCGATACACGACGATGCCGGTGTACAGGTCGCTGGTCTCGCCGCCGCCGCCCGCGGTGAATTCGAGCGGCGTGTCGAAGCGCGGATGGATGCCCTTGTCGGCCATCAGCGAATCGAACGGTACCGGCCGCTCATCGAGCGACGAAGCCATCACATGCTCATGGCCGTGCGGCAACAGGACGAAGTCACCCGGTTCGACATACACGGCGGGTGCCCCCGCGACGCACAGGTAGAACGGGCTGCCCGAGCCCATCCGGAAGGGCGCGCCAGACACGGCGGGTTTGCGAATCGCCCACGGCGCGCTCAAGGTGAAACGGCCGGTAACGACCGCGTCCGCGCGTAAGTCGGCCAGGATGTCGCTGAGAAGATCGGTCGCCATCATGTGACTCCGTGAATCGTGGGGTGGATTGATCGGCGAACCGCGTTCTCGCGTCCGGCACTGCGCTGCCTCAGAAACGCTGCTGGATGCCGGCCATTACGCCAAGCTGGTTTTGTCCAACGCCGACCGATCCGCCGGCCGCAACCGCCGCCGCGCCGCGTGAACTGTTTTCCATGAATCCGACCGACGTATACACCGTCGTGCGTTTTGACAGCAGGTAATTCACGCGGCCGACGAACAGCGTCGAACTCGACGTCTCGCGCAGCAGATAGCGCAGCACCTGTGTATCGAATGATAGCGCCGGGCTCGCGTGATACGTCGCGCCGACAAAATAGATGTCGGACTGGCTATGCACGGCGGCCGAGGTATTGCGGCGAATCCAGCCGCCGCCGATTTTCGTCGGACCGAAGATCGCATACGCGTCGACGATGGTGCGCGTGTCGGTGTACCCGGGATTCGACAGCGGCGCCGACGCGCCGACACCGCCGCGCATCACGTCGTACGAAGCGGCCACGCCGAATTGCGACGCGTCGTACGCGAGCATCATCGTGTATTGACGGCACGCAACCGGATCGCCCGCGACGTTGCCGCCGCAATTGGTCGCCGACGGCCCGGCCGGGCCCGCCGCGTCGCGTCCGCTGCTATACGTGCCGCCGACCGTGACGCCGTTGAACTTGCCGAGATAGCCCGCCGCATTATCGCTGCGCGCATTCGGCAGATAGCCGTCAAAACTCGCCATGGAGTGGATCGACGGGCCGATCACGTCAGCGTTGAGCAGCACGTACATCGACATGTTCATCTGCCGCCCGAGCGTGAGCGACCCGTACGGCGAACTTACGCCGACATTGGCCTGGCGGCCGAACAGACGTCCACCGTAATTGAGCGCACCGCTATTCATCGCAAACCCGTTCTCGAGGACGAAGAACGTCTTGAAGCCGCCGCCGAGATCTTCGCTGCCACGCAGCCCGAAACGCGACGGCACTTCGCCGGTCAGCGTCGGCATGCCGACCACCGAGCCGCCACCCGCCGCATTGTTGTAGTACTGCACGCCCGTATCGACGATGCCGTATAGCGTCACGCTGCTCTGTGCGCGGGCGTCGACGGTGGCGAGCGCCGTGGTGGCGCCGATCACGGCGAGAAGCGCGGTGGAGGCAGCCGTTCGTTTGACGTTCCGTTTGACCTTCATGTTTCTCCAAGCCTTGTATGCAGCACTGCTTTTTTTGTGGGTTCGGAGTCGGTCATGGCGACCGGGCTCCCCAGGCGGCGTGCGGCGAACGGTTCTGATGCCGTCTCGCACGGTGCGCATCGCCCCTCGCAATTCAGCGAATTCAGCGGAATAGAGCGGGCGAATAGGGAGATTCTTGGTGACGCAAAAAACGCCGCCAAGGACCGTAGGTCTCTGAAAAGTAGCCGATCGTCCCGTTGTCGCGCGGCGCGAGCCACCGGCGAAACAACGGCAAAACAACGGCGATTTGCGGAAGGAAAGGTCTATCGCAAGGCAACTGGCGGCGAGATCTACAGGCTGGAACGCGACAGTTCCCCAGCGGCCGCTTTGACACTGGCTTCGACAGTAGCGCGCAGCGTGCCGTCGTTCGTGAACGCGGTATTCGGCCCGGCCACGCTCAACGCCGCGAGCACGTTGCCGCGGCTATCGATCACAGCGGCCGCGCACGAATCGATGCCTGCTTCGAGACCTGAAAAGCTCCACGCGCAACCGTTCGCGCGCGCGGTATCGAGCGCGGCTTTCAACGTGTCCCAATCCGGCTGGTCGTCATTCGTGTCGGCGTTCGGCTGGTTTGCGTATAGCGCGGCCAGTTCCGACGGGTCGAGCTGCGCCAGCATCGCGAGTCCCGGCGTCGCGCGATGCGCGGGAATGCGGCTGCCGACGCGAATGCGGCTGACGAGCGGCGTGTCCGGCGTCTCGCACAGCAGATAGATCAGCTCGGTTCCTTCGCGCACCGCCAGATACGCGGACAAGCCGGTTTGACTGACCAGTCCCGGCAACACCTGACGCGCGCGCGAGGTCAGATCGGACGAGCCGAGCGCGCTTGCGGCCAGCGTCAGAAACGGCATGCCGAGCCGATGCGAGCCGCCTGGCGCAATGACTTCGATCAGCCCAACGGATTTCAGCGATTCGAGCAGGCGCATCACCGTCACGCGATTCACGTCGATCCGTCGTGCGACGTCGCTGAGGTTCGCCGTCGAGCCGCCGTCCGCGATAAAACGCAGCAGGCGGAACGCACGTTCCACCGGTGAGGCCGACGCGTCGGCGGCCTTCGAATTGTCGGGTGTGTCGGTCATCTTCAAGGTGTTCCGGTTAGACGAGGATCACGCCAGCGGCACGGTCCACGCATCGTAAGCGTAGACCCAGTCGGCATTGCCGCCGGTTTTCAGCCAGTTGTTGCCACGCGAGCCGATCTGTATTTTGGCGGTGCGTTCCTGGCGCGCGCGTCCGTATTGCGCCAGCGCCGCGCCGAGCGTGTCCGCTTCGACGCCGGTCAGCGCACGCGACAACACGATCGCATCTTCGATGGCCATGCCCGCGCCTTGCGCCATGAACGGCATCATCGGATGGCAGGCGTCGCCGAGCAGCGCCATGCGCGTGCCAGTCCACTTCGGCAACGGATCGCGAATATACAACGCCGACGCGAGCACGGTGTCGCACGCCTCGAGCAACTTGCGCGCTTCTGGATGGAAGCTCGCATACGCGCGGCGCAAGGCATCCGGATCGCCGGGCGTGGTCCAGGACTCGTGCGTCCAGTCGCTCTGCGACGTCGTCGCGAAGATGAACACGTCACGGCCACGATTCAGCGGGAAGGTGACGATCTGCAGGTCGTCGGTCGGCCCCCACCATTTGACGAACGCGCCGAGGTCGCCACCGCTCAGCCGCTCGGCCGGCACCACCGCGCGATACGACACGATGCCGGTGAACTGAGGCCGCTCGTCGCCGAACAGATATTTGCGCACGCCGGAGTGAATGCCGTCCGCGCCGAGCAGCAGATCGAACGCGTGCGTCGAACCGTCGGCCAGGGTGAGCGTCGCCTGATCGTCCGTTTGATGGAATTCGACGGTGCATTTGCCGAGTTGCAGTTCGTCGGGACGAAGCGCCTGTTCCAGCGCGGTCATCACGTCCGCGCGGTGCATCGTCAACTGCGGTGCACCGTATTTGCGTTCCGCATCGTCCGACATGGCGAGACGTGAGGTTTCCTCGCCGGTGTCCCACATCCGGCTGATGCGCGCATTCGGGCGAGCCGCCGTTTCACGCAACTGCGCGCCGACGCCAAGGCCGTCGAGCGCGCGAACCGCGTTCGGCGTCAGGTTGATATCCGCGCCCACGCGCCCGAAGCGCTCCGCCTGCTCGAACACGGTGACGCGATGCCCCGCCTCGCGCAGCGCAATTGCTGCCGCCAATCCGCCAATCCCACCACCGACAATCCCGACTTTCATGCTTTCCCCGCGTTGGGTCTGTATTGTTCAAAAATGAACACATAGAACATAAATGAACAATCATTTTGGGTCGGATTATTTTTGACGGCAAGGGAAAACCGCTTCGGTTAAACCCTGGTTCGCGCGCCCGCAATGCTAATGGCCGTGAGACGAACGGCAACCTTTCTGGATTTTGGAGAGGTTGTGCGGCCCGGCCACGTCGCCAAGAATTCGCTCATCGCTCGCGCTGCGCGCTGGCCGCGGCGGGCGGCGTTTCCATTATTCGAGGACACAAAACATGCTGAGTCAGGAAAAGAACCGGCTGCTCACCGAAGTGGGTCCGGGCACGCCGATGGGCAACTATCTTCGCCGCTATTGGCATCCGGTGGCGGGTGTCGCCGAGTTCGACCAGAAGTCCGTGCGCCCGATCCGCCTGTTCGGTGAAGACCTGGTGCTGTTCAAGGATCTGGGTGGCAAGTTCGGGCTCGTGCAGCGACGTTGTCCGCATCGGAACGCGGACCTCGCGTTCGGCTTCGT
This sequence comes from Paraburkholderia fynbosensis, assembly GCF_902859935.1. GTDB lineage: Bacteria > Pseudomonadota > Gammaproteobacteria > Burkholderiales > Burkholderiaceae > Paraburkholderia > Paraburkholderia fynbosensis. The sequence continues at coordinate 7,686 of NZ_CADIKI010000023.1, forward strand.
CGAACAATGCGGTTTGCGCTGCGCATATCACGGCTGGGAATTCGATGCGAGTGGGCAGTGCACGCATCAGCCGTTTGAAGAGATCGTGGATACGGAAGCACGCCTGCGCCAGAAAACAAAAATCACCGCGTATGAAGTGCGCGCGAAGGCCGGCATGGTGTGGGCCTATATGGGACCGTCGCCCGCGCCGGAATTGCCCGACTGGGAACCGTTCAACTACACGAACGGTTTCGCGCAGGTCGTGATGGCCGAGATTCCGTGCAACTGGTTTCAATGCCAGGAAAACTCGATCGATCCAATTCATTTCGAGTGGACGCATAACAACTGGACAGAACGTCAACAGGACAGCCAATCCGAACACGTGCCGACGCATCTGAGCACGAAGTACGAAGAGTTCGATTTCGGCTTCGTCTACAAGCGATTGCGGGCCCACGAAACCGAGCAGAACCCGATGTGGACGACGGGCCGCGTGACGCTGTGGCCGAACGGCTTTTATCTCGGGCATCACTTCGAATGGCGCGTTCCTATCGACGATGAAAACACGCTCAGTCTGCTGTGGGTGTTCAACAAGGTGCCGAAGGAACAGGAGCCCTACGTGCAGGAGCACATTCCGGCCTGGTACGGTCCGCTGCGCGATGAAAACGGCGACTGGATCACCACTCACGTTGCCAATCAGGACTTCGCCGCATGGGTCGGGCAAGGTGCGATCACCGATCGCACGCGCGAAACCCTGGGGGCAAGCGATCGCGGCATCGTGATGCTGCGCCGGCGCTTTTTCGAGGAACTCGACGCGGTGGCTGCTGGCGCACAACCGAAAGGCCTGATTACGGATAGCGTCCGCAACCACAACGTATTTCTGCCATCGGCATGCCGTGACGAAATGCTCAACGGCATGACGCGCGCCGAACTGGCCGCGCATCCATTGCTCGGCGCGTACCTGCGCGATTTCATCGGTCAGTACGGACAGCCCGACAGCGTGCGCGACGCTTACGAAGCGGCAATCGGCCAGAAGGTGAATCGTGCGCGTTTCTTCTCGGTGCACGGCGTGCGTCAATCGGATGCGGAAGTGGCCGAGTCGTCGTAAGCGCGCACGTTGTCAGTGTGTCGTCAATTCATGGAGAGTCGGGAAACATGCACGAGCAAACAGGCGGCGAAGTCGTGAACCGCGCACAGACACGCATCCGCGCGCGGGTCCGGACGATTCGCCACGAAGCGGAGCGTGTGTTGAGCGTGGAACTCGTTCCGGTGGACAGTGGCGGGTTTCCGCGTTTCACGGCGGGCGCGCATATCGACTTGCATCTTCCGAACGGCATCACGCGCAGCTATTCGCTAGTGAATTCGCCGGATGACGCAAGGCGCTATGTGGTCGCCATTCTCGACGACGTCAATAGCCGTGGCGGCTCGCGCTTCGTGCACGAGCAGCTTCGTTGTGGCGCGGTTCTGTCGATCGGCGTACCGCGGAACAATTTCGCACTCGACGAAGACGCGATGTCGACGGTGCTGATTGCCGGTGGCATCGGCATTACGCCGATGTTGTGCATGTACCGCCGATTGCGCGAAAAAGGCCGTGACGTGCGCCTGATTTACTGCTCGCGCGACCGCTCGCAAGCCGCGTTTCTCGACGAACTCGGCGCTTTCGGAGGCGGCGTGCATCTGCATTTCGACGCCGAGAACGACGGTCGCCCGCTTGATCTCGCCGCGTTGCTCTCCCGACAACCCGCTGACGTTCACGCCTACTGCTGTGGTCCGAACGCGATGCTGAACGCGTTCGAAACCGCCTGTGAAAAAGCAGGTATCGGCAACGTCCATATCGAACGCTTCGCCGCCGACGCGACGGCAGTCGATGCGCAAGCGAGCGGCTATACCGTGGAACTCGCAAAGAGCGGCCGCCGTCTTGCCGTTCCAGCCGGCGCGAGGTTGCTCGACGTGCTGCTCGAAGCAGGTGTCGATGTCGACTACAGCTGTCGCGAAGGCCTGTGCGGCGCGTGCGAGACGCGCGTGCTCGGTGGCTGTCCGGATCACCGCGACGCCGTGCTGACGCAGTCCGACAAGGCCGCCAACAACGTAATGATGATCTGCGTATCCGGCGCAAAAAGCGAAACGCTGGTCCTCGATCTCGCGTGACCCCGGTTTTCATGCATTGAAGCTGCTCACTTCGAAGCAGCGCATTTGCCTTCCGGACGGCCAGTTTCGCGTCCCCCGCAATCACCCCTTTGAGGACATGATGGATCTCTCGAGCACAGTGAAACATGGCGACGCCCGCGCCGTTGCGCCCGCAGGCAATCTGCACGACGCGGCGACGATTTCCGCGCGCATCGAGCGCTTGCCGTTCACGCGCTGGCACGCGCGCGTGTTGAGCGTGGTCGGCGTCGTTCATATGACCGACGCTTTCGACGCGTTGACGATTGCCTACGTGCTGCCGGTGCTGATCGGCTTGTGGCACCTGTCGCCGGGCGAAGCGGGCTTGCTCGTGTCGGGTGGCTACGTCGGGCAGACGATCGGCGCATTGCTATTCAGCGCGGCCGCCGAACGTTTCGGACGACTACGCGTGTTGCGCTGGCTTCTCGTGATTCTCGCGCTGGGTAGTCTCGCCTCGGCCTATGCGCCGAGCTATGCGGTGTTTATCGCGTTGCGCCTGTTTCAGGGTATTGGCCTTGGCGGTGAATCGCCAGTGTCGGCCACCTACATGAACGAACTGTGTCCCGCGAAGATTCGCGGCCGGCTGATTTTCGTGCTGCAATCGACCTTCGCGGTCGGCAACCTGATTGCCGCGATTGCGGCGATGTGGCTGATTCCCACGTACGGCTGGCAGGTGATGTTCCTGGTGGGCGCGCTGCCGATCGTGCTCGCCGCGATCTTGCCGCGTACCGCGCCGGAGTCGCCGCGCTGGCTGGCGATCAACGGACGCGCCGCTGAAGCAAACCGGATCGTCGAGAAGATCGAGCAATCGGTGCCGCGCGATCAATACGCGCAGTTGCCCGCACCGCGCGTCGTGCAGACGCCTGCGGATCACAAGAAGGAATCGTTTGGTGCGCTATTTCAGCGGGGCTTCGCCGCGCGTACGCTGGTGGTCTGGTTGATGGCCTGTTGCGGCAGCCTGACCACGTACGGCATTCTGGTGTGGCTACCCTCTCTCTATCGGACCGTGTATCACTTGCCGTTGAACGTCGCATTGCGCTACGGGATGCTGAGCATGATCGCGACGCTGATCGGCACGCTCGTGGGCATCTTCGTGATTGACCGGCTCGGCCGCAAGAAGACCTTTGCGATTGCGTTTCTGGGCGCCGCGATTCCGATGCTGTATCTCGCGTTCGCCGGCACGCGCGTGCCGGCTGAACAGGTGTCGGTGCTGGCATCGATCAGCGTCGCGCTGATCGCGATCGTGCAATGCGGGATCTATGTCTATGCGCCCGAGGTCTATCCGACCCGGATCCGCGCCCGGGGGGCCGGTGCGGCTTCGGCGGTGACGCGGGTCTCGTCGGTGATCGGGCCGATGGTTATCGGCGCGCTGCTGACGTATCTGAGTGTCGAGGCGGTGTTCGGCTACTTCGCGTTCGTCTCGTTGGCCGGCTCGATAGTGATCGCCGCATTCGCGATGGAAACGGGCGGCAAAACGCTCGACGAGATTGCGACCGAAACGACAGCCACCGCCGACGCGTGAGCCGCGACGCGCGCGGTACGTCACCACCGCTACCGCGCCAACCCCGCCCCGAACCCCGTACTCGCGAAATAAAGCACGAGAAAATACCCAAGCACATAGAGCGCGTAAGTCTGCCCGTTGCCGGTATAGACCCGCCGTATCCTTCCCGCTGCCGCGAGCGCGACATGCGAGACGCCGCGCCAGAACATCATCGCGAACGGCGGCACCGTGCGTGCGAGTATCGGCCGATAGAACCTGAAGAACCCTGGGACGTTGTCGTTCGCCCGCTGCCGGCTGCGATAGAACAGCACGAAAAGCGCGAACAGCACGGCGGCCACGGCGAGCACCACGAGGACGACGGGCGTCGGGTTCCAGAAGCCGTAGATGCTCTCCAACGACATGCCTTCCCACACCAGCGTCGACGCGAACTGTGGATCGATCGCCGCCGACACGGGTTCGATCAGGAGCTTCGGGAAGAAGGACAGCACCACGATGCCGATCACCAGAACGAACTGCGGCACGAGCAGCATGAGCGGCGCTTCGCTGACGCTCGCCTGCTCCGAGCGTCGCGGCCCGAGGAACAGGCCGCTGACGAAGCGGATCATGTAGAGAAAGCCGACGAACGTCGCCATCAGCCCGCAGATGGCCAGTCCGTACCAGCCCTTGTCCGTCATCGCGCTCAGCAGCAACCATTTGCCGCCGAAGCCCATCAGCGGCGGCAAGCCCGACATCGAGACCAGCGCGATCACCACCATCGTGAACGTGAACGGCATCGCGCGGGCGAGACCGCCCGCCTCGGCGAAGTTGTGCGTGTCGATGCGCAGGATGACGCCCGCCAGCGCGAGGAACAGAATGCCCTTCACCAGCATGTGGTTGGCGACCAGATAGAGCGCCGTGACCCAGCCGAGGTGGCTCATCAACGCAATCGCGGTGACGATATAGCCGAGCTGGCTCATGCTGGAAAACGCGAGCAGGCGCTTGAAATCATTCTGGCGCAGCGCCATCAGCGCGCCCGCGAGCGTCGTCAGCATGCCGATCCACGCCATCACGTGCGCGAGTTCCAGTCCGACCTCAGAGCGTATCGTCAGATAGGTGCCGACCAGCAGGCCGAACATCGCCACCTTGCTGACGACGGCCGACAGCATCGCGGTGACGTCGTCCTCGGCTTCCGTGTATGCGCCCGGCAGCCACACATGCACGCCGAGCGCGCCCGCCTTGATGAGAAAGCCGGTTGCCAGCAGCACGAACGCGCGGCTTGCGTCCGGGCCCGATCTGACGAGCGCGGCGAGTTCAATACTGCCGTCGAGCGCGGCAACGGCGGCGAAACCGGCCAGCAGAAAGAACGCCGACAGCAGCGAAAACAGCAGGAAGGCCAGCACATGCGGTCCTGCGCTGCGGCATTTCGCGATCAGGAAGCAGGACGACAGCGTCACGATCTCCCAGCTATAAAAGAATTCGAGCGTCGTCGTGGCGCGCAGCAGCGCCGGAATCGACAGCAGCAGCACCACCAGCATCGGATAGAAGCCGGCGCGCACATCGCTGCGATAGAGGCTCGCGGCCGCGATGACCAGGCTGCCGCCCAGCAGCAGCCATGCAAACAGCGCCGCAATGCCGTGCGCGTCTTCGGCGAGCCACGAGCCCACCAGCGCAACGGCAATCAGCGTCAACACGCCCTTGAGCCGGCCCGGCAGACGATCGCCGGCATAGAACAACGCGCCCGTAAGCAACGGCGAGAACAGCCATGCCGATCCAGCGCCCGCGAACGAAGCGCCGGCGTAACCCGCGGCAATCAGCAGAACGGCAACGCCGAACAGGGGCAGCAGCGCGACCAGATCGGGGCCGTCCGCGGTCTCGACTTCGGATGGGCGCAACGCACGTACGAACCAGTGAAACATGTAGGCCGCTTCGAGCAGCGAGCCGGTCAGGATCAGCACGATCCAGTAGGGCTTGCCGGCGATGGTCAACTGCATGACCAGTTCCCATTTCGCCCAGCAGCCGGGGAAGGGCGGCAGGCCGGCGATCGCCACCATGAAGAGGCCGAGCAGACCGATCAGCAGCGGACTGCGCGAGAGGATCGCGCGTGCGTCGGTGCCGTGCCGCCGGAGAATGCCGATGAGCCAGAACAATCCCGCCTTGGCGAACAGATGATTGATGAACAGGCCGCCGACCACCAGCGGGATCGACCTGTCGGCGCCGACCTGGCGCAGCAGCGCGAGTGCGAGCATCAACAGTCCCATCTGTCCGATCGACGAATAGCCGAGCACCCGCTGCGGCTTCTTCTGTCTGAGCGCCAGCAGATTGGAAAACAGGAACGTGACGCCGCCGGACACGGCAATCAGGTCGATCTGCTTTTCGAAGAGCGGCAATAGTTTGAGCAGCGCGAAGAACACGCCGGCCGAGACGCCGACCGAAATCATCGCGGCGATGCCGCTTGGCGCGGTCTCGTAGACGTCGAGCCCCCAGCCGTTCGCCGGAAACGGCTTGAGTTCGATGATGAGGCAGGCGAACACGAGCAGCAACGCCGCGACGGCGATCGGGCCGTTGAGATCGGCGCGCAGCGCGATCAGGTCGTCGATGTTCAGCGTGCCGGCGACGTAGTAGAGCAGCACCGTACCGAGCAGGAAGAAGGTCGATGCGATGACCGTCGCGATGATGTACTTGAACGCGGCGGCCAGCGCGACGGGCGTACGCTCGAGTCCGAGCAGCCCGTAGGTGGCTATGGAAACGATCTCGAGAAATACGAAGAGATTGAACAGGTCGCGGGTCATCACCATGCCGTCGATGCCCATCACGAGGATCAGATATAGCAGCAGCGCCGCGTAGTCGCCGCGCAGACGATCCCACAACTGCAGCGCGCCGAGCAGCGCCACCACGTTGACGCTGAGCGTGAAGAAGCCTTCCCATACACCGAAGCGCAGGTTGATCGACACCGGCGGCAATGCGCCCGCCGTGAGCACATCGATCGTCTGGCCGCCGTCGAGCAGGCCGAAGAACGACACGCCGCTCACCAACACGATGCCGCCGAGCGCGACGAAGAAGCCGCCGCTCAACCACGGCTTGCCGAGCCGGTAGAGCAACGGAATGACGAAGCCGCCGCCCAGGCCGAGAATGAAGATGTGCAGCGGATGAAACAGCGCGGCTACCATTTCGACTCGGTGAAGGCGTCGATGGAGAGCGTCTTTTTGGCTGCGTAGAGGCGGATCGCGAACGCCAGCATGATGGCCGTGACAGACAGGCCGATCACGATCGCGGTGACCACGAGCGCCGACGGAATCGGATCGATCGCGCGCCGTGCGGCGTCGGCCTTGCTCAACGCCGCGTCGATGATCGGCGCGGTGCCGCCCGTGACATAGCCGGTCGCGACCATCACGATGTGCAGACCCGTGTCGATCAGCGCGAAGCCGATGATGATGCGCAAAATGTTGCGCTGGGTCAGCATCCCCCACATGCCGATCAGCGAGAGACAGAATCCCGTGATCAGCAGGATGGTCGAAACCGGTAGGCCGGTGGTCATGTGCTGCTCTCCTTGCTCAGCTTCTGAACCGGTCGATGATGACGCTCAGCTCCGCGCCGACCTTGACGCCGAGCAACGCGGAGATCAGCGGAATGGCGCCGGCGCTGAAGAAGGCGCCGAACTCGCCGCGCGGCAGGAAGCGGGGGTCGAGAAAACCGCCCGCCAGCATCAGACCCAGAATACCGATGAACACGTAGATCACGCCCGCAAACGACTCGACGACGCTCAGCAGCGCGACATTCAGCGCGGCGCCCGGCCGCGCGAGCAGCATGAGCATGACGCCGGACGCGACGATGGCGCCGCCCTGAAAGCCGCCGCCGGCGGAAAGGTGGCCATTGACGATGACGTAGGCGCCGAAAGTGAGGATCATCGGCAGCAGGACCTGGGTGCCGGTGCGCACGATCTCGCCGGCTGGCCGGCGCGGGGCGTCGTGCTCTTCATCGGATGCGGGTCCGGGTTCTGCGGCGGCTTGCGCGTGAGTGCTTTCGCCTTTCAGAAGCAAGCCGACGCTTGCCGCGACCATGAACAGTACGGCCACTTCGCCGAGCGTATCGAAGCCGCGGTACGTGATCAGAATGCCAGTGACGATGTTCGGCGCGCCGAGTTCGATCGGCCCCTGCACGACATAGTGTTCGGCCAGCGGCCGAAGCGCCTGCAACTCGCTATAGCCGCCGACGATGCGCCAGAAGATCAGCGCGAACAGCGCGACCGTCAACAGGGCGAACACGCGGCGCATCACGCTTCCTTTTCCCCGCCGTCGCGCTGTTCATCTGCGGCGAGCGCGTCGGTTATCGTGGACGAACTCATCGGCGTGCGAATCAGCCACGCCGCGCGCGACAACGCGTGCGAAGACACCGGGTTGGTCACCAGCACGAAATAGGCGACGAGGATCAGCCTGAAGGTCCAGCCTGGGTGATAGAAGGCGAGCCCGAGCAGCACCAGCATGTTGCCGAGCGTCGATGCCTTGGTGCCGGCCTGGATGCGGGTATAGGCATCCGGCATGCGCAGCAGGCCGAGACCGGCGGAGAACAGGAAGACAGCGCCCGCCAGAATGAGCGCGCTGCCGATCAGTTCGATCATGCGTCAGCCCTTCTCATAGCCGGTTTTGCGAATCGCGTAGAGGAAGATGAACGTCGCGAGCCCCGAGCCGATCGCGGCTTCGGCCATCGCCACGTCGGGCGCGGCGAGCAGCAGGAAGGCCACCGCGGCGAACAGGCTCGCCAGTCCCGAGCTCACCATCGCGGCCATGAGATTCTTCAGGCAGACAGCCAGCACACCGCTTACGAGAATGCTCGCGCATACCAGCAGGACGAGCAGTTCGAGCACGGTTCACAGCCCCCTTTCCAGAAAGCGAGCAATCGCGAGAACGGCCAGAAAGCTCAGCAACCCGTAGACGAGCGCGACATCGATATAGACGAAACGGCCGGACACCTGCGCATATAGCGCGATCAGCGAGATCGAGATGACGGTGAGCATGTCGATGGCGACGACCCGGTCGACGAGCGTCTTGCCCAGCACGAGGCGAATCACGCCGAACAGGATCGCGAAGAAGATCAGTACCGTGGCGATCTGGAGCATGATCTCAGCCAAAGACCTTCTCCAGATGCTTTTCGAAAGGCGTGACCAGTGCCTGAGTGGCCTCGTCGATATCGGTGGTCTTGACGTCGAGCCAGTGGACGAACAGTACGTCGTCCCGAATATCCATGACGAGCGAACCGGGCGTGAGCGCGATCGAATTGGTCAGCGCGAGGCGGCCCAACGGCGTTTGCAGACGGGTGCGAACCTTGACGATGCCGGGCTTGATGTCGATATGCTGGGAGTACACATACGCCATCATGTTGAGATTGGCGCGCACCAGTTCGACGAAGAAGGTGCCGCTATACGCGAGAAAGTGATAGAGCGCGCGAGGTGTCAGGCGCAGCCGGCTCCAGGCTTCGCTGGATGAGGCAAAGGCGTGGGCCACGACGAAGGTGATCGCGGCGCCGACGAGTGCCGGCTCGACGGCAAGCGACGCATTGGCGATCATCCAGATGACGAACAGGACGACCCACAGGCCGACCGTGCCCTGAGGAACAAACGACGACACCGGTTTTCCGCTGTTCGAAGCCACGTCTTCAGGTTCCAAAGAGGGCGCTAGCAAAAATTCTAGGTGACAACCTGGGGCAAAGCAACTGGGGTGCGCGCCGCGCCCGGGTTTTTGGCCTGGGTGGCATGGTTTCGATGTGGGATGGGCAAGTCTAGCGCTCCAAAAAGACGGTTTGACGTCTTTAGGGGCGCGCCCACGGAGCAGATGGGCGCTTTCACGCCGTCGATGAAAAGCGCGCGGGCGAGCGCTTAAAGCCAGCGTGGGTCGCGGGTGAACGCCACGGTCGGCCAGCGGTCGGGGCCCGATTCGCCGATCGCGTGCGAGATACTGTCCCGGATACGGTCGAGTTGACGGATGGCCGCGTGTTCCATGGTCTCGGGCAGCACGACGTGAACCTCGACGAACTGGCCTCGGCCAACGCGCGTCGCATAGTGCGAGTACGACACGAAGCCATAGCCCGACGTTAGTTTTTGCATCAGCTCCCGCAGCGTGAGGTCCAGGTCTTGCGGGGTAATGAGCAGTACTTCCTTGACCGCGCCGATTACCGTAACGATAGGCATGGGTATCAGGATCAGCGTCAGGAGAGCCAGCACACCCGTGTCGGTATACGGCGTGATATGCCGGTAACGCGTGCCTTCGAGAATCCATGCAATCGAGAAGGCGAGCAACAGCGCGGCGCTGATGCTCGCCGACATCAGCCAGCTCTTGGTGTCGAGGCCGATCGGTTCGGATTCGATGGTGCGGTTCAGGCGGCGCTGTCTGAAGAACATGAAGAAGCAGAAGATGCTGACCACTACGGCGTAGAACATGCCCCACCCGAACTCCAGCTCATGGCCGCCTTCGAGCATGCCCTTGAGCGCATTGAAGAACGCGTAAAAGCACAGGACCGCTAACAGGCTGCCGTTGAAGGTCAGCGCCAGCGGTTCGATATGCCAGAAGCCGTGCCGGAAACGCCGGCTGGCCTGCTGCGTGAGCAGGCGGGTCACGAGCAGGGAGAGACTGCACATGGCCGCGTCGAGTGCGGAGAACATCCCGTCGAAGATGATCGACAGGGAGCCGCTGAGGATGCCGACCGCGATGCCGAGGCCCGCAATCATCGCGGTGCAAAGCAGCGATCGTTTGAGTATGCGCTGTTCGAGGTCCGGGGGTGGGTGCAGGGTCCGGGTCTCCTGTGGGTGAGAGACGAGGAGGGGACGGCATGGCAAGTATTACGGCGTGTGATGTCGTCCTTGTTGGATGCCGCGTTGCCTGGGGGCACCTGTCCTGTTTGCGGGTAGTCCATTAGCCCTCAATCCCGATTCAATCGCCCCTTAGGCCTATCGAGCCGCGTCCGTCCATCAGGCGTGAAGTGCGTACCGAACCTCACCAACCCCTCCCGATGCAGATAGCAAACCATCGTGAAACTCACCAGCATGCGCGGCTCCGTATTCCTGATGTCGATCTCGGTTCTTCTCACGCGGGGCTCGGCTTCCGCGCGCCGGAGATCGCGCGGGCGGTCGGCTCGCGCAAGCTGCTGTCGATGCTCGGGCTCGCGGGCCAGAAAACGCGCCCGGCGGAAGGACTGACAATCATACTTCAGCACGCGATGCAGGACGCACGGGTCGCGGTCGGGGAGTTCCATCCGGTCTGGATCACCGCTGACGGCTGCACGCCGGGCGCGCCAGGCGAAGGCTGCCTGCTTGGCCGCGGTTTCTACGATGGGGCGAATACGGTGCGCGTAGTCATCACGCCGCACGCGCGTGAAGCGGTGCTCGGGCTGATGCCCGGGCACGGCCATCATCGCGAACTGATGGGGCGTTGCTGCGCTTTTACCTCGGCTACGAAGCGCGCGCGCATCTGGAAATGCACGTTAGCCCGGAACTGATGCCGGCACAGCAATTGAATTCCGCTCAGGTCAGTCTGGGTTTTACGACGCAGTTACCGCGCCGAAGCCGAAGCCCGCGGCGGTCATGGGGTATGGGACGCAGGCGGGCTGAGCGGGGCGGATCGCTCGAGTGCGGATTGCGCAGCGGGTCGTGACGTGGCTCCCTGCCGCGCGGCGCCACAACCCTGCATGCGCCCGCGCTCCGCTCAATGCGGCTTGATAGCCACCTTCAGCACCCCGTCCCGCTGATTCGCAAACAGATCGTACGCCGCGACGATATCGTCCAGCTTGTAGTGGTGGGTGACCAGCGGGCCGAGCTCGACACGTCCGGACTCCACCACGTTCATCAGACGTCTCATGCGCTCTTTTCCGCCAGGGCAAAGCGCGGTGTTGATCTTGTGGTCGCCGAGACCGGCCGCGAAGGCGCCGAGCGGAATCGTCAGGTCGGATGAGTACACGCCAAGACTCGACAGCGTACCGCCCGGCTTGAGAATACGCAGCGAAGATTCGAACGTGCCCTGCGTCCCCAGTGCTTCGATCGACGAATCGACGCCGCGCCCGCCCGTGAGCTTCATGATCTCGTCCACCACATCGCAATTCTTGAAGTTCAGCGTGACGTCGGCGCCCATCCTGCGGGCCATGTCGAGACGGTGATCGTTGCCGTCCACCGCGATGATGGTGGTGGCACCGAGTAGCCGCGCGCCCGCCGTGGCGCACAGGCCGATGGGACCCTGCGCGAATACGGCCACCGTATCGCCGATCCGAATGTTGGCGTTCTCCGCGCCCTTGAAGCCGGTGGACATGATGTCGGGACACATCAACACCTGCTCGTCGGTCAAGCCGTCGGGGATCGGCGCGAGGTTGGCTTGCGCGTCGGGCACGAGCACGTATTCGGCTTGGGTGCCGTCGATCATGTTGCCAAAACGCCACCCCGCCGTCGCCTTGTAACCGTGGCAACCGCACAGGCCTGCGGCGATCAGGTAGCTGCCGTCTTGCGATGCGACGCCGTCTTGCGCCGCGTATGAGTTGAAGTTGGGGCAAATGGCGCCGGCAATCACGCGCTGGCCTTCCTGATAGCCCCGCACCGCACTGCCGAGTTTTTCGATCACGCCGACTGGCTCGTGGCCGACCGTCAGCCCCTTGGCGACCGGATATTCGCCCTTCAGAATGTGCACGTCGGTGCCGCAGATCGTGGTGGTGGTGATGCGCACGAGCGCGTCGTTGGCGCCCACGTCGGGCATGGGTTTGTCGGCGAGTTCGATACGGCCCGGTTCGACGAATACGGCGGCTTTCATCATGGCAGTCATGAATGTCTCCTTCCGGTTGGGGCAACAGCATCTCAAGGGTGCTCGCACTTTGGCACTTGTTTGAACGCATGGATGCGACTTGCGAACACGGCGCAGCTATTCGGTACTTTTCCATCGACGTAGCCGCGATTGCATCTTACTCCGGCAGGAATAGTGCCTGCTTTGCGTGGCGAAGAGCACGACGAAGAGTGAAATGCTTGCGCCAGATCAAGGGACGCGTGAACGCATTGTCTGGTGCTTCTTTCGTTCGCCGGTGCGCTGATCGAGCGTCGGCAGCGGGCATCGGCACGCGATCGGAGAAACAGGAATCCACTTGGCATGATCACCCATTGACGTCGATAAAGCATAACTGGTGACCTCGATTCTTTTGCCTATCCTTCATGCGGCACGGCGGAATCGCACGCACGATGGTCCGCTGTCCTGAATGTCAATGCCCCGAATTGTCGAGACGACGGAACGGCTTTCGCGATCTCGGAGAAGCCGTATTCCCTTTATGCCAAAGAGATAATTCTTTGCCCATGGCCCTCCCGACGACGCAATATCACCTCGACGATACGAGTGAACGCCGCCGCGTCGGCCTTGAGCGCGGCGCACTGAAACGCTCCAGTGAGGAGGCGCCAGATGATCGAGTTCGACGCAGGTCCACCGACCGCCCTTGCGCAGCAATTCGCCGCCTGTCCCGATCTGGGCGAGGCTCCCAACACTTCTGGCACGACTGGGGGCGGATTTTCTACCGGGGCCGGCTGGACGGATCGGCGAAAGTGCTATGCATCGCGTCCGACCCAGGTCCGACCGAGCGCATCGCCGGTCATACGCTCGTCGTAGACGCCGGGCAGCGCGTGCAGGGTTTTCTCGCGAAACTCGGCATCATGCGTGCCTATCGAACTGGTCGTGATCGACGGCGTGCGCTGCTGCGGCGCGTCTTCACTGATGTCGGATAAAACCGGTACGCTGGCGTCGTGGAAGGTTGCCGGCGAGACACGGCTGCTCGATCTGTCCGGCACGGATGTCGACCCGCTCGTCGCGGGACTGATGCTGCGCGATGCAGCCGATCGTCTCGCGGAAGGTCTCAAGAACTTGATCGTCTCGCGAAGACGTTGGAGCAACCGCATCGTGTCACGCACGGCGTGGCGGCGGCAGCCGAAACCGAATGGTTTCTCGCGCTGGATCAACGAGGAACCGGCGGGCATGTCGATCAGGCCGCGGTTCGACGAAGAGCCGGATGCGCCCGCGCGGATTCAAAGTCTGCTTGCCGCTGCGGCCGCCGCACCGCCGTTGTCGCAATTTCCGGGGCCGCTGAAGCTCGACCCGATAACCGCCGTGGACGACGCGAACTTCCTAAGGTGAAAGCCGTCGAGAAGGGTTTTCTGGAGGCCGGAATTGTTTGACCGGTCGGGCTGGGAGCGTCATTGCGGGACAGGAATCCGCGGTAGCTGACGCCGGGTCATCTATTTTTCCCTGGCAGTATTTCGTCCCCCGCACGCGCCCCGCAATCGTCCACTGGCCACCCATCCTCACCGACCAGCGGCACGAACCTGACTTCGCCGAGCCAGCTTCTTTCATAGTCCTGTTCACTGCGCCGCACGACTTTGATCAGCCGCTGACAATGCGGATCGCGCCCGACAGGCATGACGATCCGTCCGCCGACCGCAAGTTGCCCGCACCACGCCTGAGGGACATGCGGGCCGCCCGCCGCCGCAATGATCGCGTCATACGGTGCATATTCGGCGAGTCCCATCGTGCCGTCGCCCTGATGCACGGTCACATTCGAAATCCCCAGTCTGCGCAGGATTTCCCGAGCCGATTCGACCAGTCCGGCATGGCGTTCGATCGAGTACACCTGGCCGGCGATCACCGCGGCGACCGCGGCGGCATAGCCCGAACCGGTGCCGACATCGAGAACCCGCTCGCCGGGGCGCAGGTCGACGGCCTCGATCATCGCCGCGACGATGGCCGGCTGCGAGATGGTCTGCTCGTTGCCGATGGGCAGCGGCGTGTCTTCGTACGCGAATTCCCGCAACTCGGCGGCGACGAATTCTTCGCGAGGCACACGCCGCATCGCCGCCAGGACACGGGGATTGCAAATGCCGCGGCGGGCGATCTGCCATTCGACCATCCGCTCGCGGGCCTCGTTGAAGTCGGTCATAGCCACCTCCGTATTGCAGCAGGCGCGCATCGCATGCCGGCACCTCGTCGAATACAGACAAATGGCGCGTGGCAGGCAACGGGATTGCCTAGAATCAGTTTACGCGCAGAACGGCACGACAAAAACCGAACGTGGCGTTTGCGGTGCCGCTCGCGCGTCCGAGTCCCAGCACGTGTCAATCGTAAGGGGAATCATCATGCTGAAATACGTGGTTCTGGCGCAGTTTACGGATCAAGGCATCCGCGCGATCAAGAACAGCCCGCAGCGGGCTGCGCAGGTGGCGGAAATGGCGAAAGGCTTTGGCTGCGAAATGAAAGAGATCTACTGGACGTTGGGCGAATATGACATTGTCACGGTCATCGATGCCGCCGACGAACAGGGCTTCACCGCTTTCGGCCTGGCGTTGGGCTCGGCGGGCAATGTCCGCACGCAGACAATGCGCGCCTTCACCAAAGACGAAATCGGTTCGATTATTGGTAGGCTCCCATAATTAGCCGGCTGGCACAGGGATTGGCGTTCTGTGCAATCTGTTCTCGCGTGACCCTCTTCGGAGATCAAGATGAATGCGGACAACAAAAGCGACGTGCAGGCTTTCGTACAAACAGCCGAGCAGACTGGCGCGTATGTGTGGGTGATTACACTGGTCGACTTCAAGAGCCGTGAGGTGAAACGCTCGCTCGTATCGGACGGCACATACGAAACGCGGGCCGCCGCGAAAGACGCGGGCGAGGCCCGGCTGAAAGCGCTGGCTGTGGATCATTAGGCTCGCGAGCCGCTTTCGCCTGACGGCTGAAGCGCGTATCACGCGGACGGCGGGCCGCGCGAGTCCTTCCATTCGATGCACACGCCTGCCGTGAGTCAAAAATTGATCCCCGAGGATAACGAACGACCGGGCAGCGCCGACCACCCCAACAGCACGTCGTGCGATTGCATCCCGGCCGAACCGGCTCATACCGGCCGCAAATTCACGGCCTTCGGATCGGCCGTCACGTGGCTGGAACAGATCGATCCCGGTACGCATCGCCGGATCAAGGGGCTGCGGCTCGTCACCGCCTACGGCATTGCGGCGGCGCTCGGGACGTTACAGGACATCATGCACAATCTGCCCGGCGCGATGTCCGTCGGTTCGCTGGCCGCCGGTTTCGCGTTGTGGGCAAGCGTGTCGGAGGCGAGGGTCACGCGGCCTGAATCGAGCAGGGATCTGACGCTTCTGTGCGCCGCGGCCGCACTGGGCGCGGCAATGTTCATCGGCTTTGCGCCGCTCCTGCAGGCCATCGCGAGCGCGGGCCCCGAACTGACGCTCGTGACGGGAGCGTTCCTCGTCGGTTATCTGAAGCGTTTCGGCATTCTCGGCGCGGGAATCGGCTCGCAGATCTACATCGGGCAGTTGCTTGCCTACGGTGCGCAACTGACACCCGCCGACCTGCCGGCGGTCTTCGTCGCTGCACTGATCGCGATGCTGGCATCGATCGTTCCGCGCATGCTCAGCGGCCCGGCCGAGCGTCCGGTGACCACCGTGCTGTCACCCGTCGATATACCGAGCCGTTGGGGACTCGCGCCCGAACTCATCATGGGCTTGCAGGCGGCAAGCGGCGCGCTGATCGTGGTGGCCTTGAACGAGGCGATCGGCCTCAAGGAATCGGCGTGGGCGATCACCGCGTGCACCTATGTCGTTGCGGGCTCGGCGAGCGGCACGGCGGCGCGGGTACGTCGGCGGATCATCGGCACCTTGATTGGCGTTCCGCTAGGTCTGGTGTGTCTGCCGCTCGTCGAACACGCGCCGTTGCTGGCCTGGGCCGCCGCCGCGCTCGCGATGATCGTCTACGCGATGGCGCTGCCCGAGCGCTACGACATCGCCTCCGGCGCATTCGCCTTCACGCTGATCGTGACGTTGGCGATCGGCGGTGAGCATTCGATTCCGCTGCTTGCCGCACGCGCATGGGAGACGCTCCTTGGCGGCGCGCTCGGGCTGGCAGCGGCGAAACTGATCTTTCCTTTGCGATCCTGACGAGTTGGCGCGAAGGTAGCGATGGTTTGTGGCGATCGGCCAGGGTCTGTCGCGCCGTCGGACACGCGGTGAATCTCGAAATCCCGCGTGCATTGAAAAATACCGGCAACGCTATTGCGTGGCGGACGATGCTCGTTCGAACGTTCTATACTGCGCCGGTCTGCCGCGCGACGTTGCTTGCGGTGTGCGGTCACACAATGAGTCCAGCAGTATCGGTAGGGGAGTTTTACGGCGTCGTGCCCGCTGCGGACCCATCACCAGGTCCGGGCTTCACTTCACTTGCCCGTTGGACGAAACCATGCTGACCCTCGACGACATCCGCACCGTGCCTCTGTTCGCCACCCTCGACGACGAAGAACTGGCGCATCTCGCGCACACGTGCGCCGATCTCCATCTGTGCGCGGGCGAGTTCGCGGTTCATGAAGGCGGCGAGCGCGCGCTGTATGTCGTTCTCGCGGGCAAGATGGAAGTCATCAAGACTTTCGACGGCGTCGAGCGCACGCTCGGCTGGCGCTTGCCGGGCACCCTCTTCGGCGAAGTGCCGCTCGCGCTGAGTTCGCCGTTTCCGGGCGCCTATCGGGCAGCGGAGCCCTCGCGTGTGATGCGTGTGGACGCGCAGCGCTACTATCAGCTAGCCGCCGCGTCGCCCGACGTTGCGCTGAAGATGGGCGCGCTCGCGCGCGAGCGCATCGGCGGTTTGCAGGGTCTTTCGGCCGAACCGCCCAAGATCCGCGTGACGATGGTCGGCAGCCGCTGGGACGGCACCTGCACGGCGCTGCGTCAGTTTCTTGCCCGCAACCAGATCAGCTACGACTGGATCGCGATGGACGCGCCCGAGCTGGCGGCGCGCTGGCCGGGGCCCATTCCGGCAGAAGAGGACAGTCCTGCGCTGCGGCTGGTCGACGGAACCGTGCTGAAGCGGCCCGCTACGCGCGAGCTGGCGGAGTTGCTGGGCCTGCAAACGCAGCCCCGCCTCGCCGAATACGACACGATGATCATCGGCGGCGGGCCGGCCGGTCTTGCCGCGGCGGTGTACGGCGCGTCCGAGGGCCTGCGCACGGTGGTGCTGGAGCGCGAAGCGCCGGGCGGGCAGGCGGGGACGTCGTCGCGTATCGAGAATTACCTGGGTTTTCCGAATGGCGTGTCCGGCGACGAACTCGCAAGCCGTGCATTGCAGCAGGCGAGGCGTCTCGGCGCCGAGATTCTGGTGACGCGCTCGGTGGCCCGAATCGATGTCGACAATCGACACGTTCATCTCGACGGCGGCGACGTGATTCGCGCGAAGACGATCATTCTCGCGACCGGCGTGACGTGGCGGCGTCTGATGATCGATGGCTTTGACCGTTTCATCGGCAAAGGCATTTACTACGGTGCGTCACGCAGCGAAGCGAGCGCTACGCACGGGCTCCACGTTTATCTGATTGGCGGGGGCAACTCGGCCGGCCAGGCCGCTTTGTATTTCGCCAATCACGCGCGCATGGTGACGCTGGTCCTGCGCGGCGATTCGCTCGAGAAGAGCATGTCGCGCTACCTTGTCGAGCAGCTTCGCGGCAAGTCCAACGTGAAGGTGCAATTGCGGTCGGAAGTTGTCGGCGCGTACGGCGATACGCATCTGGCGGCGATCGATGTGCGCGATGCGCTCAGCACAGAAGTGAGCCGGCACGATTGCGGCGGGCTGTTCGTGTTCATCGGCGCAGATGCGCAGACCGATTGGTTGCCCGACGGAATCGCACGCGATGCGCGCGGCTATGTGCTCACCGGCGACGATGTCGTGAAGGCCGGACGCTGGACTCAAAGCCGCGATCCCTATTTGCTCGAATCGAGTGTGCCGGGTGTGTTTGCCTGCGGCGACGTGCGGCTGAGTCCGGTTAAACGCGTTGCGTCCGCGGTGGGTGAGGGCAGTATGGCGATTGCGTTCGCTCATAAGTATCTGCAGAACGACGCTGGATAGTGGCGAGTCGGCATTTTCAGTGCAACGGCTATGCGCTACGAGCCTGTTTGCTGTGTGTTATTCCGAACGCCGATTAAACGCCCGGGCCGATGAGCGCTTTTTCGACGTTGTCATCTCAGACAGCAACGGCCATTCGAACTCCTGATTTACTTGCCCAAAATTCTCGCTGCTGAGATCGTCGATCGCCTGAGCCGACACGCTCGCGTCCACGATCACGCCGAAAAACAGGTTCGATGAGCAGTAGGCGGTGTCGCTTCGATAGGGAAAACGTACGCGATCGAAGATATGATTACGACAGTCGACCTTCTGTACATCGAAGATGTTCATTGATAGCGGCTCGCAGGGTGACCCAATGTATTCGTGCCTCTGAAAAAATTATCGCGTCATCATACCGATATAAGTTATAAAGTTTAAACGGGTAGGCATCAAACCGAGAGAACCGGAGGACGAATATGAAACGCGCATATCGTTACGCCGCGTCGACCCAGTGCGCCGTAATGCTTCCCGGCTGTTCCCGCTCCATCTCCATGGAATACCTGCTGAAAGACCAGCGAGAGGCTTCCACCTGTTGTCCCCCCCGCAGTTCATACCCACTCGTCGAGAAAGACCTGAACAATTGACCTGCTCTCATGGTAAATTGCCAGCGCTACTGTGCCGACCGCGTAAGCCGTCCATAGGGAGCGACCATACGTGGATAGCTGTTATGCCTTTCAATCGTAATCGAATGACTGGAGAACGCGAAATGCTCTTTAACGGTGGTTTTACATTCCCGAATTTTCTGGCCGACGTCTTTTCCGTTTTCATGTTTATCCTGTGGTTCTGGTTGCTCATCACGGTATCGGGCGATCTGTTCCGCCGCAGTGATGTCTCCGGTTTAGGGAAAGTCGGCTGGGTCATCCTGCTTATCATCTTGCCTTATATCGGCATATTCGCTTATCTGTTGACACAAGGCCGGGGCATGGCCGAGCGCGATCAGGCGCGGGCCAAACAGGCTCGCGAAGACCTGCGTCAGGTGGTGGGTTTCAGCGCCGCGGACGAACTGGAAAAACTCGACCGGCTGAAAGTGGCGGGATCGATTTCGGCAGAGGAGCACGCGCGCCTGCGAGCGCGGCTGGTGCAGTAATCGGCGATACCCCAGGCTTCGAGCTTTGCCAATGGCGCCACCTCGAAACACGAGTACGGCGTGAAGGTGACGTGCGAATGAAATCGGCGACGCTGAGATTTCAGGTGCATTCAATGCACTACGCGACGTAACTGGAGGAATCCATGCTCACACGCTCAGCTCGCGTTGTCGATTGCGTCGCCCTGACGGCGCGGCGATCCATGCCCTTGCGTCGCGCGGCGGTGATCTGCGCCGCCGCGCTGACGTTGACGCTGGCAGGGTGCGTACAGCCGTGGCGGCAATTTCATGCGGGCCAGGATCAGTCTGCGATCATTGCCCGCATGGGACCGCCGCGCGAAATCCATCAATTGCCGGACGGCGGCCGCCGTCTCATGTGGCCGACCCAACCGATGGGTACGACGACAGTCGCTGCCGACATCGATTCAGCCGGCCAGATCGTGAACGTGCGCCAGGTACTGCAGATCAGTGAATTCAATCGCGCAGTGATCGGCAAATGGACACGTGAAGACGTACTGATCAATTTCGGCCAGCCCGCGCAGACCGCATTTTTCCGTCTGTCACAACGGGAAGTGTGGTCGTATCGCTACGTGGAGAACAACATCACGCATCTGATGTTCAACTTCTCGTTCGACACCGGCGGCGTGTTGCGTGAAACGCTACGCACGCCAGATCCTTTGCGTGACCGGGACTTCCGGCGGTTCTGATCACTGATTGCTTCGGTAAAGCAGATCTCGCCAATTACGCCAAAGACTGCCGCGCAATTGGCGAGTTCTCACGCGTTGAGGGTGTTCTTATAGATTTTCCCGTCCTTCATGATGACGAGCAGGTTCCTGGCCGGATCGGCGACGAGCGCCAGGTTCTCGACCGGATTGCCGTCGACCAGCAGCAGATCGGCAAACGCGCCTTCTTCGATCACCCCCAGCTTGCCCGGATACGGATTGCGTGGACCGGAGAGTTCGAGCAACTGGCCATTGGCCCCCGTGGCCATTTTCAACGCTTCCGCGGCGCTGTACCAGCGCAGCAGGTGCGTCAACATCGTGCCCTGACGCGTGGCGAGTGCCGCTGAGAACAGCAGGTCCGAGCCGAATGCCGTTTTGATTCCGTGCTTCTTGGCAAGCGTATAGGCATTGTTCGTGCCTGCGAAAACGGCGAGCATCTTCTCCCGGCTAGGACCGCTCAGAGGCACCGTGTCTTCTTCGCTGACGAATGGCTGAATGCTCAACCAGGTGCCGTTCTTCGCCATCAGACTCGCCGTCGCATCGTCCATCAGATGGGCGTGCTCGATACACTGGGCACCCGCCGCGATTGCTCGTTGGACTGCATGCGACACATACGCATGCACCATCACATAGGTGCCCCAATCCGCGGCGGTCTCCACGGCCGCGCGCAATTGAGGCTCCGTGAAAGTGAGCATGTCCAGCGGACTGCGAGGGGTGGAGACGCCGCCACTGCCCACCAGCTTGATCTGCGATGCGCCTTGCAGGAACTGCTCGCGCACGCGCAGGCGAACTTCATCGGCGCTATCTGCGACGATGCTGCCCCCCGTCTGCTCGGAGCTGCTGATCCTGGCGCCCGATCTCGGCAGGTCCGTGAGCGAGCGGAAATCGCCGTGACCGCCGGTGGTGGTGATCATCGCGCCGGAAGGATAAATGCGCGGACCCGAGATGAGGCCCTCGTCGATGGCCTGTTTCAACGCAAACGCCGGGCCGCCCGCATCGCGCACCGTGGTGAAGCCGCGCATCAGCGTACGCTCGGCTTCGGCGCTTGCGGCGAGATGCACGTAGGCGATATCGGCGGTCAGCACGACCGGCAGCGGCAATGCGGCGATGATCGTATGCCAGTGCATGTCGATCAGGCCCGGCATCACGACCCGGCCGCCGCAGTCGATCACCTGGGTGCCGTCGGGAACGGCAGGTTTGCTCTGAGTCAGCGTGCGAATGCGATTGCCGTCCACGAGCAGAAAGAGCCCCTCACGCAATGTGGCGGATTTTCCGTCGAATAGCCGGAAATTCGTGAAGAGAATAGGGTGTGTTGGATTGGCAGGTGGAGGCGCGGTCTGCGCACTCGCGAGTTTCGGCAAAATGAGCATCAGCGCGGAGGCGGCCATGCCGGTGACAAAGCCACGCCGCGTAAGACCTGCGCTGATGCGGTTATTCAGAAATTCAATCTCCGACTTTTGACAGAAGCAGGCAAACGGATGATTCGCGCCTTCTTTATCGCCAGGTTTGCGAGAGAACATCGATCCCCCTTCAGAAAGTTTTAATTTCTGTACGTCGGCCAGTGGGCAGTATAGACAGAGGGGATCAAAAGAGAAATGCAAGTTTTGCCCCCCGGGGTAACGTCGAACGCCCGCTGCCATTTGCAAGGCATCCAGATGCTAACTGAAAGCCCGATCATCAGAACCCATTATTGGAGGCCCCCCCATTGCCCCCTACCATTAAAGGCTTATAGAAGCGACTCGATTGGAAGAATCGACAGCATCCAGATACCCATCCGCCCGTACCATGTCGTATTGGGTTCGGTGTCGTGCCGGATTTCCGTGTCGCCGTTTCGCTCGATCCAGAAGATCTTGCCATTCGGATCGAGCTGCACCGAATAGGCAACTTGCGGGACATACGCGAGGAAAGTCGCCTCGATCTGGCTGGCCAGTTCCGGACTGTCGATCACGAGGCCCAATTCCGTGTTCAGATAGGCGGAGCGCGGGTCGAAGTTGAACGACCCCACGAACACCCGCTGCGCGTCCACCACGAAAGTCTTCGCGTGCAGACTCGACCCGGAACTGCCGAACGGACCCGGCGACTGCTCCTTCTTGTGATGACTGCCCGGCAAACGACGCAATTCATACAGGCGAACCCCGCCTTTAAGCAACTCGACGCGCCGCTTCACGTAGCCGGAGTGAACCGCGGCGACGTCGGTCGCTTCGAGCGCATTCGTCAGCACGCGCACGGTGATGCCCTTCTCGGCGAGGCCGGTCAGGTACTGCGTGCCGGTCGTGGCCGGCACGAAATAGGGCGACACGACGTCGATTTCCCGGGTGGGATCGCCGAGCACTTCCCGCATCTGATGCGAAATGAGCGCTTCCGGCGGCGCGTTGCGCAGGCCTTTCGCCGGGTCGTCGCTGATCATGTGCGTCGTGGCCCAGTCGAACGGCAACGTGTTGTCCAGCATCTTCTGTATGACGTGCGGACCGCGCAACGCTTCCATATAGGCTTCGGCCGCGGGGTCTCGCTCGATGGCCTGCGCTTTGCTCGCGAGCACGTCGAGCTGATCGCCGCCGGCCCGCGGCAGAATCCGCTCGACGGGATAGGATGAGCCGCTGGCCCAATAGCGGTCGAAGTCCCGCGCGACGTCGGCGGCGGCGGGTCCGACCGCCAATACGTCGAGGTCGGAGAAGACGATGCCGTCGGTGGCATCGAAGTACTCGTCGCCGATATTGCGGCCGCCGAGTATCGTCGCCGTACTGTCCGCGGTCAGTGACTTGTTGTGCATGCGTCGATTGGCGCGCGGAAAATCCGTCAGGAAGCCGATGAATTTGGGCTTGCGCACGACGAACGGATTGAACAGGCGGACCTCGATGTTCGGGTGCGCTTCGAGCGCCGCGAGCGTCGGGTCGAGCGAAGAGGCAATGCCGAGATCATCGAGCAGCAGCCGCACGCGCACGCCACGGTCGGCGGCCCCGTGGATTTCTTCGAGCAGCAGTGTGCCGGTCAGGTCATTGCGCCAGATGTAGTACTGAATATCCAGCGTGCGTTGTGCCGAACGGATGAGGTCCATACGCGCGGCAAACGCCACATGCGCATCGGAGAGTGGGTAGATGCCCGCCAGGCCGGCGTGTGTCGCGAGCGCGGGCCCGACCGCGCGGCCGAGATCGGTGGAGGCGGCCTGCGCGGGCGTCAACGAAGTCGACTCGGTACGGTTCTCGAGCGATGGCAACGCGCAGCCGGTCAGCAGGCTTGCGCATAGCAGCAACGCTGAAATCCCGCCAATCGATCGACGAATTGCGTGAAACGGGTGGTGTCTCAGCGCTCGCATACGATCCATAGTGTCCTTCAGGCCATTGTCGTCCGTCTGGTCTTACAATCAGGCAAGCCATTACGTGAGCCGTGCAAACATGGCAATATCGTAACGACGATTTACCGCTGATCACCGGCCGATGCGGGGACGGTTATGAAGGCTCGAGGCGAACCCCGTGCGTTGCATTGTGCAATCAGAATACTATGTCTGGAAGATTACCGACATTCGCGCGGCAGTCTTCCGGTTGCGGAAATCGGTTTGCCTGATGGTATCGGCGGGTCACGAAAATTCGAACGGGGAGCAACCCTGGCTCCGCCCGGGCGCCGCGTGGCGGGAGATCAATCGAGCGGTTTGCACAATCAGGAGTCGCGCAAGTGAAGGTATCCCGATTGCTGTTTGGCAGTGTTCTGCTGTTCGCGATTGGCACGGCGCTGCAGGCCGTGTGGCCTCTGTCGCAGCCGGCTTCTTACCATCACTTCGCCGACGAGCGCTCGATAGGCGTGCTTCACAACGCGTCGGACGTGCTGTCGAACCTCGTCATTCTGGTAGCCGGTCTGCTCAATCTTCTCTGGGTGATCCGGCATGCGTCGCGTCAGCCCGCGCAATTTCCCGGAATGCTGGTGGCGTCCCTCGGGCTGATCCTGACGGCATTCGGCTCGGCCTATTATCACGAGATGCCGACGGACGCGACCCTCGTGTGGGATCGTTTTCCGATGACGATCGTCTTCGCCGGCATTCTGGCGATGCTGTGGACGTCGGCCACCAAACAGCGCGTGGGCTGGGTGCAGATGCTGATACTCGTCGCCGTCTCGGTGGGCACGGTGGTTTACTGGCAGGCATTCGACAGCCTGTGGCCCTATGCGATCTTGCAGTTCGGCGGACTCGCCCTCGTCATCGGCATGACCCTCACACGGAAAGTCGATGCGCTGTCCGGCTGGTGGCTGGTGATCATTTTTTACGCGATCGCGAAGGTCTTTGAAACACTCGACTGGCAGGTGTGGGCGCTATCCGATCATCTGGTCGCCGGACATGCGCTCAAGCATGTCGCAAGCGGCTTTGCGGGCGCGGCACTGCTGCTGATCGCAAACGCGTCGCTGCGATCCGGCGGCTGGCGTGCCGGATCGTGGTGACCGTGGTGACGCGCGGCGCCGGAGATCGACCCCGCACCGTCTGGTCGTCGAACGGCCGGTAGATCGGATGGCCGAGCCATTGCCGCGTTTCGTGCATCACCTTGCGGGCAGCTACCACCTTGTTGCACGGCGAATTGACAACCCACGTGCCGTAGCCGACGAAATCAATCCTTCAGATGCAGCCGCGCGGCATGATGGCCGCGCAGGCGTTCGTTTTACCGTTAAGGTCGGTGTGCTTGCGGCGACGCATTGGTATCGCCGCGTTCGGGCGCGATTCAACCGCGCCGGTTATCTACGCGAGCGCGGCCTCCAGCCTCGGGCGCTCGCACCGTCCCCGGCAATAGCCCATAAACGTTCCTCAAAGCTGCGATTCGATCGGCAATAGCCCAAGGAACCAGATCTCCACGCGTTTCAAACCCGACACGCCCGGCTCGTCGCCCTCCGTCTGCGTACCGTCCGCCTTCGTGTCGATCCAGACGATCCGCACCGTGCCATTGGCGTTGGTGCGCGCTTCGAGCCGCCACGCAATCTGATTGAGCTTTGGTTCGACTCCGTTCACCACCTCCGAGGCGAGCGCATCGCTTTCGCAATAGAGTCCGATCTCCGTATTCAGCGTGATCGAGCGCGGATCGAGATTCATCGAGCCGATGAAGATGCTGGACTTGTCGAACACATAGGTCTTGGCATGCAGCGAGGCTTTCGACGACCCAAGCATCGACTTCTTTTTATGCCGCGGGTCTTCGGACGCCGCGGGCTTCAACTCGTAGAGATGCACGCCCGCCTCGAGCAAGTCCTTGCGATAGCGCTGATATCCGGCGTGAACGGCGGCGACGTCCGTGGCCGCCAGCGAATTGGTGAGGACGGTCACGCGAACGCCGCGGCCGGCCTCCTTGCGCAGCCACGCGACGCCTTTCTTTCCAGGCACGAAGTACGGCGAAATGATGAGCATCTCCTTCTGCGGTTCAATGCTCAGGGTCCTGAACTGCGACAGCAGATGCCCGGTCGGATCGTTCGGTGAGCGGGTGATTTTCGCCGGATCGTCGTAGAGCAGGGTCGCCTTGCCCCAGGACACGTCGATTTCGCGCATGGCGATAATTTCGGCGTAGCGGCGCGTGGCCTGGGTCACGTAGGGCGTGTCGCGTTGCGAAGCGACGAACGCCGCCAGCTTCGCGCGATACGCGGCGAGCGCGCTGGGGTCGGCCGGATGACCCGTCAGCCGCTCGATCGGATACGCCGCGTCCGAGTTCCAGAACTGGTCGAACGCGCTGGAGATGTCGCGGACCACGACGCCATACGTCAGCACGTCGAGGTCGCCGAACGAGACGTCGCTCGACGCGCCGAAGTACTCGTCGCCGATGTTGCGGCCGCCGACGATCGCAGCTTCGTTGTCGGCGATGATCGACTTGTTGTGCATGCGCCGGTTCACCCGGCTGAATTCCATGGCGGAGCCGAGCATCTTGAAGCGGCGGTTTGCGACCGGATTGAACAGCCGTACATGGATGTTCGGATGGGACGCGATGGCGAGCAGCACCTGGTCGTCCGCGCCGGTGCCTAGATCGTCCAGCAGCACTCTCACTCTGACGCCGCGATCCGCCGCGCGCAGCACCGCGTTCGCCAGATGCCGGCCAGTCAGGTCGTCGTGCCAGATGTAGTACTGCAGATCGAGCGTGCGGTCAGCCGCATCGGCGAGCGCGACGCGGCTGAGCAACGCGTCGACGCCATCGGGGAGCAGATGGAACGCCGTCTGGTCCGGATGCTGGCGCTCCTGAGGCAGGAAGGCCGCGCCAAGACGCGTGCTGTCCGACGGTTCGATCGCATGCGTTTCGACGCGCCCGCTTTGCGGCGGCAGACTCGCGCAAGCCGACAGCAGCGCCAGAAGCAGAACCGCGAGGGCGGCGCGAAACGTTGCCATGGCTAGACCTCCGGGTCCTGGGCTTTATGCTGCGAAATCGGCGGCCATGTCGGCATCGGTACGCGCTTGAAGCTGGCCGTTGCGGCACGCGTCGCGGAATTTCTCGTAGTCCTGCTCGACCTGATCGGCATAAGCACGTGAATAGCAGACGAGCGCTTCCGCCATCTGGTCGCCGTTGCCGAGGTAGCCGGCTACCTCGGTCGCCTGGCCGCCGGCTTTCGCGTGGGCTCGTGCGAGCACCCAGCCGCACAGGCTCGCATACTCGCGAAACGTCTCCTTCGAAAACAGTTCGAGCGTGGCCGAGACCTTCATGTCGCGCAACTGTCGTCCGTAGATGTGCCGTCCGTACGGGCCCGACGTCCAGCCGAGAAACGGATCGCTCGCGCCCTGCATGAGGCGCTGGCCGTTGACCACCCGCTCGCCGTGGTGCCGTGGAGAGCGGGCGTCGAAATACCGCGAGACGACGGAAGTGGAGGCTTCCTTGAACTGGATGAACAGCGGCTTCTCGTGCGGATCGACCATCAGCAGGATCAGGCATCGCGTGCCCACGCTGCCGACGCCGACCACCTTGAACGCCACGTCCTGCATCGAGAAGTGCGCGAGCAGATTGCCGCGCACCACGCCGAGGGACTTCAGGTAATGCCGGTAGATCGGCGCCATCAGACTGCGCCAGTCGCCGAGCCCGAGCCAGTCGTCGTCGTGGGTGAAAAGCGTGGTCTTGCCGTGCACGTGGAACACGCCAGGCGGTGCGTCGCGAATCTGCCAGACGCCGTCGCGGTGGCTGGCGAGTTTGGGAAGCATGGTTTCGTGCGTGCGGCGCGATGCGCGTTCGACGCTGTTGCGAACGTGCTGGCGTGCATCGTCCGAGGTCACGGTCCGTTCGAGACGATCGAACGTGATGAGTTCGTACCAGAGTTCGAGCGGGCTCAGCGCCGAATAATTTTCGGTCCATCGCTGATAGCTTTGCACGACGAGTGCGACGACTTCGTCGGCCAGTTTGTCACCGTGCCCGAGATGCCTCACCGCGATGTAGAAGCTGGCGGTCAAGCGTTTGAGGTCCCACTCCCAGGGCCCGGGCGCGGTTTCGTCGAAATCGTTGATGTCGAAAGCCAGCGCTCGCTCTGGCGTCGCGAAACCGCCGAAGTTCATCAGGTGGCAGTCGCCGCAGATCTGGAAGTGAAAGCCGCTGTTGGCGGTGGCGTGGAGATCATGCGCCTGAATGATCGCGCTGCCTCGATAGAACGTGAACGGCGAGGCGAGCATGCGGCCATAGCGCAGTGGAATGAGTGCCTCGACGCGTCCCTCGCTGCTCTCGCGCAACAACGCGACCGGATCGCGATCGGTGTCGCCAATCTTCGTGTGCGCACTGCGTGGGGTGTTCTTGCGCGCCTGGCGGCCGAGCGCGCGGCGTTCCGCGAGCGAGTCGAATAGCGTCATCGTTTTCTCCTTCGGTAGCGCAAATCGGATCGGCGTGTCGAGTTCTTGTCGGGATGCGCCGCGACGGCCAGGGCGGGCGGGAGGGCGATCGTCCCGGTGACTGTTTGCACAGCCACGCGCTGTCTTGCCCGGAAAACCAGTCAGTTGCTTGGGCCTCCGTGCCGCGGCGTAGGCGTGCCGCCGGTTGGTGAAATGCGATTGACGAGTGCCACGAGAAAGCGGACTGATAAAAGACGGCGTAACGGACGAGTCCGTTTGCCTGTTCAAACTCTAACTGGTCTATCCGATTATTTCCATAGTGCCCGCCCCGCGTGCCGCGTCTGTCTTGCGCCGGCTGTCTCAATCCGCGCCGTCGAGCACGTCGTCCCGCCCGGAAGATTGCTGATCGGCAGCGTCCTTGCGCGCGCTTTCCTCACGCGGCAAGCGCGCGCCGATGGCGCCACGTCTCTCTACCGACAACGACAACTATGGCTTCCATCACACCGACCACCGTGAGCACCGCCTCCAAAGCGCAGAACCGCTGGCTGCTCGTCTTCATCCTCGGCTACATGGCGCTATTGGCCGATGGCGCCGGCGTGATGATGGACGGCTTGACGCTCACGCGAATCAAAAACGAATTCGGACTCACCAATGTCGAGTCCGGCGCGTTGGGAAGTTTGACGCTGGTGGGGATGACGATCGGCGGGATTCTGAGGGGCTGGGCGAGCGATCGGCTGGGCCGCGTGCGGGTCGTGGCGTGGGCCTGGCGCTCTTTTCGCTGGGCGCGGGGCTGCTGGGGCTCACCCATAACTTCCTGTAATCCGCTGCTATGCGGTTTATCAGTTCGCTCTGCCGGCCATCATCTTCTGGCATACACGGGAGAACATTGTTTCTGATGCTGCTCTTCGGCTTTCTGGTGGTTGGCCGGGGTTTTCTTTTTGAGCGGCATCACGGCGCTGTTCGTTCCCGATCGCCTGTATGACGCGCAACACTAGAAGGCTGCGGCGCGCATAACGGGCGCAACGTTGCACGCCGCGGTTGAAAAGCCGCGTCACGCTCAACTTGATGATCTCTAGCGCGGGATGCCTTAGCGCTCGTTATGGCAAGCGCCAACGCATCCCCGGCTTAAATCACGGTCACTCAAAGCAAAGCGTCTGCCGATGGCGATTACGTCCCCGCAGGGCGAATCGACAGCGCGTTCTTGACCGACTCGACGCCCGCCACACCCTTCGCAATCTCTTCCGCTTTTTGACTGTCGGCCGCTTCGGGCACCGTGCCCTGCAGCGTGATCGCGCCGCCGGCTGAGCGAACAGTGATGTGAGACGCGCTAACACCCATCGCCTTCGACAATGCGTTGCGCACCTTGCGTCCCAGTGAACGGTTGGCGGCGCGGTCTGCCTTGTGCTGACTCTTGGCGCTCTGCGCGCTCGTGTCGGCGGGAGGCGCCGCGTCGCTCGTCTGCGCGTTGGCCTGGAACGAAACCGCCACGAACAGCGCTGTGCCTGCCAGCTTGATTGCGTGAATTGCGTTCATTGCATTTCTCCTTTCATCACCATTCGCGACGGCCCCGGAGGGGACCTTGCACCGAGTCACTGAGATGTTGCTGGAACTGAATGAAACGTTACCGGGGGGCAGCCAAGGCTTCTGGCGCTGCAGCAGGCCTGCGTATCGTAATGCTTGGTCAGAACCGGTGACGGATACCGAGCGCCACGATCGCTTGCGAGTTGGTGTTCGACTGGTTGCCGTACGAGCCGATCGAGGCGGTCGCTTCGCCAAGACCGCCGTTGGTGCCGTCGGCGTTGGTGTCGCGCTGATCGCCCCTCGCATGCTGGTAAGCCGCGACGAGATAGAAGTCTGTGCGCTTCGACACCGCGTAGTCGGCGCCTAACGAAAACTGATTGTACGTCGCGGAGGCGTCGCCGGTTCCCCGCGTGTATGCATAGCCCGCACCTAGCATCGTCGCCGACGTGAGTTGATAGCCGAGATAGACGCGCCCCACGTTATATTTCTGGGTCGTCAGGAAAGCCGATGCGGCGTCGGGCTTGTATTGCGCATTGCTGTAGCTGAGATTGATCGTGAACAATGCGATTTGATACTGCGCGGCGACCGAAGCGATACCAACCGATTTCGCCGTGCGATACGCGTTGTTGATCGACAGGCCGGTCGCTCCGCCGTCGAACATGCCATCGGACGTGCTGGTCCAGCCGGTGCGCAGTACGTCGGATGCCTGATTGTCCATGTGGATGTAGCCCGCTGCGATGTCGAACGATCCCGCGCTGTAGCTGGCGGCAGCCGCCCATGTCTGGCCCGACCCCGTCGCACCCGCGACCCCGCCCAGCGCGTACATCCCTGCGAACTGGAAGCCGGCGAACACCGGCGAGAGGTATTTGATCGAGCTGTTCGTGCGCGAGCTGTTGTCGTTGTTGTCGACGTCGCCCGGGGTGGCAAATGTGCTGCCCCAGTAGCCACCGCCGGTCAGCGGCTGGACCATGTCGACGACCGGGTCGAATTGACGGCCCGCCGTAACGGTACCCCATGAGTCGCCGGTCAGGCCGACGAAGGCCTGACGACCGAACATGCGGCCGCCTTGCCCCAGGCGCCCATTATTGATGTCGAAGCCGTTTTCCAACGTGAAGATCGCTTTCAGGCCGCCGCCCAGATCTTCGGCGCCTCTCAAACCGAAGCGGTTACCTTGAAGATTACCGCCGAACATGCGCCATAGATTGCCGCCTTCGGGAGTGGCGTTGTGCACGAACTGAATCGACTGATCGAGCAAACCATACAGTGTCACGCTACTTTCGGCGTGAGCGGTGCCGGCTGCCCCAAGAAGTGCCAGGGAGAAAGCAGAAAGCGCAAATCGTTTCATTGTGCCTCCACGCAGCAACTCGTTTGTGGTGGTTGCGACATGGAGAGTAGTTCACAGGCGCCGAATGGGGAAACTGAAAGCGATGAGTGTGTGAAAAAAGTAACGGGAAGGGACTGGGATGCAAAATACGACGCAACGCTATTGCCAGATTTTAGGAGTTGGCGTATTACGTCGACACATTTGACTTAATGAATGATTCCGGATTTTAATTGTTCTCTACGGGCGTCACTGGCTGACGCGCTGCACAATTGCACTGGCGCAAACTGCCAGTGCTCCTGGTCGGCCGTGTACGCTCGTATCGCGCCTTCGTTGAAAAACTTAAATAAGACATGCGTTACGTATTGCGGGGGAGTACCCAGCGCTAACGCTCTATATCGGCGACGAAAGTTCGCAAAAAGATCATTTTCTATCTCCTTCATCGCGATTATCGACAAACGGCGAATCGGTGTCGCTGCCGCCGGCGCGCAACGCCGTGCGCGCTTCTTCGGCCAATTTTTCATAATGTTTGCGAAACCGGCTCAGGTCTTTTTCCTCGAGTTCTTCGAGATCGAGCAGTGCATTGTGTGCGCCTTCGATGGCGCGAATCAGCTCGTCGAGCTTGATCTGC
This sequence comes from Paraburkholderia fynbosensis, assembly GCF_902859935.1. Classification (GTDB taxonomy): domain Bacteria; phylum Pseudomonadota; class Gammaproteobacteria; order Burkholderiales; family Burkholderiaceae; genus Paraburkholderia; species Paraburkholderia fynbosensis. The sequence goes on from NZ_CADIKI010000023.1 coordinate 39,270, forward strand.
ATCGCGGCAGTATCGCGATTTTGAGTGTTCTGGATCAGGAACACCATCAGGAATGTGACGATCGTGGTCGACGTATTAATCACGAGTTGCCACGTGTCGCTGTAATGAAAGAGTGGGCCCGTAATCGCCCACAGAAGCACTAGAGCGGCCGCCAGCACGAAAGTGGAAGGCCTGCCCGCCATCGTGGAAAGGTAGCTGGAGAAGCGCGAGAACCATTTGCCGGTCATGATGATCTCCTGTATTCAGGGCGATGTTCGGGACGATCTTGCGCCGGTATGGCGCGGCATTTTTCACTACTTTGCGATGGCAGTCGGTCTGCGTGCTGCCACGCATGAGATGTGCCTTGCACATTTCGGGCCCGGTGGCTTCTTAGGCATATAACTGGTGCTCGTTAGTCGCGGTTGTAGAATGAGTGATGGCGCGGTGAGCGCAGGGCGGCACATTCCGGACAATGCCCGGGGGCGATGTCCTTTGCCCCGCAACTGGTCTTCCGCGAGAACTGGCCGCGAGCCGCAATGCATCGCTCGTCAGGACTTTGCGCGGCATGGCCGCGACCCGCATGCCTCGTCACAACCCGATACCCCGAGTGAACAAGTCCGCACCACTTACCCTTGAAGCCCTTCTCGCCGATGTGCGTGCCTGTCGCGTCTGCCAGCACGATCTGCCGCTGGGTCCGCGGCCCATCGTGCGCGCCGCGGTCGACTCCCGCATTCTGATTGTCGGCCAGGCGCCCGGTGCGAAAGTTCATACCTCAGGCATTCCCTGGAACGATGCCAGCGGTGAGCGCCTGCGTAGGTGGCTCGGCGTCGATGCCGCGTCGTTTTACGACGAGACGCGGTTCGCCATCATTCCCATGGGTTTCTGCTATCCCGGGCGAGGAACCAGCGGCGACAAGCCGCCGCGTCGCGAATGCGCGCAGTTGTGGCTGGATAGCCTGCTGGAGAGGTTGAATAAAATCGAGCTGACGTTGTTGATCGGCCAATACGCGCAACGTCATTTTCTCGGTGAACGCCGCAAGCCGTCGCTAACGGAAACAGTGAGGGCATGGGCGGACTATGCACCGGCTTTCATTCCGTTGCCTCATCCGTCGCCGCGCAATCAGGCGTGGTTCAAGCATCATCCGTGGTTCGACAACGAAGTGGTGCCGATGCTTCGTACAACGGTGGCAGCGCTTACGGCTGAAGCAAATCAGGTGATATAAGCCTTATAGAACATTCTGTTGAGCGGAGATGCAAATGCCGCATGCGAGCACCAGGAATCTGAAGATTGTCATCCAGCGCGCCTATGAAGATCCGGGCCCGGCGGACGGTTATCGTGTTCTCGTCGACCGGGTATGGCCGCGCGGACGCAGCAAGGGGACGCTCAAACTGAACCAGTGGGCGCGTGAACTCGCCCCGAGTTCGGCGTTGCGCGAATGGTTCGGGCATGATCCGAAACGATGGAGCGTCTTTCAGCAACGCTATCGCGACGAACTTGGCAGTGACGAGATGTGCGAGCGGATGCGGCAACTTCTAAGCGATTCTGCTGGTCAGCAAATCACGCTCGTCTATGGCGCCAAAGATGAGGAACATAATCAGGCGATTGTTTTGCGGGACGTGCTTTTGCAACTGCACGACAAGTAAGCTCGACGGTTCGGTGGCGAGCGCCGACGGAATTAGATGGCGGTTCCATTCGCGGCGAAAAAGACAAGAAGAAGCGGAGCCGGCTTTCGAATCGGGCTATTCGGAACTAAAACCGGCGCGGTTGCATCCGCGCCGATCGTGGCGGACGCGCCGACCGGAGCGCGTTCCCATTTCTCCATCGAATCAACGACTCAGCGGCTAAGAACGATCTGTGCAATCACGCCGGTTGCGACGGCGGCAAGGACATAGTCCCCGTTGATACCCACCCAGCGATAGCCGCGCGGCGGCGCCTGCAGGTTATGTTCATGCCAGTTGTCGATGACGTACTGGTGGTCGCGGTAATCGGATGGCAGATGATCGCCACGATGCCATCCGCGCGGGCCACCGTGATCGTCGAAACGGTCGTTGTTTGCGTGCGGAGGTTGCCGGTCGGGACCCGGACGATGGTCTGGTCCGCCATGATTGGCGTTGTCGAAGTGCCGGGTGTTTTGTTGTTGAGCGGCATACGGACCGTGATTATCGGGGCCGCCTCGCGAGTTGTTTTGTGCGAACGCGCCGGACGAAATGCCCGTGGCTGCGCAGAGCGTGAGGATAACGAATTGCTTTGCTTTCATAGGAGGTAGTGTGCTGGTTTATTGACCGGATTGAAGATGCGCGGCTGAAGCGAGAGTCGAGCAGTGTATCGAATCCGTCGCCACGCAGGAGTAAATAATTGTTAATTGCGCCGTGTCGACGGCAACAGTGTTGACGACAAACAGACGTTGGCCGCAGGTTCATCCGGCGAGTGACCGAACATTGATGCGCGAATTACTGGTATCGGTCGGCCCAGCGCCGATCGTCCGCAACGAAGCTCACCAATTCGACGCGCCGATTCGGTTGCAGACATTGCACGAGGCCGGGCCCCGATGGACGAGTGCACTGGACGATCGGATCCTGCGCGCCCAAACCAACGGCTCTGATCTTTGCTGCGGGAACGCCTTGAGCGACCAGCGCCGACTTGACAGCGTTCGCGCGTTGCTGCGAAAGATTCATGTTGTAGCTATCCGAGCCCAATCTGTCCGTGTATCCGCGAACCTCGACGTGGCTCGCACGGCTGCTGCGCAGACGAGCCGCGATCTGGGGGAGATCGGAACGCCCGGACGCGCTGATGTCGCCGACATTGCCCCGGTCGAACGGAAACAGAGCGTCAGCCGAGAGACGTTCCACGCGCGGCGCAGGCGCCATCGATGCACGCTCGATTCGGCCCGGGTATCCATGGCGCACGTGCACGTCCGCCGCAGTCCAACTGCCGGGTATCCACGCGTATCTGCCATGTTCCCATTGCCAGTAGCCTTGCTGCCACTCAAAGCCGGGCCGTGGCGCGGGTGCCTGCTCGTAGCGTGGCGCAGGCGCGGGAACGAGCACGACCTGGGCGAACGCGGCGGGCGCAATTGCGCCAAAGAGCAATACGGGGGCGAGGAATCGAATCACGCTCTGCCGACGCGATATCGATGTCCGCGAAAGGGGCGTTTGTTTTGCGCGTTCAGATGAGGTCCTGTTTGTCATGTGCGTATTCCAGTGATTGGATGAAGGGGCTCGTGTCGTATGCCCTTCTCTGCACTGTATGGGTATTGGATATGACAAGCCTTATCGGAGTGTAACGAGAGATGTGTCTCGTAATGATGGCGTGGTGGTCGCGTAGTCCCTCGATGAGGTTCGCGCGCTGCACGCGCAAATGCTCGCCGCGGGCGTCGTGATGAGAACCGACGTGTTCAAGCATGAGCGCGGCTCGCGATTTTTCTGTGAAGTGCCCGATGCGGTGCTCGTTGAGATCAAAACCCGAGTGGATGCCGATAAAAAGTATCGCGGTACATTCGACCTGTGACGGCGTCGCGGCAGAAGCGCAGTTGACTATGCTAAGGCATCCGGAAGATCGGCGCGGCGCTATCCCTTGTTGAACAGACTCAATAGACGGGACGTCGATTTCGCTGCCAGAACGAGCAATGCGCCGGACAGGCTGTAGTCGACGTTGCACATCAGGTTGGTCAAATAGAACACGGACAGGGCGACGAACGGGTGGTACATCGCGAGGCTGATCAGACGTTTCATCGGCATCTCACACTATCTCGTTTGCGCGGATCCTGTAGGTCATCGCGTGAAGCGGTCAGCACAAATCGGGTGACACAGCAGCAAAAGAATCGCTGCGAAGGGACTGACGCTGATCCGTCCCGTCCTGCGATGAACTTTGCCTTTCGCAAGGAGCTGCCGTCCTGCCTGCGCGTCGATGTTTTTTGCCCGAACGTCCATGTATTGCTGGCGTTCTGCCCAGTCGTTGCCGGACGTCCGGAATCGTTGTCCGATCCTCTTATGCAAGCGTGTGATTTATATGAGCAAGCAAGGGCATCGAGCGCCATCCGGGAGGTGTAGTGAAAACCCCGTAAGGGATGTGTCGGCGACGCCGCCGGGTATAGTATTGGCACCTCGACCAGGTTGAAAAAACGACCACCTGTCCTGGTCTCCTGTTCGGGGAACCGCACTTCACGCGAGCTACTTATGGATGCAGTTTCTGACGTGCTGCGCGTCGTTCGCCTGAGCGGCGCGGTGTACCTGAACGGCACTTTCACATCTCCGTGGTGCGTGCTAGGCCGCACCGATGCTGCGCTCTGCGCGGCCTATCTGCCCCGCTCCGAGCGAGTCATCTCGTATCACCTGATCACCGAGGGAAGCTGCTGGGCGCAGTTGCCGGGCGTGCCTGCGTCGGCCCTTCATCTGAATGCCGGCGAACTGCTGGTCGTGCCGCAAGGCGAAGCGCACCTGCTGGGCAGCGCGCTGGATCTTCCGCCGACGCAGGCTGACACGCTGCTGGGCGGGCAAATGGAAGCCGCGCCCGGCGACGTGATGACGCTGTCCCACGGCGGGGGCGGCGCGCCCACCCGCATCGTTTGCGGCTTCCTCGCTTGCGACGATACGCTCTCTAACCCCTTGCTCTCGTCGCTGCCGCGGCTCTTCAAGATCGACATGCGCAATGACCCTCGCGGCGCGTGGCTCGAGTCGTCGCTCAGGTTCGCGGCGGCCGAGGCGGCGGATTCGCGGGCGGGCGGGACGATCGTCCTTGCGAGACTGTCGGAGCTGTTGTTTGTCGAAGCGGTACGAAGCTGTATTGAAGCACTTCCTGCTGACCAGAAAGGATGGCTGGCCGGCGTGCGCGATCGCTTCGTGGGGCGTGCGCTTGCGTTGCTCCATGCTCAGCCGGTCCGCCCCTGGACCGTCGACGAACTCGCGCGCAAGGTCGGGCTGTCGCGTTCCGCGCTGGCGCAACGCTTCACGGATCTGCTCGGACAACCGCCCATGCAATACCTCGCGCGGTGGCGGATGCAGATTGCCGCGCAGGAATTGCTGAGCGGCGGCAAATCGCTCGCGGCCGTGGCGGAGCAGATTGGCTACGAATCGGAGGCGGCCTTCAGCCGGGCTTTCAAGCGAGAGTTTGGTATGCCGCCGGCGGGCTGGCGCAAACACCAGGGGAAGATGGACGGCGCTGCCCACTATGCGGGGCAATCATCTTGAAGATCGGCTATCCAAACTACATGGGGCTGCTGCCAACGAAGTGCCTTGGCGTTGCTTCGTCGAGACTCCGCGCAGCCGCTGTGGAATGGAGTCGCGCGCTCCCTACAGTCCTGGCTCGCCGATCTCATCTTGACGGGGCATGAGCGACTCAATGATCTCTGACGCCGACTTCGCACTGTCTTGCGGAAGTCCCCAACGAGCCCCTTCCCGTTTGTTTGACAGATCCAGTCAGCGCGACCTGAATTCGAACGATACACCGCGCCTGCATCTTGCCCTTGCTTGCTACACTACGAATAAATAAGCCGCCGGTATGAATACAGCGCGGCGCATTGAAATGCCAACGACGTAACTTCGCAAAACACAGGACGAGCACTGACATGACGCTTTCGAAAAGAAAATTTGGTCGTACCGGTTGGAATGTTTCGGAAATCGGTTTTGGGGCATGGGCGATTGGCGGCTCGTGGGGCGGTGTCGCCGAAGATGACGCCAAGGCCGCGCTAAACGCCGCGCTCGATAGCGGTGTGACTTTCATCGATACGGCGGACGTCTACGGCGACGGCCGGTCGGAACGGATCATCCGTGACGTGTTGCGGCAACGCGGCGGCGAACGTCCCATCGTGGCCACCAAGCTTGGCCGCCGGCTCGACCCGCATGTGACGGCTGGCTATACGAATAAGCGTGAACTTGAGGGTTTCATCGACCGGAGCCTGTCGAACCTGGGTGTCGATACGCTCGACCTGGTGCAATTGCATTGTCCGCCGACGGAGGTTTACTACCATCCCGAGGTGTTCGCCGCGATGGATGACTTTGTCGCTGCCGGCAAGATCCGCTTCTATGGCGTATCGGTCGAGAAGGTCGAGGAAGCGTTGAAGGCGATCGAGTATCCCAACGTGGTGTCGGTGCAGATCATCTACAACATGTTCCGGCAACGCCCAGCCGAACTGTTTTTCAGGCAGGCGCAAAAGAAGAACGTTGCGGTCATCGCGCGGGTGCCTCTGGCGAGCGGCATGCTGACGGGCAAGCTGTCCGCGGATTCTGTTTTCCCGTCGGATGACCATCGAGCTTTCAATCGCCATGGTGAGGCGTTCGACCTCGGTGAAACGTTCTCCGGCGTGCCTTATGACATCGCGTTGAAAGCGGTCGACGAGTTGCGCGGACTTGTACCGGTGGACGCATCGATGGCGCAACTGGCCCTTCGCTGGATTCTCATGGAAGAGGCCGTTTCCGTCATCATCCCAGGCAGTAAGAACGCGGCGCAGGCGGCGTCGAACGTTTCGGCTGCGAACCTCGCACCGCTGTCCGGTGAGGCAATGCAACGTGTGCGTGAAGTCTATGAGCGCTATATAGCGCCTGAGGTCCACCAGCGCTGGTAACAAGACTCGAACCTGTGGGCGGGCGCCGCGCAGTAAGAGGAGGCGGCGCTCCGACTGCTCCGGCAGCACCACCGACGTTGACCACGCTATCGCCGCGCGGTTCAGTGAAATCCAGCATGGCGATCGAATAGAGCTTTTGCGATGCCGGTGGCGAGAGCTGTTTTGGGAAGCGAAGTACAGCCCGTCAGCAGTGCGGTGACAACGATAACGCCCGTGAGTGCGGATTTGAAACTGTTTTGTTAAGTACGGGCGGCACAGGGTTTGCTGCACTTTTGGTCAAGCAGACGGTGATCGTCTGCGTCTCTATTCCATTTCGATCAAGGAGGGACGGATCATGAGAAAGGCAAGCAGCGCAGTACTCGCGGCCGTCGCCGCACTCACCCTGTCGGGCGGCGTTTATGCACAGACCGCCGGCGGTTCGAGCGGCAGCGGCTCGGCAGGCAGCACGGCTGGCCCGGCGAACCAGACAAACCAGGTGAATCCCATGAACGGTGCAACAGGCGGCTACGGCACGCCAGGTGCCACCAACTCGGACAGTGGCATGTCCGCCCGGTCGCCGAATTCGGGCCTGCCGAGTGGCACGAACAGCGACTCGACGTCCAGCGCTCCAAAGAGCAACAATACGCTGGCGACCCCGAGCGTCGTGTCGCCTGCCGCTGGCAAGTAACAGCGGGTAAAGATGACAACCAGCCGCGAATATGCGCAAAGCGAGCAGGTACTTCAAGCGCGTGGGCAGCCGGAATCATTGCGACCGGCCCCCCGTTTCGCGGCTGGCAGGCGCTAGTCAATGCGTTCCACCTGCATGGTCACAGAGCGCGAGGACTAGTAAGGACTCAAAATCCGGATCTATAACCGATGCCGGAATATCGCGGATTGGTTCACCCTGAAAATCAGCGAAAGATGGGTCCAGCTGACTAGCCGGTAGCCCTGCTGCTCAAGATAGTTATAGGTCGCTGATTCTATGACGTCTCTTATCGAGCGTGACGATGATTCGATGACAATGATTTTTGGTTTGTATTTGAACAGATCAAGCGATTTCAATACATGATAATCGTGGCCTTCCGCGTCGATCGACAACAAATCAATCTCATGGTCCGAATAACGACTACGTCCGAGGACATCGTCCAACGTCGTAGTTTCGACACTACGAATCGATGTCGGAGCCATAGCTCCGGCAGCTGCTACGTCTGGGTCGAGCGTGGAAGTCAGTCCATAAGTGGAAAAATTGTAGATCTGTTTGACGGCCTTTTCATTTGAAATTGCCGCGCACACATTAATATCGGAAGCCCGGGCAAGCTTGAATGCTTCGATTTTGACCGGATCCATATCGATATTGATGCCTCGCCATCCGCGCTTATATAGCGCGTATGTGTTCGAAAATTTTATCGGGTGATAGGCGCCCACATCGACATAAACACCCTTGGCACATGTCGGGCTGATTATCTCGCGCAGTACGGCGTCTTCGCCAAACTGTGAATAATACAGGCGCGCCCCTCTGGTCAGCCAGGTTTTACGCACGAGCCAGAGAAAGTGGCCAAAATTCTTTAGCGAATTCATAATAATTCTCGCCTTGAAGGTCTTCACGATTTCGAAAGGCTACTCAATATCAATCGACTTGCAAGGACATTATCAAGAATCGTATCGATGGGCCGCCGCCCCTGCTCTCAATGCGACGAGACGAACTTTGACTCTGGAAAGGCTGGAGGCAGCGCGAAGCTTTCGCGAAGACGTTTCGTCTCTGCAGCCGGCGTGCGGCCAAAAAGTCGCTTGAATTCCCGATTGAATTGCGAGGGGCTGGCATAGCCGACAGCATGACATGCCGTCTCAGCCGTCATGCCTTGGCGCACCATTAGCAGGCGAGCCTGATGCAATCGGGTGGATTTCACGTACTGCATCGGCGACGTACTCGTGATCGCCTTGAAGTGGCTATGGAACGTAGGCACGCTCATCCCGGCCTGCCTGGCCAGACCAGGAAGGTCGAGCGGTTCTGCATAGGTCGCATGGATACGCTCCAGCGCTTTGCCGATCTTGCCGAATTGCCCTTGCATCGCTAAAGCCGCGCGCATGGCGTTGCCTTGCGCGCCGGTGAGAACTCGGAAGTACAGTTCACGTACCAGTCCCGGGCCGAGGATCGCGGCTTCAAGTGGCTGGTTCATTGCCTCCAGGAAGCGCAGTACGGACGCTCGCATCGACGCATCCATTGGACTGGACATCATGGTTTGCGGCACGTCGCCCGAGCCCGGCAAGCCATGTTGATCTATCTGGATCATGAGTTCGGCCGCCACCTGAAAGTCCAGATGGAGGTACAGGGCCAGAAGGGGACACTCGGGCGTCGCGTCGGTCTCCATCGTGAAGGGGACCGGCACCGCGACGGCGAGATAGTGCTGTTCGTCGTACACATAGACCTGATCACCCAGAAATCCCCGCTTCCTGCCCTGGCAGACGATCACGATGCCGGGATCGTATAGCACCGGTGTGCGCGACAGCGCCCGGTCCGACCGCAGGATACGCACATCGCGCAACGCAGTCAGGTTGTAGCCTTCCTGCGGGGCCAGCGCGGTCAGCAGGGTTACCATCCGGCGTTGTTCACGTGCGCTGGTCGAGGAAACAGATCGGCTAATGCTCTTCTTGGGGGCCGCCTTGCTCATAGGAATAGGCAATAAAAGTAGAGAAATGGATCTGATTTTCCAAGAAGTGTCAGAATAACATGCAACCTTCCAAACCAGTTCAGGGAGTGTTCGCAATGTCATCAAGCAGAACCATGCTCATCACGGGTGTCAGCAGCGGTTTCGGACGCGCGCTGGCCCAGGAAGCGCTCGCCGCAGGGTATCGGGTCGTTGGCACGGTACGCAGCGAGCAGGCAAAGCAGAGCTTCGAGGCGCTTAACGCCGCAAGCGCGTTCGGCCGGATACTTGACGTAACCGACTTCGATTCAATCGGAAATGTCGTCAACGAAATCGAGGCAAACGTGGGCCCACTAGACGTGCTGGTGAACAACGCCGGTTACGGCCATGAAGGCGTCATGGAAGAGTCGTCGCTAGTTGAAATGCGTCGGCAGTTCGACGTCAACGTGTTCGGCGCGGTTGCCGTCATGAAGAGTGTGTTGCCGTTTATGCGTGAGCGACGACGCGGTCATATTCTCAACATCACATCGATGGGCGGCTTTATCACCATGCCGGGCATCGCCTATTACTGCGGCAGTAAATTCGCATTGGAGGGGATTTCCGAGGTCCTCGGTAAAGAAGTCAAACCGTTCGGCATCCGCGTGACCGCAGTGGCGCCTGGTTCTTTCCGTACTGAATGGGCGGGTCGATCGATGGTGCGAACGCCGCGCTCAATCCCGGACTACGATTCCCTGTTCGATCCGATCAGAAAGGGACGCGAAGAGAAAAGCGGCAGGCAGCTCGGCGACCCCGCGAAAGCTGCACGTGCCATGCTGTCCATTATCGAGAGCGACGCGCCGCCATCGCATCTTCTGCTGGGAAGTGACGCACTCGGTTTAGTCCGGGAAAAGCTCTCGTCGCTCAGTGCAGAATTCGACACGTGGGAAAGCATCACCAGATCGACCGACGGATGAGCACACGTGACGTGTGAGAGGCGCCGGCGGATTGGCCGCCATAGGAGAAGTCTGTGTCATCGCGGGCGAGATGCTTGCTGTGCCAAACAGAATGTTCAGCACGGCCATCGTAAAGTTCTTTGACGGCTCCTCCCAGGAAGTGGAGCGGTTCCTTACTGATCCTAGACTTCATTTTTTCTATTCTTCCACCCCAGTGACTTTCCTACGTGGTACGGGTTTGCAGGTCGGCGGTGATTACGGATGTACAAACCACGCCGCCGCCTGCAAGAATAGAAGCGAAGACGACAACGCGCCATGATCCGCGCCCGGCGCCCCGCGATCCGAGCCAAAAAGAGGAGAACGTCCATGAGCAGGCTTGCCAGATCTTCAGCAGGCACACGGAGCGTGCGGCAGTGGCTGACGGCCGCGATGCTGGCGGTGTTCTGCTGCCTGTGCCAAAGCGCCTTCGCGCAAGCGGCCGACCGAGCGGCGAGCCTGCGCGAAAAATACGAGAGTCTGACGCAGCAGCTTGCACACAATCAGTTTCAGCGACCGCTGTACCTCGAATCGCAGGAGTTGCCTTCGGCACTCAAGGGCGAGATTTACGGTGTGCTCGACCATCCTTTCGCGACGCTCAACGCTACGCTCAACGACCCGGCTCAGGGTCCGGCCAACTGGTGCGACGTGCTGATCCTGCACCTCAACACGAAGTACTGCCATGCATCGACGGGCGCCAACGGGACGGTCCTCGCGGTGAACATCGGCAAGAAAACGGCGGAGTCGCTTTCCTCGTCCTACCGCGTGCAATTCAACTACCGCTCGGCAGCGAGCAGTCCCGATTATCTTCGCGTGGAGCTCAGTGCCGCTACGGGTCCGCTGAGCACGAAAGACTATCGTATCGTGCTGGAGGCGATACCCGTGGGCGATAGCCGGACCTTCATCCACCTGACCTACGCCTACGGTTACGGCACGGCGGGACGGCTTGCGATGAAAACCTACCTGGCGACGATCGGCAGCGACAAGGTCGGCTTTTCCGCCGCGCCCGATTCGTCGGCGGGCGAGACGCGCTACGTCGGCGGCGTGCGCGGTCTGGTGGAGCGCAATACCATGCGCTATTACCTCGCCATCGATGCCTATCTGGATGCGCTTTCCAGCCCGCCCAACGCGCGCCTCGACAAGCGCCTCGCCGGCTGGTTCGATGCGACCGAACAGTATCCGCGGCAATTGCACGAAGTCAGCCGCACTGACTACATGCAAATGAAGCACGACGAGTATCAACGTCAACAGACCGCCCAGTAGGCCGCGCTGCACGCGCACCGCGTCGTGTTCCGGAAAGTGTATTCATGGCGAGAGTCGCGCGGACCGCGGGAAGGGATCATGACTGGTAGCCAACTGACAATCTATGCAACCGACCAGCGGCAACGGATCAGGCACATGTCGATCGTCGAATGGATTCTCGATGAGGCGAGGCGCATAGGCATCCAGGGCGCGACGGTCGTCGAAGTTGCCGAAAGCGTCGACGCGAAGGGCAAGTATCACGCGGCCCGCTTTTTCGAGCTCGCAGAACAGTCGGTCGCCGTGACGATCATTGCCGTCGATGCCGACATCGATGCGCTGCTCGCGAAACTCGACGACGGCGGCGTGCGCCTCTTCTACACGCGCGCGCCGGTCGAGTACGGCGCGCTCGGAACGGACGGAGCGAGTTGATCGACTTCAGCACCATCCCGCCACAGACGACATCCCGCTCGAAGCAGGCGCAATCAAGCCGGTGTAATGGCACGCGCACAAGCAACACGGCATCCCGCGAATGGCGCAACGCAACATGCAACGATGCCTGGTCGACGCACTAAAATGACTGATAGGCTCCGTTGGTCGTGAACCGACCAGTCCTGCCTCGCCGCAACGGCCATGCGGCGGCCCGGAGCCGAGTATGGCGGAGGAAGATATGAACGGTTACCAACTGACGTTCTATACGGAACAGAACCGCCATCACGGCCACCGCACGGTGTGCGAATGGCTTCTTCATGAAGCGAAGCAGCTCGGCATTCACGGCGCGACCGTCATCAATTGCGCGGAAGGCACGGGCCATGCGGGTGCGCATCATGCCGCCCATATGCTCAAGCTCGCAGATCAGCCCCTGCAGGTCATCCTCGCTGTCACCGAAGATGAGGCGCAGCGCATGCTCGACACCGTCAAGACCGGGCGAGTGCACGTGTTCTATACGCGCTCGCCCATCGAGTTCGGGGTGCTGGGTGAAAAAGCGCAGCCTGGCGAGCAGCGTCACTGCTCACTATTCGGATGCAAGCCACGTTAAGCGGCTCCTGTCGCCCAGACCGGATCGCAATGAGATGCTTCGGCTGCAGGGTGATTGATTTCGATGCGTATCCGTCGGCGGAATTCGAGGCGCTCGGTCTGATCCATGCAAAGCTGGGCGAGATTGGGGAGGATGCCGGCATCATTTCACTGCATTGTCCGCTCACCCGGAGTAAATTGTGTTTGCACCAGATATCGCCGCTCAGTGGTCGTCGCAGTGATGGCCGGCGTTGCGTTCGGTTTGTTCGACGACGCGGCCGCCACAGTTCGCTAACCAGTCACCTCGACTCCGGAGAACTTCATGACAGATATCGCACTTGCACGCAAAGATGCTTGCCTCGCAGTGGTTCACGCGGTATTGACGGACCTGATTGACGACAGCAATCTGATCGACGCGGCTCTACAGATTGCGGACTACGACGCAGATGATCTCGAAGGCAAGATCACCGAGACGGATGCCGTACTGCTTGCTGTCGCGGCGCTCACCAAAATCAATCGCGCGATTCGTGAGTGGTCCGACGTGGACGGCAATTCGATGGACGCGATGAGAGTCGCGGACTTTGTCATCGATGAACAAATGAACGGGTACGACCGCGCAGCCAATCCGCATAAAACGACTTCGTCCGCGGCAAGAATCCAGGCGCGAGAGGCTGCAGTGATTCGGCCAGTCGGGTCCCCGGCACGGCCCGTTCACCACTGACGCGCAAGCCTTGCCGATGTGGGCAGGCGTTTCGCGGCTGGAAACCTATACAGTATTTGCAGCACGAAATTGCGTCATCGCGGTGACGGATAGTCGAATGTTTAAAGAATTTATCACGCAGCGAAACGCGTTCGGCGGCGGGCAATAGAAAAAACAAGGGGAGGAACCGGGAGCCGAAAAGGGAGGATACCTGACGGGACACTTTCATTTTCGGATTCTATTGGATAGCCTCGTCACGCTATTCCCGGAGTCTATCGCCGATTTCTTCGAGTCCATTGGGCAGGGACAAAGCCCCCCGACACTGGGGAATGCCTGGGCTTGAGCCCCCGATCTGCCGCGTCGTAAAATCGTGGCACATCGGTTCCGGGGGCCCAGCAATGTGTCTGGCTTCTCTTTGCTATTTCATTCATGTAAGCGGGGAGCGCCCGGCGCTCCGGCCGTCGGGCCTTCGCATTGAGGCACGCGGCCGCAGTGGAATTGTCGTCCGATCCGCGCCGTGACCCCGCTGATTTCAGTCAAAAGGCTCAACAAGAGCTTCCCCGGCGTGAGGGCGCTTCACGAAGTTCAGTTCGAGCTCATGGCGGGGGAAGTCCATGCGCTGATGGGCGAGAACGGCGCCGGCAAGTCGACGCTGATGAAAATCCTCGCCGGCGTCTACACCCGCGATTCGGGTGAAATCCTCTATGACGGCCGGCCGGTCGAGTTCCAGAGCCCGCGCGACGCGCAGGCCGTGGGCGTCGGCATCATTCATCAGGAACTGCAACTGATGAATCACCTGAGCGTCGCGCAGAACATGTTCGTCGGCCGCGAGCCGCGCGGGCGTCTCGGCCTGTTTCTCGACGAAGACAAGCTCAATGCGCAGGCGCGCGACATCCTTGCCCGCATGCATGTGAATCTCGACCCGCGCGCCGTGGTCGGCACCCTCACGGTCGCCCGTCAGCAGATGGTCGAGATCGCCAAGGCCTTGTCCTTCGATTCACGTGTCCTGATCATGGACGAGCCCACCTCGGCGCTCAACGACGCCGAGATTGCCGAACTGTTTCGCATCATCCGCGAGCTGAAGAGCCGGGGCGTCGGCATCATCTACATCTCGCACAAGATGGATGAATTGAAGCAGATCGCCGATCGCGTCACCGTGATGCGCGACGGCGAATACGTGGCCACCGTCGCCGCCCAGGACACCAGCGTCGAAGCGATTATCGGCATGATGGTCGGGCGCACCTTGACCGATATCGAACCGTCGCACAGTACCGGGGAGAAGGGCGAGCTTGCACTCGAAGTCAAAAACCTCAACGCCGGTCCGTTGGTCAGGGACGTGAGCTTCACGCTGCGCAAGGGCGAGATTTTAGGCTTTGCCGGATTGATGGGCGCGGGCCGCACCGAAGTCGCCCGCGCGGTGTTCGGCGCCGATCCGATCGAATCCGGCGAGATCGTCGTGAAAGGCGCCAGGGCAATCATCCGTAGTCCACGCGACGCGGTGAAGCGCGGCATCGGCTATCTGTCGGAAGACCGCAAGCGCTTCGGCCTCGCGACCGGCATGGATGTCGAATCGAACATCGTCATGTCGAATTTGAGCAAATTTCTGACGTTCAACTTTTTTCTGCGGCGCGCGCAGATACGCAGGACAGCCAGCCATTTCATCAATCTGCTTGCGATACGCACGCCCTCCGCGGCGCAGGAAGTGCGGCTGCTGTCGGGCGGCAATCAGCAGAAGATCGTGATTGCGAAATGGCTGGAGCGCGACTGCGACGTGCTCTTTTTCGACGAGCCGACACGGGGTATCGACGTCGGCGCGAAGAATGAAATCTACAAGCTGCTGCGTGCGCTCGCCAGCGAAGGCAAGGCGGTCGTGATGATCTCGTCGGAGCTGCCGGAAATCTTGCGCATGAGCGACCGCGTCATCGTGATGTGCGAGGGCCGCATTACCGGCGAGCTCTGCGCCGCGGAGGCTACGCAGGAGCGCATCATGCATCTGGCGACGCAGCGCGAAACCCTGAAAACGGCGGCATGAACCGCCAGAGGCCCCCTATGACATTGCCATCGGACACATCGGCGCTCGCGAGAGAAGGACGTTATTCCGGCCTGCGTGCCCGCGTCTTTTCGCCGACTGCGCTACAGAAGCTGCTCGCGTTCGCGAGTCTGATCCTGATGCTGGTTTTCTTCAGCTTCGCTTCGCCGGCGTTCATGCAGATGGACAACATGCTCGGCATTCTGCAGGCGACGGCGGTCAACGGCGTGCTGGCGATTGCCTGCACGTTCGTGATCATTACGGGCGGCATCGATTTGTCGGTCGGCACGTTGATGACTTTCACGGCGGTCATCTGCGGCGTATTTCTCACCTACTGGCATCTGCCGATGGGGGTCGGCGTTCTCGCCGCGATCTTCACCGGCGCAATCTGCGGCACCGTTTCGGGGACGCTCACGGCGAAGATGAAAATCCCGCCGTTCATCGCGACGTTGGGCATGATGATGCTGTTGAAAGGCCTCTCCCTCGTCGTCTCGGCCGACAAGCCGATCTATTTCACCGACACCGAAAACTTCTACCGCATCTCGCAGGATTCGTTCATCGGCTATCTGCTGCCGAGCCTGCCCATTCCGAACGCGGTGCTGATCCTGTTTTTTCTTGCGATCGCCAGTTCGATCACGCTCAATCGCACGGCGCTTGGCCGCTACACGTTTGCGCTCGGCAGCAACGAAGAAGCGGTGCGTCTTTCCGGCGTGAACGTCGATCGCTGGAAAATCGCCATTTATGGGCTGAGCGGAGCGATCTGCGGCATTGCCGGGTTGCTCATCGCGTCGCGCCTGAATTCGGCGCAGCCGGCGCTCGGCCAAGGCTATGAACTCGAAGCGATCGCCGCGGTGGTGATCGGCGGCACGTCGCTGAGCGGCGGCTCGGGCACGATTCTCGGCACGATCATCGGGGCGTTCATCATGAGCGTGCTGACCAACGGCCTGCGCATCATGTCGGTCGCTCAGGAATGGCAGATCGTCGTGACAGGCCTCATCATCATTCTCGCGGTCTATGCCGACATCCTGCGTCGCAGGAAGAGCTGACGCTGAGCCGGACAATTTCAAAGAAGGGAAGCGCAAAAAGGCTTCCTCAGCGGCTGAAGGTTGATGGTCCACCTTAGGAGGAGAAATTCCATGTTGAATCGAAAAATATTCGGGGTCGTGGTCGGCCTGGGCACTTTGCTTGGCGGGGCGAATATCGCGTATGCGGATGACGTCTATATCCCGCTAATTTCGAAGGGCTTCCAGCATCAGTTCTGGCAGGCCGTCAAATCCGGCGCCGAGCAATCGGCGAAGGAGCACAAAGTCAGGATCACGTTCGAGGGCCCGGAAACCGAAGCGATGGTGGACAAGCAGATCGACATGCTCTCGGCGGCGCTCGCGAAGAAGCCGCAGGCGCTCGGCATCGCCGCGCTCGACAGCAAGGCGGCCATTCCGCTGCTCAAGCGCGCACAGGCCGCGAAAATACCGGTGATCGCGTTCGACTCCGGCGTAGACAGCGACATTCCGCTGACCACCTGCGCGACGGACAACGTGGCCGCAGCCGCGCTCGCGGCCGACAAGATGGCCGAGGCGATCGGCAATGCCGGCGAAGTCGGCGTGATCGTGCACGACCAGACCAGCCGCACGGGGGTCGATCGGCGCGACGGTTTCCTGAATCAGATGAAAAAGCATCCGAACGTCAAGATCGTCTCCGTGCAGTATGGCGGCGGCGACCATTTGAAGTCGGCGGAAATCGCCAAGGCGATGATTCAGGCCAATCCGAATCTGAAGGGCATTTTCGGCGCGAATGAAGGCTCGGCGGAAGGCGCGGCGATTGGCATCAAGGAAGCGGGCAAGAAGCTCGTGCTGATCGGCTTCGACTCCGGCAAGGAGCAGAAAGCGAACATCACCTCGGGCCTGATGCTCGGCGCGATCACACAGAACCCGGTCGGCATCGGCAAGTGCACGGTCGACTCCGCGGTGAAGGCGCTCAAGGGCGAGAAGCTGCCGCCGAAGATCGATACGGGCTTCTTCTGGTACGACAAGACCAATATGAGCGATCCGAAGATCGCCGCCGTGCTCTACGATTGAGCGCGGTGCGTTGACGCGCGCCGATGCGCGATGCGCGATGAGCGGGGGAGGGCGTGCCGTCCTTCTTCCCTTCTGGCCTTCGTGGCCCGCGCATCGCGCGCAAAAAGACCGTACGTTGACCTTGCAGCGCACCCATTCGTGCCGCTTGCGCTCATAGAAGGTGTATGGGCGAAGCCGATCGCAGTGACCCAGGAGCGTGTTCAGATGACGACGATCACCAAGCTGTCCGTGCGGGACATCCGCTTTCCGACCTCGCGTTCGCTCGACGGCTCCGATGCGATGAACGCCGCGCCGGACTACTCCGCGACCTACGTGACGCTCGAAACGGATTCGCCGGCCTCGCTCACCGGCCATGGCCTCACGTTCACGATCGGACGCGGCAACGAAATCTGCGTGAGCGCGGTACAGGCACTGGCGCCGCTGATCGTCGGCAAAACGCTCGAAGATATCGCCGCGAACATGGGCGCGTTCTGGCGTGAGCTGACCTCCGATAGCCAATTGCGCTGGATCGGCCCGGACAAGGGCGCGATTCACCTCGCGACGGCAGGCGTCGTGAACGCGACCTGGGACCTCTGGGCAAAAGCGGAAGGCAAGCCGGTGTGGAAGCTGCTCGTCGACATGAGTCCGGAAGAACTCGTACGCTGCCTCGACTTCCGCTATGTGACCGATGCGATCACGCCGCAGGAAGCCATCGCGATGTTGCATCGTCATGCGAAAACGCGCGGCGAACGCGAAAAGGAGATGCGCGCGCACGGCTATCCCGCCTACACGACGTCGGCCGGCTGGCTCGGCTACGACGACGACAAGATTCGCCGGCTCGCGCGTGAAGGCGTCGCGCAGGGCTGGACCCATTTCAAGCAGAAGGTGGGCGGCAACCTCGAAGAAGACATGCGCCGGGCGCGCATTCTGCGCGAAGAAATCGGCGAAAAGCGGAAACTGATGATGGACGCCAACCAGGTGTGGGACGTCGATGAAGCGGTCTCGAACATGCGGCGGCTCGCGCAATTCGATCCGTGGTGGATCGAGGAGCCCACGAGTCCCGACGACATTCTCGGGCACGCGGCGATCCGCCGGCGGTTAAAGCCGATGATCGGCGTGGCGACCGGCGAACACTGCCATAACCGCGTGATGTTCAAGCAACTGCTGCAGGCGCAGGCCATCGACTTCTGCCAGGTGGACAGCTGCCGCCTTGGCGGTCTGAACGAAGTGATCGTCGTGCTACTGATGGCGGCGAAATTCGGGGT
The DNA here is from genome assembly GCF_902859935.1 of Paraburkholderia fynbosensis. Classification (GTDB taxonomy): domain Bacteria; phylum Pseudomonadota; class Gammaproteobacteria; order Burkholderiales; family Burkholderiaceae; genus Paraburkholderia; species Paraburkholderia fynbosensis. The sequence goes on from NZ_CADIKI010000023.1 coordinate 57,704, forward strand.
GCCGGTGTGTCCGCACGCGGGCGGCGTCGGTTTGTGCGAGTACGTCCAGCATATTTCGCTGTTCGACTATATCTGCGTGTCGGCGTCGCTGGAAAACCGGGTGCTCGAATACGTGGATCACCTGCACGAGCATTTCGTCGATCCCGTTGTGATTCGCAACGGCCGCTACATGCCGCCGGAACGGCCCGGCTACAGCATCGAGATGCACGCGGCGTCGCTCGATCAGCATGATTTTCCTGCGGGAGCGGCCTGGCAGGCGTGACGGCGAACGCATCGGGTGGTGAATTTTGACTCGGCGTCTGATTCACTGGACGCGCTCGCTTCAGTCTTGCCGGACGGCCTCGTGTCCTCTCAATGTCGGCGGCTCCGCATTTCGCGATCATGCTCATGGAGCGACGCCGCGAGGGGGACCATATGGCCCGGCAAGTTGGATTCCGCAGGATTTTCAACTATGGTCAATGAGTTCATGCTCTCGCGCCGAGGGCAGTGATCCCGCGCCTCACGCCGGGAGAACGCAGAGTGTTCATTTGACGCCGAGGGCTGTCAAAGCAGACCGCCCCTCGGCATGCCGACACATCGATGACACCGAGGTGAAGCTCATGTCCAGAATGAAGGCTGTACAAGTGGAAACAGCAGGCGGCCCATTGAAGCTTGTGGAGCTGGATGTTCGTGAACCGGCCGAGGGCCAGGTCCGCATCAAGGTCCAGGCGTGCGGAATTTGCCACAGTGATTCGTTGACCAAGGAGGGCCAGTGGCCGGGTCTGCAATTTCCACGGGTTCCAGGCCATGAAATAGCCGGCGTGATCGACGCCGTCGGAAGCGGCGTGGACGGATGGCGCGTCGGGCAGCGGGTCGGCGTGGGTTGGCATGGCGGCCATTGCGGCCGATGCACCCGTTGCCGCCAGGGCGACTTCGTCCTGTGCGAAAAAGCGCAGGTGCCGGGCATCAGCTACGACGGTGGTTATGCCGAATTCGTCGTAGCGCCGGTGGAAGCACTCGCGAGCATTCCGGACGACCTGTCCGATGCGGATGCCGCGCCGTTGCTCTGCGCGGGCATTACGACTTTCAATGCATTGCGCAATAGCGGCGCGCGGGCCGGCGATGTGGTCGCCATTCTCGGTATCGGCGGGCTGGGACATCTCGGCGTGCAGTTCGCCCGGAAGATGGGCTTCAACACGGTGGCCATCGCTCGCGGACAGGACAAGGCCGCATTGGCGAAAGAACTCGGGGCGCACCACTACATCGACAGCACGACGCAGAGCATTCCGGAAAAGCTCAACGAACTCGGCGGCGCGAAGGTCATTCTTGCGACGGTCACGAGCGGAAAAGCAATGAGCGCGGCGATCGGCGGGCTGGGGCTGAACGGCAAGATGATCATGGTCGGCATTTCGGAGGAGCCCGTCGAGGTCCCCGTCGCCCAGTTCATCATGGGCCGCCATTCGGTTCAGGGTTGGCCCTCGGGCACGTCCGCCGACTCGCAGGATACGCTCGCTTTCAGCGCGCTCTCCGGCGTCAAGCCGATGATCGAGGTGTTTCCGCTCGAACGTGCGGCCGAAGCGTATGACCGGATGATGAGCGGCGCGGCGCGCTTCAGGGTGGTGCTGAAGGTCGCTTGATGTCCGGCGTGTTGCGTACGCTCATGCCACACCTGCCCTGCGATGCGGGCAGGGCAGGTGTGAGCGAACGCTGTTCCGCCTTCCCCTCACGCCGCGACCGGATCGCTGCCTTTGATCCGGTAGAGGAGGAACGTCTGCCGCGTCTCGAATCCGAGGCGCTCGTACAAGGCGATCGCCGGGTGGTTGTCGTCGAACACATGCAGGAACGGAATGTCCCCGCGTTGCCTGATTTCCCGACGCAGGATGTTCATGAGGCGAGCGGCGAGACCCTTGCCGCGATATTCGTCATCCACGCAAACCGCGCTTATCTCGATGTAGCCATCGAGCCGCATGCGTTCGCCCGCCATCGCAATCAGACGGCCGCCGTCGCGAATCCCGATGTAATGGCCCATCTGATGGGTTCGTTTGCCGAATGGACCTGGCTTGGTCTTTTGAACCAGCTCGAGCATGTCCGCGGCATCGAGGTCGGTGAGGCGGATCACCTGATCGTTGGTGCCGCCGGCCGGATCGCCGGTCGCCACCATCTGACGCACGACGCCGATGCGCTCGGATCGCATGGCCTCCATGTGCGGCAAAGGGGCGAGGCTCAACAGGGCCACCTGTTCCGGCGGCGGCAGCAGCGCGCCGAGTTCATGAAAAGCCGCTTCGGTTTCGCTTTCGACGCCTGCAAACGGCGCGATATCCGGGTGGTAGCGGCAAGCGGGCCGGTTGCCCTCGCGCAGATGCGCCTGTTTGGTCGTCAGGGCAGACCAGACGGGGTTGTCGAGGATAAGTTGCGTTGGGCGATTCATGTCTATCCTTGTGCTTGTGCGACCAGGCTGTGGTGCCGTCAGGCGGCGTTCATCAGCATGCGGGTACCCGTTGCCGTCCCTTTCATGGTTTGCGCCTGCGATAAGCGCGCATGACGTTCGGACTGACGTCACTGTAGACGGAAGGCGGGCTCTGCGTTAGTGTCGTAAATGACAAATTTGGCATCATTTGCGCCATTAAGCCTGACGGTCCTCGTTGTTGGTGGCGTGTTCGATGCTGCGCTTTCGGTCCAGCTCGACACGTTCACACCGCGACTCAGTGGGCGATGTGCCAGCAGCCCGGCACCGGCCACCCGGTGCCCGCGCAGTTCCCATTTGCGAAAATACCTGTATGGATGTACAGTATCTTGCGCAGAGCGTCGAGACGGCGAATCAGCTTTTTTCGGGGGCAACGAATGGATATGCGTGTGCGGATGCCGGTTGACCATCCAATGCCGGAGATAGCTGCGTTCGTTGCCGAGATGAAATCCGCGTTTGGCGAGCCGGAGATCGACGAAGCGATTCGTCGCGGGAAAGCCGGCGAGCAGACGTTTTATGCCAGCGAAAACGGGCACTCGGTGGGAACGCCCACGGCGGCCGCAACGAATAACTGGCCGGTGGACCGGGCGGTGCGCGACCGGCATTACTGCGATGGGTGTGATGGCTCGTGCATTGGCGCCGCGAAGTCGTGCCATCCTTAATCGCACGCAAACTGACGGAGAAGACATGTTTCGATTGCTCGGTGCCGGTGTACTTCTGCTGACTATCGCGTCGACCGTAACAGCGGGCGAGCGTTACGTGGAAATCTGGAATCCGCCTGAGGCGCGTATGGGTGGTGCGGGCGCTGCCGCCAGCAAGTGCTCGCCGAAATCTCACAGTGCCGCCAGCTCCCGCCGCAACGCGACAAAGGTTCTGCCGCGGCGCGTGGCTGATCCGATGCCGCGATCCGCTCCGTCCAAACGCACGCCGGTCGTCACGGTGAAGAAGCCGGCCGCCCCGCCTTCCCTCGACATACCCAGACTGATTACGCCGGAAGGCAACGTGCTGCGCGTCTGAAGCGACAGCAGCTGTCATCGCTGATTAAAGATCACGCGCGACGTAGCTGCTGCAATTGGCTGCACGTGGTTGAAAAGCCCACTCCACGTCGCCGCGTTGCGGTACCTGGTGAATGAAGCGACCGCTCGTCAATGCAGAGACCGAAAGTGGAACCTGAAATCTACAAGGGCTATTCCGTCTGGGGCCATGCCATTCTTCAGGATGGCGGATATGCGGCGGGCGGCACTATCATGCGCGCAGGCAAGCTGGTCGAAGGTTCGGGCGTGCTCGGCACGTTTGAAACCGACGAGGGAGCGCGCCTCGCTGGGCTCGAGTGGTGCCGGGCATGGATCGATAGCCATGGTTGAACGGGTTTTGCAAGCTGCGTTACACCGCCTTGCCCGCTCAAGGTGACTTTGGCTGGCTCCGCTGGCAGTGCCGCTGAATATTGCTGGCGAGCAACACGGACCGCACTTCACGCATACCGAAGCAGGGCGCCGAAAACCAGCGCTCAAGCGACTGAGCCATGGCGTGTCCGTGATTCACTTCGGCTACCTCTGCTGTCCCATCCCACCCTCTCGCGCCGGATCTGGCATGCTCCGTGCAATCTCACCTGCGTTCGCACAGCCAGCAGGCACCTCGCTCATCCGCTATCGATCGACATGGACGCCATCCGCGGCAAACCCGGTTCGCCCCGCACGCCCTCCGGCGCCCCGACCGGCTTCGTCCGTGTGCGGGGCGCTCGCGAGCACAATCTGAAAAACGTCGACGTGCAGATTCCGCGCGACGCACTCGTCGTGTTCACCGGCGTGTCGGGCTCGGGGAAATCCTCGCTCGCGTTCGGGACGTTGTACGCGGAGGCGCAGCGGCGCTACTTCGAATCGGTTGCGCCGTACGCGAGGCGCCTGATCGAACAGGTCGGCGTGCCCGAAGTCGACGCGATCGAAGGGCTGCCGCCCGCAGTCGCCTTGCAACAGCAGCGCGGCACGCCGAGCGCGCGCTCATCGGTGGGCAGTGTCACCACGCTGTCGAGCCTCGTACGCATGCTCTATTCGCGTACGGGCGACTATCCGCCGAAGCAGCCGATGCTGTTCGCCGAGGACTTCTCGCCGAACACGGTGCAAGGCGCCTGTCCGACATGCCATGGGCTTGGGCGCGTGTACGAAGTCACCGAAAAATCGATGGTGCCCGACGACTCACTGACCATCCGCGAGCGCGCGATTGCCGCGTGGCCGCCTGCGTGGCACGGCCAGAATCTGCGCGACATACTGGTGACGCTCGGCTACGACGTCGATACACCATGGCGCGACTTGCCGAAAAAAGATCGCGACTGGATTCTCTTCACCGACGAACAGCCGACCGTGCCCGTCTACGCCGGCTTGACGCCGAAGGAAACCCGCGCCGCGCTCAGACGCAAGGACGAGCCGAGCTATCAAGGCACGTTCACCGGCGCACGCCGGTACGTGCTGCACACCTTTGCGAACACCCAAAGCGCGCTGATGAAAAAGCGCGTGTCGCAGTACATGGTCGGCAGCGGCTGTCCGAGTTGCCACGGCAAACGGCTCAAGAAAGAAGCGCTCTCGGTGAAATTCGCCGGGCTCGATATCGGCGAATTGTCGCAGTTGCCGCTCGCGGGGCTGGCCGCGCTTCTGGAACCGATCGCACGCGGCGAATGGCCGGAGCCCGCCACGGTGACCACGGTTAAAGGCGGCGTGCTCAGCAAAAGCGCGATGCGCGAGGCCGTCGACAAGCGGGTGGCGGCGGGCGGTTCCGCGCACAAAGCTTCACCCGACGTGCGGCGCACGCCGAACCTTTCGGAAGAAAAACGCGTGGCCGCGCAGCGCATTGCCGCCGAATTGCTGGAACGTCTGAGGACGCTGGTCGACCTCGGTCTCGGCTACCTTGCGCTGGAGCGCAGCACACCCACGCTGTCGTCGGGTGAATTGCAGCGCTTGCGGCTGGCCACGCAACTGTCGTCGCAACTCTTCGGGGTCGTGTATGTGCTCGACGAGCCATCGGCCGGCCTGCATCCCGCCGACGGCGAAGCGCTCTTCAGCGCGTTGCAAGGACTCAAAGCCGCAGGCAATTCGCTGTTCGTCGTCGAGCACGATCTGCAGATGATGCGGCGCGCCGACTGGCTGGTCGACGTTGGGCCGGCGGCGGGCGAGGCGGGCGGTCATGTGGTCTATAGCGGGCCGCCCGAGGGACTCGCGAAGGTCGAAGCATCGCAGACGCGCCGCCATCTTTTCGCGCCGCCCGCCCCCGTCGAGCGCACACCGCGCGACGCGGCGGGCTGGCTGCAACTCGTCAATATCACGCGCAATAATCTGCGCGGGCTGAATGTCGCGTTCCCGCTCGGCTGCCTGACGACCGTCACCGGGGTGTCGGGCTCGGGCAAATCTAGCCTCGTGAGCCAGGCGCTGCCCGAACTGGTCGCGAGCCGCTTGGGACGGATCATCGAAAGCCCGGACGAAGACGAACAGGACCCGCTGCTCGCCAGCGCGACGCTGCCCACGAGCGGACACATCGCCGACGGCATGGACGCGCTGCGGCGACTCGTGCGTGTCGACCAGAAGCCGATCGGGCGCACGCCGCGCTCCAATCTCGCCACCTACACGGGCTTGTTCGACCACGTGCGCAGGCTGTTCGCGGACACCCCCACTGCCCGCAAGCGCCGCTACAGCGCGGGGCGCTTCTCGTTCAACGTCGCGCAGGGCCGTTGCCCGACGTGCGAAGGCGAAGGCTTCGTCAGCGTCGAGTTGCTGTTTCTGCCGAGCGTGTATGCGCCTTGCTCGACCTGCCATGGCACCCGCTACAACACGTCGACGTTGGAAATCACGTGGCGCGATAAAAATATTGCGGAGGTGCTGGACCTGACGGTCGATGCCGCGTGCAGATTCTTTGCCGAGCAAGCGAGCGCGATGCGCGCGCTAAAAGTACTGCGCGACATCGGGCTCGGCTATCTGCGCCTCGGTCAGCCGGCCACAGAGCTATCGGGCGGCGAGGCACAGCGCATCAAGCTCGCGACCGAACTGCAGCGGGCGCAGCGCGGTGACACGTTGTACATCCTCGACGAGCCGACTACCGGCCTGCATCCCGCCGACGTCGACCGGCTCATGGTGCAGTTGCAGGGCCTCGTCGACGCGGGCAATACCGTGGTGGTGGTCGAGCACGATATGCGGGTGGCCGCGCAAAGCGACTGGTTGATCGACGTCGGTCCGGGAGCCGGCGACGCCGGCGGGACGATCGTGGCGAGCGGCATCCCGGCTGACGTCGCGCGCGCGAAGGAGAGCCGCACGGCTGCGTATCTGCAGCCGCTGGTTGTGGCGTGAACCTGGGTGGAGCGCGTTGACGCTGGCGGGAGTTCCATCAAGGACACCGGCATTTGCTGGAGCCGGAAAGCCCTGAAGATTTGAGAAGGGCGAGGACTTAAGCAGAGGTGCCTTCGATCGATGCGCGGCATTCATGGCTTGCGCACGATCGAGTGCCTTTTCAGCGACCGCTCTGAAAGACGATGCCTGCAAGAACGAACCGATACGCGGCGAAAATCAGCTTCGACGGAATGTCGATTTGCGTGATACCCAGCAAAGCGTAGCCAATTTTGATAGTCGACTGCCGCCGACTGCGTGGAGCACCAGTCGTCCATTCTGGCGAGCTGAGGCGACGTGTGCTTTGTTTACTTTTGCGGAGAAACTGGTCTATAAACGAAACACTTTTGATTTCAAATCAAAGATGAAAGTTACCCTCGACGAATTGCAGACCTTTGCCACCGTGGTAGACACCGGTTCGATCACCGCCGCGGCCGAGCAGTTGAACCAGACCGTGTCGGGCGCGAGCCGGACGCTGGGAAGGCTCGAAGAAAAGCTGAAAACCACGCTGTTGCGCCGGACGACGCGGCGCCTGGAGTTGACTGAAGAGGGCAAGGCTTTCCTGCAGAATGCCCGCGAGATCATCGATGCCGTGGAGAGTGCTGAAGAACAACTCGCGGTTCGCCGGGAGCGGCCTTCCGGGCGGCTGCGCGTCGATGCTGCGACGCCGTTCATGCTCCATGTGATCGTGCCGCTGGTGGCGGGCTACCGCGCGCTGTATCCGCAGATCGAACTCGAATTGAACAGCAACGAAGGCATCATCGATCTGCTTGAACGCCGTACCGATGTCGCCATCCGTATCGGCAAGCTGAAGGATTCGACGCTGCACAGCCGCCCAGTCGGCAGCAGCCGGATACGGGTCCTGGCAGCGCCGGACTATCTGAAGAAGCACGCACACCCGAAACGTGTCGACGAACTCGCCGGGCATTCGCTGCTAGGGTTTACTCAACCCGAATCGCTTAACGTCTGGCCGATCGTCGGGGCCGACAACGAGCTTTACCGGATCGAGCCGGGCATCGCGTCGTCCAGCGGCGAAACGCTGCGGCAGCTGGCGCTGGAGGGCGCGGGCATCGTCTGCCTGTCCGACTTCATGACGGGACGGGACCGTCGCGAGGGCAAGCTCGTCCAGCTTTTCGCGCGGCAGACCCAGGAAGTCCGGCAACCCATCCACGCCGTCTACTATCGCAACACCGCGATATCGGCGCGGATCGCGTCCTTCGTCGACTATCTGGCCGAAGCCGTGAAGGAAACGGAGTTCGCTCGCACGCCGGTGGCCCGATCGTGATAAAGGTTAGCTTCGCTCTTTGGCAGTGAAGCTTCGGCGCGAACCCGAAGAGCGCCGATGTAATCGAACACGGTATTTGCATAGCCGCTAATGCCTGTTATCGCGGCTTTGGCCGCGTTGAAATCTATGGTTATCCTCTCCCGCGAATCTTGCCGCTTCTGGTTTGCCGCCTATCCATTACCGCGTAGACGGGGATAAATTGGCTCGGCGAATTGCTCCATTTACCCGCCCCCGAATTTCGATGCGTTACCGCTTTTCAGTAGAGCGCAGTCATCGTATAACTTGAGCGAGGTGGCTTGGATCTCAGTCTATGTGGGCCCGGAGGCATCGAGGTGACAAACGATCACCCGTCCACGGCTATTCGCGTCTTTCAACGGGTAAACACGGTCTGTACAAGCGAAACCGCGCTTTATAGACTTTGTAAGTTGTCGTACAACATGCAGGCCGTTCAAGGATGCGATTGAAAAAATCTCGCGTCTTTTCCGCCGTGCGGCGTCTTAAAACCATGTCGTCGAATTCGCAATCCGTTGGCTGATCTATTTTAAGAAAATGTCATGATGAAAATGAAATTTGTCTCTTCCCGTTTCCCGATGATTATCGCGGCCTCTTTACTGGCATTCAGCACCGGTTCGGCACAAGCACGGGTCTTTCGCGTAGCGGATGTCCATAGCGACACCTATCCGACCAACATGGCCGTGAAGTACATGGGCGAGCAGATCAGCAAGGCGACGGGCGGCAAGGATTCCGTGAAGGTCTTCGGCAACAGCGCGCTGGGTTCGGAAAACGACACGATCGATCAGGTGCGCATCGGCGCGCTCGACATGACCCGCGCCAATGGCGCGGCGTTCAACGAGATCGTCCCCGAGTCGATGATCCCGTCGCTGCCGTTCCTGTTCCGCGACATCGACCATTTCCGCAAAGTGATGTACGGCCCGGAAGGCCAGAAGATTCTCGACGCCTTCAAGGCGAAAGGCATGATCGCGCTGACGTTCTACGAGAGCGGTGCACGTTCGATGTACGCCAAGCGCGCCATCCATTCGCCGGCTGACATGAAGGGCCTGAAGGTGCGCGTGCAGCCGTCCGATCTGATGGTCGACGAAATCCGCGCGATGGGCGGCACGCCCACGCCGATGCCGACCGCCGAGGTGTACACGGGCCTGAAGACGGGTCTGGTGGATGCCGCGGAAAACAACCTGCCGACTTATGAAGAGGGCAAGCACTTCGAAGTCGCACAGGTCTATTCCGAAACCCAGCACTCGATGACGCCGGAAGTGCTGGTGTTCTCGAAGAAGATCTGGGATACGTTGTCGCCGCAGGAACAGGACATCATCAAGAAGGCCGCGGCTGACTCGGTGCCTTACTACCAGAAGCTGTGGACCGCGCGCGAGGCCGACGCGGGCAAGCTGGTGACCAAGGGCGGGGCGACGATCGTCACCGCATCGCAGATCGACCGGCCGGCTTTCGTGAAGGCGATGCAGCCGGTATGGGCGAAATACGAAAAGACCCCGCAAATGAAGCAACTCGCCGACGAAATCCAGGCAGTCAAGTAAGTTCAAAGGCGGCGTAGCGCACGCGGCGCGGCGGCGCAAGTCTTGCAGGAAGGTCTGCGGGCTTGCGCCGCCGCGCCGTTTTTTTGGTCCGCACCTCTTGCTCGATCACAATCCAATCGAATCGAAATAAGAGAAGTGTCGACCCGGGTCCGGGCGTCTTGCTCTGCCATGGTGTCTCCTGATTTGAATATGTACTCTGAACCGGTAGCCGCGATAAACGGCACCGGCCTCTGAGCCGGTTATTCACATTCTGGTCACCCAGCGGCGAAGCATCTATGCCTTGCCAAATAGATCGATTGGATTTTTGGAAGAATGCCGGGCATGCGCTGGTTGATGACCGTGTCCGAGCGCGATATCAACCACCTCGCGCCATCCAGCATCCCATTCCCCCACCAGGGAAATCCCGTGTCTGAACGCAACCACAGGCACAATAGCGGGCAATAACACCGCGCGCACGTCGGTTCGGGTTTCGAACCAGCCCATGCCGCGCCATCGGCATTGCCCCCTTGATGCAGTCATGACCCACGATAACGCCAACCACGCCGGCACTTCCGTCCCGGCACCGAATTCGCCGCGCTTCCTGCTGATTCTGATCTGCCTGTTCGCTTCCGCCGGACAACTCGCGATCGATATCTACGTGCCTGCGCTGCCCGCCATGGCGCGTTTCTTCGCCACGTCGCCGCAGGCCATCCAGACGAGCGTGACCGGCTATATGGTCGCCTACGCGCTCGGCCAGCTGATCTTCGGACCAGTCGCCGATGCATATGGCCGCAAGCCTGTGCTGGCGTTCGGACTCGTCATCTACACGATCGGCTGCCTGCTGTCGCTGGCAGCGCCGAACCTGGAGACGTTCATCCTTGCACGCTGCCTGCAGGGCTTCGGCATCGCCACCACCAACCTGCTTGCGAAGGCGATCATCACCGATTCGTTCAAGGGACAGGCGCTGATGCACGCGTTCACCTACATGTCGATTGCGTGGGGGCTCGCGCCGATCGTTGCGCCGGTGATCGGCGCCCATCTGCAGACGTGGTTCGGCTGGCGGGCCTGTCTTGTCTTCCTGCTGGTCTATTCGCTCGTGATGTGGGCGCTGTTGTGGCGCTATCGGGAAACATTGCCGCGGCCCGTGCACCTCGAACCGCGCACGCTGGTCACGAATGCGCGCAAGGTGCTCGCGAGTCCGGTGTTCCAGAGCTGCTTTCTTGCGCAGGGTCTGTGCTACAGCATCCTGCTCGTGTTCAACATCATCGGACCGTTCATGGTGCAGAACACGCTGCATAAGCCACCGACTTTCTTCGGCTATCTCGCGCTCGGCATCGGCATGATGTATTTTCTCGGCGGCCTCTCGAACCGCTTGCATGGTCCGCGTCTGCCGAGCGCGGAAGAGCGGCTGCGCATCGGTGCGCGCCTGATGGCGGCCGCTGCGGTAGCGATGCTCGTGCTTGCGCTGACGATCGGCCTGCGCGTGTGGACGCTCGCTACGCCGGTGCTCGTGATGGGCTTGTGCGCCGGCGCGATGTATCCGACGCTGATGGCCAAGGGCAATTCGCTGTTTCCGCACATCGCGGGGCTGACGAGCGCAATTCTCGGGTGCGCGCTGCTGCTCGTCTCGTCGGCGATGATGGGGCTGGCCGGCTTCGTGTCGGTGCAAATCCTGACGCCGCTCGCGGTGTTTTTCGTGATCCTCGCGGGCATCGTGGTCGTGATGGTGACCAAGCTGCTGCGCCATCTGGCGCTGGCGCAGCCTGTCGCGGTGGCGCCCGCGGCGGGTGAGGTGGTGTAAGAAACATGGAGTCGGAGAGTTTGCGGCTTCGAACTTCGGGTCGTTGACACGCCGATCGGCGCGCTGACTTCGCCGTGCTCGCGGACGCGGCGAAGCACCTGACTTATCTCATCACCGCTCGATCACGACTTCGAGGTACTCGCTCGGCAGGACGAGCGTCGAGTCACCCGACCGGTTGCGGCTGCGGATCAATGTCATCAGGTTGATCTGCGAAATACGCGGGCAATCAGCCGCCGCAGTCTCCTTGCGATGCCGGCACGTTCGGCGGTTCGTTGTGGAATTTCGTGAGTGCTAGTATTGGGAGGCAAAGCGTATTAATGAATGACCAGGCGTCCGGATGTTTTTGCGCAGGACGCCGAAATTGATCGGCGCTGCAGGGATGCCTTTTCGGGTGTGCTTCGCCGCGTGACTCTGCGGACGGCGGTTATCTAAACGCCGAATTCACTGTCCGTGTGGGGCGCCGGCCAGGTGACCCGTGAGCGGTGATTTGCCTTCTGCCGCATGTGGCTTCCTTGACGCATGCGGTCGACCACCCGGTCTGTCGGTTGCTGCGGCACACAAAGCGCTTTAATTTTTGACCCCGACTCGCGCAGGCACTACGCTTGCTGCACCACCCCTTGCGCTCGCGGGACGCGACTCCGCTGCGCAGCCCCTGAACGTCCCACAATCCGCAATCGATCTACAACGGCCCCCGATTTCCGCGCTCGTTCACCGCGAGAGACGCCGATTCCGGCCCGCTCTTCCCACGAGGAGAAAGCACGATGCAACAGACCGCCTCCAACACCGACACCCCGCAACAAAGCACTGCGAACCGAACCAGCCGCCGGTCTTCCGCCGACACGGCGATGCCCGTCGAGTTGAACGTCAACGGCAACATCTACAAGCTGTCGCTCGATCCGCGCACCACGCTGCTCGACGCGCTGCGCGAACGTCTGCACCTGACCGGCACCAAAAAGGGTTGCGATCACGGTCAATGCGGCGCGTGCACCGTGCACGTGAACGGACGGCGAGTGAATGCGTGCCTGTCGCTGGCGGGCACTCACGCCGGCGACGAAATCGCGACCATCGAAGGTATCGGCCAGCCCGATGCGCTGCATCCGATGCAGACCGCGTTTGTAGAATGCGACGGCTACCAGTGCGGCTACTGCACGTCGGGCCAGATCATGTCCGCGGTTGCCTTGCTCGATGAAGCGGTCGGGCCCGGCAACGCCGAGGTGCGCGAAGCGATGAGCGGCAATCTGTGCCGCTGCGGCGCCTATCAGAACATCGTCGCGGCGATCCAGCGCGTGCGCGGCCAGTCCTGAGGAGCGCCATCATGGACATGTTCCAGTTATCGCGCGCCAACGGCGTATCCGACGCGATTGCCGCAGCCGCGGCCTCGGCGACGGCCCAGCAAGGCGCACAAGTCCGCTTTCTCGCCGGCGGCACGACATTGCTCGATCTCATGAAGCTGAACGTCGAGCGGCCCACGCGTGTCATCGACATCAGCCGTCTGCCGCTAGATCGCATCGAAGCGTTGCCCGACGGCGGCGTGAAGATCGGGTCGATGGCGCGCAACGCGGACCTGGCGTTGCATCCGCTGATTCGCGAGTCTTACGCCGTGCTGTCGCAGGCGTTGCTGGCGGGCGCGTCAGCCCAATTGCGAAACATGGCGACGACCGGCGGCAACCTGTTGCAACGCACGCGCTGTGTCTACTTCCGCGACACCGCAATGCCGTGCAACAAGCGCGATCCGGGCTCGGGATGTCCCGCGATCCAGGGATTCAATCGCACGCTCGCGATTCTCGGCACCAGCGACGCGTGCATCGCCACGAACCCGTCGGACATGAATGTCGCGCTGACCGCGCTCGACGCGACCATTCATATCGAAGGGACCGACGGTGCGCGCAGTATCGCGATCGACGACTTCTTCCTGTTGCCCGGCGCAACGCCGCAGCGGGAGAACGTGCTCGAACCGGGCGACCTCATCACGCACGTGACACTGCCGCCTCTGCCAGAGGGTGCGCGTTCGGCTTACTTGAAGCTGCGCGATCGTGCGTCGTACGAGTTTGCGTTGGCGTCGGCTGCGGTCGTGGCGACGCTCGACGGCGGACGCATCGCGCATGCGCGCGTCGCGCTCGGCGGCGTCGGCACGAGACCGTGGCATGCGATCGAAGCTGAGGCGGTATTGCAAGGCGCGACGCCCGACGCTGCAACCTTCCGCAAGGCCGCGGACGCCGCGCTCGCAAACGCGAAGCCGCAAAGCCAGAACGGCTTCAAGGTCGAACTGGCGCGGCGCTGCATCGTCCACGCGCTGACCCAGGCCACGGCCACGTCCTGAACCGCCGATCAAGAGGAACGCACCATGTCTACTTTGCCCGACTCCGTGCTGTCCGTGATCGGACGGCCCCATGCGCGCGTCGAAGGTCCGCTGAAGGTCAGCGGCGGCGCAACCTATACATCCGATGTCGATCTGCCCGGCTTGCTGATTGCGGTGCCGGTGTGCAGCACGATCGCGAGCGGCCGGCTTACGTCGCTCGACGTCGCGGGCGCCGAGGCGATGCCAGACGTGCACGCGGTGCTGCATCGGGGCAATATCGGCCGCTTCTACCGGATCTCCGGCAATTCGATGGAGACCGGCTACGTCGACGAAGCGCGGCCGCCCTTCGAAGACGACATCATCCGCTACTACGGCCAGTACGTCGCGCTCGTGATCGCCGACACCTTCGAGGCCGCGAGCGCTGCAGCGGCGGCGATCGAGGCGCGCTACGAACTCACGCCGCATGACGTGCGCGATGACCTCGAGCCCGACGACAAGCCCAAGGTCGAGAACGAGCGCGGCGATCCGGATTCCGCATTCGACACGGCGGCAGCGACCATCGATGCAACTTACGTCACGCCGACCGAAACGCACAACCCGATCGAACTGCATGCGTCGATCGCGCAGTGGGACGGCGAAAACTATACGTTCTACGAGACGACGCAGTCCATTTCGATTCACCTCGGCACGCTCTCGCAGATGCTCGGCGTGCCAAAGGAAAAGATCCGCGTGATCTCGCGCTACCTGGGATCCGGCTTCGGCGGAAAGCTATGGGTGTGGCCGCACACGCTGCTGGCGGCAGCCGCGACGCGTCAGACAGGTCGCCCGGTGAAGCTGGTCGTGAGCCGCAAGATGATGTTCCAGAACGTCGGCCATCGTCCGGTCACGCAGCAGCGCGTGCGCCTTTCGGCCGAACGCGACGGCAAGCTCACGTCGTTGCGGCACGACTACGTCAATCACACGGCCATCGCCGACGAATACCAGGAAAGCTGCGGCGAAGTCACGCCGGTCATCTATAGCACGCCGAACCTGCGCGTGACCGCGGGCCTCGCGCGCCGCAACGTCGGCTCGCCTACGGCAATGCGTGGCCCCGGCGCCGTGCCTGGGCTATACGCCATCGAATCGGCGATGAACGAACTGGCGCGCGAGCTCAATCTCGATCCTGTCGAGCTGAGGCTGCGCAACGAACCGCACGCCGACGAAAGCACCGGGTTGCCGTTCTCGTCGCGGCATCTCGTCGAGTGTTTCCGCACTGGCGCTGAGCGGTTCGGCTGGTCGCAGCGTAAGCCGGGCATCGGATCGATGCAGCGTGACGGCCTGACGCTAGGCTGGGGCGTCGGCGCCTGCGTCTGGCCGGGCGTGCGCTTTTCCGCTGCGGCCAACGTCGATCTTCGGGAGGACGGCAGCGCCCGGGTGGTGTGCGGCACCCAGGACATCGGCACCGGCACGTACACGGTGCTCGCGCAACTGGTCGCGGAAGAGACCGGCATTCCACTCGAGCGCATCGAGGTCGGTCTAGGCGATTCGATGTTGCCATCGGGACCGGTTTCGGGTGGTAGTGCGGTGACGGCATCGGTGGTCCCAGCGGTGTTCGACGCGGTGCGTTCGGCAATCAAGCTGTTGCTATCGCGCGCCGCGGCAGTCGACGGTTCGCCATTCAAAGGCGCGGCAGAAGATACGCTCGCGTTCAGCGCGGGACGTGTGCATCGGAAGGAAGATGCTCCTGAGCGCGGCGTGCCGTTCGTCCAGATTCTCGAAGCAGCGAAAATGCGCGCGGCGTCGGGTAGCGGCAGCGCCACGGGCGGCTTCGACGATCCGCTGAAAAAGCGCTTCTCCATTTATTCCTACGGCGCGCACTTCGCCGAGGTCACGTGGCAGCCGGAGATCGCGCGGTTACGCGTGAGCCGCGTCGTCACGGTGATCGATGGAGGACGCATCGTCAATCCGCGCGCAGCCCGCAATCAGATCGAAGGCGCAGTCGTGATGGGCGTCGGGATGGCCCTGTTCGAGCACACGATGTACGACGCTCGGACGGGCGCACCGATCAATAGCAACCTGGCCGACTACATCATCGCGTCGAATGCGGATACGCCCGAACTCGACGTGACCTTTCTCGATCATCCGGACACCGTGTTCAATGAACTCGGCGTCCGCGGCATTGCGGAAATCGGTCTTGCGGGCATCGCGGCCGCGATTACCGATGCAACTCATCATGCGACGGGTGTGCGCGTGCGCAAGTTGCCGATCATGATCGAAGATCTGCTCGCGGCGGAAAGTGCTTGAGGCAGTCGGTCATGGAAGTCTCCAGAGAACGATCGACGACCAGGAACTATACTGGGGCACCTGGAGGCTTCAATGACCGATCAAGACAAACTGCATCCGCTACGTCCGTTTCTGAAGAATTGGGTTTGGGAGCATGGCCACATCGGCACTCGCTATCTGGATTGCGTTGATGGTCAGCTCAAGTTTGATGAAGGCAAGAAATCGCGGTTCGCAGCCGAAAAATATATCTACGTGTCGCTTGATAAGGACGTTGCAGACGATGCATCCGTGGACGGTCCCGCTATCCAGGAGGCGGGACTCGCGCGGTTTTTGCGGGCTGCGCAGTTGGGCAAGCCAGAGGAGGCCGGCTCTGTCGCGGAGGTTCAGCGCGCGGTGCAGGACTGCGTGGAACTCGGGCTGTTCAGCGCATATCAATCGCAAGCTCGGGAAGCGTTGGCCCGCTACCAGCAGGAGCCAATGTTCGACGACGAAATCCGCGCGGCGGTTGTCGACGACATCCGGCGTATTTACTCCGGTATGCGGGACCAGCTGGCGTTGTACGATTTCAGTGTGCTGTATGGGTTGTCCATGCCGCTGTTTATCAGCGATACGCCGTTCATCGACTGGCGAGCAGGCGCGAGTCCGGCACTTCCGTTCGTATCGCTGCCACTGGGGCCTTACTGCCTGCTGGTAGGCGCGCCGTCGGGCAGGAGTAGTCGAGTTGGTCCGGTGGTTTGGAAGGCTGCCAGCGCAATGGGCCCGCTGAAGGACCACAATCGGCTTATCGCGGAGCACGCGCGTTTGTGGCTCGTGGCGACCACTGACGATCAACTCGTTGCGGTACAAAGCCGCCTTGCTGTGACAGCGGACGCGAAGAGACAGGGCGCGAAGCCTTGACGGACATGCGCGAAGTGCGGTCTGAAACGGGTAATTTGATCTTCTCTCGGTTTTTCGCCTTCCACAGGTCCCAAGTTGCGCAGCGGCATTCTTGAGCTGACCGCGCGGGTCGGCTCCATCACTGCCCAGCAGACGATGCTGCTTGCAGTCAGCCGGCACATGTATGACCCGACCTCCAGTGCATGGGATCTCGGCCTTGTCGGGCTCTTTCAGTTCATGCCCGGGCTTGCCACGACCTCCGTCGCAGGGCACTGCGCCGATCGCATGCATCGTGGCCGGATTGTCGCAGCCCGTCTTGCGGCCCACTCCGTCACCGCCGCATTGCTCGTCGTAGCGGCCACGACGCTCATCCTCCGCGCTGTCCGGCCATTCCAGATGTCGGGGCAGCAGGCGCTGTTGCCGATGCTCGTTCGCAGACAATGTGACGGTCGGCCGGTGACCTACGTTTGCTCGAACTGGAAAAGCGTTTTCGGGGAAATTTCGGAGTGCAATGCTGATTGGCAAATTTCTTTCTCTGCTGTTCTGTGGAAGGAGTGGGAGGAAATTCTTGAGCGAGGCGAGATTGAGCGTTGAAGTCAGTTGTCGCGTACGGGTCGCACTACGAATACGACAATGCACGGTTCTCGACGCGATCGGCACCGAGGGGCGCAACGTCTTCGGCGGGTTGATGTTTTGCGGCGCCACGCGCGTGACACATTCGTGAATTCAAATGGGCTCAATGCCAATGACGACTCGCGGGCACAACATAGGTTGCGCATCGGCGACGATTCACACCGCCACGCGCGCCCGTGCCCGCAGTTCAGAAAACGTCAGCCTGTGTCCATGCACTTCAGTGCAGAACCTGACACGCTGCAGCGTCAGTTCAATGCCGATTGCCAGACCGCGTGCCCCAACCGCGATTGGCGGTTTCTAACATGCCGATCAACTTTATCTAACGCGCCGATCAACTTTAACGATTGGCGGTTGCCACAATCCTCTACATTATTCCCTTATCACCTGTGCGCTACCGAGGTCTGGGTGATAGACCGACGAAAGAGCATAATTTGTAGACCTTCAGGAGGATATCCATGTCTGACAAAGGGAAGTGTCCATTCCAACACGCCGCCGGCGGCGGCACGACGAACCGTGACTGGTGGCCGGAACAGCTGAGGCTGGATTTGCTGAGCCAGCACTCCAGCAAGTCCAACCCGCTAGATCCGGACTTCAACTACGCCGAAGCTTTCAAAACGCTCGATCTCGCGGCTGTCAAGAAAGATCTCGCCGCGCTCATGACCGACTCGCAGGACTGGTGGCCGGCCGACTTCGGCCATTACGGTCCGCTTTTCATCCGTATGGCGTGGCACAGCGCCGGCACCTATCGCATCGGCGACGGCCGCGGCGGCGCCGGACGCGGCCAGCAGCGTTTCGCGCCGCTCAACAGCTGGCCCGACAACGTGAGCCTCGACAAGGCCCGCCGTCTACTCTGGCCAATCAAGCAGAAATACGGCCAGAAGATTTCCTGGGCCGACCTGCTGATCCTCACCGGCAACGTCGCGCTGGAAACCATGGGCTTCAAGACCTTCGGCTTCGGCGGCGGTCGCGAAGACACGTGGGAGCCGGATCAGGATGTCTACTGGGGCAACGAAAAAACCTGGCTGGGCGGCGACGTCCGCTACGGCAAGGGCGCAGCCGGCAACGAAGACGACGACCAAGGCGTAATCGTCGCTGATGAAGAAATCCACGGCACCGAACAAAGCCGCACCGACCCGGGGCGCAATCTGGAGAACCCGCTTGGTGCAGTGCAGATGGGCCTGATCTACGTGAACCCGGAAGGCCCGGACGGCAACCCCGACCCGCTTGCGGCAGCGCATGATATCCGCGAGACCTTTGGACGGATGGCGATGAACGACGAGGAAACCGTCGCACTGATCGCCGGTGGGCACACCTTCGGCAAGACGCACGGCGCCGGTCCTTCCGACAACGTCGGCGCCGAGCCCGAATCGGCCGGTCTCGAGCATCAGGGCCTCGGCTGGACGAACAGCTTCGGCAGCGGCAAGGGCGCCGACACGATCACGAGCGGTCTGGAAGTGACGTGGAGCAGCACGCCGACGCAATGGGGCATGGGCTTCTTCCAGAACCTGTTCGGCTTCGAATGGGAACCGACGAAGAGCCCGGCGGGCGCGAATCAGTGGGTCGCGAAAAATGGCGGCGAGACGATTCCGCACGCGCACGACCCGTCGAAGAAAATCCGCCCGACGATGCTGACCACGGACCTGTCGCTGCGGCTCGATCCGGTGTACGAGAAGATCTCGCGCCGCTTCATGGAAAACCCCGACGAGTTTGCCGACGCCTTTGCACGCGCCTGGTTCAAGCTGACGCACCGCGACATGGGTCCGCGTGCGCGTTACCTCGGTCCTGAAGTCCCCACCGAGGAACTGGTCTGGCAGGACCCGATTCCGGCCGTCGACCATCCTCTCGTCAGCGACGCTGACGTCGCCACGCTCAAGCAGAAGATCGCGGCTTCGGGACTTTCGGTTGCCGAACTGGTGTCGACCGCGTGGGCGTCGGCCTCCACTTTCCGTGGCTCGGACAAGCGCGGTGGCGCCAACGGCGCGCGCATTCGTCTCGCGCCGCAGAAGGACTGGGCGGTCAATCAGCCGGAACAGCTCGCCAAGGTGCTCAAGACGCTCGAAGGCATTCAGAGCGAGTTCAATGGTGCGCAGTCGGGCGGCAAGAAGGTGTCGCTTGCCGATCTGATTGTGCTGGCGGGCGGCGTGGGCATCGAGCAGGCCGCGGAGAAGAGCGGCCACAAGGTGACGGTGCCATTCTCGCCGGGCCGCATGGACGCATCGCAGGAACAGACCGACGTGCAATCGGTTGGCGCGCTCGAACCATTGGCGGACGGCTTCCGCAACTACCTCCAGCGCAAGTTCCCTGCGTCGGCTGAAGCGTTGCTGATCGACAAGGCGCAACTCCTCACGCTCACCGCACCGGAAATGACCGTGCTGGTCGGTGGCTTACGGGTGTTGGGTGTTCAGGCGGGCAAGGAAGCTCATGGGGTGTTCACGGATCGACCGGGTGTGCTGAGCAACGACTTCTTCCGCAATTTGCTCGACATGGGCACCCAATGGAAGCCGCAGTCCGAGGCGAATGACCTGTTCCAGGCAAGCGACCGCGCAACCGGCAAGGCGAAGTGGACGGGCACGCGCGTGGATCTGCTTTTCGGTTCCCACTCTGTATTGCGTGCGCTGGGCGAGGTCTATGCAAGCGCGGACGGTCAGGAGAAGTTCGTGCGCGACTTCGTCGCTGCATGGGTGAAGGTAATGAATCTGGACCGTTTCGATCTGGCTTCGGTCTGAAGCACCACGCTCCCGCCGGTGATGTTTGGTAGGGGCGTGAGATCGAGTTGCTTGCTGTTGTCAAAGCTGCGCCGCGGGGTGATCCGCGGCGCAAAATTTATTGTGGTGTGGCATGTTGCGAACGTTAGAGTGGCGCGCTGTTCACTTGCGTGAATACGGTTGCATCTATCACCTGCGCTGACGCCACCATTTGCGTTGTTCATGCTCCATAAGCAGGAGCGCCGCGAATACGCCAATCGTCCGATGCCGACGTGTCTTGCATTGTCGCATTGCTTTGCTCCGTGCCACAGACTGTCCTGATTTCGGTCGGCAACCTGCCTCGCCAGGAAATATTGCCGACTACATCGGTAAGAAGTCAGTCTTGTCGCTGCAGACCTTCGCTGGCGGCCGCAGACAACCCCAGCTTGTCGTGGAGCAGCCTCTGCATACGTTGGAGCGAAAAGAGGTGCAGATAAGCTCGGGACAGCCAGCCGTTTCGGTGCCATTCCATCACAGTCTCCTCTCCAAGTTGGGCGAGTCTGCCTTCGTTGATCCCCAAAAAGCCCGACACGTTCCAGCTTTTCTTATCCGCTTGCGTGAACGTGGCTGTCAACGGATCAAGTAGTTTGAGTTCAACCAGACGCTTGCAAAAAGCGCTAGTCCTTTCGAGGTCAGCTTGGTACTCGCGCAGAAACGTTTCAACCTTCTGCCACTCCTGAGTTGCCTTGCCATCGTCGTCGAGAAGTCGCCGATAGCCGTCTCTCGCTTCACCGATGACATAGTCTTTCTCGACACACACCAGCAGATTAGGATCGGTCTGTTCGCTCGCAGATACCTTTGCTATGCAGAATGGAAAACGCCGGATATAGGCTGGCTGGTACGCATCCGTCTTCCAACCCGAGGCGGTATAAAACAGGTTCTCGCCTGTAGCAAGACCCAGCATGGCAACCAGCCCAACGCGATCATGCAGCGAATCGTGCACAAATACCAGCGGGTAATGCGCTGACGCCGACACCATCTCGCCGATGCTCAGGGGCACGATGGCCGTATCCTTCACGAACGGTGGCACTTCTCCCTGGGCTGGAAAGCGCACGTAGTCGATACGATTGAGTGCCTTGACATCCCGGTAACCAAAAGGAGGGCTAATATCCATCATTAAACTCCGTCAATACGAGCATGAATTTTGCGGACAGACATCAAGGACCGTGCCGCGCAGCTACAACCACCACCGGGTTTCACGCCGAGAGAAGAAACTGGTATTGAACCGTGCGCCAGCGTTCTCGCCATGACTTACCTTCTACGAAATTTCATTATTTCGTTTTCCGAAATAAACTGCGCGCGCGGATCATTTGTTGTTCATATCGTACCTCCCATGTCTTCATGGAAAAAGTTGCTGCGCAACGGACCCAGCGTTCGGAAGATCGATCGCGAAGGCCCGGTAAACGCGCTACATACCATCGCCCACGCCAACGCTCAATCGAGCGGATAGTACCGGCGCTTTGCGATATTTTCCAAACCAGCGACCCAGTTCCTGCGTTCAATGCTCCTCTTCACGATACGGCTTACCCTTTGTCTGCGGCTCGATCTTACCTTGCGATTGTTAGCGCGACAAACCCCCCAATCAAATGGCTAGCGTCCTCCCCGACTGGGGGGCTTATTAATGTTTGACACTTAGTACTCTCCATCTACGACGTCACGCAACGGCTTGCGGCGGGGTCGAGCGTGAAGATCAACGGTGGGATTTGCGTCTGGAAACTCTCGGAGATTGACTTGCTGAGACAAGGGATGTGGCGAAGACCTAGGCTAGCGATTGGAAGGCGTGAGTGGCGCGAGTTCGGTCGCCGGCTATGGCGCGGAGCTGGCTCTGATAGGCCGAAAGATCGGTGCTTTTGGGTAGGGGCCGGCGCAGAAATACGTTGGTGTTTTCGCAGGCGTCGTATTGCCATGGGCTGGATAGGTAGCGGAAATACCTCTTCACGCCGGTTGCGGCAATGAACTCTTTGTACCGCTATGTTTGAGTGTCATGGTCATAATCAGTTGCGCGGAGAATTTTCGTCATAACCTTGGTTCCAGGAAGGAGAAGATTATGAGTATCCTGCTGGTAGACGACGAGCCGGCACGAGTCGACGTAATCGAAAGAGTACCTCATTCGCTCGGAAAGGATGTAATTCAGGTAAGCCGTGGAGAAAATGCAGTTAAATTTTTGGAATCCGAACCAATTGACCTGGTCATGCTTGACTGGCAATTGTCAGGTATGAAAGCATTGGATGTATTGCGTCGGATACGTTCGCATTTTGGAAACGAACTGCCGGTTCTGTTTATGACGAGCCAGCTTTTCGAGGTCGACATTGTCCATGCGCTCGAAGCAGGAGCTAATGATTATGTATTAAAGCCATTCAGTCCGGCCGAACTCGGTACGGGAGTGAGCGCGCTTCTGCTTGAGGCCCAGCGAAACGCAGTGGCCTCACATTCGAAAACTATCGGCGCGTACAGTCTGGACGTCGCTCAGCGCAGAATTTCTTTCGAAGGCAAAGCCGTCAAGCTGACGGAAAAAGAATTCGACATCATAGCCTACCTTTTTAACAATGTGGGTCGAATCGTTTCACGAGATCTCCTGGTGAAGTTGGCGTGGGGTAGAGAGCTGGATAGCTCATCTCGCACGGTAGACACGCATATCTACCGCCTTCGCCGCAAACTGTTACTGAGTCCGGAAAACGGCATACGTCTAACTGCGATTTATACCCATGGGTACCGCCTGGATAATATTGGAAAGCCTGCTACGGTGGCAAGGTCAGATAGAGCGAATGATCGTGTAGCTCAATGTATCTCAACCGCCTCTCCGAATCGAGTCTTCTCCGCGTCGGCTCCCGGTGGACAACACCCGCGTGGTCTCCGGTTGGCATCGATGTCGAGCAAACACAATGCGGAGCCAACATATAAGAACAGGTGCTCTACTCCCTCGTATCGGCTTTAACGCGGATGATCAGTTCACCACGCTCAAGTCTGCGGGCGTACCTAGCCGGCAAATTCCCACGCACTGCGCCACCGGTCACGATGGCAGGATAACGGCAAATGAATGGCGCATTCTCCGGAGACGCGGCAACGAGTTCCCAATGAACGGGCGTGCCATCTGCCAAATCGGTCAGAACATCGAAGAACGGCGATCCTTCCGAGTAGCCAACGTGCGAATCCGTTGGCACGGCTTCACTCGGAAATGGCCGGGCATCCATGAAGCCGAACACCGAATCGTGCTGTAGCAGACTCTGGTGAGCGTACGGCCAGACGAACTCGCGCAGAAAGTATTGGTCGGCGAAATGCGTTGACTGGAGCGGCCGCGACATAAAGCGTTCGGCCAGCTGTTGCATCGGTGGCAATGCGCCGGCGCTGACGCCCCACATGCCGGCGAGCAACAGCTCGGTATGAGTTGCATTGTCGCGCATGTGATGAAAGTGCATGCCGCTCGCAACCCATTCCGCGACGGCTTCGGCTTCTCGTTCGCCGACGACAGAGTCAGCATCGCGGAAAATTACGCGGTGCAGGCAGGGCACATCGTAAGCGAAGAACCGCCATAGTTGGCCGGGCCAGCGGCTACGCGCCGCATCGACTGACACGACCTCCGCGCCCGCCTTATGCAGCCGCTCGACGATGCCTGTCGGGACTGTTTCGTCGACGTAAAAACGGCAGATCCAGTGTGGATATATGACCCAACCGACACTGCCTTTGCTGTGTTCTCATTGCGTGTGGTCCGGTGCAATAATGCGCCAGCTCTGGCAGCTAACTCGTCCGCTCGAAACGGCTTGACGACGTAGTCGTCCGCACCTGCTTCAAGCGCCTGCACAATGTCGGCCTCCGAGAGTCGGGCAGTAAGGAATAGCACCGCTTGTTCGCGGCCCAGATTGCCACGTATCCATTGGAGTACCTCGAGCCCAGTTGTTCCTCGTAATTGCCAGTCGAGCGTCACGAGATCGACTTCATTACTTCTGAGAAAGCGCATCGCGCTATCGCCGCAGTTGACCTTACTTATTCTGTGCCCCGATTCCTGCATGGCATTCTCGACAGCGGCAGCTTGCGCAGTATTGTCTTCCACTAACAATATGTTCATATATGACCTCTTTCATCCGAATCAGCAGATCGGCGAATGGAGAACCCGGCAGAAGAAATGGGAGGAGTGCGAAATTGGAACCTTGACCGTATCAATGGAGTAATTGGAAAGGCGCCAAAATCCCCGTGTAAACCTCATGCTGGGCACATGAAGGCCTGTGCCCTCGGCACTGTCGAGCCACATAACTTGCGAGGTTCGTAAAATCAAGATAGGCGCTGTCATGCGTCAAAACAGCCCCCCATATGAGGGGCGCTCCCACATCGAATGGGTTGGCAATTGTTCCGTCGAGTGCAGGGCCGGGAAAAGCATGGCGGCGGGGGCGACGCCAGCTCTGGTTGAATAGACGCTGTACAACCGGATGAAGGCTACCGGCGGGAGCAGGCACGAAGCCGTGGGCCCGGAGCAGGCGGAACTGGCGCGGCTGCGTGCCGAAGTGGGCCGCCATCAAGATGGAGCGGGATATCTTATGCCGGCCCCGAACTGTTAGCCCGGCGTCACGCCGCCATCAATCGATGTTGCGCAACGGCAGCGCGAATGCGCTCTGCCATCTGTGCGTCGAGCGGTGTGTACACGAGCATGCTGAGATCCGGCCGACCATCGACAGCGAACAGTGAATACTCCATCTCGATGGAGCCCAGCTTGGGATGCAGGATGTGTTTTACGTTCTCGCCCTCGCCGTGGCTCAGCACCCGGTTTTCCCGCCACAGGCGGTCGAAGTCAGAACTGGTGCGGCACAGGTCGTCGACGAGATCACCCACTCCGGAAGTAAGCCCGGCACGCGCCACGTCCGCCCGGAATGCCGCCACGACGAAGTGCGCGACGCTCTCCCAGTCGTGCTGCTTCGCGCGGACGTTCGGGTCACCGAACAGAAAGCGCAGGATGTTGCGCTGGCCCGGCGCCAGCGTGCCGTAGTCGGTGAGCACGACCGCGGCGGCACGATTCCAGGCAATGACGTCCCACATCGCGGTCTTGATGATCGCCGGGCTGGCGTCGAGAGAATCGAGCACGCGCTGAAGCCGCGGGTTCACACCGTCGACGTAGCGGTAGCGCACTTCCGGTGGTCGCCCGAGGCCCAGTATGAAGAGATGTTCGCGCTCGGTGTCCGTCAGCATCAGCGCTGCACAGATGCGTTCGAGCACTTGCGCCGAGGGTGCGCCGCCGCGACCCTGTTCGAGCCACGTGTACCAGGTCGAGCTGATGTTCGCGCGCTGGGCCACTTCTTCCCTGCGCAGTCCCGGCGTGCGCCTGCGACCCGAGAAGCCAAAGCTGGCCGGGTCGAGCCGCGTGCGGCAACTGCGCAAGAAATCCCCGAGCGTTTGAGCGGCGTTCGCTGACATGAGGAGCCTGTTAGTCGTTTTACCGGGATAAAGTCACTACTTCAACAGGATAGCGGATGATCGCATAGTGCACAGGGTGACCACCCTGGAGACTTCTCAATGCGTATCTTTCTAACGGGCGCCACCGGCTTCATTGGCTCGGCGCTGGTTCCCGAACTTATCGAAGCCGGTCATCAAGTGATCGGCATGACACGATCCGACGCGGGCGCGCAGGCGCTGGCTGCAGCTGGCGCCGAAGTCCATCGCGGCACGCTCGAAGACACCGCGACCCTGCGTAGCGGCGCCGAGAAGGCGGACGCCGTTATTCACCTCGCGTTCGACCACGATTTCTCCCGCTTCGTGGAAAACTGCGAGAAAGACAAGCGTGTGATCGCGGCACTCGGCGCCGCGCTTGCCGGCTCCGATCGTCCGCTTCTCATCACATCCGGCACGGGTATCGGCAGCCGCGCCGACGGGCAACCGGCCACCGAGGATGTGTTCAACACCCAGCACCCGAACCCGCGCATCGGATCGGAACTGGCCGGCCATGCGCTGCTCGACTCGGGGATCAACGTGTCGGTGATGCGCCTGCCGCAAGTCCACAACCCGTCCCGGCAGGGCCTCATTACACCGCTTATCCAGCTGGTGCGAGAGAAAGGCGTTTGCGCATACGTGGAGGAGGGGCAAAACCGCTGGCCGGCGGCGCATCTTTCGGACGTCGTGCGGCTGTACCGGCTCGCGATCGAAAAGGGTGAAACCGGTGCGCGCTATCACGCGGTCGCTGAAGAGGGCGTCAGTGTCCGCGAGATTGCACAGGCGTTGGGGCGCGGCCTGAGTGTGCCGGTCGTATCGATCACCCGTGAGGAGGCGCCGGCGCACTTCGGATGGATGGCGATGTTCGCCACGCTCGATATGCCGGCATCGAGTGCGCAGACGCGGGCGCGCCTGGGCTGGCAACCGGAGGGCCCGACGCTGATCTCTGATCTCAACGAAGCGCGCTACGTTCAGGGATTGACGTAATCTTCGCGGTCGCGGTCGATTTGTCCCATCGGCGAAGGGCGATCGGTCGTCGGTCTTCGCCGACGGCCGTTGCGCGTTGAAGACTGCGCTCATGACAGCAGCGTGGTCCGACGGGATGAGTGTATCGACCGCCAGGCTTGCGCCAACTCGCTGACCACTCGCGCCAGATGGGTTTGCATCGCCTCGCGAGGCGCGGCCGGATCACACGGGCCATGATGGCGGCGAAGATCCGCTGATGGTCTTCCTGCGAAGCCTCCCACATCTCGCGATCGCTCGAGCCTTGGGTGACGAAGCGCAGGATCGAGCATTGATTTTCCGCTGGCACTTCATGTTCCGTTTTGCCGCTCCTCAGACAACTGCCGAGTCTGGACGGAACTGGCTTGCGCTCGATCGGGATGCAGACCGTCGAGCGCAAGACGTGGGTCAATTCTGGAAGCGATTAAATCGTCCGACGATGGCCTTCGCGTTGTTTGGGGAGTTTGTTGCCGTTCCGCCCAACCGAAAACTACGAACTCTCGTGGCACGGCGGCGCGGTGTCGTCGATTCGAGGTGAAGTCAGAACGATATGCTGATCGATTGGACGATAGCGGGTGAATCCGGCAGTTTTTACGGCCTTGCCGATTGGGTCGTTTGCGCCGCTGTGTGCAAGCGCGGCCCTCGTGCCCGTTATGGTCGCGACCATTGCGCCGTGATCGGCTCAAGCGAATAAGACTGCTGCAACATCACTTTTCTATTTCCGGCCGGACATTGATTCACTCTGCCGTTGGAGATACCCTTAGACCGTTCATGGTCCGCCAACGCTGGTCAACTTGGAGACATCGTTTCATGAAGCGAGCGTGGGCTTTTTCCTGCATCCTCGCCTTGAGCGCGATCCTCGGGGCATGCGGCAAGGAAGGATCGCAAAACGCTACTCCGGAAGCCGGCGCATCCGCGGGCGAGGCGCCGGCTCAGTCCGGGCAGGCCGCGAGCGCAACCCCTTCGGCATCGGGCGCGCAGGCCACCATTACCAAGGCGCAGTTGCCTGGGGAAGCAGCCGAAACATTGCGTCTGATCAAGGCGGGCGGCCCTTACCCCTTTGGCGAAGACGGCGTCTTGTTCCGCAACAGCGCGGCATTGCTACCGCAGCATGAGCGCGGCTATTACCACACATACACAGTTCGCACGCCCGGCTCGACGGATCGCGGACAGCGGCGCATCGTCTGTGGTGGACCGCGCAAGCAGACCGGCGACTGCTACTACACCGACGATTACTACGTCAGTTTCAAACGCATTGCAGGGTAACTTGAGCAATGAACACGCCCCAGGGTCTCCGACAAGCGAGACGCCGGGGCGTTGTGGTATTCACCGCAGGATCCCGAGAAGACGCCTTGGGTGCGCGCGTTGTAACGGACAAGGCAGCGCTTCGTCTCAACCAGTTGCCACGGATCGCAAATGGCTTCTCCGATCCGATCCTTGAACCGAAGTGAAACTTTCATTCTCGCCGTGTCGATTGTGATGGTCTTCCTTCGTCGTCCCGGTAGCGGCACGCGGCCTGCGCTTCGCCTTGGCCGACACTGACAGGAGATTTGCCATGACGATTCAAAAGATCACTCCCTTTCTTTGGTACTCCACGCAAGCCGAGGAGGCCGCCGCTTTCTACGTGGCAATCTTTCCGGACTCGCGCATTACTCGGGTCACGCCGGTGCCGAGCGGCGGCTCCACAAAGGTCGTCGAGTTCGTTCTCTTTGGGCAGCCCTTCATCGCGATGAGCGCAGACGGATCCGACGCGTTCAACCACTCGGTATCCCTCATGGTCAACTGTGATGATCAGGAGGAACTCGACCGTTACTGGGATGCGCTTCTCGAGGGAGGCGGCTCGCCCGAGGCATGTGGTTGGCTGAAAGACCGCTTCGGCGTTTCGTGGCAGCTCACGCCAACCGATCAACTCAGGATGATTGCCGACCCGGACCCCGAAAAGGCCAGGCGCGTTTTCGACGCTATGTTGAAAATGGTGAAGCTCGACATTGCCACGTTGAAAGCCGCCTATGCGGGATGACGGATAACAGAAGCCCCCTGTATTGCCTGCTTCATCGCGCGATAGGGCACAATGATCAGACCCACGGGCGCCTGCACCGCAGGTGTGAAGGTGCGCATCACTCGCCAGCGTATGGTCGGAACAATCGCCCGACACAGTGGCGCGGACATAGCAGCCGAAGTAACGCCCGGCCGCCCGTGGCATCCCGCTCCTGCGCCGGTCATCGGCCCTGCAAGGCCGGCCTTGGCCGCGCGCACGACGCAATCCAATCGGTTCTGCGCTTGCCGGCTGAATTGCACCGGCAAGTTTCGAGAGTACCTGTACACCTGTACTACACCGGCAGTTCGGTCTTGCGGCGGCGGGGCTTGGCCGGATCGGGTCGTGCGCATGGCAGAAACTTGCCGCGGCCGGCCTCGCCACATGGCTTCTCACCGTCCCACACCACGTCGCCCCGCGACACGGTAAGCGCAGGCCACGCGCCCAGATTCATGCCTTCATACGGTGTGTAGTCAACGTTGTGATGCAGCCTGGCATTCTCCACCAGGAACGTGCGACTTTCGTCCCAGATGACGAGATCGGCATCCGCGCCGATCGCGATGCTGCCCTTGCGCGGGTAAAGCCCGTACAGCTTCGCCGCATTGGTCGAGGTCAGCGCAACGAAGGTTTGCGGCGTGATGCGGCCGGTGCGCACGCCTTCGGACCATAAGAGAGCCATACGTGTCTCCACGCCGGGAATGCCGTTGGCAATCCTGTCGAACGAGACCGCTTCTCCATGCGCTTTTTTGCCGTCGGGACCGTCGTAGCGAAATGGCGCGTGATCGGACGAGAACACTTCGAACGAGCCGTTTTCGAGCCCGTCCCATATCACCTGCTGGTTGGCCCTGTCGCGCGGCGGCGGGCTGCAGATACACTTTGCACCTTCGAAGCTGTCGTCGCAGCCGAGAGAATCGGCGGTCAGAAACAGGTATTGCGGACAGGTTTCGCCGTACACCTTGAGACCGTGGCTTTGCGCCCAGCGTATCTGTTCGACCGCCTCGCGCCCCGATACGTGCACGATCAGAATCGGCACGTCGACCAGTTCGGCAAACGCGATCGCCCGATGCGTTGCTTCGCGTTCCACGAGCATGGGCCGCGACGTCGCATGGTAGCGGGGCGCGGTGTGACCGGCGGCAAGCAGGCGCTCGGTCAGCCATGAGATGCAGTCGGCATTTTCCGCGTGGATCATCACCATCGCGCCCTCGCTGCGCGCGACCGACAGTGTGTCGAGAATCTCGCGATCGCTCAGTTTCAGCGCATCGTAAGTCATATAGATCTTGAACGACGTGTAGCCTTCGGCGATCAGCGCGGGCAATTCATCACGCAGAATCTCGGGCGTCGGATCGGTGACGATGAGGTGGAACGCGTAGTCGATCACGGGCTTCCTGCCCGCGCGCCGATGGTAGTCGTCGATTGCCTCGCGAAGCGTATGGCCTTTTTGCTGGCACGCGAACGGGATCACCGTCGTCGTGCCGCCGCAGGCCGCGGACGTGGTGCCGGAGAGGAAGTCATCGGCCATGACCGAGCCGTCGCCGGTCGGCTGGTCGAAATGGACGTGGCTGTCGATGCCGCCCGGCGTCACGTGTCGTCCGGCCGCGTCGATTTCGCGCGCGCCGGGGCCGAGCTGCAGTCCGAGCGCTGCGATGCGGCCGTCGCGAATGCCGATGTCGCTGGTGAAGATGTCCGCGGCCGTGACTACTCGGGCGTGGCGGATGACGGTATCGAAGTCTTGCATTTTAAATTTCCTGAACGAGCCGGCCCCAGCCGGCAAGACGTTGCGTATCGATGCCGCAGCGGCGCAGCATGTCCCACACGACCGTGGTCACGGTGTCGAACACGGGCACGCCGTACTGCGCTTCCCAGTGTGCAACGCGATGCGCGGCGTACAGGTTGGTGCAGAAGGTCGCCACCGCCTGCGCGCCGCGCATGACGACGTTGGCCACCTGACGGTCGAGCGTCGCTTCGTCGACCAGTGCGAAAGCAAAGTTTTCCTGAAGATCGAGGTGGCTTTCGCAACCCGCATCGATGCCAAGCGCCGCATAGTTCGCCATGATCTTTTGCTGGACGCTCGCGAGGTACGGCGAGACAAGGCCGAGCCGTTGGATGCCGAACGTCTTGAGCGCACGATTGAGCGCGAGTACGGACGTGCTCGCGGGAATGCCCGTCGTTTCCGTGATCGCGGCGCACAGCACTTCGTCCTGATCGAAGCCGAGCCAGCCGGCGGACGTGCCGCTCCAACCGATCATGTCGACGTGCGCATCGGCGAGCAGACGTGCGGCATCGAGAATGCGTTCGTGCTGGAACTGGCCTAGCGCATCGGCACTGAGCGCGATCTGCGTGACGGAAAAGCGCGAGAAATGGACGGAGACTTCAGGCAAACCCGCGACCATCGCCTGAGTCAGCGGTTCGAGAGAAGTGTTGGAGGAGGGCGTCAGAATGCCTAGGCGGATGCGTCGACTCATAGACTGTTATCGAAATGTGAGAGTAGGGAAGAAGCGAACCCGGGACTGTGCTCGATCATGCCGTGCTGCGACGACAGATTGACGATGCGTCCGCGCACGTCGCCTTTGGGCGCCTGCTGCATCATCTGCCAGACGGCGGCGCGGCAGCAGCGCAGAAGGCCCGTCAGATTGAGGTCGAGAAGACGTCGCCAGTGCGCGTCATCGAGTCCCAGCAGTGGCCGTGCATGACGGATGCAGGCGTTGTTGAGCAGCACGTCGAGTCGCCCGAAACGTTCCACGGTGTGCGCCACCAGCGCTTCGACCTGGGCCGTGACGCCGACGTCGGTTGCGATGAAGTGCGCATGGCCGCCATCGCGCGTGATCAATGCGGCGGTCGGTTCGCTGCCTTCGAACACGCCAGTCGTGATGTCGGCAATCATGACTGTCGCGCCGTTCGCGGCGAGCTGCCGCGCAATCGCCCGGCCAATGCCCGACGCGGCGCCAGTGACGATGCAGATCTTGCCGGCCATGTTCAGGCGCGCGGCCGGGTAGGGAGAGGGTAGCGTCATGACGTTACTGGAACGGTGGGCGCGCAGACGCTCATGCGCCGAGCGAGGTTGTCCAGTGATGGAAGTCGGCTTCTGCTTCGGTCAGATCGAATCGCGGCGCAAAGCCGGTATCGGCGATGAGCCGTGCGTTGTCCATCGACGCGCGGTCGTAATCGGCGAAGTATTCGATATTCGGCGCTTCGTCTTGCTTCGCGACGCGCCAGGCGAACGCCGGATAACGCTGCGCGAGCCGTTCGCACCAGTCGGCGACGCTCCATTCGAAACCCGCCGCAAGGTTGTAGATGCTGTGAGACCAGCGCGGTGCTTCGAGCAATGCAATGAGCGCCGCGACCGCATCGCGCACATAGAGCCAGTCGCGGCGGCCCGCGCGCGGCAGCACGGCGGTTTCGCCGCACCGCGCTTTCGACAGCACCTGCAGCGGCGCGCTCAAGGTGTCGCGCACGCCTGAGTCGGCTTCCCATGGACCAAAGCATGTGCCGAGCCGCCCGATCACGAGCGGCACGCCGTGCAATGCGCAAAGACGCATCGCGGCGTCTTCGGCGGCGCGTTTGGAGATGCCGTACAGACCTTCGGGCAACAGCAACGTGACGTCTTCGAGAAGCGGGTGCGGCGCGCGGCCGCTCGATCCGTACGCCGAGCCGGAACTGCCATGCAGGATGCGTTCGACGCCCGCATCGGCCGCTGCGGTGATGGCAGCGAGCACGCCGCCCACGTTCACCTCGAAGATGGACTGCGGCATTTGCCGTTCGCGCGGTGCATCCGCGGTGATCGCGGCTAGCGTGACGAGCCGCGAAGGCCGATGCGTGTGCATCGCCTCGCGCAATGCGTCGGCGTCGCGTACGTCGCCGCTCAGTGCAACGAAACGCCCTGGCAGCGCAGCGAACGCCTGCGACGCTTGCGTGCGCGGCGCGCTGCGATCGAAGCCGATCACCGTTTCGCCGCTGGCGAGCAGGCGCTCGGCAAGCGCAAGACCGACGAATCCGCTGCTGCCGGTGATGAAGGTCGTCATCTCACGCAAACTCCGCCACCGTTTCCGGACGCAGCAGCGCGAGGATGTGGCGCTTGTAGTCGTTGAATTCGGCACTTGTCGGATCCCGTGGGCGGCCGAGTTCGATCGGCAGCAGTTCGCGAATGCGGCCCGGACGCGCCGACATCACCGCGACATGCGTGCCGAGCGCCAGCGATTCGTCGATCCCGTGCGTGACGAACACGATCGTGCTGCGACTCTCTCGCCAGATACGGATCAGCTCGGCGTGCATGTCCATCTTGGTCTGTTCGTCGAGTGCGCCGAACGGCTCGTCCATCAGAATCACCTCCGGGTTCATCAGCAGTGCGCGGGCGATACCCACGCGCTGATTCATGCCGCCGGAGAGTTCGCTCGGGAAGTGATTTTCGAAACCCTTGAGGCCGACCATTTCGATGTAGCGCTGGGCGCGTTCGCGACGCTCCGGCTTGGGGACGTTCCGCATCTTCAGATGGAATGCGACGTTCTCCCACACCGGCAGCCACGGCATCAGGTTCGCTTGCTGGAAGACCACGCCGCGATCCGCGCCCGGTTCAGTGACGAGCGAGCCGCCGACGCTCACGGTGCCCGACGAAGGTTTGTCGAAACCGGCGATCATGTTCAGCAGCGTGGACTTGCCACAGCCGCTCGGGCCGAGCAGACACAGGAATTCGTTGCGTTCGACCTTGAGGCTCACGTTCTCGAGCGCGGTGACCACCTGTTTGCGCTTGCTGTCTTCGAACGTGCGCGAGACGTTGTCGATTGTGATGAGGGCCATGCCGTCAACCTTCCCTTGCTTGCAGAGTGGAACCGCGTTGCCAGCGCAGAACGCGCCCGCCGATCCGCTTGATGACGTAGTCGCTCACGAACCCGAGCAGACCGATGCTTACCATCGACGCAATCACGATGTCGTAGCGCAGGAAGTAGTACGAATCCCACAGTACGTAGCCCACGCCGCTCTTCACCGCGACCATCTCGGCCGTGACGGTCAGCATCCATGCGGAGCCGATCGCGATGCGCAGCCCGGAGAAGATGCTCGGCAATGCGGCGGGGAACACGATGTGACGCAGCAGCATCGACGAGCTGCCGCCCGTCATCGCGCCGGCGCGCAGCAGATTGCGGTCGCACGTTTTCACGCCGTGAATCGTGCTGAGCAGCACGGGAAAGAACGACCCCATGAAGACCAGAAAGATCGCCGGCTTGTTGGCGATCCCGAACCAGATGATCGCGAGCGGAATCCAAGAGACGGGCGGCACGGGGCGCAGCGTTTGCAGCGTCGGCTCGACCAGCGATTCGATCGAACGCGACCAGCCGATCGCCATGCCGATCGCGACACCGAGCACCGTGGCTATCGCAAAGCCCGCGAACACGCGCCCGGAGCTGGCCGCGATATCGAAGAGCCAGTGGCCGGAGTAGGTCTGCGTGTTGCCGTCGGTGCTGAAAATCCAGTCGGCCCAGGCGAGCACGACCTGCGACGGCGCCGGCAGCAACGCGGCGGGCAGGATGCCCGAGCGGGAAAACGCCTCCCACCCGGCCAGCAGCAGCACCGGCACGATGCCACGCTCGATCCGCGTGTAGAAACGTAGGAAAACAGGGATGACATGGCGGGTGTTCCGATCAGTAACCGAGTTCGGTCTTGGGTTTGCCGGTCACCTTCTCGAGGAAGCTGTAGTCGAGATTCTTCTACACGGCATCGCTGACGTCCGAATTCACGTACTTCAGGTCGTGCATCATCTTCGCAATCGACATGGCGGACGCGCGATACATCCTGTAGTCCGGATAGAGGTTGTCGACCGCACCGGCTGCAATGGTCTTGTCGAGCCCCGTCACCTTCTGGATCGTGTCGACGAAAAGCGGTTTGTTAGCGGCCATCATGTCGTCCACCTTGACGATCGCGCGAACCGTTTCGAGCACGCCTTGCGGATTGCTCTCGATCACATCCGGGCGCGTGACGATCAGGTTGGTCAGCTTGCCGGCCGCCTGGTCATATGGAAACGCAAAGAATTTGGCCGCCTTGACCTCACGGATTTGCGTGGCGAACGGCTCGACCGACGTAATCAGTTCGACTTCGCCACGGCGTAGCGCCTGAACGTGATCCGAAGGATTCGGGATGTTGATGAACTGCACATCCTTGTTGATGTCGATGCCATGCGTAAGGAACGCGCCGCGCATATGAATGTCCTGCGCATTGCCGCGCGACGCGGCGACGCGGAACGGCTTGCCGTCCTTCTTGTACTGCATGATGAGTTTCTTCAAGCCGTCCCAGTCGCCCGCTTGCACGGGTAAATCGTTGGCGATCAGCACCTGCGAGCCGCCGTTGATCTGGCCGGCCACGCCGACCACCTTGAAGCCCTTGTCGAGTGCCGTGACATAGTGCAGATAGGTGACCTGCGCGATATCGATGCTTTTCGAGAGCAACGCCGTCAGCGCGTCGTTGCCGGTGTTGAACGAGGTCGCCGTCAGTTTGACGCCGGTGGCGTACTGCGGGGTCAGCGACAATGGCGTGCAGTGCGCGCACTTGGCGTAGCCGAGGTTGATCGGTTCGGCATCCTTGGCATGGCCCACCGTGGGCGCAAGCGCGGCGGCGACCAGTAGAGGTGCTAACAGCGCGCGCGCAGCGTTTTTCAGGGCGGCGAGAGAGGAGCGGGCAAATCGCATCAGGTGAACTCCGTTTTGTCGCAAATTGAAGTGGGTTTGTGACAAAACTAAGCAACAGCTGTGCCAATGAATCAGCCCGAGACCATCGGCGAGCCTTGGCGCGGGGCATGTATGGCGCTCAAAGCCATGTGCAGCGGCGCGCATGGGATAGGCGAAGGGAACTGGCACAATCCGTTCGTTGATTGGTCGTGCGGGTAAGACAGCGTTATATCGCTGCGTTGCGCACCGATTGCGTGCGGGCGGAGTTCACCGCTAGTGCCCCGAGACACTGATGGTGCAAGTTTCCACAATCCATTTTATTTTTGTCACAATGTAGAATCACAATCACACGAAACCATCGTTGGTCAGTGGAGAACACTCAGCGTGCTAACCAACAAAGAATCCCCCGGCTCGCGTAAGGCGCGGCCGACCGCTCAGATCCTCGATGCGCAAGACAACTCCGATGCGATCTATGAGCGCATCCTCACCGCGGTGATGGAGCACCGGCTGATTCCGGGCACCAAACTCGTCGAGGAGAAACTCGCCAGCGTGTTCAAGGTCAACCGCACGCAAATTCGCAAGGTACTAACGCGGCTCACGCATGAAGGCATCGTCACCACGATCCCGAATCGCGGGGCGTTCATCGCAAGCCCGTCGGTGCAGGACGCTCGCCATATTTTCCAGGCGCGGCGCATTCTCGAACCGGCGCTGATCCGCAGCCTCGTCGAACGTGGCAAGGCGGACGATTTTCGACGTCTCCATGCCCACGTCGCCAAGGAACGTGCGGCCCGCGAGAAAGGCGACAAGCATGCGGTGATTCGCCTCTCCGGGGAATTTCATCTGCTGATCGCCGAAATGGTGGCGAGTCCGCCGCTGACCAAGCTGATGCGCGAACTCGCGTCGCTGACCTGTCTCATCATCCTGTTGTTCGATTCACCCAGCGTGCCTGCGTGTCCGAATCACGAGCACACGGAAATCGTCGGGCTGATGGAGAAGGGCGAACTCGAGTCGGCGATAGCGGCGGCGGTCGGGCACCTCGATCACATCGAAGCGACGCTCGATCTCTCGCTGCCCGAGGACACCGAGGTCGATCTGCAGGCCATCTTCGGATGAGTGCGCTTTGCGTCTGCCCGCTCCTTGATACTGCTAACGCACCATTACCGTTGCTGTTGCCGATATCGCCGCGCGGCGACCCCTGGCTGGAGCCATCATGAAACTGCTGATCGTCAACCCGAACATTTCAAGCGGCGTCACCGATCTGATCGAAGCCGAAGCTCGCCGCGTCGCGTCAAGCGGCGTGCAGATCGAGATGGCGACAGCGGCGAGCGGTGTGGCCTACATCGAAACCCGCTTCGAGGCGCTGCTCGGGGCACACGCCGTGGCGGCCATCGCAGGGGAACGCAAAGGCCAATACGATGCGCTGCTGATTGCGGCATTCGGCGACCCCGGTCTGCACGAATTGCGGGAAGTACTCGACGTGCCGGTTGTCGGCATGACCGAAGCCGCGCTGATGACCGCGGCGCAACTCGGTCAGCGGATCGGTATCATTGCGATTTCGCGGCGCATCACCGCCTGGTATCGGGAATGCGTTGACCGTTACGGCATGCTGAGCCGGCTCGCGGGAATCCGTCATCTGGATCGCCCTCTGCGTGACCCCGCCACGGTCCGCGAAGATCACGGCGACTATCTGGTCGAATTGAGCCGTCGCGCGGTGGAAGAAGACGGCGCGGACGTGTTGATTCTGGCTGGGGCGCCGCTCGCAGGATTGGCGCGCAGTGTGGCGGACCTGTTGCCGGTGCCGGTTGTCGACGGTGTATCGAGTGGCGTCTGTCAGGCGCAAGTATTGACCCGTCTCGCAACGATGCGCGCACCGAGCGGCAGTTTTGCCAAACCGCCGCTCAAGCTCAACGTCGGACTCTCGAAGAGTCTTTCCGAATTACTGGCGCGTGAATAAGAGATCTCGCTTGCTCACTCGCTAAGAGCCGTGACGGATTGATCCATGCTGCGGACCATTGCACGAAAGACTTGCGGTAATTTTTTTTGCCCGGTATTGTCGAGCCGTTCTGCGATGCAGCGCGGGAGAGATCGTCAAGAATTCGCGACGACGCCGACGGAGCAACCGCCCCGGAAACTCTCAG
The DNA here is from genome assembly GCF_902859935.1 of Paraburkholderia fynbosensis. Taxonomy (GTDB): domain Bacteria; phylum Pseudomonadota; class Gammaproteobacteria; order Burkholderiales; family Burkholderiaceae; genus Paraburkholderia; species Paraburkholderia fynbosensis. Next base: position 95,177 of record NZ_CADIKI010000023.1, read on the forward strand.
GCAAAAGGACCGCGCAGCAGGAACATCTGGAGAGCGGCGCACGCGCGCCCACCGAAGGGGATTCCCCGCCTGTTTGCCTGGCACGGGAAGAAACTCTCAGGTACATGGACAGATGGGGCATCGACGCCGATTTCGAATAAGTCAACACGAAATCGACATCGGCGATGCTCAACTACTCTGGACCATGTCATGTCACGAATCGCCATCATCGGCGCCGGCATTACCGGCGTCACGACTGCTCACGCGCTCGTCCAGCGCGGCCATCACGTCACCGTGTTCGAACGCCACCGCTACGCGGCCATGGAGACCTCGTTCGCCAATGGCGGCCAGCTTTCCGCGAGCAATGCCGAAGTCTGGAATAGCGCGGCAACCGTGCTCAAGGGCCTGCGCTGGATGCTCACGCGCGATGCCCCGCTGTTGCTCAATCCGCTGCCTACGTGGCACAAATATTCGTGGATGGGCGAGTTCCTGCGGCAGATTCCGCACTATCGCGCGAATACGGTCGAAACCGTGCGGCTCGCGCTTGCCGCGCGCGAGCATCTCTTTTCGATCGCTGAAAAAGAACATATCGACTTCGATCTGGAACGGCGCGGCATTCTGCATATCTACAAGACCAGCAAGGAATTCGACGCCGCGAGCAAGGTGAACGACCTGCTGCGCGAAGGCGGCCTCGAGCGCAACCCGGTCAGTGCAGGCGAATTGCAGCGCATCGAACCCACGTTACATGGCGACTTTTATGGCGGCTTTTTTACGCCGTCCGATTCGACCGGCGACATCCACAAGTTCACGCGCGGACTTGCTCAGGCATGCGAACGGCACGGCGTCGAATTCCACTACGACGCGCAGATCACGTCGATCGAACAGCCTGCCGAAGGCCGATTTTCGCTGCTGGTCAATCTCGAAGGCGAAACGCAGCCGTTCACGTTCGAGCGCATCGTCGTCTGCGCCGGCGTGAAAAGCCGTGACTTCGCGGCGATGCTCGGCGATCACGTGAATATCTATCCTGTGAAGGGCTATTCGATCACCGTCTGTCTCGACGACAACACCAGCCAGCAGCACGCGCCGTGGGTCAGCCTGCTCGACGACAGTGCGAAGATCGTGACGAGCCGTCTCGGCGTGGATCGTTTCCGCGTGGCCGGTACCGCGGAAATCAACGGCTTTAACCGCGATATCCGTTCGGACCGCATCGCACCGCTAGTGGATTGGACGCGGCGATATTTTCCCGAGGTATCGACTTCGCGCGTGATTCCCTGGGCTGGTTTGCGGCCGATGCTTCCGAGCATGCTGCCCAAGGTCGGCCGTGGAAAACGGCGGGGGGTGTTCTACAACACGGGGCACGGTCATCTCGGCTGGACGTTGTCGGCGGCAACGGCGCAAGCTGTTGCGAGCGCGATGTAGCATCGACTTGTCACCTCGCTGTCGGATCATGTCTCGCGCTATGCGCGTGAGAGATGATTCCGGCACGTGCACTCGCGAACGCCAACCGCAACGCGCGTGTCGCTGTAGCGCATGCCGGCGGGCATGCGTCCCTCGTCGTCGCCGTCCAGTTTGGATCGCAGGCGCCGGATGAAATCCTGAGCGGTGGCGGTCAGCAGTGCCTCGCTGGAGCTCTGTCAGGTTCAGCAATTTGAGCGTCCCGTCATCCACGCGCTGGGGCAAGCAGCGGCATCGCCAGCGACGTAAATATGATGACCGCCTCCATCTGCATCGCGAGGTCCAGATAGAGATTCATCGCGGAGCAGCGGGTCGTGCGCGCCGGTGTTGGCATACCGTGCGCCCGAACAGCGTTGCGACCAGGCCGGGTTCGTCGTTAGGGGAATCCGGCAGGAGCCATGGAGGCGCGTGGCAAGTGTGGGTCGACGGCCGCGTCAATCCTCGGGCATCGGATCGGCGTACCCGCGCAGTTGTGGGTCGGCCGTCCGCAAGTGGCTGTTCTGCGCGAACACAATCTCGCACCGGCATCGTCAGCTATCGAAGGGAGGCGCAAGGAAGCGCGTCCATCTCGAGCCGTTTAAGATATGAGGCGGTGACAGGCGCGAGTGGCACGGGAGATGCTTGAGAGTGCGTCAGCGCAAGGAGTGCCCGATCTTGGGGCTCTCCCGTCCGGAGGGGTGAAACGCGGTGAGCGTTTCCAGGATCACATTAAGGAAGAATGTGCAAATGCGACCGCTCTCGAAGTTGTTGGCAATCGTTGCTATGGTCCCAGCGCCGGCATTCAGCCACGCCCTGGATGAACAATTGACATGCGGAGAAACTGCGCACGAATTCGTTACCAGTCTCGTCGATACGCAAGCTATCGCGGTCCCTGCCATGCGGGTCGAGGCAAACTCGGTGAACGCGTTTCGCCCGACGAGCGGAGCGGGATTGACGGCATTTGGCCTCCGCGTTCATGCCGTTTTCGGCTACCAGCCGGATGATCCTCTTTTCAAAGCTGGCGACGGGAATCCTCCGTCAGACGCAGTCTACGGTGTGGTGGTGCTCGGGTCGGCGGACTCGGTCAAGCATCTTCTCACGGGCGCTGGGAGCACGGCCGCTGTTCATTCGGTTATTCCAATGGTGCTGACGGCTATCGTGTGCAGGCAGCCAGCGGGTGAGCGCGCCGAACAGTGAGTCCGGATGGTGCGAACCACGTTTCGGCTGTCGGGGGCGAGGTACTGTGTGCCGCATTAGCGATGGTGCCCGACCCGTCTGCGGCATGACCTGGCGGAGTTCGCGCGTGAGTGGCCGACAGCAGACCGACCGCAGTGAACGAGGCGCCGAAGGTGTTCCCTGGCGCCCGAACTGAGCGAGTTAGGGGGACGTTTCTTCGCTGGATCAGGGGCGTCTGAGTGTTTTAGGGGCGATCCTCCAATATGCCAGGCGTCGAACCTGTAAAGATTGGTCTCGCCGCGCCGTTACTCACTGATGATTGATCAACACGACCGCTTCCCCGACGAAGCTTTCCCACCCGAATTGGAAGCCTTCGCTTTTTGCGCGATGGTCGACGCGATCCGCAAAGCCCAAGGGCGCGAAGACCCCGCGGCATTTGAGGCAGGGTCGCTGGAAAGAGCGTGGGCGGAGATCGACCTGATCCGAGACACGCTGCGAATGATCGGCATCGATCCTGATGACGACAGCCGGCACTGAGGCCGGTGGGGAGGCGAGCGGGCTCGACGGCACTGTCAGGTTGGATGGGCGAAGAATCCTCCCACGACCCTATCTGTGCCGTCGTACTCGACTTGGCTCGCGTTCAGGTCTCGGTATTTTGATTTGTAGCCGAAAACGACCTCCCGCAGCCGGCAGAAACGACCGTCAGGCGCTCTTTCCTGCAGCGCCCGGAAACGGCAAGCTGTGAAGCCGTTTGCCCGTGGCTGCGAAAATCGCGTTCGCCACCGCCGGCCCGACCGGCGCGACCCCGGGCTCGCCGACGCCGGTCGGCGCTTCGCCGGACTGCACGATATGTACGTCGACCTTCGGCATTTCGGCAATCCGCAGCACCTGGTAGCCGTCGAAGTTGTTCTGCTCGACCTTGCCGTCCTTCAGCGTGATCGCGCTGTGCAACGCCGCGCCGAGACCGAAGCCGATGCCGCCTTCCATCTGTGCGGCGATGACGTCGGGATTGATCGGTGTGCCGCAATCCACCGCACAGACGACGCGCTCCACTTTCACGTTACCCTCGTTGTCGACGGAGACTTCCGCGACCTGCGCGACGAACGTCTTGAACGCCTCGGCCACCGCGATGCCGCGCCCGCGGCCTTTCGGCAACGGTTTGGCCGGATCCCAGCCCGCTTTCTGCGCGGCGAGTTCGAGCACGGCGCGCATGCGCGGTTCGTGGGCGAGCAGATCGCGACGGAAGACGAATGGGTCCTTGCCCGCGGCATGTGCGGCTTCGTCGATGAACGCCTCGACCGCGAATGCCGTGTGCGAGCTGCCCACTACCCGCCACCACAACACCGGCACGCCGGTCTGCGTGGTCGTCAGTTCGACCGAGATGTTCGGAATCGCGTAGGCCACGTTAGCGGCCCCCTCGACGGACGTCCCGTCGATCCCGTTTTTGACCATCGCGCTCGCGAACGGCGTGCCTGCAAGAATCGACTGACCGACGATGCGATGTCGCCAGGCGATGAGCTTGCCGTCGGCGCTCAGACCCGCGTCGAGCTTGTGGAAGTACATCGGCCGGTAGAGGCCGCCGTGGATATCGTCCTCGCGGGTCCACTGCAGTTTGACCGGTGTGCCATTCGCACCCAGCGCCTTCGCGATCGACACGGCCTCGACGATATAGTCCGACTGCGTATTCGCGCGCCGCCCGAAGCTGCCGCCCGCATACAGCGTGTGAATCTTTACCTGCTGCGGATCGAGCCCGGCCGTGCGCGCGGCGTTGCCCTGGTCGACCGTCTGGAACTGGTCGCCAGCCCAGATCTCGCAGCTATCGGCAGTGAGCTTGACGACGGCGTCGAGCGGCTCCATCGGCGCATGAGCGAGATACGGGAACGCGTAAGTAGCGGAAACCTTCTGCGCCGCGCCCGCGAGTGCCTGTGTTGCATTGCCTTCCTTGCGGGCAGATGCGCCGGACTGCTCGGCGAGTCGCCGGTACTCGGTCATGATCGCGTCCGAGCTACGCTTTTCGGCCTTCGAATCTTCCCAGTCGACCTTCAGCGCATCGCGGCCCTGCTTCGCCGCCCAGAAGCCCTTCGCGACCACGGCAACGCCGCCCGGCACTTGCACGACCGAGACGACGCCCGGCACGGCTTTCGCGGCCGACGCATCGAATGACTTGACGGTCGCACCGAAAAGCGGCGGACGCTGCAACAGCGCGACCAGCATGCCGGGAAACGTCACGTCGAGCGTGAACTGCGCTGTGCCGTCGGTTTTCGGCGGCACGTCGACGCGCGGCAACGGATGGCCGATCAAACGAAAATCCTTTGGCGATTTGAGTGTGACCTTCTCCGGCACCGGCAAGCGGGCGGCGGCCGACGCGAGCGAGCCGTAGGTCGCGGTCCGGTTCGTGGCCGCATGATGAACGCTGCCGTCACGCGTCGTCAGATCGGACGCGGGCACCTGCCACTGCGCAGCGGCGGCGGAGACCAGCATCGCGCGCGCTTTCGCGCCGGCTTCGCGCAATTGCATCCACGAGTTGGCCATCGCCGAACTGCCGCCCGTGCCTTGGATCGTACCGAACGCGAGATTCGCGTAGCGCTTCGCATCGGCGGGCGCGCTTTCGACACGCACGTCCTGCCAGTCCGCATCCAACTCTTCCGCGACGATCGTCGCGATGCCGGTGTACGCGCCCTGGCCCATCTCGACATGTTTGGCGATGACCGTGACGCTGTTGTCGGGTGCGACGCGCAGGAACGCATTGGGTGCGAACGTCGCCTCGGGCATCGTGGCAGCGAGCGCACGGCGGCCCGTGCCCGCCCACTCGAAGCCGACGGTGAGCCCGACTGCCGCGACGGAGCCGGCTGCTTTCAGAAAGGCCCGGCGGGATGGGCGTACCGCACCTGTAAGATCGAAATCGGTCGTCATGGTCAGGCCTTCAGGGTGGCAGCGGCTTCGTGGATGGCTGCGCGAATGCGGACATAGGTCGCACAGCGGCAGAGATTGCCGTTCATTGCGGCGTCGATGTCGGCGTCGGTGGGCGTGGCGTTATGTTCGAGCAAGGCCGTCGCGGACATGATCTGTCCGGACTGACAGTAGCCGCACTGCGGGACCTGCAGCTTGACCCATGCGGCCTGAATGGCTTTGGCGGACCGGCTTTCGATGCCTTCGATGGTCGTGATGCGCTTGCCCGCGACGGCGGCGAGCGGCAGCACGCACGAACGGGTGGCTTCGCCTTCCAGATGAACCGTGCAGGCGCCGCATTGCGCCATGCCGCAGCCGAACTTCGTGCCGTGCAGGCCCGCGTTTTCGCGGATCGCCCAGAGGAGCGGCGTAGTAGGATCGGCATCGAGCGTAATGTTCTTGCCGTTGAGGACAAACGATGTGGACATGGAACCTCTCCGTGGGGAAAGCCCGAACTTGGCGCTGGGTGTACGCGGCAGTGTGAACGACCGGCTGCCGTTGCGCTTACACGATCCTGCAAAAATATTGAACAATCCTGCAAATCGAGCAGGCCGGCGGTGGCTACCCGGCTGCGGCTCGGTATGCTCGATTCCGTCAACGGGGTTCAATGCACATGAAACAGAAACCTTCCAGGCTCGATCCTTCGGCGTCGCACGAAACGGCACGCCGCGAACTCGCCGCGCTCATCAGCCGCTTCGCGCCGGTGGACGGCGCGCATCAGACGGCGATTCCGTCGCTGACCTTCTACCGGTACGCGGCACCCGCGGATCTCGGTTGCGGCGTGACGAGCCCCGCGTTCGTGTTCGCGGCGCAAGGCGCCAAGCGGGTCGTGGTCGCGGGGCAGGCATACGAATACGATCATCTGCATTGCCTCGTGACGTCCGTCGACTTGCCCGTGATGTCGCGGGTGACACGGGCGTCGCCCGACGCGCCTTATCTATGTGTGAAGTTCACGCTCGATCCGCAGCGCATCGTCGAACTGGCGACGCAGGTGCAACTGCCGGAACCGGATACCGCGTCGGCGGGCGAAGGCATCGCCGTAGGCTTGCTGTCGGCGCCGGTTTTCGATGCGGCGCTGCGGCTCGTGCGATTGCTCGATACTCCGGATGACATCCCTGTTCTCGCGCCGCTCATCGAGAAGGAATTGCTCTATCGGCTGATGACAGGCGAACAGGGGAAGCGACTGCGACAGATCGCCGTCAACGGGAGCCAGACGTACCGGATCGCGCGGGCGATCGAGTGGATCCAGAATCACTACACCGAACTGTTGCGGGTGGAGATGCTGGCGCAGCAGGTGAATATGAGCGTGTCGTCGCTCCATCATCATTTCAAGACCGTTACGACGCTGAGTCCGCTGCAGTATCAGAAGCAACTGCGGCTGCAGGAGGCCCGGAAATTGTTACTCGGACAGCTCGGGGATGTCGGGTCGGTGGCGATCAGGGTCGGGTATGACAGCCCGTCGCAGTTCAGCCGTGAATATAGCCGGCTGTTTGGGGCGCCTCCGCTTCGCGACGTGGTGCAGCTAAGGCGCCGGAACGTGGTGGGGTTTGAAGAGTAGGGCTGGCGATACCCAGAACCGGAATTTCATGGAGTCGAAGCGACCGCCTCACGGCCCGATCAGGAAGAGAGCCCCCTATCATGCGGGCAAAGATGGTTGCTCGCGATTCACTTTAGTAACTTGACGACGAGCGGACCAGGAAATACATAAGCTTTGCGTCACTTTTGGCGACGTCGTCGCTGCCGCTCGCTGCTCCGGCTTTTGTTAAACCGCTTCGAGTTGTCGTGCCATCGCTCGCGCCGGGGATAGCACGCCTTCGCCTATTCGCACCGACAGCGTTGCTCGACTCGAAGTTAGCGTTGCAGCGCTTCTTCCGGCAATGCGCGACGTTGCGCGCGATAACGCGTCATCTCCTCGTCCAGCCATGCGGCGAAGGCGACGAATGGCGCCCAGTCGCGCCGCTGCTCCGGGAACATCAGATAAGTCTTCTGCGCGTTAATGGCTGCATACCCGCCGATGCGCACCAACTGGCCCAACGCTAGCTCCTGCTCGATCAGCACGCGCGGCAATAGCGCGAGGCCCAGGCCCGCGACTGCTGCTCGAATCGCCATGATGAAGAAATCGAAGGAATGGTCACTGCCTTCGCGCGGCGTGTGTTCCGTGGCTTCATGCGCGGCGGCTTCGCTCCACGTCATCCACGCGGCGGGCAGATCGCGCGTGTGGATCCACGGCATCGCGACGATGTTCTGCGTGGCGAGTTCATCGGCCATCGATGGCGAGGCGACCATCCACACTTCGTCATCCGCCATCAGCACCTTGCTCGCGAGTCCCGGCAGCGGCGACTGCTCGAAGTGAATGGCGGCGTCGAAGTTGAGGTCATGGAAGTACGTGGGTTGATCGCGGCCCGTGAGCCGCACCTGGATATTCGGCTGCGCACGATGAAAACCCGGTAGCCGCGGCACCAGCCATTGCGCGCCGAAGGTGACGCCGACCGCGACGCGCAGAGTTGAGCGTTCGCGATCAGCTACGAGTTGCTGCGTGTCCTGACGAATCTGCTCGAGATTCACGCGGATGCGATGCGCGTAATCGGCGCCCGCATCGGTGAGCACCAGACGCTGGCTGACGCGCCGGAATAGTTCCACGCCGAGGCTGGCTTCGAGCTCGTTGACCTTCTTGCAGATGGCGCCGTGCGTCTGCTGCAGTTCAGCGGCGGCCTTCGAGAAGCTTTGATGACGCGCCGACGCCTCGAAGGCCTGTAACGCCGTTAGGCTGGGAATTCCTCGACGCAATGACACGGGCGGATCTCCATGGGAAGTCCACTCATTTTAGCGCCATACTTGCGGCGGGCTCGCGGCGACGTTCGGGGTCGAGCGCGATCGCGAGCGCGGCGCCGATGGCCATTGCCACGGCGATGCCGATGAATGCGAGCTGAAACGTGCCGGTCGTATCGCGCACCCAGCCGATGAAATACGGCATCACAAAGCCCGACGATACGCCGATGCTCGTGATGAGCGCGATGCCCGCCGCCGCTGCGCGATCGGTGAGGATGTTTCGCGGCAACTGCCAGAACGTGCTGATGCTGCAGAAGCACGCGGACGTACCGATCGCCAGCACCGCGATAGTCGCGAGCGGCGACGGGAGATAAAGTGCACTGGCGAGCGCGACTGCCGACAGCAACATCGGTCCGGCGACGTCGCGCGCATGAATGCGCTTGTGACTTACGATGCGTCCCCACACGATCACGCTGACTACCGCGACCGCGAACGGCGCGGACGTGATCAGGCCGATCTGTGTGAGCGAGTACTGGGCGCTGCCTTTGAAGGTCTTCACGACTTGCGGCAGGAAATATAGCAGCCCGATAATGCCCGAGTTGATGCCGAAATAAACCAGGCCCAAGCCCCAGACCTTGGGATTGGTGAGCGCGCGGCGCGCACTGCCAGGCTGCACGGCGGCGGACGCGGCCTGCTCTTCGCCCGCGAGCGCTGTGCGGATCGTCTGGCGCTCTTTCTCGCTCAGGCCGCGCCAAGCGTGCGGACCGTCCGGCAGATAGAACCAGGCAACCACGCCGAGTACGATGGCGGGAAGGCCTTCGAGCAGAATCATTGCGCGCCAGCCGGTGACTCCGAACACGTTCGCATGCTCCATGATCCACGTCGACACGGGCGCGCCGATCATGCCGGTTAGTGGAATCGACATCGTGAAGAGCGACATCATCCAGACGCGATTGCGCGCGGGCATCCACAGCGTCAGGTAATAGACCATGCCGGGATACAGCCCCGCCTCGAACACGCCCAGTGTGAAGCGCGCAACATACAGCCATTGCGCGTTCGGCACGAAGCTCGTGAGCGACGACAGCAGACCCCAGGTCACGAGTATGCGCGCCATCCAGCGCCGCGCGCCGAAGCGATGCATGCACAGGTTGCTCGGCACTTCGCACAGGATGTAGCCCAGAAAGAACAGGCTCGCGGACAGTCCGTATTGCGCGGCGCTCATGCCGAGCTCGGCGTTCATCGTCAATGCCGCGTAGCCGACATTGGCGCGATCGAGCTGGTTGGCGACGTACATCAGCACCATCAGCGGCGCGAGCCGCCACACGATGCGCTTCATCAGTTCGGGCGGCAACGCGCTCTGGGTATCGATGGTCTGCATGTGGGTTGTCCGGGCATGGGTGTTGTCGTAGCCTCATTTAGCACTAGTCGAATTTCCATGACTATCCACGAAAAGTATTTGTCCTGTGACGCTTCGGCATAACCTCGCCCGAAGCCATGCGCGACCGGCCTTCGTGGCTCATGGTGCCGAAATTTCACATGGCATTGCGCAAACCGCCATGGACGGCGGCACTTTTGGCGCACCAGAATGAGCATGTCCCGTTCCTTTCATCGAGAGTGCCGCATGTGCCTGGCCGACTCCAACGAGTACCAGATTCCCACTCCCATCGGCGGGGCGCTGCCCGTTCCGCGTGTCTATGAAGACCTCGAGACCGAGCGGCGGCATCGCAAGCTCAAACTCGCGGCGGCGTTCCGGCTGCTGGCGCGCTTCGGGCTGACGGAAGGTATCGCAGGCCACGTGACCATGCGCGATCCCGAGCATCACGACCGCTACTGGGTCAATCAATATGCGCAGCACTTCTCGACCATCCATCCCGACGATCTCATGTGCATCGACGACAAGGGCGCGGTGCACCACGGCAGTGGGCCGGTCAATGCGGCGGCGGTCGCGATTCATTGCGGGCTGCATCGCGTGAATCATGCGGCGGCGGCCGCCGTGCACACGCATACGACCTATGGACGTGCATTCGCCGCGCGCGAAAGGCTGCTTGCGCCGATCAATCAGGAAGCGTGTCTGTTCTTTGAAAACCACGTAGTGTTTCGCGGCGATATCGTTGTGCTCGCCACCGACGAGGGCGAGCGGATTGCGCAGACGATGGGCGACTGCAAGGCCGCGATCCTGTTGAATCATGGCTTGCTGACGGTGGGATCGAACGTGGATTCGGCCGTGTATCGCTTCATCGCGATGGAGCGATGTGCGCAGGTGCAGTTGCTGGCCGAGGCGGCCGGCCCGCTCGAGCCGCTGAGCGCGGAGGAGGCGCGCGCGACGCGCCGGCATCTGGCGTCCGACTACGTCGCCTGGCTCGGCTTTCAAGGTTTATACAAGCAGATGCTGCGTGAACATGCGGACCTTAGTGACTATGCGCGCACGCTCGATGCGTAGTCGCTCATCGATGCGACGCGCCGCCCGACTTATGTCCGCAGTGGCGCCAAGCTTCGATGCGGCCTGGGACCGTGTGTTGTCCCTGGGGCGAAGACCTATCGTTTTGAAATGTTAACCGCGACGAGCTTGGCGGGGTCGACGAGGCGGCCGTATTCATCGCCGTCGAGAAAGCCGAGCGCAATCGCTGCCGCGCGAGGTGTGATGCGCTCGCGCAACGCCGTCGCCGTAATCTGCGCAACGCGGTCGTAACCGAGTACCGGATTGAGCGCAGTTACAGCGAGCAGTGACCGGTCGAGGTTAGTCGCAAGCTGTTCACGATCCACCTCGATGCCGCGGACAAAGCGCCTTGCAAAAAGGGCGGAGGAATCGGCAAGAACACGCAACGACTGAAGCAGGTTGTAGACGAGTACTGGTTTAGCGACGTTCAGCTCGAAGTTCCCGGATGCATTGGCTATGGTGATCGTTTGGTGGTTGCCGATGACCTGGAAGCACGCCTGCACGAGAACTTCCGCAATCGTCGGGTTGCGTTTGCCCGGCATGATCGAAGACGTCAGTCCGTCATCGGGAATCAGCAATTCTCCGAGACCACAGCGAGGGCCGGAAGCGAGGAACCTCATGTCGTTCGCGATTTTCAGAAGCGACGTCGCGATTGTGTTCAATGCACCTGACAATTCCACCAGCGCGTCATGTGCCGCCATGCCTTCGAATTTATGTGCATTAGGGACAAACGATAAACCCGTAGTCTCCGTGAGCGTCGCACAGAAGAAACTGTCGAAGCCCGCGGGAGCGTTCAGTCCAGTGCCCGCAGCGGTGCCGCCTTGAGGCAGAATCAGGAGCCGGGGCAGCGCATCGTCGATGCGAGCGAGCGCATGCGCCAGTTGGCGCTCGAAGGTGCCGAACGTCTGCCCCATCGTCATCGGCACGGCGTCCATCAGATGGGTGCGGGCGACTTTCAATACGTCGGCGAAGGCATGGCTGCGCTCGGCAAGCGCAGACCGGAGTTCATCCAGCGCTGGGCGCAAACGCCCGTTGACCTCGATCGCGGCTGCCACGTGCATCACCGTCGGAAAGCTGTCGTTCGATGATTGCGAGCGGTTGACGTGATCGTTGGGATGCACCGGCGCCCTGGTCCCAAGCGGTTGTCCGAGTAACTCGTTTGCCCGGTTTGCGATGACCTCGTTTGCGTTCATATTGGTCTGCGTACCGGACCCCGTCTGCCAGATCGTCAAGGGAAAATGGTCGTTCCATTTCCCCTCGTGCAGTTCAATCGCGGCCTTCTCGATCGCCGGGGCAAGCTCCGGCGCGAGCGCTCCACACTGCACGTTTGCGCGTGCGGCCGCGTGCTTCTGCAAGCCGAATGCGCGTATCAGTACAGTCGGGAAGCGCTCTTCACCGACTTCGAACAGACCGAGGGCGCGCTGCGTCTGGGCTCCCCAGTATCGATCCGACGGAATCTCCACGGGACCGAATGCGTCATGTTCGATTCGCGATGGTGCGGTCATAGTTCGTAGCACAGTCTCATGATTAAGTTGAGCGGGGCACAGGCCCGCGCACTGCTGCGATGCGACATTCGATCACCGCGTGTGTCGCGCGCCTTTGAGCGAAACGCCGTGAGGATGCTTTGCATCGTCCATGTCTTCGGGCATCAGATTGCCGCCGGCAAGGCTTTCATCGGCCCGCGCAATTTCAGGGTAACGTTCAGGATGCAAATGTCGCTGCGCGATCGTCTCATCAAGGGTCCGCGACCACTTGGCGACGACTACCGTCGCCAGGCTGTTGCCGATCGTATTGCACGTGGCGATCGCCATCGACATGAAGCGGTACACGCCGAAGATCAACGCAAGGCCTTCGACGGGAAGGATGCCAGTCGACGTGACCGTCGCTGCGAATACGACGAATGAGCCCCCGGACACCGTGGCGGCGCCCTTCGACGTCAGCAGCATCAGCAGCAGAATGCCGATCTGATGATCCAGTGGGATGGGCACGCCGTACGCGTGAGCGATGAACATCACGCCCATCGACATGAAGATCGACGTACCGTCGAGATTGAACGCATAGCCGGTAGGCAACACGAGCCCGACCGTTTGCTTCGCGCAACCGAGCCGCTCGAGTTTAATTAGAAGACGCGGCAGGACGCTTTCGGATGAAGCCGTACCGAGCACAATGAAAATTTCGTCCTTGATATAGCGGAGAAAGCGCCACAGACTGAAACCCGAGAGTTTCGCGATCACGCCCATCACAACGACGATGAACAGCACGATCACTGCATAGAAGCTCAACACGAGCTGCGCGAGCGCGATCAGCACCGCCGTGCCGTTGCTTCCCACCGAGAAGGCGATCGCGCCGAGCGTGCCGAGCGGCGCGAGCTTCATCACGAGATTGATGAACGAGAAGAGCACTTCGGAGATAAGATCCAGCCCTTCGTTAACGCGCACGCGGCGGTGCGCCGGAATCGCGAGAATGCCGACGCCGACCATCACCGCGAGCACGACAACTTGCAATAGCTCGCCCTTCGCAAACGCGCCGATGAAGTTGTCCGGCACGATATGCATGACGAACCCGGTAAAACTCTGCGGTGCAGCTTTGGTCGCGATCGCGGGCACGGCGCCGGCGGTGACGGACGTCATCGCCTTGCCCGTCTGCAGCAGATTGCCGGCGAGCAGCCCGAACGCGAGCGCGATTGTCGAGACGACTTCGAAGTAGACGATCGAGCGCCAGCCCACACGTCCCGCGCTTTTCACGTCGCCCGCCGAAGCGATGCCATGCACGATCGTGAGAAACACGAGCGGCGCGACCCCTGCCTTGATGAGTGCGAGAAAGATATCGCCGAGCACCTTGAGTTGCGTGCCGAACTTCGGGAACAACAACCCGACCGCAATGCCGATCACGAGCGCCAGCAGCACCTGCATGCCGAGCTTGCGGTACCACGGCAGCCTCTTCGTCGTGGCGACGGTCGCGTCGCCGTGTGATACGTGTTCGTTATGCATCGCGTGTTCCTTCTTGATTCTATAGGTTCAGATGTCGCGCGACAGTGCGATGGCCTGGTCCACCATCTGGGGTGCAAGACCGAGATAGTTCGCGGGATCGGTCATGCGGTCGATTGCGGCGCGGTCGAAGTGCTTCGTGACTTCGGGCAGCGCAGCAAGCGCTTGCGCAAGCGTGCCGCCATGCTCGTTCACCGTGCGGCATGCGTCGTACACGATGTCATGCGCCTGCTGACGTCCGGTGTAGGGCGCCATGCCCATCATCACGGCTTCCGCGACGATCAAACCCTTGCTGATGCCGAGGTTGTGCTTCATGCGCGCTTCATCGACGATAAGGCCGCCTAGCGCGAACTTCGCTTGATGCAACGCGCCAGAGGTGAGAATGAAGCTTTCGGGAATTGCGATCCACTCAGCATGCCACGGGCCGGTGGCGCGCTCGAAGTCCTGAATCATCGCGTCGACCATCAGGCCCGCATGCTGGCGCACTGCCTTCGCCGCCGCCAGCATGAGTTCGCTGGAAATCGGATTGCGCTTCTGCGGCATGGTGCTGCTCGCGCCGCGTCCCTTCACGAACGGCTCGTAGACTTCCGCGAACTCAGTGGACGCCATGATCATGACGTCGAGCGCGATCTTGCCGAGCGAGCCCGTTATCAGCGCGAGCAGGTTCACGGCTTCGGCGAAACCGTCGCGCGCGACGTGCCATGTCGTTGCAGGCACGCCGAGTTTCAGTTCCTCGGCGAGCGCCTTCTGCACTTCGAAGCCCTTGTCGCCAAGCGATGCAAGGGTGCCCGCCGCGCCGCCGAATTCGACCACGGCCACGCGTTCGCGCATCTCCTTAAGCCGTACCTGATGACGATCGAACATCGCAAGCCAGATCGCAACCTTGTAGCCGAACGTCACCGGCAGCGCTTGCTGCAGGTGCGTGCGGCCGGCCATCGGCGTGTCGCGATGCTTCTTCGCCAGATCCGCGAGAATCGTGCGCAACTCCCGGATATCGTCATCGATCGAATCGAGTGCGTCGCGCACCTGCAGCGCGACCGCGGTGTCCATGATGTCCTGCGTCGTCGCACCCCAGTGAACGTAGCGGCCGGCGTCCCCACACATCTCGACCAGTTGATGCACTAGCGGCAGGATCGGATAGCCGACGATATCGGTCTCTTCGCGCATGTGATCGAAATCGATGCGTTCGATCGTCGACTCACGCGCGATCACTTCGGCTGCATCGCTGGGAATCACGCCTGTGCGCGCTTCTGCTTTAGCCAACGCAACCTCGACGTCGATGTAGCGTTGGATCAGCGCGTGATCGGAAAACACCGCGCGCATCCGGGCGGTGCCGAAAGCGTCGCGAAACAGAATGGAATCGACGACGGTGCTGGCCATCGGAACGGTGACATGTGTCATTGCGACCTTGAGAATTCGAACTGAGAGAGGGGCGGGACAGGGAAAAGCGGCAGCCTATAAGTCCGGACATATTTAGATTAATATGTTCGGACATATCGAGGCAAGTTATGATTTACCCGTAGCAGGCAAGAACGAAGACATTCCCAAAGACGACAAGATGAATCGACCCCATTACGCGGAAATCGCGCGCGAACTCACCGAAGCGATTGCTTCCGGGCAATATCCCGTCGGCACCGTCCTGCCGACCGAGCTGGAATTGCGGGATCACTACCGCACGAGCCGCCATACCGTGCGCGCAGCGTTGCATGAACTCCAGCAGTTGGGTCTGGTTTCACGTCGCAAGAACGCGGGAACTCGCGTCGAGTCGTCGCGCCCGAGGACTGAATTCCGGCCGACGCTTGCCTCCGTCGAAGACCTGGCCCAGTTTGGCTCGGAGCATCTGCGGCTCGTGCAATCGACAGAGATGGTCGTCGCGGACCGCGATCTGGCCAAGACGCTGCAATGTGCCGAAGGGGCGCGGTTCCTGCGCATTTCAAGCCTGCGCATCGATGGAGGAAAAGGCCGCGCGCCGGTCGGATGGACAGACGTGTACACCGCGCCCGAATATGCTGACGTGGCGGATGTTGCACGGGAGCAGCCCGACCAGTTGATCAGCTCCTTGATCGAGGAGCGGTACGGGCACAGCATTACGGAGATCCAGCAGGCGATTCAGGCGGTGTTGATTTCGGAGGAGATGGCAAAGCGGCTGCGCGTGGAACACGGAGCCGCGGCGCTCAGGATCGTCCGGCGCTATCTGAACTCGGCGGGCGATTGTTTCGAGACGTCAGTCAGCATCCATCCCGCCGAACGTTTCTCAATCGCGATGCGGCTTAAGCGCTCAAGTACCTGACGCATTTCATCATCCACTCGAATGTGCCGCCATTCGAACACTGCTCGATGCGGGAACCAACTACGACGGAAATCGACGACGTCCGGCGATGCACGTTGCGCCGCGTGGATCGCATGAGCAGTACTTGGCGGGCAGTTGTTAGCGCTCGGCTTATGCACAAAAACATCGATCGAAGGCTCGTCCACATCCGGTATCGGCCGTTCAACTCTGCGGATGCGGCCGGCGGGAGAGGGTCGATTCGAGCCTGGCGTCGTCGGGCTCAGTTCGGGCCAGGAAGTGACGTCGCCCTACCGGGTTCCGGACGTTGAGGCGTCGGTCGAGCACCAACAAGCGGGCATTCAACCGCCCCGTCCGCTGCCGTTAAGCTGACGCCGACTCAATCGCCGACGTGAATCGCGTCCCACTGATCCCTGCATGGCGAGCTCCGTCGGAACCCGCCCAATAGCGCGGCATCGCACATACGCGTCGTTTATTTGTATGGACGCTCCTTCCGTTGATCAAGACGGAAGGTACCCGTAATCATTGGCCTCCAACCCCGCCCGACCCCGCGGCGCAAAGACTGCATGGCGCACGCAGCGCCAGTAGATGGCCACGCGGCCTGACCGCCTCGCGCGGCCGCACCGAAGCCGTTTCCGGCGGCAGCTGCATGCCGGCGTGCCGCAGCGCCCATCCGCGAGCACTTGACAACGCAAATTTGTCCTGCGACGGTATACAAAATACTGAAAAGTGAACGCCCATGTCAGATCTCGCAGAGAACGTCGCCCGCGTCGGAACGGGACAGGCCGCTGAAGCCTGGCGCTATGCGTCGGCTGCGCGCGCAGCGGCCGCGCTGCGCCGCCGCGAAGTCAGTTCCCGGGAGCTCGTTGCCGCGTGCGAAGCGGCTTGGCGCGAGGCTAACCCGCGGGTCAACGCCCTCGTGCTAAGCGACTTCGAGCGCGCGCACGCCATCGCGAGGCAGCGCGACGAAGAACTCGCGACGGGCCGCCCGCGCGGTCCGTTGCACGGCGTGCCGTTCACGATCAAGGAGTCCTTCGACGTCGCCGGCTGGCCGACCACCGTGGGCGATCCCGCGTTCCGCGACAACATCGCCGCGCGCGATGCCGCCGTCGTGCAGCGTCTGAGCGATGCCGGCGCAGTGCTGCTCGGCAAGACCAACGTGCCGTTATGGCTGCGCGACTGGCAAAGCTACAACGACATCTACGGCACCACGCGCAATCCGCATGATCTCGCGCGCACGCCGGGCGGTTCGTCGGGCGGCAGCGCGGCGGCGGTGAGTACCGGCTTGGCGTTTTTCGATGTGGGCTCCGACATCGGCTCGTCGATCCGCAACCCCGCGCACTATTGCGGCATCTACTCGCATAAGAGCACGCACGGCCTCGTGTCGCTCGACGGACATGGCCTGCCGGGCGGCGTCGCGTGTCCCGACATCAACGTTGCCGGACCGCTTGCACGCAGCGCGAACGATCTCGCGCTCGTGCTCGAAGCGATCATGGGCCCGCCGCCCGATGCCGCGTGCGCGGTGCGTTTCGAGCTGCCGCGCTGCGATGCGAAGAATCTCGATCAGATCCGCTTCGGCGTATTGAGCAACCATCTGGTAGCGCCGGTGGATGCCGAAGTCGAGCGCTGCATCGTCGAGCTTGGCCGCGCGCTGGAGCGGCGCGGCGCGCAAGTGCTGTGGGATGCGCGTCCGCAACTAGACGCCGCGGAGTTGCTGCGCACGTACACGCTGCTGCTGCGCGCATCGACGTGCGGCTATCTCGGCGACGAAGCCTTCGCGAGTGCGCTCGCCGCCGCGGACGCCGCTAATCCCGCCGACACGACCTACGCGTCGCTGCAATACACGGGCGCGGCGATGCGTCATCGCGACTGGCTGAAATTGCAGCCGCTGCGCGAGAAATATGCGGCGGCGTGGCGCATGCTTTTCACGCGCGTCGATGTGTTGCTATGTCCGGTAGCGGCGACGGCAGCGTTCACGCTCAACGAAGAGGGCGCGCCGTGGCAGCGCACGCTCGACGTGAACGGCGAGCCGCAGCCGCTCACCACTCAGTTGTTCTGGGCCGGGCACTCGGGTCTGTGCGGTTTGCCGTCGACGGTCGCGCCAGCTGGACACACCGCGAGCGGCTTGCCGGTGGGCGTGCAGATCGTCGCGCCGCTGTATCACGACCTACGCTCGATTCAGGTGGCAAGCCTGCTCGAAGCCGAAGGCTACGCCGCATATGCACCGCCCGGTGCACTGTGAACAAACCCGTTAAGCGCTTTTCCCGCGCGCCCAACCCGACTCACTCGATCGCATACGGAGCCCACGCTCATGTCCTGGTTCACCTCACTGTCGAAAAACGAAAAGAAGGCGTTTGCCGGCGCGTTCGTCGGTCACGCGGTGGACGTCTACGACTTCATGATCTATTCGTTCCTCATTCCCGTTCTGATGCAGACCTGGCACATGAGCAAGGCGACGGCGGGCAGCATCGTCACGTGGACCTTGGTCGCGTCGCTGGTCGGCGCGATCGGCGCCGGTCTGCTCGCCGACCGATACGGCCGCGTGCGCATCCTGCGCTGGACCATCGCGCTGTTCGCGCTGTCGTGCTTCGCGTGCGGGTTCGCGAATTCGCCGACCCAGCTCGCGGTACTGCGCGCGGTGCAGGGGCTCGGGTTCGGCGGCGAGTCGTCGCTGTGCATGGTGCTGGTCACGGAGATGATCCGCAATCCCGCGCATCGCGGGAAATTCTCGGGCTTCACGGCGAGCAGCTATTCGTTCGGCTGGGCCGGCGCCGCGCTCGCGTATAGCGTGCTGTTCAACTGGTTGCCGCCGGAGTGGGCGTGGCGCGTGTGTCTGTTCGTCGGCATTCTGCCCGCGCTGCTGGTGGTGTGGCTGCGGCGCAATCTGCGCGAGCCGGAATCGTTCCACCGCACGCTCGCTGCGCGCCGCAACACCAGCGCGGGCGAGGCGTTGCGCGCGGTGTTCAGCGGCCGGCTCGCCGCGCGCACGTTGTGGTGCAGCCTGTTGTCGGGCGGCATGCTCGGCTCCTACTACGCGATCGCGACGTGGATGCCGATGTGGCTCAAGTCGGAGCGCGGCCTTTCAGTGACGGGCACCGGCGTGTGGCTCGCTGTGACGATCGGCGGCTCGCTGGCCGGTTACGCACTGGGCGCATGGGCCACGGACCGCTTCGGACGACGCCTTACGTACATCCTGTTTGCGGCGGGCGCGTTCGTGATGAGCATCGCGTACATGCTGATCGACGCGCCGACGCCGGTCATGCTGCTGCTCGGCTTTCTGCTCGGCGTGCTGATGCAGGGGACGTTTTCCGGCGTGGCCGCGACCATCGCCGAGACCTATCCGAACGCCATCCGCGCGACCGGCTATGGCGTCGCGTACAACGTGGGACGCGTGATCGGCTCGGTGTTCCCGTTCGCGGCGGGCTGGCTCGCGAACGGCCATTTCACGCTGACGCTCGCGATTCCGCTCGTGGCTGGCGTCGGCTATTGCTTCGTGGTGCTCGCCGCGCTGATGTTGCCGGAGACCAATGGCATCGCGCTCGACGCCGTCGAAGCTGATGCAGCCGCGACCGACGCGCCCGCGCATTCCGCCCCTGCGGGTCAAGCAATCACCTCGACGGGCACTTCGCATTGATCCAACATCAACGAAGCACGGCAATAAACCTCGAAATTTTTATTGTCCATTTGTTTTCGTCATTACAGTATACAGAATACAAAAACGAACGGTGCGGCAGGAGAGGGTCACGAGAGCACCGTCCCCGGAGCGGCAGGTCTTTCAATGAAAAAATCAAGGAACCCCTGGATGAACAAGACTTTCTGGAGCGCGGCAGGCCTTGCATGCCTTTCGGTCACGGCGCACGCGCAAAGCAGCGTCACGCTGTACGGCCTGATCGACGCAGCGGTGATCTACACGAGCAATCAGGACGGTGGCCGCTCGTATGCGATGGCGAGCGGCTCGACGCGCGGCAGCCGGGTCGGCTTTCTGGGCTCGGAAGATTTCGGCGGCGGCTCGCGCGCGATTTTCCGGCTTGAAAACGGCTTCGACGTGACGGACGGCTCGCTCGGTCAGGGCGGCCTGATGTTCGGCCGCCAAGCCTACGTGGGCCTCGAAAACGACCGCTGGGGCCGCATCACGCTCGGCCGCCAGTACGAGTCGATGGTCGATTACGTCGCGCAACTCACCGCGGCGGACTGGTCGGTCTACCTGGAGCACCCCGGCGACATGGACTTGACCAACCGCGGCGTGCGCGTGAACAACGCGGTGCGCTATGCCAACAGCTTCGGCGGCTTCACCGGCAGCGCGATGTACAGCTTCGGCGGCCAGGCGGGCAGCTTCGGCAGCCGGAGCATGTGGAGTCTGGGCGGCAGCTACGAGAACGGACCGCTCTATGCCGGCTTCGGCATGACGTACGCGCGCCAGCCGGGCGAACTATCGCCGGGTACGTTCTGGAAGGACACCAATTCGGCGGTAGGCGAATATGCGCTCGCCGCGCATTCGTTCCTCACGGTGGGCGGCGGCGCGTCGTACAAGATCGGCAAGGCCAAGATCAGCGCGGACGTCACGCATGTCGAGTACAAGCAGGGCTTCGAAGAGCAAGACGTCAATTTCATGAACTATGAAATCAACGGCATGTTTTACTTCACGCCGGCACTGTCGGCGGGTCTGGGCGTCACGTACACGGAAGGTTCCGTCGACGCGAACGACGCCGACCCGCGCTACATCCAGTACAACGCGGTGTTGAATTACTCGCTGTCCAAGCGCACGCAGCTTTACGCGTTCGCGACGCTGCAACGTGCGCTCGGCGATGCGCAGGTTGCGCAGGTCTCGCAGTTCATCTCGGCGTCGAGCAGCAATACGCAGTCGGCGGCGGGCATCGGTTTGCGTCAGTCGTTCTAGCCGCACACCAGGATCTTTGCGGAGTTGGCTTTTCCGTTATTAATGTATACAGTGTACTGAATTGATCTCCGTCACGGTTGACGGGCAATTCACCCCAAGAAGGAGTCGGACATGGCAGAACTGATGGACCGCGAAACTTTCCGCGCGGCACTTGAAGAAGCGATCAAGGGAAAGAGCGCGAACAAGGCGCCGTTCAGCATCGCGTGGGCGAGCGGCAAGCTGACGCGCGCGCATCTCGCGCGCTGGGCCGAGAACCACTACCACTACGTCGGGCCGTTCGCCGACTACCTCGGCTATTTGTACGCGCGCACGCCGGATCACATGACCG
This sequence comes from Paraburkholderia fynbosensis, assembly GCF_902859935.1. Taxonomy (GTDB): domain Bacteria; phylum Pseudomonadota; class Gammaproteobacteria; order Burkholderiales; family Burkholderiaceae; genus Paraburkholderia; species Paraburkholderia fynbosensis. The sequence goes on from NZ_CADIKI010000023.1 coordinate 116,420, forward strand.
AGGCGAAAGACTTCCTGCTCGCGAACATGTACGAAGAGGAAATCGGCGGCGACCGTCACACGGACCTGCTGATCCGCTTCGCCGAAGCGTGCGGCACGACGCGTGAACGCGTGGTCGATCCCGACAACATGTCGCCGACCACGCGCGGTCTGCAAGGCTGGTGCTATTCGGTGGCGATGCGCGAAGACCCGGTGGTGGCGGTCGCGGCGCTGGTGGTCGGGCTGGAGTCGCAGGTGCCGTCCATTTACCGCAAGCAGACGCCGACGCTGCGCGATCTCTATAAGTTCACGGATGAGGAAGTCGAGTTCTTCGACCTGCACATCGTGTCCGACGAGATCCACGGCGAGCGCGGCTATCAGATCGTGCTCGAACACGCGAACACGCCGGAGCTGCAACAGCGTTGCCTGAAGATCTGCGAAGTGGGCGCGCAGATGCGTCTGCTGTACACCACGGCGCTCTATTACGACTACGTCGAAAAAGAGATCCCGCTGCCCGAACTGGGCCTCGCGGCTTAAAGCAAGCCGCGCCTTTCCAGGGCCGATCCAGGGCCGATGCACGGCCGGCGCGCGTTTTTTTGATTCCGCCGCGCGTCGGCCCGTCACGGGCAAACCAGATCACTTTTGCAGGGCCGTTGCAGACATGACAAACGTACCGACGTTTCAGAACTACATCGACGGCGAATGGTGTGCGAGCCTCACCGGCGCCACCTTCGACAACCTTAACCCGGCCGATACGCGCGACGTGGTCGGCCGCTTTCAGGCTTCGTCGCAAGACGATGCGCACGCGGCTGTGCGCGCCGCAGCGGTAGCGTTCCCTGCGTGGAAGCGCCAGACGCCAGGCGCGCGCGCGAAGATCCTGCTCGACGCCGCCGCGTATCTGGAGCAGAACGCCGCGCGTTTCGGCGAAGAACTGACGCGCGAAGAGGGCAAGCAGAAAGCGCTCGCGAAGGACGAGTTCATGCGCGCGGCGCAGACGCTGCGCTACTACGCGATCGAAGCGCAGTCGTATGGCGGCGAAACATTCCCGAGCGACGACGCGGCGTCGTTGGTCTATACCGTGCGCGAGCCGCTCGGTGTGGTGACCGTGATTTCGCCGTGGAACTTCCCGGTGTCGATCCCCGCGCGCAAGATCGCGCCCGCGCTGATCTGTGGCAACACGGTGGTGTTCAAGCCCGCATCGGATGCGCCGTTGAGCGGCTTGCGTCTTGCCGAAGCGTTCGTCGAAGCGGGCATTCCGAAGGGCGTGCTCAATTTCGTCACGGGCAGCGCGAGCGCGGTCGGGCCCGTGCTGGTCGGCGCGCGTGAAGTGCGGGCCGTTTCGTTCACCGGTTCCACCTCGGCGGGCGAACAGATTCACCGCGCCGCGTCGCTCTCGACGCGCACGCAGATGGAGTTGGGCGGCAAGAACCCGCTGATCGTGCTCGATGCGGGCGACATCGATCTCGCCGTCGATCTCACGATCAAAGGCGGCTTCTCGCTAGCAGGCCAGGCATGCACCGGCACGAGCCGCGTGCTGGTGGCACGTGAGATTCGCGCGGCGTTCGTCGAGCGGCTGGCTGCAAAGACCGCCGCGTTGAAGGTCGGCAGCGGCATGCAGCCGGACATCGACATCGGCCCGCTTGCGACTGCGGGGCAATTGCGCACGGTGCTCGACTACATCGAAACCGGCAAGCGTGAAGCGACGCTCGTGTGCGGGGGCGAGCAACTGAGCGACGGCGATTTCGCGCACGGCTATTTCGTCACGCCGACGATCTTCACCGACGTGCCGCGCGATGCGCGCATCGCACGCGAAGAAATCTTCGGGCCGGTGATCGCGGTGATCGACGTCGACGATTACGACGACGCCATCGCGGTTGCGAACGACAGCGAATACGGCCTCGCCGCCGCGCTCGTCACACGCGACGCGAAGCTGATGCACCGCTTCGCCAACGACATCGAAGCGGGCACCGTAAAGATCAACCGCACGACGACGGGCAATCTCGTCAACGCGCCGTTCGGCGGACTCAAGCGTTCCAGCACGGCCACCTTCCGCGAATCGGGCCGCGACGGGCTCGAATTTTATCTGCAGACCAAGACCGTTTATCGCGGCATCTAACCGGCAAATTTTTTTGACCATGAAATCATTCTTCAAACTCGAACTGGCCGAAGCGCGCCTGATGGTCGCGGCGGCGCTCGCGCGTTCGCAGGCGATCGGCGTGTGCGAATCCATCTGCGTGTGCGACGAAGGTGGCTTTCCGCTCGCGCTCGAACGCATGGACGGCGGCCGCGTGACGGGTCCGCAGATCGCGTGGAACAAGGCCTTCACCGCGGCGGGCCACAAGCGCTCGACGCATCTGTTCACGACGCCGCCCAACGGTCCCGCGCTGCCGGGCAACGAAGCGTTCGGCATTCAATGGAGCTTCGAGGGACGCTTTGCGGCGTTCGTCGGCGGCTTTCCGATCGTGGTCGATCAGCAAGTTGTTGGCGGCATCGGATTGTCGGGCGGCAACGGCGAGCAGGACACCCAGGCGGGTCTCGCGGGTCTCGCCGCACTGCGCGACGCGTTGCGCGAGAGCGGGCACGAAGTGCTCGTGCAAGCCGACATCAAGCTGTGATTGCGAGGGCCATCGTGAGCTATCGGATTACCTGGATCGAGGCGCAGCGCAGTTTCGACGCGACGAGCGACGAAACCGTGCTCGAAGCCGCGCAGCGCGCGGGCGTGACGCTGCCGTCCGAATGCGCGTTCGGCGGTTGCGGCACGTGTCGCGTGAAGCTGGTGGCGGGCAGCGTGAATTACGTCGAGCCGCCGCTCGCGCTGTCGCCGGAAGAAGCCGCCGAGGGCTATGCGCTGATGTGCCAGGCGCATGCGCTCGCGGACCTCGAGATCAGCACTGAACGCGTGCTTGCCGCGCCGGTGCCGCCGCAGCGGCATCGGACGACGGTGCGCAAGGTGGAGGCGCTGAGCGGCGACGTCACGCGTCTCGTGCTCGCGCTCGATCACGCGTCGCCGCTCACGTTCAGGCCCGGTCAGTATCTGAACGTGCTGCTCGGCGAAGCGGGGGCACGTAGCTTCTCGATGGCCTCGCGTCCGGATGATGGGCATATCGAATTGCACATCCGGCGTATCGACGGCGGCTACTTCACGCAGGACCTGCTGTCGGCGATGCGTGCCGGCGACACGCTTGACATCGATGCGCCGCTCGGCGGCTTCGGCTATCACGAGGAGGATTACCGGCCGATCGTGATGGTCGCGACGGGCACCGGCATCGCGCCGTTGCGCAGCATGCTCGCGACGCTGCTCGACAGCGGAGAGTCGCCGCCGATTGACCTCTACTGGGGCGCGCGCACGCAGCACGATCTGTATCTGCACGACGAACTCGCGCACTTGGCCGCAACGCACGAAGACTTCCGCTACGTGCCGGTGCTTTCACGCGCGCACGGCGACTGGTCCGGCGCACGCGGCTACGTGCAGCACGTGGTGCTCGCGGATCACCCCGATCTGTCCGGGCACGCGCTGTATCTGTGCGGATCGCCCGCAATGATCGCGGATGCGCGCAGCGCGTTCGTCGCTCATGGCGCGAGCGTGCGCTACCTGTATGCGGACAGCTTCACGTTCCAGCACCCGCAATGCGTTGACGCAACGGACTGAAACCGCAAAAAGGGCGCGCGAGCAAGGGTTGGATGCGGACTGCGCCCGATTCCGTTGCATCACCGACAAAAACTCGCACGTCTTTTTTTGCCGCGAGTCGCAGCAAATAGTATTGACACAACACAACGCTCTATCGTCCCCGACCTCCTATCGAGCTGAGGCTTCCCATGCACTCAATCGCTGTTCTAACGCCAGCACACTTCTGTTATCTGGCTGGCGTTGTCGCGATCATCGCGACGATGATCTTCCGTGCAAATGTGGTCGTGCCCGCGATTCTCGCCACTTTCGCGGTGGCATTCGCGTGGTCCGGCAAGCTGCTGGTCGGCTTCCAGGCCATCTTCATGGGCAGCCTGACGGCCGCGCATGAGCTGTTCAATATCTTCCTCGTGATCGCGCTGATGACGGCGCTGCTCAACGGCCTGCGCGAACTCGGCGCGGACGTGCGCATGGTGCGGCCGTTCAAACGCATCATGTTCAACGGGCACGCGGCGTTTTTCATTCTCGCGCTGATTACGTATCTGATCTCGCTGTTTTTCTGGCCGACGCCTGCGGTGCCGCTCGTCGGTGCGATCCTGATTCCGGCTGCTGTCTATGCGGGCTTGCCGCCGCTCGGCGCCGCGGCCGCAATTGCAATCGCGGGGCAGGGGATGGCGCTGTCGTCGGACTATGTAATCAAGGTCGCGCCGGGCATCAGCGCGCGGGCCGCCGGCGCGGACATGCTTACGGTCGCGAATACCGCGTTCGGGTTGTCGTTGATCGTCGGCTTCGTTGCGCTCGGGATGACGTGGTTCTCCGTCGTGCGTGGTCGTGTGAAGGCGCCGTCGGCGGCGAATCTCAGCGTGTGGGAAACGCAGGGCCTGGTCACCGCCGACGGCGAACCGGAGCATCAAGGCAGCTTCGCGAAGGTGGAACTGGCGCGCGGCACGAGCGGCAATCTCGCGGCTGAACATGAAGGCGCTTCTTCGTCGCACATGGAAGGCGAGGGCGCGCTCGCGGCGATGTCGATTGCGCCGATGCCGCAAGGCGGCGCGGCATTGCAGATGACGCAGATGTCGCCGATCGCCGCCGACGTGCTGCTCGATCGCCGCGAACTGTGGTCGAAGGTATTCGCGCTCGCCACGCCGCTCGCGTTCCTCGCGGTGGTGGTCGTGATGATGCGGCCGGACATGATCGGCTCGGGCGCTATTCGCGGCGGCGACGCGGCCGCGCTGATCGGCGGGATGGCGGCCGTGCTGATGATGCTCGCGACGCTTTCGCACGGACGCAAAGGCTTTCTGGACCGCACGGCCGAGCATATCATCGACGGCTTCGTGTTCGCGTTCAAGGCGATGGGCGCGGTGCTGCCGATCGCGGGCTTCTTCTTCGTCGGCGATGCGAGCACGGCAGGACCGATCCTCGGCGCGGCGGCGGGCGCACATGTGCCGTCGTTCCTGTTCGAACTCGTGCAGGCGTGCAGCCAGGTTATTCCGCAGAACCCGCTGTTCGTGTCGTTCGGCGTTCTGCTGATGGGGATGATTACCGGCATCGACGGTTCGGGCTTCGCGGGTTTGCCGCTGACGGGTTCGCTCTCCGGTGCGCTTGCGCCGATGGTCCACCTGCCCGCTGCAACGCTCGCCGCGATCGGCCAGATGGGCGCAGTGTGGACGGGCGGCGGCACGCTGGTCGCGTGGTCGTCGCTGATCGCGGTCACGGGCTTCGCGCGCGTGCCGGTGCTCGACGCGGTGCGGGCGCTGTTTCTGCCCGTCGTGTGCGGTCTCGTGATCGCCACGCTCGCGGCCGTGATGTTCGCTTGAGGAAGGCTGCCAATGTCATTCCTCGGGTTTTCGCAGGACTTCGCGGCGGGCTTCGCGCACTACGCGCCCGCCGTGTTGCAGATCGTTTTCATCAACCTTCTTCTTGGCGGCGACAACGCGATTGCGATCGCGCTCGCGTGCCGCTCGCTGCCGCCGCAGCAACGGCGCGCGGGTGTCTGGATCGGCACGAGCCTCGGCATCGTGCTGCGCTTCGCGATGGTCTACGCGATCGGCTATCTGCTCGCTGTTCCATACATGCATGTGGTCGCGGGTCTGTTGCTCGCCTGGATCGGCATGCAGTTGCTGCGCGACGATGGCGCGTCCCATGCCGAATCCGACGAAGCGCCTGCTGCGAAGGCGCTCTGGCGCGTTGTCGCGCTGATCCTGTTCGCCGACTTCGCGATGAGCCTCGATAACGGGCTTGCGACAGCAGCGGTGGCTGAGACGTTGCCGGCCGAATCGCGTGTCGCAGTCGTGCTGGCGGGGCTTGCGGTGGGCGCGCCGGCTATCGCGTTGGGCAGTGCCGTGATGCTTCGCGTGATCGAACGGTTTCCGCTGGTGATCTGGCTGGGTTCGGCGCTGCTTGGATGGATCGCCGCCGATATGCTGCTCGCCGATCCGCATGTGGCTCAAGTGTTGCGCGACGTCGCGGACGCGATTGGCGACGGTGCGGGCAACGAGTGGCTTGTCCGCGTGCTGGTGTGCGTTGCGATGGCCGCGCTCGTGCTGTTCGTGCCGTTCATGCAGCGGGTCGGATTGAGGGGGTGGCGAGCGGGGTGATGTTGCAGGAGACGCTGAAGATGCAACGAAGCTGATCAACATGGCACATGGCCCGGCTCACAAGCCGAGCCATTTCACGCAGGCCTTAGCAGTTGCGCTCGACAAACCGCCGATACGCCAGCGCCGCGAGCGCAACATCCTGCAACCCGATCCCCACCGCCTTGTACACGATGATCTCGTCGTCACGCTGACGGGCGAGCGCATCGTCTTCGAGCACCTCACCCAACTCAACCACCTTCGACCAGTCCACTACGCCGGGCGCGGCCAGCACGAGATCGCCCGCTTCGTCGCGCGACTGATCGCGCAATTCCACGACGATGCGGCTCGCGCGGGACAAGGCAGTGTCGCTCACCTCGCGCGCGTGCGGCAGGCTGGAGCCGATCGCCGCGACAAGCGCGCCCGGCATCACTGCGTTGCCGTCGAAGAGCGGTGTGGTCGCGCGCGTTGCCGTGACGACCACGTCGGCGCCGTCGAGGGCCCGCGCGGTGTCCATTGCGCTCGCCGTCACGCCGCGCGCGCGGTGTGCTTCGTTGAGCGCGTGCGCAAGCTCGGCGTCGCCTTCCACGCCGACGATCCGAAGCGTCTTCAACTCCGTGAACATCGCCAGCGCGTGCGCATGCGCGCGGCCTTGCACGCCCGTGCCGAAGATCGCGGCGGTGTGCGCGCCGCTGCGCGCGAGACGCCGCACCACGAGCACGGTGGTTGCGGCGGTGCGCAGCCGGGTGATCGCGTTCGCGTCGAGCGTGGCGAGGCATTGGCCGTCGGATGCGCGGAACAGGATGATCGCGAAATTGAACTGGCCGCGAATCGTCGTGTAGACCTTTGCGCCGGCGACATCGGCGTCGGGCAGCACCGCGCCGAGTGTGGAGAGCTTGGTCCCGCCCGCTTCGGTTCGCACACGCCGCTGGACGGCGGCGGCCCCGCGCGCGTGTTGGCGAAATGCGCTTTCCAGTGCGGGGATTGCGTGTTCGAAGTCGATCAGTTCGTCTATTTGCGCGTCGGTCAAGTGAATCATGGGTTGGTGTCCTTGGTTGAGTGGTCGTGGAGTCGTATACGGTATACTTAAACCGACGTGGCGGCCAGCGGGGAGATTCGCTAGTGCCATGAACCACAGCGTCTTGGCCCGCCGTCTTTTCCGCGACGGCTAATGTGTTTTGATAACGGTATACAATGTTCCAAAACGCGGTACACTGATTCCATCGCTTTCGCACTCAAGCGAAGGGTCCGTAATTCTGGTCGCAGGAGGATGCATGCCAGTCGTCGTGTTCCGCAGGAACGCAGAGGTGTATGAGGCAGAGGTGAAGGAAAACACCAATCTCGTCGTTCGCGCGGGCATCAAGCAGTTTCCGTTTCCGCATTTGCGCTACGAGTGCGGGATGGGCAAATGCGCGCGCTGCGCGTGCCGCGTGCTGGCGGGCGGCGAGTATTTGCCGCCGCCTAACTGGAAGGAGAAAAAGCAACTGGGCGCACGGCTCGACGAGGGCTACCGGCTCGCGTGCCAGTTGTGGATCGAGCACGACATCGAACTCGAGCAGGACGACCTGCCCGTCGAGCCGTGAACGCCAACATGAATGCGGAGCGCGCAGGCGGGCGTCCGCAACGGGGACATCGCATGTACATCGTACTCACGAGCCGGCCGGGCCAATACCGCAGCGAGCCGACGCCGGGCATCACGCCTGTCGAAACGCACGACTACTTTTACGGCGCGCGGCATGTCGCCGAATTCGTCGTCGCCCAACTTGAGGGCGACTCGCGCGTGCGCATCGTCGAAGAAACGGGGCCGCAGACGGTCAACCTCGTGCCGACGAAATTCTTCGAGAAGTTCGCGACGCTGCGTGACGCTCTGCAATCAATCGAAGACCTGACCGGCCACGGCCACGAAGAGGCGCGTGTGAGCCGGCGCAATAACTGAGACTGAGGATTCTGGAATCGCAATGGTGCAGATCACTTTCCTGAGCAATGGCGGCAAGACCGTCGAAGCGCCCGTCAATAGCAACCTGTTGCGCGTGTCGCTGCGCGAGCAGGGCGGCATTCCGTTCAAATGCGGCGGCGGCCTGTGTGGGACCTGCAAGTGCAAGGTCGAAGCAGGCCGCGAACATACCGACGACGTCAAGCAGAAGGAGCGTCGTCACCTGAGCGCCGAGGAACTGGCGAGCGGCTACCGGATGGCTTGCCAGACTTTCGTCAATGGCAATGTGAGCGTGTCATGGTGAGCCGCGAGGACGACTCCGCGTTCGCGCCGTTCGGCCCGCTCGCTCCGGAGCAGCGTGAGCACATGCTCGCGCTGGGGCCGCGCTGGAATGACGACATCATCGCGAACCGCAAGGCGGTGATCGACTGCTACACGCCGCTCGTGATGGCCGCGCCGATGGACAAAACGCGCGTCGAACGTGAGCTTGCGTATGGCGTGCATCCGCGTCAGGTGCTCGACGTGTTCGAGCCGCTCGACACACCTGCCGATACCCCGCGCGAAGCCGTGCTGTTCGTGCATGGCGGGGCATTCGTGCGCGGCAGCAAAAGCGTGAACGGCGCGATCTACGACAACGTGTGTCACTGGTTTGCGCGTCAGGGCTTCGTCGCGGTGAACGTCGAATACCGTCTCGCGGACGAAGCGCCGTGGCCGGGCGGCGCGCAGGACGTCGCCAGCGCGCTCGGCTGGCTGCGCGAACATGCTGCGCGCTGGCGCATCGACCCCGCGCGCATCTTCGTGATCGGGCATTCGGCGGGCGGCGCGCACGCGGCGAGCTGCCTGTTCGATCCGACGCTTGCGGACGCTGTAAGACCGCGCGATGTGGCCGGTCTCGTGCTGATCAGCGCGCGTCTCTTTGCCGACGTCGATCCACGTAATCCGAACGCGGGCCCGGTGCGCGCCTATTTCGGCGCGGACGAATCGCGCTACGCCGAGCGCTCGCCGCTCACACACGCGGCTCGCTGCGATGTACCGGTGATGATCGCGGTGGCCGAATACGAAAACCGCTTTCTCGACGACTACGGCGCCGCGTTCTTTATCGAACTGCTGCGCCATCGCGGCGTGCCGCCGCGTTTCGTGCAGATGCGCGGCCACAATCACACTTCGATCGTCGCGCATTTCAATTCCGGCGAGGAGTATCTGGGACGCGAAATTCTCGCGTTCATCGCGTCGGCGCCGCGTTGACCGCGCACGTTGTATGACGGCGCGCAGCACATTCGCGTTTCGTATCATGTCTACAGTCTACGAAAACCCTGGCGCTGCTAGAATTGCGCCAACAGTTGGAGCAACGGTCAGACGTGGAGAGTCAACATGGTGCGGGGAGCCATCAGCGCAAACGGGCGTGAGCCGATCATGCACAAGCAGCTTTCGGAGCTGGTGATCGCCCGCTTGCGCGAGTCGATCACAACGGGTGAGTACGCGCCCGGCGACAGGCTGGTCGAAGGGCGGATCGCGGAGGAGCTGGAAGTGTCGCGCGTGCCGGTGCGCGAAGCGCTGCGCGCGCTCGCGGCGGAGGGGCTCGTCGAGGTGCGCCCGCGGCATGGCGCGGTGGTCGCGTCGCTCGATCCTTCGGCGGCGCGCGAGATGGTGCAGATTCGCGCGACCCTCGAAGGACTCAACGCGCGCCTCGCCGCCGAGCATTGCACGCCGGAACTCGTCGCGCAGATCGAGGCGGTGCTGCAGGAGGGCAACGCGAAGGTGGCGGCCGGCGAGGCCGCGGGCCTGCTCGAACTGAACGCGCGCTTTCACGACCTGCTGTACGCGGCCGGCGCCAATTCGATGCTGTCGGACCTGATGCGCTCGCTGCGCGACCGTACGCGCATACTGTTCGTGAACGCGAACGACGAAGAGGTGCGCGTCACCTGGCACGAACACGCGGCGATCCTGCGCGCGGTGCAATCTGGCGATGCGGCGCTCGCGGCCTTGCTCGCCGAGCGCCATGTGACGCGCGCGGCGCAGCATTATCTCGAGCGTTTTGCGCGCTGACGGATTGCAGAATCCCGTGTATCCAATGGCATCATTTCTGTTGCTCGACCCGTCTGGCCGCGGCGTGTTGCTGCGCGCATCTGACATCGCAACTGCCGATCTGTCAAAGACAGAGATAGCGTTCCTGAGCACATGCCAGACGGGACCGGTGAAGTCGACGCTGGCAACGAGGTGATGGGGTTCACACGAGGACTGTTTGCTGCAGGAGCGAAGCGGCCTAGCTACTTGGGCAGGATACGTTCTGATATCGCGTAGCTAGTGCACTGAGAACCGTCGCCACCGCCCGGCGTCTGCGCGCCGTCTATCGCTAGGGGCTGCTTGTCGGCGTGCCCGCTCAGTTATCGTTTCGAGAGATCTTCGGTGACACGTTCTGGCCCTGCCGCCTTTCGACTTCGGACCGTAATTGATCAAGGCAGGGGGCGGCCCGCCGGTCGCACCGGCCAATGACTTGTTCCAGACTGACAGTATCGAATGACCCTTACCACCCAGAAGCCAGCCCTTCTGGCTTCGACGGCCCCACCGGCAGCAATGGGTCGCCTGCGGTAGTGCGCCGAGACGCCGTGTCGTCCGCCCTGGTCGTTTGCTAACTTCCGGGGTGGGCCAGGAATGGTAGTCGGCCCGCGCATTTGCAGGGTCGCGCGAACGACGGATCCGCTTAAAGCCGCGGCTCACCGATCTCCGGACGCGTTCCACGGACTTCGCCTTCTGCCTAGTACGATTCGGCCACCCTGCCGGGAACGTCGGCCGAAACGCTGGGCGCGCAGCGGATGCGCTAGACCTTTCAGTTGGAAAGCTCTATAAAAAGAAAGTGCGTAGTCACCCGGACATTCACCCGCCGATTCGCTCGTCACGGTCCGATCAACTACCAGTCAAATATGTATTCATCGTCGCCGGGAAGCGGTCTGCCGGAGGACGCCACACGCCTGTTCATTTGACCGCGCAGGTAATGAAACAGTGTGGAGGGTGACGACCATGATGAACAACAGCAATGCGGGCAGCTTGATTGCCATGCTGATCGCGGACCTTGTCTGGGTATCGTCCGCATCGGCTCAGGCGCTTCCGAAGCAAGGCAACATCGAAGCAACCTACACCGCGGCCGGTGCCGACGTGAGGAACATCAGCGTCAGCGGCGACGACGCGGTGTATCTGTTTGAAACGACGCTATTGATGGCAAGCAACAACAACTCACCCTTGATGAGGAACGTGACCGCGCGCTGCGTGGAGGCGGGTTTCAGCGCGGGCACCGCGACCGGTTACTGCGTGTATTCGGACAAGGACGGCGACAAGTTCATTGAGGCTTTCACTTATCAAGGCGGCTCGACCACCGGCAAGGGAACGCTCGGCTCCGGCACCGGGAAATACAAAGGTATCGAAGGACACTTCGACTGGCAGCAGGTGCTCGCTTTGCCCTCCGACAAAGGAACCTACAACTACATTGGCAAGAAGACTGGCAGCTATCGAATCCCTTAACCGTTTCGCCGGTTCACCCATCCCGAGTCGCGTCCGATGCAGTGATTGCACGCATCTCGAGGCGACTCAAGTTCTCAGCCTTGCCAGCCGCGCCGGAACCACAATTGGGCCGCAGCGGACGTTTGCCAATCGTCACAAAATCTCGCCACGGTCTGGGATGGACCGTGGCGGGGCGTAAAGTCTCGTTGTACCGCGCGATTGCGCCAGCTCGTGCGGCGGGGCTTTTTATGCACATACCTCGCGGTTCCAGTCGATTGACACGTCAGATAGTTTGATGGCGGTTGACGGTTCGTGGATGGCCAATCAGATGGAAGTCGGCCAAAAACCGGTCAGTCGACTAGACTGCTGGAATTGTCGACGATCGCTTCATAAACGATGAACCAAGAGTCACTTCAAATGAATTTGGCGAAGACATTAGTGATCGGGAATTCAGGCTCGGGAAAAAGCTGGCTTTCAGAGCAACTGGCTGAATCGCTCGGTTGCGCGTGGCTTGATCTCGATCTGCTGCATTGGGAACCGGGTGGCTACAACGTCGCGCGGAAACGCGAAGACGTGCTCGCGCTGGCGCGCGAGGCCGCAAGTGCTGATTTTTGGATAATTGAAGGTATTTATGGCTGGATCGTGTCGGAACTTCTTTCGACCGCAACTGCCCTGATCTGGGTGCGGATTGACGAGTCTGAATGCGTTGCAAACATTGAGCAACGCGGGATACGACGTGGTGCGTGCGCTCAATCATTCGCCGAGCTATTGCAATGGGCAAAGAGTTATCGGGCGCGTAGTGGCTCAAGTTCTTACGCGGCGCATGATGCCATCTTCCGTTCCTTCGCGCGGGCGAAACACTGTCTCCAGACACGAGACGAAGTCACCGCCTTCGCAGGCGTTGGCCAATTACGCGCTGATTAACGATCCAAGAATTCAAACCTATTAGCGCCATGAAAATCGCAGCCCTCTCGGACATTCACGGCAACCTTGCGGCGCTGAACGCCGTGTTAGACGACGTCCGTCGGCAAGGGGCTGATGTGATAGTTAACCTCGGCGACATTCTGTCCGGCCCCCTCTATCCGTCCCAAACCGCCGATCGGTTAAAACCCCTCGGCCTGCCTACGATCAAAGGCAATCATGAAAGACAGCTTCTTGCGGGTGATCCTTCTCGTATGGGACCATCCGATGGTTTTGCGCGCCATTCCCTGCGCGACGATCAACTCGCCTGGATACGCGAGTTGCCCACCACACTAAGACTCGGCGATGACGTTCTGCTGGTGCACGGCACGCCACAAAGCGATCTGAGCTATTTCCTCGAGACCGTAACGGAGAGCGGATGCCGAGTGGCGACTCACGATGAAGTGGAAGGCCGCGCTGGTGATGCCGATGCAACATTGATTCTCTGCGGACATACGCACCTGCAACGGTCGATAACGCTCGATGATGGGCGCCTGATCGTGAACCCTGGCAGCGTTGGACTGCAAGCGTACGGGGATGACCGTCCATTTCCACATCGTATGGAAATGGGTTCACCGCATGCGCGTTACGCAACCGTAACGAGAGCTGCGTCGGGATGGGACGTGGAGTTTCGAGCCGTCGAATATAACTGGCATGAGGCTGCGGACTTGGCCGCATTGAACGGACGGCCTGATTGGGAAACCGCGCTTCGCACCGGATATTGCTGAACTCGCTATCGGATTCATGACCGGATGTCCGCTTCGGCTCAATGTCACGGTCTCTTGTGGGTCGGGAGTGTGAGTTCGCTGATGCAAGAAGCTGCCGTCCGGCTGCCCAATGCCGCCACCGTCAGCAATCAGCCGCGACATTGCTGACGGTGCACCCGGCCCGTCCGAATGGCGGCAATGGCCGAACAAAAGCCGGTGCTGCAGCGCCGCTAGCGTCCCATCAATGCATGATGCTCCAGCCAGAGGCGTCCAGCGCGGGTACTCGCAAGCCGCGCTTGCGGCTCAATTTCCAGTACCAATGACAGACCGTGAACTGACGCTGGCCTGGCCACACGCGCATCCATTGGATGTGCGCGGGGACGAGCTCTACGCGAAAGCTGACGCGCGCTTTCTCGAAACCTTCGTCACACTCCCCAAGCTGCGCAGCTTCCGGACCACGGCGACGGCGCTGCACGCTACGCCTGCCGCGATCTGGCAGCGTCTGAAGGCACTGGAAGGCGAATGGCATAGGGTACTCGTCGATCGCGAGAGTCGCGAATTCCGGCTCACGCTGAACGGCGAATATCTGCTCGGCTACGCCAAGAACTCGATCTCAGCATGCGCGTGGAAGGCAGCGACGAGGAATCCGTCGTATGTAATGCGCTGGCGAATTATTCGTGCATTGAATCGCACACGCGGGGCTGCTGCCGCTTTCGCGCAGCGGACTCGCGAAACGCGTGCTAAGTCATCCGATCCTGACATTCGGGCGTGGGACGGCACCGCATCGCGCGCTGGAGGACGTCGTCTGCAAGCGCGCGCTCGCCAACGGGGTGCCGCTCGCGGGTCGTGCATCACCGGTTCGCCGTCGATTTCGGTGATCGTGCAATGGTAGGCGACGGCCTCGGCGTGGCGGCGGGTCCGCGTCTATTCGCGAAATGATCTGATCGCGCGAGGCAAAGTGGTCGAACTGCCGCTGCAGCCTTCCGCTTTTCGTGCGCGGCGCGGCGAACCCGGCGCGTGCGGCGTGTCATGAATACTGTGAGCAGAGCCGCCGGGCGACGGCTGAACTTAGTCAAAATTGTGCACCAGTCCCCGTGCGCCGCGGCATTCGTTCACGACTGCCCAACCCCTTCCACCAAGGGTTTCAGCCCGGTCGCCCGGTGCGCCAGAAGCACTGGTAAACCACTATCGCGCGCAGGTTGGTATGCCAGTAGTGTCAAACGGGAACGCATATGCGCATGTCCTTCTTTTCGCTTCGAACAGGCGCCGTTGAAACGGTGCTTCTGCAAGTCCGATCCAGTCCCGCTATAGCAACTCCGCAAGGTTTCGTGTTTCACGCAGCCCGTGCCGGCAATCCGCTACCAGCCTTGTGCGCCGGCAATCGGTACGTCCAATCGAACAAAAAGGAGACGACATGCTTTCAGGAATTCACGTGCTTCGAGCGGCAACGACCGCCGCATTGGCGCTCTGCACAAGCGCGGCTTTCGCGCAGGCTTCGATCGTTTCCGGGCCGTCCAGCGATCCTACTTGCCTGGTCCCGTGGAAGAGCGATACGAAGTTCGTCAAGTATCCGAAGAAGAACGGGCCATACCGCATCGCACTCGTGAACGGCTACATTGCGAACACCTGGCGTATCCAAATGATCAAGACGGCCAAGGCCTACACGGCGCAACCGGACGTCGCCGCCAAGCTCAAGGAATTCAAGGTCGTCTCGACCGGCGAGGACGTACCGGCGCAGATCTCGGCCGTCAACAACTTCATCGATGCCGGCTATGACGCGGTCATCGTGGACGCGCAGAATCCTTCCTCATTCGGCCCCGCGATCCGCCGCGCGAAGAAAGCTGGCGTCGTGCTGATCGCTTTCGACAACACGCTCGACAGCGAAGACGCAATCAACGTCAACGTCGACCAGTATGGGCTCGGAGTGCTGTGGGCCAAGTGGCTCGCGGGCCACCTGTCGACCGGAGGCAAGGTGCTTGAGGTTCGCGGGGTGGCGGGCACGTCGGTCGACACCGACCGCCACAATGGTTTTATGAAGACGTTGGACGACACCGGCAAGAAGTGGAACGTCGTCCAGGTCTACGGTAAGTGGGACGACGGGGTCGCGCAAAAGGCCGTCGCCGACGCGATTGCCGTGCAAGGGCATTTCGATGGAATTTCGGCGCAAGGCGGCGACACGGGCGTAGTGCGTGCGATGATCGATGCGAAACATCCGTTCGTGCCTTTCGGCGGCGAGACGGAGAACGGCTTTCGCAAGTTCTGCGCGCAATATGGGAGCCAGGGCCTGAAGTGCACGTCGGCGGGCACCGGTCCCGCGCAGGTGGCCGTGGCGATCAAGACGGCGCTCGCTGCGCTGGACGGCCAGACGATCCCGGTCGCGATCAAGCTGCCGCTCGACGTCACCGACGATTCGAAGCTGAAGGCGAACGTCAACTATTTTCCGAACGACTCCGATAACTTCTTTGTCGGCAACTCGTTTCCGACTTGCGGCATCAATTTCTCTGCGCAGGAAATCATGAAGCAGAGCCAGGGCAACCAGTGATCGGATGATGGCCCCGCCGCTGTGACCGGAGACGAAGCATGCCGCAGGATGCAGAGCAGCCGTTCTTTCAGATGTCTGGTGTGTCGAAAAGCTACGGCGGCGCCATCGCACTGGATCACGCCGAGCTCACGGTACGCAAGGGCCGCATTCACGCGATCCTCGGCGAGAACGGCGCGGGTAAATCCACGTTGCTGAAGGTGATGTCCGGCGTCGTGCAACCGGACGAGGGCAGGATGCAGCTCGATGGCCGGGAGGTCTCGTTCGGGTCGCCCGCCGAGGCGAACGCGGCGGGCATCGTCTGCGTGTATCAGGAGTTGTCGCTGATCCCGGACCTGAGCGTGGCGGACAACATCTTCGCTTCGAACCCGCCGCGACGTTTTGGGATGATCGACCGGCGGGCCCAGCGCCGCCAGGCCGAGGAGGCGCTGGCGCGGGCGGGCGCCGCCGACATCAATCCGCTTGCGAAAGTCCGGGACCTGCCGCTGTCGCGCCAGCAGATGGTCGAACTCGCGAAGGGACTGGCACACGCGCCGCGCATTCTGATCCTCGACGAAGCCACGTCGGCGCTGACCGCGGCCGACGTCGCGCGCGTGATCGAGGTGCTCAAGCGCCTGCGCGAAGAGGGGCTCGCGCTGCTGTTCATCTCGCACCGGATGCACGAAGTGAAGGCGCTCGCGGACGAATGCACGGTCTATCGGAACGGTCGTCACGTGATGAGCTTCGAGGCAGGCACGCGCTCCGACAATGAGGTCGTCGAAATGATGATCGGCCGGAAGTACCAGCATGCGTTTCCTGCCAAACCCGCGGCCAATCCGGCGGACCAGCCCGCGGACGGCCGCGCCGCCGCTCCGGTTCTCGCCTGTCGGGATCTCACGTGGAGCGGCACGCTGCAGGGCATCAGCTGTTCGTTGAAGCCTGGCGAAATCCTTGGGCTGGGCGGCCTCGACGGACAAGGCCAGCGCGAACTGCTGCTCGCGTTGTTCGGCGTGTTGCGCGGTTGTGCGGGCAAGATCGAGATCGATGGCAAAGCGGTGTCGATCGGCAGCCCGACGGCCGCGCGCGCCAACGGCATCGGCATGGCGCTGATACCGGAAGACCGCAAGACCGAAGGCCTGATGCTGCCGATGTCGGTACGCGAGAACCTGTCGTTTGCCGCGCTCGATCGCATGTCCACGGCCGGCATAATCGATCGCGCCCGCCAGCAGTCGCTCGTCGACCGGATGATGGAGCTGCTTGCGATCAAGACGTTCGGTATCGACGCGCCCGTGGGCTCGCTGTCGGGCGGCAACCAGCAGAAGGTGGTCATCGCGAAGTGGTTGATCCGGCAGCCGAGGATCCTGCTGCTCAGCGATCCGACGCGTGGTATCGACGTCGGCACCAAGCAGGAGCTCTATCAGCTGCTCAGGCGCCTCGCCGACGAAGGCGCCGCGATCGTGTTCTATTCGACCGACTATGACGAGCTGATCGGATGCTGCGACCGCGTGCTCGTACTGTACGAAGGCAGGATCAAGAAGGAACTCGTCGGCTCGGCGATCACCGAGCAGAACCTGATTGCCAGTGCGCTCGACCTGCCCGTCGGGCAGATTTCGCCTTCCACGGGAGTTGCGCTATGAACGGGCTGCGTTACTCGTATGCGGAGAATCGCGGAGCGGTGTTCGCGTTCGGCCTGTTCGTGCTGATGTTCGCAATCTATCTCTTCAACTTTCCATCGGCGTTGTCGGCCAACGTGTTTCAGACGGCCGCGAACAAAGCGGTACTGCTCGCGCTCGTCTCGATGGCACAGGCGCTCGTCGTGCTGACCGCCGGCATCGACCTGTCGATTGGCATGACGCTGGTGCTGACCAATTGCATTGGCTCGTGGATCGTCACGGGCGACTCGCTGCACAGCGCACTTGGCATTGCCGGTGTGCTCGCGGCGGGCGCGCTGTGCGGCATGCTGAACGGCGTCATCATCATTTTCGGCCGGCTGCAGCCCATCGTGACGACGATTGCGACGGGCGCCGTCTACTACGGACTGGCGCTGCTGCTGCGCCCGGTGCCCGGCGGATCGATCAACGAGGACCTCGCCGACGCACTGACCGGCAAGGTCGCCGGCGGCCTGCCAGCGAGCTTGCTGATTCTGCTCGCCGCGATCGTGATCGTCTGGATTCCTTTCAAACGCTCGGCGGTTGGACGCGCGGCGTACGCGACCGGGTCGTCCGAAGCCGCGGCTTTCCTGTCCGGCATGCCGATCCGCCGCGCGAAGTTCGCGAGCTATACGCTGGCTGGCCTGCTCGCGGCAACAGGCGGCCTGTTTCTGACGTTTTTCACGGACACCGGCGAAGCGAGCCTCGGCAGCGCGAACTCCTACACTCTGTTTTCGATCGCTGCGGTAGTGATCGGGGGCGTGTCGCTGCTCGGCGGCAAGGGCAGCGCAATCGGCGCGATCTTCGGCGCATTCGCGTTCCGTTCCATCGGCGATCTGCTGTTCGTGTTCAACGTCGATGCGCTGTGGCAGCCGCTATTCCAGGGCGTGATTCTTCTGCTTGCTGTCGCGATCGGCGCGTGCGGGTTGTTCAGAGTGCGCAACCGTCTGGAGTGGTTTCAATGAGCCACGCTTCCGTGACCAGCCGGACCAGGTTCGTGTCCAGGCTCACCCGCAGGATCGACAAGCCGATTGTGATCGCATTCGCGTGTATCGTCGCGCTGCTGCTCGTCGGCGGTATGTATTCGCGGAACTTCACGTCGCCGGAATACATCCTGCTGCAACTGAAGGTCGGCGCATTTCTCGGCATCATTGCGACCGGCCTGATGATGGTGATCCTGCTTGGCCACATCGACCTGTCGCTGCCGTGGACGATCACCGTCGGCGCGATGATGGCTTGCGCGGTCGGGGGGCACGGCGAACTCGGGCGCATACTCGCGATTCCGGTCGGGATCAGTTGCGGCGTGCTGATCGGCATCGTCAACGGCATCCTCGTCGCGCTGCTGCGCATCCCGTCGATGATCGCGACGCTCGCGACCAATGCGGTCGCGCAGGGCATCATGATTGTCTATACCGGCGGATCGTCGCCGCAGGATTCTGCGCCCCAGGTGATGCGATGGCTCGCGGCGGGCTGGCTTGTGCCGGGCGTTCCGAATGCCGTCGCGCTGTGGGTGGTGATCGGCGGCGCCACGATGTTCCTGCTGTCGCGCACGACCTTCGGCCGCACGCTATACGCGATCGGCACCACCGAGCGCGCGGCGTATCTTTCCGGGATCGATACGCGACTCGTCACAG
Organism: Paraburkholderia fynbosensis; assembly: GCF_902859935.1. Lineage (GTDB taxonomy): Bacteria > Pseudomonadota > Gammaproteobacteria > Burkholderiales > Burkholderiaceae > Paraburkholderia > Paraburkholderia fynbosensis. Next base: position 135,492 of record NZ_CADIKI010000023.1, read on the forward strand.
TGACCGCGTTCGCCGTGTGCAGCGCGTTCGCGGCATTCGGCGGCGTGCTGCTCGCGGGCTATGCGTCGAAGGCGGCACAGTCGATGGGCGATGCTTACCTGTTGCCGGCGATCGCGGCGGTCGTGCTCGGTGGCACGTCGATTCTGGGTGGACGGGGTTCGTACCTCGGCACGGTGGCCGGCGCGATCCTCATCACACTACTGCAATCGATCCTCTCGGTCGCGCAGATGCCGGAGGCGGGGCGTCAGATCATCTACGGCGTGGTGATCGCGGCGATGCTGCTGCTGTATGGGCGTAGCAAGCGGGAGGCGTAGGTTGAGCCGCTGGGCCGCCAGCCGTCTGCAATCCGCCAATGGCCGATTCGGGTAAGTAGACCGAATGGAACCGGTGTGGCGGCAAAACAATGGCAGACAATATATCTCCCATCAACTCAAGGGGAGTCTGTCATGGGAAGATTCAAAACCAGGAGCCTTGGAACAAGGCCAAGCCGATCGGTCAGAAACCGCCGTTGAAGCCAAAAGACGTCCGGGCAAGCCGCATTCACCTGCAGAACGCGCATGCGGTTCGCGACCTTGCGTTATTCAATCTTGCGAATCGACAGTAAGCTGCGCGGTTGCGATATCGTCAACCTGCACGTCACGCGACGTGACTCACGGAAATCAGATACTACCGCGTGCGATGATAATGCAGAGCAAGACCGAACGGCCCGTGCAGTTTGAGGTCACGGAGCCAGCTCGCACTGCCGTTGCTGCATGGATTGAGAAAGCCAGGCTGAGGTCCGATCAGTACCTATTCGCGAGTCGGCTTTCTCGCTCGCCGCACATTTCGACGCGACAATAGGCCAGGATGGTTCACCAGTGGGTCGCTGCAATCGGATCTTGATCCGACCGCTTAGGGCACGCACACGAGGCGGCGGACGAAGGCCACCTTGATTTACAAGCGTACGAAGAACCTCAGAGCCGTTCAACTCCTGCTTGGTCACAGCAAATTGGAAAGCACCGTTCGATATCTCGGGATTGAGGTCGACGATGCCCTTGAGATATCTGAGCAAACCGAAATCTGGGATCGGGACGCGGCTGCGCTAAAGGACGCTGCAACCGGAGGATCAAACATGCGCCTGGCAGACCACGTAAAGCCCATTAGCTACCTGAAAAGCGATGCAACGCAGATCGTCGTGACCGCCGGGCATGGTGGTTGCGCGACGTTCACTGCGCAGGCGCGGGCTGCGCCATAGAGTCCGAAAGGCGGGAGGGGTTATGCAGGCGATCGGAAAAACCCGATGGGCGATTGCGGAGGGCTATCTGCCGCAGTACAGTACTGGCGATGGTCCCGACTTGACCAGCCACGAGGCGGCGTGCATTTTAAACGCCGGCGACGAAGACGCGCATATCGAGCTAACGATTCTGTTCAGGGATCGTGATCCGGCGGGTCCATACCATGTCACAGTCCCTGCGAGACGGACACTGCACATGCGGTTCAACGACTTGAGTGAACCGGAGCGTATTCCAACGGGCACGGAGTACGCCAGCGTATTTGAGTCGGACGTTCCCGTAGTCGTGCAGCACACGCGCCTTGATTCGCGCCAAGCCGAGCTGGCACTGCTGTCTACAATTGCATTTGCTAGTGACTGAGGTGCGGGGCGCCGCCTTCTTTCTTAGGCCAATCGTGCCGTCGACCCTGGCGTGCCGCGCCTCTATCGGTCCATCGCAGACGCGGCAATCAGATCGGCTAACCGGCCGAAAAGACGGCTCAACGTCGCCACTTGCGTAGCAGTATCTGCTGCACCAACGGCGGACGTCAGCGTCGCGAATCGCGTGGTTTTCTGCGCCGCATCTTGTCCTTCGATCAACGTCCACGACGCTTGCACCGTCATGACCTTATCGGCGTCAGTGCTGGCTTGGAGCACGGTCACGACCAGCGAGCGGGTTCCGCCTGGCGCGGGAGAATCAGGAAGCACGAACGCGCCGGATGGCAATCGCTGAAGCAAGTCCTGCGCAAGCGAGCGGCGCATCAGGTCGGCAAGCGGCGCTCCCCAGCGTGAATCGTTATCGACGAGCAGGCGAGTACCGGACAGACCGACGACGACTTCCTGCCGGTCGAGTTCAGGAGGAATATGCACGGCCGTCAGTTGCAACGGACGGATGTTGCCGGTCACCGTCGTTGCGGGTGCGACGGCATTCAGCGTGAAGTACTGAGTGGGCGGACTATGCGCGCAGCCTGTGACAAGCGTAACGGCCAGTGCGATTAAGGCCGCCGCCAGCAGTGCTCGCAATCGACAGCGGTAGTCAATTGCTCGCATGATGTTCTTCATTTGGCGTTCCCCGGACGTCCTTGCACAAGTTCTTCCGGGTGTTCATCGAGATGATCGGCCAGTGCCCGGATAGATCTCGCGGTGTTGGTCAGTTCGCGCAGCGTATCGGGCAAGTCGTTCTGACTGCCGCCGCCTTGGCCGAGCGTGCGATTAGCGGCGCGCGCGGTGCTCTCCACTTCGCTGGCCGTTTCGCGCAATTGTGCAGCGAGTGCGCGAATCTGCGGAGAGACTTGCTGAAGCGTCTTGTCGGCTTGCGCGGCGGCTCCGTCGATATGCGAAATAGTGTCGCGGATCTTCGGCGATGAAGCGAGCCGTCGAAGCTGCGACACCGTCTTGCGAACATCTTCGCCGGTCTCGTGAATCGGTAGACCGTTTATCTTCGCCATGATCTGATCGGTTTTCGAAATGATCCCGTCGACGCCCGCCGATGACGCAGCTGGAATGACCGTGGCGCCGTTCTCCGTCATCAGCGTGGCGCGCGGCGCATCCTGCACGAAGTCGAGCTTCACCTTGCGCGAGCCGACCAGTGGCGGATCTTGCGTCAACTGCGCGCGCAGACCTTCGGCCACGAGCCGCTCGAGCATTGTATCGACCAGCGTTTTCGCATCGCTGCTGGAACGGGGCGTTCCGTTTACGAAGCCAAGTTGTGAGGGATCGAGCGCGATTTCAGCCGGCGTCGTCAAGGAGCCGGTACGCGGATCGTAGTTGAGCGTCGTCTTGATGACGGTGCCGACCGGAAAGCCCAGCAGCTCGACAGGCGCGCCGGGTTCGAGCTCGCCCGCGGGGCCGCTGAGGTAGACGACATAGCGAACCGTCGGTCGATGTTCCGGCGCCAGCGCAGGCGCGCGGTCGGTGCCGGCGAACTCCCTCGCGGGTTTGCCTGGTCCCGGTTCCATGACGATCTGCGGACCCGAAATTAATCCCTTCAACGACGAAGGATCGCCAATGTCGGGCTTGGCTCCGTGCAGATAAAAACGCGTGCCGCTGCGCAGATACTGTTGTTCCGCGCGGTCGATCTTCAGTATCGCTTTAATGTGGCGTCCGTCCGGCGCGAGCGTCAATTCGGACACCGAGCCTATCTTGAGCCCGCGCATCGTGACACTCGTATCGTCGGCTTTCATGCCGTAAGCGTTATCGAAAGTGACGGTGACTTTTTCGCCTCCTTGCACCAGCGCACGAATGCCGAGCCAGCCGGCCACCGCCAATGCCGCGATCGGCACCGACCAGATCCAGCCAGGCCAGGAAGTCCGCTTGACGTCCGCCTGCGTGCGTCGTGGAGGTCCGTCACTCATGGCCGTCCTCCGGAAGCACGTCCCACATCAGGCGCGGATCGAAGCTGCGCGATGCCGCCATCGTCAGAAACACGACTAGTGCGAAGGCCGTGGCGCCCGGACCCGCGCGCGCCGATGCCACTCCATCGAGCTGGATCAGCGGCACGAACGCGACGATGGTGAATACGTCGACATTTGACCAACGGCCCAACTCATCGATCAACCGGTAGAGGTGGGACTTTGCGCGCAGATGCCTGCGCGAGCGGCGCCGTACTGAAGTGACGAACCATGCCATTCCAAAGATCTTTGCAAAGGGAATCGCGATACTCGTGCAGAAGATCAGAATGCCGAGCGGCCAGAGTCCCGCGGAGAAGAGCTGCCCGACCCCGTCCACGATTCGCACCGGCACATCGCGACCAAGTTGCGTCGATATCGTCATTGGAAAGAGGTTGGCGGGAATCGCCAGCACGAGTGCGGCCAACGACAGCGCAGTCGCGCGGGCGATTGCGTCGGGCTTGCGCGCCTGCAGTTTAAGCCCGCATCGCGGACAGGGAAGTCCTTCGCAAGAGGTGGGCAACATCATGTCGCACGCGGAACAGGCGAGCGTCGACTCGTCAGCGACGGGCTGATTTTCGGCGCCGATTGCGCGCCACACCGCGCGGCGATCGAGCGCCGCGCGCGTCAACATCGACAGGAAGCCAGCAGCGATAAAGCAATAACCGCCGGGCCCGACGGTGCTCGTCAGATTCTGCGTCACGCGCGAATAGCCGACGAAGCAGCCGACCAGAAACACGTCGGGCATGGTCCAGGGATCGAGCCACAATGCCCATCGGTACATCGCACCGATGCCGCGAAACGTCTGGCCGAAGCGGATCGCGCCCAGCACGATGCACAGCGCGCCGAAGCGGATGAATGGCAGCGCGACGCCCGAGATGCCCAGCATTACAGCTAGCAGCACCCATCCTTCCTGCGTCAGCGACACAAGTCCCGATGCCAGTACGGACGAATGACCCGTGCCGAGTATGTGCACCGTCATCAGCGGCGACAGGTTGGCGGGGAACAGTAGAACGAAGGTTGCAGTGGCGCACGCGAACGCGCCGTCGATGCTTCGCCCGCTGCGCCGCTCCAGGGGGCAACGGCAAACATGGCAATAAGCGGCCGCGCGCGCGGGTAGGGGAGGAATGTCCTCCAGCGCACCGCATTCCGGGCAGCCGATTGTCAATTGATTGCTCCTCGCACTTTGCGGACCAGATGAAACGTCCGACGAACCCTGGAGGTTTAATTTGGGCTAACGCATTACGCATGCCACAGCCCGGCGATTTGCGGCGAATCGATCCAGCTTTCTGTGGGGCATCGCACGAAACCTCGGAGGTATGGCGTCGCCTTGCATTCGCCCCACCAATTTGCAATGGGATTCAATCGAATCCGATTGCCCGTCGTAATCGGCACCGACGCTTTGACAACCGATTGAGAGAGAGGCTGATGGCCTACGGTACTTTTCCTGGCTGGCTCCACGGTCTTTCGATTGCATGGCTTGTACTCGGCGCTCTCTGTGCCGTCGTGATCGTCGTCGATGAGTTCCGCCTGCCGCAGAAGATGTGGATCATGAACCTGGTGCGGCCGCTCACCGCGCTGTTCAGCACCGTCTTGTGGCTGGCTGCTTACCGCATGGGGCCGCAATGTGCCGCACGGCGAGCACGACAGCGGCCGATCCAGCAAGCCCGCTTTCCCGGTGATGGTGCTCAAAGGCTGCAGCCACTGCGGCGCGGGTTGCACGCTGGGCGACATCATTGCCGAATGGGCGGCCTTTATGTTTCCGGTCATCGCCGCGGGGTTGGCCTGGCACTCGCTCTTCGAGGAAAAGACCTTCGCGGTGGGGATTGCCGACTTTCCCGTTGTCTTTCTGCTTGGCGTTCTGTTCCAGGACTTCACCATCAAGCCTATGCGCGGTCTTTCCGGTCGGACAAGGTGTAATCAGCGGCGCTGAAGGCCGGCATCGCCTCGATCAACGCGTGGCGGATCGGCATGTACGGGCTGGTGACTATCATCCAGTTCATCTGGTTCGAGCCGATGTAGGGCGGCATTGCAGAAGTGGCGCCCGGGGTTCTGGTTTGCCGTGCCGCTCGCGATGGTGGCGGATTCGCGACGAGCTACCCCGTCAACTAGTGGCTGATTGCCGCGGGCGTTAAGGAGCAGATGTGAGGCGAGAGCTGGATGACGTGCCGCAGGTCCGCCAATTGCAGATCACCGTCAGATCGTTATTACAAGTCGTTTGAAAAAAGGCAATGCATGACATGGCATCCGGCTCTTCAGCCGACGCAGAGAAGTGAAGTTGGCCGGGCGTCTTTTGTCACTCGCCTGGGACCGCCTTTGGAATGACTTGCTAACGCGCGGAAGTTGAGGTGCTTCGCCATCGCAGCCGACGGACCCGCTTGCAATGTGCTTGCAGGTCTATTTCTATGAGTCTGCGAATGCGTGGCAAGCGATCACAGCCAACATCATGCGGTACTGATCCGTTGTCCTGTCAACGCGACGTTGCCGATCACGCTGCGGCAGCCGGTGTGCAGGCGCCGGATCTCACGCACGTCGGCTCGCGCAGGCTGCTCGCCGCGGGCACGCTCGTGAATACACCGGAGAACCTGGTGGACTGGGTTCAGCATGTACAGGAGATTAAGCCGGGCACGCTCATGCCCGACATGAAACGGACGCCGGCTCAAGCGGACGATCCGTCCGCGTATCTCGCTACTCTCAGGTAAGGAAAAGACGATGTCGGCGACCGGTGATCGAAGCGTTGGGCAATCGGACGGCGTGGTGTTCGAGCAGTCGCCGGAATTCGGCAGGTTACCGAAAGGCTCGGCGGCGGAACTGCGGCTTCGCGCAATATGGGAAGGCGAGCGCGGCTGGCGTGGAGTTTTTTACGACCGTCGATCGCAGGACCGCCAAAAGGACGTGTTTGTGGCTACGCTTGCTCACGAACTCCGTAATCCGCTGGCGCCGATCCGCGCTGGTGCTCACGCGATGAAGCATTATCAGGCCGCGCTTCCGGCGCAGATCCAGGGCAGCGACGCAGACATTTCCCGCTCGACTGAGGCCGCGTTTACGAAGCATCTGGCCAAGCCGGTGGATCCGGACCAGCTCATCCAGACATTGCGCAATATCGGACGTTTCCGGTAACCGGGAGACTGGCCTCCGCGAGCGCCGAGCCCGAGTTCGTATAAAACGCCGCTGCATACTTGCAGATCGCGACCGCGACGTTCGATGTCAATGCGTAATAGACGGCGCGCGGTGTTTCTACGCGAGGATCTGATGAGCGGGCTTTCATGGGATGGGTCCAGCGCGTAGACCGGCCGCGGCAATCCGGGCTGCGTCGAACCCGTTGCGGACTGCGGCAGTGTCGCGACCTGCGCCGGCGAAATCTTGTGACGTGGCTGAGTCACGACCTTGCGCTGTTTCCGCGTCGATCCTGGTGGGACGGGGTTCCTGTCCTGGGACGACTCCAGCGTGTTTTCTGGCGCGGCATGCTGCGTCGTTCGCGTGCGTCTTCTGCGCTTTGTACGGTATCCGACCGATTTGCAGCTGGCAAATCGGTTATCGGTCCAACATTCCGGTTGTCCGGGATCTCCGCGTGACTCTTTCGATTGCCGTCGCGGGAAGGTGCCGGGCCGCCCGATGCGCCGTAGTCCTCCGCTTCAATCTCCCTGCGAAAATCGCACCTGCTATCGCCCATGGACGCCATACGGACCGACATCCGGCGCGGCAGAAGCCTCCCTCCGCCCGCTGGGGCACATCACCGAGCCATGGGTATTGGCGCGGCACTGCCTTTGCCCGTGCCAATACCGCCACAGCCGCATTCCGCCCCAGGATCGATGCACACTGACGCGCGCTCGGTTCGATCGTCAAGGAGGAACCGGCCGGTCGCCACGCCGTGGCGATCCGTTTCAGGTCCGTTCTGGCGCTCGCGATTGAGGCGTCGAGTCGGCGCGTATCGCTTCGGCAAACCTCAGCAATGCAGCGACGGAGCCGGACACGCTGGTGTATTCCTGCCGTCCAATCCGTCCGTCCAGCAACACAGACAACCCCGCTTCTTCTGCAATTTTCAGCACGTCCATTTTGCTTCTCCCGCGTCACATCACATCCGTCATGCAGCAAGGCATGTACCGGGACTTCTATGTCCGAAGTGCCGGTTACAACCACCCTACATGAGCGAATCAACGGCGAAGACAGCTCGGCGTTGGAAGAGAGAATGGCTCGACCCAACAGTGGACTATTGCAGCGTGCATCACACGCCGCTTGAGACGTTGCGGCATCTGCTTTACGCAATGCGGCGAACTTTGCAGCTGCTCTCGGGGCGATAAATCGTTATCGCGAGGATTGCAGTTTCCGCTGCCACGGCAAGGCACGCTAGCTGAATTAGCGGACAGTTAGCGCTTCTGTGGACACCGCTAGCGGAAATCGCGAGCTGCAACGACGGACACGCGCGCACGGCTGTGCCGCCTGGAGCAAAGCCGTGAGCCATCTAGTCGTATGCCCGAAACAGGTGCGATGCACCAACAGCAGGCGCATCGGGCACATCAAAGGGGCCGGGCGTTTGAGCGCAGGCGCCGTGACTGTTCGTCGCCAACGAGCGCAGTTTCGCGGACCACCCGATGGCACATGTATTGCTTGCTCGAAAATGTCGGGCCAACGGTGGTCCAATGAAACGAAGACCCCGCACAAAACGGCGGGTAGAGCTGATCATGCGGGGCAACGGCGTCCCGAAGTGACACTGTGGGCATAGTTTCCATGTCCGGTGCGCTTCGGGACGCTTTTTTGTTTGCCAGAACGGGGCACTACGCTTTGCCTCGCATATCGGACCATTCTCGGGATCGGGTGCGTTACTCATGATGAACAAGCGGGACGTTACAGATACGGTATCGGGGGAAATCGTTGGTGAACTCATCAACCTCGCGGGCCGGCAGCGCATGCTCTCGCAGCGCATCGTGCTGCACGTTCTGCTGAGCGTCCGTGGCGAAGCGGCGGCGCTTGCCGTCGTCCGGACGTGCCTCGCGACATTTGCGCAGGCGCATGCCCAGCTAGTCGACGGCGACGATCGTTTACCCGGCCCGTTCTCCGACGCGCTACGCGCCCTCTATTTTGGCTCGCAGAGGGCCGACGAGCGCATTCGTGCCTTCATGAGACTCGCAGCGGACGCCATCGAAGCGCTCGAACGGAACCCTCAACCGGTTTGTGTACTCCGCGACGAAGCCGTTAGCCGGCTCACCGACGAAGCCTCTCCGCTGCTGGATCTTCTGCAGGCCATCACGCAGGCGTATCAGGACGAAATGCAGAGTGTCGAGACGGCGGCGCGCCGGCGTCAGTTAGCCGTCGTCGACGAACTGGCAGCGATCTCCATGCGTGCAAACATCGTCGCGCTGAATGCGCGCGTTGCTGCCGCGCGCGCCGGGCAGTTCGGACGCGAATTCGCCGTCATTACGGGGGAACTGACGCACGTGATCGGCGAAATGGACAGCCTGGTGCAAAGCGCCGTCGGCGCACGCGGAGTTGCCGATGTCAGGGACGGCGCGGTAGCGCTTCGTCGAGGGCGAATCGACGGAGCCGGAACTCAACGGTTACATAGCCGTTACACAGGTTGAAATCCATTTACCCGGAGAGCCATGTTCCTGTCGATGCACCGTTCAACAGTTGCGCAAGATCGTCGAGAACCGCGGCCACTTCCCGAGCGACGAAGCCGCCAGCAAACCGCTGTATCTGGCCTTGCGCAACATTGAAATAGACTGGAAGATGCCGCCTATCATCTCGCGGCAAGCTGTCAACCAGTTCGCCATTCCGTTCGGTGAGCGATTCATCGCCGGCATCGGCGGAGATTTTCAACCGGCCTCGGCACACAAAATTTCTGACACCTCCGGCAGCGCGTCTCACTCAGATCGGCTAGGCGGATTATCATGGTAGAAGCTGCATTCATCAGCGCAGGAGCACATCATGGCCTCCAATCCATCCGCTGAGCCGACCGGCACCTCTCTCGACTCCGCGCAAACTTCCCCCGGCACGACTCGCCAGCCCGATCCGAAGGGCCTGCAAAGTCCGGCCCCAGACGACCTTCCTAACGCAGACGCGGCAGAGCCCGAGCCTCACGAGCATCTCCCGTCCAGAAGCGACGACAACTGATTCAACACCGCAGGTGCCGACGTCGTCGGCATGACAATTTCTCATGCTTTCGCGCCGACACCGTGAAGTCGGGGAGCACTCGCGGTTCACGCAAATGGCTCGATGCATTTCGTCACACAAGGTCACAGCCCGGTTTGAACCGCACAGGAGCAGATCATGCAGAACGTGCTGGTTGGGTATGACGGATCGGCGTCCGCGCAATATGCCGTTGCTTTCGCGGTCGATCTCGCGAAGCGTTTCGACGCGCACCTGCATGTACTCGTCGTCGCGCGCACGCCGGACTGGGGCGCGATAGAAGTTGAGCGAAAAGATCTGATCGATCTGGAAGTGCGCCATGCCACCGCGATCCTCGACGACATCAAGGCGAAGCTCGCCGCTTCGATCGGGGCCGTGGAGTTCGATCTCGTGGTCGGCCCGCCGGCCAAGGAGATCGTGCTGTATGCGGAGCGGCAAGCTATCGACCATCTCGTGGTGGGGCATCGCGGACATACGCCGTTCGATCGCTGGCTGATTGGTTCGGTCGCCCGCCAGGTGCTCGCCTACGCGCCGTGCGCGGTCACCATCGTGCGCGATCCGGCGACGATGAAAAAATCGCGGCATGAGAACTGAACACCATCGGCATAGAATCCGCACCTGGCGAATCGGGCACACGGCCCGCGCGATTGCGACCGCATAGCGCCTATCGCGTCTTCCGGGCGGCGCTCATCGAGCGTTCGCCCGAGGCTGTCTCTGTCCGCTCATTTGCAGCCCGTTGGGACAACACCGAAGAATCATGAAATCGCAAAAGATCAAAGCTGGGAAACTGCCGCAACTGACCGAGACTTCGCGTCTGCTGGTCAACCTCGTCATCTACCAGGCCAATCGCAATTGATTCGAGGTGCAAGCCCATGCGATTCGCGATGCTTGGGTCAGCTCTGCAAGTTGCACGGAATTACGGTAACCGAAGCGGAGCTGTCGCTGCTTGCGAAGAGGCCGAGCGTCACTAGGGCGACAAGCAGCTTGGCAAAGAACGGCAACTGCTGCAACCGACGGCGTTGTCAAGTTGGCGGACGTAGGCCAGGGACGCAGCTGGAAAGCGTCTCCGGCTGCAACCGTGCGGACGAGAGTGGCGCGCCATCGTCAAATCCGATTTCATGGTCGAAAGGCTGCAGGCCGTCAGTCAGATAGATAGTCACTTTGGGCGCGGCGACCTTCGGGCGGACGCCCGGGCAGGCAATGTCGTCCGCGCGGGGGATAGTTATGGTCGAGGAGAATCGTTGTGCTGTGGCGTTCACCGCCTGGTCAGCATGCGGACGATCTTCTGCACGATGAGCTCATGCTGCTCCAGCGCCTCATCGAGCGTGCGTGCTCCGTAGCTCTTGTTGTCTCGCGCTTCCATTCCGGCGACGCGCGTCACGAACAGCGAACCCTCCCCGGTTTTCGGTTCGGACACACCGCGAAAGCGGGTGGTGACCGTCACACCGGATTCGTCCAGCAGCGTGCGGCGGAAGATCAGTTCGTTCTCTGTCATCCAGCGCGACCACTCGCCGCGATCGAGCACCTCGACAGATCTGTTCTTCGCATCGAGGACATAGAAGCGTTCCCTGCCGGACGGGACGGAGCGCGATTTCATATTTCAATGCGAAGACGTGAGCAAGAAGCCGATCACCTCCCGCCACCAGGTTTCGTCGACGCGGCCGATCCAGTCGTTATGTTCAGCCGCCCTCACCACTATCAGTTGTCTCGGTTCGGCCAGCGAGTTGTAGAGCGCTTCGCCGAAACGCGGGGGGACGATGCTGTCGCGCTCCGCAACCACGACGAGAACAGGGCGCCCGAACGACGCCATATGGGTCACGCTGTCGTATCGGTCGCGCAGCAGCCATTTCACGGGCAGCCACGGATAGTGATAAGCGGCGACGTGCTCAAGCCGATCCCATGGCGTGATGAGCAGCAAGCCAGCGGTCTTGTCGCGTTCACGTGCGCCGGCGGCGGCCGCCACGCCGGCCCCGAGCGATTCGCCGAGGAGCAGCAGCGGCGCGCCATAGAGCCGATGCGCCAGCGCGATGGTCTGTTGGGCATCACCGACCAGACTCTCTTCGCCCGGCGTGCCGTCGCGCGGCCCGTAGCCTGGATATTCGGCGAGGATCACGCGCAGCCCGAGCCCCGTGAGCGGTGCGGCGTAGAACGAACGGTGTCCGGCATGCCCGGCATTGCCATGAAAGACGATGACAGTGGCGCGCACGGATCCGAGGGGCTCGGCCACGAGGCCGCGGAACGCCTCAGGTGTCGGCCAGGCGCGAAGTATGCTGGAAACGACGTCCCCGGTTGCAGCCTTCTCAGGGAAGTAGATAAAACGGTCCTGCAAGATGGCGACTCCTGCGAACACAATCAGGCACGCAACGGTGAGACACAACATCAACCCGGTGAATTTCATCGCCTTGAGCCCGATCCACCGATCGTTTCATAACGAACCCAGTTTAGCGCGCTTTGGCCACCGCTTATGTCCTATGCCTGTTGTCGCGAGCCACGCGCTGACGACGCCGGGAGGGACGGCTCTAAGGCAACGGGCAGTTGGCTACGACGCCCCCCGCTTGCACAGTGAACCGTGGACCAGCGTTGTGCTGCGTACTTCGGTGAGTCACACCACCGAAAGCATCGACGGCGAGCGGCCTTGTCGTTTCAATATTGGACCAGAATCGGCTAGGAGGGGACATTCGACATAACTCCGTGAATTGCTGACGCTCGCTATCCGAAGCGTCGCCAGTCGCGAATCGACCGTGCACGGCGTCCACTAATGAAACGTCGACCTCCGGCCACGTGCCTCTAAACAGCAAGGAAATGTTGAGGTAGCATCATTGAACTCAACGGGGGAAGACGGTGTTTCGGGAAATCAAAGCTCGCATAAACTCAATTGGTCTCCCCCTTGGCAGTTTGCTTCTCAGCGATCTGATGCGCATATTGGCAGAAATGGTTGGCTACATCACGCTGCCTTGGTGGATTGTTCATCGGGGAGGCGCCCATGACTTGGCAATCTATAGCGCAAGCATTGCCATCACCACGATTTTTGCAATGCCACTGCTTTCGCCACTCGGGGATCGCTACGCAAAGAGACCGCAGATTGCATGGGGTATATGCACCCTGATGGTCGTCGCCTTTACCCTTGCCACCCTCGCCTCATTGTCCGACTATCGACTTATGCTCATCGTCTGCATAGGCGTGGTCACCGTTATCGCGAAAGCTTTCATCGATCCGGCCAGTTCTACCATTTCGGCCGAACTTCTTCCGGCGAATCGTTTGACGGAAGCGCTTCGTCTTCGCAAATCGACGCAAGCGGCTGGCCGTGCCCTGGGTCCAGCATTGGCTGGCGCGACATTGGCGTTGGGCGGAATCGCTGCAACATTTTGGATGAACGGCATACTGCTTGGTGTCGCTGCTTACGTGGCTTTGCAGCTTCCATCACAATCTCAGCATCGCGAACACCATCGCGGTTTAGCCCTTTGGTGGAAAGACCTGCGCGCCGGACTGCACGCTAAATGGATTGTCCCGTTGGAGCGTGGCTGGACACTTGTAAATTTCTTCGTCTGGATATTCCAAGGCCCTGCGGTCGGCATGCTGATCCCGCTCAAAGTCCAATCACTTGGGCTGTCGGGTCTATGGCTGGGTGGGTGCGAAGCGGCCTTGTCAATAGGCTTGCTACTCGGCAGCTTTCGTGGTTCTGACGCACTGGTTAGTCGTTTCGGCCGATTCAACGTCCGGGTCGGAGCCGCCATGTGCGAAGGGCTGGCTCTTGCTGCTTCGGGCTGGGCCCATTCACCCATCGTTCTCATGTTAGCGTTCATATGTGTGGGCTTCGCCAATGCATCGATGGGACTCGTTGGCGCGACTCACCGCTCATTGGCTATCCCGCAGAATTATCGCGTGCGCATTCTCGCTGCCAGCATGATGACCACGCAGATTGCGGGCATTCTTGGACCGATGATCGCGGGCGCGGCGCTTAGGCACTGGGCGGTGGGGCAGGTCTATGCATGCTTCGGCCTCGCCACTTGTCTGTTCGCTTTTGGTTTTGTCCTGATACCGCGATCGCGCGAATTCTTTGCGCTCAACCACGATCAGGTGAAAGATTGGTTTCGTCACGAATATCCCCATGCGTTTGAATCACCCATGGTGTCCGAATCGAGACCGACTATGTAGATCGCAGCGCTGCAAGCCTCGCGTGGTTGGTCTCACCGGGTCGAACGTCGGCCTCATTGCGCGTGAAGTGGCATCGATTCAAATTGTCGGTGTGGTGAACATTAACGAAATAGTAATGGGCTTTTCGCAGCGCCTATCTCGGGTATTACGGAATGTCGAACTTCGCCCGGGCAGGGTTGATGACGGACGCGCTACGGGCAGCTGTGATCTATGCTTTCAGCGAACTTGGATTGCATCGGGTGGAGGCAAATATTCAACCACGGAATATCGCGTCGATCGCACTTGTGCGGCGGTTGGATTTTAAACAGGAAGGTTTTTCTCCTCGATATCTCCGCATAAATGGAGAATGGCGCGACCACGAGCGATGGGCGTTGCTGGCCCATATGGCCGGTTAGATACAGCCGCCACTCAAAAAATAATGTGCTCACGCAGAAATTGTTTTTGTGCCAATATGACAGCATGGAACTTCGTAACGTCCCGAGCAAGGCTCACCACCATCATCACGGTCGCTATACACTGCGCCGTGGGTCGTTACGTCCATAGCAAGGAATTCGACCTCACGGTCCATTCCATGTGCAAACGACCAAGGCGCTTAAGGCGCCTTTTTTATTTCCCCCCATCAAGAGCTGAAGATGACCGACTCGATAAGCTATCGCCGCGCAACCATCGACGACATTTTGAAAATTTGCGAGTTGGGTCAAATCTTGAACGCGATCCATCATCAGGCACGTCCTGACGTCTATGCAAACGCCACTGAAGAGTTCGCTCGAGACAAGCCGCACTGGCTAACTAGCCTTCAGGGAGAAGATCGAGCCATGTTTCTCGCCGAGCATGGCAGCACGGCGGTCGGCTTTATCACCGTTCAAGTGATGCAGCCGACAAGTCCACTGTTGCAACCGCTGACCGTTGGCCGCATTGGCTCAGTCGCGGTTTCGGAACGACTGCGGGGACGCGGCGTCGGGAACACGCTGATGAAACTTGCTGAAGAGTGGGCGCGAAAAAACGGTGCCAACGACATGAGGTTGACCGTTTGGGCGTTTAATGAACAGGCGGTCGATTTGTATCAGGAACTTGGCTACGAGCTTCGTGCGTTCGAGATGGGAAAGCAACTGCCTGGTGCTGGGGATACGCGAGTCGCATGAGGCGATGCTCGGCCACGAACGGTCAGTCTATATTCGTGCATAGATCGTGAACGATTAATTGTTCACGTGAAACTCTTGAACCTCTATTATCTGTTGCGTCTTTCCGAAAACGTTCTTGGAGCATTCAATGCGGATTAGAACCACCTATTTGAAAGTGTCGGACATTGAACGCAGTTCTGCTTTCTGGGAAAACCTGTTGGAACGCGCGTCGAACCGCAGGGTCGGATAAGTGGACCGAATTCTCGCTCGGTGAAGTCCGCTTCGGGTTGCTGCTAAATGATTTTGGCGATGAGTTCGTCGGGAGCGGATGCGTTCCTGTGTTCGAATTTGACGTATTCGCCTTGCATATATTTCTGGATCGCGCCAAGGCTTTTGGGGCAACAGTCGCTCTCGACGGGCTGAACAATGAAGCCATGAAGAGCATTGTGTTGGTTAGCCCTGATGGCCATGAGTTCGAACTTTGCGCATGTCACGACTAATCGGTTGCTCTACCCCGAAAATCTAGGCCCGCGTTGCCGCCCGTCGCGAGTATCCGTTCCTAAGGGCGTCAACGGGCTGTTGTGGGTCCGTTCACGGACCTCCGTTGCGCAGATAACACCTGGCGGTGCAGAGAACAACAAATTGGGGAGAACACGGGCAGCGCTACACGAGGACTCTGATGTATCTTGGCACCTGTCGGGCGCACTCCTGAGCCAAAGCTTCGTCGCATCTCGACACGTCGCTACTCCCGCTTGCACCACAACGGCTATGATTTGGGGCACGGTGGCCCATCCACAAACACGGTCCCCCTGCATCAAATTTGCGAAGTTTGTCTTTGCCGCGTTGGCGGCGCCGTGGTTGAACAAAAGCGCTTTTTTGCATGTCCTTGGAAACCAGAACAAGGGGAATGCCGTGGCCAGGTGCAATCGCAATCACGAGGTTTTTTTCAGTGTAGGCCGGCGGCAGTTTCTCGGCTACACCGGCGCCGGGATGCTCGCGGCGGTGCTGCCCGCTTGCGGGAACGACGACATCCATCCGACGCCTTATGAGCAGACTATCGCGCTCGGTCAACAGATGATCCAGCAGGCCGTCAGCGATCCGTCGAAACCCGTCGCGGCGATCTCGGTCGCGATGGTCAAAGGCAATACGGTGGTCTGGCAGCAGGCGTTCGGGTTGGCGTCGGTGCCGGGGCAAATCAAGGCAACGCCGCAGACGCGCTTTAACATCGGCTCGGTTAGCAAGTTGTTTCCCGCGCTGGCGGCGACGATCCTCGTGGATCGCGGGCTGATCACGCTGGACACACCGATCGTCAAATATCTGCCGAACTTCACGATGCTGTCGCCGGAATATGCGCAGATCACCACGCGTCATCTGCTGTCACATGCGTCCGGTCTGCCCGGCACGAACGGGCGCAATCTCTTTACGTTTGAACCGGTCGCCGGCTACGCCGCCGACACCCAAGCCGAGCTCGCCAACTCGCATCTGAAGCATCTGCCCGGTGAGTTGGCGGTCTATTGCAACGACGGCTTCACGATGGTCGAGCAGATTGTGCTCGCCGTGACGGGCCAGAGCTTCGCGGACTTCGTCCAGTCGGCGATTCTCGTGCCACTGAAGATGACCCACTCCAGCTATCTGACGAGCGTGCCGTCCAGCGGATCGTTCTCGCTGCCGTACGTGAACGGCACGCAGCATCAGGAATTCGTCAATGCGTACGCGACCGGAGGACTGAGTTCGACGCCCACCGACATGATGAATCTCGCGCAGATGATCTACGGCGGTGGCGTGTTCCAGGGACAGCGCATCGTGTCTGCAGCTGGCATCGCGCAGATGGGTACGGATCAGACAAAAAGCCTGACGATCAACCCGTCGCCGGAATGGCGCTGGGGTCTCGGTTGGGACACTGTGGTACAGCCGGCGCTCAACGCCGCAGGCGTGCCAGGCTGGGAAAAGGACGGCGGCACTGCGTTCTACTCGACCGAATTTTTCGTTGTGCCCAACTCGCAGTTCGCGCTGCTGGTGACCGGCAATACGGGCTACGACGCCCGCGCGATTGCCGAAACGCTGGTGCTGTCGGCATTGAAGGAAGACGGCACGATTTCGTCGCTGCCAGCGAAGCTCGGTACCACGGCGCCGCCGGTCGCATCGGGGCCGGGCATTGCGAGCGGCGCGGGGATCTACGGCAATTCCGATTCGCCGTATCAGGTGCTTGCCAACGCGGACGGTAGCCTGCAGATCAACCAGTGGGACGCCGATACGCGAGGCTGGGCGCAGATCGGCGGCTACCGGTACCGCAGCGACGGCTGGTGGTGGAGCGATACCGATACCGCGTCGTATCGCTTCGCAGTCGTGTCGGGCAACGACAGTGAAGGAAATGCGTTCAACTTTCGCTACCTGATGAAGCGGGTCGTGCCGGGCGCGGGCTATGCGTATCTGACGCTGCCGGTCGGTCAGCAACTCGCGGCGCTGGCGGCGCTCGACAGCGCGTGGCAGCAACGCGTCGGCACACAATGGACATTGACCAACGATTCGCCGAGCGCGGTGCCGATAGCCGTTCTTGGCAATCCCCCGGCGTTTTTCGCGACACTCGCCGAACTTCCGGGCTACGTGCTGTACGGCAACGAAGATCTTCGCTATCAGCTGTTCGTGCCGGTGAGCGATACGCTCGGCGGCATGTCGATCAAAGTGCCGGGCAATTTTGGACGCGACCTTTACGAGATCCGTTTCGCGTCGACCAGTGCGGCGACGCTGACGATCGGCAGTTCGATCTACGCGCGGATCTGACGGTGGAAAGTTCCATGCAGCCGGGCGTCACAATCCCGTCGCCGGCATCGAGTTTGCGCACGAGGCGTCTGGCGAGCGTGCACCGGTCTTCGGTTTGCCGCAGCGCGCGCCATACGCCGCTGCGATTTCCCGCGCAGAAACGACGCTTGCGCGCACGGACACTCGAACGTCGGTTCTGTTCAAGATTGTGTTGAAAAAGTCTTGTTTTGGCTCGAAGCGCTGAAGTCCGCGGCACGTTTTCGAGTTGTGGTGATCGGCGAAGCGGCAAACTTGAACGAGGCAACGATCCCCGT
>NZ_CADIKI010000024.1 GCF_902859935.1 Paraburkholderia fynbosensis
TCATGCCTTCCATTCGCCATTCGAGGTCTTCGCCGCGACCCTTGCCTCAGCAAGTCAACCTCAAGGCTCTAAACATTAAACCCGCTGTTGCGCTTCACTCTTGAAACCGCCCGTCAAAAAATGTCACTCTGTGCCGGTGCTCGAGCTTGCGATCGTCTAATCCATTTCATCTTCGTCTTTTTAGCGCTGGGTAGTGTCAATAGTCCGTCCTGAACAATTCGCTTTGCGGCCACCGGCGTTACGGCGATGGGACCGCGGCAGTGCGGCGCTCAAGCAAGGCAGCCAGAATAAAGACGCAAAGAAGCCGTAGCTTCCTCAGGATCATCCTCTAGTTGTCGCCGGCGCCGCACAACACCGCGTGCATTGCATCACCCAGCGCGCCTTTGAGCCAGTTTCTGCCGAGCTTCCCGTCTGTCTTCATGTGATCGATGGCTGGCTCGATTGCGCTGCGTCGCCTGATCATCGGTAAGCGATGCATCGGGGCCGTCTATACGTAACTGACCAGCCTGGTTACCGAGTTGCAATGAAAGGTCGCCAAGTCCTAACTCTGGTGATTGGTCTCATTCTTTTTGCTCCAGTCCATTGTCCCGGATCGTCGTGTCTTGGAGACCCGAAATGTCAGTCCGCCTCGCCATAACTCGTCCAAAATGCGTGGCCGTGCCTAACTGTCCGTGATTTATTAGCACACTAAAAACCACGTCCTATGGACGTGGTCATCACCTGACTGGCTGTGCCTGTCAGAGCACCCGCTCATGCGGGTTACTTTCAATACGTTGTTCCCACAACGTTGAGAAAGGAACGAAACATGAGCAGGTTCAAGAGAGCATCGCGTGTGATCTGGCATTGTCAATACCATCTTGTCTGGGTGCCGAAATATCGGTACCGGGTATTGCAAGGACCGATAGGCAGGGAGGTGTTCAAAATGCGTGATGGTGTTTTGTCAGCAGTTGGGCTGCGAGGTCGTGGAATTGAATGTGCAAGTGGATCACGTCCATTTGCTGGTGAAGGTGCCGCCGAAGCTGTCGATCTCACAGCTGACGGGCGTCCTGAAAGGACATACGGCAATAAGGCTGTTCACTGCGTTTCCTGTCATGCGCAAGAAGCCATACTGGGGCAATCATTTCTGGGCGAAGGGCTACTGCGTCGATACGGTTGGTTTGAACAGCGAGATGATCCAGAAGTACGTTCGATTTCAAGAAAAGGAAGAGCAACACCAGGAGCAACTGCAACTGGAACCGCTGGGCGGACCTTCTCGGAAGGGCCGCTAGTGCGCCCCCCATTTGTCACGGGGCGGCGTAATCGAGCCGCGGATGGGCGGCGTAATGGAGCCAGCAGAAACGGGGTAAAGCGCAGATTCGAACGGGCTCAAGAATGCGGTTTTTTGCCCGGTTTGGCAACCGCGTTTTCACTGTTTCCCGGCATCGGTTTGGGTTTGCGGAAGCTCTCACCTTCGATCACGACGCGATAGGCACCGTGGCGTAGTCGGTCCAGCGTCGCGGCGCCGAGGATGCGGTTGTCGGGGAACGCGTCTCCCCATTCGCTCAGATCTAGATTTGACGTGACGATGGAAGCCGCCCGCTCGTACCTGGCGGCGATCAGATCGTGGAAGTCTTCGTCGTGGGGCGGGTGTAGCGGTTTGACAGCGAAGTCGTCGATGATGAGCAGTGGCACGCGCACGAACTGCTGGAACCTGCGCTCGTACAAGCCCGTGGCGCGGGCCGCGTGCAGCTTCTTGAGCAGATCCGTCTGCGAGATGAACAGCACATCACGCCCCTGCCTGGCCGCGCAGTGACCCAGTGCCTGCGCCAGATGGGATTTGCCGACGCTTGTTCCGCCGACCAGTAGAACGCAGACCTTCTCGTCGATGTAGCGGCCGGTGGCCAGATCGTGGATGTAGGTTCGATTCAGCTTGGGTACCAGATCGAAGTTGAACGTCTCGAGCGTCTTGCCCATCGCGAAGCCAGCGCGGGCAAGCCGTACGCCCAGCTTCTTCGTGTCGCGCCGCGCGATTTCGTCGTGCAGCAGCATGGCGAGGAACTCGGTGTAGGCAAGCTGCCCGTCAATGGCTTCACGGTTTCGCTGTTCGATCGAGTCGAGGATGCCCGAGAGGCGCAGCTGCTTGAGGATGGTGTTCAGTTCGGGACTCGGATTCATGGTCGGCTCAATGGATCAGAAGGGATTGAAGGTCGCGGCCGAAGCGGCCACCGTTCAGGTAGGTATCAGTGGGCGCCGTAGTCGTGGATGGCGCCGCCGCCTCGCTGTCGAGTCCCTTGTCGAGGATCGTCTTGATGGTGCGATATTGGGGGCTGGAGAACGCGAGCGCGCGCTCGCACGCAGCGTTCAGCCGTGCATCGCCGACCTTCTCGCGCAGCCGCACGATGCCTTGGGCGCCGCGCAGGTTCTCAAGCACCGTGTTGTTGAACATCGCGAGGATGACGGCGTGGCAGGCTGGGCCGATATCCTTCGCGCGCGCGAGGCACCACTGGGGATCGTGCTCGAGCCACGCTTGCGCTTCGGGCGGCTGATGATCGCGCACGGTATGGCGGTCGCCGGGTTTGCGTAGCCTCGGATGAGTGGCGACGAGCTCGTGCCGGTGGAACGCCTGCACGGCCGTGTCGGTGGCCTTGAGCCACAGTTGCTTGCCCACCAGCGTGAAGGGCACGGAGTACAGCGCCTTCCTGTAGACGACGTGCCCATCCGTGTGCACCTTGACCTCGGACCACACAGCCAGTACCGGCGGCACATCGGGCAGGCGCGTGAGCAGCGGCCGCTCGATCGCGAAACGCGTGAGCGGTTGCTCGTGTGTGGTGCCGTGATCGCGCACACCGGCGTGCTGCATGATCCACTCGCGCAACTGCCGGTTCGCGTCGGCCAGATTGCGGAACTCACGTAGTGGTACGAAGGACTTCTTGACGTACTTGACTCCGGATTCAACGATTCCCTTCTTGGCTGGGTCGTGCGGCGGACACGGGTCGATGCGGAAACCCTATGCTTCGGCGAGCCCCGCGTAGGAGCGCTGAACCTCAGGACTGTGCAGGCAGTGCCGGATGATCGCGCACTTGGCGTTGTCGATCGTCACCCGGGAAGGACAGCCCCCGAACCATTCGAAGGCCCGGCGATGACAGGCCAGCCACGTCTCGACGGTCTGGTCCAGGACGACCTCGGCATACTGGTGCCGGGACCAGCACAGGGTCATCACGAAGATCCACGTCTTGAGCGCTGCCCCGGACTCGTGCGTAAGCACGGGGCCGGCGCCGAAATCAACCTGGGCGGCTTCGGCGGGCGCGAACTCTAGGATCGTCGTTGCCTTGACGACGCGTTCGGCCGCCAGACGGCGCAGCATGCGCTTCACGGCATCGTAACTGCCGGTATAGCCGTGATTGCGCTGAAGGGCTGCATGGATTGTGGTGCCCTGGACGCCGGCGGCAAGCCACTCGCGAACCTGCTCGCGGTACGGCTCAACCGTCGAGACGCTACTGCGTGGCACCTGTCTCGGAACGCTGTTGAGGACGCTGGCGATCTCGGGGTCTTCCGGCATGGGCTGCGCCGGATTGAGCCAGCCTCGCAACTGGGCTTCCTGCCGTAGTGCTGCAAGCTTCGCTCGGCCCATCAGGCGTCGCCGCGCGATGTCGCGGTCGGAATCACCGCGTCGCATGCGCACAAGGATATGACGATACTCAAACAATTCGAACCTCCTGTTGGCCATAGGCGCTCCGCTCAAAAGAACGGAGCGTACCGACTTGGAAAGTTCGAACTGCGCTTGTGCCCGCTACCGCTGGCGCCCCAGGGTGGCTTCTTTACGCCGCCCATGAGGTGGCTCGATTACGCCGCCCCTGAACTGGCTTCATTGCGCCGCCCCTCAGGTGGCCCCATTACGCCGCCCCCGGATTGGCTCTATAACGCCGCCCGCTGACACCATTGGGGGCATAAGGCAAAACCACGTTCTAAGAACGTGGTTTTTTACTCCCGCACCAGCTGCGATGGTCCGGCGTCGAAACTCTTCCAGTTCACGTGCGGAAATTATGGGGGGATGCGATCGGTCCCACGTCGCACTGAAAAAACGCAGGTTGGATGTCACGACGGAAATGCGGGTTTTCGAGCATGTCTCGAAAGAGAACATAGCCCACACATGAAAACGATCACATGGGGTGAGCTTAAATTAGTTAACGACTATGAATTAGCCTATGTCGATAGCGCAGGATAATCACCTAGAAGGCTCCGCTGACGCGGCAGTCGCGCGCAGGTTCGGCGGTGTCTGCGAAACGGCGGAGCCCTTATACGACGCCTGTTCCCGACTCGCGCGAGGTATTTGACGCGGCGTATCCATCGGTTTGATAGATGTATCTCATCAAAATATTGCGCATCTCTATCGGCTTCGCCTTTAGTAAGCTGCGACCATCAAATATGGAAAAAGATCTGGCAAACAAACATGGGGTATAAGGCAGACCCTAGGAGACAAGTTCATGCAGCCGTTGCAGGACAGTGACACCTCGGTCGGTGACCGAAGCCTAACCCGCCACCCCGCCGGTCTTCGCATGAATGCGGCTTCGCGAAGGGCAGTATGCATGCGCCTCGCGAGGCGAACTCTGGATCCCCAGTCATTGTGTGTTGCGTTCATCGTTGTGCTCTTAGGTTTTATTACCGTCTATCCGATGGTGATGCTGCTTTACGGGAGCTTCCATTCGACGCCGCCAGGAATGTCTGGAAGTTTCAATTTGGCTGGGTATATCGCCGCGTTGAAACCCTCGAATCTCGTTGTGCTTTCGAACAGCGTCGGCATAGCAATTATGCAAACGCTACCGTCGGTGGTGCTTGCGATCCTCCTGGCATGGATCATCGCGCGGACTGACACGCCTGGGCGCGCTACTCTTGAGATCTTGATAACGCTCCCTTTCTTTCTGCCGCCGATTCTCACAGCGATGGCGTGGGGGATGTTGGGTAATCCGCAGAACGGTCTTATTAATGATGCGTACAAGTTGCTTACCGGTAGCTCAAAACCCCTCGTAAACGTCTACTCCTATGGTGGAGTCGTGTGGCATCTGATGCAGTATTCAACTGCATTCTTGTTTCTTTTCTTGGTCGACGCGTTCCGCGTGATGGATCCGTCGTTAGAAGAGGCAAGTCGCATGTGCGGTGCCGGTTACAGATATACGTTTCGGCGCATTACGCTAGGCGTGATGCTTCCCGTAATCACAAGCGCCGCGATTCTTGCGTTCATTCGAGGCGTTGAGGCTTTCGAGTCTCCAGTGTTCTTCGGCACGCCAGCCGGAGTCAAAGTTATAACCACCGAGATCTACGACTCAATCACGGGCCGCACGCCACCAGACTATCAATACGCGTCGGCAATCGGCTTCGTAATGCTCGTGCTAATGCTTTGTGTGGTTTTGCTGCAGTGGAAGTTACTCCGAGGCAAAAGCTTTCAAACGGTAACTGGGAAGGGATTTCGTCCGGCACCGATTCAGTTGGGACGATTGAAGTGGCTCACGTTCGCGATATGCGTGCTCTACTTTCTAATTTCTGTAGTTCTACCGGTCGGCCAATTGCTTATCGGCTCGTTCTTTCAATTTCTGGGCTTCTACAGCGTTGACTCGCTGACACTCGATCACTATAGAAACGTATTCGACAACGCGGACTTTTGGCGGTCGTTCCGGAACACGATGTTCCTCGGTCTCGGCGGTGCAACGGCGACAATGCTTGTGGGTTGTCTCATAAGCTATATCACGGTCCGAACTCGTATGAAGGGCCGTCAGGTGATTGACGTGATCGCGTGGATTCCATGGATGCTACCGGGCATTGTCCTCGGTGCGGGATTTTTATGGGCCTTCGCAATGCTACCTGCTGGGATTCCGATCTATGGAACGATTTGGGCGCTCTTTTTTGCCTACCTCTCGCTAGGAACGCCCGTAGCCGTCCGGCGTATGAGCGAGGCATACCGGCAGCTCTCTGTTGACCTTGAAGAGTGTTCCCGAGTGCACGGTGCGAGTTGGGCTCAGACCATCTGGAGAATCATGATCTCGTTGACGTGGCCCGCGTTCACTGTGGGATGGGTGCTCGTCTTCTTTGGGATCATGCGCGAACTGAGTGCATCGATTCTCCTTTATTCCGTAGGAAACGAAGTCATGTCGGTGACCCTGTTGAAACTTTGGCTGAGCGGTCAAGCAGAGGAAGTATGCGTCATTGGGTTGCTGATGATTGCACTTGTCATCGTTTTGCGCCTCCTACTTCCGCGCATCGGCGGACGTTCAAAAGTGTGAAGGACCGGAGTGCTATGTCGAACATTACCCTTGAAAACGTAAGCCGCGCCTTCGGCAGCAACGTTGTCGTCGATGGCGTCAACCTAAACATTTCACCCGGCGAATTTGTGACGCTCCTTGGCCCATCGGGCTGCGGGAAAACGACCACCTTGCGCATGGTTGCTGGATTGGAGCGCAACAGCGGAGGAACCATTAAGATCGGGGACGCCGTCGTGAGCGATGCATCCCAAAAGATCTTCGTTCCGCCTGAGCGACGATCTCTCGGGATGGTCTTCCAGTCGTACGCCATTTGGCCTCATATGACCGTCTTCGAAAACGTTGCGTATCCGCTCAAAGTCCGGCGGATGCCCGAGCGTGATATTCGGACCAAGGTTGATAAGGCTCTGCGCCTTGTCGAGATGGAGAGATTCGCCGAAAGACCCGCGCCGGCGCTTTCCGGTGGGCAGCAGCAACGCATCGCGATCGCTAGAGCGCTGGTCTTTGAGCCAAAAGTGCTATTGCTGGATGAGCCGATGAGTAATCTTGACAGCCGGCTCCGGACCCAGATGGGAGATGACTTTCGTGAACTGCAGCAACGTCTAAAAATCACAACCCTGTATGTCACGCATGATCAGGCAGAAGCGATGTCGCTATCTGATCGTGTCGCTGTCATGAGCGGGGGGGAAATTCTGCAGATCAGTGCGCCGTCGGAGATATATCACCGTCCCGCCAATCGGCAGGTAGCGGAATTCTTTGGTTCTCCCAATCTGCTCAAAGCGATGGTCGTAGGAAGCTCGAAGAGACCCGATGGCCTTTTCAACGTGCGGGTCCGCGGATCGGGATGGCAGGGAAGTTGCACCGGAGAGAGAGACGTTGCTCCGTTTTCGGAAATCACGGTGATGATTCGCTCAGAAAACTTTCGGTGTGAGGCTGGGTTAGCGGTGGAAACTGGCGATGTAATTCATCTCTCGGGAACGGTAAAAGAGTCGGTTTTCCGCGGCCCGACCAGGTCGCTGGCGATTGCCAATGGTGAACAATGCATACGGGTGGAGGCGCCTTCCATGACAAACCCCGCCGTGGGTTCAGAGATCACGTTGTTTGCGAAGTCCGAAGGGGCTTGGGTACTGGACAGCTGAAAAAGCTAAACGATCTGGAATGGTCGGTTTCAGAGTAGTGATTTTTACGTTCGAAGCATGAGTTTGTCCATATTAAACAGTGGGGGAGACGAGATGTTGAACGGAAGAAAATTAGCGCTGGCCACGATGCTTTGTTTGACTGGTGTTGCGAACGCGCAGGAAAACAATTGGGACAACGTAGTGGCCGCAGCAAAAAAGGAGAAGACTGTCGTTTTCTATACTGGTTTGCTTTCCAGCAAATGCATGGATCGTAATATACAGCGATTCAAAGACCAGTATGGAGTTGAGGTTCAGAGTTTTCGTGCCCGTGGGGGAGAACTCCTCGAGAGAATTAGGGTCGAGCAGGCGTCGAATCGGTTCATCGGGGATGTGGAATGGAATGGGCCGCCTGTAATCTTCCTTCAAGGTCAGGCCGGCGCCCTCGAACCGATTGGGCAATTGCCCAACACGGCTAACTTGCTTCCCGGCTTCGCAGTCGAGAAATTTGCTGTCCCGGCGGAGCGCAGTTCTATCGGCATGGTCGTCAATGATCGCTTGGTCAAGCCTGGCGACATAAAGAGCTGGAAAGATATTATCGATCCAAAGTGGCGTGGGAAGATCGCGACCGACCAGATGGACGTTATGGGTATCGGGAACATTTGGTTTGATGTAACCGAGCGAGCGTTCGGGAAGAGCTATCAGGAGGCCCTCGCGAAGAACAAGCCATTGATTTCGCGGGACTGGGGCGCCATGCAGAGACGGGTCGCTAGCGGGGAATATCTGGCTTATGTAGGCATCGAAGCCTTCAACGGACTTACCGCGAGGGGCCTCCCTGTGAAGTGGATGGTTCCGGCGGAAGGGGCTCCAGCGTACACGGCGAAACTTGCTGTTTTGAAAAACGCGCCACACCCCAATGCTGCACGTCTGTTTATTAATTTCTTACTGAGCAGCGAGTCTCAATTGCAGTGCGCGGGGGAAGCAATGGGACCGGTGGTGAAAGGGGTCCTAGATAAGGTTGATCCGACGATGAAGCCTTATGTAGACGTCAAACAACTGGGTGAGCAGAGCCCTGATCCGGCTGAGGCTCAGAAGGCGGTCGACCTGGCTCGTCAGATCTATATGACGCGCTAGGAAGGTCCCGAAAAAGCTGTGGCCTTTTGGGCCTCAACTTTGATGGGTGACCAGATGTTCCGTCCAAGCCGGATCCAGAATAAACCGGTCCAAAAGAGAAGTTAATTAACAACAATCTGAAAGTATTTTATGTCGGAGTACTTAGTGAAAAAGTCTATAGTTGTAGCCGCAATTGCCGCCTCGTGTGCAGGCCCCGTATTCGCTCAAAGTAGCGTTACCCTGTACGGCATTATTGATGCAGGCTTAAACTTCGTGAACAACGACGGTGGAAAACAACTTTACCAATTCCAGAGCGCTGTATCTGGGTCACGCTGGGGTCTCAAAGGCTCGGAGGATTTGGGGGGAGGAACTTCCGCGATTTTCCAACTGGAAAATGGCTTCAGTCCTTTTACCGGAAAGCTTGGACAGGGTGGACTGTTCTTCGGTCGTCAGGCCTATGTCGGCCTATCGAACAATAGATTTGGTACGTTGACGCTTGGTCGCCAGTACGATCCATTGGTAGACCTCGTGGGGCCGCAGACGTTCAATCAGCACTACGGGGCGTTATTCTCGCATGTGAACGATATTGACAACAGCGACGATGCGTTCCGTGTCAGCAACGCCGTGAAATACGTGTCACCAAGCTGGAACGGGCTGATTGCTGAGGGTATGTATGCTTTTGGCGGTGTAGCCGGTCAGTTCCGCCAGAACAGCACGATTTCAGGAGGGGTCAAATACGCTGGCCAAAGCCTCACTGTAGGCGCCGCTTACTTTTACGCAAGAGATCCCGCGACCCAATTTCCGGATGGCAATTTCCAGCCGAATACGACTAACTTGAACGTCTCCACAACTGGCGTGTTCGGCTATGTGGGCAACCCGTCCAACATGCAGACGGTCGGGATCAGCGCTTCCTATAATATTGGCGCTGCCCAGTTTGGCGGCGCCTTCACCAACGCTCGATTTGACGATGCAAATGGGGTGAAAGGAAACACCGTCTGGTTTAACAACTACGAGATTTGGGGGCAATATTTCTTTACGCCTGCCATGGTGGCTGGGTTGGGATACAACTATTCCAACGGCCATGTTGACGCCACTGATGCCAAGCCGCACTATCACCAGCTAAACGCTGTCGCGGACTATTTTCTTTCGAAGCGAACCGACGTGTATTTGCTAGGTGTGTTCCAGCAAGCGGGTGGTGGGGCGTACGCAAACATTTATCAAGTCTTTACTGGTCAATCGACAACGAACCGCCAGTTCTTGCTCCGGGTGGGCATGCGCCACCGGTTTTGATGAAGCTGGATAAGCGCGCCGGCTGGTGATTTTGGACTAAAGGAGCGTGTCTCATCTCCCCAGCCGGCCACTTACGCACGAATACTTGAGGCTGAGACTATGAAGGATTATTTACTCTCTGGAGAATCGGTATTGCAATGTTTTAACTCAGAACCTAGAAAACCACTCATGGTTCTTCCACCGGGTGCATGTGATACGCACGTGCATGTCGTCGGTCCTCGGAGTCGTTTTCCGTTTGTCGAAAATCGCCCCTTCACACCCGCCGACGCGTCTAAAGAGGCGCTTTTTGAACTCCATCGAGTATTGGGGTTTGAGCGATGCGTCGTCGTGCAGTCTGGGATTCATGGGTTTGACAATAGCGCGGTCGAAGAGGCTATAGCAACATCCGACGGTAGCTGGGTGGGGGTCGCTCTCGTAGAGCCGACTATCGCAGATGCGGAACTGGCTCGGCTTGCCGGCGCCGGATTTCGCGCGGTTCGCTTCACGTTCTCATCCAGTCATGCGCAGGCGCAGCCGGACGAAGTCATTGATCTCAGCCATCGTCTCGCACGGTATGGCATGCACGTTCAGATTCAGGCAGACGGCACACTGTTGAGCGAGCTATCCCGTGTTCTAATGCAGAGCGCCGTGCCGGTCGTAATAGACCACATGGGGCGGGTCAATGCAGCGTTAGGCGTGGATCAGGCACCTATGGCCGCACTTCGCTCGCTTCTGCAGAATGAGAAGTTTTACGTGAAGATCAGCGGCATAGACCGGATTACCATTGGAGGAAACTACGCAGATGGTATCCAAATCGCCCGTGCACTAGCGGAGGAGTTTGGCGATCGCTGCCTTTGGGGGTCCGATTGGCCACACCTAGGGAATGACCACGTTCCGGACGACGCCGAATTGGTCGAACTGCTGGAGTCGATCTCACCTAACGAGTCCGATCGATCCAGGATCCTGGTGGAAAATCCTGCGCGGCTCTTCCGCTTCGAAGGCTAGACGTTTCGATTGCTGTCCTAAATTACGAGATCTGTCTTGGCGCTCAGCCGACAAACTGCGAAGGAACTCTTGATGAGCGCTTGAATTATTACGCTCATCAGGAGTCGACGTTTGTCACAAGTTAAGGAAACGCCGAGGGCGTCCATGTGGTTGCTGGTGCTGCTTGTGCTCAGCGGCACATTAGCGATGCATATGTTTGTACCCGCATTATCGCAGGCTGCGCGCGATCTGGGAGCAGACAGCGGCGAGATGCAACTGACAATTAGCCTGTATGTCTTGGGGCTGGCGTTCGGTCAACTATTTTATGGTCCGTTGTCCGACACGTTCGGCCGACGACCTATGTTGGCAATCGGGCTGACAGCTTATACCGTCGCCGGCTTTGCTTCCGCAGTCTCCGGAAGCGTTGTGTTTTTGATCTATGCCAGACTGCTTCAAGCCTTGGGAGGCTGTGCAGGGATGATCCTTGGGCGGGTAATAGTTAGCGATACCTCGTCGGGTGACCTTGCGATCCGTCGGCTGGCGCTTCTCAATCTGATTGCTGTGGCTGGTCCCGGACTCGCGCCCGCGCTCGGCGGATTCGTCACCGAGACGTTCGGCTGGCGAATGATATTTGTGTGTCTCGGAAGCCTGGGGATTTTGAATGTAATCCTCGTACTTACTCTATTACCTGAGACCACAATTCGAACCCGTCGAGTGGAATCGCAGGTCCTGATTGGCGACTACTTGCGACTGATTCGATCTCCGATGTTCCTGGGATACGCTATAGGAGGAGGTTGTGCCACGAGCTCGAGCTATGCGTTCATCTCCGCGGCGCCTTTCATTCTCGCCGACCTACACCGTAGCTTACATGAGGTGGGCTTTCTGCTTGGCTTCCTTGCACTAGGCGTCTTAGTCGGTAGTGCAATTACAAGCCGAATTGTGGGCCAAATTCCGGTCGCGCGCTTGCTCTACACTGCGAATTTTCTCGCCTTCACGGCTTCGATATCTTTCCTGTTGCTTGCGGTGACGGGCAAGCTAAATCTCATGTGGGTCGCCGGGCTCCAATTTTTGTACACTCTGAGTGCGGGGATGACAGGCCCGGTTGCGATGACGAAAGCAATCAAAGCGAATCCCGTTGTTATGGGATCTGCAGCAGGATTAGCGGGGTTTGTTCAGATGGGCGTCGGCGCAGTATGTATTTGGCTGACGGGATTGGGGGGAGGGGCGGGAGTTGGTGCCGGCGCGGTCGTCACCGGCGCCAGTGTGGTGGCCCAGATTTCTTTCCGCATCGCTGCTCGAAGTGAGCGACTGACCGGCTAGTTCCAGTGGAATCCGCTATGCGCCATCGCGACTTCGCCGGGCGGATGGCCCCTCGGGGCATCGGTAGTCTGTGATTGCTTGACGCTGGCAACGACGTAGATTTTCGAGCAATGCCGATGCCCGAGAAAGTTTCGGGCACCGCCTCTTCTAATGCGGAAATGCGGGTGGAGAGTCACCCAGCCTTGTTTGCGCAGAAACCTGCCCCTTGGTACTGTGCCTCGATCTCGTTCGAAGGTCGTACACCTTGCAGCTTTTCAATGTACGGGTCTGCACTGTCGGTGGGTGTCCATTGAATCGCATCGCGCAAGTCGTTTGCCCAGAACGACTGCCGATTGTCCGACGTCGCCCAGACGACACACCAGCCGACGTTGCTGGCTTCACCGCCACGAATGATCAGGTCGTTCAGATCCGCCCGAGACAGCCATGTGGCCAGCATGCGCTGATCCAACGGTTCAGGCGGTTCAGCGGAACCAATTCGAATTATTAAACTTTCTACGCCATGCTTGTCCCAGTAGAGGCGGGCCATAAGTTCACCGTATGCCTTCGAGAGGCCGTAGTATGAATCCGGCCGATACATGCAGTCATAGTCTAACCGCTCATCTTGACGATAAAAGCCAAAACAATGGCTCGACGAAGCGTACACGACCCGGCATTTGTTCGTTCTGGCCGCCTCATAAATTGAGTAAATCCCTTCGATATTTGGGCCAACAGTTTCGCGAAACGGTCGATCGGTAGCCTGTCCTCCGAAGTGGACGATCACATCGGCGCCGCGGGAATAATCGACGATCGATGCTTCATCCGCCAGATCTATCTGCCTAAATTCCGCATCGGCGGGCAGCGTGCCCGGGAACGGCTGGATATCCGTCAGGCGCAGCTTCCAGCCGTGACCACTGAGCGCGGCAGCTATTTCGCGACCGAGTTTTCCAGATGCTCCGGTCAACAGAGCTGTAACTTTTTTAGGTTGCACTATTCACTCCACAGTTCGATACGTTTCCAGCGCTTTCCGCAGCACCGTCAGGGACTAGATCACGCTGCCACGCCAGTCTCTCTTGAGGCGCGACAGCGAGCCGATGGACAGTCGGCGGCAGCTTTCGCTCGGCACTGTCTTGGTTGAATGAACGCTCTTCAGTGTGCGTATCAAGGCGGCCTTCGAGGTCATGGGTGGGTTGCCGCTTGCCGTGAGACCGTCTCGTCCGATTCCTGACATTGCCGTGTGCTAGAGCAGGCCCAGGTTCATGTCAATCTCTTTCCTCAAGATATCGGTAGCTCGTCGTGAGGCCGTTCGCCCACCGGCCTGAAAGCCTTCCTGCTACTTCACGCGGTCGCGTTATTCTTTGCAGGGGGCACCGATTTCCGCGAGATTGCGATAAGTTCCGAGAGCGTTGTACGTGCGTACAGTTTATTCGTGCGACTGTTCGCGTTGATTTCACGTTTCTAGCCCGAAATTCGGCCTAGGACTGGAAAGAGCGGATCGTTAAAGCCATATGCTGCCGCGTGCCCGGGGAGCACCAGCTCGTCAACAAAGGTCTCGTCGCTGTGAGCTGTTTGCAAATCAATGGCGGAGAGATAGTCTTTCCATTGGTCGACCGTGCGGGGACCGCCTACGACGCCACATAGAAGGGAGTTTGCCCGCAACCACGCG
Source organism: Paraburkholderia fynbosensis (assembly GCF_902859935.1). Classification (GTDB taxonomy): domain Bacteria; phylum Pseudomonadota; class Gammaproteobacteria; order Burkholderiales; family Burkholderiaceae; genus Paraburkholderia; species Paraburkholderia fynbosensis. The sequence continues at coordinate 13,674 of NZ_CADIKI010000024.1, forward strand.
AGGGAAAACTGCGCGCAGTTCATCCCTTGATCGCGCGCTCGGTGAGTGACGGCCTCCGCAACGGCAAGTGACTCGTCCCGAAAATCTGTTTCAAGAATGCGCTTGTTTCCTCGACCGGCGCGGGAGTCCAGGCTGGGCTCCGCGTTACGAGCATATTTGCCAGTTAGAACGCCGCGGGCCAGCGGGCTGTAGGCAACGACGGCGACTCCGTAGTTAGAGCAGCAAGGCAGAAGCTCGCTCTCGGCTCCGCGGGTTAGAAGGTTGTAAGGTGTCTGGCAGACTATTGGTTGTGGAATCCCCATGCGGCGCGCCGCCTCGACGACTTGGGCGATGCGCCACGCCCTGAAGTTGGAAATTCCGTAGTATCGGATTTTCCCGTCGTCGATTAACCTGGCAAAGGTACTGAGCGTCTCCTCAAGCGGTGTTGTGACATCATCCCTGTGCATGTAGTAGACATCGATCCAGTCCGTCCTGAGTCGTTCCAGGCTGGCGTCGACCGCTCTATGGATCCATCGTCGAGAGAGCCCGCGGTCATTAGGCAGGGAGCCAACCGGATTTGCGAGTTTGGTGGCCAGAACCCAACGGTCTCGATCGCCTTCGAGCAGCTTGCCGACCATCAGTTCGGAGTCGCCGCCTGCATAATTGTCGGCGGTGTCAATCGCATTCACCCCGGCGTCCCGTGCCAAGGCGAGCATCTCGTTCGCCGGACCTTGACCGGTCTGGTCTCCGAACATCATCGTACCTAACCAGAGACGCGAGACTTTGAGTCCGCTCGACCCTAACGGGATGTAGGAATGCATGTAATACTCCAAGCGAAAGAAATCTAGTGGCCGAGCGGGGGGCAAGCCAAGAGGGCAATGTCGGCAGCCATGCGCAATCTCAAAAGAACAGGCTATGTGAGGAAAAAGGGGTGTGCCACGTCCAAGGCCTTATCAAAGAGTCGACACTCGACGTTGAACCTTCAGGCCGATGCGATCCCGGCACGCATGCATCAATCGAAGATTTTGCCCGGGTTCATGATGTTCTTCTCGTCGATGGCAAGTTTGATCCGGCGCATAAGATCAAGTTCGACATCCGATCGATACTTGCGGAGATGAGATTTCTTAACATACCCAATCCCATGCTCGGCGCTTATGGAGCCACCCATTCCGACAGCGATGTCGTAGACCAGTTCGTTGAACTCCGGTGCTCGGGCCAGAAACTCTTTTCCGTCGGTTCCCACCGGTTGATGGAAGTTGAAGTGAATGTTGCCGTCGCCAACGTGTCCGAAAGCGATCACACGGATGCCTGCACATCTCAATTCTGCGGCTGCACCAGCTTTCCGAACGAACTCGGCGATCTTGGCGATCGGCACCGAAACATCGTGGCTGATCACTGCCCCTTCAAATCGATGGCCTTCCACCACTCCTTCGCGGATCCCCCAAAGGCCCTTCGCTTGAGCGATGCTTTCAGCTAAGATCGCGTCCTCGGCAAGTTCAGCCTCAAGGATGCCCGTTAGAACATTCTCAGTCACGCTTCGGAGATTGTCACCAGCTTCGCTTGATGAGATCTGAGCCAACACATAGTAAGGGAACGCTCGATCGAAAGGCTCAATGGTGCCCGGAACATGTTTGAGTCCGAACTCGAGTCCAACGCGCGGGATCAATTCAAATGCTGTGAGGCGGTCACCCGACGCGGCCCGAGCGCGGGCGTAGATACCCATGACGCATTCGATGTCGCGTACCGCAAGAAGTGCAGTTTCAACCTGCACTGGTTGCGGGAAGATTTTAAGAGTTGCCGCTGTGATAATGCCCAGCGTACCTTCGCCGCCTATGAACAAGTGTTTTAGGTCGTAACCGCTGTTATCTTTGCGAAGTCCGCGAAGCCCATTCCATATCCTTCCGTCCGGAAGCACGACCTCAATCCCTAGAACGAGGTCTCGTGCGTTCCCGTAATGAAGCACTGCTATGCCTCCCGCGTTCGTCGACAGGTTCCCACCAATTCGGCAGCTGCCTTCGGAGGCCAGACTCAACGGAAAGAGGAGTCCAGCCTCGCGCGCGGCTTCCTGAACATTCGCCAAGATACAGCCGGCTTCGACGGTCATCGTGTGCCCGACGGCGTCGACTTCAACAATTCGATTCATCCGCTGGAGACTCAGCAGCACGTTGTTGCCGCCACAGAGCGGTATGCCGCCGCAGACTAGGCCGGTATTACCGCCCTGAGGAATGATTGGCGTTGCAGTTGCAGCACATATTTTGACAACCTCTGCCACTTGCTGCGTCGTGGAGGGGCGGACGACGAAGCTCGTTTTGCCCTGATGCTTTCCTCGCATGTCCTGCATATACGGCGCGACGTCGGACGGGTCTGTTATGACCCCATCTTTTCCGACGATGGCTATGAGTCGGTCCAGTAGCCACTTCGCCTTTTCCGGCTCCTTCAGCGCCGTGTATATAGGGTCGCCGATGGTCTCAGCATCAGCAGTGGACTTCAACATATATCCTCCATTATCTTCGTCGCCCTTGCAACGTGCTCAAAAGCTTAAGTTTTACCGCATGAGGCGCTCAGTTGCCCTGGTTTTGATGCGCAGCAAAATACTCGACTTGTCCAAACGGAATGAAGTTCGACCCGGTCACTGGCATGACGGTGCCCGTGATGAACGATGAAGCGCCGCTCGCGAAGAACACACACGCGGTTCCGATGTCAGCGGGCGTACCCAGCCGTTGCAGAGGCGAATTGCCGGCCTGACGGACTCGCCATTCGTTAGGTCTGTTGTTGCGCTTTTCGGGCGTGTCAATCACGCCCGGAGAGACTGAATTCACACGAATTCCGAGGTGACCCCACTCGATCGCCATAGTGGATGTCAAGCTGTCGATGCCAGCTTTTGCCGCTGTATAGTGTGCCATCATCGGACAGGGAATTCTGGTCAGCCACGAAGACACGTTGATGATGGAGCCGCCGTCTTTCATCCGCTTCGCCGCCGCTTGCGCGAACATGAACGGTGCCTTCAGATTCAGTCCGACTACCTCGTCCCAAAGAGCTTCCGACATACTAAGCAGCGGAGCAGCCTGTTCTTGCGATGCACCGCCCGCGTTATTTACGAGGCAATGCAGTCCACCGAAGGTTTCGACCGTGGTGTCGATCACCCTTTCGATGTCGTTTCGGTTCGTGATATCGCCGGTAGTGTACGCCAGTACGAGCCCGTCCTTCTGTGCGGAGCTTACCGTCTCTTCGAGCTTGCTGGCGCTTCGGCCGGTAATCATCACGTTTGCGCCGGCTCTCGCCATCTCCAGAGCAACACCTGCGCCAATGCCGCTACCTCCTCCCGTGACTAGAACTGTCTTGCCGATCAGTGTGAATTTGTCATGCATATTGCTTTCCTTTCCAAAGAGCTGCTGGAGCATCGATTCGCTGACTCGCGAAAGTTGATGCGCTACGAAGCGGAAACATACCCTGCTCGGGACAGTGCGTCGCCAATCCAATCGCCGTTGTGAGTACCGGCTTCAATCGCCGACATGATCTTCTGTTCCTTTGCGTGAACTTGCAGGGCAGCTTCCAGAACAGATTCGGCCTCGTGGAATGGCACACAGATCAGGCCGTCATCGTCACCGAGAATGAGATCACCCGGTTCTACAACCATCCCCCCAATGGAGATCGGCACATTGATCTCGCCTGGACCGTCCTTGTATGGGCCACGATGCGTGACGCCCGCCGCGTAGACGGGGAAGTTGTTCCACTTGATGAATCGATAGTCTCGAACGGCACCATTGATCACCACACCGGCAATTCCGCGCCGCATGGCATAGCTGATCATGAGTTCGCCCATCAGTGCATTGGTGCAGTCGCCGCCGGCATCGACGACTAGGACGTCTCCTGGTACTGCCATCTCGATGGCTTTGTGCAACATCAGGTTGTCGCCTGGACGGCTCTTGACGGTGATCGCCGGGCCGGCCATTTTTGATCCATCGTGGAGCGGCCTTAGAGCCGGTCCCCCGGCGGTCATTCGAGCCATACAGTCGCTTACGTTTGCAACCGGCAATTTAATATACCGGGCGGCTAGCTCCAGGCTGACAGATCGTGTTCGAGGCAAAATACGAAAGCCCAACATGTTTGCTCCTCTGTTCGATGTTTCGAGGCCTTTTTAGTGGTCCCCTTGAATATATTATGGATACTCCGGTTCAGGTCCGAAACCGCAATATTCAGGGACGTTCTATCTACAAAACCGATCGATGGACAACTTCGTCCGGGCTTACAACCGGGTCGCGATCTCACAAGCTTGGCCCGACTGCCCACTGCAGCGGCGGCCGGGCACGAAAATCCTTCTGGCGACCAGTGAGAAGCTCGGCGCCAACGCAATCAGTGAATTCTTGAAACGTACCGAACACGACTTTCCGCGCGGACATTTCTCTGAGACGATCTGTGTTCATCGTGATGTAGCAACGCAGTATCGCCGGCATCCGTCTCCACAGCGTCTTTCGAGAATAGTCGCGTCAAATTCAGATGAGCGGAACGGATGCTCGGCCGGCGATTCTGGGTGGCCTTTGCATCCATTCGTTTGTCCGCTCATTTTTGGCTAGGCGCTCACGCGACGAAGATGTTCGAGAACGAAGTCGCACACTCGGGAAGCCAGGCGCGCTTGAGCCGAGGCGCTGGCCCATGCGACGTGAGGTGTCACGAGAAGCCGAGGGACGTCTGCACGAAGTAGCGGATGTTCAAGCGGAGGAGGCTCAACATCGAGCACGTCGATAGCTGCCCCACCGATGATTCCGCGTTGCAATCCGTCTACGAGCGCAGCCGAGTCTACGAGGGCGCCACGGGCAGTGTTGATCAACACTGCGTGGGGCTTCATCAGGCCAAGCGTCTCGGCGTTGATGAGGTGACGCGTATCGGCAGTGAGCGGGACGTGCAGAGAGATGGCGTCGGAGGTAGATAGAACCTCCTGTAGCGGGGCTTCGTCTCCGACGTTACCCGACGACGCGGGATCCTCCGCAAACAAAACCTTCATTCCTAGGCTTTGGGCTAAATTTCCGACGGCTTGTCCGATGCGTCCACGCCCGACAATGCCAAGTTGACTGCCTGCCAGATCGTAAATCTTCGGGCCGGTCCAGGAGAAGTGACTGGATCCCGTCCAACGCCCGTCACTCGCGGCAGCGGAATAAGTCAAAAGATCCCGCCGCAAGGCGAATAAGGTGGCCATCACATGCTCGGCTACCGAGTGCGTTCCATAATCTGGAACATTTTTCACCTCTACACCCCGAGCACGGGCGCTTTCGATGTCGACGTTGTCGGTACCTGCCGCAGCGATCACGATCAAACTAAGTTTCGGAGCGGCGTCCAGTTCCGGACGTTGAAGTCGGATTTTGTTAGTGATAACCACATCAGCGTTTGCGATTCGAGCGGCGACTTCGTCGCTGGCCGTCGAGTCGAAGGCCTGGTAATCGATGGCTTGGTCATTGCCGAAATCTAGCGGATACGGGAGCGTTCCGGCGTCAAGAAAGACGACATTCAGGGGTTTCGTATTCATTACAGGCCTTTCGCATTAGATGAGTTAGATGTTTGAGATGGGATGTTGTGGTCGATCTGTGCTTTACGAATTAAAGCCGTAAAGTGCCGCGGGGTTTTCGACCAATACTTGACGTTGAGTCGTCTCGTCGGGTAGCCAATTCAGTACCGCATCCATAAGGTCTGCTGGATCCGGGGCAGCGTTATTGTGATTCACGAAGGGCCAGTCACTACCCCAAAGAAGACGATCGGCCCGCGTATCCAATAGCCGAGAAATGAAGGGGCGCAGATCGTCATACAGCGGAGAATGGACGGACAAGTGATAGGGCGCTGATAGCTTGACCCATAGCCTACCTGTGGTCATAAGGCGCAGCAAAGCTTTGAACGCCGGTTGCTCGATTCCTTTCTCGCATTGAATGTGCGCCAAGTGATCGATCACAATCGGGCACCCCAGCTCTCTCAGAGTTTCTTCAGTCTCAATCAACAGTCGCGGATTGAGCAATAGCTGGATATGCCACTGGCGTTCGTGAAGCTTTCCAGCAAGCTCGGGCAGCGATGACAAAGGTGCACCGATAGGAAGCGTGCCGATCACCCTTATTCCACGGGCACCCTGATTCCAGAACACTTCGAGTTCTTGTGCGCTGACTTCAGGGGGAGCCATAATTACCATGCGCGTTGGAATAGGAAGCTCGGCCGCTGCGCTCATCAGTCGATGATTGTCAAAAGCATAGACGCTCGGTTGCACCAATACAGCGCGATCGATGCTTAACATGCGACAGATGGAAAGATAGTCCGAGGACGTAGCATCTTCTGGCGTGAACTTGCGTTCCGGTGAAAAAGGAAACCGGTCTGCAGGGCCGAATACATGAAAATGGCAATCCGTTGTGCCAGATGGCGGGAGGGCCCGGGGACGCGTGAGTGGTCCGGGGCGCCACTGAGTGATCTGACTTAACAAAGGGTTTTGCTCCGACTATTAAGGGCTTTGCAGGCCGCGGTTATCTGGGGAGAAGGCTTTCCTTGAAAGTCTTACCTTCATACTCGGTGCGGAAGATTCCCCGCTACTGCAGATGCGGTACTACTTGGTCAACGAAATCATCGATGCCAGAAGGGGGGATATTGAAGCCACGACACCGCTCGTCAGCCCAGCTGAGATTGGCGTGATTGATAGGGCTGTGCGTCAGAAAGCTCAGCAGATGCATCATAAGACACCTCTATCAAGGTTCAATGTTTTCGATTTCCGGCTCGGCACCACATGTGAGAAGGAGCGACTTTGAAGGGCTCCTTAAGGCGTCGTTCTGGTTCACGAATGGTTCAGCAACGCAAAGAGCACCTTACGCGCGGAATGCAACTCTTCCGGCGAAATCTCCTCGGTTTGGGTGGAATCGAATTCTCGGAGTCGCTCGTGGAGGGTCAACTGAAGCTTCTCGCCGGCGTCGGTGAGCGCAAACTCTTCGACAGTTCCCTTCTTCGTGATAAGGCCTCGATTCAAGAGGTCGCCGATCGCATCCATCGCGTCTGGACGAGGCAGGTACATCTCGTCAATGATTTGTGCTGCTGTCTTGTGCTGCTTATTTCTCAGGCTAACGAGGACGCGTGCGTGCGAAACAGTGACGCCTTGCGCTTGACGATACTTGTCAAATCGCGCGGACAATTCATGATGGACGCGAAAGATAAGCGTCGCGAGCGAATAGGATTCTTGGGATGAGTCCTCGAGGGATGGCCTTGTTTCTCGTGGCTTCAGATCGGGGTGCGGCTCGGCGATTCCGTAGTACCCTTGCACATAGAGCAGGGGCTTGCCGTTCGATCGCGCATATCGGGCTACGCGGCCAATCAAGAGTATGTGATCGCCACACTCATAGAGAGCTTCCGTTTCGCACTCGAGAACGGCAATGGCGCCCATGACCCTGGGGGCGCCGTTATGACCAGGAAGCCAAGAGATCGACTTGAACTTGTCTTCATCGCCGCTCGAGAACGCCTGCGAGATCGCGATCTGATCGCTACCGAGCACGTTCACTGAAAAATGCTTCGCCTCACGAAAGGCGTTGTAGCTTCGCGAGGTCTTGCCGAGTGCCCAAGCAATCAACGGCGGGTCGAGAGAAATCGAACTGAAAGAATTGGCTGTGTTACCGACCCGTCCAGCAGGCGTTTCGGCAGTTACGACCGTGATGCCCGTTGCAAATTGTCCCAGGCAACGCCGGAACGCACGCAAATCTGATTCGGGCGTTTCGTATCCAACGTCGGTCGTTTTGGCGTCCATGGCTGTCGTCTCCATTGCGAAAGGTTGCTGCGCCTTTCGCATTACTGTTGATGGAGATAACCATATCAAAGCTCAGGAGATGGATATCGGCAATATTTCGATGATTTCCATCTGCTTTGAAGATAGACGGCCCGGTTTGTAAGCTACCGAAGGGGCGCGAGGAATCTCATCGGAGATTCTGTCGGCAGAATCTCCGTGCTATGCCGCGACTTCTTGGCAAATGTGAAGCGCGCTCAGCCTGCGGCGCCCCGAGGAGCCATGCCTACGGGGATCGCTGTGCCCAGCTCGTCCATCGGAATTGCAGGGCGAACGTCCAGTCGCTCTCGTAGATCGTCAATGAGCCACCGTGCGACTTTTCCCAGTCTGTAGTTCCGTCGATGAACCACGTGTAAGCCAATGCTAAGGTGGCCGCCAGCGAGCCGCTGCAGGGCGATTCGTTTGAGTCGCCCAGACTCGAGATAGTCTTCCACGAAATGCAAGGGAACGTGACACCAACCGAATCCGCCAAGCAGGTATTCAAGACGGGTTCGCTGATCGGCGAACTGCCAATAACGGGCTCCGAGCGGTGCGCCAGGTGCTACGGTCTGCATCCGTTGCTCTGGGTCGGTCAGAACAAGTTGAAGATGCTGATTCAGTTGGGCATTGGATATCGGGCCATCGACCAGGGCTAATGGATGTTGCGCGCAAACCACCGGGACAATCGGAATGGCGGCAAGGAATTCACTTTCGAATTCACCCCTACCGACGTTGTAGGGCGGGTAGATGCCAAGTTGAGCCGCGCCGGCTTCCAGACGCTTCTCGGGCGAGCCTAACGCCTCGGCGTAAATGGTCACGCGTACGGCAGGAAATAGCTCGCCAAGCACCCGCAGGGAGTCCATCAGGTACTTGTTGGGAAACATCTGCTCAACGGCCAACGTCAGTTCCGGTTCTATGTCCGACGCGAACGTTGCGGCACGCGCCCGAAGCGCCTCTGCTCCTTCGAGAATGATCCTGGCGTCGTCGATCAACGCCTTGCCAGCATCGGATAGGACAGGGAATTTTCCAGAACGGTCGAATAGCTCGATCTCCAGCTCGTCCTCGAGCGTCTGGACAGACTGACTTACTGCGGACTGTGCCCGAAGAAGCTTGCGCCCTGCGGCCGAGAAACTACCCTCATCGGCCGAGGCGACAAGCGCACGGAGTTGATCTAGGGTCAGCCGGTCGAGCATGTACTATCTCCTTTGCCGTGAGTAAGCTTATTTTTCATCACTTTGCGATCTTGCGTATTGCTCGCAAACCCTTAGGCGGCCGATCAGTCCGAGTCTATCGACATTACTAGGTATGTGCATACATAATAGTAAGCGCATCCTATCTATCTATTTTGTCGATGACCCGTATCGGGATTTGGCTGCTTCCCACAGCCAGAGGAACGGGATAATGTGCTGACCGTGCAGTGTCGTTTTTGGTCCGAGAAAGCAGCTGAAAGCCTACCTTGCGAGCGATGCCTCGTGGCGTATTAAGCGTTCGTTGCTAGAGAGTTGCGCTACCTCGAAGCGCCCGGCTTGGCGCCCTGCTAACCGACGTCACCGAGATCGTGGCTCTGCCTGGAAGATTGCCAACGACATACCGTAACTGTTTTCGGATGGAACGAGCGAATGGGCAACGAACTTAAGGAGCGGTTGGATGGCGGCGACTACTGTCTCAACGGTTGGTTGGCGATACCTTCCGGCTTCTCGGCTGAAGTGATGGCGCAATGCGGTTGGCAAAGTGTGACGGTCGATTTGCAGCATGGGGTGCAGGACTATCATTCGCTAGTGTCCTGCTTTCAGTCCATGGGGGCCCATCCTGTAACTCCACTCGTCAGAGTTCCATGGAATGAGCCTGGGATTATTGGAAAGGTTTTGGACGCAGGCGCATGGGGCGTCATCTGTCCCATGATAAATACGCCAGAGGATGCCGCAGCGTTCGCGTCTGCATGTTTGTACCCCCCGCACGGAAAGCGAAGTAACGGTCCGATTCGGGCCGCGGCATATGGTGAAGCGAGTGCGTATCAGACAATCGCCAACGCCGAGATTCTGGTCCTGCCAATGATCGAGACGCGACAGGCGGTCGAGAACATCGACGCTATCCTTGATACGCCAGGAATAAGCGGAATCTATGTTGGGCCGGGGGATCTGGCATTCTCGCTGGGCAAGCTCCCAGCACTCGACCGCGAGGAGGACGAATTCCTCGCTATTTACGAGAGCCTAATTCAAAAAACGCGGAAGCGGGGGAAAGTAGCGGGCATTCACACCGGGACTGCCGCCTATTCGGCGCGGATGATCAAGATGGGCTTCAACTTCATCAGTATCGCAAACGACAGTGGACTGATGGCAAGGGCTGCTCGTGACGTAATTCGAGAGACGCATGAAGTCGTCAAGAGTTTGTCGTCATCAAACAAAGAATAGCGATCTCGAATCATTCTGAGGGTTGTTTTGGTCGAAGAGTTCCTCCGCTTCCCTAGAGTATCGGACTGTCAGGGGGGCGGAGTCTCCTCGCCGTACCAAAACTGATTTTCGCTGGCCAATAGCTGGCGTTTTTTTGCGTTCCGCTGCTTTGCAACGATAGGAACGTCAGAAGAGCGTCGTGTGGTGTTCGAGCCAGACTCGGTCGACAAGTCGCAAGACTTGAGAGCTTGTCACGTCAGATTTGACGGGCTCATTCAACCGTGGCGGCGTCCTGGATGGATGGGCACAAGGATTCCACTAGCGTTACCGCCGGCACCACTCGCTCCTGAAGGCCGACAAAATAGGCGAAGGCAACACGTGTCGGTTAAGGGTTTTCAAGCATAGCGACAACTTAGGCGTGGTTGCTAACCTGCATCGCAGTCTGATGGGAACGGTCACATTGCGTGAAGAGGACTAACACGCCTGTTCCGTCAGTGTGACGAGTTCGAGCAGGCTGTCGTTCGCAACCAGTGGCGATAGATGTCAAATCGACGAAAGGGAACGGCATGAAAATCACAAGGGCAAGCTCGCCATATCTGTCGTGGCGACGAGCTGCGTCCAATGAAGGACGTGCATCGTCACGTGCGAAGGGCAACTCGCAGAGTGGATTGTCGAAGGCATCCCTCCTTGCAATCGCTTTCGCGATGACAACGCTCCTAAGCAACGTGCACGCTGCGGACTTCATGTACGTCGGCACGTGGAACAATGTGCAAGCCTCTCCGCAGCTTGGCTTTTCGAAGGGCGTGTACGGCTGGCAGTTGGACAAGTCGTCTGGAGAGGTCAAACCGCTCGGTGTCGTCGCGAAGACGGTGACAAGCCCTGATAGCCTGGCAAGCAGCCCGGACGGCCGCTATCTCTATGTAACGGAATACAACGGTTGTGTGTGTACGCGTAGCTGGCCGTTTCCCGGCGCGCCCAGGGCGGGGGTGTCGGCGTACGCTATCTCACCGACGGATGGCTCTCTTACTTTGCTCAACAGCGTCGATGGACTGGGCGACATGCCAGCAGAGATCGGCGTCGATGCAACCGGGAAGACTCTGGCGCTCGCGAATTACTATGGTGGGAACGTCGTTACCTATCGAATTGAGCGCGATGGTCGACTCGGGCCAGCGGTGAACAACATCCATCACGTGGGCGCGGGTTCGCACGAATCCGCCGGACCGCATCCACATGGCTTGGCCTTCTCACACGACAATCGATGGCTATTTGTTACCGACCAAGGTCTCGACCGCGTCTATAGCTACGTGTTCGACGCGAAGACGTCTTCGATCCATCCGGCTTCGCCGGTGCCGTTCATTCAACTTGAGTCGGGACAGGGTCCGCGTAATATCGCAGTGCATCCGAATAACAAGTGGATTTACGTGGACACCGAAGAGGGCGGTCGCGTGTATTTGATGAGTCGCGGAGCTGACGGGGCCTTAACGGCACAGCAATCGGTTTCGGCGATTCCCGATGGCACGATGCAGCTCGGCACGGCTCAAGTCCACGTCAGCCCCGATGGAAGCTTCTTGTACGTAAATCACCGGCCGAATGAGAACATCGCAGTATTCTCGATCGACCAAAACAACGGAAGACTTGCGTTAATTGGCTTCACGCCATCGAGTTCACGAGCAGTGATCGGTAACCGTGCACCGGTGCCCAGTTGGAAGGAAAAGACTTTGTGGGAAAAGGTCGAGACGGGCGCCCGTTCGTTCGCTTGGGACATGACGGCGACTTGGGTCGCTTCAGCCAATTTGGGTGAGAACTCGGTAGCCTTGCTCAAGCGAAATCCAACAACCGGCAAGCTTACTTCAACCGGAACGGCTGTCTCCGTACCTCAGCCCACATACGCTATCTTCGTGAGCCCGAAATGAGACGACTTGCGTTTTTCCTCGCGTTGCTGATTACGGCGCCGGCCTTTGCTGACAGCGTCGATAGCATCGACGACCAGACAGTGCTCAAGGCATTCACAGAGCCCGCCGCCATCGCGGGAGGCCCCCTGTGGGTCACCGTGTTGTCGAACCGAACCATCGAAGCACTATGGCGCGACGACCCTGCGCGTACGACTCTTCAAATTGAGGCTGCGAATGCAGGATCTTCATTCTACGTGATGGGACTGGCGACAAAGACGCTGAACTTCAAACCCGAGGTTAAGCTCATTCAGAACGGACAGACGCTCGATGGCACAGTTGTCAATGTGGCGCATCTGAATGGGAATGCAATTCCCGAGGGCAGCGTCGCGCTCGGTTTGTTGGAATTCAAGGAGAAGGTCGACCTTGGGAGTGCTTTTACCCTGAATCTCGGTGGCACTCAAGTCAACTTCGCCATTGACCCGAGGCTGGCACAGAGGTGGGGAGCAATCACCACGCCGTCAGGGAAGGGATTCTAGTTAATGGCATGAGTGCAGGCTTGTGGCGTCGCTCCTTTTCCGGAGGCGCTGCTGGCGCGACGTACTGCTGTTGCATCAGTGCCGACTTCCAGTGGCTTCCGCCCCGCACCAGAGCCGCTGAGGAGTGTCACTACCTTTCCGGCGGACCGATCTAAGTGGTCCATAGGCTGTCGGGGGCAGCACACACGGGTCTGCACGAGGCTGCGGTATTTTTTCAGACCAGCACGAAGTAGCAACGATTTGCCCGTTTGATTATACGCATCAGCTACCATCATTTTTGCGACAAGGACCATAGTCCTGCAGGTCCGCGTCGTTCCTCTCTTCCAACTCAACGTCACGTAAATGCACACCGCCGCCTTTCTGTCGGCGGTTTCGATGGATTTCATTCCTCCGCCCGCACCGGCGCGCGTACTTTTATGATCAATCCCGCCTGGCCACGTCTTTGCTACGACCGTCGACTGGCTGGTTCCATCGGTGAATCCGATAGAAGTTATCGAAATTTGGCCGGTTCACACTGCCTCAGTTAGGGGATACCGTGGAATGACTTGTCTTCCTTCCTGTTTCGTCCGTAGGACGGCGCAGCGAGCGGGCGGGCGCAGGCCGTAAAAAATTGCGTAGCGTGGTTTCGCGGATGAGAACGCATCTACCAGGCCGCTTTTCGGAGGCGCGAGAACCTGAGATACCGCTTTTCGGACACGTGCCTGCTCGAATCCGGCCGCGTGAGCGGAAAAACTGGACATATGTCGTGCGAGGCGTCTCTGTCGCAATGGATATCGGCAGGTCGCGCCACAGTGAAGACATTGTTGAAGCCGACCCAGGCTCACGAGATTGGCACTTGAACTTCAACTTGGAGATACATGATGCAGCGAAGTAAGGAGGATAGCGTGACTGACCTTTCTGAGAATCCCATGCAGTTGACGGGCTTCGAATTTGTGGAATTCGCTTCACCAGAAGCTAACGTGCTGGAGCCGCTTTTCGAGGCTATGGGGTTCACGCTCATTGCTCGCCATCGTTCCAAAGACGTACTTCTGTACCGACAGGGTGACATCAATTTCATCGTCGATCGGGAGCCCCATAGCCGCGCCGCTTTCTTCGCTCGTGAACATGGCGCTAGCGCGTGCGGAATGGCATTTCGTGTAAATGACTCCCACGCCGCGTATGCGCGAGCTCTATCCCTTGGCGCCGAACCGATTGAGATTTCAACCGGCCCGATGGAACTCAAGCTGCCTGCCATTAAAGGCATCGCTGGAGCGCCCATTTATCTCATCGATCGATTTAAGGAAGGCGGATCGATCTACGACATCGATTTCGAATATATCGACGGTGTGGACCGCCATCCTGCTGGCCACGGACTTCGCCTCATCGATCACCTGACGCACAACGTGTATCGGGGTCGCATGGCTCATTGGGCGGCTTTCTACGAAAAGCTTTTCAACTTCCGCGAGATTCGTTACTTCGACATTAAAGGCGAGTACACCGGACTAACCTCGAAGGCGATGACAGCTCCGGACGGAAAGATCCGCATTCCACTTAACGAAGAGTCTGCGAAGGGCGGCGGCCAAATCGAAGAGTTTTTGATGGCTTTCAACGGGGAAGGCATACAACATATCGCGCTTCTTTGTGACGACTTGCTCTCAGTGATTGATAACTTGCGGACGTCTGGAGTGCCTCTTATGTCCGCGCCGAACAAGTACTACTACGACGCCTTGGACACGCGGATTCCTAACCATGGGCAACCTGTTGAGGAGCTCGCGGCGCGCGGAATCCTGCTCGACGGGGCAGTCAGGGATGGCGCACCTCGGCTCTTACTTCAGATTTTCTCAAAGACAGTGCTGGGCCCTGTCTTTTTTGAGTTCATCCAGCGTAAGGGCGACGACGGCTTTGGCGAGGGTAACTTTAAGGCTCTGTTCCAATCGATCGAGCGCGATCAGATCGATCGGGGTGTGCTAAGCACCAGTGCTTAAACGACAAACTTGTCGGTTACTGTCTAGCCGACCGACAAGCACCCGCAACCGTCTATCTGGGGAGTCTGCCATGTGCGTGGTCTCTCCAGTTCGCACCGCGGTTCAAATCGTTCTTAAACCCATCTGCCGATCGCAATGGTAACTCGATAGATTGCTGGCTTACGAATTGGCTAGAGTCATAGGTCCCGTTTTGCGTCGAGCATTCGTCAAAGCGGCAGGTGAAATGCTCCGTGAATGAGAGTCGTGATGAAGCTTTTGGTATGTCTCAAGCGAGTGGTCGACTACAACGTCAAAGTCCGCGTGAAATCGGACGGTACGGGCGTCGATATCGCGAACGTGAAAATGTCGATGAACCCGTTCGACGAAATCGCGGTTGAAGAAGCGGTGCGTCTGAAGGAAGCGGGCGTCGCGACCGAAGTGATCGCCGTGTCGGCCGGTGTTGCGCAGGCACAGGAAACGCTGCGCACCGCGCTCGCCATCGGCGCGGATCGCGCGATCCTGATCGAATCGAACGAAGACCTGCAGCCGCTCGCCGTCGCGAAGCTGCTCAAGGCGCTCGTAGACAAGGAGCAGCCGCAGCTGGTGATCCTCGGCAAACAGGCCATCGACGACGACTCCAACCAGACCGGCCAGATGCTCGCCGCGCTCGCGAATCTGCCGCAGGCGACGTTCGCGTCGAAGCTTGTCGCGGCGGACGGCAAGGCGACGGTGTCGCGGGAAGTGGACGGCGGCGCGGAAACGCTGTCGCTGACGCTGCCCGCCGTGGTCACGACCGATCTGCGTCTGAACGAGCCGCGCTACGTGACGCTGCCGAACATCATGAAGGCCAAGAAAAAGCCGCTCGAAACGGTCAAGCCCGAAGACCTCGGCGTCGATGTGACGCCGCGTTTGAAGACGCTGAAAGTCGCCGAGCCGCCCAGGCGCTCCGCCGGTGTGAAGGTGCCGGACGTGAAGACGCTGGTCGAGAAGCTGAAGACCGAAGCGAAGGTGCTGTGAGGAGACCCGAGAAATGACGAACCTGGTAATTGCAGAACACGACAATGCGTCGATCAAGGCCGCGACGCTGAACACGATCGCAGCGGCACAGAAGATCGGCGGTGATATTCACGTGCTGGTCGCGGGACATAACGCGCAGGGCGCGGCCGATGCGGCCGCGAAGATCGCTGGTGTCAGCAAGGTGCTGCTCGCCGATGCGCCGCAACTGGCCGCAGGCCTCGCGGAAAACGTCGAAGCGACGGTGCTGACGCTTGTGCAAGATGCGGCGAAGCACTACACGCACATCCTCGCGCCGGCTACCGCCTACGGCAAGAACATCGCGCCGCGTATCGCCGCGAAGCTCGACGTCGCGCAGATCAGCGACATCACGGCAGTGGATAGCGCCGACACGTTCGAGCGTCCTATCTACGCGGGCAACGCGATCGCGATCGTGCAATCGGCTGATCCGATCAAGGTCATCACCGTGCGCTCGACCGGTTTTGATGCCGTCGCGGTCGAAGGCGGCAGCGCAGCGGTCGAGAAGATCGAAGCGGCAGCCGACGCAGGCCTCTCGCAGTTCGTGAGCCGCGAGGTGACGAAGCTCGATCGCCCGGAATTGACGAGCGCGAAAATCATCGTGTCAGGCGGCCGGGGTCTTGGCAGTGGCGAGAACTACACGAAGGTTCTGGAGCCGCTGGCCGACAAGCTCGGCGCGGCACTGGGCGCATCGCGTGCGGCGGTCGACGCGGGGTTCGTGCCGAACGATTATCAGGTCGGTCAGACCGGCAAGATCGTGGCGCCGCAACTGTACGTCGCGGTCGGCATCTCGGGGGCGATCCAGCATCTGGCCGGCATGAAGGACTCGAAAGTCATCGTCGCGATCAACAAGGACGAAGAAGCGCCGATTTTCAGCGTCGCTGACTATGGGTTGACGTGCGACCTGTTTGAAGCGATTCCTTGCTTCGCTGCCGAACTCTAGGTACTTGGGACAACTCGAGGTGAATCGTGAGCAAATCTGAAACAGGGCATCCCGCGAATACGCGGAATGGCACGAAGCGACATGATGCTGCTATGCAAGCAAACCAGGAAGACGCTGAACTTTGGAGGTGGTTTGCGGCTGTGTATGAAGAGGGTCGCATCCGATGGTGCCGGTCTCACAGCGGATGGCTCGTGAGCGTCGATCACAAGCATCTGGCTACCGAACCAGATTTTGATACTGCTATTAGACTGGCTCGGGTACGGTACAACGTCGGTGAGCGGCGAGGGAAAGATCCGGCCGCCGAGACGCCGTCAGGTCCGCGTCGGGCGGCGATTGCTCTATAGCATCTCGACTTGATTGAAAAACAGAGCGGTTCCACCGTGAAATTGCAGACCGTCTTCAAGCAAGACCGATTCGTGTAGACGCCAAAGACGGAGACCTCTCGAGGAAACCCGCGGCTTTGAACCTTCTTGTCCTGAAAGGCACTGCAACACGTTCTCAAACCGTTCCAATATTGGGTTGACGTTCGGTATGTCTCCCACGCTGATGGCGGTGGGCAGCCAGCCATGGTGCTGTAGCTAGTGGAAGGCTGTCTGGAGAATACGAAGACCAGGTTGGTCCGCCGTACGCAGTCGTGTGTCCATACGTCCTCACCAGATTGCCCACCCACTGAGCCGACGACATCGCTACGCTTCTGCCACACTGCTGAACACTCTCTGCGGCGTGATTGACGGCAATTTACGCTCGTCATGTCCTCCGCCGAGCGCGGGAAATCGGGCGGACACGAAGAATGAAGCCAATGCCGGTGTGGGCCGCCGGCGGGACGAGCAGGTAAACCGGCAGGTCCTTGCTGAATGCTCAGCGCATCCCGCACATGTCGGTGTGCCAGTGAGTGCTGCCCTTTCCGACCCCGCCGCGCTAGTTGCTGGCCGTGAGCCGGAACTTGTCACGCCAGTGAGGTACGATCAACGGCGAACGCCAGGCGGGATATGCTGAGACCATAGCGTTCACGAGAATTCACGATCTCACATGTGCAAAGTCAATTGAGGCGCGTTGTGTGCGTTGTCGAATAGCCGCAGCGAACAGCACCGCAATGAAGAGGGAGACGCCCATCAACAGGTAAGATGTGTGAGGGGAGCCCGTTGGACCAGTCAGTAGCCCCACAAGATAGCTACCACAAAAAGCCCCCAAAGCGCTAAGGCTGTTTATAAGTGCAACGGCACCGCCGATGACGTTCTTTGGCAAAATTTCCGGGATGAGGGCAAAATAAGGGCCGCCTGGAACGTACATTGATACCCCTGCAATTGTAAGTAAGAGGAACGAACTCCAGAAGTGCGAAGAGCCAAGTAGCCAAAGTCCAAAGAAGGTCGCTGATGCGAGCGACAGGGATGTCGTGATGAATATCTTTCGGTTTTGCAGGCGATCAGAGAGCCATGCTGTTGGCAACATGACGAACACTGCACAGAAGTAGGGAACCGAAGCCAGCCAGCCCGTACTGACCATGCTCAACGAAGACGCCGATCGAAGTATGGACGGTAGCCAGATCAGAAACCCCGTGAAGCCGATGGACATAAAAAACATCATGCCGCCAAGTATCCAAACCGCGGATGTTCTGTACGCTTCCCGATAGTTCTTTATCGGATTTAACAGCTTTTGCTCTTCAGCGAGAGTGGTTTGAAGGGTCGCCTTTTCCTTCTCGCTCAACCAGCTGACTTGCTCCGGACGATCGCGAACAACAAGAAACCAAACCACGCCCCAAAGTACGGCAGGAAGACCTTGCGCCACGAACATAATGCGCCATCCATATGCTTGGACGAGATAGCCCGAAGCGATCGACATCCACAGCACGGTTACCGGATTGCCGAGAAATAATGCAGCGTTCACCCGGGACCGCTCGCGCTTGGTGAACCAATTCGATACCAGAATGAGAATTGACGGCATAACCGCACATTCAACGACTCCAAGTGAGAATCGGATCAGCATCAGAGTCGTGACGTTCGTTACAACACCGGTTAGCGCGGCCAGCACTCCCCACGCCACAAGACATACAGATAAGACTCTCCTGACGCTGTATCGTTGGATAGAGACGCCGATAGGGATCTGAAAGATGAAGTAACCTAGAAAAAATAGTGATCCGATGAGTGATGAAGTGGCCTGTGTAATGCCCAGATCGACGTTAATTCCGGCCGCGGCCGCGAAGCCGTAGTTTGCCCGATCGAGGAAAGCAAGGCTGTAAGTAACGAAAAAGAGTGGGGTGAGAATCCACCACCGCTTGTCGGACCACCGATTGATGTGCATCACTGTCTCCAAATCTATGTTATTGCAGATTTATCTGCTTCGCGATAAGCGATGGTGACGGAGGCAGTATTCGATCCTTGTTTGAAGATCGAATCTCTGCGATCCACGGCGACGGGGCGTCTCCGTCAAAAGCCTGCGACTTATCAAGGTTTAGAATCCTCTGCCGCCTGGATGTGAGACGTTTCCCCACTGCTCAGCGGTGCGACGGTTGATCGAAAATTTGATCGTGACTGTGCTGAATTCGATCTCGAAGGGACGAGCGATGTCGACGCGCTCGGTAAACTCAAGCAGGCCGAGCATCGTATTGCCTTTTGGAACTTGCTGCCCGTTCAGATACGCTATGTTCACGATGCGGCCGGTGTAACGATGGCCGTCTTGAACAATCGCGGCGTGGGGATCAATCGTGAGTGTGCGCGTCGCGAGCCCCATCATGTAGAAACAGGTGCCCGTTAGCGCAGCTTCAATTTGAAGCGCCTGACGAGCCGGATCTTCGCGCCATAGCGCTTCAATAGTCCGGTCCGAGAGCAGGGTGACCCAAAGCGGACCACCCGGCAAGGCTGCGGGTTCTGAAAATGCGGACAATACAGCTTGGTCTTCGGCCGATATTGAAGCTTCATTCTTGATTGCGAGGTCAGCTGTCGCAGTTTCGGGTTGTTTTGCGCACTGCGGTGTCATTTTGGCCTCACGATCAAGATTGAGCATGGTTGAGGAGTCGGGAGAACGTTATCCGTCGAAGAAAGGATGCCGCTCGAACGATCTCTCGCTAAGACGAGCACCGCGTCTTCTCCCATATTTGGAAAGGCCAACCAGGAAGCATCGTCATTCATAGCAAAGACGCGCGCACCCGTTTGGACCTTTTGCCACAATGTCTTGTCATTCCAGTCAATGACGTCGTCGTTTTCGAGAACGGAACGAGCGCTAGTCTCGGAGGACCCCAGAAATGTCAAGTGGCCGTCCTGTTGGTCAATCGAAAACGCCGCGACGCTTTCGGACGTGCGATGGTTTGCATACAAAAATAGTCCATCGGGGCTCACGTGAAGATGTGCGGCGCCGATTTTGATCGTTGAGTCACTGGGAAGCAACGAAATGGACTGTTGGAGATGAAGTAACCCTGAAGCAGCTCGAGTTAATACGTGAACTAGCCCGCTTTCTTCTGAGACCACGTACACACACTCGTTGAACGGATGTGCGGTTAGATGTCGGGGTCCATGGTCTCCCTCAAATTGCAGAAAAGGGGTTACAGCAGAAATAATGCGAGACGTCGACGGATCGAAGTCATAGACATATATCCTATTTAAGCCACGGTCTGCCACGTAAAGGCTTTTGTTGTCGGCAGAAAACGCGAGGCCATGTGCACGTGACTTTGATGAGCCAAAATCTGATTCCGGAACGCCATGCTTGATGTTACTAATAACATCGCCAATCGCCCCGTCTTCTCGGATTCGATATGTGACGACATTTCCCTCGTAAAAATTGACGAGCGCGAGAGTGTTACCTGTAGCATCGGTGCCTATTTCCGTGGGCATATCGCCGAGGGAATCTACGCTGTTGAGCTTTTTCAGCGCGCCAGTCTCACGGCAAATTGAATAGGACGTGAGGCCCGCTCGCGGTGCCCCGGGGAAGGGCCAGCTGCGGGTACTTATGCCGCCGTTGAACTCAGTCGCATATAGGTATCGCCCGTCGGGCGTTGTGGCCAAATCAGTCGCTGAACATACCGTCTCTGCCACCAAGCCCAATGGAGTAAAAGACCGGGCATCGCCCTCGACTCGCCACGCATATATGCCGCGAGAGAATCCGAGCGTTCCTCTCGCGGCGACATAGTTCCAACCACCGACGTATAAATATTGAGCCATATTGACCTGTTTTGTGGATATTGAAACTTCCTCGCGACTTGGTTACCGGATGCGTTCATGAGAAGACTGAGGGTTCATCAACGTGTGCCTCTAGAAGACTTTCTATATTCCTTTGCGTATCGACGGAAAAATATCGGTTCGCGTCCATTCGAGTCACCTGATAGAGCTACCCAATGCGATGATTGGTAATCGGAGTCGGTGCAGCTCGGCTAGTCACTGATGAAAAGGGCATTGGAACGTCGTGCTAGAAAAAGTGACGAATCCCGATCCCGAACGAATTCGGATCTGCGCCGACGGTCGAAGGTGCAACGGCAATTGCACCGCCGAAGAGAGAGAAGTTACCGGTAGAGTTGTTCCAAACACGACCGTAGTCAGCATACACGAATGTGCTCTTTGAAAGTGGATGTTTGTACGAGATGCCAAACACCGTCCCTCGCCCCACTTCGCCCGTTGGATTGTCTTGAGCGAGGCGCTGCACCTGAACTTGCAAGGTGTCTATTCCAATCTGTACACCAGCACCCAGCCAGGCGTCCCAGGCGCTTACAGGCGTGCCTTCTTTCCAATATCCTCCAGACGCTTCAAAGATGCCAAACTTGTATCTTCCGCCAAACAGATAGTCCCAGCGATCAGAGGTTGAACCGGTAAATGCAAGTGGGGAACCCGCGATATTGGCGAACGTCGCTCGCTGATATGACGCGGCGAGCGTCAGGTTTTGCTTTTCAAAGACGCCGCTTACCCCGAACAGACGCCCCGCATTCGTCGGAGGGTTGCCTATGCCTCCCGGACTTTGGTCTCCGAGACTGTAGGTCAAGTGTACGGTTAATCCGTACAGATTTGGGCTGATGTAAAAAACAGCGTTACTGACCCGACCGAAATGCTCAACGCCGCCAAGACCAATCACTGTGTTCGCGTTACCGAGCGATTGCAATTGAAAGATATCAGCTTTCACCCACGCATAGTAGGAGGGTGAAAAGTCGCGTCCGAAGACCAGCGTTCCGAATGTGTTGCTATTAAGTCCAACGATTGCTCGTCGATCGAAGCCGGTGCCAGGTAATCCATTAGGAGCCGCTGGAGTAGCGCTCGAGTAGTTCCCAGAGTAAGAGGAGGCGGCACCTGTGTTAATAGCAAAGCTCGACTGCAGGTCGAAGATCGCTGCAAGGCCGCCACCAAGGTCTTCCCTTCCTTTAAAGCCGAAGAAGTTCGGTCCGTCCAACCCCGAGGTCTGTGAAAATGAATGCGCACCACCGCCATTGTCAATATACGCTAGCCCGGCGTCGAGCATTCCGTAGAGAAGGACGTATGACTCAGCTTTGGCGGGCGTGCTTGCAAGCACAAGCAGTGTCACTGAAGCAGTCGCGAGGTGTCGGAACTTTGGTCGGCAAGGGCGTCGCCGGCAAGTATGAATGTCTCTTGTCATATGTATTTGTTATGTACAACTATTAAAGTGAAGGTTGGTGGTGGTGCGAAGATGGGCGGTTGCCCGGTATTGAAGGCCAGTATTGCAATGAATTTATTCGATGTACAGCTACTGTTTGTTTTCGACTCGAAACCAAATACAACAGGAAAACGTTCGCTTGGCGGATTTCTCGGGAAGTGGTTCATCCAAACCAGGCGGCTCCGCCTTCAGTTGAATCGGTGGGCAAAAAAGCGAAGCGAGCATTGCATCTAGCGAAGCTTCGTTGTAGTCACGCCGGTAGTTAGTCATTGGAGCGCTGTCGGGCGAGCCATCTGATCCTCACGGGAGTGAAACTTGCCGCAGAAGAGCAGGAGAATGGAACTCAGAAATGCGACCGACATGATAATTAAGAGACCAACGGTGTAGGACCCCGTCCAATCCTTGACTGTACCCATTAGAGTGGGTGCAAGAATTCCAGAGATGGAGCCTACTCCATTGATTATGCCCAGCCCTGCCGCTGCTTCCGTTCCAGACAGCATCTGTGTAGGAATAGCCCAGAAGACCGGTGAGAAGGCGTAGACGCCGCCAAAAGTCAAACTAAGACCGAGCAAGCCTGCGACAGGGTGATGACTGGTGAGGTAGCAAGCGCAGCCAATGAGAGCGACGAACACCGCCGTGACGGCGTGGAAAAGGCGCTCACCTGACTTATCGGAGCTATATCCCCACAACAGCATGAAAATTGCTCCGACTGCGAAAGGTACACCTGCCAACATTGCGGCGACGGTTCCGCTAAGACCAAAGCCTTGAATAATTTTAGGTAGGAAGAAGATGAGCCCAAATGGGAGGCACGACACGCCAAAATAGACAGCCGTAAAGAGTGCGATGCGCGGGCTCATCCACGATCGCCGTTGAGTTTGAATGCGCGGCTGACGCTGATTGTTCTCCTCATCCAACTGGCGCCTAATCCAACGCTGCTCCTCTGGACTGAGCCAGCGGCTCTCTTCCACACGCGCAGGGAGGACGAAGAGAACAACCATGGCAAGTAGGCACGAGGGCAGTGCTTCAAACACGAATATGTTCTGCCAACCTGTTAGGCCGAGGAGTCCATGCATGTGTAAAAGAAACGCCGAAATCTGCGCCGCGATCAATGCCGCAAGTGGGTGAGTCACAAGCAGTAGGCTGAGTACACGGCCGCGATACTTCTCCGGAAACCATGTCCCTGCGATGAAGACGACGGTCGGCGCGAATCCGGCTTCTGCGGCACCCATGGCCAAGCGGATGACGTAGAAGGTGCCGGGCGTTTTCACGAGGGCAAGTGATGCGCCAAGGACGCCCCAAATGAACATCGTCAGCGCGATCCAAAAACGGGCACCCAGCTTAACGAGGGCCAGGTTGGACGGGGCACCCATCAACATATAGGTTAGGAAGAAAATTCCGGAGCCAAATCCGAACTGGGCGCCGGTAAACTTGAGTTCGCGAGTCATTTCGAGACCGGCGTAGGCGACATTCATCTGACTGAACGCCTGTAACACCGAACCCAGCGCTAGGATTGGGACTACCCACCACATCAGTTTTCGAATCGTGCGGGATTCAATGGTCATGAGTGTCTCCGGGAAGGTATTGGGTCGTCGTGGATGCGCCTCCACGAGCGAACATATTTCAGCCAAGGTAGCCCCTTACTTCTATTATGGGAAGTGGCGAAATTTCGATACGATCCATCGCGCACACCGATAGGTGCGGTGGTCCCGTAACAGATGTCTATCCCCAAGAGGACGCAGGCGACACACAACCGGGCCTCAGGGGCTCGAATGAGGGAAAGCACTTAGCCGTGGCTGGTTATTTGACTGTTTTGATCGCTCGCTGGTCTTGCCCGACAACGTTGTTCAGGCACTTCGTTTGTCGAATTTTGATCGGTGCCTCACGCTCGAGATTGATTATGTGTAGCCCTGCGAGGTTGGCTCCGCTCTTATCGATCGTTACCGTCTCGGGTGCGCCGTTCGGAGCGATAGCTTTTTCGAAGTAGCGCTGCGCGGCGGTCTTGTCCCGCTTCGCGCGGAACAGAAAATCGATCGTGTTACCAGCTTCTTCGACGGCCCGGTACAGGTATTTCCATTCACCCTTCACCTTGATATACGTCTCGTCCATTCGCCAGCTCTTACCAACCTCCCGCTTACGCGGTCCGAAGGCCTTCTCGATAACCGGCAGAAGCTTGATAGCCCAGCGATGCACAGTCGAATGGTCGACGGACACAGCCCGCTCCAACATCATTTCTTCGAGATGGCGCAGACTTAACGGACAGGCTACGTACCAGCGCACGCAAGTGAGCATCACATCCAGTGGGTAGGGTAGGCGTTTGCGCACCCTCCTCACGGCGGCATTCGGGGTTGTCATCGTCGGCCACATGTTCGTTTCGGAAACATTCACGATAGCAGGTACGCTTACTGCGACAGAGCCGCCGGCCTCGTCGTCACGGGACTGGACGGGGCGAGGGCGCTTGCAGGTGGATAGGGGGTCACAGCTCTGCTGTCGGTTGGCTTTTGCCGGGCAGAGAAAGGGCGCACGCCTAAGGCGCCGGCGCTTGCCGCCCAGCGGGCGCTTGCCAGTGCGGGTGTCGCTATCGACGAAGTGAAGGTCGTCGTGACTCACAATCCTTTAGCTGTCAACGACCTGTGGTTCGCGAAGGCGCTCGGCTTTTCGCTCGTGAATATGAACCCCTACGGTTGCAGCCTCATTTATGGTCATCCGCAAGGCCCGACCGGAATGCGCGGCATCGTCGAACTCGTTCACGCATTGCGTGAGCGGGGCGGCGGCCTGGGGCTGTTCGCCGGCTGGGCGGCCGGTGACATGGGGGCCGCGATCTTGCTGCGTGTCGAATGATCAAGGAACTGGGGCAGGCGACGATGTCGAATTGCCGTACTGTCTCTAACGTCATTGTCGGCTTTTCATCCGATGCTCACCGGCGGCAGCAGCATATGCGGTGCGCGTCCACAGGGATGCCGGACACGGCTATAGTCAAGGTTCCGGACCCGGCAAGCACGAGATGTGGAGAGCCGCGCTTATGCCGCTCTCATATGTCATAGCACCGTGAGCGGCAACGTCGTCGAGTAGGCCTACTGTATCGCCCGTGGCTTGAGCGCGGGATGCTAACGCCCGCACGGCGTCAAACCAACGATTCGGTCGAAGCGATGGCCGCCGCTCAGTGACGCCCAATCGCCTTACGCGAGGATCGCTATTGATTCTTCAACTTCGTCGCAGTTGATTCGAGGGCGGGCTGTACTCGCAGCGCGAAAGGGCCATTCTGCACGATCAATTTCGCTAGATCGAGCAGTCAAGGGGTTGGGTAGTGCCGCACCTAGACGACCCTGATGAAATTAGTCGCGTTTCCTTTGGAAGGGCGGTATTCCGTCCATCGTATGATCCCGCATGCGCGGGGCGTCGTTTGGAGATGAATTGCAACGGAGCAAGAAGGAAGCGTGTTATAGCACTAGTCCCATTCTGGCGCTAGACCGTCGGGGTTAATCATCCGGCAATTGCACTCGAGTCCAGCGATCTGTTCCATGTCTTCGCGAGTCAGGCGCACGTGCTGCGCGAGTAGATTGCTTGCGAGATGCTCACGCTTTGTCGAGGACGGTATCACCGAATAGCCCAAGCTCAGGGCCCATGCAAGTGCGACTTGTGCAGGGGTCGCAAGTTGACGGCGTGCAATCGCGTTTATCACAGGGGCTTCAAGGACCTTACCGTACGCAAGAGTCATATATGATGTGACGTGAATTCCTTCTCTTTGCAGGAACTCGACAAGCTTGCGATTCTGTAGATAAGGACTCAGCTCGATCTGATTGGTCGATATCATATTCTTTCCAACAGCGGCTTCTGCTTGCTTAACCAGTGAAACGTTGAAGTTTGATACGCCAATTCTCCGAGTGAGGCCTTTTTCTTTTGCGTCCACGAGAGCGATCATATAATCCTCAAGCGGCACTCCACAATTTGGAGCAGGCCAATGAATGAGCGTAAGGTCGAGATAGCTCGTGCGTAGTCTTGCAAGACTTTCTTCGAGGCTGTCCGCAAGCCTATCTTTAGGGTAGTTATCGACCCAGACTTTGGTGGTCAGAAAGATGTCCTCACGCGGCACACCTGACACCGCAATTGCCGTTCCTATTTCTGCCTCGTTACCATAACGCTGTGCAGTGTCGATCGAACGATATCCCAGTTCGAGCCCGTCTAAGACTGAATTCGTAACGATCTGACCTTGCAAGCGAAACGTACCGAGGCCGAGGGAAGGAATGCTGGTCATTGGGTCTCCTACGTGTGGACAATGTGATCCTTACGGATCTGCATCGAAAGAAAACGTTTGATTTTGCGTCCCGCTGTCGTTCTCACCGATGGCCAGCCGCGATGGGCACAATTGAACGGCGACGTCTTGAGTTCGGCAGAACGACAGGCTCGTGGCAGGGCCGCGGGGCGGCATGGTTGCAGGTTGTTGTCGTCAGGCTGGCTCGACGGAGGACTGAGGTCTCCGCCGAACCTATTTCCTCAAAGCTCGCGCATCGTCGGCGTAGCGGGGGCCTGAGATCCCTTCTTGTTTTCGCCAACTCGCTTGTGCAATCCGTGGTGACGGCCATACAGATAAAGGAGAACGCCGGCGGCCGTTGCTGTCAGGACGACGCAGAGAAGACCGGATTCGTAATGGCCTGTAATGTCCTTCAGCCAACCCATTAAGGTCGGGGCCATGATGCCAGCTACTCCGCCCATACCATTAATCACCGCAATACCCATTGCAGCGATAGCACCACTGAGCATCCGATTCGGCAGCGTCCAGAAGATTGGCAGAAAGGCAAAGATCCCTCCAAGCGTCAGACAGAGACCGATCAAGCCTGACACAGCGTTGCTGGTGACCAGATAAAGGGCGCTGCCGAGCAACGCGACACCGAGGGCGGCGAGTGCATGATAAAGGCGCTCGCCGGTTCGATCGGAACTTCTGCCCCAAAGAAGCATCAGCACACCTCCAGTTGCGAAGGGAGCACTCGCGAGCATCGAGGCGACGGGCCCGCTAACACCAAAAGTCTGAATGATTTTCGGCAGAAAGAAGATCAGGCCGAACGGCAGGCAGGAGGCACCGAAGAAGATGAGCGCAAACACAATGACTCGGGGATCGACTAGTGCTGCCATCGAAAACGTCACCTCCGACTGTGCGCCGTGTTCTGATTCCAATTTTGCTGCCAGCCAGTCGCGTTCGTCGTTCGTGAGCCATGGCGCTTCTTCGATACGAGCCGGAAGTACCCAAATCACGAACAGGGCGAGAACCGAGGCGGGTAGTCCCTCAACGATGAAAACCCACTGCCAACCTGCAAGGCCGAGTACCCCATTCATTTCGAGCAACCAGCCCGAAATCTGTCCGCCGAGAGTCGCGGAAATGGGGTTGCAGACGAGCAGGAGGCTCAGTACTCTCCCCCGATACTGCTCGGGGAACCAGTTCCCGGCGATGTAGAGGATACCGGGGATGAAGCCCGCTTCGGCCGCTCCGAGCAGTAGGCGCAGGACATAGAAGCTGGTAGGTCCCCTGGTGAGTGCAAGGGAGGCACACAGAAGTCCCCATGCAAACATCGCAAGCGCAATCCACCGTTTTGCTCCGACCTTCAGGAGCATTATGTTGGCCGGTACTCCCAACAGCAGATAGGACAGGAAGAAGATCCCGGAACCAAATCCAAACTGTGTGTTCGTCAGTCCGAGGTCCCGCGTCATTTCAACGCCCGCGAAAGCGACGTTTAACTGGCTAAACGCCTGAAATACGGCGCCAATTCCCAGGACTGGAACTACGCGGCGCATAAGCTTGCGCATTGTGCTGTCTTCGATCGTCATTGCTTATCTCCTCCAAGAGCTGTCGCTCTAGTGATGTGGGTTATCTTTCGCACTTACGCGGCGCACGCCGATGCCAATTACCTTGATCTTGTTTCCAGGATGCAGCGGATCGGGGCCCCAGATAGCTTGATACGTATCGATGCAGCGCCCACTCATCTGCAAGGCACCTGCGGCGACGCCCAATAAGCACCACCACAGGAGAATGATGATCAGCATCCAGCGCGGCGCATCAGCTACGAAGAGCCCTATGACGATTGCTGACGCGGCGATAAGTAGCGCAAGGACGCCACCGAACTTGTGCACATATTCAAAAACGATCCGCCGACGGGTCATGTCATAGTGATCTCCGCGGTAGCTGCCTTCCGCCGCGAGTTCACCGGTTGGTCCGCCCTTGGTGCCTCGCAGGACGCCGGACGCAATTTGCGTCGCTGCTAGCAACATCGTGGCCCAGCCGAGCAATCCGTGAATATGAGCGATAGCGGTCGCTTGCCGGGCGTATTGGATGACAATCACGAGCGCGCAAACGGCAATAAACGTCCCGACGTATTGGAGCCGGCGATGCCAGCGCCACCAGAATTTGTTGTCGAGCTCCTCGGGCCAGACCTGTCGTGGGGTGATCTTGAAGTACCGGGCGATGAGTACTCCCAACGGTATCAAGATTCCCCATGCCAGCACCATTCCTCGTCCGTGCCAGGCAGCCCACATTGGCAGATGATGCTCACCGGCCCCGCTTAGCGGGGCCATCAGCCAAGTGACTAGGGAAAATTCTTCAGCGCTCACGTTGCTTCCGATTTAAGAGGCGTTTCCGGTTGGGTTCCAGGGGTCGAATGGCATTCAGTCCACTTGAGAAATCATCGTTCCATTTCTCGAATGTGAACGGTCACATCGTAGTTTGCACATCCCCGGCATACAACCCGTGAAAACCTCTAGTCCCTTGCCTTGAGCCGTTTTTGCCTATTGCTGGATGGAATCGAAAATTTGGTCAGCGATGTGCACGTGCATATTGCCGCTCAACGCAGTGGCGCAGGCACACCGAAACGCGGCCGGCTCCGGAATCGAAGCGACGGTGCGCTGTGCTAATGGCAGGCTACACGAGGGCAGTGAGTAGCGGTCTTTGCCCGACATAGGCCTCAAGGTTTCCGAGGACGATGTCTGCCATTCGCGTTCTGGTCTCTACGGTCGCGCTTGCAACGTGTGGGGTGAGAACAACCCCAGGATGCTTAAGCAGCGCTTCCGGAATGTTCGGCTCGTGCTCAAACACGTCGAGCGCCGCGCCAGCAATGGTCCCTGCATTGAGCGCCTCAATCAGCGCCTGCTCGTCGACCAGAGAACCGCGCGCAACGTTTACGAGATACCCACTGTTACCTAGCGCCGAATACGTATCGGCTTTGATCAGATGGCGCGTCGACGCATTTGCGGAGCTCGCCAGGATCAGAACGTCACTTGCCCGGGCGAGTGAATTGAGGTCGGCATGGAACTCGTATTGCACGTCTTTCCGCTCAATGTCCGTATAGCAAATCGGCCCAAAGGCCTTCAGACGAGAAGCGATGGCTGATCCGATTCTGCCGAGGCCGACGATTCCGAAGCGACGCCCGGTGACCTTCCGCGCGAGCCGAACGTCTCCGTTTGGCCATTCTCCAGCGCGTACGTGAGCGTGAGCTGCCGGGATTTCGCGAAGGAGGGAGATGATCAGGCCGACGGCGAGATCCGCGACATCGTCCGTTAATACATCAGGAGTATTTGTAACATGGACACGGCGTGCTTTTGCCAGGTTCAGGTCGACTTTGTCGAAGCCGACCCCATTGATAGCTACGATGCCCAACGATGGGAGTCTGAGCATCAGGTCACTGGGGCAGCCGATGTGCCCACCCGTCGCCACCGCGCGCACGCGCGCAGCATTCTCTTCCAGCCATTGGTTCTGTGCCTGATCGTCCAATTCGAACCAGCGCACGATTTGAAGATGCTTGTTCAGCCCGGCCTCGAGGTATTCAGAGAAAGGGCACAGCTGAAGCGTGAGAGTCTTGCTTTCGCTCATGTTATTTACCGTTAGATGACGGAGAGAATGCCGCCGTCGACATAGAGGGTTTGCCCGTTTACGAAGTTAGATGCGGGCGACGCAAGGAAGACGGCTGCACCGTGGAGGTCCTCAAGCTTTCCCCACCGGCGTGCAGGCGTGCGCTTCTTGAGCCATTCGTCGAAGACGGGATCTTCATACAGAGCCTTGTTCAGTGGCGTCTCGAAGTAACCAGGACCGATCGCGTTGATCTGCAGGCCGTACTGTGCCCAGTCAGCGCACATGCCTTTCGTCAGATTCTTTACCGCGCCCTTGGAGGCGGTGTATGGAGCAATGCCGGGCCGGGCAAGCTCACACTGGACGCTGCCGATGTTGATGATCTTCCCGTGCTTGCGGGCAATCATGTGCCTCGCGACCGCCTTGCTCACAAGATAGACGCTGTCGAGGTTAGTGCTCATCAACTCGCGCCAATCGTTGTCGTCGAAGTCTTCAAGTGGCTTTCGGCGCTGAATACCTGCGTTGTTGACGAGAATGTCAATTGGCCCTTTTTCCTCGACTTTGTCGATGGCCTGCTTGATGCTTGCGGCGTCCGTGACGTCAAATGACGCTGTATCGACCTGTCGTCCAAGCTCACGAAGCTGGTCGGCGGCTGTATTCAATGCTTCCACCGACCGGCCATTCAAAACCACTTGGGCGCCCGCTGCCGAGAGTGCGTCTGCGATTGCAAAGCCAATACCTCTTGATGCGCCTGTTATCAGCGCGGTCTTCCCGCTCAGATCAAAAAGTCCCTGATGTGTCACTTATATCTCTCCATGGATGCTGAAACTTCACCTTGACTCCCATGAGTGTGTTTGTATCATGTGACCGCTCACATAGCAAATAGGATTTAGCAAAATGGCCGGAAATCCATGCTGGATAGGCTTAGTGGAAAACCCGCACAGTCTTATTGCGGACTCTGAGCTACTATTATGTGTACGGTCCCATTAAATGTTGCGTTTGACTTGCGGGTGCCACGTACGCGACTTACACCTGTGCGCGAGCCGCGCGCAGACTCTGACTGAAAGAGGTTTCGAATATGTGCAGCAATCATGGCCATGCTCCCTCGGCTGGGAGCGGCGAGGGGAAGGAAAACTGGGGGCGATGGGGGCGCGATGACGAACGTGGCGCTGCGAACTTCGCGACGGCTGAGAAGTTGGCTGCTGCGGCTCAGTTGGTTCGCACTGGTCGCGCGTACAGCCTTGCGCTTCCGCTGCAGCCCAAGGGGCTCCCGGTTAATCCGGAGCGTGGCGTGCCAGTGCATCTGATGTCGATCGACGCTGGCGACTTCGCGGCTGGATTCGAAATCGAAGGTGGTTTTTGTACGGCTGACGACTATTTCGCCATGCATACGCAAACCGGGACGCACATTGACGGTCTTGGGCATGTTTGGTACGACGACGCGCTTTTCAACGGGTTTCCCGCCAGTAGCGTTCGCAGTAACGGCGCTGCCAGGCTTGGGATTGAGAAACTCAAGCACCTCACGGGGCGTGGCGTGCTGCTGGATGTTGCAGGCTATTTGGGCGTCGAGCATCTTGCGCCGACCCATGTGATTACGCCCGAAGAACTTGAAATGTGTGCGAAAAGCCAAGGTACAGAAGTTGGAGAGGGCGACATTCTGCTTGTCCGTACCGGCTGGTTGGGAACGTATAAGGACGACGATCCTCGCGCCTTCTGGTGTTCCAATCCTGGTTTGGGCATCGCCGCCGGAGAATGGGTCGGTGCGAAGCGCGTAGCGGGTATCGGGATGGACAATTTCGCAGTTGAGGTTCATCCGAGTGAAACAGGCTTTATTGGCCCTGTTCACAAGCGTCTCATCCGCGACTTTGGCTGCTTTCTGATGGAACTCGTTGTGTTGGACGAGTTGGCTCACGACAAGGTCTATGAGTTCCTATTCATGGCCGCGCCTCTACCGATCACCGGCGGCACCGGTAGCCCAATCAATCCGCTTGCCCTGTGTTGATCCATTTGTATTGCGACATTCTTGACGCATCGCTAACTGAACGTGAAAGGAATTAATTATGCTTGCTGCCGTGTGCCACGGAAAGAAAGATCTCCGGATTGAGGACGTGGAAGATCGTGTGCTTGCACCGAATGAGGTGCGCGCACGAGTTGCGTTCGGGGGGATTTGCGGGTCGGATATGCACTACTTCCATCGCGGTGCGGTGGGTGACTTCGCCGTTCGTGAACCATTGACTTTGGGGCACGAAATCTCCGGGGTTGTGGTTGAAGTCGGAGCGGACGTGAAGGGGCTCAAGCCAGGCACGAAGGCGGCTCTGGATCCTAGCCGCCCTTGCCTCAAATGCGAATATTGCCGCCAGGGTCGCATGAACCTTTGTTCGAATATGTATTTTCTGGGAAGTGCCGGGCGCTTTCCTCACGTGCAAGGTGGGTTTGCACAACACCTCGTGCTGCACGAGGACCAAATTATTCCGGTGCCCGACAACACTGATCTTCTGGCGCTCTCTTGCGCCGAACCCTTGTCCGTCGGATTGCACGCGGTCGCTCGCGCTGGGAATCTGGTCGGGAAGCGAGTGATTGTCACTGGCTCTGGCCCGATCGGGCTTCTGACCATGCGCGCCGCAAAATACGCGGGAGCTGCAGAAATCGTAGCAACCGATGTCGAGGATCCTCCTCTTGAAGTCGCCCGCACGAAAATGGGTGCAGCGCGCGCAGTGAACATTGCACAAGACCCGGAAGGTCTTCAGCAATATGAGTCAGTCGGCGGGTATTTCGATGTTGCCTTCGAAGCGTCAGGTTCACCCGCCGCGCTGGCTTCACTGTTCAAGATGGTCCGTCGCGGCGGTCGAATTGTGCAATTGGGCATGCTTCCCCCGGGCGCCACGCCTATCCCCGTGAACATGCTGCAATCGCGCGAAATTGATCTGGTGGGTGCTTTCCGGGCCAACGGAGAGTTTCGCCTCGCGGTGGATCTGATTGTGTCCGGCGCAATTGACGTTTCGCCGATTCTGTCCGGTACGTACCCATTGGCTGACGCAACGACAGCTTTTGAACTCGCAGGCGACCGCACGAAGGTCGTCAAACTTCACCTGGAACTGAACTGAAAGGCATTAGCATGATTACGAGAACGGCAATCTTCGAAGGCAAAATCAAGGATGGTTGCGAGGAGCGATTTTTTTCTGAAATCCAGGTTCGCCTTGCACCGCTTTGGAAGCAGTTTCCGAATGCAAGTAACGTTCGGTTGCTTCGGATTGAAGAGGCTGACCAGGATGCAGCGCCAATCGTGATGATCCAGCAGATCGATTACCCGTCGATGGACGCGGTGAAAGCAGCACTGGAATCGCCAATTCGCACTCAGGCGCGCGCAGTGACCCTTGAGATCCTGGAAATGTTTGAGGGCCGGTTCTATCACCTGATGAGCGATGGAAATTTTGTCGCGACTGAGCCGGGAGCGTAACCGTGGAAGGCGAGTTCGAAATCATCGACCCAGTGTTCCAGCGTTATGTACTGCACAATGCGAAACTAGAGAAACTAGCGACCGGCTTTCGTTGGACGGAAGGCCCCGTATGGTTCGCCGATGCCGGTGCACTGTTGTTCAGCGACATTCCGAACAACGCGATCATGCGTTGGATTGAAGGCGTTGGAGTTTCGGTATATCGCTCGCCCTCCAACTATGCGAACGGCAACACCCGTGACCGGGAAGGTCGGCTGATCACATGTTCTCACGGGCAGCGCGCCGTAGTCCGGACCGAACAGGATGGTTCGCTGACCGTCCTTTGCGACCGGTACAATGGGAAGAGACTCAACTCGCCGAACGACGTTGTGGTCAAATCGGACGGAACAGTCTGGTTCTCGGATCCGCACTACGGAATCAAGATGGACTACGAGGGCGGTCGCGCAGAGCAGGAGTTGCCCTGCAATGTTTACCGGTTTGACCCGCACACCGGACGGCTGGACGTGATGGCCGATGATTTTGGTGGACCGAATGGCCTCGCTTTCTCGCCCGATGAAAGCCGCCTTTACATTGCTGATACTGGAGCATTCCACGACGACAACGCAGAGCGCCACATCAGGGTATTTGATCTGGAGGCCGAGGGGCGACTGAAGGGCGGGAACGTATTTCATACAGTATCTCCAGGCGCGGCCGACGGTTTTCGCTGCGACGAAGATGGCAATGTCTGGACGAGTGCTGCCGATGGTGTTCACTGCGTTTCGCCTGAAGGGCGCTTGCTTGGCAAAGTACGCGTTCCCGAGATGGTCGCCAACGTAACTTTCGGGGGGCGTGGGCGCAGTCGCCTGTTTATCTGCGCGTCGACATCACTGTATTCGATTTATTTAAACCGTAGGGGCGTACAAAAGCCATGAATTCCCGGATACCTTCCCGCGAACGCGATAAGGAAGACGACTTGCAGAGGAAGCGGTCAAAGCCGCCCCAGCGCGCAACCATACGTGACGTTGCACGCCTGTCCGGCGTCTCGCGGATGACGGTATCGCGCGTTTTGAGTGAGCCAGATGTGGTGCTGCCGGCAACTCGGGAGCGGGTCGCGAAAGCGATCGCCGACCTTGGGTATGTGCCTGACAAGGCGGCCGGGAGTTTGGCAAGTCGGCGCACGGGGTTCATCGCCCTAATTCTGCCGACTTTAACCAATTCGAACTTCTCAATGGTTGCACATGGCTTGACAGAGATCCTTCGCGAGCGTGATTACGATCTCCTGATCGCCTATACCGACTATGACCTCGCGGAAGAGGAGCGTCAGCTTACCAACCTGCTTGCGCGCCGCCCCGAGGCGATTGTCCTCACCGGCGCTACGCATCGGCGATCGGCAGTGCTCTCGCTGCTGCGGGCAGACGTACCGGTAGTCGAAATTGCGGACCTGCCGAATCAACCGATCGAGCACGCGGTGGGTTTTTCAAATTATGAGGTAGGACGCACCGCAGCGCGGCATCTGATTTCGAAGGGTTTCAAGCGGATCGGTGCGATCGCGAGCAAGAACGACGGCGACATCTGTGACCATCGCGGTGAAGAACGGGTTTGCGGCTTCGAAGACGAACTGCGTCTGTCCGGTCTATCAACTGACCTTGTCCTGAGGAACGGTCGGGCTCCGGTCTCGTACGAACATGGTTCGACGGCGATTGGACTATTACTTGACCGCGCCCCCGACATCGAAGCCGTGTTTGCGGTCTCGGACCTTTCCGCAGTAGGCGTCGTAATGGAATGTCAGCGACGTGGGGTTGATGTACCGGGGCGGCTCTCGGTGATGGGGTTCGGTAATTTCGACATAGGTCGCGAGATCAATCCGCCTCTCACAACGATACATGTCGATTTCCATGCGTTGGGCCAGCGCGCCGGACGCCTTCTTCTGGAGCTTGTGGCCGGGACGGGCGAAGATGCATCGGAAATTATCGACGTCGGTCTGTCGGTAGTTGAAAGAGGATCTGTTCGGGAGGCGAATGTATGAAGGTCGCAGTTATCGGTGTAGGCGTCATGGGTTCTGCCATTGCGACGCGTCTAATTCAGACAGGCGCGGAAGTGACGGTTTTCGACGCCTTTGCGGGCAAGCTTGGGCCGCTCGTTTCAATCGGTGCCACCGCAGCCGAATCTGCAGCGACAGCGACGCGTAACGCAGATTTTGTGATTACCAGTCTTAATAGCGCTGCAATCGTTGAAAAGGCTGTCTTCGGGCCCAATGGGATCGCTGCCGAGGGAAGCACCGACAAGCTTCTCATAGATATGTCGAGCATTGATGCCGGGCGTACATCTGAAATGGCCGCCCGATTGCGGGAACAGAGCGGGATGGGTTGGGTAGACGCACCCCTCTCCGGTGGTGCTCCAGCTGCTCTTCAGGGTACGCTGACACTGATGGTCGGCGGCACAGAGCAAGACGTAAAGCACGCCGAGCCCCTACTCGCTCAGTTGGCCGCGCGCTTTACGCGCTTCGGCGAGGCCGGGGCTGGTCAGACGGTCAAGTTGATCAATCAGGTACTTTGCGCGGCGGGGTTCATGGCAGTTGCAGAAGCGGTGCGGTTTGCCGAACAGCACGGAGTTGACGCTTCCAAGATTCCGGGTGCCTTAGCGGGCGGTCGCGCCGACTCGCGGATTCTTCAGGAGTTCATGGGGAAGATGGCCGTTCGGGACTTCACGCCGACGGGGCGAATTGACAACATGTTGAAGGACCTGGAGACAGTTCAGGCATCAGCCATGGCAAGGCGAATCCCGATGCCAGTGACCTCCGTGATCACCGACCTCCATCGCATGTTGGTTGCCGGAGGCTTTGGTGCTGCCGACAGCGCCGAATATATGCGTCTCTTCCGGCTAGGGAAGGGCGAGGTATGAGCGGGGCACTCGTTGTCATGGGAGTGAGTGGATGCGGTAAGTCCACTCTCGCGAAAGCAATCGCTGTGGCGCTTGGATGGCATTTTATCGAGGGAGACGATTGTCATCCGGCATCGAATATCGCCAAGATGCGAGCGGGTATTCCGCTCTGCGACTCCGATCGGTGGCCATTCCTCAATTCTGTAGCCGCAACGCTGCGCCGATATGTCGATGTCGGGGCCGTGGCGTCGTGTTCGGCGCTTAGGCTTTCATATCGAGATCGAATCCGTGCCGAGTGCTGTCAGGTCCGCTTCGTTCTCCCAGTGGTGTCCCCAGATTGCCTGAAGGCTAGGATGGCGTCGCGCGAAGGCCACTTCATGCCTGTATCCCTGCTCGAGAGTCAGATTGCATCACTTGAGCTTCCCACGGCTACAGAGCAGGCAATCTATGTGGATGGCGCGGCGTCAACTGCCGAACAGGTGCGTCAGGCTCTGTCGGCTTTAGGTCCGAACGCTCGCGCAAAGAGTGGCACGAGCTCACTTCCTCACCGGTCGGCAGGATCGGGCGCGGTCTAACGAATCTAGCTTCGAAACGTTAGAGACCTCCGATGTGCCCGTTCACATTTATCGCGCAATATGAGTAATATGGATATCAGCGCTGACAATGTCGGCGTCGCAA
This sequence comes from Paraburkholderia fynbosensis, assembly GCF_902859935.1. Classification (GTDB taxonomy): domain Bacteria; phylum Pseudomonadota; class Gammaproteobacteria; order Burkholderiales; family Burkholderiaceae; genus Paraburkholderia; species Paraburkholderia fynbosensis. The sequence goes on from NZ_CADIKI010000024.1 coordinate 50,565, forward strand.
TGAGACAAAGCATGTGCGCATGGTGGAAAGCGCTCAGCTCCTCACCGGCCGGCACGGACGAGGCGTAGTCTGACGAATCTGGCGTGAAAAATGTCAAGAAAATTTCGATGTGACCGTTCACATCGCCCTCAAATCCGAGTAGTATGGTCTTAGCGCTGACACGATGTCGGCGTCGCAATCAGGAGACAAGCATGAGCGAATCGGTAACAACTTCAGAAATTCATCTGGCCAAACCCCATCCGCAAGGTTCCGTCGTAGTCGTCACTGGTGCCGGAAGCGGCATCGGGCAGGCGACAGCAGTCCTCGCAGCGCGCCGAGGCTATCGAGTTGCCGCGTGGGATTTGAATCCGGACGGTATCCAGAAAACCATTGAGGCAGCAGGGGGGTTCGGTGCATCCATCACTGCAGTCAGCGGTGACGTGACGAACTCGAGTGCAATCGACGCGGCCATGAAGAAAAGCGCAGAGCTTGGGCCGCTCGTGGGGCTGGTGAATAACGCCGGACCTGTCGCAATCGGACGTGATCCGCAGTTCGCTGACACCGTGAAAGACGCCATCGGTAGCGTAGAGATGGTTACCGCGGCCTTTATGCAAAGCAATCCTGCAGAAGGCGCAGCGGTGGTCAACATCGCTTCGGTCGTTGGTCCAATCTTTGGTGGTGGGGCTGCATGGTATTGCGCGGCGAAGGCCGGCATTGTCGGCTATACAAAGTATATGGCTGCTACTCACGGCGGTCGCGTACGATTCAACTGCGTCGCCCCCGGCGGTCCAGTGCGCACCCCTCGCAATTCGAAGTTCATCGATGAAGGTGTCTTCAGCAAGCATCTTGAAAAGAATCCAATGCGCCGGCCCGGCCGGCCCGATGAGCTCGCAAGTGGAATCGTGTTTCTGCTAACGCCTGCAGCAAGCTACATCAACGGTGTTCTCCTGCCCATCGACGGTGGTCTCTCCATCGTGGAGTAAGTGTGCGCGGGGCTTGACTGCTTAAACCCCTGCCGGCCCCATAGGGCTGTATCCGCCGCGCGTCCCAGCCGGCAAGAATTCAATCCTTGAGGATGTTATCGAATGAGCGCTAACACCGTTTCCCCGAGCGAGCTTCAAGCACTCCAACACGAAATTTTTCGGTTGAATGCGGTGCGAGAAGTCCAGAATTTGATGGGTGCCTATACCGTCAACCATCTTCCGAAGAACATGCATGACCACATCGAGCTGTTTGCGATGAACATGCCCGATGTGTCTGTCGAGGTCGGCGACCGTGGTGTATACGTCGGTCCTGACGCACTGCGCACATTGTTCGGCAAGCAGTTCTCGATGGACCTGAAGGGCAATATGCTCATTCACTATCTTGCCACGCCGATGATTGAGGTGGCAGCCGATGGCAAGACGGCGAAAGGCGTCTGGCGATCGCCCGGTATTGAGGCCGTGAGGTATGAAGAGGGGAGAAACCCTGTTCCTCTCTGGTCGTTCGGTTCGTATGCATGTGATTTCATTTACGTGGATGGGAAATGGAAGATTTGGCACCTCCATTGGTTCCGCGTCGTGAAGTGCACGTTTAAGGATGGTTGGGTAGACGATCTTTCAATGACCTATACCGGGAAGATGGCCGAAAGCCCCGACCTCAAACCGACGACGTATCACAATCCCTATACGCCTGAAACTGTTCAGGAGTCGGTTCCGCCATGCCCGTTGCCCTATGACAGCTGGGCCGATGACGGATGGGCTGTAAAGGAACAGATTCTGGGCGAGCGCTAATTGGCGACAGGGGCAGCGTAGCGCCGTCGCCAACGGCAGATTGCCATGTATGTCTACGTGTCACCCGGGCCTTCAACAGATCGCGGAGAGGGGTCGGAAGAGGTGGCGATTCCCGATCTGGGCTAAGCGCCTTGTATGAGCACAGTGACCCAGGATTTCCGGCGGTTTTGCCTGAGATGCCGCACTGATCGAGGCTATGTGAACGGTCACATTGCTGCAAAGCGACCGGGTGGCGCTCTCAGTTGCGCTACCTGGTGGATAGATGGGAAGGCCTCGGCCCAGCTTGGCCGAATTCACGGAGAGAGATGATGAGTTACGAAGGACGCTGGAAAACAGTCAAAGTCACGGTGGAAGGCGGCATCGCATGGGTGGTCCTGAATCGCCCGGAGAAGCGCAATGCGATGAGTCCGACGCTCAATAAGGAAATGATCGACGTACTCGAGACAATCGAGCTCGATCCCGATGCGCAGGTGCTCGTGCTGACCGGCGAAGGCACGGCGTGGACCGCCGGCATGGACCTCAAGGAGTACTTTCGGGAGGTCGACGCGGGTCCTGACGTGCTGCAGGAGCGTATCCGTCGCGACGCGAGCCGTTGGCAATGGCAATTGCTACGCATGTATTCGAAGCCCACGATCGCGATGGTCAACGGCTGGTGCTTCGGTGGCGGCTTCTCGCCGCTGGTCGCGTGCGACCTCGCGATCGCTGCCGACGAAGCCGTGTTCGGCCTGTCGGAAATCAACTGGGGCATTCCTCCCGGTAACCTGGTGAGCAAGGCGATGGCTGACACGGTCGGTCATCGCGAGGCACTGCATTACATCATGACTGGCGACACGTTCACGGGCCAGCAGGCGGCGAAAATGGGCCTCGTGAACAAGAGCGTGCCTCTCGCACAGCTGCGCGAGGAGACCCTGGCACTGGCCGCGAAGCTGCTCGACAAGAACCCGGTGGTATTGCGCAATGCGAAGCACGGCTTCAAGCGCTCGCGTGAGCTTACGTGGGAGCAGAACGAAGACTACCTGTACGCGAAGCTCGACCAGGCCAGCCATCGCGACCCCGAAGGCGGTCGCGAAAAAGGCCTCAAGCAGTTCCTCGATGACAAGGCCATCAAGCCGGGTCTGGAGGCGTACAAACGCTGAATGACGTCTCATCGAATCGAGGGAGGGAGGAAAACATGCAAGAAAGCGGACTTCTGGTCGGCGGCGCGGCTCGCGCCGCATCGAACGGCAAGACTTTCGAGCGCATCAATCCGGCGACGGGTGAGGTCGCCACGCGCGCCGCTGCCGCCACGGTGGAAGACGCCGATGCGGCCGTGGCCGCTGCGGCGCACGCGTTTCCCGCGTGGGCCGCGCTCGCGCCCACGGAGCGCCGTAAGCGTCTCGTCGCCGCGGCCGACCGCATGGACGCACGCACGCCCGATTTCATCAGAATCGGCGCTGCTGAAACGGGCGCAATGGCGAACTGGTACGGCTTCAACGTCATGCTCGCGGCCAACATGCTGCGTGAAGCGGCCGCGATGACCACGCAGATCGACGGCGCCGTGATTCCGTCCGACGTCCCCGGTAGCCTCGCGATGGCCGTGCGTCAACCGTGCGGTGTCGTGCTTGGCATTGCGCCGTGGAACGCTCCGGTGATCCTCGCAACTCGTGCACTGGCGATGCCGCTCGCGTGCGGCAATACGGTGGTGCTCAAGGCATCGGAAGGCTGCCCCGGCGTGCATGCGCTGATCGGTGAAGTGCTGAACGAGGCGGGTCTTGGTGAGGGCGTCGTCAACGTCATCACTCACGCTCCCGAAGACGCACCGGCGATCGTTGAGCGCCTGATCGCGAACCCGGCCGTCAAGCGCACGAACTTCACGGGCTCGACGCGCGTCGGCCGCATCGTCGCGGAACTGTCGGCACGGCATTTGAAGCCCGCATTGCTGGAACTGGGCGGCAAGGCCCCGGTCTTGGTGCTTGACGACGCCGACCTCGACGCAGCAGTTGAGGGCATCGCGTTCGGGGCGTTCTTCAATCAAGGGCAAATCTGCATGTCGACTGAACGGGTGATCGTCGACCGCAAGATTGCCGATGCGCTTGTCGAAAAGCTCGTCGCTAAGGCGCGCACGCTCAAGGCCGGCGATCCGACCCAGCCGGGCTCGATCCTGGGAACGCTGGAAAGTGAAGGCGCGGCACGGCGTATCCGTGCGCTTGTGGAGGACGCGCGTGAGAAGGGCGCTAGTCTGCCCCTCGGCTGCGAGGTCAACGGCGCGATCATGCAGCCTGTGATCGTCGAAAACGTCACGCGTGAGATGAAGCTCTACGCAGACGAATCGTTCGGTCCGGTCGTGACGGTGCAGCGGGTGGATGGCGACGAAGAAGCGCTGGCAGTCGCGAACGAAAGCGAATACGGGCTGTCGGCGGCAGTGTTCAGCCGTGACATCGCACGTGCGATGAACGTGGCGAAGCGCATCGAGTCGGGCATTTGCCACATCAACGGACCGACTGTACACGACGAAGCACAGATGCCCTTTGGCGGCGTGAAATCCAGTGGCTACGGCCGCTTCGGCAGCAAGGCCTCGATTGCCGAATTCACCGACCTTCGGTGGTTGACAGTGCAGACTGCCCCCCGGCATTACCCGATCTGACTGGTACGCCAATCGGCACTCGCTTGCGGTGCAAAACCGCACTCGAAGAACGTAAGTGCGCCATCGGTTCCCGGCAAATCAGTGCCGGGAACATATTGCCTCATCTAGGAGAAGGATTTGGAATCGCAACTACGCGAGAACGCTCGGGAGACACCATATCGCAGTGTCGCCGTTAGTTCGGTCTCGCCACGCATCGAGCAACGTGGCGATTGCTGGTACATCGAGGCGACGGATCCACTGGGTAGTTATCCCACGCGCTTGACCGAGCGTCTAGCTAGCGGTGCAGAGGCACATCCTGACCGCCTCCTTGTCGCCCGGCGCGATTCGAATGGTGTCTGGCGCGGCATTTCCTATGGGCAGATGGCACAGGACGCCCGCGCTATTGGGCAGGCCCTGCGCGACCGCGGTCTCAGCGAGGAGCGTCCTCTTGTGATTCTTTCGGGGAACAGTCTAGAGCACTTGCAGCTTGCGCTGGGCGCAATGTGGGCGGGTATTCCTTACGCTCCGATTTCACCGGCGTATTCATTGATTTCAGGCGACTACGGGAAACTGCGTCACGTTCTGTCCACGTTGACACCGGGGCTGGTATTCGCTGACGAAATCGCCTCATACACGGCAGCGCTCGATGCGACGTTGGCCTCAGACGTCGAGCGAGTGAGCGTCACATCGCTTGAAGGTGGCAGCCCAGTGACTAGCTTCGCCTCGTTGCTAAATACAAAGCCACGAGACGTTGACACGGCTCACGAAAGTATCGATGGTGACACGGTCGCCAAGTTTCTCTTTACGTCAGGGTCGACCCGTCTCCCTAAGGTTGTTCCTACCACGCATCGTATGCTCTGCTCAAATCAGGAGATGCTCCTTGAGACATTCCCGGAATTTGGCAAGGAGCCGCCGGTGTTGGTGGATTGGCTGCCTTGGAATCACACGTTCGGGGGCAGTCATAATCTCGGTATTGCACTATATAACGGCGGTACGATCTACATCGACGACGGAAAGCCCGTTCCCGGCAAATTCGAAGAAACGTTGCGGAACCTTAGAGAGATTGCACCGACGATCTATTTCAACGTTCCGAAAGGTTGGGAAGAACTAACCATTGCGTTGGAGTCCGACGCAACACTGCGCGAGCGATTTTTCTCAAGCGTCAAGATGTACTTCTTTGCCGGCGCAGGCCTCTCAAAGGCAGCATGGGAGCGGCTGGAGCGCGTGACCCTGAAGTATTGTGGCGAACGGATTCGCATCATGGCCGGACTCGGCATGACTGAGACGGCTCCGTCATGCCTATTTACAACTGGACCTTTCTCCGGTGCGGGCTATATCGGTCTGCCCGCGCCCGGATGTATGACGAAATTGGTACCTGTCGACGGAAAGCTCGAGGTGCGCTTTCGGGGGCCGAATGTGATGCGTGGATATTGGCGCGCTTCGCCGGAACAGACAAAGGATGTGTTTGACGATGAGGGATATTACCGAACTGGCGACGCGGTGCGCTTTGTCGATGCAGCGCGACCGGAAATCGGCCTCTCGTTTGATGGCCGCATCGCGGAAGACTTCAAGCTCGGATCGGGAACATTTGTAAGCGTGGGACCGATGCGCGCGCGAATCATCTCGGAAGGCGCTCCCTATGTTCAAGACGCTGTCATAACCGGAATGAATCGCGACGATGTTGGGGCTATGCTCTTTCCCCGCGTAGACGCTTGTCGGACCCTAGCTGGTCTTGGCGCGAACTCGACGGCAAAGGAGGTGTTGAATGCGCCATCTGTTCGCGCCTATTTTACAGAACTCGCCGCTCGTTTGAACTCTGGAGCAACAGGTAGCTCCACATATATCGCACGCCTGCGAATCTTGACTACGCCACCCTCACTCGACAAAGGCGAAATTACAGACAAAGGGTCAATCAACCAGCGGGCGGTTCTTCAGCACCGGGCACACTTGGTAGAAGCCATGTATGCGAATGACGGGGCGGATCCTGAGGTCATCTACACGCGGCGGAAAAATTGACAATGCAGCGCTACGTGACCGACCAATCGCATCGACCTGTCGTGCGTCAATGAACAATGATGCCGTGCCCGATGACGATCGAGGTCACGGCGTCGCAGCGAATAGGTAGCATGGGGGGGTACTACAGTCCCCGCATAGGGGCACCTATCAAAGCCGAATATGGGAGCAGGACTGTGTCCGAAGCAGAAGGGACTCCGCGATCAGGGCGAGCAAGGGGGCGTGTCACGCAAAGTGACCTCGCCGCGCTAATCGGCGTCACCAAAATGACAGTCTCACGGGCGCTGGCAAACCCCAATCTTGTATCGAAAAAGACTCTCGATCGGGTGAAAGAAGCGGTTTTTCAGACCGGCTACGCACCGGATCTTGTTGCCGGTGCCTTGGCCTCAAACCGTAGCCGCCTGATAGTCGCTTTAATCCCGTCGACGGCTAACGGAGTCCTTCGGCAAACGTTACCGATTTTGAGCGAACAGTTGTTCGCTGCTGGATATCAGCTGATGACGGCGCGATGGGATTCCGTTCAGGCAGAAGACAGTGCAGCAATTGACGCTATTTTAGGCCGTCGTCCGGCGGCGATCGTTCTGGCCGGGGTGGTTCGCACCGGCTTGACGAGAAAGAAGCTTCTCTCAGCGGGGATTCCCATTGTCGAAATGTGGGACACGACGAAGTCTCCGATCGACATGTTGGTGGGCTTCTCTCACGCTGCTGTTGGAAGAACTGCGGCAAGGTACTTGCGGAGATTGGGTTGCGCTTATCCCGCAGTTGTGACGACGGGCGACGATTGGGCGCAAAAACGTACTCAGGCTTTCATCAAGTCGATTGTCGGCACTCGACCAGTACGTTTTGTAGTTGTAGATGCAACGGCGACTTTAGGTCAAATTGGCAATTCCTTGTCGATACTTTTGGAAAACGAACCCGACATCGACTCGCTTTTTTGCGCCGACGATTTCGCTGCGATCGGTACGTTGCTGGCTGCTAAGACGTGGCATTCGAAAGGTAAGCGAACGCTTCGGCTGGTTGCGTTCAGTGATCAAAACCTCGTCGACGGCTTGGATTTTCCAGTAACCACATTGCAGCTTGACGGTAGAAAAATTGGAGCCTTGGTTGCGCAGATTATTATTGAGCAGTTGAAGTTCGGCGACGTGACGCGAAGGCGGCTCAACGTGGACTTTACGACTGTGGAAGCGACCGCATAAAGCGGCCCTGTCGCCGATACACCGGGCGCGCGTCGTCATCACCGTGTATATCATCTCGCTGCTCCCGAAATGGATAAGGGACGCAAGACGCGACGAGCGAACCATCGAGCTTTTCCGAGGCGCACTAGACGTTCCCCATTGCTGCAAAACCTTAAGGCTAAGCTGAACAAGCCACTAAATCGGCGACGTGTCAGCGATTTGAACTTCGCCAGGTCATGAGACCGGGCTTAAGCCGTTGCTTTTCGGCCCTCGCGGGCCTGTTGGGCGGGCACTTTGCCCGCCTTTCGCCCACTATGGGCGTACCGGTGCCATCAGTTTCTTGCGCGACAGGTAGACGTTCGCCAGTGCGAGTGCGACGAACGCCCGGTTGGCGTTCTTTGCCAGCCCGCGATAGCGCACCTTGGTAAATCCCCACAGTCGCTTCACGACGGCGAAGACATGCTCCACCCGGGCGCGAATCTTCGACTTGTTGCGATTCTTGCCGCGCTGCACCTCGTCGACTTCGCCTCCCGCACGGCGCGTGCGCTGATTGGTAAAGTCGCGCGCCCTGGGCGCCTTGCTGTGGATCAGTTCCTTCTGGCTCGCATAGGCGCTGTCGCCGTAGACGCGCCGCTCCTGGCCGTGCAGCAATCGCGGCAGTGGATGCTTGTCGTGCACATTGGCCGGCGTGAGCACCGCGCTGTGCGCCAGGCCGCTCTGGCTGTCCACACCGATGTGCAGCTTGGCACCGAAGTGCCATTGCTTGCCCTTGCGGGTCTGGTGCATCTCGGGGTCGCGCGCCTTCTGTTCATTCTTTGTCGAGCTCGGCGCGCCGATGATCGTGGCGTCCACAATGGTGCCGCTCTTGAGCTTCAGGCCGCTGGCCTGCAGCATCCGGCCGACCTCGGCGAACAACTGCTCGCCCAGTTTGTGCGTCTCCAGCAGGCGCCGGAATTTGAGCAGCGTCGTCGCGTCCGGCACGGCTTCGCAGCCCAGATCAATCCCCACAAAGCGACGCAGGCTGGCGCTGTCGTAGAGCGCTTCTTCGCAAGCGAAGTCGGCCAGATTGAACCAGTGTTGTACGAAGTGGATCCGCAGCATGCGCTCCAGACCAATCGGCGGGCGGCCATTGCCGCGCTTCGGATAATGCGGCTCGATTACCGCGCACAGCTGCGCCCATGGCACGATCGCATTCGTCGTGTCGAGAAACTCGTCGCGCCGCGTGCGCTTGCGGTGCGTCTCGAAACCCGCACCTTGATCGGCTACCATCGCCAGCGTCTGCTGCTTCATCCTGTTCTGCCTGCCGCTTTGAACACGATCTCTATAACGCATGAAGTACCAACTCGGTGGACTTGATCAGCATTGCCTTAAGACGTCGTTATTGCACCTCTCTTCTAGGGTTTCCAATAATTCCGCGCGGTCACCGTTCTTGGTAAAGTCAATGTGACCGTTCACATCGATGCGCGGAAAGTGACGACTAGTAAAAGCGACAGCGCATCTAGTCTCAGTCGTTGGGTGCGCCGGATCAAGTGAAGTGTGAAGGGCACGGAAGAAAGCGGTCGCCCTGTACCCATATACGTTAGGTGTACCAAGCATAAATCAGAAAATATCGAAAAGACGTGATGATCCAAGGAGACGAAAGGTGAAAAAGATTACTGTTGCAGCGGTCGCCGCTTTTTGCGTAAGTGCAGTACATGCGCAAAGCAGCATCACGATGTATGGTCGACTTGATACCGGCATCGAGTATTTTACTGGCATACCCTCGACGACTGGAGGCTCCAAGTCCCGCTGGAGTGTTGAGAGCAACGACTGGGGAGTGAGCTATTGGGGCTTGATGGGATCGGAAGACCTCGGTGGTGGAACGCAAGTGACTTTCCATCTCGACACTGTGTTCAACGTCGCGAATGGAAATACTGTTCAGCCGGGCGCGATGTGGACTCGATTCGCAACTGTAGGTTTCACTAACCTGCAATACGGTTCGTTCTATTTGGGGAAGTCGCCCTTTATCTCGAATGAAGTATGGGAGTACGATCCACTTCAGCAAACCATTTGGTCGTCCGGCTCCCTCGTGCGTGCCCGAAGCTTGCCTGTGTCGATCAATAACATCGGGTATCGGTCGTCGAAGATCGGTGGGTTCGAATTCTATGGTCAGTATTCGCTGTCAAACGCGACTAACTGGAACGGCAATGGCACGACCGCGCAGGGGCGACAGGCAGGCGTGGCATTGTCTTATTCGTCGGCGCTCTTTCAGGTAAAGGGGATCTACGACGAGATTCGCGATCCGGCAAACGGAAAGTTTGACGACGTCTTCGCGCACTCGCGTGAATACTCCATCGCTACCAACGTATTCCTCGGCCCAGTCAAGCTATCGGCGGCGTATCAGACGTCCTCTGCGCCCGAGGCAGTCCCGGGCGCTCCGACTTTCATTCAGCATGGTTGGGCTGGCGCAACGTGGCATATAACGCCAGCAGCAGCTCTCATCGCGGTCGCCTATCACATCAACGCCAACCAGGGCGCGGGCAACGCAACGATCTATACGGTGGGAGGATCTTATTCGTTGTCAAAGCGGACACTGCTGGACTTTCAAGCGGCAACAGTCCGCAATAGCAGCACGGGCAGGTTCAGTCTAGAGCCGCTCCCGGCTAACGACCCTGGCAACCCGCTCCCAGGTCACTCGCAGTCAGGGGTTTATGCCGGCATTCAACACCAGTTCTAAACAGCCGAACCGTTGCGTCCCGGCCTAGAAGAATCTGCTTACTTGCCTGACCAGACTGGACAAAGAGTAAGCTGTCCACTATCGACGTCTATCCCGCGGCACTCTGAAGGAGGAGCACAGGCGTCCACCTATTGGTGGACACCTGCGGCTGACAATGACTCAGGGTTGAGAGCAGTTCGGTAAAGCAGGGAGGGCCCCGTCGCTGCCATGATGAAAATGGCAAGCGAGCATTGTTCTAGGCGGCGGTACGCCCGGTCCAACCGCCACAAGTGGTGATATTCTCAAGTCGTACCTCTGTTCTGGCGCTCTTTGTGGATTTGGTGGGCCGACTCATCAAGCGAGCTATGGACAGCTCGATGTTTGTCGCTCGCTTGGGACCATTGTTCCACCGACAAAGGTTCGATCAACCATTGGAGCCGCTCCTCAGCATCGAGTTGACCTTGTTGAATCGATGCATGGCAAGCCGGTATAGGGCTGTCGCGTACTTCCCCTAGAACAGGCAGTACAATTCGCGACGGCATTTCGCTTTTCGAACCAGCGGTTCTCATCGTCATTGGCCGCGGTGGCGTTGTATTGCAATTGCTTGGCTGCTTGGTCTGAAGTGCCGATACTGTATATGCACAGCATCACTGCTGTCTTGCGGAGACAACATGCGTTCTCAAGTCGGCTTCGTCGACGGGGCCCCATCGGCGAATCGCGCAGGCGTGCTCGAACAAAGCACGACAGACGCGCTCAGTCAGGCCGGACTCGGCGCGCGCATGCAGGCCGAAGGCCTGCTGCATCATGGCTTCGAGCTCGAATTTGACGGTCAACGCCGTCGCATCGCGCCGACCGAATTGACTGGGCACTCGATCACGGGCTATGCGCAGCACGAAGTCGTCAAGGATCTCGTTGTGGCGGGACTCGCGGCAGTCGATGCACCGAAGTTCAAGCGGTCGAACGTGTCGCTGCACGACTTTCCGCACTAATTGCTGTATCGTGTCTCCCGGCTGGCATCGCAGCCATTATGACCGCTCGCGCGCTCGCGTGGGGCATCGTTTCCGCTGAACGCTTGTGGTGGCTCCGGTCACAGTTCGATTCATAGCTGATCCCTATGAATTGACTGCTGAAGCGGACGTCCCGTGGTGGGACTACAGACTTAAGGCAATTGGAGAAAGTTGAAATGAAAGCATTCCCGGCAATGAAGGTGATCGGCGGTGCGCTGATCGTTCTCGCGTCCCTCAATGCTTACGCGCAAGACAACGAGGCGGCTTCGCCGGCCGCTGCCGCGCCGACCCCGGAGCAGACTAAGCAGGCTAACCGTGCGTTGCAACGCAAGGTGCGCGCCACGCTGGCGAAGACGAAGGGCGTGAGCGTCGCGAACATCATCGTGGGCGCGCGCGGCGGCGACGTGACGCTGGCGGGGTCGGTGCCCGACGGGGCGCAAATCGACCGTGCGACGCAAGCCGCCCAAGGCGTGGCGGGCGTGAAGTCGGTGAAGAACGCGCTGACCATTCGCAGCGAAGGCGGTCAGTGAGTGGTAGTTTTGGCTCTGTCAGGTTGCTGCGGAAGACGGCGGTACAATGAAGTGATGAAGAAAACCAAATCGCTTTATCACGGTTACCGCTTCCTTGCAGTCGTCATCAGCTGCGCGGTTCGCTGATATTTCCGGTTCGGCCTGAGCCTGCGCGACATTGAAGAGTTGTTGCTCGAGCGTGGTGTCGTGGTCACGCACGAAACGCTCCATTGCTGGTGCGACAAATTCGGCGCTGGATTCACCCGTTGCGCTAAAGCGGCGCCAAGCCGGGCAGCACGTGGCATCCCGACGAGATGTTCATGACGCTGCGCGGTTAGCGCGCACCCGGTGTGGCGAGCGAGACCAGGATGGTGTCGAACTCAACGTGCAGGTGCAAAAACGGCGCGACAAGGCCGCGGCCAAGCGCTTCTTTCAGCGGATGCTGCGATCCTATCCGGCGCCGCGCAAGGTCGCTGCCGACCAGTTGCGCAGTTATCCGGCGGCGAAGGCCGATATTCCCGAGCTCGCCCAGGTGGAGCACGTCTTCTTCGAATCGGCTGCGCGCGTGAACAACCGCGCCGAGAATAGTCACCAGCCAACCCGCAGGCGCGAACGCCAGGCGTGCGGCTTTCGCGATGCCCGTCGCACGCAGGCGTTTCTCTCATGCTTCGGCCCGATCCGGCAGCACTCCGCGTTGCCCAGACATCGGATGAACGCGGTATGTCATCGCGCGATGTCAAAAGAACGGCTCGCTACATGGCATGACTGGACCGGCCTCACTCGCAGGCATCCGGGCTATCCGAGATAGGATAACTATTCTTGAGGCCGGCACGTAGCCGGTGCTTCTCAACTTGACAGTGCCCTCGCCGGCTCGGTTGTCGCGCCCCAAGGTGCTGGGAACAAGATTATGCAAACGAACGGAGAAGCCTGTGTGAGACGGCTCTGGTCCATTTAACTTTACATAAAAAGAATGATCGCGTGTTAATACGTATTCCTATGTATTTGCCATCGATGAGGTACCGGCTACCGAGCTTCGGGCATATCAGGCCTGTAGCGCCTCCGCATGGAAGCCACCTGCAGTGCGACCTCATCGAACGCTTCGATCATGGATGGCGTGTCACCCTCCTGGTCACGCGGCGCAAGACGCCCGGCGCCAGTTAGGCGCAGCTCGCAGTGTCTGTCAAAATAGCGGCATCGGTTCGCCAGTTGCTGCGCACCCAAATGCGTCTTCGCGGGGCCGAATGTTGCCGCCAACGGGCGATCAACAGTGCCGAAAACGGCGACCGGCAACCAACCTCCTGGCGATCGCAGGAAGAACCGTTACAGCAGGCACGACATGGCACACGAGCGATGCGAACAATGCGGCAACCCGACGCCGCCCTGGGACACCATCCACTGCGGCTCCGGCGATGGCAGCTATGAATTGCTCTGCACTTCGTGCTTCAACGCCAGGATAGCCGAGTCCACCGGATTCACCGATTTCGAGAATGTTCGGCTTGACGCCATCCGGATGATTGACTGCGACGGGGAGGCCCACCAGTTCCATTTCCAGCTCCGGCTCCTGGGCGACCGGATTGCTCTGGATGGCTTTGAACTTCGAGGAGAGCTTCCTGCCGGTTACCGGTTCCAGCAGATCGGCGAAGCCGACGATGATGTATTCGTGCTGCTCGGGCGCCTCGTAGAAAAGATTCGTCGCGCGCTGTCGGTCAGGCACATAGATTTTCACGAGCGCCGGATCATTGACAGCACGGTGCGCGGACGTATCGAATGGGACGAATCCCAGCCAGGACACCTGCCGCTCGTGGTGGTCGATGGCAAGGAGGTCTCATGGGACGATCTTGGGCAAATGCTCATGAGCATGGAAGGATGGCATTTCCGGCTCGAGATCGCTGACCCGAGCGAAGAGCTTTGAGTCGCGGTGCCGAGACGGTGAAACGGGCGGCCATCCCTGGCCCCGAGCCGGTTTGCGAACCGGGGCCTTGAACGTTATAAGCCTGGTGGAGGAGAGCCGTGGTCGCAGTCAAGTACGACGATCTTTGCATGGCCTTTGACTTCGTCAGCTACGCCTCACCAATGGAGCATAACGCGTATGTCTCGCTCGATACGGGCAAGATCTGGTGGACTTCCGATTCCAGTGACGCGTTCGACGAGGAGATCCCTGACGAGCTTGCATCATCCGATCGTTACTTTGCGATACCGCACAAGAACGAGCTCGATCTCGGAAGAAGCCTCGCCTTGCGCTTCGTCTCACAGGCGTTGCCTGCGCGTTACGACCAGGTCGAAGGATTCTTCCGACGGCAAGGGGCTTATGCGCGTTTCAAGGACTTGCTGGAGCGTGAAGGCGCTCTCGAGCGCTGGTATTCGTTTGAAGCCGAAGCTGTCGAAAGGGCGCTGAGGCAATGGTGTGCCGAAAACGGGCTTGAGCTTGTTCAGACGTGACGGGTGCTGTCAGCTTTCACCGTGCCCAGCGCACCATCCCCTTTTTATCAAAGCGAAAGTTCTAATGACGCGACCCTCGCCGGGTTGCCCGACCGGCTACAGGCCATGCGAAAATCACCGACCCCATATCGCCAGGAGCGGGCGCACATGACGTCTGGTATCGCGTGAAAAGGAGCTTTATTCCAACGAAAGAGCAGCAAGCCGTGGTCGAGGCGGCGCTTCGCGTCGGGGACCTGAAGATCAAGGCATTTGCCGGCGCGGGCAAGACCTCCACGCTCCAGCTCGTGGCGGGGCACTTCGGCCATCGGCGCGGCATGTACCTCGCGTTCAACCGGGAAATCGCGGCGAACGCAGCCCGGCGTTTCCCGTCTCACGTTGGCTCGAGGACGATGCATTCGCTGGCGTGGGCCTCCGTCAGCCTGTCGCTCCGAAACCGGATGAGCGTTCAGGGCGAGCCACCGCACGAACTGGCTGCGCGTTACGGGCTGGGCCCGCTGGAAGTGCGGACAGTAACGGGCAAGGCCGTCGAAATCGCTCCATTCGAGATCGGGCGGATGATTGCCGATGGGCGGGACAGGTTCTGCCGGTCCGCGGATATCCAGCCGGCAGCGCAGCATATTGTTGTCGACGAAAAGATCGACGAAGCAGTGGCCGCGCAACTGCGCACCTACCTGCTGCCCTATGTCCGGCGTCTGTGGGAAGAAAGCAGGGCTGCCCACGCGGGGAGTGCCGTTTCGCCTGACGTGCTCCTGAAGCTATGGGCGCTTTCGGAGCCACGCATCGAGACCGATTTCATCCTCTTCGACGAAGCGCAGGACAGTGACGGTGTGATGCTGTCGGTCCTTGGCCGGCAGCGCCACGCGCAGATTATCTACGTGGGCGATCCTTATCAGCAGATTTATGAGTGGCGGGGCGCAATCAATGCGATGGCGCAGATCGACGCACCCGAATGCGCGCTCACGGAGTCGTTCCGCTTTGGCGCAACGTTCGCGGCACTCGCCAGCCGCCTGCTCGCACTGCTCGGTGAGTGCACGCCCATCCGGGGACAGGAAACCATCGGCTCGATCCTGGTGGATGATCCCGCGCTTGCGCCGCCGGTCGACGCAATCCTGTGCCGGAAGAATGTCACGGCGATCTGGCAGTTCGCCGCAGGACTCGAGGCGGGACATCGACCTGCGATCCGGATGAGTCCGGCCGAGATTCTCGCTTACGCTGACGGCGCGGACCGCTTGCTGGCCGGCCAGCGGGCGTTCCGCCCGGCGGCGTTTTCGCTGTTCGAGGCATGGAGCGATGCGCAGGCGTTTGCGCGCAGTGCATTTGGCCAGGACCTGCTGCCGGTTGTGCGGATCATCGACGAGCTCGGTACGGGCTATCTGCGGGCGCTGGCGCAGCGCTCGGCGGCGGAAGGCGCCGCCGACTATGTGATTTCGACCGTCCACCGTGCCAAAGGCCTCGAATGGAAGCGTGTCAAGGTGGCCAACGATTTCCGCCTGCGCGGTGCCGATGGCCGCCCGATGCCGGACGACGATGAACTCCGCCTCCTCTATGTGGCCGTGACCCGGGCGCAGCATGTCCTCGATATCTCGGAGTTGCGCGACGAGCTGCTGCGGCTTTTCACTCTCCGGCGCCAGGACCGGCCGGCGCAGCAGGTGGCCAAATGGGATAATCTTGATTCCCGTTTGAGACTGATCTAGAATGAGAGTAACGATGTTCTCATCTGGGAGGCTCACATCATGGCCCTGCATCATCCGTCCGGCCGTCACCCGGCCGCAGCGCATACCGGCAAGGCATTGGCCGGCTCTGGCCGGTCCGGCGCCCGCCCTGACGATATCGAAACATTCCTCGTCGAGTTCGACCCGCTCGAGCAGCGCCGGCAGATCCGCGAAGGCATGGAAGCGGCGATCATCGAGCGCGTTGCGAAGGACCTGCTGCACGTGCCGGTGCAGACGCTGCTTGCGAATCTCAATCTGCCGAGTTCGACGATCCTGCGCAAGATGGCGCGCCAGGAGCGCCTGTCGCCAGCCGAGTCGGATCGCGTCGCGCGCGTGCTCTATGTGCGCCAGCTTGCTGTCGAGGTGTTCGAGGATCCGACGCTGGCCACCGAATGGATGCAGCGATCGAACGCGGAGCTGGGTGGGCTGAGCCCGCTCGAAGTACTCGACTCACAGCCGGGGTACGACCGCGTGCGTGAAATTCTGCTGCGCGTCATCCACGGCGTGTCCGCATGAGGCTTTACCGTCTGGCGAAGGAACGGCGCGGGTATTACCGCGCCGATGATCTGAGCGGCAACGGGGCGGCGATCGCAGGAGGCCGCTGGAACCCGCGTGGCATGCGGGTACTCTACACCTGCTGCCACGCGTCGACAGCACTGCTGGAGGCGCTGGTTCACATGGCGGGCTTGCTGCCGGCCGGTGGCTATTTTCTGGTGACGCTGGAGGTGCCAGACGCTGTCTACGAGGCCGCGTTCGTCCCGGATTTGCCGGCAGGTTGGGCAGACCTGACGCGCGATCCCGCGGCGACAAGGGCGCGTGGGCGGCAATGGCTCGAGGCGGGCGAGCAGCTGGCGATGCGGGTACCGTCGGTCGTCTGTCCGAGTGATTTCAATCTGCTGCTGAACCCGATGCATCCGGAGATGGCAAGCGTCAGGGTCATCAGCAGCGAGCCTTTTACGCTGGATCCGCGGCTGTTTGGTCAGGCGAGGCGATAAGCCCGATGTCGATCGCCAGCGCAAGGACGAGGCGTCCGGGAGCAAACGCCATAAACTGAAAGTTATAGCGGTCTGCGTTCGTGGGCAGGAGCGCCGCGGCGTGTGTGCCGCTGGCTTCGTGGTGGCGAGCCGCGCAAGTTTCCTACGGGGAACTCCGCCGGCGCGGGAGGTGGCCCGGTCTTGCGCCGTTTGCGTCCGGCGTATCCCGGAACGACTTATGGGGTCCCCGGTGCTCACTGTCTTGAATCGTTGATACCGAGTGCTTGTAGACAGCTTGAATCCCAAATGGCGAATCGAGCAGGATGACCCGCTGATCGCAGGAACGTATCGTGCCGGACAGCCGGATCCCGTTGACCAGAAAGATGTTGACCGGTTTTTGTTCACTGATCAGGCTGTCCAGAAACGATTCCTGGTCCGCACAAGATGCTTTCATTTTGCAGGCCCTCGCTGTCGAATCCAAAGCGTACCGCGGCTGTGACCTTTTCGCCGAATCTGCTTCTCGCGCCGTCAAACGCCGTGGACGGGGTTCGCCACGGCGTCGGCGACCCGCAAAAAAGAAGAGGAGGGCTGCTGCACTACCGTGTGAACGGATTTGCATCGCTGTGCAGACGCACTTTTTCGATTTTCCAGGCTGAGGGTGTCTGTTGAAGGGGAATAGTCCCGGCACCGGACGGATCGCACGAACCGGTCGTGCTCACGCGGATCGTCCCTAGTACCTGTAGCTTCGCCCCTCGACATGGTCGATAGAGTCGGCGGACGCAGCGCCGGCAGTGCGCGCACTGATGTTGCCGTTGGGCAAAGCGTCTCCATTGCGGCTGGGAGCATCGCCTGAGGTGGCGCCCCGTCGTATCAGCACGCTTTCGCGCGGGGGCCGGCGCACGTTGGCCGTTCACGGCTCTGGAAATCCGGATCGCTCATCCGCGAAGGCGAACGTTTTTCAAAGGAGCGACGGTCGCCAGAATCTCTCCGTCCTGACCGAGAATCTGACCTGCGACAAATCCGGCATTCCCGGCCAGACTCATGATGTAGTCCATGGCGTCAGTAAAGGCGCCCCCGAAAACTTCTTCACGGAACTCCGGCCAACCCTTGCGGGTTTGCGACTGGTCCATCCAGATGATGTTGAGCCTGTTTACCATGCCCGCGTCCGAAAATCGCTGTTCCAGCGTCGTACAAGCATCGCGTCAAAGGACGCATTGTCCCGTCTCGATCAGGCGAATTGGGTTGGCGTCGCTTCCTGGCGCGCACTGATCGGGTGCGCGACGGTCAAGGCGTTGCGCGCTGCGAGGATGCGCCGGATGGTAGCGAGAGATTGTTCCGCCACCGGGCTCGGGCATTCCCGCCGTGGCAGAGGAAACTCCGGAACACGGACGCGCAGCTGCCGGCAGACGGCGGAAAGATACGGCTTGCCCGATTTCTCGCATCGTTGGATGGCGGCAGCGATGGCTGCATCGCCAATATTCCGGCGCAGCCATTCCATCGTTTGCCGGTCCTTCTTGTTGTGTACTCTGACCAGATGCTCCATCGTCGCCTCCCGACTGCCCCCATAGGTGGAATGGCTAGACGTTAGCGCGAGGTCGGGCCGAATTAGGGGTGGCAACGCACACTACAAGCGATCTGGACGTGTACAGCGTGTCCGGACACCGGGTCTATACGAAATTACATTGCGACCCTAAAAAATATTCGATAACTTTAATTATGTCAAATTATCAGGTCGGTTGACAAAAACTGACAGCCGTGTCGGCTTTGGCAACCAGACAAGGAGCATCTAAGACGGCGCTGCACTGGCCATTGCAGGCGGCGAGTGCCAACTGAACCGGAAGCGACGCCCGGGTCATCTCCCTCGAGAAGCAAAGCGTCGAGGCGAGGCTAGCCGACCACCATCATGATCTAGGAGTGTCCGACCGACGGCATCACAAAGAGGCGTTCGTCCCACACCACGGGTTGCGGCTCCGTCACGGCAATCCGCGTCGCGTCGGGGTGTGCGGGATTGACCAGCACGTTGAACTCTGCACGGACCACGACGGAAGGTACGATCAGGAGCGCGGTACGCGACTCGGTCAGCCAGGCGTCGCCGAACACCCTTGCCACCTGCAGTGGTGGCGCATCCCATCCCCCCGGCAACGATTCGGCCGAATGGCGTTCGACGCGAATATCGTCGGGAACCGCTGCTTCAACCCACCCGTGTGTCTTCGGTAGCTTGCCGATGCGCGCATGAACAAGAACCTCGAGCATCGCACCGGCGAAGGTCGACGCGGCGTAGATGACCGGTCGCCCCGGGCTATTGAAGCGGCCGCCCACCAGCATCGCGCCGGTGCCACTCCAGACCGTGTGTCGAGTGTCGGCGATTCGAAACAACTTCACGCCGGCAACCCGTAAAACAGTTTCCAGAGCAGCTCTTCGACCCGGCGCGCGCCGAGCTCGGTCAGCGCAACATCGAGCGGCGCCCGCCCTTCGAGCTCCGGGTGCGGCGTCGACAGGAATTCCCGCGCGTCCTCCTCGTCGTTCCAGACGTAGGCCGTCGTCGCGACGATCCTGGCCAGCCGCTCAGTCTTTTCCGATTCGTCTGGCGTCAGCCGATCGCGACGCCGCTTATAGGTCGCTTCGGGGATGATGCGGGCAAGTAGCGCACGCCGGGCGTCGGCATCGTGCGTCGCATGTTCGACGCCCGCGCGCAGCGCGGACTTGGGCAGGCCGTCGCGGACAAGTGCCTCGAGTTCCGCGAGCGTGTGCGGGACCTGCCGCAGTTCCATGACCGCGGCCACTGCTTCAGGCGTGATCAGTGACATGCGACTCCCGACTAAAGTATCAGTTGATCCCTAATGATAGCGCAATTGATACCGTCCGCAAACCCATCTTCGATCTGGCGGGCGCCAGCGCGGAGACTGCCGAGGCGGTCACCTCGACATCGTCCGTGCCTGCGAGAATCGCCCACATAGCATGACGGCACGTCACGGCCTACAAAAATCTTTCATACACGAAACGCTCAAGCACTTAAGCATCCGCTCGCGACAGGATGTCGCACCGGGCACACGGATAAACCATTTATGGTGCACTGCACAAGCCCGTGTGATTGGCAGATGCGATTTGACGGTCGTGTTATAGTGCACTGCACAATCTCTGACCGATCGGCAAGTGCGATCTGACGACCGCGTCCCGGCGTTGCCGGGTTGCGGACAGACATGCCGCTGAAGGTGAATCGCCACGCCCGTCAGCTACGCCCAGTTTCTGTCTACATCATCAAAATGAGGTCCCTGTGAGATACCTTCCCCGCATCGCCGCGTCTGGAGCACTCCTGGTCGTCGCTCTCGGTATCGTCACCTTCGCCCAGATCAAGTTCGCGCCGCAATCCGCAGACAACAACCCGGTTGCACGGATCGTCCTGAACGTCGAGTCGCAACTGAACGGCTGAGCGACTCCACCGCTGTATGTAGCCCGCGCCCCACAGGCAAAGGCAGGCAAAGAAAACCCGCCAGGCTCCGAAGAGAACTGCCTGGTTTGAGCTACTGATTTCGGATTCACACGCCAGGCGATGGTAACGGAGTTGACGCCTGCTCAGTCTCCTCCAGCGATCAGTCAACCTCCATGTCCACGGCATCGAATACCTCGGCAGGCCATCAATCGTCAATTCGAGACGCTTCATTGTGGCCTCGTGAGACAGGCAATCGTCCCCTTCGACGTTTCGATCATCAGAACTCAAAGGAGCGTGTCGCCACACTGATCCAGCGCAAGCCAGCCCTCCCCGCCTTGCGCAAATTGTCACCGCGCAGCCTGAAGGCATGGCCGAATCCAGAATTTGTGCAGCAGCCTCCTGCACAAATTGAAACCTCTTCGGCTTGGTAAACATAGGATTGCGAATTAATCGCCGATCATTTCTTTTATGTCTACATGAACGCCCCCGTTTGCGCCAGATGTTCGAGGTCTTGACGAATAGAATGGGCTGCAGCTCTACATCCGGCCTCTTTGCAGCTTCCGCTTCGCTGCCGGCCCCTATGAGATCCGCTGACTCACGCCTCATTCAAATCGCGAGCTTGTGAAGCTCAGACATAAAAGCAGGTTTGGTGAATCCCGGGTCCCGCCCGATTTGTCATTACACTCGACTGCCGCCGCAACTTTTGACGTTCCATCCGTTGAAACAAGAAACTTTCCTGCAGACCGATGAAATCAGGCTAACCTCGTACTGACGTAATCCTTCCGATAGGGCTGTTGATGCGCCAGCACCGCCCAGATTATTCACGCAAGCTTGTTGGCCATTGCGACGATGACGACATTCAACGGGCGCCGCTGTTTCAGCTGTTCGACCCAGAGACCTGGCTCTTTCGCGCGATAGATGATGCTCCGCGCGCCGTGAACCAGCAGAGTTCGGAGATACGTGTCACCTCGCTTACTAATTCCCTGTAACTTGATGGTACCGCCGGAACCCGTCTGTCCCGGCACAAGTCCTAGCCAGGCCGCAAACTCACGCCCAGACTTGAAGGCTTTGGCATGTCCCATCGTTGCCACGGCAGCTGTTGCGGTAATCAGTACCACGCCGGGGATCGCCGCGATTGCCTTGGCCGCCTGATCATTTTTCATCCACTCCTGCATCCGTCGCTCGATCTGGCGGATCTGGCGGTCCACCTCATCCAGCCCTTTCCATTGCTCTCGCAGCGTATCGATCAGTATGGCAGGCAAGCGTCCTGACAATCTTTCCAGAACTCCGACCGTTGCCTTGTCCAGCGCCGCCCTCCCTACTCCCATTACCTCGCCGTATTCGCTGAGCAATCCGCGAAGACTATTGGTTTGCATCGTGCGAAACTTCACCAGTTGTTGACGCATACGATGCAGTGCAAGGATGGCCTGCTGCGCTTCGCTTTTTACAGCAACTTCCTTGCAATCCATCTGGGTGGCCATCTAGATTGCCCGCGCGTCGGCCGCATCATTCTTATTGCGGATGTTGAACGCCTTGACGAACTTCGCCGGCATCAGCTTTACCCGATGCGCCCAATGCTGTGATCCGCTGCACGACTCCATGCCGACAAGGCAGGGTTTGCGATTGGCAAAGTATTCGAGAAATGCCGCTCGCTTAACGGGCCGGTTCACGATTTCGCCGCTCTCGGGATCCACCCAGTGAACCTGCATTACATTCTTTGCGATGTCCACACCCGCGATCGTATATGCCATGACGGATCCCCTCGGTTCGGCCGCTACATCGACGTGTGGGAGTATCCGGACGGGCGCCTTGAGATCCGCGCGGACGGCGTCGTGCTGCCCTGTGTGCCGTACGATAAGCTCGCGGAGATTGATCAGGGTGCCGTGATCGAGCACAAGCGCCTCGGTCATGCGCTGCAGGTCGCGCAAGCCGTGCAGGCGCAGCGCGACAACCGCCGGATCTCGGGCTCGCCATCACGTACGATTCGTGGTGCGGCGGTACGCAAGCCCAAACCCTCACCCGGCACGAAGAAGCAACGCGCATTCACCCGAGCCGACCTGAACCAGGCAATCGTGCAGATCGCACAGCAGTCGAAGACGCCTTCAACACCTAGCCAACGGTCTGCACGCACTCGCTGAACGGACTGACACGCCCTGCCCGTTCAAGGCTGTCCTTCGACACTACGTGGATTCAAACCGTTAAAGACAGACTCAAACCCGACATCAAGACTACGACATCTGTATTTAGCCAGCCCTGCGACATTTCAATCTGGCCTCGACAAACACTAGCAACAAGTTGAAAGTCGAGTAAAGGCTCAATACATATCCGGGCGCCGGTCCCGCAATACGTGATTGAACGCGTTCAATTGCCGGTGCCGGCGCGCGTCAGTCAGATTCACCGTCGCCAGCAGAATCTCTTCGTCGGTTGCACTGGCCGGACCGGCCACCGGCCATCCTTGCGAGTCGACAATCAGGCTGCGTCCAAGAAACGGCTGGTTGCGTTCGACGCCGACCCGGTCCGCCGCCGCCACGAACAGTCCGTTCGAATGCGCGCCGCCCATCGCCAGCAGATTCGCCATCGCGGGCAGTTCGGCCGGCTGCGCAGGCATAGGCACCCAGTTGGTCGGCACGCACAGGATGTCGGCACCCCGGGCAGCCGCCATCCGGAAAACTTCAGGAAACCAGATGTCGTAGCAGATCGCGCAAGCCACCCGGCCAAATGGCGTATGAAACACCGGCATGCCGACGTTGCCCGGTTCGAAAAAGAGCTGCTCGTCACCCCACAAATGCATCTTTCGATAACCGCCCAGCACACCTCCCGGACCGATCACGGCCGCCGAGTTGTAAAGCGCATCGCCGTTGCGTTCGGCGTACCCGACCACCAGCGTGACGCGCAGACGCGCTGCGAGCGCACTCCACTGCCCAATCGTCTCGCCATCCACCAAGGCTTCGGACAGCGCGAACGCTTCTTCACGCGACTCGAATACATAACCCGAATTGCATAACTCCGGCAGCACGATCAGATTCGCGCCGCGCGCATACGCCTGCTTGATCAGCTCGATCGAGTGCGCCACGTTGCGCGCCTTGGCGCCCACTTCCGGGCACATCTGCACGCACGCGACGGTCACCTTGCTCTCGTTGCCTGGCATCATGGCTGCACACTCCTCGCAATTGGCGAGCGCATCGCGTTCCAGTGGTTCACGCTCTCATAGGACGCGGCTACGCGCAGAATCGTAGTTTCGTCGAACGGTTTGCCGGCGATCTGCAGACCGATTGGCAAGCCGCCCGAATCGAAGCCGCATGGCACGGACAGGGCCGGCAAGCCAGTCAGGTTGAATGGGTAGGTGAGACGCCATGACGCCGCGAGCGGGCTCTCTTCCATGCCCCCAGTCACCACCGTTGCCTGTCCGCGCTGCCATGCGGTAACTGGGGACGCAGGCGTCACCACGACATCGACGCGCTCGAATACCGCGTTGAAATCAGCGATCAGACACGCGCGCAACTGCTCTGCCTTCAGGTAGTCCGACGCCGACACCATGCGGCCGATCTCGACGAGCGTGCGGACGTCGTCAGCCATCGCGGCGGTCGCACCGCGTTGCAGGCCGCGATCGTGATATGCGCTCGACGACGCGAGTTCGATTGCGAAGATCGCGCCCAGGCCGTATTTCAGGTTGGGTACTTCGAAGTCGATCACCTGCGCGCCGAGCGCGGCGAGCGTCGCAATGGCGCGCTCGACTTGCGCCTCGACTTGCGCCTCGTTGGCGCCAAAGAAGTGATTGCGGCACACGCCGATGCGCATGCTCGCGATGCCGCCGTCCAGCGACGCGATGTAATCCGGCACCGGTACGTCGGCGCTGCCGGGGTCCCGCGTATCGTGGCCGGCGAGCACGTTGAGCAGCAGCGCCGCGTCGCGCACCGACAGTGTCAACGGGCCCGCATGATCGAGCGACCAGCTATGCGGCACGATCCCCGCCCGGCTGACGCGACCGAACGTCGGCTTCAAGCCCACTACGCCACACAGACTCGCCGGAATGCGAATCGAGCCGCCCGTGTCCGATCCGAGCGCGCCGTAGGCCATGCGCGCGGCCAGCGCCGCGCCCGAGCCGCCGCTCGATCCGCCGGGAATGCGCGAGAGATCCCAGGGATTGCGAGTGGGCGGCGTCTCCGTGCCCCAAGCAAACTCGTGCGTGCGGGTCTTGCCGATCACGATCGCGCCGGCCGCCCGCAGGCGCGCCACCGCAGCTGCGTCTTCGTTTGCGAACGTATAACCCGGCGCGCGGCTGCCTGCCGTGGTCGGCATACCGGCCGTCAGATAGTTGTCCTTGATCGCAATCGGCACGCCATGCAGCGGCCCGCGCCGCATGCCGCGCTTCAGTTCCTCCGTGCATTGCCCGGCTTCGGCGCGCGCGGCCGGATTAAGACATTCATACGCCAGCACTTGCGGGTCGAGCGCGGCGATGCGCGTGAGCAGCGCGTCCATGAGATCGGTGGGCGTTACCTCGCCCGATGCAATGTCCGCGGCGATGGCGGTGAGATCGTCGTTCATGCTCCACCCTTGGTGGAAGGTCCGGTATAAGCACGCGCCAGATCGAACACGACCACCGGGTGCACGTCTGACAGATCGAGTTCGCGTAACTTGCTGATCTCCGCGAGGATCGATACGTAGGCGGCCAGGTTGTGCGCCACGCGCTCGGCGTCGAACTCGACGCCGAGCCACCTGCCTAGCACCCGCATATCGGCGTTCAACGGGTCGGTTGCGCCCGGCCTCGATTGCGGCGGCGTCAACAGCAACTCAGTCACGGCGGCCGGCGGCGCACGGCCGGGATAGCTGCGGGTGGGCATCCCTTCGACGAACGGGACGAACTGCCGCTGTGCCACTTCGAACACACGCCGCAATTCGGCAACCGGTTCATGGTGTTCGTCGACCCGCAAATCGAGGTGGGCATATGCCTCGTTGCGCACCACCTTCAGCGCCGCCGATTGGCGGCCGCGCTTGTCGCCGCCGGCGGCTTGTCCCGCTTCGAGCGCGCGCATCAGGCGCTCCTCCAGCGCGAGTTCAGCGCTCGCCTCATACGCGGCGAGCATCGCATCGAGCGTCCCGGCGCCGGTCAGCATGTTGCCCTGAATCGTGCAGGACGTGCCGCAGCGCTGCCCCGCCCAACCCGTACATTGCGGGCCGGTCCAGCACGCGCTTTGACCGTTGCGATCGACAATGCCGAGCTGCCGCAGATCCGCGGCGGCATCGTCATGCAGTACCCTCGCGAGCGCCTGTTCGGCGCTCAGGCCCTGATCGAGCAGGTCGAGCGCATCGAGCGCGAGATACGGATTGACCCACGATTGCGTCGACACCGCCCCCACGCCGGTGCGCAGATACACGCACATCGCGCCGACGGCCGGCACCGCCGTGCTGACCGCCACGCCCAACGCACCGGTCCGCGCACAGCGCGCGACGATGGAAAACGTCATGGCAAACTTTCTCCCTAGCGTTACAGCGACAGGAAACGCGAAACCGTAGCTTGCGCCGACGTATCCGCCGTATCACCGGCCGCCGGAATTTCACCGAGTTCGAGCACCGCGTAGCGATTCGCGACAGCAAAAGCGAACTGCACGTGCTGCTCGACCAGCAGCATCGTCGTGCCGGCACTGTCACGCTCGCGGCTGAGAACGCCGACCAGCCGTTCGATCACCGACGGCTGCATGCCCTCGGTGATTTCGTCGACGAGGATCAGCTTTGGCTGGCGAATCAACGCCCGCGCGACCAACAGCATCTTCTGCTCGCCGCCGGACAGCGTACCGGCTTTCTGTCTGAGGCGGTCCTTGAGAAACGGGAAAAGGTCCTCGATACGCTCGAAAAGCGGTTTGAAATCGCGATCGCGCATGAGGGCGAGCTTCAGGTTCTCTTCGACGGACAGGTCCTGAAACAAGGCCTTTTCCTGTGGGATGTAAGCGACGTCGCGTCGCGCGATGCGGTTCGGCGGCACGCCCGTGGTCCGTGCGCCGAACAGCGCGATGTCGCCGCTCTTCGGGCGGATGAAACCCATCAGCGTTTTCAGCAAGGTCGACTTACCCATGCCGTTCTTGCCGAGAATCGCCACCACTTCACCGCGCGCGAGCGTGAGGTTCAGGCCCTTGAGCACCATCGCCTCGCCGTAGCCGCTATGCAGTGCGTCGACCTGAACAATCGATGTTGCATTCATGCGTCCGCCTCCGGCTGGCTGGCGGCTGGATGCGCACCGCCCGCATATACCGCGGCCACGATTTCCGAGTGCACGACTTCTTCTACACCGCCGTCCATCGCAATGTGCCCCTGGTGCAGAACGACGATGCGTGAGCTGATCTGCTGCACGAAATCGAGGTCATGCTCGACCAGCAACAGACACATCCGATAGCGCGAGGACAGTTCGACGAAAATCTCGCCGATCTGCGTACGCTCCTGTTTCGTCAGGCCCGCCGTGGGTTCGTCCAGCAGCACCGTGCGCGGTTCGAGCGCAAGCACCATCGCCAGTTCAAGTGCCTGCTTCTGGCCGTGCGAAAGAAAGCGGCACTCGCGATCGAGAATCCGGTCGAGTCCTGTGAGCCGCAGCACGTCGAGGGTCGGCTGCGGCAGCGTGAGAACCGGGTCGCGCTGCCATTTCGACGGCGGCGCCACCCGATAGCGCGCAACGCGCAACGCCTCGCCGACGCTGAGCGATTCGAATACCGTCGCGGTCTGGAATTTCCGGCCGACGCCAAGCGCCACGCAGTCGTATGGCGCAAGCGAGCGGATGTCCGCGCCGCCGATCTCGACTGTGCCGCCCGAGCGTTCCGCCCCGTCCGCAATGCAGCGCATCAGCGTGCTCTTGCCCGCGCCGTTCGGGCCGATCAGACTGAGCAGTTCTCCGGCGTGCGCGTCGAAGCTGATGTCGTCGAGCACCTTGAGGCTGCCGAAATGCTTTCGCACGTGCTTGATCGAAAGCGCCGCTCGCGCGTCGTCCACCATGTCGCCGCCGCGCGGTGGCACGGCGACGAGCGTCACCGGCGCGGGTGCCGCACGGCGGCGGCGCGGCAATGCCTGGCGCGCCGCGCCGGACACGAGCGGTGCAAGCCCGCGCGGCATCGCCACAATTACGACGACGAACGCCACGCCCACCAGCAGCGTCCAGACATAAGGCAGATTGCCGCTGAGATAGGCGCTGCCGACGTCGATCAGCATCGCGCCGACAATGGGCCCGATAAGCGATCCCCGGCCGCCGAGCGCGACCCAAATGACCAGTTCGGTGCCGAACACAAAACCGGCGTATTCCGGCGCCACCACCATCTGCACGCAGGCAAACAGAAAACCAGCGAACGCGGCGATGACCGCGCATACGTCCATCAGCCGCGACTTGTAGCGCGACACGTCGATGCCGAGATACTCGCAACGTGCCTCGTTTTCACGGATGGCCACCAGCAGTTGGCCCGCGTCGCTGCGCACGAACATCCACGCCACCACGGCCAGGACAATCAGCAATGCGCCCGCGATGACGAACCAGGCTTCGAGTGGAATATCGAAACTGTCGAAGCCGGACAGACCGCTGCTCGATCCGGTGAACTCACCGCCCGAATAGATGCACTGAACCAGCACGATCGGCAAGACAAGGGTGACGACCGAAGCGTAAAGCGGTGATGCCCCGTGATAAAACGCCAGCCAGCCAATCGCGCGCGACACGATCCAGGCGGCGGCGATGCCGGCAGCGAGCGCTGCCGCGGCAAGCGGGACCGAAAAACCGGCATGGGTAAAAACCAGACCAGCCGCGTAAGCGCCGATGCCAAAAAATGCCGACTGTCCGAATGTGAGGATGCCGGTATAGCCCCACAGCAGATCGACGGTCAACGCGACCGCCGCATACAGGAAAGCGCGAATCAGGTTGTTGACGAGGAAGGTCGGCAGCGTGACGCTGCACACGGCGAGAACGACGAGCGCAGCAACACCGATCGCGGCCGGTCTCTTCCACGGCGAAGCGATCGCGGCGCGAAACGACAAGGTGGAAGCGGGATCAGCCACGTGCGAAGCCCTCCGGTCGAACGCGCAGTAACAAGGCCGCCAGTACCGCGATTGTCAGACCGCCGAGCACGGGATTGACGAAGGTGCTAACCAGCACCTGCGCGCCGCCGAGCACCACGCTGGCCACCGCAAGACTGACCAGCGACGAACCGGACACCAGCACCAGCATGAACGCGCCGACGATCCAGGGAACGCCCATGTTCGGATCGACGCTCGCAAGCGGCGTAATCAGACAGCCCGCAGCCGACGCGAGCGCCGCGCCGGTGCAGAAGGTCATGAAACGCACTCGCGAACTGCTGATGCCGAGCCCGCGTGCGAGCGCTTCGTTCATGATCACCGCCCGCGTCTGCAAGCCGAGCCGCGTGCCGTTGAGCAGCCAGCCGAGCGCGAGCGCAACCAGCATGGCCACCCCGACCAGAATCAGCCGGTAGGCGGAGTACTGAATACCGGCGAACGAGATCGCACCGTTCACCGGACTGGCGACCATCTGCACGCCGCGGCCGAACGCCAGCGTGATCAGTTGCCCGACGATGATGCCCAGACCCCAGGTCGCCAGAATCGCGTCGAGCGGGCGCGCGTACAAGGGACGAACGATGAACCGCTCGACCGCCATCCCCGCCACGAAGCCGACCGCGAGCGCGCACGGCACACTCCACCACCAGTTCAGACCGGCGTGCCCGACGAGCACGCTCGCATAGCCGCCCGCCGTCAGAAACGCTCCATGCGAGAAGTTGATGATCTTCATCACACCGAAGACCATCAGCAACCCCGCCGAAACGATGAACAGGATGGCCGCCGTAGTGACGACATCAAGCCCGAGGTTCAGCATGACCAGCACTCCATAGTGCGTTTTACTTCAAGGCAGGACACTGCGCGCCCGGATCGACGTTGCGGAACGATTCGATCACCTTCACCGAGCCGTCCGCCTGCACCTGGCCCAGATACATCGTGAGCGGCGTATGACGTTGTTTGTCCATCTGGATATGGCCACGCGGGCCGTCGAACGAAACCTGAGCGAGCGCCGGAATCACCTTCGCCGTGTCGACCGAACCGGCTTTCTCCACGGCGGCCTTGTACAGGTAGATCGCCTCGTACTCCGGCACCGATAGATCGTTCGGCGTCTTCAGATCCGCACCGAAGCGTTTTTGCATCGCGGCGAGAAACGCGTGGTTCGCCGGGGTATCGATGTTGGTCACATACGAACCGGAGATGTAGATGCCCTGTGCATCCGCGCCCATGCTCTTAGCGGTGCCCTCGTCGACGGCGAGGTTGCCGTAGGGAACCCTCACGCCCGCCGCGCGCAGTTGCTTGGTCAGAGTGACGTTCGGCGCGCCGCCGGCTGTCGACGTGATGATCGCGTCAGGCTTGGCCGCCTGCAGCTTGCTGATGATGGAAGTCCAGTCAGAACCGTCCATCGGCAGATACTCATTGCCGACCACCTTGCCGCCGTGCTTCTCGATGTAGGTCTTCGTGAAGTCGAGCATGCCGCGGCCGAACGCGTAGTCGCTGCCAATCAGGAAGAACGTTTTCGCCTTTTGCTGCTTCATGAAGTAATCGACGATCGGCGCAACCTGCTGGTCAGGCACCCACGCATCGACGTACATATAACGGTTGCAGGAGCGCCCTTCATAAAACGACGTGTAAATGAACGGGACTTTGCCGCGCGTGACGATCGGCAAGCCTGCGTTGCGCGCGGCACTCGTTTCCATCGAGATGAGCGCGTTGACCTTCTTTTCGAAGATCAGCGAATCGAACGCCTTTTGCGCACCCGCTGCGCCGCTACCGTCATCGGCCACTTCGAGGGCGACCTGACGCCCCAGAATGCCGCCTTTCGCATTGATCTCGTCAACAGCCAGTTGCGCCGCCTGAACCACCGACGGGGCAACCACGCTATTCGCGCCGCTCAGACCCACGGGCACGCCGATCCTGATCGGATCGGCAGCGATGGCGGCATGGCTTGCCATCGCGAGAGAAACCAGCAGAACGGATGCCAGGCAGCGTGAGCGGCCGGCAGTCAGAAGGGAAGAGATTCTTTTCATTATCGGCAAGGCTCCTTGGTGTTTTATCGAATCGACTTACGTGACGCAGCGTCTCGGCAGTTAGAGCTGCACCCCGCGCGTGAGCGCGCCATCCACTACGAGATTCGCCCCGCTCACGAAGCTCGCTGCGGGACTCGCGACGAACGCGACCGCATTCGCGATCTCCTGTGGGCGGGCCATGCGTCCGCTCGGATTCAACGCGAGTGCTTCCGCGAACAGCTTCGGATCGTTGTGTTCGATGTGATCCCACACACCGCCTTCGAAATAGACGTTGCCAGGCGACACGGCGTTTGCCCGGATGCCCTTCGGCGCGAGCTGGTAAGCGAGGCCCTGCATGTAGTGGATGAGCGCCGCCTTGAAGGTCCCGTAAGGGCCGGCGGCAAAGTCGATCTCACGACCGGACACGCTCGATATCGCGATGATCGAGGCGGACTTGCTGGTTTCGAGAAACGGCAGCGCGGCGTCGACCAGGTTGACCGTACCCATCAAGTCGGTTTCGAACTCCTTGCGCCACGATTCAGGATCGTTGCCGATCGACAGCGCGCTCACATTGGCGACCACGATGTCGATGCCGCCCAGTTGCGCGGCAGCGTCGCGTGTCCAGGCTTGTAACGCTGGACCATTCGAAACGTCGACGGGCGCGCCCCATACCTTGACCGCGCCACCCGTGGCCTGCACGATGTCGGCCACCGTTTGCTCGACGGTGACACGATCACGCGCGCACAGTGCGACGTCCGCGCCTTCGGCTGCCAGCGTGTGCGCGATGGCGCGGCCGATACCCTTGGTGCCGCCGGTTACAAGTGCCTTCAAACCCTTGAGTTTCAAATCCATGATGGCGTCTCCTCAGGCAGCCGGTGCGAGATATTTCTTGCTGATCGCCGCGCCGACCGAATACTTGGGATCGACGAAATTGCCGAGCCGCACCTTGCCGCACTGGCTGAGCATCATGTAGGCATCCCAGCGGTCGAAGCCGTATTCTTTTTCCATCCACAGCACCAGTTCGTGGTATGCGATACGCGTTGCGTCCTCAAGCGGGCGCGCACTGCCGATCGCCATCAGCAGCTCATCGGTTTCGAGGCGCGGCCATTCGATATGCCAGCCCTTGATCAGATCGACGTGAATCGTGGTCGTGCTGGAGAATTCGACGGCGGTGCCGCACACTTCGCCGTCGCCCTGGCAGGCGTGCGCGTCGCCGATAAAGAGCCGCGCACCGGTGGAGCGCACCGGCAGATAGGTGATGCTGCCCGGCCCCATGTCGGGCACGTCCATATTGCCGCCGTGGTTGTCCGGCGTGAGCGAATTGATCGAGTCGATTTCTGGCGACAGGCTCAGCGTGCCAATATGCGGCTTGTACGGCAGCGTAACGCGCTTGCTCCAGTAGACGCCTTCTTCGTCCACATCGATCTTGCGGGTAATCTCGGGCAGCGGCTCATTAAGCGTTGCGGTGTATTCCGTACCGGTCAGCGCGCCGAAGCGCGGAATCAGGCAGCAGGTGCCGCGGGGATTGTCGCCGCGCGGCAGCATCGACTCGATATACACCGCAACCACGTCGCCCTTCTCCGCGCCTTCGATCATGATCGGGCCGCTTTGCGGATTCAGGAATGGCACCCGCAGCTTCTGGCTGGGCAGATCCTGTTCCGTGAGGATCTTGCCGTCAAAGGCATCGCGCGTCTGAACCACCACCCGGTCGCCCGGCGCAATGCTCATCACTGGCGCAGAGTACGGTCCGATGGTGTAGTGAAATGTGCCTTGACGGGATTCACTGAGTTCGTGCGTTTCGCGAACCTGGCCGCGTGCGACGCCGCGCGTATGCATGATCGATTGTTCTAGCCATTTCATCATGGGGTTCCTGCTCAAATGTGGGTTGTCGACGTGAACCGGCGCCTGACTGGGCGCCGCATCACACTGAAACTAGCGCTCTGACGTTATTGGCTTCCATCTGGTCTCCAGGCCCTGCCGACACGACCTGGCCTCGCACCAGCACGACATAGTCGTCGGCTACCGCCTGCGCGAAATCGAAAAATTGCTCCACCAGCAGGATCGACAGCGATCCTTTCAGCGAACGGATCACCGCCTCGATCTCCATCACGATCGACGGCTGGATGCCCTCGGTCGGCTCGTCGAGAATCAGCAGCTTCGGATTCGTCAGAAGCGCCCGGCCAATCGCAAGCTGTTGCTGCTGTCCGCCGGACAGATTTCCTGCGATGCGCCGGCGCATCGTCCTCAGCACAGGAAAGGTGTGAAAGACATCGTCGAAAGAAAATTGCTTGCCCTTGGCGGTCTGATTGCGTTCGCCCGCGTAGGCACCGATACGCAGGTTTTCTTCGACGCTGAGCTGCGGAAAAATCTCGCGTCCTTGCGGTACGTAGCCGAGACCCGCCAGCGCGCGCCGGTGCGACGGCGTGCGCGCGAGCGGCTGACCCGCCAGTTCGATTTCGCCGCCTTTGACCGGCAGCAACCCGACGAGACACTTCAGCAGGGTCGTCTTGCCCACGCCATTCCGGCCGAGTACGACGGTGCAGGCACCGTCGGCCACATTCAGCGACACATCGCGCAACGTGTGGCTGCTGCCGTAAAACTGGTTGAGTGCGGAAATCTTGAGCATGTCTACCGTCCCAGATAAACCTGAATCACGCGTGGATCATTGCGCACGCTCTCCATCGATCCCTCGCCCAGCAGCTTTCCTTCATGCAACACGCTGACGAGGTCCGCGATCTCGCCGACAAAATCCATGTCGTGTTCGATCACCACCACCGCCCGATCGGGCGACCTGAGCCGCGCGATCAGTTCGGCGGTGCGTGCGGTTTCGTGGTCGGTCATGCCGGCAACCGGTTCGTCGAGCAGGATCACCTGCGGATCGGCGACAAGCAGCATGCCGATTTCGAGCCACTGCTTCTGGCCGTGCGACAGCGTGCCGGCCAACCGGGGCCCTTCATGCTCGAGACCGATCGTCTCGAGCACTTCGTCGATGCGCCGGTTCTGCTGGGCGCCGAGGCGCGAGCGAACCATCGCCGCATAGCCGCGACCGTTGCGAATCGCCAGTTCGAGGTTTTCGCGAACCCGCAGCGCTTCAAACACGCTTGGCTTCTGGAACTTGCGGCCAATGCCCAGGCGCGCGATGGACGCTTCGTCGAGCGTCGCGAGATTCGTGACCTTGTTGAGAAAAACTTCACCGGATGCCGGCCGGGTCTTTCCCGTGATGACGTCCATCAAGGTCGTCTTGCCCGCACCGTTCGGGCCGATGATGGCACGAATCTCGCCGTATCGAAATTCCATCGACAGATTCGTGATGGCCGCGAATCCGGAGAACGTGACAGACAGGCCGCTGATGTAGACGGCGGTGGCCCGTTGTGGCAGGTTCATTGCCGGCCCCCCTTATTTTCGGGGCCGGCAGCCTTCAGCGCCCCCCACAGACCATTGCTGAGGTACACGACAATCACCAGCGTCACGCCGGCAAGAATGAACGGCCACAGCGCCGGCAGTTGCGCCGTCAGCCAGAACTTGAGTCCGTTGACCACGATAGCGCCGACGATCGCGCCGATGAGCGTGCCGCGCCCACCGATGGCCACCCACACGGCGATCTCGACGGACAGTTGCGGCGACACGATAGTCGGGTTGACGATGCCGACCTGCGGCACATACAGCATCCCGGCAAACGCCGCGAGCACCGCCGAGAGACACCACGCGAAGAGCTTCAGCGTATGCGTGCGGTAACCGAGAAAGCGCATCCTCGCTTCGTCGTCGCGCACCGCGATTAGCGCCCTGCCGAAACTGGAGCGGGCGAGAAAGCGCACGCCGACATAGGCCGCCACCAGCAGCAGGCATGAACACACAGCGAGGCCGATCTGCGTGGGGGTATCGGCAAGCTTATGGCCCGCGAGGCTCGTGAAACCGGTCATGCCGTTGTTACCGCCGAGGCCCACGTCGTTGATGAACAACAGCAGCATCAGCGCATAAGTGAGCGCCTGAGTGATGATCGACAGATACACGCCATTGATGCGCGAGCGAAACGTGACGAAGCCGAACGCGCCCCCGACCAGCACGGTGACGATGATCGTGACGATGATCGTCACATCGAGCCGCGAGAGGATCTTCCATACCGGAGGAAAGTCGCTCGCCCCCATGTATTGCAGGAAGTCCGGCAATACGTTCGTATCGGCATAGGCGCCGTTCAGCAGATAGATGGCCATCATATAGCCGCCTATTCCGAAGAAGATGCCGTGCCCGAGGCTCAGGATGCCCGCATAACCCCATACCAGATCGAGCGCCAGCGCGAGCAGCGCGAAGCACATGACCTGTCCGATCAGGTTGATGCCGAACAGCGACAGATGCAGCGCGTTTGACTCCGGAATCACAAAATAGGCAAAGGGCAGATAGAGCGCCAGCAGGACCAGCACCGGCACGATGCCGACCTCCACGGACTGGCCCATCCATTTCGTTGCGAACGCCGACAAGGTCAATCTCCTGCTGGTACGCGGATCGGGAAACGTATTCATACGCGGGTCTTCAATGCAAAGAGGCCTTGCGGGCGCTTCTGGATAATCAGCACGATGAGCAGAAGCACGGCCACCTTGGCGGCAACCGCTCCGTAAAATGGTTCGATGAACTGGTTGATTTCGCCGAGCGCGAGCGACGACACGACTGTCCCCGCGAGACTGCCCGCGCCGCCGAGCACCACCACCATGAACGAGTCGACGACGAAACCCGTACCCATTGACGGATTGACGCTCGCAATCTGCGTCAACACCACGCCGGCCAGCCCCGCGAGACCGGCGCCCAGCCCGAACGCAATACGGTCGACGCGCTCGGCGGGCACGCCCAGGCAGCGCGCCATGTCCCGCAGCTGCGTAGTGGCGCGCATCAGCAAACCAAGTTTCGTGAAGCGAACCACGGCGAAGGTCGCGCCGAAGATCAACACGGCGAGCACGATGGCAAACACGCGGTTGTAGGTCACGAAAAAGCCCGGCGCAACCTGCATGCCGCCGTTGAGAAAGCCGGGTGTGATGAACTCGACGTTCTGCGAGCCGAACAGCACCTGAATCAGCTTGATCAACGCGATACTGACCGCCCAGGTAGCGAGCAGCGTCTCGAGCGGCCGGCGATACAGAAAGCGGATGACGAAGAATTCGAGCAACATGCCGCACGCGGCGCAGATCACGAATGCCACGGGAATCGCAATGAAGATGTACGCATCGAACCAGCCGGGCAGATGCGCCTGCATGAAACGCTCGACCAGATACGTTGCGTAAGCGCCGATCATGATGAATTCACCATGCGCGAGATTGATCACGCCCATCAGGCCGAACACGATCGACAGGCCGAGCGCCGTCAGCAACAGCACGCCGGCATAGCTCAAGCCGCTAAACAGAATCGACAAGCCCTTGCCGAGCGACAGCCACGTGTCCATGTGGCGAATCGCGCCCTCCACCGCGGCAAGCACGTCCGGATCCGAGCGCACGGAATCGTCCGCTGCGAAGTTCGCCAGCGCGGTCCGCGCGGTTTCGCTCGGCACCTCGGCCACAGCCTTGATCGCCGCCAGGCGGTCGGCCTTCACATTGCTGTTCAGACCGCGTTTAGCCAACGCCAGCGTGAGAGTGGCCGCGATATCCGGATCATGCTGCGCCTTGACCGCGCGGGCAATGACAGCGGGATCGAGCAAGGTAAAGAACTTGTCGACTTGCCGCGCAGCCGTCGCGCGGGTGTCCTGCTGCGACGAGAACAGGTCCATTTCCGCCGATGCCACCGCGAGCTTGCGCATCATCACGATGCTCGGCACATAGGGCGAATCCGCTGACGCGTTAGCGCGCGGCTGGAGGGTCGCGGCGTCGAGTAAAGGGTGTCCCTGCAGCGTCACCTGACCGTCTGCACCGCACACCAGCGCACCGTTACGAATCGCATCAACGATCTGACGTGCCCACGCACGCTCGTGCGTATCATCCGACACGCCGGTCTCGACAAGTTGCTCCAGTGCAGCGGCCTTATCGCCGTTCGTCGCGCAGAACGACGCGAGCATCGCCGCGCGGCCCGGCGCGGCGCTCGCGGTAGCGGTCCAAACAAGCGCCAGACAAGCGATCGCGTAAAAGATCTGCCTGAAATTGATCATGGATGTTTCCATTCGATCCTGCTAGAGGACCGGCATGCTTGCGTATGCCGATCCCGCAACTGCCAAACTGTGCGACAGGGACTGTCAAGCCTTGCCGATGAACGGGCTGAACGGCACCGGCTTCTCGATGTCTTTCGACTTCCACAAGATGTCGAAGCCCTGTTTGGCGTTGATCGAGCCGATCATGTCGCCACGCCACAGATACTGCGTGGATGCATCCATCTTCACCGTGTAACCCGCCGGATCGACCATCGACTGGCCCGCGAGCGCTTTGCGCACCGCATCCGTGCTGGTGGAGTGCGCTTTCGTGACGGCCTGCGCCCACAGATTGATGCCGAGGTAGGTCGACACCATCGGGTCGATCACCATGTCCGGTCGATGCTTCAGGTCGTGCGCGCCGACATAGTTCTTCCAGTCGCTCTTGAACTGGCGGTTCTGCGGCGTATCGACGTTCTGGAAGTAGCACCAGCAACTGAGGTGGCCAACCAGCGGCTTCGTATCGAGACCTTCCAGATCGCTGTCCACCACGTCCAGGCCGAGGATCGGAATATCGGTCGCGCGCACGCCCTGATTGATCGCTTCCTTGAACATCGCCGGAATCGAATCGCCCACCACGGTCATCACGACGATGGCCTGGCCGCCCGGTTGCGCGGCGAAGTCCTTGATATCGCGCACGATGGTCTGGAAATTGGACTGCCCGAATGGAACGTAATGTTCGCGCCATGCCGAATCCGGAATGTTCTTCGTCTTCAGATAGCCCTTGAGCATCTTGTTGATCGTGCGCGGCCACACGTAGTCGCTGCCGATCATGTAGAAGCGCTTGGCACCGCCGCCCTGCTCGCTCATCAGGTAATCGACCGCCGGGAGCACCGAGCTGCTCGGCGGCGAGTTCAGATAGACAACGTTCTTCGACTGCTCTTCGCCTTCGAAGTGAAGCGGATAAAACAGCAGACTGTCCTGCGACTCGACCACCGGCAATACCGACTTGCGCGACACCGACGTCCAGCAGCCGAACAGCGCCGCGCATTGGTCGCGCAGGATCAGTTGCTTGGAGAGCTGTGCATACATGGGCCAATCCGACGCCGGATCGACAACGACGCCCTGCAGCTTGCGCCCGTGCACGCCACCCTTAGCGTTGATCTGATCGATCGTCATCAGTGCCGTATCTTTTAATAGCGACTCGCCGTTGGCCATCGTGCCCGACTGCGAGAACAGCAAGCCGAGCTTGATCGGATCGCTGGCACCCGCGGCAAACGCAGCCTTAGGTAGCGCAGTGCCTGCAGCGCTCACCAATCCGGAGCCGACTGCCGACAGGAAAGTACGTCTTTTCATTTGCTTCACTCCGACATGGATTAAAAATCGCAAACGCAAAAAGCCCGAGACCAGACAAGCTGGTTTCGGGCTTTTTTGGCCGGTGCCGTTCAAGACGCCTTTGTCTCGAACAGCGAAATGAATGCTGTAAGTCCCCGTTATGCACGTCGGGTCAGCATGCTTCTATAAGCAACGACTATGCCAGGATTTACTGCCTGTGGGGAGGTTTACCGCAAATCCCTTTTGTGCAGCGGACTCGAATTGATCAGTTGCATTGCGGACAAACCGGAAGGCATCATAAATAAGGCGGTTTGCGCGGCTGACCCGCTCAGCGCCGCACTACGACAGTGCTGTGGGCACCAGCCGCGTGCCACACGCACAAACAGCGTACTTCCCGAACGTAGCGACCATCGGTTTTGACGAATGACCCATCTTGATGCCGGCCTTACCTCGGAGCCAGTCAGAATTGGCGTCCTGTATTCACGCTCAGGTGTAACCTCAGCCGCGGAGCTCACGCAACTGCAAGCCACCACGCTTGCGGTGGAGGAGATCAATCTCGCAGGCGGCGTGTCAGGACGCGAGATCGAACTCGTCTGTCTGGATCCGCAATGCCAACCTCGCCGTTATGCCGAGCTCGCCGAACAACTCATTCTCGAACATCGGGTCCGGGTGATCGTCGGCTGCTATATGTCCAGCACGCGCAAGGCGGTCATTCCGATTGTCGAGCGGCACAATGCGCTGCTCCTCTATGCGACGCCTTATGAAGGCTTCGAATACAGCCGCAATGTGATTTACACTGGCGCGGCGCCCAATCAGAACACCCTGCCGCTTGCCGGTTTCATGCTCACGCAGTTCGGCTCACGCGTGAGCATGATCGGTTCGGACTACGTGTGCCCCTACGAGTCGAATCGCGTGATGAGCGATCTGATCCTCGAACGCGGCGGCGAAAAGGTGGATGAAACCTATCTGTCGCTCGACGCGCCGTGGGAGAGTTATCTGGATGCCGCCAAGCGGATCAAGCAACTCGCACCCGACTTTATTTTCTCCACGGTTGTGGGCGAAGGCATTTCGCATCTGTACCGTGCGTTTGCGCAGGTTGGGCTCGATCCGTACCGCACGCCTATCGCCAGCCACATGACCAGTGAAGCCGACATTGCGATAATGGGAAACGACCTCGCACAAGGACACA
Organism: Paraburkholderia fynbosensis; assembly: GCF_902859935.1. Taxonomy (GTDB): domain Bacteria; phylum Pseudomonadota; class Gammaproteobacteria; order Burkholderiales; family Burkholderiaceae; genus Paraburkholderia; species Paraburkholderia fynbosensis. Next base: position 89,536 of record NZ_CADIKI010000024.1, read on the forward strand.
TCACCTCCGCCGCGTACTTCCAGAGTGTGGATACAGCCGCGAACCTCGGCGCCGTTGCCCGCTATCAGGCCCGCTTCGGCGACGATCAGCCGACCAACATGTGCTGGGAAGCCTCCTATTTCCAGATGCATCTGCTCGCGGATGCGATCCGCCGCGTCGGCTCCGACGACCCGACGTTGTTGCTGCGCGTGTTGCCCGGACTCGAATTCGACGCACCGCAAGGCCGCGTGCGTATTGACGAGCATAATAACCACACCTACCTGCATCCGCTGATCGGCCGGGTCGACGCGCGTGGCCGCTTCGATATCATCGGGCGCGCCCCTGAACGCGTGAAGGCGGATCCTTACGTCGTGTCTCACAGCACGCCAGCGTGGACCACGCACGCGCATCCTGAACTCGCACGCACGGGAGCGGATCGATGAAGCGGACCGCGCAGACGCCGGCGATCCTGCGCGACCTGCGTTCGCTAAAAGTCGTGGTGATTCATCCGCGGGATCAGGATTGCGAAGAATTGCTCGCCCAGCTTCAGCGCATCGGCTGCGACGTGGAAGTATGCTGGCCGCGCCTCGACAGCCTGCCGTGCAACACCGGCCTCGTCCTCATGGCGATTCGTCCTGAGGCGCTCTCGGTCGACTATCCGTGGCTCGGAACCAGCACATCACCGCCGGTGATTCCGGTCGTGACCTACGAAAATCCGATCACCATCGAAGCGGTGCTGCGGTTGAATGCGTTCGCAACGATTCCCTCGCCGGTCCGCTCGTTCGGGTTGTTGACCGCCATTGCCGTTGCGCTCACGCAATTTAAGGCATCCCGCGCACGTGAGCGATACATCGAACGGCTCGAGCAGAAGCAGGCAAAGGTTCTGGTGATCCGACAGGCAACGCGGATCGTCATGGACTCGCGCGGCATGTCCGAGGAGGATGCGTATCAGCTGCTGCGCTCGCAGGCCATGCTCAAACGCGAACAGATCGAGACGGTGGCTGGCGACATCGTGAAGGCATACGAGACCCTCAGTTTCTAATACTCGCCGTGCCTGCATTGTGTTGAGAAATGATGGCTGAACGCGGGACTTTGACCGATCACTTTGATTGTAGCCCTATTCGGACTGAGATCGGTCCACCGCTTGCCTTAGCCTTTGGATCGGCGTTGTCACGTTCGCGCGCTGGTCAACCCACCTCAGGGAAGCGAGACACACCGGCCCCAAGAAAGATCGAGGGGGCCCGGTCCGTAGCACCAGGCGCCCCCCTCATATTGATGTCAGTGAGAAGCAGATAACCCGTCGAACGTTGCAGCCGAAGATAGCGCGAACGATGCCCGCATATCCCGAGCCTCATCGACCGGTGAGCGTCCGAAGAAACGCTTGAACTCGCGACTGAATTGCGAGGGACCTTCGTAACCGACACGTGCCGATGCAGAGGCCGCCGTCAAACCGTCGCGAATCATCAGCAAGCGCGCCTGATGCAAACGCATCGACTTGATGTATTGAATCGGCGAGCTCAACGTGACGGTTCTGAGGTTGACATGAAACGCGGGAACGCTCATCCCCGCCTCCTCCGCGAGACGACTGACATCTATCGGTTGCGCATAGTGGGTATGAATTCGCCGTAACGCTTTCGCGACCCTGCCAAAGCGGCCTAATGCGCGAGCGCAGCCCTCATCGCTGCGTCTCGCTCCCCGATCAATACCCGGTAGCAGATTCCCCCCGCACAAGTGCGGGCCCCAGTACCTCCGCGTCCAGGGGCGACGTCAGGGCTTGCAGCAGACGCAGGGCCGCTCCGGCGAGGTCTCCCCCGGACGGCGTCGATACGATTCCTAGCGGCGTGCCTTCCTGGCGCTTCCGCTGCGATCGATCGCCAGTATCAGACCGGTCAACTCGATCAGATCGAGGTGGAACGACACGGCTAGCATCGGCTCGGACTCGATCGCTTCGGTTTCAGTCGAGAACGGCATGAACGCGTCAATGGCGCAGTGTATCGCGAGCATGAGATTGCCTTCCCTGAGGAACTCACGCGCGAGCAGCAAACAGAACTCGTCGAGGACCTCGTTAAATCCCTCGTGGCTTAAAAACCGTAAATCGATGCCCAGGAACCGAGTACTTTTGCGTTTTCACACGCAACCGGTTGCGCGTTTCGAGCAAGCTCGGCGCAGCGCGGTTGGACAAGCCCACGGGCTGGAAGGAATCGCGGCGGCGAGGCGTGCGATGCGACCATGTGTGTCGTTGTGCGAAGGTATCGGCATGGTGCGGGAGAGCCTGACCACGGCACGATGGCCGGCGATGAAACAAAGGTCTCGAAGCAAGTGATCAGCTTCGGCAGTAGTGCCGAAGATTGATCATCGTGTACGCAAGGGTTTTCAATGCGTAGTGTAGGTGGCTGAGTCGCTCGAAGCGCAGCAGCAGGCGCCGGACTTATCTTCCCACGCGAACACCCGCTCGATTGTCCTGAACCGTTCTTTAAAGATGGCCGGATCGAACAGCGGCTTGCGCCCGCGTTTCGGTCCTTTTCTGCCGCGCGATTTAGCGTTGATGTTAGGCACCATGCCGCGATTGAAAATGGCTTTGCGGTTGGGCCGGCAATCGTACACGCCATCCAGGCTCATGACCGTGCCCCGCAGATCCAGCCCCACCGCACGGGCGATGCTCGTGAGGCGCGGCAGCGCTTCTCGTAACAGCGGCGATTCATTGCGATTGCCCGGTGCTCTGACGAACGGCGCGATGACGTTGCAATTCCGGTCACACAGGGCAAACACCTTGCAGCCCTTGAGCTTCTTGTGGCCGCTGAAGCCGAGATTGTCGCCGCCTTTCTTCGCGGCGGTTGTGGTGCCATCGCCATGGATAATGCGCGTGTCCAGGCGTTGATCGCCATGAAGCCTGAACACCGAAGCCTCGAAAATGGCATCAAGGCATCCGTCCGATTCCCAGCGCCGGAAGGCGCGATAAATGCGTGTGTAATGGATCTCGCGACGGCCATGCCAATCCTTCTCGATGGGCAACTCCTTCCACTGGCAGCCGAGATAGAGCGCCATCAGGATGTAGTTGAAAATCGCATGCGCGCTGAGCTTTCGCGCGGGTCCGCGACGGCCCTTGCTCAGATGCGGCCAGACAAATTGCTCGAACTCTTCGACGCTCAATCTCGTTGGAATCTCTTGCCACGACTGACTTTCGGCCATTTCGACCTTCAAAGCATCGGGATTCTAGCCGATTCGTGCCAGGCGGGTAGAACCCAAGCCCGGGGGCCTTTCAACCGATTCCGCCAGTTGGAAAAAACCCCGCAACCAGTTGTACGTTTGTGTATCCATGCGTGTCTACTGAAAGACGCAGCAGTCCACCGTCGTCACGGTTCTCGTTGTGACGGATCACGCCCTCGATCGCCACGCCAGCCTGGCGTTCGTTCAGCACGATTGGCTCGTTATAGACAATGCCGTGCTGATCCAGCACGTGCGTGTCCATGCCCACCGCATGGGTGCGACGTCGCGGATCGACCCGTGCATAAAACAGGTGCCGTGACGTATCCAGACTCATGGAGTCGCTCGATGCCTGCCGTCCGGTATCCCAGAGTTCGGTAATCGGATGCGTGCGCTGGAATTCAACCACGCGGTCGTTTGCACGCGGCAGCCGACGGGGCATTTCAGGGAAGCGCATTGCCGTTGAAATATGCGCCGGCTCCAGTTGCGGGGGCGGCGACGCTCCTCGCGTCCAGTTCCGTGCCGTGGGCGATCAATGAGGCACAGCGAGACGAGTTCGCTCGTATCACGCGCCTTGCGACCGGAGCACTTCACTGAAGCCAGTGTGAGCGTCCATCTCCATGATCATGTCGGCGAAACTGCACAGGTTGGGGCCGACTTAGTGATAATTGACGGCGACATGCCGGCACGCCCGCCACGGCCGCGTGCGAATCGCCACGTCGCCCGGGCGCAGAAACGCGATGCGCATCGAAACAAGGTGGCGCTGAGCTAAACCGTTGCAAAACACTAGTCGTCGTGCGACGATTTGCTCGCATGGAAATGTGCGCGAGCAGAACATGGGACAGTCATGAAATCTACAACTGGACAGCCTGCGAAACCGGGGAAAAAGACCGAGGAGAGCCAGACAATGTCAAACCAGGCCGCCCCCGCGCGGCCTCCTGCAAAACGGCCATCCAAGAAGGCGCCACAACGGCTGCCCCGCGCGGCGCGGCAGGCACAGGTGCTCGCGAAAGCGGCCGAATATTTTTCTGAGCACGGGCTGAACGCCCAGACGCGCGCGATCGCGCAGGCCTGCGGGGTCTCCCAGCGGCTGCTCTACAGCCTTTTCCCGAGTAAAGCCGCGCTGATCGAAGAGGTCTACAACCGCGAAGTCGCCGGCCTGTTCAAAGCGATGTGGTTCGTCCAGTTGAAGGATCGTAGCGTGCCGCTGGAGATGCGCCTCGTCACGTTCTACCGCGAATACTACGAGTCGCTGCTGACGCGTCGCTGGCTGCGACTGTTCCTTTACTCGTCGTTGGCGGGGCTGCGCATGGCGCCGGCCTACACCAACGCGGTGGTCACGCACGCGCTCGAGATCGTCGTCACCGAGGCCGCGCATGACGCGGGACGCGGCGTGCCGGCGAACATCGACGAACGGACCGAGATCGGCTGGATGCTGCACGGCGCGGTTTCGCACCTGGCGATTCGCCGCCGCGTCTATGCAAACGACAATACGACACCAGCCGAACAGGTGATCGCGATGAACGTGCGGGCGTTTCTTGCCAGCATTCCAGCGCTGTTGCCAGCGCGGCACGCCGCCTGACGCACCGCCACACGCCATCAAGGCGGCGCGACGCACAACCTTAAGACCCGCGCCGTGCTGCGCCGACGTCCCTCCTCCCGCTGATCCTGACGCGCGGGCGGCGGTGCAGCCGCTGCAACGCCGCCCGCTCATTCCACCTGATCTCGAACGCAAAATCTTCTGTCGCTCGCGCCATAGCGAGACCGGCCGTGACGCCCGAAGCGCCAGCTCTCGCCTCTATTATCGTCGGGTGACGCGATATGAACGGTCGGAACGATGGCAGGGTCCCCGCTAAGACATGGCGTACATCACTGTAAATTAACGATAAAAAACGTTGACCTGTCTATCTCTTGGTTCGATCAGACGATGTAGAAAAATTTAACTCGTCAATTGACGATTTATTTTGACGTGAATATTGTTCGCTCCGAAGCGGTCAGGAAATTTGACCATCACCGGAAGGGGTGCCGCAGCGGCGGCCGGGAGCGAATCATGAGCGAAGTGATGAAGTTCGGCAGTGGTCGTCGTCGTTTTCTGCAGATATCCGCGGGCGCGGGGCTGGCTGCGGCCGGCATGCTCGGCGGACTACCGCGCGCCCGCGCCGCAGACGTCGTTAATCTGTACACCTGGTCGGCGGGAGTCGATACGGTCAAGCGCGAAGTTGCGGCGTTTGAGAAGGAAACCGGGCTTGCGGTCAACTACAACAACCTGCCGTTCGCGCAGTATCGCGAGGCGATGATCACCAAGTTCGTCGGTCAGGCGCCGGTCGATGCGCTGTGGGTCTCCGACGGCTGGCTGCCTGAGTGGGCCGACGCAGGCTGGCTCGCGCCAATAGACGCATATCCGCAACTGCTGAAGTACAACAGCGACGTGCAGGACTTCTGCACGCAGTCGACGCAGTACAAGGGTCATCAGTACGGGATGACCTATTACACCGACTACATGGCGTTCCTCTATGACGCGAGCATGCTGGCGAAAGCCGGCATCTCCGCGCCGCCCGCGAGTTGGGATGAACTCGTCGACCAGTCGCTGAAGATCAAGAAGGCCGGCCTGTCGAACTACCCGCTGATGCTGTCGATGGCGCGCGAGAGCTGGCTGATCGAGTTCATGTCGTCGGTGGTGTTTTCGCACGGCGGGCGCTTCGTCGACGACAGCGGCCGCGTCATGATGGACGATCCGAAGCACGGCGCGATCAGCTCGTTGCAATGGATCGTCGACGCGGTCAACAAACACCACATCCTGTCGCCGGCCTGCGTTGAACTCGGCGAGCTGAACGGCTTCAAGGCCGTCGCCTCCGGCAACCACGCGTTCGCACTGCTGCCGCGCTACCGGATCCAGGCGCTGAACGATCCACGCCAGTCGCACGTCGCCGGAAACATCAGGCAGGCGCTGATGCCCGCCGGTCCAAACGGTTCGCACGCAACAGTGGCCTGGATGCGCATGCACGCGCTGAGCGCCGCCGCCGGCGCAAACAAAGCGCGCGCGGCGAACGCGGTACGCCTGATCGAAGCGTTCGGCGGGAAGTTCGACGGTCAGTACGCGTTCCAGAAGGCGATGTTCCTCGACACAGGCACCGCGTTCGGCGTAAAGCCGCTGTTCAGCGATCCGCAGGTGCGCGCCGCATATGAGAAGTACGGTGACTTCGCGATGTTCCAGAAACAGCAGGACCTCGCGCGCAAGAAGGACGTGATTACGCGCTGGTTCGGCGAGTGGGACGAAGTCAACAGCAGCGCGTGGCAGGCCGCGATCCTCGGCCAGTCGAGCGCCGCCGAGGCGTTGAAGAAATCGGCCAGCAAATGGACCGAACTCAGCAAACAGGCCTGAGGTTGCGATGAGTGCACCTGCTCCAACTCGACGCTGGCTCGCCCGGCACCCCGTGTCGGCGGCCGACCAGCGCAGCGCGATGCTGCTGCTGCTGCCGATGTTCGTGGTACTGCTCGCGGTCGCCGTGTTCCCGGTGCTGTATTCGCTGTGGACGAGCCTGTTTGACATCCACCTGACGCGCATGGACGCGCCTTTCGTCGGACTCGGCAACTACATCGCGATTTTCCGCGACCCGGACTTCTGGGCCGCGGTCGGGCGTACGGTGTGGTTCACGGTGGTGTCAGTGCTCGCGATCATGGTGATCGCCACGCTTATCGCGCTGCTGCTCAACCGCGAGTTCCGCGGCCGCCGCATCCTCTCGGCCGCGCTGCTGATTCCGTGGGCGATTCCGTACGTGGTTGATGGCCTCATGTGGAAGTGGATATACGACTCTGGCTACGGCGCGCTGAACGGCCTGCTGTTGCAGCTCGGCGTGATCGGGCATTACATGATCTGGCTCGGGGACACGCACAAGACATTGCTGCTGATCGCCAACGCGTTCGTCTGGAAGGAAGTGCCGCTCGCGACGATCCTGCTGCTCGTCACGCTCAAGTCGGTTTCGCCAGACCTCTACGCGGCCGCCCGTGTTGACGGCGCGACAGCGCTGCGCCGCTTCGTGCATGTGACGCTGCCCTCGATGCGGCCAGGTTTCATGCTCGTGATGATCTACGAGGCGATGACGGCGGTCCGTCACTTCGACCTGTTCTTCATCCTGACCGAAGGCGGTCCGGCCGACGCATCCCACGTGCTGTCGTGGCACATCTACGTCGAGACGTTCCGCAAGCTGTCGTTCGGCAGCGGCGCGGCGGTCGCCTACGTGCTGGCGCTCGCCACGTTTGCGATGTCCTACACGATCATCCGTCTGCTCGGCAGGAGGCTCTAGGCATGTTATCCGCTCCGTTTGTCAGACGCGTCGCACTGTTCGCCGCCGCGGCGTTGATGCTGGTCTACGTGCTTGCGCCGGTCGCATGGCTCGTGTCATCTTCGCTGCAGCAGGAGGCCGACATCACCTCGATTCCGCCGCACTGGATTCCGCACCCGGCGACGCTCGCGAGCTTCCGCGCCATCGTCCAGGCCGGAACCGGCACGCTGCCGGCCGATGCGTCCTTCGTGCCGTCGAGCGCACAGTATCTGCTGCCGGCGCTGCGCAACAGCCTCGTCGTAGCGTGCGCGGTGGTCGTGCTAAATCTCGTGGTCAGCGTGCCGGCCGCCTATGCGATGGCGAAAATCCGCTACGTCGGGCGCGACCTGTCGGTGTACTTCATGCTTGCCACACGAGTCATTCCCGACATCGCATTGATCGTGCCGTTCTTCCTGTTCGTGCGCAAGCTCGGGCTGCTCGACAACGTCGGCGCGCTGATCATTACCTATCTCGCACTGACGGTTCCGTTCAGCGTGTTCATGCTGCTCAGCTATTTCGAGGGTCTGCCCGACGAGCTCGACAAGGCCGCGCGGGTCGACGGCTGCTCGCGGATCCAGGCGCTCATCAAGGTGTTTTTGCCGCTCGCGTTGCCGTCGCTCGTCGCGGTGATCCTGTTCACCTTCCTGACGAGCTGGAACGAGTTCCTTTTCGCACTCATGTTCACGCAAACCGCCGCGTCACAGACGGTGCCGATCATCGTCGCGTCGTTCACGTCGGATTTCACCACCAGCTTTTCGTTCATCAACGCGGCCGGCGTCGTTGCGATCATACCGCCCGTCATCATCGCCGTGGTGTTCGAGCGCTACATCGTCTCCGGCCTGACCGCCGGCGCGGTCAAGGGATAAGGGGATCGAAACATGGCCCAAATCGAGTTTCAACAAGTCGCGAAACGCTATGCCAACGGGCATGTAGCGCTGCACAACCTGAACCTTCGAATCCGGGACAAGGAGTTCCTGGTGCTGCTCGGGCCGTCCGGCTGCGGCAAGTCGACGACGCTCAATATGATCGCCGGCCTCGAAGAGGTTACCGAAGGCAGCCTGCGTTTTGACGATACCGAGGTGAACGACATGCCTGCCCACAAGCGCGATGTCGCCATGGTGTTCCAGAGCTATGCGCTTTATCCCCACAAGAACGTCTATGAGAACATCGCGTTCGGGCTGCGCATGCGCAAGTACCCGCAGCACGAGATCGACTCGCGGGTACGGGCAGCGGCCCGTTCGCTCGAGATCGAGCACCTGCTCGAGCGGCGGCCCGGCCAGTTGTCCGGCGGGCAGCGTCAGCGCATCGCGCTGGGCCGCGCGATGGTGCGCCAGCCGTCGGTGTTCCTGATGGACGAACCGCTCTCCAATCTCGACGCGGCGCTGCGCGTGTCGATGCGCGCCAGCATCAAGGCGCTGCATCAGTCGATGCAGACCACTTTCGTCTACGTGACACACGACCAGGCCGAGGCGCTGACGCTTGCCGACCGGATCGTCGTGATGTGCCAGGGCGTTGTGCAGCAGATCGGCACACCGGATGACATCTACGAACGGCCGGCGAACAGGTTCGTTGCCAACTTCCTCGGCAGCCCGCCGATCAACTTCCTCGACGGTGTCCTCGAAGACGCAGGCGCAGGGCTGTGCTTTCGGCGCGGCGGTCTGTCGCTCGCGCTTGACGAAGCCACGCGTCGGCGACTCGCCGCACGCGCCGGCCAGGCGATCACGCTCGGCATTCGCGCGGAGGATATCGACGAGCACGCGCACGACGGGGACTGTCGGATCACCGGCGAGATCACGTCGCTGCTACCGGTCGGTTCCGATCAGTTCATCGGCCTGTGCAGCGACGATCATCAGATGTTCTTCCGCGTAGGCAAGGAACGCTCGTTCGCGGTCGGCGAGCGCGTGTCGATCTCCGTCAACCGGCGTCGCCTGCATCTGTTCGATCAGGCAAGCGGCACCAATCTCGCGGTGTGATGCCATGAAACCATCCGTCTTTTCATACCACCGGCCCCGCTCGCTCCACGACGCGCTCGCGCTGCTCGCCGAGCACGGTTTCGACGCGAAGGTGATCGCTGGCGGCCAGTCGCTCGGGCCGATGATGAACATGCGCTTCGCGCAGCCCGCGCATCTGGTCGACCTAAATGCGCTGCCGCAGCTTGCCGGCATCGAGCGCACCGGCAGCACCCTCAGGATCGGCGCGCTCACGCGCCACCACGAACTCGCGACCAGCCCCCTTGTACGCGACGCATGTCCGCTGCTCGCGCTGGCGGCCGCAACGGTTGGGCACTACGCAATCCGTCAACGTGGCACGCTCGGCGGCAGCCTTGCGAACGCGGACCCGGCCGCACAGCTGCCGCTGATCGTGCGCACGCTCGACGCGCGCATCGAGGTGGCCGGTCCGGGCAGGACGCGGGAAATCGCGGCCGCGGATTTCCTGCTTGCGGCGATGACGACGGCGCTCGAAGCGGACGAGATCGTCACCGCCGTGCGCTTTCCGTGCGCGCGGCCCGACGAGGGCCACGGCTTCGAGATTTTCAGCCGTCGCCACGGCGACTTTGCGATTGCCGCATGCGCGGTTAGCGCCATCGTCGATGCGGGACGCTTCACGCATTTGCGGATCGGCGTGGGCGGCGTTGGCGACGTGCCGGTGTCGCTCGATGACGTCGCGGCGAACTTCATCGGCGCAACTGCCGACGACGCGACGATTGCGTTCGTTGCCGAACGCGTGGCCGCCGCGATCGATCCACACGACCAACCGGGAATCAGCGCTGCGTATCGGCGCGAGCTGGTCCATGCGCTGAGCGCGCGCGCACTCGCGCGCGCCAGCAGGTACACCTTGCAGGACATCTGAGCGATTTATGGAAAAGACGGCGATTCATCTCCAGATCAACGGTGCGTCGTACGACGTGCGCTGCGAGCCTCGCAAGCTTCTGTCGGACGTGCTGCGCGAAGACTGCCGGCTGACCGGCACGCATGTCGGCTGCGAACACGGCGTGTGCGGAGCATGCACCGTGCATGTCGACGGCCGGCCCGTGCGCGCGTGCCTGACCTATGCAGTGCAGGTCGACGACGTGCCCATTACGACGATCGAATCGATTGCGGTTGGCGGGCAGTTGTCAGTGCTGCAGCAGGCACTACACGAATGCCACGGGCTGCAATGCGGCTTCTGCACGCCGGGCATCGTGATGACGTTCGAGGCGTATTTGCGCGAGTACGCGAAGCCTACTGAAGCGCAGGTGCGCGACGTGCTCTCCGGCAATCTGTGCCGCTGCACCGGCTACCAGAGCATCGTGCGTGCGGTCATGCTGGCGGCCCAACGCCTGCGCGCGGAGGCCGTCGATGTCTGAGGCAGACTTTCGCTACCTGAACCGGCCGGTGCCTCGCACCGAGGACTACCGGCTGCTGACTGGCCACGGGCGCTATCTCGACGACATCGAGATTCCGGGCGCGCTGCATGTCTGTTTCGTGCGCTCGCCCCATGCGCACGCGCGCATCGTGTCGATCGACGCGAGCGCGGCGCTCGCGATGCCCGGCGTCGTCACGGTCGTGACCGGCCGCGATCTTGCGCAGTGGACCCGGCCACTGCGCGTCGCGCCGCCGATCGAAGGACTGATGCCGGTCGAGATCGAGACGATGCCAGTCGAGATCGTCCGATTCCAGGGCGATCCGGTCGCGTGTGTCGTCGCGGCGGACCGCTACATCGCCGAGGACGCGGCCGAACAGGTTCTGGTAGAGTTCGACGCATTGGCCGCCGTGACCGACATGTGGCAGGCGCTTGAGGCCGACGCGGTGCAGATCGATCCGATGGTGCCGGGCAACCTGGTCTCGCACCAGACATTCACGCACGGCGATCCTGCCGGGGTTGAGGCCACCGCGTATCGCATCGTCGAAGCGAGCTTCGGCCAGCAACGGCAGACCCATGTGCCGATCGAGACGCGCGGCTGCGCGGCGGTGTGGGATCTGGGCCGCAAGCATCTGACCTTCCATATCGGCACGCAGGTACCACATCCGCTGCGCACGCAACTCGCGGCGCGTCTGGCGCTCGACGAGTCGCAGGTCACGGTGATCTCCCAGGACGTTGGCGGCTCGTTCGGTCAGAAGATCGCACTGTATCGCGAGGAGCTGACGGTCGCGGCGCTTGCGCGCCACCTCGGACGACCGGTGCGCTGGCGCGAGGACCGGCTCGAAAACCTGACGGCCGCCGCGAATTCGCGCGAGGATTTCTGCCGCACGCGCGCGGCAGTAGATCAGCACGGCACACTGCTTTCGCTCACGCTCGAGATGCGCGAGGACTTCGGCGCGTACTGCTTCTTTCCGGCGAACTACCTGGCGCGCGTCGTCGCAATGATTCTGAGCGGGCCGTACCGGCTCGACCATTACGCTTTCGACGTGAAGATCGTGCTCAGCCACAAATGCGGCAACGCGCCGATGCGCGCGCCGATGTCGATCACGAGCTGGGTGATGGAAGGAACGATCGACGCGATCGCGCGCGAACTCGAAATCGGTCCGGTCGAGGTCCGCCGCCGCAATCTGATTGCGCCGCAGGAACTGCCGTACCGGACGCCGACCGGCGAAACGCTTGCCGATATCACGCCAACGGAAACCTTCGAGGCGGTCCTGCGGGCGGTCGACTACGCCGCATTTCGCACGCGCCAGCGCGACGCGCGCGCACGCGGGCGCTATCTCGGTCTTGGGCTGTGCAACGTCGTCGAGCCGACCACCTACGGCTCGCGCTTTTACAAGGCTGCCGGAATTCCCGGTTCGGGCCACGAGGCGAGCTGGATACGGATTGAGCCGAGCGGCATCGTTAACGCATCGGTCGGACTCGGACCGAGCGGCCAGGGCTACGAGAGCGCGATGGCAAATGCGGTCGCCGAAGGGCTCGGCGTCGAGCCGTCGAAAGTGCGCATCCACATGGGTCATACCGACATCGCGCCATACGGGATGGGCAGCCGCGGCGCGCGTAGCGGGACTGCCGGCGGAGGCGCGCTGTTTCTGTGCGCGCAGGACGCCCGGCGCAAGGTGCTCGCCATCGCCAGCACGCGACTTGGCGTGCCCGCCGAGGCGCTACGCCTCGCCGATGGCCGCATCGAGCAACGCGAAGGCGATGCCTGGCACGGCACCGCGCTCACGCTGACTGACATCGCACGGCAGGCGTACATGGACCCGACGTCGCTGCCGCCGGGACTCTCGCCTGGCCTCGAGTTTCATCTGACCTACGACCCGCCACCCATGACGTACTCCAATTCCGCGCACGCGTGCGAAGTCGAGCTTGACGTGGCGACTGGCGCGCTGCACATCGCGCGCTATGTGATCGCCGAGGATTGCGGAACGCTGCTGAACCCGACAGTCGTCGAGGGCCAGCAGCACGGCGCGATTGCGATGGGCCTTTCGGGCGCGTTGTTTGAGGAGGTGATCTACGACGAGACCGGTCAGAACACCACCGGCTCGCTTGCCGAGTACCTGATCGCGACGGCAACCGAACTGCCCGAGATCGAGATCATCCCGATGCATACGCCAAGCCGCTCCACTGCGGCAGGCATCAAGGGCATGGCCGAGGGCGGCGTGATGGGCGCGCTCGGCGCGCTCACGAATGCGCTGAATGACGCGCTCGCGCCGTTCGGTGTGGTGGTCGAACGGCATCCGCTGACGCCAATGTTCGTACGCGACCTGTTGCGCGAATCGCTTTGACTGGACGAACTGACATGAACCAGGTTTCAACCCAACCCGCAGTGGGCTTCATCGGCCTTGGCATTATGGGCGGCGCGATGGCCGCCCGGCTCGCCGCAGCCGGCTATCCACTGCATCTGTATAACCGCTCGCGCGCGAAGGCAGAGCCATTGCTCGCGGCAGGCGCGCACTGGCACGAGACGCCGGCCTCGCTCGCCGCCGCCGGCGAGATTGTCGTGACGATCGTCGGAATGCCGGCCGACGTGCGCGCGCTGTATCTTGGCGAGGCCGGGCTGATCGCGCATGCACGGCCTGGCGCGGTGCTGATCGACATGACCACGTCGAGCCCCGCGCTGGCGCGCGAAATGGCCGCCCGAGCAGCGGCACGCGGCATCGACATGCTCGATGCGCCGGTGTCCGGCGGTGACGTCGGCGCTCGCGAGGGACGGCTGTCGATCATGGTCGGCGGCCACGCGCCGGTGCTCGCGCGCGTCGAGCCGATGCTGCGCTGCCTTGGCGCGAATATCGTGATGCAGGGTGGCCCGGGCGCCGGCCAGCACGCGAAGCTGTGCAACCAGATCGTGATTGCGTCGACCATGCTCGGCGTTTGCGAAGGACTTGCGTATGCCAAGAGCGCTGGCCTCGATCCACATACGGTTCTCAGCGCGATCGGCGGTGGTGCGGCGGGCGGATTCCTGCTGAACAATCTCGGTCCACGCATCGCGCGCGGAGACTTCGCGCCGGGCTTCTTCGTCGAGCATTTCATCAAGGACATGCGCATCGCATCCGAGGAAGCGCGCGACATGGGCCGCGCGTTGCCGGCTCTTGAACTCGCGCGCCGCCTGTATGGAGAACTCGCCGACGCCGGCCACGCGAGCTCGGGCACCCAGGCGCTCTTCAAAGTCTATGACGAGGCGCGCAATGAAGTTTGCTGACAGTTGCTCGCTGCCCGCGCCCCCGGAAGCGGTGTGGGCTGCGCTGAACGACCCGGAGGTGCTGAAGGCGACGCTGCCGGGCTGCAAGGCGCTCGTGATGCGCGACGAGCGTCATTTCGAAGCGACGGTGCAAGTTCGTGTCGGCCCCGCTGCGGCGACGTTTCGCGGCGAAGTTGAACTCGCCGATCTCGAGCCACCGCGTGCATACACGATCATCGGCCAGGGCAATGCGGGTCCCGCGGGTTTCGCCAGGCTGACCGCGCGGGTGAAACTCGAAGGCCTGGGCGACACGACACTGCTCAGCTACGAGGCCGACGTCGAGATTGGCGGCAAGCTCATGAGCGTGGGCTCCCGGCTGATCCAGTCGGCTGCGGCGAAGAACCTCGAGTCCTTCTTCGGCGCCTTCAGCGCGCATATCGAACATAGCGTTGCACCGGCGGTGGAGCAAGCGCCGGTGGCGGACGAAGTTGCTCCCGGCGCCGCGCCGGCCGCTGACCCGTCCACGCGCGAGCGGGCGCCCAGCCCCGTGCCGCCCATCGGGCTGGGCTGGGCACCATGGTTGGTCGCTACGGCAGCCGGGTTCGCGGGTCTCTTGATTGGTTTTTTGGTCGGGCACTCGATCTAGCTGGGGCCGGCAGTTTAAGTCTCATCGTGGATTCAGTTCCGAGTTTCGCAGTCGTTGATCCGTTTGGTGGTCTCCCTTTGCTTTTGAAGAGGTTATTGATGAATAGAAAAATAGCAGTCCTAATTGCATTGGCGGCCCTCTCGGATGCCGCCTTCGCACAAAGCAGTGTCACCCTGTATGGTGTCGCGGACGACAGCATCACGTATACCAGCAACCAGGCAGGGCACGCGGCTTACCAGACGTTCAGCGGGGGGCTCGGCGGCAGCAAGTTCGGCTTCCTCGGCAACGAAGATCTGGGCGGCGGGCTGAAGGCCGTGTTCCGTCTCGAGAGCGGGTTCGACATGAATAGTGGCAAGCTCGGGTACAACGGTCGCCTGTTCGGCCGTCAGTCGTACATGGGCCTGTCGAGCGACAACTCCGGTACGCTGACGCTCGGCCGCCAGTACGACTTCATGGTAACCAACCTGCAGGGACTCAGCTCCGCGCAACTGTTCGGCGGCTCCCTCACGTCGCACGCGGGCGATGTCGACGGGATCTGGGGCACGTATCCGGTCAGCAATGCGATCAAGTACGTGAGTCCGGTCTACCGCGGCCTGTCGGCCGGTGCGCTGTACAGCTTCGGCGGCGTGCCGGGCGCGGTGGGAACGTCGCAACAGTACGGTTTCGGCGCGAGCTATGCGAACGGGCCGCTGAAGGTTGCTGCTGCGTTTTTGCAGGTGAACAACCCGGCGGTCGCACGCTTCGACGGCGGGGCCGCGGCGACGCCCGGCGGTCCGTTCACGAACCCGGTCACGAACCCGATTTACAGCGGCTATGCGACCGCGCATTCGATGCGTACGTTGGGCGCGGCGGCGAACTACACGCTCGGCGCCACGACCTTGGGCGCGACCTACACGAACACGGCGTTCAATGATGCGGTCGCAACCGCCAGCACCACGTTCAGTGGTTCAGCGACACTCGCATCGTACGAGGCGTTCGTTGCGCATTACTTCGCGCCGGCGGTCATGGCGGGCCTTACGTACGACTACACGTCGGCGCCGCACGCCCACTACAACCAGCTTGCGGCGGGTGCCCAGTATCAGTTCTCGAAGCGCACGTTCACGTATCTGGTGGTCGCGTGGCAACGCGCGAGTGGCGTCGATTCGACCGGCCATGCGGCAGTCGCGGATCTCACTTACCTGACGGCTTCGGCGACCGCGAACCAGGTCGCGGTGCGCATTGGCATCCGCCACAGCTTTTGAGTGTGCTATAGCGGCGCCATCTGTGACGGCACGGGTTCCACTCCGGTTGGCGCCGGTTGCGGCCGCGCCGCCCACTTTCGTTCGAGGATAAATCATGTTGGTCGAAATGCGTACCTACCAGATCACGGCGGGCAAGGTTGGCGAGTTCCTGGCGGTCTACGAGCGCGAAGGGCTCGGCATCATCACCCAGTATGCGCAGCTGCAGGGCTGCTGGACCAAGGAGTCGGGCACGCTGAACTCGGTCGTGTTCTGCTGGGCTTACGACGATTACGCGCACCGCGCCGCGCAGCGCGCGAGGTTGGCGGCGGATCCGCAGTGGCAGGCCTTCACGCCGCGTATCCTGCCTTTCCTGGTGCATCAGGAGTCGGTGTTTCTCGTGCCGACCTCGTTCTGCCCGGAGGCGTCAACGTGCGCGGGGTCAAAAATCGTTGACTTGCCAGCGAGGCAAAAATGATCGATGCCGAACTGATCGCCAGGATGATGTCGTGGCGCCGCCAACTGCACGAACACCCCGAGACCGCTTTCGAGGAAGTGTCGACCTCGGAACTCGTGGCGTCGGTACTGCTCGATCTGGGCTACCAGGTCCACCGGGGGCTTGGCAAGACCGGCGTGGTCGGCACGCTGCGACGCGGCAACGGGCCTGCGCTCGGCCTGCGCGCGGATATGGACGCGTTGCCGATGGGTGAGTTCAATCAGTTCGAGCACTGCTCGCGCAACCCGGGCAAGATGCACGCATGCGGGCACGACGGCCATACGGCGATGTTGCTCGGCGCGGCGGCGCTGCTCGCCCGCGACGACGGCTGGTGCGGCACCTTGAACCTGATTTTCCAGCCGGCCGAGGAAGTCGCCGGTGGCGGCCGCGCGATGATCGAGGACGGCCTGTTCGAGCGCTTCCCGTGCGACGCCGTGTTCGGCCTGCACAATTGGCCGGGGTTGCCGCTTGGTCAGTTCGCGATCAACGATGGCGCGATGATGGCATCGTTCGACACGTTCGAGATTCGCGTCGACGGCAAAGGCTCGCACGCGGCAATGCCGGAGGAAGGGATTGACACGCTGGTGTGTGCAAGCCACATCGTGGTCGCGTTGCAGACGATCGTTAGCCGACGCTTATCGCCGAAGGAAGCGGCGGTCGTCAGCGTCACACAGATTCACGGCGGCGAGGCGTGGAACGTGCTGCCGGACCAGGCGGTGATACGCGGCACGGTGCGCTGTTTCTCGAATGAGATGCAGGCGCGCATCCGCGCGCTGCTCGGCGAGATCAGTACGACGACCGCCCGCGCGCACGGCGCGAAGGCGAGCTTCGAGTACTACGACGGCTATCCGGCGACGATCAACGCGGCACACACGACCGGCATCGCGCTCGCGGCAGCGCGCGCAACGGTGGGTGCCGATGCGGTGACGCTAGGGTGCAAGCCGTCGATGGCGTCCGAGGACTTCGCGTTCATGGCACGCGTGAAGCCGGGCGCGTATATCTGGATGGGTGTCGACGGCGCAAAGCCGAGCGCGCCGCTGCATAACCCGCATTACGACTTTAACGACGAAGCTCTGGCGATTGGGGCCTGTTATTGGGTGAACGTGGTGAAGGGGTTTAAGGGCTGATGTTCACCCACATCTTGCGTCTCGCGCTACGAGTCGGGCAGCCACCATGTCGCGATACCGCGACAGGAGCTACGGCCTCGGCGGCCTCGTCTCGGTCGTGTCACCCAAGTTCTTCCGCCGCGGTCCCGTTGACGTGTGACATGCGAGGGCCTTCGCAGCATTTGCAGCGCTCGAACCGTTTGAACTTCCACAACAGCCGCCCCGTGGCACGTGCGCCGCGAGGTTGGCGCTGTTAAGGTCCACATCAGCTTTTCTGTATACGATTAGATAGGCCGTGCGCACTGTTTGCAACGGAGTAAGCGTTAACACGTATTAAGGTTGCAGTCGACCTTCCGTTAATCGCGCAAAGCGCTAACGTTTGCGCGCAGTTGCGGACGGCTCGTAAGTCGGTCTTATGCGTCCTGTCATAGCGTCATTCCCGTAGCGCGCGGCGCGATAGCGAGGACGTGGCAGGAGGCTCACCGCGTCAGGTCACCACCAGCGTGATAGGCAAGATCAGGGGCACACGCCATGCATAAGAAGTCGATGGACCACGGCCGGAGCGACATCGGGGAACTCGAAAGAGCGGTCAACACGCTTGTCCACCGCCCCGGACTGATCCGCCGCGAATACTGGAGATCGGAAGTCGAGCGTCCGCTGGGACGTACCGACATAACAGCTCGGGACCGGCAGCGACTGCTCGCGTTGCATGACCTGCTTGGGCATGTCATGGAGGAAGGCTGTGCTCATCCCAATTGAACCGCCTGCCTCGGGTTTGAAGACTGATGCGAGCGCCGATCGCGATGACGCGTACGCAGCAGAGGCCGAGCGTAACCCAAAGACGAAGATCCGCACCCGGACGACAGATGTCCTGTCTGCCTTCCCTTCCGCCCCCTGTGCCCTAGCCGCTTCATCCAATGCGGGCACCGCGGCCCTTGTGGCTTGCTGAGAGGCTGATGGAGGCCCGGGAATGAAACGCGCGCAGCCGGACAGGGATGACGCCCGCGTCGCAATGCAGCCCGAACACGCGCGGCTGCTGGCGGACCTCTACATTCTCTCAAGTGCCGCTGCGCAGCTCGGCGGTTATGGGCTAGAAGTGCCCAACTCGCAATGGCGGGCGCTGGTTCAGCAAACGCAGGCAGCAAGGACCGCCGTTGGTACAAATGAAGGCACAGGAGCCAATGACGGCCGCGCCGCACTCGGCCAGTTGATCACAATGTGTGAGGAGATCATCAAACTCTACACGACTGGGGAGCGGTGCGCGCCAGCCATCTGGCGGGAAGTGGAGCGGCTGGGGCGCGATGCGTACGCGTACGTCTCTGCAGGCGTTACGTGTCGAAGGGAACCACTGAGTGACTGATACATGCAGTTCTGGTACTCAGCTCGTCTTTGCAGACGATCGATTTGGTATCGGCGTGACCTGGCTGCTTGCCCGGAGTTTCGTCTTGCGGTATCGGCGGACGGGGTACGCTCGATGAGCGGGAACGGCGTCGTCAAGGCTGCGATGCTGCTGATGGCGCTCGATCCGGACGAGGCAGCCGAGGCCTTCCGCCATTTCGACCCGCGTGAGGTACAGAAGATCAGCACGGCGATGGCAGCGCTGAAGAACGTCGCCCATAGTGACGGCGATTATGCGATCTGCGACTTCATCGCACAGGCGCGAACTCACACCACGCTCTCGCTGGACGCGGACCAGTACATCCCTTCGGTGCTCAACCGCTCACGGGGGGAAGACAGGGCCGGTGCGGTTCTCGACCGCATTTTAGTGGGCGGCGATATTAGCGGTATTGAAGGGCTGAAGTGGATGGACCCGCCCGCCGTCGCGGAACTGATCAGGAACGAGCACCCGCAGAGTATTGCGACGGTGCTCGTGCATTTCGAACCTCAGCGTGCATCCGAGGTTCTGGCATGTTTGACAGAGCGGACCCGCAACGATGCGCTTTTACGTATTGCCACGCTCGACGGCATCCATCCTGCCGCATTACGGGAACTCGACGATTCGCTGAACGAACTCCTTGCGGGCGGCGTCGCCGCCCAACGTCGCCGGATGGGTGGGCCTCGGGTCGCTGCCGAAATCATCAATGATCTGTCGAGCCAGCAGGAAGCCCCGGTGATTGAAAGCGTCCGCGATTACGAGGACCAGCTGGCGCAACAGATCGTCGATGAGATGTTCAACTTCGAAAAGCTGCTCACGCTGGATGACAGCTCAGTCCGGCGGCTGCTGAGCGACATAGACCTGCAGGCGCTCATCGTCGCACTGAAGGTTGGCCCGCAGGAGCTGGTTGAGAAATTCATGCTGAACATGTCACAACGCGCGGCAGCCCTGTTTGCCGAAGACCTGGAAACGCGCGGACAGGTGCGCCTCTCCGAGGTCGAAATGCAACAGCGCGCAATCATGCAGGTGGTGCGACGGCTGGCGGAATCCGGCGAGATAGCGCTGCGCGACAAGCCGGGTGACGCATATGCCTGACCGGCTCGGTCGAACGTCAGCGCGCCTGCCGCTGTTCCTGTGCATCGTCTGCGGCGCGGCGGTCATGCTCGTTGCGATCCTGTTCAGCGAACATCAGGCGGAGATCGCGGTAGCCGACCATGAGCAACTGATCGGTGACGATCTGGTTGAATCGGTTGACCGGCTTCTGGACGACGTCAGTTCGCGACGCCGGAACGACCTTGCGGCGCTCGCTGGCAGACCGTGCAACCAGGTCGAGGCGTCGCTGGCCGAGCTGGAGACCTATCTGCGGTATGTTCGCGCCGTCGCACTGGTGTCCGGCGACCGTCTCTACTGCTCTTCCGCGCTCGGACCCATCGATCTTCCCCTGTCAAAATATCCGCTCGCGGCGGGCCGTAGCGACAGCATCGGTCTTCTCGCCCAGACCCGGTACCAGCCAGGGGTGCCGGTGCTCGTCATATTCAACCGGACCGCCCCCCACACGGGCGTGTTGTCGATCGTTGAAGGAGATTACCTCACGGATGCGCTCGCGCACGGCGTCCGGTACGGCGCGCAGACTGCGTCCATGTCGGTCAGGGATACGGGGCGAATTGATGCCCATGGGGCCTTCGTGCCATCGTCCGGACCCAAGGCCATTTATGCGACCCGCGTCGAGTCGCATAAATGGCCGTTTGCCATCCTGGTGTCGTCCTCCGGGGGTTTCATTTCAGGCATGTACTGGAAGTACAGAATCGCGGGCCTGGCGGCCGGACTGTTGCTTGACTGCCTGATCGCAGCGGCCTACCTGCTCACGTTTGCACCGCGGCGACTGTTGCTCAACGCAGTGCGTCAGGCACTTGGTCGCAACGAGTTCCATGTCGTCTACCAGCCGATTATCGACACTGCCAACCGCGAACTGGTTGGCGTCGAGGCGTTGCTCAGGTGGCAACACCCGAAATGGGGCGCAATAAGTCCGGCCTCATTCATGGAGGAAGTGGAATCCAGCGAAATGCTGGGGCCGGTGACGCAGTTCGTGATGAGGACGGCAGTTGCCGAGATGAGCCAGCGACGGCCAGCAGTCCCGCTACGAATTGCGGTCAATGTCGCGCCGGGCGACCTGGAACGTAGAGGCTTCGTCGCACAGGTCGAAGATTTGATCGCCGGGCTGCCAGCGGGCGTCAGTCTCGTTCTCGAGCTGACCGAACGGTTTCTGCTTGCGGGAAGCACGCGCACGGCAGCGATCTTTAACGCACTGAAGGCCAGAGGGGTCAGCTTTGCGATCGACGATTTTGGCACCCAGCACAGCAACCTGGATTTGCTCGGTCGCTTCGATTTCGATTATGTGAAGATCGACCGGCAGTTCGTAAACCAGGTCGACACCGGCGGCGCCGATCTCATTGCTGCCATGGTTTCTGTTGCGAAGCACTACGGGTTACAGGTCATCGCGGAGGGCGTCGAGACGGAATCCCAGCACGCCGCGCTGCTCGCAGCGGGAGTGCCATTCGCACAAGGGTATCTTTATCAGAGGCCGGTGAGAGCGGAGCAGCTCGTGCAGCGGCGGCATGAAAAAGCGATTACCTCCTGAACCGCGCTCGTGGCGTAGACCGTTTGAGACCAGGAGTGCCAATCAATGTGAGCGAACAGAGGTTGGCTTCACAACGTATGGGCGACCCGGATGGCCGTGAAGGAAGACGGCGACGGTCCGTTCCGATTCAGACCATCGTGCCGTGGGACTTTCACGGCCAGCGTGCGCGAAGTGGAGCAGCTCGGTACCTTGTCATTGACTGCCTTTCCTCGGCTGCGAAGCGCTTCTCGTATTTGTGTTTCGCCTTGGTGAAGAACGAGCCGATCAGGCGATCGCGTGGATTCGGGATTTCATCGGTCGGCGTCGCGGCCGTGTCGCGCAGGATCGCGACCAGCGTGGCGTGACGCCGGTCGGTTTCACATTCCTCGATCTGATAGACGGCGGTCTGTCCGCCTTCGCCCGCCAGACGGAGCAACCGGTTTTGTCTGGCGGCAGGCGGAGTGCGCGGATCGCCTGCAGTCGCTCGACATGGGCCAGCACGGTCTTTGCGCTGGGTTCACCCGGTGATTGTCGCAGCCAGGCCAGCTTGCTAACGGACTACTCGGCAGCAACGACAAAATCTGATCGAGTGAGCGGTCAGCAGCCGCAACACTTCGCGCTGCGCGCGGGTGACCACGGCGGCGCACAGTTTTTAGAGCGCAATTACCGGCGGCAACAGCGATTCGATCAGCACGCGATAGTGCTGTCGGCCGAATTGCGCCATGCGCAGCCTGGCCAGCAGTTCCTGCAGATGTTCGCGGCGCGTCTCGGCACGCGTCGCGTACACGTCCCACACCGCGGGTGTAACGCCCAGTTGTGCTGCGACGATACCGACTGCAGGACAAGTCTCATGGACGGCCGCCGACCGTGATGTCACGCGCGCCTTAGATGCTGGCCCTGTTTGCGAGGGACTCAGCAAACGGGAAATCGCCAGGCGGCTCAACGTCAGTCGAACTCCGGTGCGGCGGTTCGTCGGTCCCGCCGGCGAGGACCCTGAGTCGAGCCTCGACCTATCATCGGAAACCATAAATGCCGGCTGCGGTTGCTCCCAGGTGAAATAACATGAACGCACACCAGACCGAACGCTTGCGCGAACTGTCCACCTATCTGGAACAGACACAGGAAGGTGTGACGCAGCGATGGCTGGCTGCGGTTCGTGCCGACCCCGTGATCAGGCAGGCGGGCAGCCTGACTTCTGAGCAACTTGTCGATCATGTGCCCCGGATCTACAGCGAGGTCTGCCGCGAACTGAAATCTGCAAGAGGCAGAACCGGCGCAGGCGATATCGAGCGCGACGCGCGTCGGCACGGACACTACCGGTGGACACGGGGGTACCGGCTCGACGAACTGGTTCGGGAACTGGACCTGCTTCGAAAGTGCATCCGGGAAGCCACCACGGAGCGTGTCGACGACCCCGATCCCGCCACCGCAATTTTCCACGAAAGCAATTGCAGCCCGCAGTTTGGAACGCCCGACGCAGCCGCCGGTGCGGCACTTCAACGTGGCGTCGGATTCGCCAGCTCGTTGCCAGAGCGTCGATCGCTTCATAAACGAGTGGATGGAGATCTCGATGAAGTGGATGCGTTCTTCGATCGCACGCAGGTGCACAAGGAGTTCGGTCAGCAGCATCCGGCAAAACAAGGTGAGCTCGTCGGCGCTTGCGCGCAACAGTTCCGGCACCGCACGCTTGAACTCTTCCGGTGACCGGCAGACCGCGAAACCGCGTTCGCCAAGAAAGCCGCGCATCTGGTTGATCAGCGCGGTCCGGTGGCGCAGCAGGATGGCACGCATGCGATGCGCCGCCTGAATGTCCTGCTGCTCGACCGATTGGCCGGCACGAAGCGCATGGTGGGCCGGCTCGCGGCCTCGACGATCGCCTCCGCATCGTTGCGATCGCTCTTGTTGTTCGTCTTGACGAACGGCGCGACGTATCGGGGGCTGACTAGCCGGACTTCTGTTCCCAGTGACTGGAAACGCCGGGCCAGTGGTGAGCCGAGCTGCTGGCTTCCATGACGACCAGCCCCGGCTTGAGCGTATGCACGGATTCGAACAGCGAGCCGCGCGAGACCTTCGCTCGATGTTCCACGCGTCCGTGACGATCAGCCCCATGGAGCTGGAAGACCTGTTTGGCGAGATCGATGCCGACAATATCGATTTCCACGATGAACCTCCACACGTCAGCTTGACGTCCCTCAGTGTCTCCCGAAGGGAGGCGTCGGGTCCATCTCATTACAACCCTTTTACGAAGCGACAATGCGGCTTTTGATGGCTCCGCGGGCGACCTCGAGGATGCGCTCCGCGAGATTGGCATCCGACAATGAGCAGGAAATCACCGCTGCTCCGACCAATTCGGAGAGCAGGGACACGGCATGCAAATCCGGCTCTGACCGTCCCAACGTTTGTGTAATATCGGCGATCGAATTAATCGCGCGTAGGACTGCCTTGGAGCGCTTGCGTGCCGTAGCGGACAATCGCGCGATATCGCTCGGATACGCCGATTGCGAGCACCCGTTCTCTCTCGGGTCGCGATGAGGCGCACTCAGGCAGCTGTCAATGTAGTTCACGAGACGTTCAACGGGCCCAAGCTCTCTCGGGTGCGTTTGAAAAATCTCATGGTGCTCGTCGAAGATGCACAGGACCGCTTGCGCAATGAAAGCGTAGTCCGATTCAAAACGTGAGTGGAGATCACTTTGAGGAAGTTCCACTACAACACTTTGGGCCGTGGTGCCGACCTCGTCCAGTGTATGCTGGAGAGCAGCTTCGGACGCTCCATTTCCTGGTCTCTTGCAAGAACAGGACATGTGTTCGGGGGCGTAACGCACGCTATTCTCCGGCAATGTTGCCGCCCATCCCGTCATCCGTACGGTGCGTCGCTAGGCCCCGGCTGGCGTCTGCATGACGCCGGGCCTTGGCCACAAGCACCAGCATCGATGCGGACAGGACGGCAGGCACAGCGACGGCGAGGAAAAGACTCCCGTTCGACAATCCCAAACGAATCAACTCGCCGCCGATCACCGGCCCAACAATCGAACCTATCCGGCCGATGCCAAGGCTCCAGCCAACGCCAGTGGATCGCAGCGATGTGGGATAGTAGGTGGCCGCCAGCGCATTCAGGGCGGGTTGGCCACCAATAATGGTGAATCCCGTGACGCTGACGACGCCCAACAGCATAGCCAGCGACAGTCCCGACTGGCCGATCGCGGCGATCGTGACGGCGGCGACGAGGAAAGCAGGCACGAGGACCTTGAAGAACCCAACGCGATCAATGAGCGGGCCCATCACCACCGTCCCGACGACGCCGCCAAGCTGCAGGACAGTGCCGACCAGTACCGACGTCGCAGTGGACAGCCCAGCGCTCCTGGCGATCGTCGGCAACCAGTTGGACAGGAAGTACAGGTTCAGTAGGTTCATAAAATTGATGACCCATAATAGCAGCGTCGTCTTCGCGCGGCCGTCGCGGAACAGCCCCGCGACGGGTGCCTTGTCCCGAGACATGTGCGCTACCACGAACTGCGTATCGGACGTCACAACCAATGTCGGATCGATGCAGTGAAGGGCCTGCGCCACGCGCTCGAATCTGACGCCGCGCATGACCGAAAACACCATCGATTCGGGCATATACAGTGCCATGAGAACCGTGAGGATGAGCGGCACGATACCTCCGAGGATGAAAACTGACTGCCATCCCAGAGCAGGAATCAACGCCGCCGATATGAGTCCTCCGAGCACCGCACCGATCGTAAAACCGCACGACACCCACATCATCAGCGTGACGCGTTTTCGCTTTTGGCTGAACTCCGCGGCCAATGCCATCGCATTTGGCATAATGGCTCCCAGGCCAAGGCCTGTCACGAACCGGATCGCGAGCAGTTCACTCATCGTTCGCACCTGCGAAGTCGCTAGCGTACAAAGCGCGAATGCGAGCGTGGCACCGATCAATACCGGGCGCCGGCCAAGCTTGTCGGCAACGACACTCAGCGAGAGCGAGCCCAGCAGCATGCCGAGCAGGCCTGCACCGAATATGGGTCCGAATGCGGCCTTGTTAACGCCCCACGCTTGTATGATGGCGGGCGCGACAAAACCCATCGCTTGGACGTCAAACCCGTCAATAACGACGGTCAGGCCAACGAGTATCAATATCGCGATTTGAAAGCGGCTCAGCGGGCTGGCATCGATTACGGCTGGAATGTCTACGACTCCTTGCGGCATGTTCATTGAAACATCTCCTGAAAGCATTGTTGGAATAAACGAGGCGGCCCCGCGCGGGGCGCACTGCGAAGGCGACCACCGCTTGCGCATCATGGCCGTCCTCTCTTACGTGGCATGTATGCGCTACATGCGAAGTCGGCTATCGGCAGCGCGCCGAGCCTCGCAATGGCCTTGAAGACGTGATTGAACTGATTGCTATAGCTGGCGGCACTGGAGTGCCAGAACGCATTGAACATGAGCACCGCCGGCGCGACGAAAAAAACCAGTGAGGACGATAACCGGCGCATACGCCAGCCGAGCGTGAGCACGACGCGACGCGTGCGCCCGCTTCATCGTTGCTGACGTGATGCATTCCGGTCGCCCTAACTGTAGGAGCCGAGGCCGCCCATAGGAAGATGTTGACTGGCATTTCATTTGTGCCCGTGGGGCACAGACCGTTCGAAGAGTGTATGCTTCCAAGCGATATCAACCTGTCTCTGTAAGCCGATTCGAGATTGATGAGGACCTCCAAGTCTGAGCCAGGAGTGAGCCGTATGAAAGATTCCGGCCGAGATCGGATGAGTTCTGTTGAATTTTTCTGTGCTGCAGCGAAGGCGCAAAGCTTCACTGCGGCGGCAGCGGCCTCAGGCGTCACTCCCTCGGCCATCAGCAAGGCTGTTGGGCGACTGGAAAATTGGCTCGGGCTCAAGCTCTTTGAGCGCACAACGCGAGCGATCCGGCTTACGGACGATGGTCTTGCCTACTACCGCGCATGCCGGCAGGCCTTGGAGGATATTCAGGAAGCGGAAAACGCGTTGACACGGCACGGTATGCCGCGCGGGGAATTACGGATAAGCCTGCCATACAGCTATGGCATCAAGCGGGTGATTCCGCTGATTCCGAGATATGTCGAGCGTTATATGGGGCAGGTGAAGGTCGTCGTGTCGCTGAGCAACTCCCGGGTTGACTTCGTGAAGGAGGACTTCGACATGGCCATCCGTTTAGGCCACGTCGCGGATTCGCGGTTGGTCGCTCGCGCCTTGCACAAAGCACAACTTCGAGTCGTCGCATCGCCAGGATACCTGCATCGGCATCCGAGGCCGACTCGGCCGGAAACCTTGCATGAACACTCCTGCCTCGGCCTCATGCCCGACAGCGGTCGACTGACACCTTGGTCCTTTGCCGAGAACGCGGGCACAGCGTATGAAGTCTTCATTCGCCCCACGATCGCGTTCGATCATCCGCTCGCGGTGCTGACTGGTTCACTCAATGATGGGGGTATCGCGCAGCTATTCGATTTCACGGTCGAAGACGATCTGCGCAGCGGTCGTCTGGTGGAGTTTTTGGCGGACTTTCGTCCTCCGCCGCAACCGGTTTACGCTGTATATCCGAGCAACCGGCATCTGCCAGCCAAAGTGCGCACGTTCGCAGATTTCCTTTTCGAAACGTCGCACAACTAACGGCAGATGGTTGCGCGTTTCGAGCAGGGTCGGCGCAGCGCGGTTGCACAAGCCCATGGGAAGGAATCGCGGCGGCTAGGCGTACGATGCGACCATGTGTGTCGTTGTGACACGGTATCGGCACGGTGCGGGCGAGCGTGACCATGGCGCGATGGCCGACGATGAAACAAAGGTCTCGAAGCAAGTGATCACCGTCATTCAGTTCACGGTATGACCAGTCCAATCACTACATCTGCAGATGGTTCGGGGCTGCACCGGAATATTCCGCGACCTCCGTTTATGCTGGACGGTTTCAAGTCGGAAATGCAATACCGGGTTCAACGAGCACGACCGTGTCAACCATTGTGCGTTGGCTTGCCGGGATTCGGCTCGCGCTCGAAGTCGAACATGTTATCGAGCGAATTTGCATACCGGTCGACGAATCCCGTACCTGCCGGAGGGGCTCTGTCGCAGTAAGCGTCGGGTATCATGCGCCTGATAATACGAACGATGGGGGCGCTTGATGACGACTCTGAATCCAGCCTTGGCACGAGTGCTCAAGCGTTTGCACTATCCGCTCGACGTGATTCTGACGTGTGTCCGCTGGTATGTGGCGTATCCGCTGAGCCTTCGACACCTGGAAGAGATGATGGCGGAGCGCGCAATCTCAGTCGACCATCCAACTGTGCACCGCTGGGCCATCAAGGTGTTGCCGGTACTGGAGAAGACCTTTCGTCGCCACAAGAAAGCCGTCGGTCGGAGCTGGCGAATGGACGAAACGTATATCAAGGTCCGAGGCCAGTGGAAGTATTTGTACCGCGCAGTCGACAAGGAGGGTAACACGGGGATTTTCTGCTGCGTGCCCATCGTGTCGCATCCTCGAGTCACCTCAAGATTCGGAAATTTACATACGCTAAGGTGCCGTCGTAGCTTGGCCTCGAGGTTCCATAACGCGCAGCGTCGCCTGCCCGCGCAGGCTTTTCAACGGGTAATAGGAACGGTGTGTCGCGCCGTCCACCGCGACGACATGCGCATTCGGGCCGATGCGACCATCGCCGATCTTGGTGATCTGTCCAGCTGCGACGTTGAACATAGACACGATCCCCGCTTCGCCGGCCACGTAGAGCAGATGCGCGCCCGGGTCGTATGCAAGCACGTCTGGATCCTTGCCGAGCTCGAAGGACGAAACGACGTGCATCGTGCGCATGTCGAGCACCAGCAGCTTATCATTACCTTCGCAGGCGATAAAAGCGAGGCGTTGCTGCCGCTCGACCAGCAGCCCGTGATTGCCCAGCGCACCTGGCAGGTCGATTCGGGCGATGACCCGGTCGCTGCCCGGGTCTATTTCGACTAACTGCCGTCGGGACTGCACGTTCACAAAGATATGTCGGGAAACCGGGTCGTATTGAGTGTTGCCTACCTTGCCGCTGAGCGGGATCGTCGCGATCCGGGTGTCCGAGCGAACGTCGATTACTGTTTCGGTCTCGCCGGTTTGGTCGGAAACATAGAGCTTGTGCCTATCGGGCGCGTAGGCCATGCCGTCCGGGTAGCGGCCGCCCGGCATGCGTGAGGTGATCTTCAGTGTGGTTTCGTCGATTGCGACGATCTCATTCGAGCCGGTGGCCGACGCATACACGCGCGACAACTCGGGAATCGCGAGTACACCGTGGACCGAGGCCACGTCTGGAATCCGTGCGATCACGCGCGCAGCGCGCGTGTCGACCACGATCACCTCGCCGTCCCCCAGATCGGCGATGAACAGGAGGTGGCGGTCCGGGTCGAGGCCTGCGTAGTCGAGTCGGGTCGACCGTCCGCCCAGCGAAACGTCGGCGAGGTGTTTCAACGGCAGGCCGCCCGTTTCAGAGTCGTCGTCCGCACTCAACGCCGAGTACGCGAAAGTCCCCAGCCCGGCAGAGATAGCGCACGCGGCAAGAAGCAGCCATTGAGCTGCGGCCCAAGTCCGAACGGCATTCATGAATCGACGTTTCAATGAGTGAGTTCCACTCGTCGCAATGCGCGAGGTAGCGCGAGGGCGGAGCCAATGTGCAGCAAACGGCATGCCTTCCCAGCGCAATCGGCAAAGGCGCCACGCTCAATCGTCGCTACTGGCGCGAAGCTGTCAGGACGGGATTCATCTTCGGGATCATCGAGGCCTCGACCGCCAACAGTTTGCTTCTCACTCACAGATCCAGTTTAATGGGGCCGTTTGCCAAGCGCTACTGGCCATTCGCAGGCCACCGAGTGCGCCAGGTGCCATCAGTACGGTTGCGTCTTCAGAATCAGGCCAGGTTCCATGATCGAAATCTCCTTCACAATTTCAGTGCCGTAGTCCGTCGGGTCGATACCCGCTTAACAACGAACACGGCATCGGACGCCGTCAGCGCCTGGAATCTTCGTTTCGAGCGATTCGCGCTATAACGTTTTGAACAATCCGATCACAGCGCGCACCGGCGAATTCGAAGAGCTCGCGCTCGGCAAGATCAATGTCTTGCGCCAGCGATTCGCGCAATAGGCTCTTCGCCCGAAAATGCCGGCTGCGGACCGTAGCCTCGGGAATACCGAGGCATTGCGCGGTTTCGTCGACGCTCATTTCTTCCACCGACCGGAGCACGAATACCATGCGCAGAGATCCCGGTAACGTATCGAGCTTTCGCTCGATCAGCGCGCGCATCTCGGCACGTGCCAGCGCCCTGTCCGGAGAAGCAGAATCAGGTAGCGGCATGGCGTCCCTTTCAATGTCAGCGGTGTCCGAATTCACCATAGGGATGATGTTCTGCCTGCGGTTAACACGACGTAACCGGCCGAGACATTCGTTCAGCACCAGCCGCGAGAGCCAGGTGGACAAGGTGGCATGCCCACGAAACCGGCTGATGGACCGGTAAGCCGACAGATACGCCTCCTGCAACGCGTCCTCAGCCTCGGCGTCATCGCCCAGCGTCACGCGTGCCAGACGATACAGGCGCCGGTTGTGTTGCCGCATGACGAGTTCGAACGCCGACTGGTCGCCTGCGGCAATGCGGGCAGCGATGGATAGGTCATCGTCGTTGGGCGTGGACGATAAGTAAGTGGAGTTCGTCATTGCGTGCTGCCTCTCATCGCACAGTAACGGAGCCGTGCATCGTCGGGTGGAAGCGGCATTCGTATGGATAAGTGCCGGTCCTACCCGTGATGTAAGACCACGATGCGTTCGCGGCAATGCTCCCCGAGTCGAAGGCATGGGCATCAGCGGTCACCGTATGAGGAAACAGGTCTTTGTTGATCCACACGATGCGATCCCCGCGTTTCACTTTCAGTGTTGCTGGACTGAAGCGCATGTCTTCCACAGCGACGACGTAGGTTTCCGGCGCTGCAAGCGCATCGCCAGCGGATACCAGCATCGCACAGGTGACGACTTTGCACGCCAGCGCGATGCCGGCCGACCGGACGTCGGCCATCATCAGTTCGCCTTCGGCAGCGCGCCCGCGCTTAGCCACCGCTTTTTCCCAGCGACGCCTGCAAATGCCTGGCGTGCTCGAGGTGCGCGACAAAGGCCGGCCTAACCTTTACGAGGAGCGCTTTCAGCTCTTCGTTTTTTGCATTCGGAATCAGACTTTTGTCGAGCGCATCAAGAACGCTTTCGTGATACGCCACCTCGTGGTCGATGTAGGCGCGATCGAACGCGTGAGCATCCAGTTTCCTGAGGGCCGCGAGATTCGCATCCCCGCCACTCTTCAGGCTCTGACTCGTTGCGTTCTCCTCAGGTGTCACGTTCAGCTTATGCAAGAGATCGGCGGCCGATTTGTTGACCGCGCTGTGATCGGTGATCATTTGCTGGGCAAATGCTTTAACGTCCGTCGACTTCGACTTCGACTTCGACTTCGACCGCGACTCGGCGAGCTTGCCTGCGTCGATGTCGACCTGATTGGCCGTCACCACGATCGCCGCGATCTGCGGATCGGTTGGCCCAGCGTTTTGCGCCCAGCCAGCGATACTGACCAGGGCCAGGATGCCGCACCAGCCTGGGTTGATTAATCTCATGGTGGTGTCTCCGTGGATGTCTCGAACCAGCCCGGAACGACCGGAGCCAGCCCAAACGCGACGTTGCGTATGTAAATAGATGTCACGACTGGACATCCTGTTCCGCGCAACGCCCCCGGGGTTCAGCAGCCGCCAGAGCAGCGTTCTTGCATTCCCGCCTTGCGGTCCTACAATCGTGAATGCCAATGCCTGAAGCGGGTCGCTTTCAGGCTTTTTCGCGCTGGAGGTCCTGCCCATGCGCCATCACGAAAGCCTTTTCATTTTTGCGCGCGGCTGCGCAACTTGCCGGGCCGGCCCGAAGCGCCAGACGACCCTCCGATTTTGCAATATCGCCGCTGTGACGCTGACAGTTGTGCTTCTTTCGCCCGTATCTACCGCAGTCGCGCAGACTATTGCGATTGTCTCAGGCACTTACGGCAGTAGCTGCGGAGTGCGCCACGGTAACGATACGCGACGCCTTGCGGCGGAATGCGCAGGACGGATGTCATGCCGATATGTCATAAAAGAACGGCTCACAGACAATCCGTCGCCTGAATGCAGAAAGGACTATCGGGCGGAATGGAAGTGCGGCGCGCAGGAATTCCATACCGCCGCAGTCAGTCCCGAGGCGAATACCGGCACGCTCGCGATTAGCTGTGTTGCATCACACGGCGCCGGCAAATAGTGCGCGAGAAACGGCGACAGCACTGCGAAGGCTGGAACGGCGGCTTGTTGCCCCACGGCGACGAATTTCAGGCACGAAAAGTACACGGCGCACGGCCGCACGGAGGTCACGCGGCTTAACCGAGGGCCAGTCGCTGCTCGTTCGTGCCATCGCCGAGGGGCTTGAAATCGCTCGGTGCGGTCAGCTGCGCAGTGGGTGCGCTTCATGCATTGCTTCTCCTACTCGACGGGACGGGGTGGGACGAAACTCGTCGGCGCAACGCTCGCCGACATCTGCGTCGACGAACGCGGGGCTCGCTGACTGCATCTAATCGGCACGGGGGTAGCCGGACGGGCAAGCTCGCATTGTCGCTGGGGCGAACGGCGCTCGACCAGCATCTCGTGCAGCGGCGACTTCCTCCCCGCCGGCACCCTGTGATCCGAAAACGCCGCTCGTCGCGAAGCCCGAGCAGGACAGCACCATGGGCATCACCTAACCCGATTGTCGAGCGCGATGCGGCGCTTCTTCGATCAGGCCGCCGACGTCATCGGCGCCGATCATCCGACGGCTGCGGAAAAGCTGCGATGGATTGCGCGTCAGACTGGTGCCGGTCGCCCACGCGACATGCAGACTGTCCGGCACGAGTCCGACAAATTTGCGTTCTTCGGCGGTGCGCACATCCACCAGCACGGCATCGCCGGCCTGGACGAGCGCCCACGCATCCTGCGGCGGCACGCCGCCCGCGTAAGGCAAACCGGCATCGGCCGCGCGGGAGCGGGCGGCTTCGAGCAGCGCGCGGGTGGGTCGTTCTGCGAGTTCAAGCGTCATGACGTCTCCTTCGATATCATGCGAATTCTCACCCGCTGGTTCAAGGCACCGGCGAAAGCAACCGCCAATAGCCATCAGGAGACACTATGAAAGAGACACGACCGAAGCCGAACCAATTAATTGTGATTTCTAAATAAGCACCGGTTTGGTCGCTGCGGCTCGAAACTGCCCTGCTCCACGTCACCGACCGCCGCGAACTTCATTCCGGCGGGATCTCGAGCGGCACGACAAACATGCCTGCGGTGAATTCCATATGAAAATAGCCGCAGCGCGCGTAGGCCGCGATGCGTTCGAGCCGCTCGGGCGATTGCGCACCGTGGCCGGGCCCAGGCCTGTCGGGGGTGGCTTGATCAGAGCTAACGCTCGCATGCTTTGACCATTGCTTCTGTAGCGCGCGCAGCGGATGCCGAAGTCCAACCCGGAACAAGGTTGTGCAAAGCGTGGCCATACGGCCTCCGTCGATTCATGGCTATACGAACGAATCTAGTGGCCCGCAAAAAGAAGCGCAAACAAGCTTTTATGGATTGGTTTTCGGAAAACGCATCAAACGCTAGTCAAGCCGGGTAGCCGCCGTTGCAAAGTCAAATCCACGCGGGAATAACGTTGCGAAAATAAATCGGTTCAGTCGCGCAGTCGCTCCGATAAAGTGATCCGGCATCGCGAGTGGCGTCCTTGCGCCTCACGCTCGAGCGGCGAATTGATCGGCGCGTTGCCGACGATGCTGAGCGAGTTCGGCCGGCTGCTACTGAAGCGAACCGCGCCGCGCGTCAAACTTCATTGAATGCCACAGTGCCATCGCTCATGATGGGAGGTCGCGCCGCCGGGCGGCACGGCTCGACCTCCCATCGTGCACGGCTGTGTCGTGTCAGGGCACCGGAGTCTGATGCACGCGCCCGCTGAAGTGAGCATAGAGGTTGTGGAACGTCAGGTTCGCCGTCGTCTGCCGGGTGGAGCCGTGCCGCTCGCCATATGTGGAGTCAGCACGACGCTCTCGAGCCCCCGCAAATCCGGACCCACGTTGGGCTTGTCGCGGAACACGTCGAGCGACTTAAGGTCGTCAAGAGCGATGAGCAACTGAAGTTGCTTCGTGCGCAGCCTCGACATCAACACTTCGACAGTTGTCTTCATCGTTTGACCGTGCCTGCAGCCCGAGTCGGAAAAGTTGTCTGATAACAAAAAAAGCTTTCAATATGCGACTTCAAGTTTTGGGACGTATAGTCGGGCCAATCGTCAATTGTCGGAAATTACACAGATGGAGGGCTACATGGCAAGCGCAACCTACCGCGGCGTATTCCCGGTTGCGCCCATCGTGTTCGACGACAGGGGGTGCCTCGACCTTGATGGTCAAAAGCGTGCGATAGACTTCCTGATCGACGCCGGGTCCAATGCCGTCTGTATTCTCGTGAACTTCTCCGAGCAATTCGTACTGACAGACGAAGAGCGCACGTCCGTGCAGAACACTGTGCTGGAACACGTGTAGCTCGACCCACAGCGCAGCCTGCTCGACATCCAGACACGCCAGCTAAGCGCGAAAGTGCAGTTGCTGCATGCGCTCGGCGGCGGATGATCGCGCGATGAACAGGCTAAAGTGACCGCAACGCCGGCACTCGTCGCAACGACGACGCAGCACAGCGCAAGCTAAACCTTCCTGCGCACGGCAAGTGCCGTTCAAGGGTTGAGTGCTGCCAAATCGGACGGCTGACATGCACGTCCTGAAACATCCTCGTCGTCGTGCGCGGCCGTGGGCGGGTGGATCAATGCCTCTAGCCGCGCCTTGGTTGCGAGAAACGCCGGCGACGTAACCTGCGAATAGTCGCGGGGCTGCGGCACGGGCACCTCGATCAACTCCTGCACCTCACCGGGATTGGCCTTCAGGACCAGGATGCGGTCGGCAAGAAAGATCGCTTCGTCCTGGCCATGGGTGATGAACAGCGCAGTGACGTCGAAACTGCGCCAGATATCGAGAAAATGCGTACAGAAACACAACTTGCCGTTGGCGCCTATAAGATGGATCCCACGGAAATGCACGTCCATCACGGATCGGATGGCGTGGTCACTTCGCTTAGACAGACCAGGATGTCCTGCATTGAAGCGGTTGTAGCCAGATAACCTCCTTCGATCTGCAACAGGCGCAAGGCGATCTCATGTTCTTGCGGGTCAGGTTCCGCGCAGCAATCGGTGATCACCAGCACGTTGAACCCGCGGTCGCTCGCCTCGCGTGCCGTGGAGGTTACACACACGCCAGTTGTGACGCCCACCAGGACGAGATTCGAAATTCTCGACGTAACCAGCAGGTGATACAGGTCCGTTCCATGGAAAGCCCCCGTGCCGGGCTTGTCGATCACGATCTCGCCAGGCCGGGGTTCCAGTTCTGGAATGAATTGCCAGCCTGCTTCGCCACGTATCAACAGCCGTCCGAGCGGTCCATGACTGCCGATTTCCGCACCGGCACGCGCGGTCTTCAGCCGCTTGCTCTCTGGCAGATCGGAGAGATCCGCGCGGTGACCTTCACGGGTATGGATAATCTTGAGACCTGCCACAGCCGCGCGGTCACGGACCTCCTGGATGCGCGGAACGATCTTCCGGGCGGCCGCGATATCGCCTCCGCGCATCGCCATATAACCAAGTGGATCACAGAAGTCGCGCTGCATGTCGATCACGACGAGCGCCGTTGCCGCCGGATTGAAATCGCCCGTAACCGGGAAATCGTAAGGCGTGCCACACACTCTCATTGCCCACACTCCCGATTGATCGGTGAAGGCGAAAGCTTCATGTCAGCATGGTCGATGCCATGCTCGTGGTCATGATCGTGCGCATTTGCCGCAAGCGCAGCACGAACCGCTTCCTCGGCGGCCATCAAACTGTGATCCCCGAACACGCCTTTCAGTTCAAGCAGTCCGCTGAGCGCAGCGACCCAGCGCGAGTAATACACTTCATCGCTGTCGATGGGACCGACCTGTCGCTCGAACGCGGCAATTTCCTCGATCAGCTTCTGCTGGAAGTCCGTCAGCGAGAATACCTTGCGCTCTGCTGCGGCCAGAACAAGGCCGAATGCACGCGCCGACCACGGTGTCGGAAAGCTGAGCGCCTCGAGATCACGAAATTCGACGAGCGATTTACACACCAGTACATCTTCCGGTTTCATCTGGTTTTCCTTTAACCAATCTGCACGATCGCTGGCCTACGCGACGACATGTGCGACGCCGATCATGGCGTCGCGTGTGACGAGCGCCGCGAGTGCCTCCACGTCGAGCAAGTCCGTTCCGCACGGCCGCTCGGGTAAGACCAGATAGCGAATCTCCGAAACCGAATCCCAGACGCGAATCTCGACGTCAACGCC
This sequence comes from Paraburkholderia fynbosensis, assembly GCF_902859935.1. Classification (GTDB taxonomy): domain Bacteria; phylum Pseudomonadota; class Gammaproteobacteria; order Burkholderiales; family Burkholderiaceae; genus Paraburkholderia; species Paraburkholderia fynbosensis. The sequence goes on from NZ_CADIKI010000024.1 coordinate 125,536, forward strand.
AAGTGCGAGGCCCATCTCCTCCAGCACGCGACGGGGCTCGCGTACGAGCCGCGAACGGTACGCACTCGACTTGTACCAGGCCGGCGGCAATCCGAGGATCGGCCATGGGTAGCATGAACACAGCGTGCATATCACGACGTTATGAACCGCCGGGGTGTTTTCGACAACGTGCAGCATTTCAGTTTCCGGGCCACCGATACCGAGTTCGGCGCATGCAGCAAGGCCGTCTGCAAGCAAGCGCGCCTTGAAGGTCGGATCCGTCCAGGCTTTCGCTACCACACGAGCGCCGTTCTTCGGACCCACTGTCTCTTCGTAGTACCGGACAATCTGATCGACGCGCGCGGATTCGAGCACGCCGATTTCGTTCAGCAAGCTTTCGATCGCCTCCGTGCGAACCGCCTGCCACGGTTTTTCCTCACTCGGTCGATGTGTCATACCGGCTCTCCGTCAACGGGTTCAAGATGGTCCTCGCTCAGATCGATCTGCGTAAAAACGTTGGATTCGGCTTGGGGCCCCCACAATTCGTACGCGTCGAACCGCACGTTGTAGACAGGCTGAGGTTTTTCGCCGCGATAATGCGCGCGCGTATCCGGAAAGACCCAGCCTTGGGCGTTGACAATCGCGATCGTCCCGGTTTTGCCGCGGGTATACGCTGTGACACGTGTATGGCCCTCGGGATGAAGGTTGCGAACGCGAACACGCTGGCCGACGTTATAGCGTGGCATCACCTCGACCTCCTTGCGCCATGCACCCCAGCGAATTTTCATGGCGTTAGGCAACGGCCAGTTTCGCGTGTGGGGCTCAAGGGGAACAGTGCCGCAGGCGTCATCGAGATATTCCTCGATGCGCCGCCTCACCTCTTCCCCGCGAAGTATGTTCTTGCGCTCCAGCAGTCGCTCCATGGCAAGCAGCCATCGGCCGTAATAACCAACCGCGAGGTAGTCTGCCGCATCCAGCCGCTCGATCTCGTGACGATGTTCATCGAGGCTCCAGATACCTGTGGTGTCGAGAATCTGGGTCATGCAAAAAACCCGACCTTCCCACCGCGCGTGAAAGACAGGCTCATCACGCTCGACTTCGACTGCGCCGAATCCGTGCAAGCCCCCCATGTCGTGAATCCCGTTCATTACCGTCCTCTCAGTCGATATAGCTTTCGAGCTGCTTCTGAAGGTCGAGAAACGCGGGTGCATAGCGGTCTCTCATGTCGGGCGCGCGAGTATCGGCATCGAACAGCACGCGGGCCGGACGAGCTCCCAGCACGATGACGCGATGACCGACCAGGATCGCCTCCTCGATGTTGTGCGTCACCATCACCATTGTCTTGCCGGTACGCTGCCACAGGTCGTGCATGAGGACGTGCATGCGCCTTCGCAAGCCGACGTCGAGCGCGCTGAACGGCTCGTCGAGCAGCAGCACCTGCGGCTCGGTGATGAGCGCACGCGCAATCGCCGCGCGCTGGCGCATGCCGCCGGAAAGCTGGTGCGGATAGGCGTGCGCCGCATCGGCGAGACCCACGGTATCGAGCATCTGCCTGATCGCGGCTTTCTTGCCCGCGCCCGGCGGCGGGCGGAACTTGAGTGCGAAGCCTATGTTCTGGCTCACGGTCAGCCATGGGAACAGGTTGTTTTCCTGGAAGATCATCACGATCTCCGGCGTCGGGCCGCGCAGATAGTGCCCGCGGAACAGCACTCCGCCACTCGGCTCCGCCTGGACGAACCCGCCCAGTGCCTTGAGCAGGGTCGTTTTCCCGCAGCCTGATTTGCCGAGCACGCAGGTCACTTCGCCCGCGCGCAGATCGAGACTCAGATCTTTTATCGGGGACGGACGCCCACCATAGTCCACGCTTAGATGCTCGACGCGGAACGCGTCCCAAGGTTGCGTGTGCGTCAACATTCAGACCTTCCACCAAAGGATGTAGCGGGCGACGAAGCCAAGCAGCTTGTCCACCAGAAAACCGGACAGGCCAATCACCACCATGCCGAACATGATGAGATCGTTATTAAAGAGGTTGCGCCCCATCATGATGATTGCGCCGAGACCGTCGCGCAGCCCGACCATTTCCGCCACCAGCACTGCCATCCAGGCGGCGATGAAATTCGTGCGCAATAGCGTAAAGACGCCCGGCAGGATCGCCGGCAGGACCACCCACAGCCAGCGCTGCGGCGCGTTCGCGCCGAGATTGCCGGCGACCGTGAGAAATTCCTGCGGTACCCGTTCAATCTCTGCGAGCGTCGCGATGGTCAGAATGAAATACACGCCCATGAAGACAATGAACACTGCCGTCGTATTTCCGATGCCGAACACGACGATCGCGGTGGGGATCCACGCAATCGGAGCAATTGGCGCCAACAGCCGCAATATCGGGCCGAGGCTCCAGGTTGCAACGCGCGACAGGCTCAGCAGCGCGCCTGTCAGCACCGCGGCGACGAAGGCCAGCGCCATCCCTGCGAACACGCGTGCGAATGTCGATAGCACCGACGCGTAGATCGACTCGGCCTGCGACCCGAGTCCGACCTTGAAATCGCTCTGCGCGATCGCTCGCAAGAACTGACTCGGTGGCGGAAGGATCGCGGCAAGCGCCGAACCGCTGGAATGCCCTGCCCACTCCCACACCATAAGCACACAGCCAAGCGACAGCCATCCCGTCACGAGGGGTAGCCAGGCGGGTGGATTACCGGCTTGTCGATGCATGATCACTGCTCGATCGACTTGATCATGTCAAGCCTGAAGATATCCTTCGCTGTTACATTGCCCTTGATGTAGCCCAGCTTTGTCAGGTCCGACACGACGCTTTGGATCGCATTCACATCAGGCACGAACGAGATGGGTGCCGGCGCAGACTTGAACGAGGACAGCAGAACCGCTGGCGAAACCCTGAAGTAGTGTCCTTTGGATAGCAACGCCACCGCCTGGTCTGGGGTCCGGTTGATCAAATCTGCTCCGCAGACGAGTCCCTTCAAAAATGCGTGCACGACCTGCGGACGGTGAGTCAAAGTTTCGTCGAGTACGCTAACAACCGTATTCGGCGTATGCAGTGTCCAGGCCTGCGCGTTGTTCGCAAGCACAGTCGCGCCCTTCGTTGCGACCATCTCGGTTGTATAAGGCTTGATGTGGCTCAGCATATCCACCTGACCTGTACGAAACGCTTCGACCATCGCGAGCAGGTCATTAAAGTAGACAAACTCGACGTCCTTACTGTCAATGCCATTGCGAGCAAACTCGCGCGTGAGAATCAACTCCAGTGTGTCACCCTGCAGCGTCGCGATCTTCAGTTTTGGCTTGCCTGCCTTGATATACGCTTTCAGATCGCCGAACGACCTGAAGCCCAACTGCTGGCTGGCAATCACTTCCATCACGCCCCAGCCCCCGGCAGCTGAAATCACGCGAATCGACACGCCGCTATTAGCTGCGAAGAACGGCAGCGTGAACGGATTGATGCTGAAGTCGATCTTGCCGCCAGCGAGCGCGGCGTTGTTATCGCCTGGGTTCGCGAAAAATACCGTATCGACATCCAGTCCGCTTTGCGCAAAACAGCCGCTTTCCTTGGCGACGAAAAGAGGCGCCATGTCGAGCGCGACTAGGTGGCCGACCTTCACTTTTGTCAACGCCTGTCCGGCGTCGGCCTCGGCGATTCCGGCGACTAGCAGAAACGTGACTGACAAAAGCGCTGCGACGAGTGTTCGCATCAAAGGTTCTCCGGCTTGTGCTGTTAGGTAACAGGTAATGGTGAAATGACGGAGCCGATCGTAACTAACCCAAAATGGTCGAAAAATAGTGGTGTCTCAATGTTTGCATTGACGCAGGCGATATGGACGCCAGCCGGACCAGCTCTGCGTTCGCATCCGGAGCCTAGCGGGGACCCGTAGGCAGTCCGCCGCGTTGCACCGGGCCGAGACAGTCAATGAACGCCTGAATCGCCCGCTGATGCGCACCGTTCACATGGGTCACCAGAGAGAAATCGGAGTGTCGAACGAAATGCTCGGGTAGCAACTCGATCAGTTCACCACGCCCGACCCACGCCCGTGAGTAGTGTCGTGGCAGAAACCCTATATAGGCGCCCGTCAGTATGAGATGGACGGCCGCCTCGACGTTCGTCACCACGGCGTTCGTGTCGTCGGTATGCGCGTCGTGCTGCGGGAATTCGAGCGGACCGAGAAATCCGCGCACCACCTTGCGTGCCCCGGGAATTGCCTGACGCAGCGCCTCCGGATTGCCCCCCGCTGCGAGCGGATGATTACGCGCGCAAACAAGACTGTCCGTCTCCCGGTAGAGCGGCCGGTACTCGAGAGACGGCAATCGGCCATAAAAAATGCCGATCGCCGCGTCGAGCGTGTGATCCAGCAGTCGGCGCTCCATCTCCTGCGGCGACAATACATCTAGCGCAAGACGGACCCGATTGCCGGAATGCCCGACGAAGCCTTCAAACAAAGCGCGCAGCGGCGAGTCAGGATCTGTGACGACGTTATCGAGGAAAGCAACGCGCAGAACACCACTAAGTTCGCCGCGCAACTCGTCCGCATGCATCTGGAACGCGTGGATCGACTTGAACAGATCGAGGACGTGCCGATAGCAGGCCTCGCCCTCGACAGTGAGACTGAAGCCGCTTCGTCCACGGTGACATAACGTGACGCCAAGTCTTGTCTCCAGTTGTGCCATCTGTGTGCTGATCGTGGACTGGCTGACGTTTAGCACCATCTGCGCGTTCGAGAATCCTCCCGACTCGACCACCGCCCGAAACACCCGCAACAACCGCAGATCAATATCAGTGATGACCATGACATCCCCTTACGCGCACCGCTTTGCCTCTCGCTGGCAGGCGTGCCGCGCACCGGTCACGCTATGACGCGTCCGTCAGGACGGAATAGGTTTGCACGAGACGATTGCGCACCATGTCCACCCCGGGGATCATCCGTTTCTGACGTGACAGCGCGAGATTGGCATATTCTGGCATCACCGCCCCCCAGCGCGGCGTCGGAACCGCGACCTGCTCAAAGTCCCAGACCGGGAATCCATTGGGTGGCACAACGAATGACCCGCCCGGATAAGGGGCATCCGTACGATTTGCGCAGACCAGATAGACGCGGTTATCCTCCGCTTTGGGGACAGCCAGGAGGCGCCGCTGGTTCGGGTGTTCCCATGCGCAGCACCAGACAATGATTTCCGCGCCCATGAGCGTCAGCACCCGGCTCGACTCAGGAAACATGCCGTCGTAGTCGACCAGCACGCCTAGACGGCCATATCGCGTGTCGAAGACCGCGAAGCCCTCGGCGGCCGACTGTGCCCATGAGCTTACCCGCGGCCCCAAGTGCACCTGACGTTGGCGGCCTATCATGCCGGAACCGTCCAGCAGCACAGCTTCCGGATACAACTTCCCCTCATATTCTCCGACGCCGGGCAAGATCACCAGCGCATCGTAGCGCGCGCAGATTCCGGTAAGCCGCTCGATCAGTGCTGGCGCCATCTGCGCCTGTTTACGCGCGCTCGCCGCGGATAACACCCAATCCGTCGCGCCGAAATACAGCGGAAGCGCAATGACCTTTACCCCGAGGCGGCACGCATGTTCAACCATCTCCACCGCATCGTCCACCGAGTGGTCTCTCGCAACATGAGCCTGAATGGCGGCGACCTTCGTGGTACGTGTTTCCGGCACGACAGACTCCTCAAGAATCGCGTTCAACGGGGTGCGCTTGAAGTCCGTCGCGAGGATTCGGTAGGCGTCCGGGCGGCGATCCTGCATCTTTTCCCCGCCAAATTGCCAGCTGCGGGCGTTCTGCGTACCTACCACAATATCGGCTGACACAACCCCGTGCATGTCGTACGGGATTCTGGCCTGAACATGACCATCAGGCGCGACGATCATGCTGCCGCCAGGATAGTAAATGCTGCGCTCGACGCCCGCCTTGGTCGCCGCGATGAACCACACGCCGTTCTCATAGGCTCGCGCCGGCACCCACATCTCGGCCTGGTCCATGGCGAAGAAATTCGCCATGTCGAGCACCACTTCGGCACCTTGCGCGGCGAGGCAACGGGCAATTTCAGGAATCCGGCCGTCGAAGCAGATCAGGAGACCAATGCGCCCCAGCTCCGTGTCCACCACCGGATTGCCCTTGGCGCCCACTTCGAACCAGTTCTGGTCGTGAGTCGCGAGGAACTGCTTCTGGTAGTGGCAGATCAGTTCGCCGTCCGGGTCGAACAACAGCGCGGTGTTATAGACCTTGCCGTCGGCGCCTTCTTCCGTGAAACCCGAAGCAACGTAGATGTCATGTTCGCGACACAATGTGGCAAGTGCTTCGCAGTATGCGCCGTCGAGCGTTTCGGCCAGCTGCCGGCAGTGCTCGGCCGAGTCGAACAGGTATCCCGAGTTCATGCACTCGGGAAACACGACGAGTTGTGCCCCCTGACGCACGGCCTCTGCAACGTATCGTTTCACGAGCGCGATGTTGGCCGGCAGGTCGCCGAGTTCCGCCAAGGTCTGCACAACTGCTGCACGGAAAGTCTTGATCACGTTTGAACTGCTCATTTTGCAAAGTCCTTGCTGGTCAGGATGAGGGATGAGACGTCGACATGTTTCTTCAGGACACCTTCCTTCTGAAACACGTCGACGAGTGCCTGGTAAGACGCGATGTCGGTCGCGTCGATCTCAGTCCAGGCGCGCAGATAGGGTTGGGCCACGATACCGACCTGGTCCGGCTTGATGGCGGTATATCTGGAAATCACCGGGCGATAGGCGTCGAACGACTGATTGGCCATGCGGGTAGCCTCGTCAAGCACGGCAACGATCTTGCGGGCGGTCTCAGGCTTCTCCTTGATGAAGCGAGTAGTCAGCACCGAGACGCCCGAATAGAAGGGATCGGCCACCATGGTTTCAGCCGGATTGGTCATCGCGCGTCTCGCCTCCCCCGACGCCACGGCGATCGAACCGACCGGTTCCAGCGACAGCGTCGCATCGACACCGCCGGACACCACGGAAGGCACCTGCAGGCCCGTGGCAATGTCCTGCAAACGGACATCCTTGTCCGGGTCGAGGCCCGCCTGCCTCACCATGTAGCGGGCGATGGTGCGCCACTGAACGCCCGGCAGATGTCCAAGACTCTTGCCCTTCAGATCCTTGAAGGATCGGATGGAGGAGTTCTTCGCGACAATCAGACCATCATTGATGCGGCCGGCCTTGTTCCCGCCGCCCTCCAGCCCAAATATCTTGAAACTGCCGGGAAAGCGCGATTCGGCCAGCGCTGTAATGCCCGCCGCCGTGCCGGGCGCGCCGACGTCAGCCTGCCCGGACACGAGCGCGTCCACGATCTGGTTCGGGTTTTCGAAGCGGACCGACTGTATTTCGATGCCCGCCCTCTCGAACAGCTTGTTTTCCATCGCGACGTAAAAGGCCGTCGTCTGCATGATAGGCAGCCATGCAATGGTTACCTTTTCCATCTTTTCCGCTGCTTGCGCCGAAGTCGCGGCGAGCATAACGATAGCCGCGGACGCCGCGGCCAGAATGTTTGCCAATCTCATGTGAACCCCGCGAGGACGTTTTTGAGGAAATTTCGTTTTCTTAAAGACCGCTACTTTCCTGACCACTTCACAAAGAACCGTTCCAGAGCCAGGAAGCCAAGATTGATCGCGTATCCGATGCAACCTGTGGCAATGATCGTTCCATACATTTGACCAAGGTCGTAAACCTGCTCGGCGTCGATAATCCGACGCCCCATCCCGTCGGAAGAACCAATGAACATTTCGGCGACAATGATCACCACCAGCGCATAGGAGACACCGAGCCTCAGCCCGACGAACGTTTGCGGTAAAGACTCGTAGAACATCACGTCGCGTAGCACTCGCCAGTCAGATGCGCCCATTACGCGCGCCGCGAGAATGCGTGTCTTGCGTGCGTTCATTACGCCATAGGCCGTGTTGAACACAATCACGAGCCAGGCGGAAAATGCCGCCACTGCGACCTTGGATTCCTCGCCGATGCCAAACACCAGCAGAAACAGCGGAAACATGGCAGTGGCTGGCGTCGAACGGAAAAAGTCGATGATGAATTCGGTGGAGCGGTAAATCACCGGGCTCGAACCCAGCACGACACCGACCGGAATGCCCGCCACCGCTGCAATGACGAACGCATAGCCGGTACGTAGCGCGGTCGCGACGAGGTCCGGCCACAGCGTGCCCTGCACGACGCTGGACCACAGCGTGCCGAACGTTTCGAGAGGCCCAGGCAGCAGGCGGGGCGTCACCCAATGGACCGAATGTGCGACGCTCCAGAGCAGAACCAGTCCTATCGGACCGATCAGGCCAGGACGAACAACGCGCGTTCGCCATGCTGAACGGTTTGCCATCATCGACGCACCTCCCGCTGAAAGACTTCGAGGCTACGGCGCTTCGCCGCAATGAATTGCGGATGATGCAGGGTGGCATCGGTGCGTGGATAGGGCAATTCGCACGGTACGACGGCCGCCACCCGGGTTGGCCGCCGCGTCAGCATCAGAACCCTGTCGGCCAGGTAGACCGCATCCTCCAGATCATGGGACACCAGGATCATCGTGACCCCGCTTTGGACGAACACGGATTGCAGCTTCTCACGGATGAACAGGGTCATTTCGTAGTCGAGCGCGGAAAACGGCTCGTCAAGAAAGACAACCTCTGGATGTGGTGCTAGTGCACGCAGAATCGAAATCAATTGCTGTTGCCCGCCGGAAAACTCATAGGGATAGCGGTTCAGATCGAACCGTACGTCGAATTGCTCAACGAGTTCGTGCACGCGTTCACGCCGTTGCGTCGTGTTCATGCCTTGGATTTTCAACGGATACTCGATGTTCTCGAATGCACGCCGCCACGGAAACAGCGCCTCGCGATAGTTTTGAAAGACATAACCGATTGTGACATCGCGCACGTCCCGTTCGTCGAACAGGATCTGCCCTGCATCGTAGGGCGCGAGCCCCGCCATCATGTTGATCAGCGTGGACTTGCCGCAGCCGTTCGGGCCGAATATCGACGTGAAACTACCCGCTGGAATCTCCAGATCGAATCTGTCATATAGGGGCTGCCCGCCAAAAAATTTACTCAAGCCTTTTACGGTGACGGCGGGACGCCGTGGCGCCGTGGTCGTCGGTGTTGGATATATCGCTTCTACGCTTGCATGCATTCGCTGCCCCTCTGAATCGATCGGACGTTCGGGGAGTGCCCGTTGACGAGTGAGGCTATACGCAATATCCGTGCTAGCTGCACCTAACTCACCTTCATTTGCTCATAACGGCTGCCGGGCGAGCGAAACGCAAGAGGGTATTGCTATCGTGGTCTCGCGGATCATTCATTCCTGAGTCGTCGAATTGTTAACAAACGAATATTTTGTTCACGTAAATTGCGCAAAGCATCATCCCATTCGCGGCGGTTACTGGACGCCGCGAGAACGCATTCCCAATCGATCTGCGGACGTCGTCATATCCATGCCCCAGCCCATCGGTTCTTCCTGTGAAGACGCGGTCGACACGACCAATCGTTCGTCTGCGCGCGCAGACCTCGCGCTCGAAGTCCACGTCGACGTCAACTGGTCACTGCACGAACTCTTCTTCCGGCGCGAACTGGCTAAGGTGGTGGGGCGGTACTCAAACTCCGCTGAAAACCTGCGCGAGGTATTCCATCTGCTCTCGGAAATCCTGGGACTCAATCGAGGACGCCTGTTCTTGGCCGATCCGGCGACCGGCAGATTGACGCTCCGATGCGCTTACGGGCTGACGCGCGACGAAATGAGGCGCGGCGTATTCGCGCCTGGCGAAGGCATTACCGGCAAAGTGTTCGAGTCCGGCCAGTTGACCATCGTGCAGGACATCGACGCAGAATCGCGTTATCTGTGGCGTACCGTGCCGCGCAGCGCACTGCCGAACGGCACGACATCCATGTTCTTCTTCCCGATCCAGGTAAGCGGTCATACGCGAGGCGTCTTCAGCGTCAACCGGTTTCGCGGCATCTCCCGCAGCCTGACGGCCGACCTCGAAATACTGCGCGAGGTCGCGGCTCAAATCGGGCAGTTGCTGCGCCTCGACGACCTCATTGCGGAACGCATTCAGACCCGCACTGCGGCACTCGAATACGAAAACCAGACTCTGAAGCAGGCGTTAGATCAGCAAGCGCGCAGCTACGGCGTAATCGGTGAATCGGCAAAAATTCGCACGGTTATCCGGCAGATCGAACAGGTCGCCCCCAGCGACGCTACCGTCCTGCTACTGGGCGAATCCGGTACCGGAAAGGAACTGTTGGCACACGCCGTTCATCTCGCCAGTCCGCGCCGCGACTTTCCGTTTGTCAGGGTGAATTGCGGGGCGGTCCCCGAGGCGCTGTTCGAATCCGAACTGTTCGGCCACGAGAAAGGGTCTTTTACCGGCGCCACAAGTACTCGCCCCGGTCGTATCGAGGAAGCGAACAACGGGACACTATTTCTCGATGAGATCGGCGACCTGCCTTTTAACATGCAGGTCAAGCTCCTGCGCACGTTGCAGGAGCGCACCGTCTCGCGCATCGGCGCGCGCCGTGAGCAACGTGTTGACGTACGCATCGTGGCCGCCACCAACCAGGATCTGCGGCAACGCGTAAGCGAAGGAAAGTTTCGTCTCGACCTGTTCTACCGGCTCTATGTCGTACCCATTCATCTCGCGCCGCTTCGCGAGCGTCCGGAAGACATTGCATCATTGGTCCAATATTTCCTGCAGGAAGCCAACAGACGCTTCAAACGCAACGCGCGGCTCTCCGGCGAAGCACTGGCCGCCTTGATCCGCTATCCGTGGCCTGGAAACGTACGCCAAGTGCAGAACGTGATCGACCGCCTGACGCTATTAACCGAATTGCCGTTCATCGACGCACCCGAAGTTCTGGCGGTTCTGGACACGGAAGGCAACTCGTTGGCGTCAGTAACAGCAATGCCATCGGTAGACAGTGTGGGTCGTGTCGAATTGTCGAGGCATGTCAGCCTCGATCAGCGCCAACGTATCGTCATGGCGTTGGTGCGGGCCGGCGGTGTCAAATCGCGGGCGGCCCAACAACTCGGGTTGACACTCAGCCAACTCAACTATCGGATTCGAGTGCTGGGCATCGGCATGGAAGAAATTAGACCATAAGTCATCCAAAGCTGTCGTTTGCCGACGCGCCGTGGCCGCGGCGCTCATGCGCTCCGGGCGACGCCCCCGGTCAACAGCTATTCATAAGCCAAAGCAAAGAAGGCGGTACCGCAACCGGTGCGATACGCTGCCCGGCAGCCCGATAGCTTCGGAGCCCGCGTACGCCCCTGCGCCGAGAGTTGAATCGCCCGTGCTATGCACGACTGTGTGAAACTCTCGGCTTAGTCGACGTACTATCGTGGGCAGCCAAGTTTCAGGCTGGCACTGGGCTACCGCTGGTGGTCGACTCCGTCCAAATGAACTCTTTGCAGGTCGAGGACGGTATCGCGGCGAAGATTGTGATCAAGGGCAACCATGATGTACGGGCAGCATGCACGATGCTGGCGGCCAATCGAAAGTTTCAAATGGAGCGATTCCAGCTCAGGATTGGGCACCCTACGGGTTCGGTGACCCTTTCAAACACTTGCTCGGCTACTTTGAACGTGGACGACCCGGACGGCGTTCTTCTTGAGCAGTTACGCAGCGCTCTGGCTTAGAGCCTCGTATTGCCTGGAAGCGCGTTACCGCGCACATACGCGTTGAACGAGTGCGCACTTAAAAAATCGATAAAAGCGCGCAGCTTAGGCACCACGTACTTGCTCGAAGGCCAAAGAACTGTCAACGGACGCGGCTGTTGCTCCTCAGCATCAAGCACCCTTTGCAACTGGCCGCGCTCAAGAGCGTCACGAACACAGAAATCTGGCAAACAAGCGATGCCCCTGCCTTGCGTCGCGAGGAAAGCAAGTGTCTCGATGGCGTTACAGCTTATCGTAGAGCGCACATTTTGCAGAATCAGGTTATTCCAGCCGTCGACGGGCCACGGCTCAATCTTGCCAGTATTGGGAAACTTATAGAGCAGGCATCTATGTCGCAACAGGTCCGTTGGTATCTCTGGACTGCCCTCTCGGACAAGATAATCTGGCGACGCTACCAACAATCTTTGAAAAGTGAGGATTTGCCGGCTAACCAATCTGCTGTCGTCAACATCTCCAATTCGGACAACCGCATCAAAAGCCTCATCAATCAGGTCTACCTTGCGATCCGAAAAATCAACTTCGAGCTCAATGTTAGGGAACGCAATCATAAACTGATCTAGAACTGAGTGAAGCAGTGTTCCGACATAGGGCAGGCTAACTCTCAATAGGCCCCGGGGGACGCCTTTGATGTCAGACAGCTCCTCTTCAGCTGCCGCCATTTCCGAAATAATTCGCTGACATCGCTGCAAGAAGAGAACGCCCTCAGCGGTGAGTTTCATATTCCGGGTGTTCCGCTGAAACAGCCGAGTCGCCAAACGCTCTTCAAGGCGCGAAACACTTTTCCCCACAGCTGAGGCAGAAATACCGAGTATCCGCCCGGCGTCAACAAAGCTGCACGTTTCCGCCGATTTGACGAACGCAACGAGTCCCGCAAAATTGTCCATCACGTCTCCGGCATCTACGCATTCAGGACATCAACGTCCGATATGCAAGGAGGCAAAGCCCATTTATCTCATCTTACCCGATGGATTACAGTTTCGCTGGATGGCAATCAGCCATCTTATGAAAGCATTTTGTAACATACTGGAGCGAAAGATGACGCAGTTGTTTCCCTATGCTGGTCAAGAGTTCACCGTCAATTACGGCGGGGATTTGATCTTCAAGAACATTTACTCGAAAGACGGAAAGCACGTTACCGCAGAGTTTCTTGCCGGTGAAATGGCAGGGGCGAAAATGACCATGCCTTTTTGCTGGCAAGCATTGCCGGCCGGCGACTTCTTGCTTTGGTGGCAGGAAGACGACAAGTCCACCATCGTACACTGCGATAATTTCGAAGCGAAGAAATCCAAGACCTTCTACACGAAGCTCGACGGCAGCTTTTACGTTCTCGATGGTGTCATTTCCTGACCATTGAAGGGCCTTGATTTGTCGAAGACAGAGGGGCGCGAGACAACACTTAGACGAGAGCCATCAATTGTTTCTGGAACATATAACGGAAGAAGTAATTTCCCGCGCCCTCAACGCCGCGGATAATTTCGATGCAACCATTTGCGTCAGTGTTGTGGATAAAAACGGCCTCCTGTGTGGTTTCCGACGTATGGTGGACGTAATTCCTGGCGCCATCGATGTCGCTTTCAAGAAAGCTCGCACGGCGTCCCTGTTCCGGCTAGATACGGAGGAAATCGGGAAGATAATGCGCCCGGACGGCGTCGCATACACTCTCGAATTCACAAACGGCGGTCTGATTGGCTTCGGCGGCGGCGTTGTCATTTATGACAACACCGCCCGTGTTGTAGGAGCAGTCGGTGTGTCCGGCGCGACTCCGGGAATCGACAATCAAATTGCATTGAAGGCCGCGGGGCGCGAATGACCGGAAATCGCAATGAGACTTTACGGTCTCTCGCATCGTTAGCTATCACGGCATTTGCGATCGGCGCAGCGGAGTTTATCGTTGTCGGTGTACTACCCGCTATCTCTCTCGATCTTCACGTTTCGTTGGCACGAGCTGGCGGCCTGATCGGAGTCTATGCGTTTGCGTTGGCAATCGGAACGCCGATTACGGTCCTGGCGACTTCGCATCTAGGTCGCAAGCCGTTGCTCATTGGGCTGGTGCTCGTATTCTTCGCTGGCAATGTCGCCGCCGCTTTGTCCAGGGACTTCAGCACACTACTTATCGCCCGAGTTCTTACCGCAGTTGCACACGGAAGCTTTTTCGCAATCGGAGCTTCGGTCGCGGCGCGTCTGGCGAAACCTGGACAAGCCAGCCGGGCAATTGCTCTCATGTTTGCTGGGCACACTTTAGCAATGGTGGTGGGTGTCCCTCTAGGGACCTATTTCGGCAACTTGTTCGGATGGAGACTGCCGTTTTTGCTGATCGCGTGCATAGCGTTCGCGTCGGTACTCGCGATCGCCAAATGGCTCCCTTCGGTCTCAATGCCTACGTCGCAAAGTCGGACAGATCAGTTGATGACAATAAGGAATCCGGCCATCCTAACAATGATGGCAGTTACGATTCTTGGTTTTGGGGCAAGTTTTGCTCCATTTTCCTTCATCACGCCGATACTAGTGAATGTGGCTGGGTTCACAATAGCTGGCGCAAACCTGATGCTCGTCGTTTTCGGCTTGGCGACGGTATTCGGCAACTCGATCGGCGGCGCGGCGGCCGCGCGAATCGGCTGGCTCGGCACGCTCAAGGGGATCTTCGTCCTTTTGGCTGCGACGCTCGGCGCCATCGGATTTCTTGCTCACTCCCCTGCTGCACTGGTGTGTTTGCTGTTCATTTGGGGAGGTCTTGCGTTTGGCATGTCGCCAGCTTGTCAGGCGGCGATGCTCTCGACGGCAGAAGCATTTGCCCCTGGAGCAATTGACTTTGCATCAAGTCTCAATATCTCGGCTTTCAATCTCGGAATTACATTGGGCGAGACGACTGGCGGCTTCATGGTAGCAAAGGAACATTTGCCGCAGACACCACTCCTGGGCATGATCTTGGTGATCAGTGCGATAATTCCACTCAAGCGTTTAGGTACGTTACACACACGCTCGTGAGGTTCGGTAACGCCGGTATTGCACCGGCGTGCCGAAACGGAGACAAGCATTTGAGATACGCGCACTTGGTTGACTGTTCCGTTCTCCCGGCCGTTTCCACCATTTCCATCGTGCCGGTTACGCCTTGTGCAACACCGATTCGGAGGTGAGACTGTCCTCGATGAAACGGATCAAAGCGCGCCCGGCATTGTGATCTTCGTTCGCTTCACCAAAGACCGCGATCTCGCAGGGCGGCAGGTGATGGCTAATGCACGTAAGCCACGGTTCTGCAACAACGAAGACTGCCCAAGAATGGCCAGGCCAGCGCCTGCGGCGATGGCTGCTTCGACACCCAACAGGCTGGTGCACGTATAGACCACTTCGCTTGCCCGTCCAATGCCCGCAAGCGCGTCGATGGCCATGCGCCGATAAGGACACTAGTCCGGCAATGCTACCAACTGCACAGCAGCATCTTCGCTCCATATGAAGTCGCTTGCACCGACCCAACGTAAGCGTGGCACCAGCGACGTATTGACTGGGGCCTTGAGTTTCAGACCACGGTGCGGAGCTGATCGGCACCGACCCACGGCGCCAGTTCGTCGATGCGGTTAATCGCATGGTCGGCGATGCGTGCGAGCACGAAGCGCAGATACGCCTCGGGATCGATGCCGTTGAGTTTTGCGGTGCCAACGAGACTGTAGATTGCGGCAGCACGTTCGCCGCCGGAGTCTGCTCCGGCGAACAATTCAGCGCATAGAGAATCGCCCGGCTCGTGTCCGATTTGCGCGAGAGCGTTTCCAGCGTCGTTGTGAGCCACGCATGGAATTGATCGAGTAACGGCCGTGCGTGCTTGTGTCGATGCACACGGCGCTCGTCGGGCGGCTTGCCCCTTATCGCTTCCTCAATCCTGTACAGCTCGCCGATACGCTCGAGCGCTTCGGTGTTGAAAGCATTGGGGCGCGCGGCGTGCAATTCGTAAAACTGTCGTCGAGCGTGGGCCCAACAAGCCGCCTCCGTGACGTGCCCGGTTTCATAGATGGCCCGATAGCCGCCGTACGCGTCGGCTTGCAGGGTACCGTTGAACGACCCGAGATGCTTCTGCGGATGAATGCCCTTGCGATCCGGCGTATAGGCGAACCACACCGCAGGCGGCGTCATGTCCGCCGAGGTTCGATCATCGCGCACGTACGCCCACAAGCGACCGGTCTTCGTCTTGCCGTTGCCCGGTGCCAGCACTGGAACCGGCGTATCGTCGGCGTGCAGTTTCGTTGCCGACATCACGTGAGAACGCAGCGCTTCAACGAGCGGCTGCAGCAGCGTCGCCGCGTGACCGACCCACTTCGCGAGCAGCGAGCGATCAAGCTCGACGCCTTCCCGCGCGTACATGACCGACTGCCGCTAAAGCGGCACGTGGTCTGCGAACTTCGAGACCAGCACGTGTGCCAGCAGCCCAGGGCCGGCGAGACCGCGTTCGATCGGACGACTCGGTGCAGGTGCCTGAGCGATGTGGTCGCAACACACGCACGCAAACTTCGGGCGCACATGGCGGATGACCCGGAAGCTTGCCGGTACGTACTCCAGCTGTTCGGCGATGTCTTCGCCTAGCGACTTCATCTCGCCACCGCACTCCGAGCACTTCCCGGCAGATTCGGGCAGGTGTGTGCGGATCTCGCGCGGCAGATGTTCAGCAAGAGGCTTGCGCGGGACCTGTTCCGCTACGGTACGCGGCGTCTTTGGGATATCGACCGGTGCTGCACCCTCGTCAGCCTCAAGGTCTTCGAGTCGCAACTCGAGTTGCGCGATCTGATGGCCCAGCTTCTCTGACTTGCGACCAAACTCCATACGGCGCAGTTTGGCAATGAGTAGCTTCAGGTGCTCCACTTCGGCTGCGCGCGACGCCAACGCGGCTTGCTGCGAGTCGACCGTTTGCTGCAGTCTGAACACTTGCGCGTTGCGCTCGCGCAGCGTCACTTTCTGGCTGAGCAGTATCGCCTTCAGCGTTTCGACATCGTCGGGAAGTGGATTCGCGCGCGTCATGCAGGCAGTTTACGCGCCGGCAACGACGTTTACGACGCCGACGTCGGTCGGGCCGTTCTCGTCGGTTGCCGCCAGTCGATGCCTTCCAGCAGCATCGACAGTGGCGCCGGGCTCAGGCAGATAACACCACCGTCGGCTTGAGGCCATGCGAAGCGTCCCTTCTCGAGTCGCTTGTAACATAGCTCGGAATGCAGGCCTTGTTGATACCTCGACGCAGCTTGTCCTCATAACTCATCCCTTCCATCCATTCAGTGGGCGGCAGCTCGTCTGCGTTGGCGAGCGCTATAACCGCGCCGGCAAGCGTCTCTTGCTGCGCATCGACGACAAGAGCTGCTGCTCCGTTCCCCCGAAGTGGACCGATATGAGCGAGCCTGATCCTGAAGTCACCATGGGGCAAGAACGTGCGCTGTTCACGGTCGCGGACTTGATGGAGCTTGCTTGCCTCGTGACACGCCTCTCCTCGCACAGGCGAGCTGATAGCGCTAACTAGCTGTAAGCCGAGTTTTGCCGCATATGTAAAATAATTAATGCCGCAATTGTTCTACGTATTGTGGATAAAGTTCCGTTTATGCATTTGCTTTATGCTATTTAAGTTCACCGCGATTGACCTTGACAACGCTTCAATCGCGGCACAATTTAATTACACAACGTTTTTTGATGCGATCGGCTCATGCGGATGTCCAGTCCAGCCGGGTACGCGCGCGGAGAAAATCAAGAAGCGCGCGCGTCCTCGCGGGCAGGTACGTCCGGTTCGGATAGAGGAGCCACGCTGTGCCTTCAAAGTCGGCAGGGGTGATCGCATGGTCGGGCAGTAGCTCTACCAATTGTCCCGCGGCAACATGAGAGGAGCAGAGCCAACCTGGCATGAGGGCAGGACCGAGTCCGGCGAGCGCGAGATCGCGTTGCGCCAACCCGTTTGACGCCGTAATCGCAGCGTCAACGACTATGCTCCTCACCAAACCAGAAGGTATGCGAACGATCCAATCGGATTGAGGCTGTGGGTGTCCGAAGAGGACGCATTTGCGGCTTTCCAGATCGCTGGATTCGCGGACGGCGCCATTGCGGCCGAGATAGTCAGGGCTGGCGCAGACCTTGTAGGACGCGTCAAACCATTTTACGCGGACGGCGCCCTGCGACATGCGGGGGCTCAAGCGCAATGCCAAGTCGATACGATCCGCTACCAGGTCGAGATTGAAGTCGGTGAAAACCAACTCAAGCTGGACGTCCGGATAGAGGCGCGTGAACTCCGGTATCAGCGGCAATAAGCAAATCTGGCCGAATGCGACGGAAGCCGTCACTCGCAGAACGCCGGACGGATGATGCTCAAGCGATTTCAGTGCATCACTTGCGGAATCGAGCTCGTCGAGCAGGTGCGAAACTCGTTCCAGATAGGCGCTTCCTGCTTCGGTTAGGCTGACATGCCGTGTGGATCGCTGAAAGAGTCTTACCCCCAGCTCGCGCTCGACGCCGTGCACAATTCGCGAGACCGAGGACGGATCCAGATCCCGCGATTTGGCAACGCTTGAGAAATTTCCCTGCTGAGCGATCTCGACCAGCAAGCGGAGATGATCGTGGTTCATTGATGCACGTTCCGCACAAATTTTGTGAGTAATTCTGTATTTATTGAGTGTTGCGCATCCATATAAGATGAGCCCGCCGAGATGCTACCGAGCGTCGCCATCCGTCAATTGGGCGGCTCCCGACCCTTGGCGGCAATCAATTTTCAGGAGAAGGCAATGAACGCCAACACAAGCAAGGTGGCTCTGGTCACAGGCGGCTCGCGCAGTATCGGACGAGCCACCGCGCTCGAGCTTGCCCGACTCGGCTACTTCGTGATCGTACATTATCGGGCTGATCAGAAGGCTGCGAACGCGACTCTCGACGAGATCAAGAAAGGCGGATCGGATGGATTTGCAGTTGCAGCCGACCTGACTTCGCCTGCGGGTGTCTCGCAGATGTTCGACGCGGTTGACACGGGGCTTGCTCGTCACGGGCGCAGCAGCGTTCTTGACGTGTTGGTCAACAATGCCGGCGTGGCCGATGGTGCCCCGATCGGCGAAACGACTTCGGACCTGTTCGACAGGCAGTTTACCCTGAACGTGAAGGCGGTTTTCTTTACCACGCAGGCGGCGCTGAGTCGGATGGGCAGCGGCGCGCGGATCATCAATCTGTCGAGCGTTTTGTCGAGCCGCGTGTTCGAGACGGCCAACGGCTTCGTCCCGATCTCGGCTTATGCTGCGGCGAAGGCCGCCATCGACGCCCTGACCAGGCATTGGGCGGTGGAGCTCGCCTCGCGCGGGATCATCGTCAATGCCGTCGCACCAGGCCCGGTCGATACGGATATGAACGCCAGCTGGCTGCGCACCGATGACGGTCAGGCGATGATGAAGGCGGCGAGCCCTCTGGGGCGCGTCGGTCTGCCTGAGGACATAGCGGGAGTGATCGCCTTTCTGGCGAGCTCCGGATCGCGATGGACTACCGGTCAGGTGATCGACGCGAGCGGCGGATACAGACTCTGATCCTTAGACGAGCCGGATTGACGCGGACTGCCTGACCGATCGGGCAGTCAGTCCGTGTGAAATCCAAATGTCCCGAACGTCTGCTCCATCGGCGATTTGAAGTGGCGGCCCTTCGCGCGGATGGACCGGGACACAGCTTCGCGGCCAGGCGCAAGCTTATTCGGGATTTCGCTTCACAGGAGATGTGGAGCGTATCACCGTTCTCAGGATGTCGACGCCGATCTACTTGCAAAGCACGTGGCGGGGTCGGTCACCTGACCGCCCGCGAAATTCGTATCGACAAGTAGCCCCGTAGCACTTGTAGCTGGGCCGCATCGCACGGAGAAACGATATGAGGATGGATGTCTTTGAGTTTTCCGGAAGATCACTTGTCGTGACCTATGAGGGTCTTACTGCGACGAATGTCTATAGCTCCGATGGGCGTTCACTAACCTATGAGATCACCGAAGGCTCGCTCAAGGGAAATCGTGCCACCGTCGATTTCACATGGCACCAGCTTCGTGGCAAGACCTACGCCTTCTCGTGGCAAGAAGCGAACGGGGCTACGGTCGTCCATATCGATGATTTCGAGGCGGGGCGATCGCTTTCCTTCTTTACAACGCCGAACGCGGAGTTCTTTCGCCTCGAAGGGGCGCTCGAGGCGCGCTGACTAAAGCGGGGCCTTCGCTTCGCTCAACCGGTAATGTCCGCCACCATTGCGCGTCTCCGCGCACTCTTCCAACCCGAAAAAGGAATGTCATGGATAAGGATACTGATGATGCCGGGAAGTGTCCGGTAGCACATTCACACGTCGTTCTGGGCAGCAAGTCGCTCCGTGACTGGTGGCCCAATCAGCTCAACCTCAAGGTCCTTCATCAAAACTCGTCGCTCTCCAATCCGCGTGGCGCTGCTTTCAACTACGCCGAGGAGTTCGCGAAGCTGGACTATGAGGGACTGAAGTCGGATCTGCGCGCGCTGATGACCAACTCTCAGGAGTGGTGGCCGGCGGATTTCGGTCACTATGGCGGATTGTTCATCCGCATGGCTTGGCACAGCGCTGGCACCTATCGCACCGGCGATGGACGCGGCGGCGGCGGAACCGGTCAGCAGCGCTTCGCGCCACTCAACAGCTGGCCGGACAATGTAAGTCTCGACAAGGCGCGTCGCCTGCTGTGGCCCATCAAGCAGAAATATGGTCGCCGCATCTCCTGGGCCGACCTGCTGATTCTTGCCGGAAACGTCGCGCTCGAATCGATGGGTTTCCAGACTTTCGGCTTTGGTGGCGGACGCGAAGACGTGTGGGAGCCCGATGAATACACTTATTGGGGTTCCGAAGCCGACTGGATGGCAACCGACAAGCGCTATTCAGGCGACCGTAATCTCGAGGCTCCGCTTGGCGCGACGACCATGGGCCTGGTCTACGTCAATCCAGAAGGACCGGAAGGCATCCCGGATCCGGTCGCGGCTGCTCACGATATTCGCGAAACCTTCGGCCGCATGGCGATGAACGACGAAGAAACCGTAGCCCTCATTGCCGGTGGGCATAGCTTCGGCAAGACGCATGGGGCGGGTCCGGCCAGCCATCTGGGGGCCGAGCCTGAGGGAGCCGCGATCGAGAACCAGGGCCTGGGCTGGAGTAGCAGCTTTGGCACCGGCAAGGGAGGCGACGCCATCACCAGCGGGCTCGAGGTCACCTGGACTTCCACGCCCACGCAATGGAGCATGGGCTTTCTGACGAACCTGTTCGGATACGAATGGGAACTCACCAAGAGCCCGGCCGGAGCGCATCAATGGCGCCCGAAGGAAGGAGCGGGAGCCGGCACGGTGCCGGACGCGCATGACGTGACCAGGCGTCGTGCGCCGGCGATGCTGACTACCGACCTCGCGCTGCGGTTCGACCCGGCCTATGAGAAGGTCGCACGGCGCTTCCTTGAGCAGCCCGACGCGTTCGCCGACGCATTTGCCCGAGCCTGGTTTAAGCTGACTCATCGCGACATGGGGCCGCGCGCGCGCTATCTCGGTCCGGAGGTGCCGGCCGAGGAACTGATCTGGCAGGACCCGGTCCCGACAGCTCATCATGCGCCGATCGATGCGGCCGATATCGAGGCACTCAAGGCCGATATTCTCGAGTCCGGGCTCACGGTTGCGCAGCTCGTATCCACCGCTTGGGCCGCGGCGTCGACCTTTCGCACCACCGATAGGCGTGGCGGCGCGAACGGCGCGCGGCTTCGCCTCGCACCGCAGAAGGGCTGGACAGTCAACGAGCCCGAAGAGCTGGCGAAGGTCCTCAGCGCGCTTGAGGCAATCGCGAGCGCGTTCAACGACGCGCAGTCGGGCACCAAGAAGGTGTCCCTGGCTGATCTGATCGTGCTCGGAGGTGCGGCGGCGATCGAGCTGGCCGTAAAGAAGGCAGGTTATGGTGTTGCCGTTCCGTTTGTCCCGGGGCGGACTGACGCTGTGCAGGAGCAGACCGATATCGCCTCCTTTTCGGTACTCGAACCAGTGGCCGACGGCTTCCGCAATTATGTTGGCGCCGACAACGCAATCCCGGCCGAGCAATCGCTGGTCGAGAAGGCGCAGCTTCTAGGGTTGACCGCGCCTGAAATGACGGTTCTGGTTGGCGGCCTGCGCGTCCTGGGAGCCAATTTCGCGAATTCTCCCCATGGCGTCCTCACCCGCCGGCCGGGCGAGTTGACGAATGAATTCTTCGTCAACCTTCTCGACATGAGTACGGTCTGGGAGGCGATCCCCGACCAACGGAACGTCTATGGGGGGCGCGACCGCGGGACGGGTGACCTGCGTTGGAGCGCAACGCGGGCCGACCTCGTCTTTGGCTCAAATTCGCAGCTGCGGGCGCTTGCCGAGGTCTATGGCGAGCGCGACGCGCAGGAGCAGTTCGTCACGGATTTCGTGGCGGCCTGGAACAAAGTGATGAATGCCGATCGCTTCGATCAGGCTGTTCGAGCCTGATAAGCGGACGGGCGCGGCTGACTAGCAGTTGCGCCCGTTGAGGCTGACTGGCTTCGCTCCGCGGCATTCGTCCAGTACGGAGCGGACGATGTCACGACACCCCCTGCGAACGCCGGCTTACGACATTGCTTCATAGAAGAATGGAAAGCTGCTGATGATGATGCCTACATTAAAACTGTAGGAAGATGCATGGCCGAAGAGATCGACGACATCATGGAGAATTTCCACGAAACCATGCGGGCTTCGCTTGCGCGAAAGGCCAACAGCAACGAAGCCTAGGAAGGCAATGGCCAGCGAAGCGCCCGCCAGACGACCCCGAATGCGGGTTATATCCCGGGCGCGAACAGTGGCTAACACAAGTCATCCACGAAGCGAGAACAGATGACAGCGTCGGCGAGGGAGAGCAACGCAACATGAATGTCGAGACGACGCTCGAAACGAATGCGTGGTTTTCCGAAGCCGGCAAGCCAGGCATGTGTGCGCTCGACCACCCAGCGATGTCGTCCAAGTCGCCCCATGCTTTCTACCCCTTTTCGGGCTATACGAGCCCTGATTCCGCGTTGCTTCAGGTAACGCCGACAGCGGGCAAAGTCGTAGCCCTTGTCAGCGTGCAGTTTGCCCGGGCGGTTGCGGGGCTGGCCATTCAGTCCCGACACCGCCGCGGCAATTGACGTAGGTCAGACAGGACTACCCGGTGCCGTCGATGTGCCGGGTGCCTGGTATGTCGAAGAGCGGGTGCTACGCGTGGCGCAAACTGCCGCCGCCGTCCCGCATGCAACACGAACCTTGGCTGCAAGCAAAGATCCTCGCCGCACATCAGCCGTTCGAATCAGGCGCCGTAAGGAACTTCGCAGGCCGTACGCTCACTGAGCCAAAGTCAGAATCCGCGCGAATACCAAATCCCGCTCACTTTAGTCTTCCGTTAGAAGTGGATCTGACCTGCTCAAGATAGGAATTGCACATCAAGATCAACTGCTTTTGCACAGCATGCCTTTCGGCATCGGGAAGATTGCGCTCAAACGCACTTCGGACCGTGCCGAAAATCGTGGTGAGAAGCGTCAGATTTATGACGGACAGATCGGTGAAAGCGACGTCAGCCGCGCTCGCGAACATCGCTGCCGTCGCTGCGTCGACGCGACACGCGAAGGCTTCGATCAAGGGCTCGTTATCAAGTTCGACGACGGATCGGTAGAGGACTCGGGTCACGTCAGCCCGTTCGTTCTTGGCGTTCCAATAGGTCGTCACAAGTGCTTCGACCATCTGACTGGTCGGTGCGCCATGGAGCGCCCGGCAGGCGTATTCAATCTTTTCGGCCAGCCCATCCAGATAGTGCTGGTTCAGGCCATAGAACAGCGCCTGCTTGTGTGGGAAGTACTGGTACAGGGTTCCCACCGAGACGCCAGCCCGCTCAGCGACACGCGTTGTTGTCAGACGACGGGGGCCAACGGCCAGCAAAACCTGAATAGTTGCCTCGAAAATGACGTTCAACGTCACCGTCGCACGCGCCTGACGCGGCTTTTTGCGGGGTGTTAGGTGAGTAGGAGGCTTTGACGCCATATGCGAATTCTCAAACGGAACGATCCTCTATATCTTGCTCTTATCTCTTATCGACACCGCACTTTGGAAGGATCATTCATGACTGGCAGCAACCGCATCGCACTCGTCACTGGCGCCAACAAAGGCATTGGGCTGGAAATCGCCCGTCAGCTTGCGCAAGCTGGGACTTTGGTCATTATCGGCGCGCGAGATCCCGGGCGGGCCGACGGGGCGCTCAAAAACCTCGCATCTCAAGGGTTGAAGATTCAATTGGTTCTGATTGACCTTAACAAACCGTCAAGCATTCTAGCCGCCGCCGAAACGATTCGTGTGGAACACGGCAAGCTCGACATTCTCGTCAACAATGCAGGCATTGTCGATGCGGAAGATGGCCCACCGACTTCGTCCTCACCCGATGCAGTTCGCAGAATACTGGATACCAACTTCGTCGGCACCCTGACTGTGACGCAGGCAATGCTGCCGCTATTGCGTCAGTCGCAGGCGGCACGGATCGTGAATCTGTCCAGTTCGTTGGGTTCTCTGACGCTCAATGGGGACCCAACATCGCCCTACTATGCCGCACGACTGATCGGCTATAACGCTTCCAAGGCCGCGCTCAACATGCTCACTGTCCAGCTCGCCGAAGAACTGAAGGAAACAGCAATCGTCGTGAATTCTGTGAGCCCGGGCTACGTAAAAACCGATCTGACCGGCCAAAGCGGTTTCATGACTGCCGAAGAGGCAGCGAAGCTGCCGGTGAGATATGCGTTACTCGGCAAGGGGGCTGTTTCGGGCAAGTTCGTCGAGCCGAACGGCGAAACACCCTGGTAAAAAAGCTCGGTCACCATTCGCGGTTCCGGATGACTGCCACGGGCCAGGGAACAGTCGCTGGCTCGCTTACCTGACTGCAGCCTCCTCGGAACGGGAGTCTGAACCGCCCCGGATTTGGTCTCAGGATTACCCATAAGTCGCTCGCGACTGTGCGATTGAAGGGCGATGGCCTGTAAACGGTAACGACCGATCTTAACTTTGATCCGGTTCGTGATCTGTAATGCCGGGCATTGTCGGACACCTCTGACCTTGATGATTGGGCAAATGAAGAGTTTGGCGCCGCCGAGCTCGGCGACGCTCGCCTGACCAGACGGCTCATGACGCTGGCACGCAAGCTTTCGCTGGGCCCACATTGCTCTTTTCCGCAGTCGTTCAATGGTTCGGAGCTGAACGCGGCATATCGTTTTTTCGACAACCCGCACGTGGATGTCGATGGCGTGCTGGGTGGGCACATCGGTCAAACGCTGTGTCGTATGCAACAGGTGCGAGTCGTCCTTGCCGTTCAGGACACCACCGAGTTCAATTTGTCTCATCTGCGGACAACCGAAGGTCTGGGATACGGCTCCGATCCACACGTGCGTGGTTTCCTGATACACAGTCTGCTTGCGCTCAGGCCAGAGGGGCTGCCACTCGGGCTGATCGGGATGAAGATCTGGATACGTAGGCACGAGGAGTTGGGCAAGAAACATCTGCGCGGGCAACGAACTGTACAACAGAAAGAGAGCGCAAAATGGCTAGAAGGCATCGAGCAACTGGGCGTACTCAAGACGCACTGTCCGTGCACGCATGTCATCGGCGTGAGCGACCG
>NZ_CADIKI010000025.1 GCF_902859935.1 Paraburkholderia fynbosensis
TCATTACTGTGTGAGACTTGATACTTCCGCTTTTACGGCAGATTCCGCAGAATCCACCGTCGCGTCACGCATCAAGCGCCCACACTTATCGGCTGTTAATTTTTAAAGATCATTCGCTCAGAAGCTCTGCTTTCTTCGCGTCCGTCATCTAACGGGAGGCGAATTATGCGATGCGGCCCACACCCCGTCAACCCCTTCGATGCAATTATTTTCGAAAAGTTGAGAAGCGCCGAAAGGAAGGACTTTGAAGGTGGCGGCAAATTAGTTAGTCGTCCGATTTAATCTGGCGCGTCGAGCAAAGCCAGCGAGCGACTAATAGAGAGTGCGGACACCAGATGGGATGGAGCGGGAGCGGACGTGTCCGTCGCACGGTTGGATATTCCTCCTACCAGACGGAAAGTCGCGCAGAGTCTGATGAACTCGCTTTGCGGCCACGCACCTATACAGCAGACCAGAGCCGTCCCGCGAAACTTGTCCACAGAAAAAGTGCGCAAGCCTGTGGATAACCTTCCCACAACCGCGCCAAGTCCTTGATGTAAAGCCATTCTCGCGCGTTGCGCGCCGGGCGCGGCCATCTACCTTCGTGGTCACGCCCGTCTAGCCCAAGATCAAGCCGACCGGGTTACCGCGCCCCCATTCACGCGCATGAAAGCGCCGCGCTCGACCAGCGCGCCGAACAGCAGTCCGATCGTCGTCCACATGATCACCTGCATGCCAATCGCCGCGACGCGGAACTTCCACAGCAGCACGGCAGGGAAAGCCGCCGGCACTTCGTTGAGGTCCGGCATCGACAGTTGCACCGCTGCGATGATCGCCACGAACACCAGTCCCGCGACAATCGAGCCGTTCCATGCGCCGAGCTTCATCACCGCGCGCCGCCGGACTTTCAGCGAGAACACCATCGCCGTCAGCGAGATTGCGATCATCAGGAAGAACAGCCCCGTGCGCATGCCGATCGTCTCGGGGTTGCCGACTGACGGCGGATTCGCCGGGTACTTCATGTTCGGCACGATCACCAGTGCAATGAACGCGCCCAGCGCGAGCCATGCGGATAACGCGCGCGCGCTCATCGCGCCCACTCGTCCATACGCGTAGGCGAATACCAGCGACAACAGGCCGCCGAACGCCGCCCCATACGTCACCACGCCCGTCAGCAAGCCCAGGCCCGCTTGCGTGTCGCGGCTCACGAGTTCGGGTTCGGGCGCATCACCATGCGCAGCCTCGGCCTTTTCTTCGAACGAAATCGCCTGATCGACCTGCGGCTCGCCGACCATTCTGGCGAAGCCGAACGTGAGCAGTCCCGCGGCGATGCCTGCGAGCATCCCGCGCACCAACAATTTACCAACCATGTCCGACTCCGTTAGTGGCAAGGAAAGCCAAGCAGATGGCGGCCGTCGTGCACGAATTCATGCACGTACATGCCGGGCACCAGCGACGTGGCGCCCTGTTCCGCACCGACGAAGTAAAGCGCGAGCAACAGCAACAAGCCGCCGAACACGACCCACGGCAGCAACTCGCGCAGCGGAATCGGCGTGGGTTGGGCGACGGGTTGGGAAGCGGAATCGAAAACAGCTTCGGTCATGAGGACATCTCCTGGGGGTAGCGCGCCCCGAAAGTCGATTGCAGAGGGAATGGTGCGAAGCTCAGGTCTGGCTTTCGGCTAGTGGTGCCGATTACAGTGGCGCGACCGCGCCGGGCTCTCACCGGCTTCCGTGCTTCGCAGCCCCGTTATTCTACGCGCTAAACTTCGGCCTTCGTGAACGTCGGAGGCCGCACGATGCGGGCCGGCGTCGCGTGTCGGCACGGCATCGAGGAAAACGAACGGAATGGACATGCGACTGTTACTGCTGAGCCCCGCATCGACCGCCGCGCAACGCGCAGGCCGCTTTCCCGCCGACGATCCGCTGGACGCGCGCGGCCTCGCCGAAGTCAAAGCCGATGCGACACGTCTGCGTGCTGCGCTTTCCGGCGACGCGGCCGCCTTTGTCAGCCCGGCCACTTGTGCACGCGACACGGCGTCGGCGCTGGGCCTTGCTGCGACCGTCGACGCCGCGCTGGCGGATATCAACTATGGCAACTGGCAGGGAAGGCGCCTCGCCGATCTCGCCATCGAAGCGCCGCAAGAGCTGGCCGCATGGACGCTTGACCCCGACGCCGCGCCACCCGGCGGCGAATCGTTCAGTCAGCTAGTCACGCGAATGGGGCAATGGCTCGACGCGCTCGGCACGCCGGATGAAACTGGCGGCGGAACAACCAATGGAAAGACGAGCGCCGCATCGAGCCGCGCACACACGGTTGTCGCCGTGACGCACGCTCCGCTGCTGCGGGCCGCGATCGTGCATGCGACAGGGGCATCGCCCACGGTGTTTCCGCGCATCGAGATCACGCCGCTCTCGATGGTCGAGTTGCGGCATTCGCAGCGTGGCTGGACATGGCGGCCGGCCTCCCTCTAGCCGCATCCAATCGTAACCGCCAGCCGCCCGACCGCAGCTCCCTCACTTTCCCGACACGACCAGACGCAAACTGTTCGCCCCCGCCGGCGTCAGCGTGATATCGGTCCGCCTGCCCTTCGCGCCCAGATAAAAGTGCTGGCGCCCCGGCGAATTCTGATCATGCGTCGCGTCCGGCAAACACGATGCGATATCCGCCGCCACGGCTTGCAGCGCGTCCAGCTTCGAGCCGGCATCGCCATGCGGCGTCCAAGTGCATTGGAAACTGCGATGACTCGCGGAACATTGCGCGTCGTCGCCATAGGGTTGCGCAACGCCTCTGCCGTCTTCCGGCGTCAACGACGCAAGACCGTCGGGCGCGGCCGACACGATCCGTTTGAGCGCGGCGCACGGGCTGGGCGTATCGTCGGCATACGCGGCACCCGGCAATAACGCGCCGAGCGATGCGGCGGCATAGACAGCGGCAAGTAATCGGAAGTTGTTCATATCGGCGGCAGTCTGGTGAAAAGAGGCCTGGCGGACGGCATTGACGCATTCCCAACCTGCGCTCAACGCGCCAGCACGCGCCATGCCCATGGGCGGCTACAGCGTCATGCGCGCCACCACCCCGCGTATGTCCCTCCCGCGCCGCAGCTCCGCAATAACCCGCTCCCCGCACTAATGGCACACAACTTGCGTCCCCGCCGTACCGGCCCAGAGAATTCCGCCACCCATACCGACGCACACCGCTACGCCATGTCAAACAAAATTGCCGCCGACACCCCGGCCCGCCTTTCCAGCGGCATCGAAGGAATCGACAACATTCTGGGGGGAGGTCTCACACCCAACCGTATGTACCTGGTGGAAGGCGAACCGGGTACCGGTAAAACCACCTTGGCCTTGCAATTCCTACTCAAGGGCGTCGAGGAAGGCCAGACCGGCCTGTACATCACGCTCTCCGAAACCCGCTCCGAGCTGGTCTCGGTCGGCGAAAGCCACGGCTGGGACGTCAGCCGCTTCTCGATCCTCGAGTTGCTCTCCGACGAAGGCCTCGGCCCGCAATACGAGCAGACCGTGCTGCACCCAGCGGAAGTCGAGCTAGGCGAAACCGTGCGCAATGTGATCGAGCAGGTCGAAGAACTCAAACCCGCGCGCATCGTGCTCGACAGTCTCTCCGAACTGCGTCTGCTTTCGCAGAACCCGCTGCGCTACCGCCGGCAGATTCTCGCGCTCAAACGTTATTTCGCGACCCGTGAATGCACGGTGCTGCTGCTCGACGACAATTCGTCGGATCCCGGCGACGTGCAACTGCACAGCATCGCGCACGGCGTGATTACGCTCGACAACCTCGCGCACGACTACGGCGGCAACCGGCGCCGCGCACGCATCGCGAAGATGCGCGGCATCAAGTTCCGCGAGGGCTTTCACGACTTCACGCTCGACACGGGCGGCATCCACGTCTATCCGCGCCTCGTCGCGGCCGAACATCACGCCGAATTCGACGCGGCACCGGTCAGCACCGGCACGGCCGGTCTCGATGCGCTGCTCGGCGGCGGGCTGATTCCCGGCACCAATGCGCTGATGATCGGCCCGTCGGGAGTCGGCAAGACCACCACCGTGGTGTCGTGCCTGATCGCCGCGCTCGAGCGCGGCGAGCGCTGCGTCTACTACGTGTTCGACGAAACGTTGACCACGCTGACGATCCGCTGCGCGACGCTCGGCATGCAGCTCTCGCCACACGTCAAGAGCGGCCTGCTGACGCTGCGCCAGATCGATCCGGCGGAAATCTCGCCGGGCGAATTCGCGAGCGACGTGCGCGACGCGGTCGAACAACGGGGCGCGCGCTATGTCGCAATCGACAGCCTGAACGCGTATCTCCAGGCGATGCCCGGCGAGCGCTACCTGCTATTGCAAATGCACGAACTGCTCGGCTACCTGAACCAGCAAGGCATTATCACGATGCTGGTGTTGGGGCAGCACGGCATCATCGGCGAAGTGCAGAACGATCTCGACATCAGCTATCTCAGCGACGTCGTCGTGCTGTTCCGCTACTTCGAGCACCACGGCGAAGTGCTGACGGCCGTGACCGCCGTGAAGAGCCGCGCGAACGCGCACGAACGCTCGATCCGCCAGTTCCGGCTCGGCAGGGACGGCGTGGAAGTGGGCGAAGCGCTGCGCGACTTCGAGGGCGTGCTCTCCGGCTTGCCGTCCTATCGCGGCAGCACCGCTCTGCTCGGCGTGCCGGATCGCGTCATCGAAACGTTGGGGCGGTAAGGTCATGGAGCAACGCGTCCTCATCCTGGCGCCGTTCGGCCGCGACGCCGAGGTGATCGCCGAAGTCCTGCACAAGGACGAGCGAGTGTGCGTGCGATGCCGCGACGCCGACGCGCTCACCACCGCGCTCGACGCCGGCGCAGGCGCCGCGCTGATCGCCGAGGAAGCGCTCGCCGGCGGCCATGCGTCGCGCCTGTTCGCATGGCTCGAAAGACAGCCGGCGTGGTCCGACTTCCCGTTCATCCTGCTCGCCGCGTCGCGCGTCGGGCATCGCTCCGCGCGCGGGCTGGAAGTGCTCGAACGGCTCGGCAACGTGGTCGTGCTCGAACGTCCGTTGAATTCGGAAACGCTGCGGCGGGCAGTGGCCTCGTCACTGCGGGCGCGCGCGCGGCAGTATGAATCGCGCCGCCATCTGGCCGAACGGATCGAAGCGCAAGCGGCGCTGGTGCAGCTGAACGATTCGCTGGAAAGCCGCATCGCCGAACGCACGCATGAGCTCGCGTCCGCCAATAACCGGCTGATGATGGAGATTCACGAGCGCGCCAAAGTGCAGGCGGTGCTGGTGCAATCGCAGAAGATGGAAGCGCTCGGGCAGTTGACCGGCGGCATCGCGCATGACTTCAACAATCTGCTGAACGTGATCATGGTCAACGCGGAACTGATCGCGCGGGTCAGTGCCGACGAGCGCATTCGCGGCATGGCCGCCACCGTCAAACGCGCGACCGAACGCGGCGCGAAACTGACGGGCCAGCTGCTGACCTTCTCCCGCAACAGCAACCTCGATCTGAAAGCGGTGGACGTGGTCGCGTTGCTGCATGGCATGCGCGACATCATCACGGTATCGCTCGGGTCGAGCATCCGCTACACCAACGAGTTCGACAGCGGCGAGATGTGGACTCAGGCCGATGCCAATCAGCTCGAACTGGCGATCCTCAATCTCGCGATCAACGCGCGCGACGCGATGCCGGCCGGCGGCCAGCTCAAGATCCGCGTGCGCGAGCGCGCGGCACCCGACCCGACGCTCGACGACGGCCGTTACGTGGTGGTCGAAGTCGTCGATACCGGCTCGGGCGTGCCGCCCGACGTGGTATCGCGCGTATTCGATCCGTTCTTCACCACCAAGCCGATCGGCAAGGGCACGGGACTCGGCCTGAGTCAGGTCTATGGCATCGCGCGGCAGGCGGGCGGCACCGCGCGGCTCTTCAGCGAGGAAGGCGCGGGCACCACGGTGGAGCTCTGGCTGCCGCTGCGCGAACGCGAAGCCCCGCAGACCGAAGCGGCATCCGATGCCGAAGCGAATGCCGTCGGCGAGAAGCGCGTGCTGGTGGTCGAGGACGACAGCGAGGTGCGCGCCATGCTGGTCGAGTCGCTGAGAATGCTCGGCTATACGGTGACCGAAGCCGCGGACGGCCAGGCCGGCCTGAACCGCCTACAGGACGACAAGCCCGATTTGCTGATGGTCGACTTCGCGATGCCTGGCATGAACGGTATCGACGTCATCGCCGCCGCGCGCGCGATGCGCGAGGACTTGCCGGTGATTCTCGCGACCGGTTATGCCGACGTGGATATTTCCGGTCTGGCGGTGAAGCGCTGCACGATTCTGCGCAAACCGTTTCAGCTCGACGATCTCGCGCGGACCGTACGGCTCGGGCTCGCGGCTTGAGCGAGAGGCTTGAGCACGGCGTGCTAGCCGGGGCACGGCACCCCATGCCGCAAGGTGGGTGCTGACGACGTCCCGGCTCGCATACCTTTGCAACCGGCGCGGTCGGCATGCATTCATGCTCCGCGCATGGACCGTTCTTACCGCCGGCGCGGTCCGCCCTCCGCTTCCGCAAACTTCCCCCGGCCGAAAAATTTCCAATTCAATAGGTTGCTAACGAATGTTTTGGAAAATACAATACCGCGCATGCCGAATCTCGACACTCTCCGCCGCACCGTCAGCAGCACCCTGGTTGTCGCTGCCAGAAAGTGGCGGCGCACGAGCCACGGCGTGCTGGCGGCGTTCAACGTGTCCGAGGCGTGCGCCACGCCGCTCCTGACCGCCAGCCGGCTCGGCGCGGCGGTGCGCCAGGTGACGCTCGCCGATCACGTCGGCATCGAGGGGCCTTCGCTCGTGCGGCTGCTCGATCAACTGTGCGCAGCGGGCCTGATGCGCCGGGAAGAAGACCCCGAAGACCGCCGCGCGAAAACTGTGGCGCTTACGGATGAAGGCCGCGCTGTCACCGCGAAAATGGAAGAAGAACTGGTCACGTTGCGGGCGCACGCGCTCAAGGGCGTGTCGCGCAGCGATCTCGAAGCGGCCTTGCGCGTGCTCGATGCCTTCACGAACGACGCGGCCGAACGGGCCGAGCAGGGCGGCAGCGAGCGCGCCCAGCCCGGCCAACCGATGCAACAGGCGCGACGCACGCAAGCTGCGCAAGCCTCGCAACAAGCTCGACACGCGCAGCAAAAGCAACGCACGCAGCAGCCCCAACAAACACCGGCCAAGCTTCCGCCAGCAGCCGGCAAGACTCGCAAAGCCGCCAAAGCGCCCGCGTCCAACAAAGGCAAAGCAGACGCAGCGGCGCCGCATCACGCCGGTGATCCGGCATAACGGCACATGGCCTATCCCACCCTGCGTGACTGGCTGTTCTCGGTCAAGACCTTTGCCGCGGCCATGCTTGCGCTCTACATCGGCCTCGCGTTCGAACTGCCGCGGCCGTACTGGGCGATGGCCACGGTCTATATCGTGTCGAATCCGTTCGTCGGCGCAACGCGTTCGAAGGCGCTGTATCGCGCGCTCGGCACGGCGCTCGGCGCCGCGGCCGCCGTGCTGCTGGTGCCGCCCTTCGTCGAATCGCCGTATCTCTTCAGCGTGATCGTCGCGCTGTGGACCGGCACGCTGCTCTACCTCGCGGTATCCGACCGGACCGCGCGCAGTTACGTGTTCATGCTGGCCGCCTATACGATGCCGATCATCGCGCTGCCCTCGGTGATGAACCCGGCCGGCGTGTTCGACCTCGCGATCAGCCGTACCGAGGAGATCACGCTCGGCATCGTCTGCGCGAGCATCGTCGGCAGTTCGCTGTTTCCGAGCCGCCTCGCGCCGACCATCATCGAGCGCACCGACGCGTGGTTTCGCGACGCCGCGTTCTATGCGACCGAAACGCTGTCGGGACGCATCGCCGGCTCGGCGATCTCGGGCGCGCGTCAGCGGCTCGCCAGCACCATCAACGGTCTGGAATTGCTGCTGAGCCAGCTCGCTTACGATCACACGCGGCCGGACGTGCTGGCGCGCGCCCACGAACTGCGCGGACGCATGCAACTGCTGCTGCCGATCATGTCGTCGCTCGCCGATCCGCTGATCGCGCTCTACAACAGCGGTCGCCAGAGCTGGCCCGAAGGGCTCGAAGCGCTGCTCGCCGATGTGATCAAGTGGTTCAACGAACCGCTGCCCGCCGTCAGCGAGGGCTATCATCCCGACGCCAGCGCCGACGCGCTGCGCGAGCGCATCGCGGCCATGCGCCCGCCCGCTGCCGCGCTCGCGAGCTGGGACGGCGCGTTGTTGTCGAACGCACTGTGGCGCATGAAGCAGGTGGTCGACGTGTGGCAGGACTGCCGTTCGCTGCGCATCATCATCACGCGAGAAGAAGGTTCGTGGCGGCCGCATTTCCGCCACTGGCGCCTGGGCGGCACCCAGCGCTTCTACGACCGCGGCATCATGCTGTTCGCCACCGTGTCGGCGGGACTCGCCGTGGTGCTCGCGTGCAGCCTGTGGATCAGCTCGGGCTGGAACGACGGCGCCAGCGCGGTGACACTCGCGGCGGTGGCCTGCTGCTTCTTCGCGGCCCTCGACGAACCCGCACCGATGGTGTTCCGCTTCTTCCTCGCCACCGGCATCAGCGTGCTGGTGGCGGGCGTCTATCTGTTCGCGGTGCTGCCGCACGTGCACGACTTTCCGATGCTGGTGATCCTGTTCGCCGCGCCGTTCATCCTGGTGGGCACGCTGATCCCGCGTCCACAGTTCAATATGGCGACCGTGCTGGTGGCGGTGAACACGGCTACGTTCATCAGCATTCAGGACGCGTACGACGCGAACTTCCTTACGTTCATGAACGCCAATCTCGCGGGCCTTGCCGGCCTGCTGTATGCGTACCTATGGACCCGCGTGACGCGCCCGTTCGGCGCCGAACTCGCCGCGTCACGGCTCTTGCGTTCGAGCTGGGCCGACGTCGCGCTCACGGCTTCGACGCTGCCGATCGAAGACCCGCGCAATCTCGCCGCGCGCATGCTCGACCGCCTGATGCAACTGATCCCGCGTCTGGCCGCCACCGACGATCACCGCCACCCGTCGATCGAAAGCTTCCGCGATCTGCGCATCGGCTTCAACGCGCTCGACCTGCGCCGCCTGACCGGCAAACTCGGCGGCGAAGCACCGGCGGCGATCGCCCACGTGCTCGATGGAGTGCGTACTTACTACGAGAGCTGCGTCAATCGCCGCAAGCGCGAGCCGGTACCCGAGAGCCTGATGCGGTCGATCGATGCCGCGGTCGCGCGGGTGATCTCACAGGGGCTCGCCAACGCGGCGGCGCCCACCGCCACTTCGCCGACCTCGGCCCGTCAGTTGCGCGACGCGCTGCACGCGCTGATCGGCTTGCGTCTTTCGCTGTTTCCGGCGACGCTGACGTCACCGACGCCGCCCGAACCGGAGACCGCAGCCTGATGCGCCCGTCCTGCCACCCGTTCCACCTTCCTGACTCCTCGCGATGATCGGTGAAATCGATATCTTCGGCGTGTTCGTGCCGGCCGTGCTCGTGCTGATGTTCGTCGCCTATCTGATCAACGTGGTGATCCGCACGGTGCTCGCACGCGTCGGTTTTTACCGCTTCGTCTGGCATCGCTCCATCTTCGATCTCGGCATCTATGTGCTGGTGCTGGGCCTTGTCGTTGTCGTTTCGCACAGACTAATAACGTGAAAAAAACCTGGTTCTCCGTCGGTCAGATTGTGCTGACCCTGATCGTGGTCGTGGTGGCAGCCTTCGTGCTGTGGAAACTCGTCGCCTATTACATGTTCGCGCCGTGGACCCGCGACGGACACGTACGCGCCGACGTGATCCAGGTCGCGCCGGATATCTCGGGGCTGATCTCGTCGGTCGAGGTGGTGGACAACCAGCAGGTCAAGCAAGGCCAGGTGCTGTTCGTGATCGACCAGGCCCGCTACACGCTCGCGCTGCGCCAGGCGCAGGCCACCGCGCAGCAGCGGCGCGCGACGCTCGATCAGGCGCGCCGGGAAGATGCGCGCAACCGCAAGCTCGGCAACCTGGTCGCCGCCGAGGTCGCGGAAGAAAGCCGCTCGCGCGTCGAGGCGGGCGAAGCCGCGCTCGCCGATGCGAACGTGGCGATCGACACCGCGAGGCTGAACCTGCAACGCGCGACGATCGTGAGCCCGGTCGACGGTTATCTGAACGATCGCGCGCCGCGCACCGGCGAATTCGTCGCGGCGGGCCGCGCGGTGGTCGCGGTGGTGGACATGCATTCGTTCCGCGTCGACGGCTATTTCGAGGAAACCAAGCTGCGCGGCATCGACATCGGCCAGCCGGTCGACATCAGGGTCATGGGCGAGCCGGCCGCGTTGCGCGGGCACGTGCAGAGCATCGTCGCCGGCATCGAGGACCGCGACCGCACACAAGGCTCGAATCTGCTGCCGAACGTGAATCCGGCGTTCAGCTGGGTGCGGCTCGCGCAGCGCATTCCGGTGCGCGTCGCGCTCGATGAAATACCCGCTGATTTCCGGATGATCGCCGGCCGCACCGCGACGGTGTCGGTGCGCGATCTGTCGCCGGTGAGGAGGCGCGGTGCTGTGGGTGCTTCGGGTGCTTCCGCTGCGGTTGATGCTCGGGCGCCGGCTGCGTCGGCGGTGACGGGTGCGTCGGCTACGCAGCCGGCGTCGGCGACGATTTCGTCGGGCGCCTCGCAATGAAGCTGTCGCCAGGCCTGTCCTCCCTGTCCTCTCTGCCGCTGTGGCCCCTGCTGCCGCTGTTGCCGCTCGCCGTCGTGCTCAATGGCTGCATGACCGTCGGCCCGAACTATTCGTTGCCGCAACAGGCGCTCGTCAACGCGCCGCTTGCGAATGCACCGCTCGAAGGCGCCGACCCGGCGCTGACCTCGGCCCGCAACGTGCCCACCGTGTGGTGGAAGCTGTACGACGACCCGGTGCTGAACGGTCTCGTCGACGAAGCGCTGCAATCGAACACCGACTTGCGCGTCGCGGCGGCGAATCTCGCGCGCTCGCGCGAAGCGCTGGGCGTCGCGCAGGCGCAGGGCGGCTTCTCCGGCAAGGCGTCGGCGGAGGTCCAGCGCGCGCAGGAATCGGCCGAACAGTACCTGCTGTTCGAGAAACTGCCGGTCGCCAACGAGGGTAACTTCGGTATCAGCATCTCGTATGAATTCGATCTGTTCGGCAAGCTGCGGCGCGGCGTGGAAGCGGCGCAGGCGGACACCCAGTCCGTGCAGGCCGCCGGCGACCTCGCGCGGATCACCGTGGTGGCGGACGTGGTGCGCTCTTACGTCGAACAATGCTCGGCGGCCGAGGAACTCAGGATCGCGCAACAGTCGCTCGGCTTGCAGAAGCAGCGCGTGGACGTGTCGCGGCGTCTGCGTGACGCGGGCCGTGGCAACCAGCCCGACGTGACGCGCGGCCAGACTCAGGTGGATACGTTGTCGGCGGATATTCCGCGCTACACGGCGCGCCGCAAGATCGCGCAATATCGGCTCGCCGCGCTGCTCGCCCGCGCACCGTCCGACCTGCCGCCGGCCGTGCTGGCTTGCGAGCGGCTGCCGCAAATCCGCCAGCCGATTCCGGTCGGCGACGGCGCCGCGCTGCTCAAGCGCCGTCCGGACGTGCGCGAAGCGGAGCGTCAACTGGCGGCGTCGACGGCGCGCATTGGTGTCGCCACGGGAGCGCTGTATCCGACGATCAGCCTCGGTGCGTCAGCGGGCTACACCGGGATTCTCGAGGACATCCCCACGTTGCCCACGGCGCGTTGGGCGTTCGGTCCGCTGATCAACTGGAATTTCCCCACCAACGGCGCGCGTGGTCGCGTGCGTGAGGCGGAGGCGTCGAGCGAAGTGGCGCTCGCGAAATTCGACGGCGTGGTGCTGACCGCACTGCGCGAGACCGAAACCAATCTCGCGACCTACGCCTCCGACTACGCGCGCGCCGAATCATTGCGCGCCGCATTGAAGTCGGCGACCGAGTCGGCGGATGAAACGCATCGGCTATATCGCGCCGGGCGCGAATCCTTCGTCTCGGACCTGGACGCGACGCGCACGCTGACCTCGGTGAAGTCTCAGGTCGCGACCGCCGAAGGCCAGGTGGCGATCGACCAGGTGAACCTGTTCCTCGCGCTCGGCGGCGGATGGGAAATGGATGCGCAGAGCGCGCCCGCGGTGTCTTCGCCTCAGGCCACAGGACCCGCGGCGAAGACCATACCGACCGCGGCGACGGCGACCGCGGCCAAAGCGCCCTGATGCTTACGAATTATTTTTGACTAGCTTTCTTTTGCCTTTCATTTACGGTTAAATACACGACACCAACCACACATTACGGGGTCACGTATGTCGCCATTCATGCAAGGCGCAGTCACGCTGGGCGGATGTATCGGCATCTTCACGGCGGTGGTCGCCGTGGTCGAGATGCTGGCGAATTGAGCCCGTACGGCATCTGCCGGCACTCGCGCAGTCTTTGCGGAGGACGCGCCGGCGGCATTAAGCCTGCCGGCGCTTCGCGGCCGCCTGGTGGATCGCCGCCCGCACCCGCGGATACGTGCCGCAACGGCACACGATGTTCGACATCGCCGCGTCGATATCCGCATCGGTCGGATTCGGTATGCGCTTGAGCAGCGCGCACGCCGCCATCAGTTGCGCGCTTTGGCAATAACCGCATTGCACCACGTCGAGATCGATCCACGCCGCTTTCAACGCTTGCGCTTCGGCGCCCTGCACGCCTTCGATGGTCGTGATTTTCTGCGTGTAGCCCACGCAAGACATCGTCGTCTGACACGCGAGGCAGGCGGCGCCATCCAGATGGATCGTGCACGCGCCGCAAATCCCCACGCCGCAGCCGAACTTGGTGCCGGTCATGCCGAGTTCGCAGCGCAGCGCCCACAGCAGCGGCATGTCCGGCTCGGCGTGCACCGCCACCGCGCGGCCGTTGATGTTCAGCGCCCCCTTGCTTGCCTGCTGCCGCGGCGCAACCTTGCATCCTTGCGGATTCGAAGCCGTTACGGGCAGTTTTTCGAGCCGCAACGGGAGCGTGCGCAAACGCGTGCCGGTCAGCATGAACACCGCATTGGCGAGCGCCGGTGCGATCGGCGGCACGGCCGGCTCGCCGACGCCTTGCGGGTGCATCCGGCTCGGCATGATGTCGGTTTTGATCACCGGACAATCGTTCATCCGCACGACTGGGAAATCGACGAAGTTCTTCTGTTGCACCTGGCCCTTGACGATCGAGACCTCGTCCTGCAACGCGGCCGACAGACCGAACACGATCCCGCTTTCCATCTGCTGACAGATCAGGTTCGGATTCACGGGCAGTCCGCAATCGATCACGCACACCACCCGATGCACGCGAATCTGCCGCTTCGGCCCGAGCGACACCTCCGCCACCTGCGCGACCACACTGCCGAACGCCTCGTGCAACGCAACGCCGCGCGCACACGGCGCACCGTCAGCGGCGGGCTTCATCGGCTGTCCCCACTCCGACAACTCGGCGACACGCTTCAATACCGCCAGATGGCGCGGATGCTCCGCGAGCAGCGCCGCGCGGAACGCGATCGCGTCCTGGCCGGCTGCGGCCGCGAGCTCATCGGTGAAGCTCTCGGTGAAGAACGCCTGGTGCGAATGGCCGACCGAGCGCCAGAAGCCGACCGGCACCGGCAGCTCGACGATCTTATGCGCGACGCGCGCGGCGGGCCATTCGTACGGCTGATCGAACGCGCCTTCGCAGGTGGTTTTGTCGATGGGAATGCGCGGCACGCCGTAGTAGCGCGCGAGCGATTCCGGCACGATCGCCTGACTCGCCGACGTGCTGCGCCACGCGAGCACTTTGCCGTGTTCGTCGAGGCCGGCCTTGAGCCGCGACACGCACGCGGGCCGATAGAAGTCGTGCGTGAAATCCTGCGCGCGTGACCATATGGTCTGCACCGGATGGCCGCCGCCTTCGCGCGCAATCACGGCGGCCTGTACGATGAAATCGAATTCCAGCCGCCGGCCGAACGCGCCGCCGAGCAGTTGCGTCTGCAAGTCGACCTTGTCGGCGTCGATGTCGAGCACTTTGGCCACGTGCTGCCGCGCGAGCGCGGGCATTTGTGTGGAGACCCAGACGGTGGCCGCGCCGTCCGCGACCTGCGCAGTGCAGTTGACCGGCTCGACCGCGCCGTGCGCGAGATACGGCGCGTGATACTCGGCATCGATGACACGCGCCGCGCCACTCAAGGCGGCATCGACGTCGCCGCGATGAAAGTAGGTGTGGCCGTTGCTGTCGTCGAGCGCCTGCGCAAGACGCCGGTCTACGTCCGCGCTCGATACGGTCGCGGCGGCGCCATCGTGCCAGCTCACGTCGATCTTCTCGACCGCGTTCATCGCGCGATACGGGTTGTCCGCGATCACCGCGACGCCGCCGCTGCCGCCGCTATACGGCGCGAAGGCCAGCGCCTTGATAAAGCCCGGCATCTTTCGGGCGGCTGTCTCGTCGAAATGCGCGACCGAGCCGCCGAGCGTCGGGCACATCACGACGCCCGCGTACAACAGGCCGTCGGGCAGCGCGTCGATGCCGAAGCGCGCCGCGCCGTTGATCTTCGACGCGGCCTCGATGCGGCGGATGGGTTGGCCGATCAGCTTGAAGTCAGCGGGATTCTTCAACTCCACCTTGCGCGGGAACGCTTGCAGCGTAGCCATCGACGACAACTCGCCGAAGCTCGCCTTATGGCCCGGCCCATGCAGCACGTAGCCATTCTCCGTGCGGCATTCGGCGGCAGGCACCTTCCATTGCTCGGCCGCCGCGCCGATCAGCATCATGCGCGCCGACGCCCCGGCTTCGCGCATCGGCGTCCAGAGATCGTTGATGCTCGACGAGCCGCCCGTCATCATCGTGCCGGCCTCACGCACCGCTTTGCGGGCGAACCAGATCGTCGTGCGCTTGAACGCGCTGTCGTCATCGGGGCGAAACGGCAGATCGTCGATGATGTTCTGCACGCTGTTGTAGATCTTGTCGATCGGCGCTTCCTCGACCCGAACCCGCGACCAGTCGGCGTCGAGTTCCTCGGCGAGCAGCATCGCGAGGCCGGTGTGCACGCCTTGCCCCATTTCCGCCTTGCTCATCATGATCGTCACGGTGTTGTCGGCGGCGATCTTGACCCAGCCGTTGAGCGCGACTTGTGAGCCTTGGGTGGGCAGCGGCGTCGACGTGTTCAGCCGCTGGCGCGGCGGCAACACCCCCCAGCCGACCAGCAACGCGCCCACCGCGCCGGCGCCGCCGAGCAGGAACGTTCTGCGCTTTAACATGACATGGCTCGATCAGCTTGCACGGCGACAAGGAAGCTGCGAAAGCGCGGCTGCGCGCGCGGCGGTGTTTTGCGGAATAGTAATAAGACGGAACAGCGGGCGGAAGACTTAAATTCGCGTGTTCAAGTCGCAAGGGTGCGGGGCGGGGGATCAGGCGGTTGCTGCGGGGAAGGGGTTAATCGTGGGGTGTTTCATTAACTCATCGGTCACGATTCGCGCGGCGCGTCGGACTCGCGGCGAGCACGCGTTGGAAAAACGCTTTGCCGCGGCCTTATTGCGACGTTTCTGAAGCAGGATGTCGAGTTCGACACAGTGCTGGTCGACGGCCCACCCTATTAGGTAAAGCTCGCCGCGCAACGTAATCGACATTTCAGAACCTGTTTCCGATCCTTAGAATCCGAGCGAAATTGCCGGCTCGGCCCGAAGCACGAGAGAAATCTTTGTTTGTGTTTCGGGTCGCGAACGCCGCGCTCGCCTCGAAGGAAGACCCTCGGTCCTTCGCGGAGATCCTCCGCAGCCTTCATGCGATGGCCGCTAACTTGACAATGCCGGCGGGCGCAAATACAGGGTGTGTCGGGCGACGCACCCTGTGAGCGCTGCGGTTTTCAGCTTCAGCTTCAGCGCATCAGCGCCGGTTCGATCCGGACACGACGTCGATCCACACTGCCAGTACGAGAATGCTGCCCTTGACGATCATCTGCCAGTAGGCATCGACGTCGAGCATCGACATGCCGTTGTCGAGGCTCGCCATCACCAGCGCG
Organism: Paraburkholderia fynbosensis; assembly: GCF_902859935.1. Taxonomy (GTDB): domain Bacteria; phylum Pseudomonadota; class Gammaproteobacteria; order Burkholderiales; family Burkholderiaceae; genus Paraburkholderia; species Paraburkholderia fynbosensis. The sequence continues at coordinate 16,007 of NZ_CADIKI010000025.1, forward strand.
CCGATCAACGCGCCGTACACGGTGCCGGAGCCGCCGCGCATCGACGTGCCGCCGATGAAGCACGCGGCGATCGCATCGAGCTCACCCATCGAGCCTGCCGACGGCGAGCCGGCCGCGAGCCGCGCGGTATTGACGATCCCGGCGAACGCGCACATCAGTCCCATCAGCGCGAAGATCGCCAGCTTCACGCGGTTCGTGTTGACGCCCGAGAGACGCGTCGCTTCGAGGTTCGAACCGACTGCATAGATGCGCCGGCCGAACACGGTCTGCGTCGCGATCCACGTGAAGACGCCGAGCAGCGCGAGCAGCAGCAGAACCGGCACCGGAATGCCGCCGTAACGATCGAGCGTGGCGACGAAGCCCGCCAGAATCGCACCCGCGCCGACCACCTTGACGATGTCCTGCCAGATCGGCACGACCCGCAACTGATAACGCTGGCGATTGGCGCGCTGCCGAATCGTCAGGAACGCGAGCAGCACGAACAGGACGACTGCGAGCGTGTCGCCCGCGAGGCGCGGCAAGTAACCCTGGCCGACGAACACGAAACTGTCCGACACCGGGGCGATCGTCGAGCCGCCGGTCACGCCGAGCAGAATGCCGCGATACGCGAGCATCCCGCCGAGTCCGACGATGAACGACGGCACCCGCCGGTAGGTCGACCACCAGCCGTTGAACATGCCGACGAGCACGCCGAGCAGCATCACCACCGGCACGGTCACGCCGATCGGCCAGTGCCGGTTGACGTCGAGGATCGCCGCGACGCCACCGAGCAGACCGAGCAGCGAGCCGACCGACAGATCGATTTCACCGGCGATGATCACGAACACCATGCCGCACGCGAGCATGCCGGTTATCGACATTTGCCGAAGCAGGTTCGACAGATTGCGCGGCGTGACGAATGCGCCATGCGTGAGCGCCGAAAAGAAAATCCAGATGACGGCCACGGCGATCAGCAACGCGAGAATCTTGTAGCGCGCGAACAGTTGCTGAATACGCTGCGGGCCGCCGAATGCGCCTCGCGGCGTGGGGTTGTCGGCGCGTTGGGAAGTAACGTCGGGCGTCATGCTGCACTCGCTGCGGTAGGGTTCGTTAATCGCTGCACGGGACGGATCGCGGCACTGAGGACGTCCTCCTGCGTGAGGCCGTCGTTGACGAAGTCGCCACGCAACTCGCCTTCGCCGATCACCAGCACACGATCGCTGATGCCGAGCACCTCGGGCATTTCGGACGACACCATCACGATCGACATGCCGCGCTGCGCCAGTTGAAAGATCAGCTTGTAGATTTCGTACTTCGCGCCGACGTCGACGCCGCGCGTCGGTTCGTCGAGGATCAGCACCTTCGGATCGGTCAGCAGCATGCGCGTGAGCACGGCCTTCTGCTGATTGCCGCCCGACAGGCTCGCGATCGACAGCATCGGATGCGCGGCGCGCACCGACAGCCGCTTCATCTCCGTATGAATCGTGTCGAGTTCGGCGGCGGAGTCGATCCGTCCACCCGAGGCGAACCGCCCGAGCACCGCGAGCGTGATGTTGTGGCCGACGCTCATCCCCGGCACGATGCCGTGGCGTTTGCGGTCTTCCGGCACCATCGCGATGCCGGCGCGAATCGCGTCGTCAGGCGCGCGAATTTTCAGCGGCTTGCCGTCCATCAGCACGCTCGCCTCGCTCACGCCAGGATACGCGCCGAAGATCGCCTGCATCAGCTCCGTGCGGCCCGCGCCCACCAGCCCCGCCACGCCGAGAATCTCGCCACGCCGCAGCGCGAACGACACGTCGTTCACCCGCTTGCGGCGCGGGTTGGTGACGTCGAAACAGGTGACATTGCGCGCTTCGAAGATCACGTCGCCGATCGGATGCGGCTCGCGCGGAAAGAGGTTCTTTATCTCGCGGCCCACCATCAGCGAGATGATGCGGTCGGTGGTGAGCGCATGCATCGGTTCCGTCGCGACATGGCGGCCGTCGCGGATCACGCTGATCGTGTCGCACACCGCCGCCACTTCGTCGAGCTTGTGCGAGATGTACACGCAGGCAATGCCGCGCCGCTTCAGATCGCGCACGATGTCGAGCAGAATGCTGATTTCCGACGAAGTCAGCGAGGACGACGGTTCATCGAGAATCAGCAGCTTCGCGCGCTTGTTCAACGCTTTCGCGATTTCGATCAACTGCTGATGACCGCCGCCGTAGTTCATCACCGGCTGCGCGGCGTTGATGCCGCTGATACCGAGGTCGCGCAGCAGTTCGTCGGCGCGCTGGTACATCGCCGCGTAGTTCATGCGGCCGCCGGGCAGCGTGATCTCATTGCCGAGAAAGATGTTCTCCGCGACCGACAACTCCGGCACCAGCATCAACTCCTGGTGAATGATGATGATGCCCGCGCGTTCGGTATCGCGCACGCCGGTGGCCTTGAGCGGCACGCCTTCCCAGGTTATTTCGCCATCCCAGGTACCGTGCGGGTACACGCCGGACAGCACTTTCATCAATGTCGATTTGCCGGCGCCGTTTTCGCCGCACAAGCCGACGCACTCGCCCGGCGAGACCGTCAGGTCGATGCCGTCGAGCGCTTTCACGCCCGAAAAAGCTTTGACGATGCCGCGCATCGTCAGTAGAGGTTGCGTCATTCGCTATTGCCTCGCTGCAAGGTGGGCCGGTGCTCGACCACGCCCCCGGGCCCCATGGCGCCCGGAAAACGTGGCAATCGCACCGCGCCCGTCTTCCGTCTTATTGGCTCGCGAGCTGCGCCTGCGTGTAGAAGCCATCCGTCACGACGAGGTTGACATTGGCCTTCGTCAGCTTGGTCGGCTGCAGCAGGACCGTATCGACCTTCTTCTTGCCGTTGTCGTATTGCGCGTTGAACGCCGGCTTGTCGCCCTTCGCCAGCGCCACCGAGAGCTTGGCCGCTTCGCCCGCGATGAGCTTGAGGGGTTTGTAGACCGTCATCGTCTGCGTGCCGGCCATCACGCGCTTGACCGCTGCGAGGTCCGCGTCCTGGCCCGAGATCGGTACCTTGCCCGCGAGGTTCTGCGCGGCCAACGCCTGGATCGCGCCGCCGGCGGTGCCGTCATTCGAAGCGACCACCGCGTCGATTTTGTTGTTGTTCGCCGTCAGCGCATCTTCCATGATGCGCAGCGCCGTCGATGCGCTCCACTCCGGCACCCACTGCTGGCCGACCACCTTGATGTCGCCCTTGTCGATGGCGGGCTTGAGCACCTTGAGCTGGCCAGCGCGCAGCATCTTCGCGTTGTTGTCGGTCGGCGCGCCGCCGAGCAGGAAGTAGTTGCCCTTCGGCCGCACGTCATAGACGCCCTGAGCCTGCATTTCGCCGACCTTCTCGTTGTCGAACGAGATGTAGGCGTCGATATCGGCATCGAGAATCAGGCGGTCATACGACACGACCTTGATGCCCGCCTTCCTCGCTTCGGCAACCACGTTGCCGAGCGTCTTCGAATTGAACGGCACAATCACGATCACGTCGACGCCGCGTGAGATCAGATTTTCGATCTGCGAGATCTGGCGTTCTTCGCTCGCGTCGGCGGATTGCACCGAGACTTTCGCGCCGAGCTTTTCCGCTGCAGCGACGAAATAGTCACGATCGCGCGACCAGCGCTCGACGCGCAGATCGTCGATACAAAAGCCGATTTCCGGATGATCCTTGCTGGCGTGCGCGAGCGGCGCGGCGAGCGACAGGCTGGCGAGTACGGCTCCGCATACGAGCGAACTCAGGACATGACGACGTGTTTTGAATTGCATGACTGTCTCCTTTTTTTCGATCGGAGTGAGTGCTTCAGCACTTACGCCGGTCCCATGAAAAATGGTTTCGTTGTATTACCCGGAATACCGGGTTGGCCGGCTTGCGCTGCGAGCGACAAGACCGGACAAGCGTCAACCCAAAGTTTCCTGTTTCACGCGGTCGACGTGGCCGCGCGATTTTTTATGTGATGCTTCTGCTTTTATTGCTCACACTATGATGCGTTTCAGCGTCCGCTATAAATCGCCTGATTCACGATGTTTTCCATCCGCTCCTGCTGACCGCTCGCATGCTGCGGGTTCAGGTCGCGTGCCAGCGCATCCGTTGCCAAGGTCGCCAGGGAATAGTCGCCCGAAAGAATCTTGCGGCCGAGTTCCGCATCCCAGCCCGCGTAGCGCTGCCGCTTGAACTGTTCGAGCCGATCGTTTTCGATCAAGACCGCCGCGCGCTCGACGGCGAGCGCGAGATTGTCGATCGCACCGATGTGGCCGTAGAACAGATCTTCCGGATCGACGCTTTGGCGCCGCACTTTCGAATCGAAATTCATGCCGCCGGTCGTAAAGCCGCCGTGCCGGAGAATCTCGTAGAACGCGAGCGTCAGTTCTTCGACGCTATTCGGAAACTGATCGGTATCCCAGCCGTTTTGCGGATCGCCGCGATTCGCATCGACGCTGCCGAAAATACCCAGCGCGTAAGCGGTCGCGATCTCGTGATGAAACGAATGGCCCGCGAGCGTGGCGTGATTGGCCTCGATGTTCACGCGAATGTCCCTTTCCAGCCCGTATTGCAGCAGGAAACCATGCACGGTCGCGACGTCGTAGTCGTATTGATGCTTGGTCGGCTCCTGCGGCTTCGGTTCGATTAACAGCGAGCCCTTGAAGCCGATCTTGTGCGCATGATCGACCACCATGTGCAGGAAGCGCGCGAGTTGTTCGCGTTCGCGCACGAGGTCGGTATTGAGCAGCGTGTCGTAGCCTTCGCGGCCGCCCCACAGTACATAGTTCTCACCACCGAGCCGTTGCGTGGCGTCGAGCGCGTGGCGCACTTGGGTCGCCGCAAACGCGAAGATGTCCGGGTCGGGGCTCGTCGCCGCGCCCGCCGCGTAACGCGGATGCGAGAACAGATTGGCCGTGCCCCACAGCAATTTGATGCCGGTGTCCTGCTGCTTGCGCGCCAGATAGTCGGTGACGCGCTGGAAGTTCTCGCTGTATTCCTTCAGACTCGCCCCCTCGGGCGCGACGTCGGTGTCGTGAAACGTGTAGTACGGCGTGCCGAGCTTGGCGAAGAACTCGAACGCGGCGTCGGCCTTTTGCAGCGCGCGCTCCATTGCGTCGCCAGCTTGCTGCCACGGACGCCTGAAGGTCCCCTGCCCGAAAATGTCGACGCCGGGCCAGACGAAGGTATGCCAGTAGCACACCGCAAGGCGCAGATGTTCTTCGAGCGTCTTGCCGAGTACCCGTTTGCTCTTGTCGTAATGGCGGTATGCAAGCGGGTTGTCCGATTGCGGGCCTTCATAGCGGATTTCGGGGATGTGTTCGAAGTAGGACATCGGCGTCTCCTGTTTTATGTTGCACTGCAACCGCAGCCGCCGCCATGCCGGTCGACCAAGGTGACGCCATGCTGCCGCGTGCGCGATGCGTCGGCAATTGCGAAATTGCGCAGCGCGCTTGATGTTTCTTACCGCCCGCGCGTTTGTTTCGCACCGGCGCACGATTCGCGGCCTAGAATAACCGGACGCTTAAAAAACGGCGCTGCCTTGAGTGCACACTCAAGCACCCGCTAACAGGAGACAAAGGCCGTGGGTTTGACGATCCGCGCGCCGCTCACCGCCATGCCCCGTCCGCAAACACCACAGACGTCCCATCGGATCGCGCTGCTGTTCAACGCGAACAAGGTCTACGACCGCGAGATCATCACCGGTATCGGCAACTACCTGCTGTCGACGCGGGTGGCGTGGGATCTCTTCCTCGAAGAAGATTTTCGCTGCCGGCTGACCGGCATCGAGCGCTTCGACGGCGATGGCATCATCGCCGATTTCGACGACCCCGCGGTGGGCGAAGCGCTGCGCGATTGTCCGCTGCCGGTGGTCGCGGTCGGCTCGTCGTTCGAAGATCCGGCGCATTACCCTCCGGACTTACCCTATATCGCGACCGACAACAGCAAGCTCGTGTCGCTCGCCTATACGCATCTGATCGGCTCGGGCCTCGAACACTTCGCGTTGTACAGCCTGCCGCAGGCCCAGGAAAACCGCTGGGCGCAGCAGCGTGAACTCGCGTTCGCCCATTTGCGCCACGCCGACGGGCGCAGCGCCGCGCAGATCGACAGCGAGGTCTATCGCGGCCTGTCGACCAGCGCGCCGTCGTGGAACCAGGCGACCGAGCAACTCACCGCGTGGCTGCGGCAACTGCCGAAGCCGGTCGGCATCATCGCCGTGACCGATGCGCGCGCGCGGCATCTGCTGCAAGCGTGTCTGATCGCGGGCATTCCGGTGCCCGAGGAAGTGGCGATCATCGGCATCGACAACGATCCGCTGACGCGCACGTTGACGCGTATTCCACTCTCGTCCGTGATTCAGGGCACCGAAGAAATGGGCCGCACTGCCGCGCACTTGTTGCATCAGATGCTGCACGGCGCGCGTTTTCCGGGGCGGCGCATTCTCGTGCCGCCGGTCGGCATCAACGTGCTCGAATCGACGGGGCATCAGCCGCTCGCGAGCCCATATGTGATGCGCGCGCGGCACTTCATCCGCCAGTACGCGTGCCAGGGAATTCGCACCGAACAGGTAGCCGACTATGTGGGCGTGTCGCGCTCGTCGCTCGAAGAGTACTTCCGGCGCGAACGCAAGTGCACCGTGCATCAGGAAATCCTGCGCCATAAGCTCGACGTCGCGAAGGCGCTGCTGGCCAAGCGCGATGCGTCGAGCGCGGAAGTGGCGATTCGTTGCGGCTTCACGTCGCTGCAATACATGTATGCGGTATTTCGTCGTGAACTCGGCTGTACGCCGCGCGAATACCAGGAGCGCGCGAATTCGACGGCCGCGCCCGGCTGAGCATGCCTTTACTCTTTCCTTCCACCGACGACATGATCAGCATCGCACAACTTTCTTCCGAGCCATGGGGCACCCTGCAGGGTGGCGATCGGGTCCGGCTCTATACGCTGCGTAATGCGCACGGTATGAAAGTCGCCATCAGCGACCTCGGCGCGACGCTGGTCTCCTGGCATGCACCGGATCGCGCCGGACGTCTCGGCGATATTCTGCTCGGCCACGACACCCCCGCCGAATACGTTGCCGCCACGACGTACATGGGCGGCCTGATTGGCCGCTGGGCGAACCGCATTGCCGACGCGCGCTTCACGCTCGACGGTATCGAGTACACACTCGACCGCAACGAAGGGGCGAACCTGCTGCATGGCGGCAGCGTGGGTTTTCATCGCGCGCTGTGGGACGTGAGCGAAGACAACGGCGCGTTGCTGATGCGCCTGGAGTCGCCGGAAGGCGATGCCGGTTTTCCGGGCAACGTCACGACGCAAGTGCGCTATTCGCTCGACGACGACGGCACGCTGACCATCGCGTACGAAGCGATCACCGACGCGCCGACGCCGCTCAATCTAACGAGTCATCCGTACTTCAATCTGACGGGCAAGCCGGGAACGGACATTCGCGGCCACGTGTTGGCGATCGACGCCGAGCAGTTCTTCGAGGTCGACGCCGGGATGATTCCGTGCAAGCTCGCCGAGGTCGCGGGCAATGCCTTCGACTTCCGGCAAAGCGCGCCGATCGGCGGGCGCCTCGACTGGCCGCACACGCAACTCGCGAGAGCGGGCGGCTTCGATCATTGCTACGTGCTGCGCGACGCAGCCGGCGCCGAGGCGGGCGACGGCGCGCCGCCGGTGCGTCAGGTGGCCTGCGCATACGATCCGGGCAGCGGACGCGAATTGACCGTGTCGACAGATCAGCGCGGCTTACAGTTCTATACGGGCAACTTTCTGAATGGCGACGTGGGACGCGGTGGTGTCAGGTATCAACGTCATGCGGGATTGTGTCTCGAAGCAGGCGGCTTTCCGAACCAGGTCAATATGGCCGGCCAGGACGAGGTGATCGTGCGGCCCGGCGATACTTACAGGCAAGTGACTGCTTATCGGGTCGATGTGCGCAAGGGCGTGTGACGGATTTTCTGGCCTCTTACACGGCACATTACAGCGCGCCGACTTATTGTTTGATGCAATACTGAATTAACGCCCTGGTGGTTTCCGTTCGATTAATCGCTTCCTAGACTCCGTCAATGGTGCCGAAAATCTCGGTGCCGGATAGACAATCCCGGAGGGAAGCATCATGCAATCGCTAGTCAAAGCAGTGGCGGTGTTAGTTATCCTTGCTGCGCCCGCGGTCTCGTTCGCTCAAGCCGAGCAGCCGCTCACCCGCGCGGAGGTCAAGGCGCAACTCAAGCAGATCGAGCAGGCGGGATACCAGCCGGGCAAGTCCACCGACTCCAGCTATCCCGCCGATATTCAGGCGGCCGAAGCGCGTGTCGCCGCGCAGAATGCGACGGCTCAGGCCGATACGACCGGCTATGGGACGACGGCGACGGGGTCGTCGCAAGCAGGCGGGAATGCGGAGAGTGTGAATCCGGGGCAGTGATCGGAGCATTGCTTTTTCTCGTGCCCAGTGCGAAGCGGGTCGTGCTTTTTAACGCATGATCCGCTTTCCTGTTTCTTGTCTATTGCGCGGCGAATGGAGTGAGAGCGCTTCGTTATTCGGCATTTCGCCGCCCGCTCATTGCTTGCGTGTTGTCGCGTCGCCAGATGCGCAATACAGCGTCTTTTGCTATGCCCGCGAGTATGGACGCGGCTTTGCTTCCTTCGTTGGCCTCCACCTGATCTCGCCCGACATCCGCGAACCATGACAACGGTGGCGTTTGCCTGAGACAGCGGGACTCGGCAATGCGAACATCGTCGACTTCTTCAAGTCGAGCGCACAGTAATAAACTTCCTACTGGTCAATCCCGAAGTGCCCCGATCGATACGGGAGCTACGGCTTCCCATTTCCAGGAGACACACCATGTCCCGCACCATCGCCGAGAAACGCGCCGCCTTCCGCGCCTTGCATATGTCCGGTTGTTTCGTGCTGCCCAATCCGTGGGATGCGGGCAGCGCCCGCTATCTGCAGACACTCGGCTTCCAAGCCGTCGCCACCACCAGTTCCGGTTTTGCCTGGTCTACCGGCCACGCCGACAATACATTGCCGCGCGATGCGATCCTCGCACATCTGCGCGAGATCGTCGCGGCGACAGACCTGCCCGTCAACGCGGACTTCGAGAACGGCTTTGGCCGCGAGCCGGCCGACGTCGCCGACAGCGTCCGGCTGGCCGTGGAGACCGGCGTGGCGGGTCTGTCCATCGAAGATTCGACCGGCGATCCCGCCGCCGCGCTGTTCCCGATCGACATCGCGGTTCAGCGAATTAGCGCGGCGCGCCGCGCGATCGACGAAACGGGCGGCGATACCTTGCTGATCGGCCGCGCGGAGAACTTCTTCGCCGGCAAGCCCGACCTCGACGATGCGATCGCGCGTCTGAAGGCGTATGCCGCAGCCGGCGCCGATTGCCTGTACGCACCGGGTATTCAAACGCGCGAGCAGATCGAAGCAGTGGTTGCGGCCGTGGCGCCGAAACCCGTCAACCTGCTGATCGGATCGACGTCGAGTTTGACTGTGCAAGACGCGGCGGCGCTCGGCGTGAGGCGCATCAGCGTTGGCGGTGCGCTCGCCCGCGCCGCATGGGGCGGCTTCATGCGTGCCGCGCAAGCGTTAGCCGACGGTCGCTTCGACGGCTTCGAAGGCGCCACGCCCGGCTCGCAACTCAACGACCTGTTCCAGAACCGTGCGTGATGCCATGCACAGTCCTTCAGATGGAGAAAATGATGGCTCGTGAAATCATTCGCGTCGAACCGCTGTCTACCTACCTGGATAACTGGAAGGCACCCACGTCCGCCGTGACGCGCCACGGCGACACCGTGTACGTATCCGGCTTTCCGCCATTCGATCCTGCGACCGGTGAGGTGATCGACGCGCCAATCGAGCGTCAAACCGAACTGGTTCTGGAGCAGATGAAACTATGTCTGGAGACTGCCGGTTCGTCGTTGGCGCACGTGCTCAAGTGCAATGTCTACTGCACTTCGGTCGAGAAGTTCGCCGCAGTCAACGCTGTATACAAACGTTATTTTCCAGTCGATCCACCAGCGCGAATTTTCGTCAACGTACCCGCTTGGCCGGGCCATTTCGACATAGAGATCGATTGCGTGGCCGCCGTCAAATAGCGGCTCCCGCTTGCTGCTCGAGAGCCGGCGACTTGCAGTTTGTGGCCTTGAGGTGAGAGGCGGCGCGCCCGCTAGCGTGGAAGAGGCACCCGCTACACCCGGTGTCGAGGATTGTGTCGGCACCGTCCTCGATGTTTCCGATGGGAAAAGCGCGTGGGCGTTCCAGCCGTTCCACGCCCCTCGCCAAGAGTACGACCAAAGGTGCGCGCGCCGCCAATTCGATTCCGCCCCTCACGCCGAATGTTATTATCGGAAACACAACCCGCCACCGTGAAGCGCGTACCCGAAAAAGCAGCAGCCCCATGGACACCCATCTCAGCAAACCCGCCGACCCGTCAACCACCGACCTTGGCCGGCGCGTGCGCGCCGCCCGTCAGGCGCAGGACCTGACGCTGGAAACCGCGAGCCGCCTGTGCGGCGTCTCCCGTTCGACGCTCTCCAAAGTAGAAAACGGCCTGATGTCCCCCACCTTCGACGTGTTGCAGAAAATCGTCCTCGGGCTGAAGATCGAAATCGGCGAGCTGTTCGGCTCCACGCCGAAGGTGAGTGCCAGCGGCCGCCGCGCGTTGACCCGCAAAAACGAAGGCCAGCGCCACGCGTACCGTGGCTATCAGATGGAGTTGCTCGCCACCGACCTCGCGCACAAAGCGATGCTGCCGTTTCGCATCCGCATTTTTGCGCACACGCTCGACGCCTTCGACGACTGGGGCCGCCACGAAGGCGAAGAGTTTCTGTACGTGATCAGCGGCAGCGTGTGCCTCTATTCGGAGCTATACGCGCCGACGCATCTGAACGCCGGCGACAGTCTGTACTTCGACAGCCGCACCGGCCATGCCGCGGTTTCCACCAGCGAAGAAGACGCCGAGGTGTTGTGGATGGCGACCAGCGCGGACATCCCGCAGACGCCGGTCACCATCGAATCGACGAAGAAATAGGTCGCGCGCGCGGCGCCTCGATGCGCCTTCGCGCGCGTATGCTGCCAATCACACCGGGCGCGCCGCCAACGCCCGCTGCGCGAGTTGCGCGATATGCAGCGCGTGATGCCCCGTCCCCTGCTCGATCTGCTCACGGCAACTGAATCCATTGGTCAGCACGATCGTCTCGTGATTCGCCGCAGCCGCTTCACGCACGGCCGGCAACAGCTTGTCTTCGCCGATCTCCAGCGACAAAGCGTGATGCTCCGCGTTGAAGCCGAACGATCCGGCCATCCCACAGCATCCCGTATCGAGCAGCTTCCACTTCACACCGAGCTTGTTCAGCAAGGCGGTATCGCCTTGCATGCCGAACAGCGCCTTCTGGTGGCAATGCCCATGGACGATCACGTCGGCGGCAAGCGTCGGCCAGTCGAACGGCTGGCGCACGACGAAATCGGAGAACAGAAAAGTTTGCGCCGACAGTTGCTTGGCCAACGCGTGACCCGGCAGTTGCTTCAGTAGTTCGTCCTTGAATACCGACAGACAACCCGGTTCGAGACCGACGAGCGGCACACCGGCGGCGATATCGTCCGCGAGGGCGTCGAGAATGTGTGTGAGCAGTTCGCGGGCGCGTTCGAGCAAGCCAAAGTCGTAGAGCGGACGTCCACAGCACAGGCGGTTCTTCGGCAGCACGACATGCCAGCCTAATTGCTCGAGTACATCGGCGGCGGCTTGTGCGATTTCGGGCGTGAAATGATCGTTGAACGTATCCACCCAGAGGATGACTTTCTTCGCGCCGTCGCGAGCGTCATGCGCAGCTTGCGGAGCGCGCCGCGCGATCTGTCGATACGTGGTCCCGGCAAACTGCGGCAACGCGCGCGCGTGCGCTACACCGGCGACCCATTTGCCGATCGTAGACAGACCCGGTGCCGTCGTCATGAAGTTCGTCAGACGTGCAACGCGCGACGCCCACGGCGCCCATTCGCCGATCCGTCCCATGAACAAGGCCTGACGCGGCCGGCGATTGTTCTCGTAGTAATGCGAAAGAAATTCCGCCTTGTACGAAGCCATGTCCGTATGCGTGGGGCAATCCGACTTGCAGCCCTTGCACGCGAGGCACGTGTCGAGCGCTTCTTTCACTTCGCGGCTTTGCCAGCCGTCTGCGATCACCTCGCCTTGCAGCATCTCCCAGAACAGATGCGCCCGGCCGCGCGTCGAGTACTTCTCCTCACGCGTCGCGCGATAGCTCGGGCACATGGTGCCACCGTCGAGCGAGCGGCACTTGCCCATGCCGATACATCGCTCGATCGCGCGCTGGAACCCGTCGCCTTCCGGACTGGCGAATGTCAGCTTCGTTCGCAGCGTCACCGGCTTGTAGGCCGGGCCCATCCGCAGGTTTTCGTCGGCGCGATACGCGTGTACCACCTTACCCGGATTCAGACGGTTGGCCGGGTCCCAGATCGCCTTGAACTGCTCCATGGCCTGCATCAGTTCGGGGCCGTACATGATCGGCAAAAACTCGGCTTTGGCCTGGCCGTCGCCGTGTTCGCCCGACAACGAGCCACCGAATTCCACCACCAGTTCCGCCGCCTCGCGCAGAAACTCGCGCCATGTCGACACGCCTTGCGCGCTGCGCAGATCGAAGGTGATGCGCGCGTGCACGCAGCCATCGCCGAAATGGCCGTAGAGACTCGTCTCGTAGCGGTAACGATCAACCAGCGCCTGGAACGCGCGCAGATAATCGCCGAGGCGCAACGGATCGACCGCCGCATCTTCCCAGCCGACCACCGGATCGGGCGCGCCCGCATCGACCGACAACGCCACCGCCGACGCGCCTGTCTCGCGGATCGACCACACCTTCGCCTGCAACACGCGGTCTTCGACCAGCAACGCCGACACGTTCGGCCCCGCGTTGCCCGACGAGAAATACGCGGCCGCGGCTTGCGCGTCGCGCAGCACTGCCTCCTGCGTATCCGCGCCGAATTCGAGCACGACCCATGCATCGCCTCGCGGCAGCAACGCGATTTCGTCCTTCTTCAGACCGCGCGCCTGCAAGCCGCGAATGATCGCGCGGTCGAGACCTTCGATCGCGATCGGCCCGCAATGCATGAAATGCGGCACGGCGTCCGCCGCCGTGTAGATGTCCGTGAAGCCGACCACGACGATCACGCGCTTCGCCGGACTTTTCACGAGCCGCACTTTCGCCTGCAACGTCACCGCGCACGTGCCCTCCGTGCCGACCAGCGCACGCGCGACGTTAAAGCCGTTTTCGGGCAGCAATTGATCGAGATTGAAGCCGGACACGCGCCGTTTGATCTGCGGGAATTTCGCGCGAATCTGCGCGGCGTACGTGTCGCGCAAACGCTTGAGCGCGGCGTAGATTTCGCCCTGACGGCCACCCGCCGCGATGATGCGTTCGAGTTCGTCATCGGATGTCGGGCCGACCCAGAAGCGTGCGCCGTCGAAGGTCGCGATTTCCAGCGCCTCGACGTTTTCGACGGTCTTGCCGGCCATCACCGAATGCGCGCCGCACGAGTTGTTGGCGATCATGCCGCCGAGCGTGCAGCGGCTGTGCGTCGCCGGATCGGGGGCGAAGGTGAGGCCGTGCTGCTCGGCGGCATCGCGCAACGTATCGCACACCACGCCCGGCTCGACGATCGCCACCCGCGCGGCAGGATCGACCGACACGACGCGGTTCACGTACTTGCTCGCGTCGGCCACGACCGCGACGTTCACGCATTGGCCGTTTTGCGACGTGCCGCCGCCGCGTGCAAGAAACGGCACGTCGTTGCGGCGGCACGCGGCGAGCGTGGCGAGCAGATCGTCGACATCCTTCGGGACGACGACGGCGAGCGGAATCTGCCGATAGTTCGACGCATCCGACGCATACATCGCTTTGGACCCCTGATCGAAACGCACTTCGCCGCGCACATGCCGGCGCAAGTCGCTCTCGAGCGTCTGCATCACGGCGGCGGTGCCCGTGAACGGCCTCGCGACGTGCCGCTCGCCGGACGCGATCGAGGCAATCGATGCGTGCGGATCGCCCGACTTCTTCACGCCCTGCCCTTCATCCAATGACGTTCCCACACTGCGTCCCCCGTCTCCGCTGCCGCCAGTCCGCAACTCGCCCGCCCGTTGTGCCGTCGTGCGCTCAGGCGGCCTGGCTCGCAGTCATCTTGAAGATACCCTGTGCGTTGCCCGCGTCGAAACGCAGGTCCGTTTCCCAGCGCCGCGCGTCCTGATCGAAACTCCGTTTGCGCGTGATGAATTCGTAGAACGAGCCCGGCACTTCACGCGTCACCACGCCGCCGTCAGCCGTGCGGAACTCGCGCTGCACCATGTCCGCGCGATACGCGGTCTGGAACACGCGGCCCGAACGCGAGCGCTCGACTTCCGGCTTCATCGGACGGCCCTTGGCCTTCTCCTCGTCGGACAGTTTGAAGACGTCCTCGACGCGATCGGTCGCGTGATTGAACGCGTTGCCTTCGGTCGCGATCCACGCCATTTCCGCCGACTCCTTCAACAATACTTCGTAATCGGCTTCGCATGGCGTCTCGTGCTGGCGCGCGAACGCACCGACGATCACCGGCAGCAATTCATGCGCCACGTCGAGCGGCAGCACGCCGTCGCGTTCGAGTTCCCACAACTGCCCTGCCGCACGCGGCGTCAGCGGATCGCGCGACGCGCCGATCACCTTCGTCACCACCTGCTGAAACGCCGCCGAGAAACGTTCCGGATGCAATTCGCTGACGAAAAACTGTGCGATCTCGTCGGGTGCGTCCTCATGCGCCCACGCGCGGCCGGTCATGCCGAGACGATCCAGCGGATAGCGGCCATTGGTACTGAAGCCGAGCGGCCGCAATATGCGCGCGAACGCCGCTTCGCCGGGTGGCAGCGCGCCGCTGTGCGGCCAGCGCACCGTGCGCAGCGCGCCGTGGTCGAAATACACGCTGCCACCGGCGGCAAGCGTCTCCTCGATGTACCGGCGACCGTTCGCCGAGCGCGCGAGCAGGTCCTCGAAAAGCGCCATGTTCATCCCCTGCGCGAGTTCCGCGCGGGTGACGCTGCCGTCGTTCCATTCGTCGAGGATGCGCGGATGGTTGAGCGTCGCGAAGAGCCGCGCGGTCTTGTCGGCGCCCAGCAATTTCAGCAGCAGTTGTTCGATATTCGCATTCTTGATGTTTCGCATACCGGTTCTCCACGTAGCGCTTCGCGCGCTCGCCCATGTCTCGACAGAACCCACCGGGCCCTGACGCAAAGGGCGGCACGGCATTCTGAAGGCGAGATTATTCAAAATCCGCCGACTCATCGTAAAGCGAGATAAAATCGCCACTTGATGCGTTTTTGGAATCAACGTGCGAAAGTTCAAGATCCCCAACATGGGCGCTCTGCTCGCTTTCGAAGCCGCCGCGCGGCACGAAAGCTTCACGCATGCGGCGCGCGAACTGTTTCTTACCGAAAGCGCGGTGTCACGCCAGATCAATACGTTGGAGAACAATCTTGGCGTGCGGCTGTTCGTACGCGTCAAACAGCGCGTGGTGCTGACGAAAGCAGGCAAGGTATATGGCGCGCAGGTGCGGCGCTCGCTGGAACAGCTCGACCGCGACACGCTGTCGATCATCGCGCATGGTAGTGGCGGCGGTTATCTCGAACTGGCCGTGCTGCCGACGTTCGCGTCGCAATGGCTGATTCCGCGGCTCGCGGCATTCAATGCGCAGTACTCGGATGTGCGCGTGAACATGGGCGTGCGCACCGGCACGTTCGCGTTCGCCGAGACCCATTTCGAAGCGGCGATTCACTACGGCAAGCCGACGTGGCCAGGCACCTCGGCGGATTTTCTGTTCTGCGAGGAAGTGGTGCCGGTATGCGCGGCGAGTCTGCTGAAGCGGCCCGTGCGGCACGCCGCCGACCTTCTGGACTATCCGCTGCTGCATTCCACTACGCGGCCGGATGGCTGGGCGGCATGGTTCGCGAGCCTGGAGGTCGACGACAACCGGACCATGCAGGGCGTGCGTTACGAACTCCACACGATGTTGATCAGCGCCGCCGCAGCAGGCCTCGGTATTGCGCTGGTGCCGCGCTTTTTCGTCGATACGCAGCTCGAACAGCTTGGGCTCGTGATACCGCTCGACACGCCGGCGGTCGCGGACTCGGCGTACTACCTCGTCTATCCTACCGAACTGAGCCACGGCAAGCCGCTCGCGAGTTTCCGCGAATGGCTGTTGCAGGAAGCCGCGTCCTACAGCGCGATCTATCCCGAACTGGCCGGTAAGCCCGTTACCGATTGAGCGCGCAGGCGGCCCGCGCACACGCCCGGTGATCAGGCGCCGGCTTCGCGTGCCTGCGCGAGCGCGCTCAGGTTGCCTTCGCCGAAGCCGTGATGCCCCTGGCGCTGCACAATCTCGAAGAAGATCTCGCCGGTGCGGCGGCGCACGAAGGTCTGGAAAAACAGCAGCGGCGCGCCGTCGGCGCCGATCTCGCCATCCACCAACACATGGATGCGCTTGAGCCGCTGGACGTCGAGCCCATGGCCTGGCAGACGCGCGTCGAGTTGATCGTAGTAGCGCGGCGGCGGTTCGACGAACTCGACGCCGTTCGCGAGCAGTTGCTCGACGCACGCGAAGATATCGTCGGTGGCGAGCGCGATATGCTGCACGCCTTCGCCCGGATGGTCCGGCAAATACTCGTGCATCAGATTGGTTCGGCGCGTGCCCTCTTCGTACAGCGGCACGCGGATCGCGCCGCACGGCGACACCATCACGCGCGATTCGGCAGATACATGCCAGTTCGCGTGCAACTCATGAATCTCGCGGAAGTTGAGCAGGTCGCGATAGAAGTCGAGCCATTCCTGCATCCGGCCCTCGCCGACCGTTTGCGTCAAATGGTCGACCGCGACGAGGCCGCTGCCCGCATGGCTCAGATCGGCGTGCGCCGTGTCGATCTCGATGGGCCGGAAGTCGATGTCGAAGATCGAGATGTCGCCGAGGCCGCCGCGCTGGCCGCCGCGCCCGCGCCAACGGTCGACGAAATAGATGTGCGAGTCGCCGATGCCCTGGATCGCCGGAATCAGCAATTCGCCCGCGCCGATCTTCTCGCCTTCGAACGCCCAGGCGCCGAGTTCGATCGCGCGATCGAAGGCGCGCTGCGCGTCGGCCACGCGAATGCCGATCGCGCAGATGCCCGCGCCGTATTCCTCGGCATAGCGCGCAGCGAACGAATCGGGCTCGGCGTTGATCAGAAATTGCATCTCGCCTTGCCGATACAGAGTGACGTCCTTGCTGATATGACGCGCGATCGCCTTGAAGCCGAGTTTGGTGAAGGTGTCGCCGAGCGCTTGCGGCTCGCGCGCGGCAAACTCCACGAATTCGAGGCCGGCGGTGCCGAGCGGATTGTGCTCAGGCGCCGACACGGCGCGCAGCGCGGCGTCTGGAGTGGGCAAGTCGCTGGGCATGGCAATCTCCTTGTACAGTCTTTCGACGCTGTGTGCGGTGTGTCTGAGGTTCGCTGCAAACCGCCGGCTATCAGGGGCGAGTAGCCGCGGGGCGGGGCCCGCTGCATTGTGTAATGCGGCAAACGCGGCGCGGCGGCTTTTGCACCGTGTTTGTACACCGGTTGGCGGGGCGTTCGCAACCTTCATTTTGTACTGAACGGTTCATAGGGGCCCCTTGCACCGCGCCGTTTGCCCTCTTTTCACTGCTCCGGCCAATCGACCCAACCGCACGCGATCGTGCCGTTTCGTATCAAGCCGCCGATGCCTTGCTTCGTCTACGTTTGCGCACGGGTTTATCTGAAGCGGTCGCCGCCATCCGCTGTTGCGCGACTTCGCGCACCGCGTCGATAAACGCCCGTGCCACCGGCGACGGCTGCGTGTCCGAGCGCCGGATCAAGCCGACCGGCTCGCCGGTGCCCGCGAACGGCAGCGGCAAGCGCACCAGCACGCCATGCGCCAACTCGTACTCCACCGCGCTCAGTGGCACGAACCACACGGCGTCATTCTCGAGCGTCAACGCGCGGCCCGTCGAGACCGACAGCACTTCGACGAACGCCGACAGCGGCTGCACGCCCCACGCGTTCAGCAGGCTATCCGCCGATTGCCGTATCAGCGTGCCGAACGGCGGCAGCACCACCGGAAAATCCTCCAGCGACGTCGCCGGCAAACCGGGACCGAGCGCCAGCGGATGCCCGGCCCGCACCACCGCCACCAGCGGCTCGGTGAACAACTGCTCGAAGCTGAGGCCGACCATGCGCTCGGGATCGGCGAGGCGGCCGATGGCAAATTCGATCGTGCCCGCTTTCAGGCGCTCGAGCAATTCCGGGTTCGCACCGTTGGCCAGACGCACGATCACGCGCGGCCACAGCGCCGCGAACCGTTTCAGGACCGGCGGAATCAGCGCTGCCGCGACGGTGGGCAGAATGCCGATTTCCAGCGTCGCCGCCGCGGCGCCTTCGGCGCGCGCCAGCAGGTCGACGCCCTGACGCAACGCGCTCACGCACGCGCTCGCGTGCGGCATGAAGAGTTGCCCCTCGCGGGTCGGCACGGCGCCATGGCGGCCGCGCTCGAACAGCTTCACGCCGAGAATGGCTTCGAGCTCGGCGACCGTTTTGGAGACCGCGGGCTGGGTGATCGACAGGCTGTCGGCGGCCCGCTGGACGCTGCCGAACTGGGCGACGGCCAGAAAACACTGCAGATGACGGAATTTGACGCGGCTATCCGCGAGACTGCGTTGCATAACGTAAGGTTATACGAAAAGAGCGAAAACGTCATTTTGCATAACCGCTCGGGTTGGATAAAGTCCCTCCATAACGTCGGATCCCACAATTCCTCGAAGGAGACACTCATGGAAGATTCCTTTCTTACTCCACGCGATTTCGCGTCCCACCCCCAGTACATCTATTCCAACTACGGTTCGTCGACCAAGCGCGGCCCGACGCGTCAGTTGATTCCGCTGAAGGAACGGCTGCGCGACCAGCGCGTGCCGGTCTACGGTACTGATGACCTCGGCGCGCTCGATCACGATCTGACGCGCAACGCGGTGCGCAATGGCGAACCGCTCGGCGAGCGCATCATCGTGACAGGCCGGGTGCTCGACGAAAGCGGCCGCCCCGTGCGCAATACGCTGGTCGAAATCTGGCAAGCCAACGCAGCCGGCCGTTATGTGCACAAGGCCGATCAGCACGACGCGCCGCTCGACCCGAACTTCCTCGGCTCAGGCCGCTGCATTACCGACAACGAAGGCCGCTACCGCTTCCTGACGATCAAGCCGGGCGCGTATCCGTGGGGCAATCATCCGAATGCATGGCGCCCCCAGCATATCCACTTCTCGCTGTTCGGCGAGCACTTCGGCTCGCGCCTCGTCACGCAGATGTACTTCCCCGGCGACCCGCTGCTGGCCTTCGACCCGATTTATCAGGGCACGCCGGAGCACGCCCGCGAACGCATGATCTCGAGCTTCTCGCTCGACACGACGCAAGAGGCCTATGCACTCGGCTACGATTTCGACATCGTGCTGCGCGGCCCGAATGAAACCCCGATGGAGCGCTAAGCCATGACCACGCTGAAGCAAACGCCTTCGCAAACCGTTGGACCTTATTTCGCCTACGGTCTTTGCCCGCAGCAATACGACTTCGATTTCAAAAGCCTGTTCACGCACGTTCTGGCCGACCGCGAAGCGGCCGGCGAGCACATCACGATCATCGGTCAGGTGTTCGACGGTGACGGCAAGGTGGTCGGCGATGCGATGGTCGAGATGTCGCAAGTGGACTCGAACGGCCACTATCCGGAGTCGCGTGAGGAAATCCAGAAGACCGGCTTTCGCGGCTTTGCGCGCGTCGGCACCGGTACGGACCTGCACAAGCGCTTTTTCGTGGAAACGGTGAAGCCGGGCCGCGCGAGTCCCGATGAAGCGCCGCACGTGAATGTGATCCTGACGATGCGCGGCATGCTGCTGCACACGTTCACGCGTATCTATTTCGAGGACGAAGCGCAGGCGAACGAGCGCGATGCAGTGCTGGCCACGGTTCCGGCGGATCGGCGCGACACGCTGATCGCGCGTCGCGAGCCGAATACGGCGAACGTGTACCGCTTCGACATTCACATGCAGGGCGACAAGGAAACGGTGTTTTTCGACCTATGAAGTGAGCTGTGGCGGCGGCCTGTGAGGCAGCCTGTGAAGCGCACATTTAACACTTTCAGATAGCTTCCACCTACGCTGAACGTGATCCGTCTAGCGACTCGATCGCGAACCTCCAAGTAGTTAAGCCCGCCTTGCGCGGGCTTTTTTTGTTCTGCGTAGGCCGGCAAACGGCTCAGTGCAGTGAGCAGCGCAGCCAGTGGCCGATTCTGATCACGTCGGCGATGTGGTCGTGCGCGCCGGGCGCGCCCAGCACGACGATGTCGACGGGCCGGCCATGCACCATCATTCGCACGACCACGCAGTGTCCCGCCTCGTTGATGAAGCCGGTCTTCTGCAAGACGATGGAACTGTCGCCGCCTCTGACCAACGCATTGGAGTTGTGATAACTCAGTTGTGTCCGGCCGCCGCCGGGAAAAACGATTTGCGCGCGATCGGTCGAATACGCGCGGATCAGCGGATATCGGCTGGCCGCCTCGACCAGCCGCGACAAGTCCCGCGCGGTCGAGACATTCTGCGGCGACAAGCCCGTCCCATTCACGAACGACGTGTGCCACATGCCGAGCGCACGGGCCTTCGCGTTCATCGCGGCGACAAAGCCTGGCCGGCCACCCGCATAGTCGCGGCTGAGTGCGGCCGCCGCCCGGTTCTCCGACGACATCAGCGCGATGTGCAGCATGTCGTGGCGCGACAGTTTCGAACCGACGCGCAGGCGCGAGCCCGTGAACTTGTCGAAATCCTGATCCTGCACCGTGACGTTGAGCGGCTTGCTCAGTGCATGCTTTGCATCGAGCGAGACGACTGCGGTCATCAGTTTGGATACCGAAGCAATCGGCATGACCTGGTCGGCCTGCTTTTCGGTGAGCACGGTATGCGTTCGTTCGTCGACGACGTAGACGGCTCGCGCGCGAAGCAATGCGCGCGATCGGGGCGTATAGCCGCAGCGAGCGAGGAGCTTCGGCCCGGCCTGCGCTGACGCGCGCGACGCCGACGGATGCCGGGCGCTGTGCCGCGCCGCTGGCGCCACGGCGCGCTTCGCGTGGCGAATCCCCTTCGTATTGCGAGCGGCCTGGCGGCGAGGTTTGGCGGTGAGCTTGCCGATGTGCACCGGCTGCCCGGCCCTCGTCGCCTGCTTGCGCTTGCGCGCGATGCGACGCCGGCCCTTGCCGGTGGAGGGCTTTTGCGCTTTGCCCGAGCTTCGGGCTTTCGCCTTGGACCTGTGCGGCACGGACGGCGCAACTTGCCGGTTCATGCGAGCGGCGGAATGCCTTGTCGCGTCAGAGGCCGCACCGAACGACCAGCCGATAGTCAGCCACAGCAGAGCGAACAGCACGCCGTAGCGCAGACACGCAAGGAAACAATGAGAGGGGAATGCAGATGAAGAAATTCGACGACCGTACGGCATGGAGCTTCCAGTTCTGTGCCGCGTGAGCCCGAATGGAATGGTCACGGAGTCGGCAACGACCCGCCCGATGTTAAGGCTAATCGCCCATGCGATCAACGGCCAAGGCGTACCCTGCCCGATGACCAGACGACTTGCGTATGGCAAAAGATTCGGTTAACAGCGGAAGTGATCGATGTTCTGTCCAGTGTAAATCGCGCGTGCCAGCCAGTCCGGTTTATCGCCGTGCCGTTCCACGGACGCTGCAATAACTGTCTATTCAGGAACAAAGCGCGCGGTGTCTGCTATGTTTCATCAATTAACACCCCGCGCAGGAGACACGACAATGCCCGCCTCAACCGCCATCCTCACCATTCTCGCCGCGCTGCTGCTAGGCGCCATGAGCCCGGGACCGAGCTTCGTCATCGTCGCTCGCAATGCGATCGGGCTGTCGCGCGGCGACGGTCTCGCGACGGCGCTCGGCATGGGCATGGGTGGCGTGTTTTTCAGCGGCATCGCATTGCTCGGCCTCTACACGTTGCTGGCCACGGTCGAATGGCTTTACGTCGGCCTGAAGGTGGCCGGGGGCGTCTACCTGATCTATCTCGCGTCGAAAATCTGGCGCGGCGCGGCCAAGCCGCTCGCGTTCAATGCGGCGCAAGCCGTCTCCGGCAATCCGCGTAAATCTTTCTGGATCGGCTTGAGCACGCAACTGAGCAATCCGAAAACGGCCGTCTATTACGGCAGTATCTTCGCGGCGCTGCTTCCGCAGCATCCGCCGCTGTGGTGCTACTTCGCGCTGCCGCCGGCAATCTTCACGATCGAGGCCGGCTGGTACACGATCGTCGCGTTGTGTTTTTCGAGCAAACGGCCGCGCGAGATCTATCTGCAATGGAAGGCCTGGATCGATCGCATTGCGGCAACCGCGGTGGCCGCGCTGGGATTGCGCCTGATTCTGAATGCGCACAAAGTGGGCATCTGAGAGCGCCGCCGCCCATTCGAGCTCCCCGAACGGCATGCCGCGTTGATGGGCGCCGCATGCGTGCAACCGGGGGCTCTACCGGCAGCCGCCACGTGATAGCGTTTTACCGCGCCTCGCAAAACAGTTACAAGTTATGTGTTGACGCTGACCACCTGCGCGGTTATTGTTGCACCCGAAGTTCAAGAAGTTCGATTGCTGTTCATCAATGTCTCGCTCCCTCAGCGGTATTCGTTGTCCTCTCCCTCCTTGACGCTTCACGCGCTCTTCATCAGAGCAAATTCTTCAATTTTTTTCCTCAAGGATTCTTCATGGATACCGGTATCGTTAAGTGGTTCAACGACAGCAAAGGCTTTGGCTTCATCACCCCGGACAAGGGCGGCGACGACCTGTTCGCGCATTTCTCGGAAATTCGCAGCGACGGCTTCAAGACGCTTGCTGAAAATCAGAAAGTGAGCTTCGAAACGAAGCAAGGCCCGAAGGGTCTGCAAGCGGCTAACATCAAGCCGCTGTAAGTTTGAAGGGCTCGGTGTCCGGCAACGGACATCGGGCTGCAGCGACATCCTCGCGGAGCGTTTGTCTCCCACAGTTGGCGCGATCGCTTTTTAGCTGCATTCGTTTTCGAGCAGCTTGCCTAAGCGCCAAACGCCTCGTTGCACCTCATTCTCCCCTCCGGCTTCAACGCCTATTTTTTCGCACCCCGACTGCGTCAGGATTCGGCTCGCAATGGCTTGAATCAGCTCGTCCGCGTAACTCGTATCACGGGTTCGTACGGCCGGCGCGCAATCGACATCATTAAAATATAAAATGCAAAGCAAACATCTTCATCATTACAACGGCTATGCCGTCCAACCCTCGGCGCATCGTTTGCCCGACGGCAGTTTTTCTTCCAACCTGTTGCTCGAACGCGCCGAAAGCGCACGTACCGACGGGCGCTACCAGTTCTATTCTCTCGACTACTTCACGAGCGAAGAACAGGCTCTGCAGCACTCGGCACGCTGGGCACATCATTGGGTCGACACGCGCGGTTGAGCGCACGGCTACGCTTCACGATGACATGCTGAAAGTGCATGTCTTGCGGGCGCGATCCAGCGCTCTTAGTGTCTGTAGCCCCGGTAACGGTCGGCGCGCCCTTCGGCACGTTGCTCAAACAGCGCGCTATTCGCCGCGCTCCGCTTTGACCCGCGCACGCAGTTCGAACTTCTGGATTTTTCCCGTTGACGTCTTCGGCAATTCGCCGAAGCGCACTGCTTTCGGCAACTTGTAGCCGGCCAGAAACAATCGGCAGTGCGCGATGATCTCTTCTTCGGTCGCCTGAGCGCCTTCCTTCAGTTCGACGAACGCGCACGGCACCTCCCCCCACTTAGGATCGGCCATCGCCACCACGGCGGCGACCGATACCGCCGGATGACGATACAGCGTGTCCTCGACCTCGATGCTCGAGATGTTCTCGCCGCCTGAAATGATGATGTCCTTGCTGCGGTCGCGAATGCGGATATAACCGTCGGGCATCCGCACGCCGAGATCGCCGGTATGGAACCAGCCGCCGCGGAAGGTCGCTTCGGTCGCGCGTTCGTTCTTCAGATACCCCTTCATGCAGATGTTGCCGCGAAACATGATCTCGCCGAGCGTTTCGCCGTCGTCGGGAACCGGCGCGAGCGTGTCGGGATCGAGCACGGTCACCGCGGCCTGCAGGTGATAGCGCACGCCCTGCCGCGCATTCAGCTCGGCGCGGGCGCTGTCGTCGAGCGTGTCCCACGCTTGTTGTTTCGCGCAGACTGCGGCGGGCCCATAGGTTTCGGTCAGCCCGTACACATGCGTCAGGTCGAAGCCGATCTCCTTCATCTTCGCGATCACCGCGGGCGCGGGCGCCGCGCCCGCCACCATCGTCGAGACGCGATGCGTAATTCCCTCACGCCATTCGGCCGGCGCATTCGCAAGCGCGCTCTGCACGATCGGCGCGCCGCAGTAGTGGCTGATGCCTTCGCGGCGAATCAGGTCGAACACCGTCTTCGCGTCGATTTTGCGCAAGCAGACGTTGACCCCCGCCCGCGCGGCGACGGTCCATGGAAAACACCAGCCGTTGCAGTGGAACATGGGCAAGGTCCACAGGTAGACCGCGTGCTTCGGCATGTCCCATTCGAGAATATTGCTGAGCGCATTCAGGTACGCGCCGCGGTGGTGGTAGACCACGCCCTTCGGATCGCCGGTCGTGCCCGACGTGTAGTTCAGCGCGATGGCGTCCCATTCGTCGGCCGGCTGGGTCCAGGCGAAAGCTGGGTCGCCGGCCTGCAGGAACGTTTCGTAGTCTGTCGCGCGGACGAATTGCGCTGCATCGGCGGGCATCGCGTCGGCGACACTGATCACTCGCAACGCAGGGAATTCCAGCGCCGCACGGCGCGCGAACTCGCCGTACTCCGTGTCGACGATCAACGCCCGGGCCTCGCCGTGGCGCAGCATGAACAATAGCGACGACACATCGAGCCGCGTATTGAGCGTGTTGAGCACAGCGCCCGCCATCGGCACGCCGAAGTGCGCTTCCACCATCGGTGGGATGTTGGGCAGCAACACGGCGACCGTATCGCCGCGTTCGATGCCGGCCTGCTGCAGCGCGCTGGCCAGACGCCGCGCGCGCTCGTAAGTCTCGCGCCACGTGCGGCGAATCTCCCCATGGACGACCGCGAGCCGCTCACCGTAGACTTCCGCTGCGCGCACGATGAAATCGATGGGCGTCAGCGGGACATAGTTGGCCTCGCGCTGCTCGAGACCTTCTTCGAACATGTGCTTCATTGCGTCGTCTCCTGAGGCGCGGACCGCGCCGCCGATTATTCTGATTGATGAGCTAGCCTAGCAAGTGCCATGGTGAACTGTCTGTCATCCAAATGACAGAGTAGTGCGCCCGTTGGCTTATCCGAACCGACTTTTGCCACCGACGCGCTTAACCCGCATATGAACGACGCCCCGCTCACCGCCCTCGCAGACGCCCGCCCGCACCGGCCGGAGCGGGTGGCGCGTGCCGATCTGGCGGGGTTGTTCGCCAGCTGCGCGTGGTTTCGGGCACTCGCCAGCGAGCATCAGGCGATGGTCCTCGCCACTGCGCACGCCGAGCATCTGGACAGCGGAGCGTGGATCGCGCGCCGCCAGGAGCCGTCGGACTACTGGATCGGCGTGCATGCCGGCCTGATCAAGCTCGCCATCTACAACGCCTCGGGGCGCAGTTGCACGCTGTCCGGCGTGCCGCCCGGCGGCTGGTTCGGCGAAGGCAGCGTGATCAAGCGGGAATTGCGCAAATACGACGTGGCCGCGATCCAGCCTTCGCTCGTCATGTTCGTGCCCTCCGCGACGTTCCATGCGCTGCTGGAGTCGAGCCTGCCGTTCACCGGCTTCGTGATCCGCCAACTGAACAACCGCATGGGCGAATTCATCGCATCGATTCAGAATAGTCGCTTGCTCGATGTGGATGCGCGCGTCGCGCAATCGCTCGCGCAGTTGTTCAACCCGGACCTGTATCCCGATACGGGCCGCACGCTCCCCATTTCGCAGGAAGAGGTCGGCCTGCTGGCGGGCGTGTCGCGCCAGCGGATCAATCAGGCGTTGCAAAACCTCGAACGGCTGAAAATACTGCGCCTCTCATATAACCAGATCGACGTGCTCGACCTCGAACGCCTGAGCGCGTTCGGCCGGGAGCAGATCTAGCGGCAGCATCACATGGGCGCGCTCGTCGCGCGGCCGACAAAAAAGCCGTCACGGGTTGCCCATATGACGGCTTCTGCTTATCGCCACGCAGCGAATGCGCGATCCTGGACGATCTAGCTGAGGTCGGTGTCGCTCTTGCGTGCGACGCGCCGCTCCGGAATCGCATCGGTCTCGAACAGCGCAAGCGCCACGGCATTCAGCACGCCCGCCTTCTTCCAGCGCAGGTAATAGCGATGCGCGGTCTGATATGGCACATAAGCCTCGGGCATCGCGCTCCACGGCTCTCGCGTATGCAGCACCCACATCACACTATTCAGCACCCGGCGGATATCTATGCTCGGACGTCCGCGCCGAGGTCCGCGATCCACCATTTCAGGCAGCAGGGGCGCGATACGCTGCCACTGCTCATCAGTCAACTCCTGAAAGGCCGGCCAATGAACCGGTGGATCTGGAAGGAATGTATTCATAGTGTCAACGCGCGCAGACAGTCCACTTGCCGGCGCCGGCGCGAAAATGGGGTCTACTTGATCTGTCATTTTGAGATTAACCGAAGCCCGCATTCGCGAAAGTCAATTCTTGTCAAATGCGCCGGCGCAATCACCAAAAAAGACAATACGTTATTGCGTCAAAGGGCCAATGGCGCGGCACGAGGCGTGGTCTATCATCGGCGCGCCCGGCGCCCAGCCTGTCTGCGCGCGCCGCGTTTTGATGAAAAATCCATAACCGCATATGCAGGAATTCCAGTGAGACAAATAAGACTCCTCAAGACCGCCGCACTCGTGGGCGGGGCTGCCCTCGCCGTGACGTCCGAACAGGCCATGGCGCAAAGTTCGATCACGCTGTACGGCGTCGCCGATGTCAGCGTGCGGTATCTGACGAACTCCAACGCAAAGAACGACAGCCGCCTGTACATGACCAACGGCGCGATTACCAATAGCCGCTGGGGTCTGCGCGGCTCGGAGGATCTCGGCAGCGGCCTGAAGGCGATCTTCGATCTGGAAAGCGGCATCAATCTGCAGGACGGCTCCGCCTCGGACAGCCTGCGGATCTTCAACCGCAATGCGTACGTGGGCCTGAGCAGCCCGTACGGCACGGTGACGTTCGGCCGTCAGAAAACCCCTCTGTTCGACCTGCTCGGCGATACCTATGACCCGCTCACGGTCGGCAACTACGCCGAAAACTCGTGGCTGCCGGGCGCGCTCGGCGCGGGACTCTACGCGGACAACGCCGTCAAATACACCGGCACATACAAAGGACTGACCCTGGCCGCGATGTACTCGTTCGGCACCAACTCGGAATCGACCGGCGAGGACGGCTTCTCGGGTCAGATACCGGGGCATCTCGGCGCGGGCAATATGTACGGCTTCACGTTGTCGTATGTGGCCGGGCCCTTGAGCGTCGCGGCCGGCGTGCAACAGAACAGCGACAACAGTAATCACAAGCAGACCATCTTCAACGCAAACGCGGTCTATGCGTTCAGCTCCACGAAGGTGTACGTCGGTTATCTGCATTCGAAGGACGACACGGGTTTCGTCGACAGCGCGCTCGCGCAGCAGACGCTCGTGCCGGGCGTCGATATCGTCAAGGGATCGGGTCGGGTCGACAATGGCCCGTTCGCCGGCGTCACGTGGCAGGCCACGCCCGCGCTCACGCTGACCGGCGCGGCCTACTACGACCACATGTCCAATGCGGCGATCGGCAATGGTGAAGTGGGTAGCGGCTATCGCTATACCTTCGTCGCGCTGGCTGAATACGCGTTGTCAAAGCGCACCGAGGTGTATGGCACGGTCGATTTCGACAAGGTGTCGGGTGCCGCCTCGGTCGAACTGCCGGGTCGCAGCAATCAGACCGGCGTTGCACTCGGTCTGCGCACGATTTTCTAAAGAGGCGGCGGGGTCGCAACGACCCCGCGAGGCGCGCGCATTCGAATTGCCGCGCGCATAAAAAAAGGTGCCGCGAACGGCACCTTTCTGTACTACAACCAGCTTCTGCTGAAGCTTAGAAGCGGTGACGCAGACCGACGGTCGCAGCCGTCTGGTTCTTCGACGACGACGTCGGAACCGTGTTGTCGCCGCTGTAAATCGAAGCGACACCGCCGTCGCCCATTGCGTGCTGGTACACGGCTTGAGCGTAGACGTCCGTGCGACGCGACAGCGAGTAGTCAGCCTGCAGGCCGATCTGGTGGTAACGGGTCTTCATGTCGTTGCCGTCAGCGTTTTCGCCGTAGCCACGTGCGTCGGTGAACGTGTATGCAACGCCCAGGCCCAGAGCCGGGGTCACGTTGTACTTGGCGTTGACTTCGTAGTTGTTCGAACGACCTTGACGCTGGCCAGCTGCTGCACCAACGAGGTTGTCGATACGCGACTGCGTGAATGCAGCACCGACCGTTGCCGGACCGAATGCGTACGAAGCAGCTGCGCCGAATTGACGTTGACGGAACTGACCGTCGATCGGGCCTGCCGTGTTCGCCACAACGCCGTCCGAAGCACCGGTGGTGTTGTTAGCCGGGTTGTTCTGCTGTGCGTAGGCAGCGCCCAGGTGCAGGCCTTGCCACTGGTATGCAGCACCGATGCTGTACTGGCGGTTGTTCGCGAACTGGCCAGCCTGGTTCGAGAAGCCGTACGTGCCGCCGAACGTGAAGCCAGCGTAGTTAGCGCTCGAGTACTTGATCGAGTTGTTGACCGACAGGCCGCCGTTCGTGTTCAGGTTGTCGTTGTTGAACGGGTGCGCGAAGTACGTGCCGCCCCAGCTGCCCGTTGCGGTCAGCGGTGCCAGGTAGTCTTGAGCTGCGTCGTATTGACGGCCCAGGGTAACCGTACCAAATTGCGCGCTCGACAGGCCGACGAATGCCTGACGGTTGAACATGCCGTTGTTGTTAGCGAAACGGCCGTTGTTGACGTTGAAGCCGCTTTCCAACGTGAAGATTGCCTTCAGACCGTTGCCCAGGTCTTCCGAACCACGCAGACCGAACATGCTCTGGTTGATGCCGCCGCTGCCGGCTGCCCACTTGGAGTTGTGGTCAACGTTGCTGGTGTACGTCAGGCCCGCGTCCAACAGACCATACAGGGTCACGCTGCTTTGTGCGTGAGCGACGGATGCGAACGATGCGGCGACCGCAACGACGATGAGACTCTTTTTCATGTGGGACTCCAAGTTCGATAAATTTACGCGGGGAGCGGGACCTGCCTCGGCAGCGCATGCATCGCCTGTGCTGCCGCCCTTTTGGCCGAACTGTTTAGATCAGCCGGGCACCCTTCAAACGAAGCGTGAGTGTAGGGGGACACCCTAGTAGCGGCGCAGGCAATTTACGCAACAGGATTTTTCAGAATTCGCAACAATGCCGGCAGCAAGGGCATTAAGTCGTTGTTTTACATGCGTTTATCGCAATATATGCGGTGCCGAGCGGCTGCTCTGGCCAGAAGTTATTTGCAACCTCTCAATATTCGAAGTTGTGCATATGCAACACGTTTTAATACGTGTGACGTAATCGGGTCGGAACGATTACTGATTCAAACTCGGGAGTGCCTGAAAATAAGGCAATTACGCAAAGCGGAATTCGGCGACGGCTGTAAATTTATTTCGGAAGATGGGGAACTTAATGGAGTTAATGCTGTCATCTTCGGGCTAATCAATTAGCCGTTTATTGATTGACGATGATTCATTTCATCAGTTTGCATGAATCGTTTCGTTCGAGAATAGTGCAAACGCTGCCAGAGCCTGCGTGCGTCCGCTGTCGATGAAATGGAAAAAAAAGCGCCCTCAGGCGGTTCATCGGTTCTCGCTACGTCGTTCCTACGCTCTTGCGTCGTAGGCGGGTCTTCCGCCGAAGCGCATGCATATCAGAAGGATGCCTTCAGCACGGCGTTGCCCGGAGGTGAACTGCGGCGCCGACCGCCGCGTGACACAGCCGTACTGAAAGCGGACGGCGAACATCTGACGTCCTTAGTCTTTTAACGGACAGGCCGGTCCCTTTTTCACGCGGAGTTTCCCTAATTCCCAACGAATTAGAACGTACAGCCGACGTTTCCCACGGCGCCCGAACAGCCCGTTGGCTTGCGGCTCCTCTCGCTCGGCGCGGACAATCCCGCGCTCGTCGACGCGATCTGTAGAAACTGCTTCGGCTGGCAACGAAGTTTCAACGCCCAACCGCAACGATGATTCGCACATCTACGACGAACGCGTGTGCTGGAGAGGGTTAATGGCGGTCCACCCTCTTCGAGCGCGACTCCAGGTCAGCCGGTCCCGCGAGGAACGGTTCCAATCCAAACATCCAGGCGAAGCAAAAGGTAACGCGCGCGTACGCGCTGACGTGTCGTCGCGGCGCGTTGTGCCCGGCATCGTCGAGTGGCATGGCTAATCGTGGTCGGGCCGGGACCAGATCTGTAGCGGTATGGTTGGATCGCATGATGATTCTCGTTTATTGATATTGCTTGGAAGCCGGCTTCCAGCAAGCGACGTGCCATTCCCGCGACCGAAATTCGGAACGTTTACGGCGACATTGCCGGAGCATCGCCTGTCGTCTGTGCGGTCAGCCGCCAACGGAAGAAAGGAGCGCCGAAGCAACCGTGTGGATTAACCGCAAACCAGAGGTTA
Organism: Paraburkholderia fynbosensis; assembly: GCF_902859935.1. GTDB lineage: Bacteria > Pseudomonadota > Gammaproteobacteria > Burkholderiales > Burkholderiaceae > Paraburkholderia > Paraburkholderia fynbosensis. The sequence goes on from NZ_CADIKI010000025.1 coordinate 46,760, forward strand.
ATCCGAGTCGTTTTTAATGGCGTGTGCTGAGAGAAGAGGCGGTATTGATCGGGCCTAGGTTTTGCCCGTTAATCAAACCTCTTTGAACACACGAGACGAAGGTGAAAGCGCTTTTGCAATTCACCAAGCCGAATGACGACCACCCTTCTCTGCGCAGCTGCGAGATCCGGTTCGAAATCCGTCAAATGGAATCAGTAACGCGGCGCAAGCTTCAATCGCCAAAGCGCTTCAATCATTTCGTTTCGTGCCAAACAAAAAGGGTTCCGAAAAACTCGGAACCCTTTCTTCAAGCTTTGGTGGGCCGGGTGGGATTCGAACCCACGGTGGGATTTCTCCGGTGGATTATGAGTCCACTGCCTGCAACCAACACGGCGTCCAGCCCAAGAAAAAAGACCCGGTCTTGAAGGCCGGGCCCATTCGCTGGTTGGCCGACATACTACACGAAAAAGGGGCCTCCGCAACCGCTTCGCCTGAGCGAAACAACCGGGAAGCCCCTTCAAGCGCAACATTTTCCGCCTCCAACACCGGCTTCGATCAGTTCCCTTCGAGGAACGACTTCAGCTTGTCCGAGCGGCTCGGGTGACGCAGCTTGCGTAACGCCTTCGCTTCGATCTGACGGATCCGCTCACGCGTCACGTCGAACTGCTTGCCGACTTCTTCGAGCGTGTGATCGGTGCTCATCTCGATACCGAAACGCATACGCAGCACTTTCGCTTCGCGCGGCGTCAGCGAGTCGAGCACGTCCTTCACGACATCGCGCATGCTGGCATGCAGCGCGGCGTCGGCCGGCGCGACCGTGTTGTTATCCTCGATGAAGTCGCCCAGATGCGAATCGTCGTCGTCACCGATCGGCGTTTCCATCGAGATCGGCTCCTTCGCGATCTTCATGATCTTGCGGATCTTGTCTTCCGGCATTTCCATCTTCTCCGCCAGCGTTGCCGGATCCGGTTCGAGGCCGGTTTCCTGCAGAATCTGACGCGAGATGCGGTTCATCTTGTTGATCGTTTCGATCATGTGAACCGGAATCCGGATCGTACGCGCCTGGTCGGCGATCGAACGCGTAATGGCCTGGCGAATCCACCACGTCGCATACGTGGAGAACTTGTAGCCGCGACGATATTCGAACTTGTCCACCGCCTTCATCAGGCCGATGTTGCCTTCCTGAATCAGGTCGAGGAACTGCAGACCACGGTTCGTGTACTTTTTCGCAATCGAGATCACGAGACGCAGATTCGCCTCGGTCATTTCACGCTTCGCCTGCCGCGCCTTCAGTTCGCCGGCCGCCATCTGACGGTTGGTTTCCTTCAGGTCCTTCAGCGGCAGCACGACACGCGCCTGCAGGTCCAGCAGACGCTGCTGCTGTTCGCGGATCGCCGGAATATTACGCGTGAGGATCGCGCTATACGCGTGACCTTCGCCGACGATCTTGTCCGCCCACTCGAGATCCGTTTCACTGCCCGGGAAACGCGCGATGAATTCCGCACGCGGCATGCCGCACTTGTCGACCACCGTGTGCAGGATCTGACGCTCGACCTGACGCACTTCATCCACTTGCGCGCGCAGCGTGTCGCACAGACGCTCGACCGTACGCGCGGTGAAGCGGATCGTCATCAGTTCGTTCTGAATCGTTTCCTGCGCCTTCAGGTACGACTTGGACTTGTAGCCTTCCTTCTCAAACGCACGGCGCATCTTGTCGAACCATTCGCTGATCATCGCGAATTTTTCGAGCGACGCACGCCTGAGCGCTTCCATTTGCGCCGCGTTGGCCGTGGCTTGCGCGGTGCCGTCGTCTTCTTCCTCGTCCTCGTCGCTTTCTTCCTCGACTTCCTCGTCTTCGCTCTCGATCGCTTCCGCCTCCTGCGCGGAGAAGCCGTCGGCGTCTTCCGCGTTGGCGTCGATCAGGCCGTCGACCAGTTCGTCGATACGAATCTCTTCATTCGCGACGCGCTCGGCCATCGCGAGGATGTCGGCGATCGTGGTCGGGCACGCGGAGATGGCCATCACCATGTGCTTCAGACCGTCCTCGATCCGCTTCGCGATTTCGATTTCGCCTTCACGCGTGAGCAATTCGACCGTACCCATTTCGCGCATATACATACGCACGGGGTCCGTGGTGCGGCCGAATTCCGAGTCGACGGTGGACAGCGCGACTTCCGCTTCCTCTTCCACTTCGTCGTCGGACGAAGCGGCGGGCGCGTTGTCGTTCAGCAGCAGCGTTTCAGCGTCGGGGGCCTGCTCGTAGACCGCCACGCCCATGTCGTTGAACGTGCTGATGATGCCTTCGATCGCCTCGGTCTCGGTGAAGTTGTCCGGGAGGTGGTCGTTGATTTCTGCATACGTGAGAAAGCCGCGTTCCTTGCCGAGCTTGATCAGCGCGCGCAGTTTGGAGCGGCGCTCCTCGAGCTCCTCCACCGTGCCAGGCTGCGACGATGCGAATGCATCTTTCAGAAGCGCCTTTTCCTTGGCACGACGGTCGCGAGCCTTGACCTTTTCCACCTTGCCCGGTACGGCGGCAGGGGTTTCTTCGGTCTGGGTTGCATCGTCATCGACGGGTACTTCGTTCAGCTTTTTCGTCATGGAGTTCGCCGTACCGGCTGTAGTCTCGACTCGCGGCTGGTGGACAACAGCCGGTAGAACCGTGGATACTGAAGTCTCGCGCACTACCGCATCGTCCTGCGCGGCAGCCGCTTCCCTTGCGCTTCTGACACCCGGCTGCGTGGCAGCCGGCACAGCTTTCGCTCCTCTGACCGGATCCGCTCGTGCAGCGGAAACGGCCGAGGATTTCTTCCCGGCAGCCGGTGCAACACTGACAGCAGACGTTTTTCTGGCGGAAGAAACTAGCTTGGCCTCGGTGACCTTTCTGGTCGGCTCTTTTGAGCGTGTACCGGTTGTCGCCTGATTCCCGCCTGTAGTCTTTGCCATCGCATCGCCTTTTCGCCTTTGCTAGGAAAACCCTTGAAAAACAAACCGCTAGAAACCTTTAATTATACCACCCAAGGTTTCCGCCCTCTCCCTCACAGACCTAGCTGACGCTTCATATCAGCCCGTTTCCGATTCAATTCCGAAAGCTCCGCAAACTCCTCCGGCGTGTGCCGGGATTGTCGCGAAAGCTGCTCGAGACGGTCGCAATAAGCGTCGTACCGCATCTTGAGGATCGCCGCTTTCAGTTCCTCGCCCACGATCCGTTCCTGCTCGCGCCGTTCCTCGATGACGGTCGCGTCCTGAGGGTCTTTCAGCAGCAAATCCCGGACATTTTCATCATAGTCTAGAATTTTGCGAAAGATTTCCTCGAAAGTTGGGGCGTTCGCGCCGTTTCGCAATAGGTCGGACAACAACTGAAACTCCGCCGAATCGCCCAGCGCACGCGCGTGCGTCGTCACTTCCTCGAACAGTTCGCCGTGCCGTGTGACGCTCAGCAGCGCCTGCTCGGCGTCCTCGTCGAGCACCGCCACCGTGCGCGGATACATCACGAGATTGCGCAGCGTCTTTTCTTCGATCCCCGTCACGCTGCGCCGGTCCTTGCGGGCCGGCGCGAGGCGCGCCGCAGCCGCGATCCGCGAATCGACCTCGCAGAGGGCCGCCACCTCGTCGAACGGCACGTCGAGACGGTCGGCGAACATATGCATGATCTGCGCACGCAACGCGTTGGCCGGCAGGGCCTGCAGCAGCGGTTTGGCGTCGAACAGCGCACGCGCCCGGCCTTCCGGCTGATCCAGCTCCTTGCCCGTCAGCACTTCGTTGAGCATGAACTGCGAGAGCGGCATCGCGCGCTCGACCTGCTCGGCGAACGCCTCGGTGCCGAATTCACGCACGTAGCTATCCGGATCGTGCTCGGACGGCAGAAACAGGAACCGGATCGTCCGGTTGTCCGCCGCGTGTGGCAGGCAGGCGTCCAGCGCCCGGCGAGCGGCGCGCCGCCCTGCCGAATCGCCGTCGAAACTGAAGATGACCGTATCGGTCTGGCGCATCAGTTTCTGCACATGAACCGGCGTGCAAGCCGTGCCGAGCGTGGCGACCGCGTTCTGAAACCCCAATTGGGCCAGCGCGACCACGTCCATATAGCCTTCCACGACCAGCACGTAGTGCTGTTCGCGAATCGCCAGACGCGCTTCGAACAGCCCATACAGCTCGCTGCCCTTGTTAAATAGAGGCGTTTCGGGCGAATTCAAATATTTCGGTTCGCCGCCGTCCAGCACGCGGCCGCCAAAGCCGATCACCTGCCCCTTCACGTTGCGTATCGGGAACATGATCCGCTCGCGAAAGCGGTCGTAGCGGCGGTTCTGTCCCTGTGCGTCGGACTTTTCGCTGACGATGACGAGGCCAGATTCCACCAGCGCGTCGTCGCGATAATTGGGGAAGGCCGCTTCGAGATTCTGCCAGCCGTCTGGTGCGTAGCCCAAACCGAAGCGCGCGGCAATTTCGCCGGTCAAGCCGCGTTTTTTCAGGTACTGGATCGCGCCCGGCGCGCCGCGCAACTGCTTGCGGTAGAAATCGCAAGCGGTCTGCATGACATCTGAGAGTGCCGTCGTGACGGCTTTGGACGCCGCCGGTGCATAGCCGCCGGCGCTGCCCCCGCCATATCCCGGCGACGGCTCGTTCGGCACGGTCAAGCCCACCGATTGCGCCAGATCGTTGACCGCCTCCGGAAACGAGGATCCCACATGTTCCATCAGGAAGCCGATGGCCGTGCCGTGCGCTCCGCAGCCGAAGCAGTGATAAAACTGTTTAGTCGGACTAACGGTAAACGAAGGGCTTTTCTCGTTGTGAAACGGGCACAGCCCCATGAAGTTCGCGCCGCCCTTTTTCAGCTGCACATACCGGCCGACCACGTCGACGATATCAACGCGGTTGAGCAGATCCTGCAGGAATGACGGTGGAATCACAGTAGATGACGCTACCTAAAAAGCTCAACGCTGCGCGCGGCGTCGGACGACGGCGCGCGCAGGCCGGACAAACTCAGATTACTTCGCGAGCGCGGCTTTGACTTGCGCCGACACCGCGGTCATATCGGCGCGACCGGCCAGCTTCGGCTTGAGCACGCCCATCACCTTACCCATGTCCTGCGGGCCGGCCGCGCCGGTTTGGGCGACCGCAGCCTGGACTTCGGCAACGATTTCCGCCTCGGACATCTGCTCCGGCATGTAGGCGGACAGAATTGCCAGCTCGGCCTTTTCCTTGTCGGCCAGATCTGTGCGGCCTGCGGCCTCGAACTGGCTGATGGAGTCCTTGCGCTGCTTGATCATCTTGTCGACGACCGCGGTGATCGCGGCGTCGTCGAGCATGACGCGCTCATCGACTTCGCGCTGCTTGATGGCGGCGAGCAGCAGGCGGATCGTGCCGAGACGCTCGGTCTCACGCGCCCGCATGGCAGCTTTCATATCGTCGTTGATCCGGTCCTTGAGACTCATCACTCACCTGAATGCGTTGAAAGTTGAAAAAGCGGCCGGGTCGAATGCATCAACACGAATACCCGCTTGGGGACTGCTTCCTCAAGCGGGTTGGCGCAATGTGCGTAGTGGATGCGACCCTGCCGGCTGGCCCGACGAACCGTGTTTTCCGTGATGATACTTCGCGTGCCCTCACCGGTGGATGTCGCCGCTCCGTTTGACCGGGACCGCGGCAACGCCAGAATCAGTAGAACTTCTTTGGCAGCATCTGGACACGCAGACGCTTGAAGTGACGCTTCACCGCGGCGGCTTTCTTGCGCTTGCGTTCAGCCGTAGGCTTTTCGTAAAACTCGCGAGCGCGAAGTTCCGTCAGCAAGCCGTTTTTCTCCATGGTGCGTTTGAAACGGCGCATGGCGACTTCAAACGGCTCGTTGTCTTTTACGCGGATGGTCGTCATTTTTCAATAACGGAACTTTGTAAAGGTTCAGGAGTATAGCAGAGCTTTCTCACAAAGCTAATGCGCCGTCAAGCCCCCTGGACGTACTCCGCGGCCGCCTGGCCAGCCGCCACGCCAGAGGCCCACGCCCACTGGAAGTTGTAGCCACCGAGCCAGCCGGTCACGTCGACCGCCTCGCCGATGAAGTACAGCCCCGGCGCCTTCGCGCTCATCATCGTCGTTGACGACAGGTCGCGCGTGTCGACGCCGCCGCGCGTCACTTCGGCTTTGCGATAGCCTTCGGTGCCGTTCGGGGTGAGCGTCCAACGCGACAGCGCTTCACCGATGCGCCGCAACGTCTTGTCCGGCAGATCGGCCACGCGGGCTTCGGCAGAAATCTGGTGGGTTTCCAGCCACACGTGAGCGAGCCGCTGCGGCACCCACTCGGATAGCAGATTGGCGATCTGGCGCTTCGTGCCGGTCTTTGCTTCGAGCAGGGCGGTCGTCGCGTCGCGCTCTGCCAACAGGTTGATGTGAATTGGCTCGCCGGGTTGCCAGTAGCTCGAGATTTGCAGCACGCCCGGGCCCGACAGACCACGGTGCGTGAGCAGCAGGTCCTCGGTGAATTCGGCGCCGGCCTTCCTGTTGCCGGTCGCCAGTTGCACTTCGAGCGACACGCCGGAGAGTGCCGAGAACGGCTCCCAGTCGGCGGCGGCGAAGGTCAGCGGAACCAGCGCGGGACGCGTATCGATCAATTTGTGACCGAACTGTTTGGCAAGCCGATAGGCGAAATCGGTGGCGCCGATCTTGGGGATCGACAGCCCGCCAGTCGCGATCACCAACGCGCGCGCGGTGATCGGGCCGGACAGCGTATCCAGCGTGTACCGGCCCTGCGCGTCCTGCCGCACGCCTTCCACCGACAACGGCGTGCGCCATGCGACACGGCCGGCGTCGCACTCGCTCTTCAACACGTTGATGACCGCGTCGCTCGACTGGTCGCAGAAAAGCTGCCCCTTGTGCTTCTCGTGCCACGTCACGCGGTGACGCTTGAGCAACGCCATGAAATCGCGCGGCGTGTAGCGCGCCAGCGCGGACCGGCAAAAATGTGGATTGGCCGACAGGTAATTGGCCGGCCCGGCGTACACATTCGTGAAGTTGCACCGGCCACCGCCGGAGATGCGGATTTTTTCCGCGAGACGTTGCGAGTGGTCGATCAGCACCACGCGCCGGCCGAGTTGCCCGGCCACGGCCGCGCACATCATGCCGGCCGCGCCTGCGCCGATCACCGCGATATCGAAAGATTCCATGGGGCCGCATTGTACCTGCGGGATAGCGGCCCTCTGCGGCTTGGTGCCCGCACTGCTATACTTTCAGGCTGGCCTTTTATTTCTGGGCGCAAGGGTGTTGTCACTCGTGCGTCCCTTCAGACCCACCATCATGCTCGTTCTCGGCATCGAAAGCTCCTGCGACGAAACCGGTCTCGCGCTCTACGACACGGAGCGCGGCCTGCTTGCGCACGCGCTGCATTCGCAGATTGCGATGCATCGGGAGTACGGCGGCGTCGTGCCCGAGTTGGCGTCGCGCGACCACATCCGACGTGCGCTGCCGCTGCTTGAAGAGGTGATGGGGCGTGCCGGCGCGGCGCGCAGCGACATCGACGCGATCGCCTATACGCAAGGGCCTGGGCTCGCGGGCGCGTTGCTGGTCGGCGCGAGTGTCGCCAATTCGCTGGCAATGGCGTGGGACAAGCCGACCATCGGCATCCACCACCTCGAAGGGCACCTGTTGTCGCCGCTGCTGGTGGATGAGCCGCCGCCGTTCCCGTTCGTGGCGCTGCTGGTGTCAGGCGGACATACGCAATTGATGCGCGTGACGGACGTGGGCGTCTACGAGACGCTCGGCGAAACGCTGGACGACGCGGCCGGCGAAGCGTTCGACAAAACCGCCAAACTGCTCGGCCTCGGTTATCCGGGCGGCCCGGAAGTGTCTCGCATGGCGGAATTCGGCACGCCCGGCGCGGTAGTCCTGCCCCGCCCGATGCTGCATTCCGGCGACCTCGACTTCAGCTTCAGCGGCCTGAAGACCGCCGTCCTCACGCACGCGAAGAAGCTCGGCGGCGCGAATATCTGCGAGCAGGCGAAAGCGGATCTGGCGCGCGGCTTCGTCGACGCCGCGGTGGAAGTGCTGGCGGCGAAGTCGCTGGCGGCGCTGAAAAAGACCCGGCTCAACCGGCTGGTCGTCGCGGGGGGCGTGGGCGCCAACCGGCAACTGCGCGAGGCGCTGTCCGCCGCCGCGAAAAAGCGCAACTTCTTCGTGCACTACCCCGACTTGTCGCTGTGCACGGACAACGGCGCGATGATCGCGCTGGCCGGTGCGTTGCGATTGCAGCGCTGGCCCGATCAATCGGCTAAAGACTACGCGTTCACGGTGAAGCCGCGCTGGGATCTGACTTCCCTCGCACGCTGAATTGAATATCGCCGCATCATAAGAAAAGCCGCTTCAAAAGCGGCTTTTTCAATGCGGTCAAACCAGCGAACACACGCAAGGGCGTGTCTCACCCCACCCGCTTGTCGCGCTCGATCACCGCATAGGCGCTGTGATTGTGAATCGACTCGAAGTTCTCCGCTTCGAGCACATAGGCGACGATCCGCTCGTCCGCATTCAGCCGTTGCGCGACGTCGCGCACCAGGTCTTCGACGAACTTCGGATTTTCATACGCGCGCTCGGTGACGAACTTCTCGTCGGGGCGCTTGAGCAAGCCCCAAAGTTCGCACGATGCTTCTTCCTCCGCAATGCGAACCAATTCTTCCACCGCCACGTCGCCGGTCAGTTCGGCGTTGATCGTGACGTGCGAGCGCTGGTTATGCGCGCCGTACTGCGAAATCTTTTTCGAACACGGGCACAGGCTCGTGACTGGCACCAGCACCTTCAGAAACAGGCGCGTCGTGCCGTTGCGGGTGTCGCCCGTCAGCGTGACTTCGTAGTCGAGCAGACTCTGCACGCCCGAAACCGGCGCGGTCTTGTTCACAAAGTACGGGAACGACACTTCGATGCGGCCCGCCTCGGCTTCGAGCTTTTCGAGCATGGCGGCGAGCATGGTGCGAAAAGTGGCCGGTCCGAGCGGCGCCTTGTTCTCCTCGAGCAACGCCACGAAACGCGACATATGCGTGCCCTTCTGTTCAGCCGGGAGATGCACGTCGAGATTCCACGTGCCGACCGTCGGCTGCACTTCGCCGCTTTGCGTGCGCACCGTCAACGGATGACGTACGCCCTTGACGCCGACCCGCTGAATCGGGATCTGGCGCGTGTCGGGCGTGCTTTGCACGTCGGGCATGATAAAGGCGGGATTCATCTGGTTCATTGTGTTGTCCTTTCAGGAAAGCGCCGGGCCGCCCCGAGTTTCCGCTCCGCCGGAACCCCCGCCCCGAACGAAGCCCCTTGGGGAATGGGAGGATCGGGGCGATGGCCCCCAACGAGGGGCCGCCCTGAACCAGCGGATTCAGGGGCTCTCAGCGGCCGTGCGGATAGTGCGCGCAACGGCCAACGCCGGCCTTGGCCGGCGTTGGAAGATGGGCCCGCAGGCCCATCGATTCGAGTTGGAGATGGCAAAAAGCGGATTGGCAGCCGTCATCGCATCGCGGCGGCATGCCGGTCGGCAACGCCTTACGCGACGCGCTTCACCGACGATTGAACGCCGAGCGCGCCGTTCGACAAAAACCGCTCGCGAATCGACTTGGCGATACCGACGGCGTCGAGACCGCATGCGGCGAGCAGCTTGGCCGGGTCGCCATGATCGATGAAGCGGTCGGGCAAGCCCAATTGCAGCACCGGCCGCATCACGCCCGCTTCGAGCAGCGCTTCGACGCAAGCCGAGCCCGCGCCGCCCATCACGCAGCCTTCTTCGACGGTGACGATGGCGTCGTGCGTCTCGGCCAGTCGACGGACCAGCTCGGCGTCGAGCGGCTTCACGAAGCGCATGTTCGCGACGGTGGCGTCCAGTTGCTCGGCCGCCGCCAGCGACGGCGCGACCATCGTGCCGAACGCGAGGATCGCAATGCGCTTGCCCACCGGCTGCGCCGTCTCGCGCCGCACTTCGCCCTTGCCGAGCGGCAGCGCCGCCATCTGCTTGACGGTGGCGACACCCGTACCCGCGCCGCGCGGATAACGCACCGCCGTCGGGTTCGGCTGCTGCAGCGCGGTGTATAGCATCTGCCGGCATTCGTTTTCGTCCGACGGCGCCATGACCGTCATGTTCGGGATGCAGCGCATGAACGCGAGGTCGTAAGCACCCGCGTGCGTGGCGCCGTCTGCACCGACCAGACCCGCGCGGTCGATGGCGAACACCACCGGCAGGTTTTGCAGCGCGACGTCGTGAATCAGCTGGTCGTAGGCACGCTGCAGGAAGGTCGAGTAGATCGCGACCACTGGCTTCATGCCGTCCGCGGCAAGACCGCCGGCAAACGTCACCGCGTGCTGTTCGGCAATGCCGACGTCGAAATAACGATCCGGGAAGCGCTTCTCGAACTCGACCATGCCCGAGCCCTCGCGCATGGCCGGCGTGATGCCGATCACGCGCGAATCCAGCTCGGCGGCGTCGCACAGCCATTCGCCGAATACCTGCGTGTAGGTCTTCTTCGACGGCGTGGTGGCGGGCTTGATGCCTTCGGCCGGATTGAACTTGCCCGGGCCGTGGTACAGCACCGGATCGGCCTCGGCCAGCTTGTAGCCCTGGCCTTTCTTCGTCACGACGTGCAGGAATTGCGGGCCGCGCAGTTCCTTGATGTTCTGCAGCGTCGGGATCAGCGAGTCGAGATCATGACCGTCGATCGGGCCGATGTAGTTGAAGCCGAACTCTTCGAACAGCGTGGCCGGCACGATCATGCCCTTCGCGTGCTCTTCGAGCTTGCGGGCGAGGTCGAGCATCGGCGGCGCGACGCGCAGCACGCGTTCGACGCCCGCGCGCGCGGCGGCGTAGAAGCGGCCGGACATCAGGCGCGCCAGATGGCGATTGAGCGCGCCGACCGGCGGCGAGATCGACATGTCGTTGTCGTTCAGGATCACCAGCAGCGGCACGTCGTCTTCGACGCCGGCGTTGTTCATGGCCTCGAAGGCCATGCCCGCCGTCATCGCGCCGTCGCCGATCACGGCGATGCCCATGCGGTTGTCGCCCTGCAGCTTACTCGCGACCGCCATGCCGAGCGCAGCGGAGATCGACGTGCTGGAGTGCGCGGTGCCGAAGGTGTCGTATTCGGACTCGTCGCGTTTCGGGAAGCCCGATATGCCGCCGAGCTGACGCAGCGTGTGCATCTGGTCGCGGCGGCCCGTGAGGATCTTGTGCGGATAGGTTTGATGGCCCACGTCCCAGACAATGCGGTCGTGCGGCGTGTCGAACACGTAGTGCAGAGCAATGGTCAACTCGACCGTGCCGAGGTTGGACGAAAGATGGCCGCCCGTCTGCGATACGCTGTCGAGCACGAAAGCACGCAACTCGTCGGCAAGCGGTTGCAATTGGCGGCGATCGAGGCGGCGCAAGGCTGCCGGGTCGTCGATGGTTTTCAGCAAGTCGTACATCGTCGTTCCATTGTAGGAAAACTTACGCGCCCGCACTTCATACATGCACCCCGGGGATAAAAGGTGCGCGGCGGCGGGCTTTCGCGTTCAGCTAACCCGGTTCACCACCAGGTCGGCCAATTCGGCAAGACGCTGCGCGCGTGCGCCGAACGGCGCCAGCGCGGCGTGCGCGTCGCTGCGCAGCTGCGCTGCGAGCGAGCGCGACGCGTCGAGCCCGATAATCGACACGTAGGTCGGCTTGCCGTCCTTCGCGTCTTTGCCAGCGGTCTTGCCGAGCGTCGCGGAATCGGTCGTGACGTCGAGAATGTCGTCGACGACCTGAAACGCGAGGCCGACGGCGGCCGCATAGGCGTCGAGCGAACGCATCGCGTCCGCATCCGGCGCTTCGCCGGCCAGAGCGCCCATGCGCACCGCGGCGCGCAGCAACGCGCCGGTTTTCATCCGGTGCATGGTTTCGAGTTGCGTGCGCGTCAGCGTGTGGCCGACGCTCGCCAGGTCGATCGCCTGCCCGCCGCACATGCCGAGCGAGCCGCTCGCGAGCGCCAGTTCGCGCACGAGCGAAGCCTGCTGCGGCGCGGCCAGCACGTCCGAGGTCAGCGCGACGAAAGCCTGCGATTGCAGCGCGTCCCCGACCAGCAGCGCCGTGGCTTCGTCATATTGGACGTGTACCGTGGGCTTGCCGCGGCGCAGCGCGTCGTCGTCCATGCAGGGCATGTCGTCGTGTACAAGCGAGTACACGTGGATCATTTCCAGCGCCGCCGCCGCCGCATCGAGGCATTCGGCGCGCGCGCCGGTCAGCTCGCCGGCCGCGTGGCACAGCAGCGGACGAACCCGCTTGCCGCCGCCGAGCACCGCGTAACGCATCGCCTCATGCAGTTTGGCGGGCTCGGTGGCCTCGCCCGGCAGGTAGTGTTCCAGCGCCGTTTCGACACGTTCGAGTACCGAGCGCGTCCATTGTTCGAATGTCATAGGTCGTCCCCGCTTTCAGTAGCGGCTGTGCCTGCGGTATTCATGGGCAGCGGTTTCAGCGTCTCGCCGTCGAGCACGCGCACCTGCTGCTCGACCTTTTCGAGCTGCTGCTGGCAAAACGCCACGAGGGCCGCGCCGCGCCGATACGCGCTCAACGACTCCTCGAGACTCAGGCTGCCGCCTTCCATGCGCGCCACCAGCGCTTCCAGTTCTGCCTGAGCGGCCTCGTAGTTCTCGGGCAGCGGCGTGGTATCGACGCCTTCGGCTGGCGCAGCAGCAGTATCTTTCGACGCGGTCTTCGCCATGAATAGTCGCAAAATTAAAACAAGTCGGACATTCTACGGCAAAAGCGCCATTTCCGAGCCGCTCGCCGGCCTGCGTCGCGCGTGCGCGTTCCGCGCCGCCCCTGAAGTCTCGCAGAAAAAAAACGATTGGTCTGCGGCGAAAATCCCGAACTTTCCTGACAATTTTGACCCAAATCAGGGACTTAAGCGCCCCAAAGAAGGGGAAACGGGTATAATCGCGGGCTCCCTAAATCGAATCTATCGATGGTTGGGTTGTTCACTGCTTTCACGTCTTCACGGGAGTGGGAATGTCCAATCTGAGCAATGCATTGCAGTTGCGGTCTGTCCACAGCCAGCTGCCAGTCACGGCTTACTTTGACGAAGCGCTCGTTACGCGCGAAATCGAAACCCTTTTCAAGAAAGGTCCTCGTTATATCGGCCACGCTCTCATGGTGCCCGAAGCGGGGGATTATTTTGCCTTGCCCAGCGAAAGCGAGGGGCGTGTGCTCGTCCGTAACCAGCAGTCCCAAGTCGAATTGCTGTCGAACGTGTGCCGCCACCGGCAGGCCATCATGCTCAACGGCCGCGGCCAGACGGAGAACATCGTCTGCCCGCTGCATCGCTGGACGTACGACCTGAAGGGCGAACTCCTCGGTGCGCCCCATTTCGCCGACAACCCCTGCCTGAATCTCGGCGCCACGCCGCTGCAGAACTGGCAAGGGCTGCTGTTCGAAGCCCAGGGGCGCGACGTCGCACGCGATCTCGCACGCCTCGGCACCAAGAAACATTTCGACTTCTCGGGCTTCATGTTCGACCACGTCGAGGTGCACGAGTGCAACTACAACTGGAAGACCTTCATCGAGGTCTATCTGGAGGACTATCACGTCGCACCGTTCCATCCGGGCCTCGGCAGCTTTGTCAATTGCGACGACCTGACGTGGGAGTTCGGCGAGTGGTACAGCGTCCAGACGGTGGGCGTGCACAAGGATCTGAAGCAGCCAGGGAGCCCGACCTACCGCAAGTGGCACGACGAAGTGCTGCGTTTTCGCGGCGGCAACCCGCCCGACTTCGGCGCGATCTGGATGGTGTACTACCCGGGCATCATGATCGAGTGGTATCCACACGTGCTGGTCGTGTCATGGCTGATTCCGCGCGGTCCGCAGAAAACCACCAACGTAGTGGAGTTCTATTACCCTGAGGAAATCGCGTTGTTCGAGCGTGATTTCGTCGAAGCCGAGCGCGCCGCGTATATGGAAACGGCCCGCGAGGACGACGAGATCGCCGAACGCATGGACGCAGGCCGCCGCGCACTGATGGAGCGCGGCGAGTCGCAGGTCGGCCCGTATCAGAGCCCGATGGAAGACGGCATGCAGCACTTCCACGAGTTTTTGCGGCGCGAGTTGGGCGAGATCTGAGCGCGCTCACTCAGCGTTCGGTCACGATTCATCCGACTCTTGCGCAAGCCGCATCGACATCAGGGAAGACGGGCTTCGGCCCTAATGCCGTTCGGTTAAGGTCTCTCTTCAGGAATCGAACGGTGTAACGGAAAGGTCTGGATTCGACGGCCCGGGCGCAAGTGCGCCCGGGCCGTTTTTCGTTGGGAAGCTGCTTGAGCCGCTCGCGCAAGCGAGTCAGCAGCATGGGAAGTTTGCCGTACGAGCGCGTCACGGCCGCCCATGTCATTTCATACTGGATGATATGGAAGGCCCGAATAAAGCTTAGATCCTCAGGCGCGTGCCCAGCATCAAGCGCGGCTTTGGCTATTTCCAGACGGATCAGGTTGTAGGCGACCAGGGCGCCCCAAAAGCTCCTGATAGACCCCTTGCACAGTCTGACTGCGAAGCGTCAGCTCCATGCCCAGCACCGACTGCTTCAATTCATGGTAGCTGGTCTCGATCTGCCAGCGACGCTCGTAGCACGCCACGATGTCGGCCGCCTTGAAACGCCGTCTATCGGTCAGCGACGTCAGCAAGATCCGTTGCCTGCCGCGGACATCGACGGCAAGCACCGCGCGAGCTTCCCGGAATTCGGGTAGTTGCGGGCATTTCGTTCGTGCCTGCGGCGAAACGCGCATGTGCACGATCTGGTCCCCTTCGTGCCCCCTCACCACCTCCCAACGCGTATTGGACCTGGCCGGGATGATGAAATGCCGGTTCTCGCCACCCGAGACCAGGTTGCCTAGCAACTGGGCCGACAGGAACCCCTTGTCGAACACGGTAATGGAGTTATCTGGCACGCGCGGGATAAGCTCACGCGCCCAGATCATCTCATTGATGTCGTAAGGACCGAAGCTGGCATCGCGCACCAGACGCATCGCAATGGGGGTGAGCGTGACTGCGCGCAATTGAGGATAGCTGCCCACCCGGTCATGAGTGGCGGCTGAGGCGCCAAAGTGCTTGCGGTTGGCGGCACTGTCGGCGGTTTGCAGCGTGGTGCCATCCATCGCGAACAGCGCGAAGCCCTTGAAGAGATACTTCGCCTGATCCTGCGCGACCCAGTTCCTGGCCGATTCGTGAAACAGCCACGCCAGAGGAGCGGCGCCGGTGCACTGCCGCGCCTGGGCGATGGCGCTTTTACTGACAAATGACGCTTGCGGTGTGGGCAAGGCAAGGTCCAGTTCGTCCACGACCTCACTGATCGACTGGTGCCGGTACCACGCCAGCGCAATCACCAGCCATACGACCTGCTGCGCGGGTAGCCGGCGCCGACGAATGCTCGCACTGGCACTGGCCTGTACCGCACATTCGATCCACTCGTACGGAAGATGCTGCCCCAGCCGGTCCCATTCGAACGGCCGCTGTGATTCGACCAATGGGCGTAGATCATCGACCAGCATGGCGATGAAAGTTAACACCGCTGCGTCACGTTTACAACCACTTTGCGCCACAAACAAAAAATGCCGTTCAGTCGCTTAACTGAACGGCATTAGGGCTTCGGCCCGTCTTTTTTTGTTTAGACTTACAAGATAGCCCGGTCATCCGTCCGTGGCGTCAAGGCGCCCGACCGCAACCGCCATCGCCCGTATCGAGGAGACATCATGCCCCACACTCACTACACCACTCTGATCTCCGCGACCAATCTTGCGGAACGGCTCGCCGCCGCGCCAGGCAGTGTGTTCGTCATCGATTGCCGCTTCGATCTGACCGACACGGAAGCGGGCAAGAAAGCGTATCTGGCCGGACATCTGCCGGGCGCGCATTACCTGCATCTCGATCGCGATCTGTCCGGGCCGAAGAACGGCACGAACGGGCGGCATCCGCTGCCGGATCGCGCGCGGCTGGTCGAGACGCTCGAATCACGGGGTTTGAAGCAGGGCCAGCAAGTGGTCGCTTATGACGCGCAGGGCGGCATGTACGCCGCTCGCGTATGGTGGCTGCTGCGCTGGCTCGGACACGACGCGGTGGCGCTGCTCGACGGCGGCCTGCCGGCCTGGCAAGCCGCCGGTCAGCCGCTGACGCAGGACGTGCCGGCCCAGAACACCGGCGACTTCAATGCCGGTGCGCCGCTCGCCGTGACGGTCGATGCGCAGACGGTCGAGCGCAATCTCGGTTCGAAGGAGCACGTGGTGGTCGATGCACGCGCGGCCGATCGCTATCGCGGCGAGAACGAAACGCTGGATCGCGTCGGCGGCCACATCCCCGGCGCACTCAACCGCTTCTTCAAGGACAACTTCACCGCCGACGAGCGCTTCAAATCGGCTCATACGCTGCGCGAGGAATTTCACGCGCTGCTCGGCGACACGCCGCCCGAACACGTGGTGCTGCAATGCGGCTCGGGCGTGACGGCATGCGTGAACGCGCTGGCCATGGAGATTGCCGGCCTGCATGGCGCGGCATTGTATGCGGGCTCGTGGAGCGAATGGAGTTCTGATCCGAAGCGGCCGGTGGCGACCGGTGCGAAACCCTGAGTCCCGGACGCCCTGAGCGATAAGCACAAAGGCCGTTGCCGCCCATGGGCGGCAACGGCCTTTTTAATCGTACGAAGCGCGCGACGAACCAGTTGAATCCTCAGGCCACCCCGTGCTGCTTGAACCACACCAGCGCGCGGCGCCAGCCATCTTCGGCATCGGCCTTCCTGTAGCTCGGCCGGTAGTCCGCGAAAAACGCATGGCCGGCATCGTCATACACGACGAACTGTGAGCCGCGCCCCGCTTCCGGGCCTTGCGCAATGGCCTGCTTCATCTGCTCGAGCGTGTCTTGCGGGATGCTCTGATCCTGCAAACCGTAGAGTCCCAACACCGGCGCATGCAAGCGCGCGACCTGATCGAGCGGATTGGCCGGCGTGTTCGCGGTTTTGGCGCCCGCCACGCGGCCATACCAGGCGACGCCCGCCTTGAGCCGCGGGTTGTGTTCGGCATATAGCCACGCAATCCGCCCGCCCCAGCAAAACCCGTTCACGCCGAGCCGGTTCAGATCGCCGCCATGCTCGCCGGCCCACGCGACGGTCGCGTCGAGATCGCCCATGACCTGCTCGTCCGGCACCTTGCTGACCAGTTGCTCGTTGAGCTGCTGCATGCTCGTGAAAACGGTCGGGTCGCCCTGCCGCTGATACAGATCCGGTGCGATCGCCAGATAACCCTCCTTGGCGAAGCGGCGGCACACGTCGGCGATATGTTCGTGCACGCCGAAAATCTCATGCACGACGATGATCACCGGCAGGTGCGTCTTGCCCTTGGGCTGCGCGCGATACGCCGGCACCAGCGTGCCGCCCGAACGCACGGCCACTTCGCCGGCTTCGAGGCCGTCGCTGTCGGTATGGATGGTTTGCGCCGAGACCGGCAGCACGGCCGCCGCGAAACCGGTGCCGAGCGCAGCCTTGATGAAGGTGCGTCGATTGAAGGGAACGTGGGGGATCAGGCTATCGATTTCGGGCTTCAGCATGCGCGCTCCTCGATTGATTGTTAGAGGCAACAGGATACGCCTGACCCGCATCCCGTTGCAGTTTCAACCACGGCTTTACCCGTCAGTGCAGCTTCACGCGCGGCAAGGTGGAGCGGCGCAGCCAGTGCGCGAAGGTATCGAGCACCATCCGCGCGTAGCCATGCAGCGCCGCGATATGCAGCCGGTACAGCGACATGTACATGAAGCGCGCGAACAGTCCTTCGATCAGCATGTTGCCGCCGATCACTCCGCCCATCAGATTGCCGACCGCGCTGAAGTGCCCGAGCGACACCAGCGAGCCGAAGTCGCGATAGGTGAATTCCGGGAGCGGCTTGTTGTCGAGCCGCGCGGCAAGCGCTTTCAGCAGGAAACTTGCCTGCTGGTGCGCGGCTTGCGCGCGCGGCGGCACGTTGCGCTCGTTGCCCGGCCACGGACAGGCGGCGCAATCGCCGAGCGCGAACACGTTGTCGTCGATTTCGGTTTGCAGCGTGCGGCGCACGTTGAGCTGGCCCAGCCGGTTGACCGTCAAGCCATCGAGCTGGCTCAGAATGGGCGGCGCCTTGATGCCCGCTGCCCACACCGTCAGGTCGGCGCGCACGGTGTGCCCGCTCGCGGTACGGACGATGCCGGGCGCGACTTCAGCGACCGTCTCGCCGATCAGCAGCTTCACACCGAGCTTGGTGAGCAGCTCGGCGGTCGCCGTCGAGACGCGCTCCTGCAGAGCCGGCAAAATGCGCGGCCCCGCCTCGATCAACACGATGCCGACGTCATGCCGCGGATCGAGCTTATGCAGACCGTACGCTGACAGCACCTGCGCGGTGTTGCGCAATTCCGCCGACAGTTCGACCCCGGTCGCTCCGCCGCCGACGATGGCCACCTGGATACGCGGTTCACTGGCTGACGACGTGCCCGGTCCCGGTCTCGATTCGACGGGCTCATGCACCTGATGCTCGGCGCGCATGCAGGCCGCGATCAGGCGTTTGCGGAACCGCTCGGCCTGGCCGACCGTGTCGAGTGCGAGTGAAAATTCGGCCGCGCCCTTCACCCCGAAGAACGCCGTGGTGCTGCCGATCGCGATGATCAGCGTGTCGTATTCGAGCTCGCGTTCGGGCAGGAGTTCGGCGCCGTCGTCATCGGCCACGGTGCCGAGCGTGAGACGTTTGTTGGCGCGATCGAGCCCGGTGAGCTCGCCCTGCTGAAACTCGAAGTCATGCCAGCGCGCTTGCGCCGCGTATTCGAGCTCTTGTGTGAACGGGTCCATGCTGCCCGCCGCCACTTCGTGCAATAGGGGCTTCCAGATATGCGTGGGGTAACGGTCGACGAGCGTGACTTGCGCACCCGCACCGCCTTTGCGCTTCTGGGCGCCATAGCGGTCACCCAGACGTGTCGCCAGTTCCAGCCCTCCCGCGCCTCCGCCTACGACGATAAATCGATGCATTGCACTCTCCGTGTTTGCCGATGAATTATGCGTCGCGGACGGCGCGTGGCAACGCGCCGTCTCTCAGCAATTGTCCGCGAGCAGCACGGGTTGTCACAAGCCATCAATTAGCATGTGTGACATGCGCACGACGGTATCGCGCGCCGTCCCTCATGTATCAATGCGCTTCTTCCCAGTTCAGGCCGGCGCCCACCTCGGCGACCAGCGGCACTTTCAGCTCGGCGACACCGCACATCAATTCGGGCAGGCGCTTGCGCACTTCGGACAATTCGGCGTCCGGCACTTCGAGGATCAGTTCGTCGTGTACCTGCATGATCATGCGCGTGCCGATTTTCGACTCTTCGATCCAGTTCTGCACCGCGATCATCGACAGTTTGATCAGATCGGCGGCCGTGCCTTGCATCGGCGCATTGATCGCGGCACGCTCGGCGCCCTGGCGGCGCGGACCATTGCCGCCGTTGATCTCCGGCAGCCACAGGCGGCGGCCGAACACCGTTTCGACATAGCCCTTCGCCTTCGCGCTCAGACGCGTTTCGTCCATGTACCGGGCGACGCCCGGATAGCGCGCAAAATAGCGGTCGATATACATCTTGGCCGCGTCGCGCGTAATGCCGAGGTTCGACGCGAGGCCAAAGGCGCTCATGCCGTAAATCAGCCCGAAGTTGATGACCTTGGCCACACGCCGTTGATCGCTCGACACTTCGAGCGGCGTCACGCTGAAGATCTCCGCCGCGGTGGCGCGGTGAATGTCTTCACCTTGCGAGAACGCGCGCAGCAGCGATTCGTCGCCGGAAATATGCGCCATGATGCGCAACTCGATCTGCGAGTAGTCCGCGGAGACCAGCTTGTGGCCGGGCGGCGCAATGAACGCCTCGCGGATGCGACGGCCTTCGCCGGTGCGCACAGGGATATTCTGCAAGTTCGGATCGTTCGATGCGAGACGCCCCGTCACCGCGACGGCCTGTGCGTAGTTCGTATGCACGCGGCCCGTTTGCACGTTGACCATGCGCGGCAGCTTGTCCGTGTAGGTCGACTTCAGCTTCGACAAGCCACGGTGTTCGAGCAGGATCTTCGGCAGCGGATAGTCTTCGGCGAGTTTCTGCAGCACCTCTTCGTCGGTGGACGGCGCGCCGTTCGGGGTCTTCTTGACCACCGGCAGTTCCAGCTTCTCGAAGAAGATCTGGCCGATCTGCTTGGGCGAACCCAGATTGAATTCGCCGCCGGCGAGCGTGTACGCCTCGCTTTCCAACTGGATCAAACGCGTGGCGATCTCACTGCTTTGCTGACGCAGCTTTTCCGCATCGATCAGCACGCCGGTGCGCTCCATCTTGCGCAACACCCGCGAGGTCGGCACTTCGATCGCGCGGTAGACGCGGTCGAGCGCCGTCTCGGCGGCCACTTGCGGATACAAGGCCTGATGCAGACGCAGCGTGATGTCGGCGTCTTCGGCCGCGTATTCGGCGGCCTGCTCCAGCGCGACTTCGTCGAAGCCGATCTGCGATGCACCCTTGCCCGCGACCTCCTCGTACTTGATCGTCTTGATGCCGAGATGGCGCAGCGCGAGGCTGTCCATATCATGCGTGCGATGCGATTCGAGCACGTACGACTGCAGCAGCGTGTCGTGTTCGATACCGCGCATTTCGATGCCGTAGTTCGCGAGCACCTGTTCGTCGTACTTCAGATGCTGACCGACCTTCTTGTGCTCCGCGCTTTCGAGCCACGGCTTGAGCTTCGCGAGCACTTCGTCGCGCGGCAGTTGCACGGGCGTGTCCGGACCGCGATGCGCGAGCGGTACATAAGCGGCGCGGCCCGCTTCCACCGACAACGACAAGCCCACGATCTGCGCGGTCATCGGATCGAGCGCGGTGGTCTCGGTATCGAACGAGGTCAGTTCGGCCGCGTTGATTTTTGCGAGCCACGCGTCGAACTGCTCCCACGTCTGCACGGTGTCGTAGTGACGCGCGTGATCGACCGACAGCGCCGGCGGCACGTCGGTTTCCGGGCCTTCCACCGCGTCCGCGATTTCCACCTCGCGCAGCCAGGTCTTGAAGCCGTGGCGCGTGAACACGTCGCGCAGTTCCTCGCGCGATTCGGGCCGGCTTTGCAGGCTTTCCTCGATCGACACGATGTGGTCGGTCAGATTGCAATTGCGCTCGACGGTGACGAGTTTCTTCGCCATCGGCAGAAAATCGAGTGCACGCCGCAGATTGTCTCCCACCGCACCTTTGATCTCGTCCGCATGTGCGACGATGCCATCCAGCGACTCGAATTGCGTGAGCCATTTGAGCGCGGTTTTCGGCCCGCATTTCTCGACGCCCGGCACATTGTCGACGGTATCGCCGATCAGCGACAGGTAGTCGATGATGCGCTCGGGCGGCACGCCGAACTTGGCGATCACGCCGGCGCGGTCGAGCTTTTCGTTGGTCATCGTATTGATGAGGGTGACATGATCCGACACGAGCTGCGCCAGATCCTTGTCCCCAGTCGACACGATCACGTTCATGCCGCGCTGTTCCGCAACGGTGCTGAGCGTGCCGATCACGTCATCGGCTTCGACGCCTTCGATCATCAGGAGCGGCCAGCCGAGCGCGCGCACGGCCACATGAATCGGCTCGATCTGGCGCGACAGGTCGTCGGGCATCGACGGGCGGTTCGCCTTATAGTCGGGATACCAGTCGTCGCGAAATGTTTTGCCCTTGGCGTCGAACACGCACGCGCTATACTCTGCCGTGACGTCCTTGCGCATGCGCCGCAGCATGTTGATCATCCCGTAGAGCGCACCCGTCGGACCACCTTCGGGCCCGCGCAGATCAGGCATCGCATGGTAGGCCCGGTATAGATAACTCGAACCGTCGACCAATAGCAGGGTCTTACCTTCAAGGCTTCGTTCTTCAGGCATTATGACTAAGAGAAAAGTGATTCCGAGTCTGCGATCGCTCGCAGATCAAGAGCGCGCAACGGCCAAGAAGGCCCGCGCATCGTGGCAGATGTTCACGATTATGGCAGAGTTTATCGAGGCGACCGAGTACCTCTCGGAGATTCGCCCGGCTGTCAGCATCTATGGTTCGGCGCGCCTGAAAGCGAGCTCGCCGTACTACAAGCT
This sequence comes from Paraburkholderia fynbosensis, assembly GCF_902859935.1. GTDB lineage: Bacteria > Pseudomonadota > Gammaproteobacteria > Burkholderiales > Burkholderiaceae > Paraburkholderia > Paraburkholderia fynbosensis. The sequence goes on from NZ_CADIKI010000025.1 coordinate 68,828, forward strand.
CGCCACGCAAATCGCACGCAAGCTGTCGGACGCGGGCTTCGCGGTGATCTCCGGCGGTGGCCCCGGCATCATGGAAGCGGCCAACAAGGGCGCGCATGCGGGCAAGGCACCTTCCGTCGGCCTGAATATCGAACTGCCGCACGAGCAATCGGGCAACCAGTGGCAGGACATCTCGTTGCGCTTCCGCCATTTCTTCACGCGCAAGGTCACGTTCGTGAAGAATTCGGACGCGGTGATCGTCATGCCGGGCGGTTTCGGCACGCTGGATGAACTGGCCGAAGTGCTCACGCTGATTCAAACCAAGAAGTCACGCCACGTGCCGATCATCCTGGTGGGCGCCGAATTCTGGGAAGGCCTGCTTGCGTGGTTCAAGAGCTCGCTCATTCCGATGGGTCTCATCAATCCGAACGACATCGATCTGATGCAGGTGATCGACGATCCCGATCAGGTGCTCGAAGCGGTGCTGAAGTTCTACGAAGACCGCGAAGAAGCCGAGCCGCAGCCGGCCAAGTCGGATGAAGACCGGATGTTCTATCTGTGATGTGATGCCGCGTACCCGCTTCACGCGTTGGCGTGGAGCCAGCACGGCCCATGCAATGCACATAGCACGCTGGTTCTCGCGGGCAGCCTTTGGGCTGCCCGTTTTCGTTTCTCTCTTTCGCTTGACGAGGGCTCGACACTGACCGCACGCCATGCCGACGCCATGAGCCTCGGCCACGGCAACACCACCCAGCACGTCACGCGCCGCGCAAAAATGGTTTTGCTCGCCGCCGGTTCGGCGCTAATCTCCCGAGCTTGAACTGCAAGCCGGTTAGTGACATGGACCACGATCTCTCCTCTTCAGAACTCCAACCTGAGTCCGGACTCGCGCCTACGCCCACGCTGCGCGAAATCTTCGGCGGCTTTCTGGGCCTTGGTCTGATCTCGTTCGGCGGCGCATTGCCGCTCGCGCGCCGCGCGCTGGTCGAACAGCGCCGCTGGCTGAGCGCCGAAGAATTCACCGACCTGCTCGGCCTGTGCCAATTCCTGCCGGGCGGAAACGTGATCAATCTGTCGGTGGCAATGGGCATGCGTTTTCGCGGCGTGCCCGGCGCGCTCGCCGGTCTGCTCGGATTGATCGCGGGGCCATCGCTGGTGGTGATCGGGCTTGGCGTGTTGTACGAACACACGCAAAACGATCCGCACGTGCGTCATCTGTTCGCCGGCCTCGCCGCAGCCGCGGCCGGCCTGTTGATCTCGATGGCCGTCAAGATCGTGCTGCCGTTGCGCAGCAAGCCGCTCGCCGCGCTCATCGCCGCACTCGGCTTCGTCGCGATTGCGGTCCTGCGGCTGCCGCTTTTACCGACCATGCTGGTGCTGACGCCGCTCAGCATTTACATCGCAGCGAGGAGCGCGTGATGAACGACACGCTCATTTCGCTTGCGGCCATTTTCAGTCAGCTTTCGCTGCTCGCGTTCGGCGGCGGCAATACGATTCTTCCGGAGATGCAGCGGCAGGTGGTGGAGGTGCATCACTGGATGCCTGCCAGCGAATTCAGCGCACTGTTCGCGCTCGCACAGGCCGCGCCCGGGCCGAATCTGATGATCGTCACGCTGATCGGCTGGCATGTGGCCGGTTGGGCGGGCATGCTGGTGACGTCGATAGCGAAGTTCGGACCGTCGTCGCTCGTGACGATCCTCGCGCTGCATGCCTGGGACCGCTTCAAGGACCGGCCGTGGCGGCGCTACGCACAGTTGGGGTTGATGCCGGTGACGGCGGGCATCGTCGCGGCGAGCGCGGCCTTGATCGCCGAAGCGTCGAATCCAACTGCGATTGCCTGGGCGATCACCGCATTTACCGCCGTGCTGGCGTTGAAGACGCGGATTCACCCGTTGTGGCTACTGGCTGCCGGCAGCTTGATCGGGCTGACGGGCTTCGGGCAGTTCTAACGCAACACGGTTGAAGCATGTCCGTTGAAGCACGGCGGCAAAAGCAGAAGCAGAAGCAAGGCCGCATGCGAACGCATTGTGCCGGCGTGGACGAGCCCCATCAAAGGCCGCCCGCACTGCCGCCCGCCAAACCCGCGCTTACTGAAACGCCACCTCGGCAAAGCTGCGCAGCTTCCGGCTATGCAAACGATGCAGCCCGTTGGTGCGCAATATCTCCATCGCCTTCACGCCGATCTGCAGATGCTGATCGACCTGCGCACGATAGAACTGATCCGCCATGCCCGGCAGCTTCAGCTCGCCGTGCAGAGGCTTGTCCGACACGCACAGCAAGGTGCCGTAAGGCACCCGGAAACGGAAGCCGTTCGCGGCGATCGTCGCGCTTTCCATATCGAGCGCGATCGCGCGGCTTTGCGATAGCCGCTGCACCGGCTCGCGATGATCGCGCAACTCCCAGTTGCGGTTGTCCACGCTCGCCACCGTGCCCGTGCGCATCACCCGCTTCAACTCGACGCCGTCCAGCTGGGTGACCTGCGCGACCGCGCGCTCCAGCGCGACCTGCACTTCGGCGAGCGCCGGAATCGGCACCCACAGTGGCAAGTCGGCGTCGAGCACGTGGTCCTCACGCACATAGCCGTGCGCGAGCACGTAGTCGCCGAGGCGCTGCGTGTTGCGCAGACCCGCGCAGTGGCCGAGCATGATCCACGCATGCGGACGCAGCACGGCGATGTGATCGGTAATGGTCTTCGCGTTCGACGGCCCGACGCCGATGTTGATCATCGTGATGCCGCTGCCGTCCGCGCGCTTCAGGTGATACGCGGGCATCTGCGGCAGACGCGGCGGCGCGGTGCCCTCCTGTGACTGCTCGCCCAGATTCTCGTTGTACGTGACCACGTCGCCGGGTTCGACGAACGACGTGTATTCGCTGCGATAGGCGCGCAGGTCTTCGTCGTCGGTATGGGCCATCATCGTGCGGCCGAGCTTCACGAACTCGTCGATATAGAACTGATAGTTCGTGTACAGCACGTAGTTCTGGCAATGCGTGGGCGACGTAGCCGTATAGTGCTTCAGCCGATGCAGCGAGAAATCGACCCGCGCCGCAGTGAACAGCGCGAGCGGATGCGGCTCGCCGGTCAACGGCTCATACGTGCCGTTGACGATGCGGTCGTCGAGTAGCGCGAGGTCCGGCGTATCGAACACGTCGCGCATCAGGAACAGACGCTCGCGATCCAGATCCCCTTCGAGGTGAATGCCCTCGGCGAACGCGAAATGAATCGGAATCGGCTGGTCGGACACGCCGACTTCGATCTGCACATGATGGTTCTTCGCCAGCAGACGCAATTGTTCGCGATAGTAGTCGCCGAACAGATCGGGTCGCGTCACGGTCGTTTCGAACACGCCCGGACCCGCGACAAAACCGTACGAGCGGCGCGAGTCGATATGCGTGTTGACTTCCGTGCATACGCGCACGAACGGATAGCAGGCGCGCACACGGCGCTCGAACTTTTCGTTGCGGCGATAGCGCGCGAACGCATCGCGCAGGAACGAGGTGTTCGCTTCGTAGATTGCCGAGAGACGGGTGACGGCCTCGGTCGCATCGTCGAAGGATTCGGTTCGGAAGCTGCTTGCGGGAGTCTGCACCGCGCGTTGATTGGTATCGTTGTTCATCTTCATTCGCCCCTATTGATGAGACGACATTACCACGGAACACGGGTTCGCCAAATGACCTGGCGCCACCCGCAACACATGCGCGCGCACTGTCTGCAAGATTGCGGGCGCCTCGCGCGAAAGCAGCGCAAAATAAGGCGATCGCGCCCGATCGTCAGGCTGGATTTGCTAGAATCGGGGCACCATATTGGAGAATCACCATGAAGCCGCTCCTTCCCGTCGCCGTTGCACTGGCCCTCGCCTTTGGCAACGCCGCGATGGCTGCCCAGCCTGTCGATGACACTCCGCCGCCCAACGCGCCCCAGTCGGCCAACGAACGGGCGGGGCTGCCTGACCTGGAGAAGATCAATCGCCCGGGCGCCGAGGTCAGCTCGAAGGTCGAAATCAACGTGCCGCGCACGCCGAGCTTCCACGAGCGCAGCGCCAACGGCACCGAAATCACCGAATACCGCGACAAGGGCAAACCGGTTGAAATCAACGTGAATTCGAACCTCGGCACGCGCTACCAGATGAGCGCGCCGCTCGACACATCGCCCACCGTGCGCGACAACGGCCGCGCCAGCACGCGTTTGCCGTCGGTGAATCTGCGCTATTGACGGATACCGGACGGCGGCCCGGTGCGGACCGCCCTGGCGCCTGCCACGCGCTTCGCGAGGCGGCGCCCCGAGTGGACGCCTCGCCGCCGTGCTTTATCCTCGCAACATGGCGTTGCGATGCGAGGTTCGCCACGCGGCCCTGATCGCTCCCGCACAACACCTTTTCAGCACCGCATTTGCCACACATCGCACTGGCCGCCTCGCGCCAGCCCGACCAACCTGATCCGACGTTTCCCGCATGGCTGTCTTCACCGCTGTCAACGAACCCCAACTAGCAGAATGGATGCGTCACTACGATCTCGGCGATGTCGTCGAGTTTCGCGGCATCTCGTCCGGCATTGAAAACAGCAATTTCTTTCTGACGACGACGCGCGGCGAATACGTCCTGACGATTTTCGAAAAGCTGACGGCCGAACAACTGCCCTTCTACCTCGACCTCATGCGCCACCTGGCCGCGCACCGCGTCCCGGTGCCCGACCCGATGCCGCGCGAGGACGGCGCGCTGTTCAGCATGCTGCGCGGCAAGCCCGCGGCCATCGTGACCAAGCTCGAAGGTGCGCCGGAACTGGCGCCTGGCGTCGAGCACTGCGTCGAAGTCGGGCAAATGCTGGCGCGCATGCATCTCGCCGGGCGCGATTACACCGGCTATCAGCCGAATCTGCGCAGCCTGCCATGGTGGCGCGAAACCGTACCGACCATCCTGCCATATCTGGAAGGCGCGCAGCGCGATCTGCTGTCGTCCGAACTCGCGCATCAGGAAGCCTTCTTCGCCTCGGCCGATTACGCCGCGCTGCCCGCAGGCCCCTGCCACGCCGACCTGTTCCGCGACAACGCGATGTTCGCGCATGCCGCGCCGGACACCGGCCATGAAGTGCGCCTCGGCGGATTCTTCGACTTCTATTTCGCCGGTTGCGACAAGTGGCTGTTCGACGTCGCCGTGACGGTCAACGACTGGTGCGTCGACCTCGCCACCGGCAAGCTGGATGACGCGCGCACCGAAGCCATGTTGCGCGCCTACCAGACCGTGCGCCCGTTCACTGCCGAAGAAAACCGCCATTGGGGCGACATGCTGCGTGCCGGCGCGTACCGCTTCTGGGTCTCGCGCCTGTATGATTTTCATCTGCCGCGTGCGGCAGAACTGCTCAAACCGCACGATCCCGGCCATTTCGAGCGCATTCTGCGCGAACGCCTGTCCGGCGTTGCACATCCAGGCATCCATACTCCATGCAACTGATCGAAGTCCCCGCGAAAACCGGCTATGTGTGGTTCCGGCAGGGTATCTGGCTGTTCCGCAAGAACCCGCTCGCATTCCTGACGCTGTTCTTCACCTACTTGCTGGTGATGACGCTCGTCTCACAGATTCCGGTGGTCGGCGGCGTGCTGCCGCTCGCGTTCATTCCGGGTGTCGCGGTCGGCTTCATGGCGGCATGCCGCAACACGATCGCGGGCAAGCCGGTGTTCCCGACCATTCTGGTGGACGGCTTTCACTCGTACGGTCCGGTGGTCACGCGGCGGTTGCTGGTGCTCGGCGTGCTGTATGTCGTCGCGATGGGCCTCGTGCTCGCCGGTTCGGCGCTCGCCGACGGCGGCATGCTGCTGAAGGTGATGCTCGGCGGCGGCGCCCTGGATCAGGAGGCGATCGCCAACAGCAACATTCCGCTCGCGGTGATCACGGCCTTCGCGTTCTATATTCCGGTGGCAATGATCTTCTGGTTCTCGCCGATTCTCGCCGCATGGCATGACGTGCCGCCCGCAAAGGCGATGTTCTTCAGCGTCGTCAGTTGCTGGCGCAATCGCGGCGCGTTCGTCGTGTTCGGCGCGCTGTGGTTCGCAGTGGCGATGACGGTGTCGCTCGGCCTGTCCGCGCTGATGCAGGCGCTGGGCGCAGCCGACTTCGCCTTCGCGATCCTGATGCCGGCCACGATGATCGTCACGACCATGCTGTACTGCTCGTTCTACGCGACCTATCGCGGCTGCTTCGGCGTACAAACGCCCGAGGCGCCGGATCTGCCGACCACGCCGGCAGCCTAGACGTTCGTTCAGAAGCCGTCGCGGAGCGGGTGCTGTTCTGGCGCCCGCCCGCCAGTTTCCTCCCTGCGCCGCTTCGTCCGCTCCCTCGCCATACTCGTCACGCCGCATGAATTTGCGGCACAATGGTTTGTGTGCAATCGATTTGCACACTACTTCAGACGAGATGCATCATGACCCAGCGCCCCGCTTTGCCGTTCACGCTCGACGAGCAACTTTGCTTCGCCCTCTACTCGACCTCGCTTGCCATGACGAAAGCGTACAAGCCGTTGCTCGAGAAACTGGGCCTCACGTACCCGCAATATCTGACGATGCTGGTGCTGTGGGAAAGTGACGACGTCACCGTCAAGGACATGGCCGCCCGCCTGAATCTCGACTCGGCGACGGTCACGCCGCTGCTCAAACGGCTCGAAGCGCAAGGCCTGCTGGAGCGGGTACGCGGCGTCGACGATGAGCGACTCGTGTATATCCGGCTTACCAAGGCCGGCGCGGCGCTCAAGCGCCAGGCGCGCGAAGTGCCTGCGGAAATCCTCTGCGCGACCCAGCAGACACCGGAATTCCTGCTGCACCTGCGCGACGATCTGACGCGCCTGCGCGCCACGCTCAACGACTACATGGATCAGTAACCGCGCTGTCGCCAAACGCACGCTATCGTGTCGATTCAAAAATTAGTTTGCACACAAATGATTTGTGTACTATCTTAACGACATGCCGCTTCGATAGCACGCCGCCGGAATGCCGGCCCAACAGACAGTGGCAACCATGCAGACCCTGACAACCGAACAAGGAGCAACGCCATGAACATCCTCTACAAAGCAAGCGCAACGAGTACCGGTGGCCGCGACGGCCGTGCCGTGTCGTCGGACAATGCGTTGGACGTCAAGCTGGCCGCACCGCGCGAACTGGGCGGCAACGGCGCGGCAGGCACGAATCCGGAACAACTGTTTGCCGCCGGCTACTCGGCCTGTTTCCTGAGCGCGATGAAATTCGTCGCCGGCCAGAAAAAGCAGGCCTTGCCCGCGGACACACAAGTGACCGCCGAAGTGGGCATCGGTCCAAACGACAAGGGCGGTTTCGCACTCGATATCGATCTGCGCATTTCGCTGCCGGGCCTGCCCGCGGACGCGGCAAAGGAACTGGTCGACGCGGCGCATCAAGTCTGCCCCTACTCGAACGCCACGCGCAACAACGTCGCGGTTCGTCTGCAAGTCGCCTGAACGGCGGCACGATCGAGTCGTCATTGAGTTGAGTCGGTCAAAGCGGCGCGCTACCCGCGCGCCGCCACGAACAACGCCCGCACCCCGCACAATAGGGGCGGGCGCTGTCGCGTTTTGCGCACGCGGCACGCAATCTGCGACACCAGCCCGTGCCGCCTGGTGCGGCGCATCCTTTTCACCCCGACCGAAGACCGACCCATCCCGATGACACGCGCCCGACGGCTGAACGACTCCTTCGACACCGGTCTGGTCTGGTTCCGCCGCGATCTGCGCAACACCGACAACGCTGCCTTCTACTACGCGCTCAAGCGTTGCGAGCAGGTCTGGTGCGCGTTCGTATTCGACACGACGATCCTGCAACCGCTCGTCGACGCCTGGCAGGTTCGTCATCCGGGCAAGCCGGTGCAGGACCGCCGCGTCGAGTTCATCCTCGAATCGCTGCATGAACTGGACGATGCGTTGCGCGCGAAGGGCGGCGGCCTGATCGTGCTGTACGGCGATCCGGTCGACCTTATCCCCGGTCTCGCCGCCGAACTGGGTGTCGAGGCGGTGTTCGCGAATCACGACTACGAGCCGGTCGCGATCGGGCGAGATGAGACGGTGCGTGAGCGTCTCACTGAAGCCGGACGCCAGTGGCTGACGTTCAAGGATCAGGTGATTTTCGAACGCGACGAGGTGTTGACCGGCCAGAACAAACCGTTCACGGTGTTCACGCCGTACAGGAACGCGTGGCTCAAGCAATTGACGGCCTTCGATTTGAAGCCGTATCCGGCGGAAACTTATGCGAAGCATCTGGCGGCGCCGCCGCGAAAGCTCGACCGGAAATTGCCCGCGCTTGACCAGCTCGGCTTCGCGCCGAGCAATCTCGCGGAACTGAAGTTGGTCACCGGCATGAGCGGCGCCCAGAGCCTGCTCGACGACTTTATGAGCCGCATCGACAGTTATGCGGAGCGGCGCGACTTCCCGGCCGCCAAAGGCCCGAGCTATCTATCGGTCCATCTGCGCTTCGGCACGGTGTCGATCCGCACGCTCGCGCGCCTCGCCCACGAGATGTCGTTGCAACCCGACGGACAAGGTTCGGCCACGTGGCTGTCGGAGCTGATCTGGCGGGACTTCTACTTCATGATCCTCGCGCATCATCCGCGGCTGGCGAGCGGCGCATCGTTCAGGCAGGAGTACGACCGGCTACGCTGGGAGCGAGGCCCGCAGGCCGACGAAGCGTTCGCCGCCTGGTGCGACGGCCGCACCGGCTATCCGCTGATCGACGCCGCGATGCTGCAACTGAACCGCACCGGCTACATGCACAACCGTCTGCGGATGGTCACGGCGAGCTTTCTGGTGAAAGATCTGGGCGTGGACTGGCGGCTCGGCGAGCGCTACTTCGCCGAACAGCTGAACGACTTTGATTTCTCGGCGAACAACGGCGGTTGGCAATGGGCGGCGTCGACCGGATGCGATGCGCAGCCGTACTTCCGGATCTTCAATCCGATCACGCAATCCGAAAAATTCGATGCCGAGGGGCGCTTTATCAAAGGCTATTTGCCGCAGCTTGCGAAGCTGCCGTCCAGATGGATTCACGCGCCGTGGCAGGCCGGTGCGCAGCAGCTCGCGGAATTCGGCGTGGAGCTGGGCAAGGACTATCCGGAGCCCATTGTCGATCACGCCGAAGCACGCGCTCGCACGTTGGCACGTTTTGGCAAGTGAGCGCCCGCTTACGTTGCTCGGTCGATACTTCAAGGAGAGGTGAAGATGCGCCGTTTGCCGTCGCTGCTCGTGTTTCTGATTTTGACGCTGGCTACCGGGCTGGTCGCGAGCCAGTTTCTGCCCGATGCCTGGTACACGTCGCTGCAAAAACCCGGGTTCAATCCACCCAACTGGGTGTTCCCGCCAGCCTGGACGGTGCTTTATGTGCTGATGGCGATTGCCGCGTGGCGCGTGTGGAAGCGCGACGGTTCGAGTTCGGCGATCGTCTTGTGGGTGGTGCAGTTGCTGTTCAACGCCGCGTGGATGTGGCTGTTTTTCGGCCTGCATCGACCGGATCTCGCGCTGGCCGATATCGTGATCCTGCTGATCCTGATCGTCGCGCTGACATTCGTGTTCTGGCGACGGGACCGCTTGGCCGGCGTACTACTGGTGCCGTACGTCGCCTGGGTGGCGTTCGCTGCGGTGTTGAATTACGCGCTGTGGCAATTGAATCCGGCTGTGTGAGCCGTTCTTTGCGTCAGCTTGGGTGAACACGTGCGTGATGGCTCGGGCGCTTCGCCCCAGGCATCGGCGTTTAATTACGCGCCGATGCTCTTCACGCGCTCAGCTTAGTGCTGGCTCATCCACGACGGCTGGCGGACGTTCACCTCACGGTCGAGCTTGCGCATGCGGAATTCGAGATCGTACAGATCGGTCGCTTCGGCGAGGAACGCGTCGGCGCGCTCTTTCGCGAGTTGGTCGGGCGATTTCGTCAGAAAGAGGAACAGTCGGCTAAGCAGGTACATGATCGACCTCGGCAATGAATTTAAGCGTTAACTCTTAGGGATAACCCGCATTATAGGGAAAACCCTAGGATCGCGCTACCACTCATTTTCGAAGCGTTGTTTCCGACTCACCGTCCGGCCGACGAGGCCGCTGTGACGGCGCTTTCCGCGATACGGCCCGCGCCGGTCCGGCGCTGATGCTTGAAGAATTCCCACACCATGGCGCTCGCATCCGGGCCTTTCGACGAGTGAAACGGCACGGCGTCGTCGCCGCCGCTCCAAGCGTGAGCGAGCCCTTGCACCCGGCACAGCCGCACCACGCGCCGCCCGCCGCGCACGAAATCGCGCGTCACGACGCCGCCCTTGCGCTCTTCGCGGACTTCGCCGGACTTGCGGGCGCCGTTCGTGTCGACGATGCGATTCAGGCGGAGGAACTGCTCCGCCAACTGATCGGCATTGACCGGCGCGACGACGTGATCGGCGTCGCCGTGGATTACGATCGCCGGCATGCCGGGGTAGAGGGCCACGTCGGTCATTTCGTCGGCGAGCGCAGCCGGCTCGCGGCGCGCACCGCGCCGCATCACGTCCATCGCCGTAATGCCGGAGCGGGCTTCGCCGAAAGCGGGGCCCGAATGCAACGCGACTGCGGCAAAATGCTGTGGATATTTGACGGCGAGCAATGCCGTCAGGCCCGCACCGGCGGAAATCCCCGCCACATATACGCGCTCGGAATCGAAGCCATGCTGCGCAACCAGCGCGTCCACGAGCGACACCACGGCGCGCGCCTCGGCCCCGCCGGCGTTTTCGCCCGCGTCATACCAATGCCAGCAGCGGTGCGAATGCGCATGCTTCGACTGCTCCGGATACACCACGGCAAAGCCGAAGCGGTCCGCCAGCACGTTCATCCGCGTGCCTTCGGCGAATTCGTCGATCGACTGGGTACAGCCGTGCAGCATGACGACCAGCGGCATCGCCTCCAACGCGTGTCCCGACGGGATATACAGGCCGTATTGAAGGTGGTTGACGAGTCGTCCGGGCGCGGCCGGCGCGGAATGGAACGAACGCGTCCACGAGCCGCTCGCCCAGGCCGACGCGCGCGGGCGCACCCGCGACTCCCGTACGGTGGCGCGCGGCGTCTCGCGCTTGGCGGGCACGCGCAGCGCGGCCGCCGGCTTGGCTGGCCGAACCTTGCTCGAAGGCTTGGGGGTGGCGCTCCGCGCCGGCCGCGGCGTGAGGCGCTTAGTGGTCTTTTGAGCGTGCTCGGTTTGAATCGCGAGCAGCCGCTTCAGCCCGCGCAGCCAGATTTTCGATAGGCTTTTTGCCATCAGCGGATAACCTCGCAAAAAGGGACAGGATTCGCTCGATTCCATCTCGAACGACTTTTCGTTGTGCAATGCACAATAACACCAATCCTCATGCGATGCTGGCACCCAAGACGGCAGCCACGTCCAACAGTCCACCCGGCGAACCTTCGAAGCGTGCAGGCGTCGAACGGGTCCAGCGCCTGTTTGACACCTAACGTTCGGCGGCCAACGGCGCGATGCCTCACGAGACCGCGATGCAACAGACGTCTATACTGGCGGCTAATTCAATTGATGTGTGGGCCTGCGCCGCGTCCATTTTCTTCACCGATCCGACTCTACGCGGCCTGGGCCGCACCCTTGCCATGCCCGATTTACCTCTTCATTTGTGGTATGCGATCACCAGTCTCGGCGGGGCCGGCATGACATTGCCGCTCGCGTTCGCCATCGCGCTCTGGCTGGGGCTTGGCTATACGTGGCGCATGGCGGCGGGCTGGCTGCTGCTGCTCGGCGCGGCGATCGGCTTGGTGACCGTCACCAAGCTGGCGTTTCTCGGCTGGGGCGTCGGCGTGCGCGAGCTGGATTTCACGGGCGTCAGCGGCCACGCAATGCTATCCACTGCCGTCTATCCGGTCGCGCTGTTCCTGATGCTGCTGCCCGCGCGTCCCGCCGTCCGGCTGATCGGCGTCGTGCTGGGGCTGGCTGCGGGGATTGCGGTGGGTTTATCGCGCGTCGCGCTGAGTGCTCATTCGCCGTCTGAAGCGGTCACGGGTTGCCTCGTCGGCGCACTGGCTGCGCTGGTGTTCGTGCGCATGGCGTGGAATGCTGAACCCGGCCGTCTGTCGGCACTGCCGGTCGCGATCAGCATGCTCGTTCTCGCTGTGCTGATGCACGGCGTACACGTGCCGACCCAGCGCTGGGTGACGAACATCGCGCTGACCGTATCCGGCCATGACAGGCCGTTCATCCGGGCCAAGTGGAAAGCCCTACGCAATGTCCATCCGGCCACGGCGCCGCTCTCGCAAACGCTGAACACGCTCGCGCCGGCGCACGCGTCCCGCGTCTGAACACCCCCTGCTGCATCCCGAAGCGCTTAATGCGCGTGGTTCACGTTTCGTCACGAGTACCGTTATAACCAGTCATATATTACGATAGCGTTTTAACCTGCCGCTCCGGTCCGCGCCGGACACCCTGCTCCTCCATGACACTTGCCCGCCGCTTTCTGAAACACGCGCTGAGCGTCGCCAGCGCGCTGTCAGTCGTGATCAGCGCGAATGCTTGCGCCGACGAACTCGTCGTCTCCGCCGCCGCCAGTCTCACCAACGCGTTCAAGGCAGTCAGCGACGTCTTCGAGCAGCAGCATCCGGGCACCAAGGTGTTGCTGAATTTCGGCGCTTCCGACGTGTTGATGCAGCAGATCGTCAAAGGCGCGCCCGCCGACGTGTTCGCCTCCGCGGATCAGAAGGCCATGGACAAGGCCGCCGCCGAAAAGGTGATCGTGCCGGCCACGCGCCGCGACTTTGCCGCCAATTCGCTGGTGCTGATCGTCCCGTCCGACAGCCGTTTCTCACCGGCTACGTTGAACAATCTGGCGTCGGCGAACGTGAAACGGATCGCATTCGGCGATCCGGCCTCGGTGCCGGTCGGCCGCTATACGCAGGGCGCGCTACTGGCCGCCGGCGTATGGGACGCGGTAAGCGCGAAGGCGGTGCTGGCGTCGAACGTGCGTCAGAGCCTCGACTATGTGGCGCGCGGTGAAGTCGACGCGGGCTTCGTATTCAGCACCGACGCCGCGGTCATGCCGGACAAGGTCAAGGTCGCGCTGAACGTGCCGACGCAAATGCCGATCACCTACCCGGTCGCGCAGATTGAAGGCAGCCGCCACGCGGAGGACGCCCAGGCCTTCATGAACTTCGTGATGTCGCCGGCCGGCCAGAGCGTGCTCGCGAAGTACGGCTTCAAGCCCGCCCATTAACGCCAACGGGACTCGCACGCGCTCATGCAACAGGCCTGGATTCCGCTTCTGCTGTCGTTGAAAGTGGCGGGTTGGGCTACCGCGCTCACCCTGCTGTTCGGCGTCGCGGCGGCCTTTGGTTTATCGCGCTGGCGCTCCGGCGCGCGCGACGTGGTCGATTCGTTGCTGATGCTGCCGCTCGTGCTGCCGCCCACTGTGCTCGGCTACTACCTGCTCGTGCTGCTCGGACGCCGCGGCGTGATCGGCGCGTGGCTCGACCGCTTCGACATCCAGTTGGTGTTCACTTGGCAGGGGGCGGTGATCGCGTCGACAGTCGTGGCGTTTCCCTTGGTGCTGAAATCGGCGCGCGCCGCGTTCGAATCCGTCGATCCCCAGCTCGAACGGGCCGCGCGCACCCTCGGCGTCAGCGAAACGGCGGTCTTTTTCCGCGTGACCCTGCCGCTCGCCGCGCGCGGCATTCTCGCGGGCGGCCTGCTGGCGTTCGCGCGCGCGCTCGGCGAATTCGGCGCGACGCTGATGATCGCGGGCAACCTGCCGGGCCGCACACAAACGCTCTCGGTGGCGGTGTATTCGGCCGTGCAAGCCGGCGACGACAGCACCGCGAATTTCCTCGTACTCGTGACCTCGGCGACGTGCGTTGTGATCCTGCTGCTCGCGGGCCGTCTGGTGCCGCAGCACACGCTTTTGAGTTCGCGCTGACATGCCGCTCGCCGTCGACATTCGCAAGACTTTCGAGAGCGCCGAGCGTCGCTTCACGCTCGACGTGTCGTTCCGGGCGACCACTCAGCGCGTGGTGTTGTTCGGGCCGTCCGGTGCGGGCAAGAGTCTGACCTTGCAGGCGATCGCCGGGCTCCTGCGTCCCGACGAAGGCGCGATCACGCTGCATGGCGACGCGCTGTTCGACAGCACGCGCGGTGTCGATCTGAAACCGCAAGCGCGCCAGATCGCCTACCTGTTTCAGGACTACGCACTGTTTCCGCATCTGAACGTGCGGCAGAACATCGGCTTCGGCTTGCGACAGGGCTGGTTCAATCCGCGCGCGCGGCACGCGCATCCGCAAGTCGACTACTGGCTCGACGCGCTGGAATTGAAGAACGTCGCGGGCAATCATCCGGTGCAGTTGTCGGGTGGACAGAAGCAGCGTGTGGCGCTGGCGCGGGCGCTGGTCGCGCAACCCCGGCTGCTACTGCTGGACGAGCCCTTTTCCGCGCTCGATAGCGCATTGCGCCGACGCATGCGCGAGGAGCTGTCGGACCTGCAAACGCGGCTCGATATTCCGATGGTGTTGATCACACACGATCCCGACGACGTCGCCGCGTTCGGCGATCAGGTCGTGCAAGTCAGCGATGGTTGCGTGCGCGAGAATCACCCGTTTGCGGGCTACGCGCGTAGCGAGCTTTGACTCAAGCTGGCACGCTGCGGGCCAGCTTTTACGGGTGCGGTTTGCGCCATCGCCCCCTTCGCCGCCCTCAATCCTTCACCCCAAGAATCACGCTCGAGGCCTTGAACGCCGCGACGGCGTTCGAGCCTTCCGCGAGACCGAGCGCATCGACGCTTTCGTTAGTGACCACCGCCGTGACGACCGCGCCGCCCTCAAGCATCAGCGACACCTCGGCATTCACCGCGCCACGCTTCACGCTCTGCACGGCGCCGCGCAACTGATTACGCGCCGACAGCTTGAGCGGCGTGCCGCTTTCGTGTTCGACGAGCAGCACGACCCACGACGCCTTGATCAGCGCGAACGCAGCCACACCCTCGACCAGGCCCAGCGCCTCGGTGCTCTCGTGCGTGAGGACGGCGACGATCGTGTGCCCACCGGGCAGCACCAGCGAGACTTCGTCGTTGACCGTGCCGCGCGTGATTGCCGACACCGTGCCGTAGAACTGATTGCGCGCGCTGGTCTTCACGCCGATGCGGCCGATCAGATCCCAATCTGTCGCGAAGCCTTCGATCGCCGCGCCCGCGCGTTCGAGAAAGCGCCGATGTTCGCGTTCGACAGCGTGAAACGTCTCGATCAGCTTCACCGCGCGCGGCGTGAGCGTGGTGCCGCCACCACCTTTGCCGCCCGTCAGGCGCACGACGAGGGGCTCGCCGGCGAGGTTGTTCATCGTATCGACGGCGTCCCATGCGCCCTTGTAGCTCATGCCGACCGCTTTCGCCGCGCTGGTGATCGAGCCGGTTTCGCCAATCGCCGCGAGCAGCGCAATGCGCGGCGCGCCGCCGAGCGTCTGCGCGCCGGCCTGGAACCAGACGGAACCGCCGAATTCAAGAGAATCGTGGGAAGGATCGGTGCGGTCGGATGTCATGGCGAGGAGCGGTGGAAGGTCCGGAACGGACAGCGGATCATTATAACGATGCGTACCTGAGCCACCGCCCACTCGACTGGCGCGTCAGGCTTCAGAAGCCGCCCCGGATGCCGTTATTCAGCATGAACGTCAGACAATGAGAATTTTTCATTAGAAAACATGAAGTCGGCGCCCCCCTTTTATTCCGATCGAGAGATTTTGCAAGATGCAGTGGCTTTCCAATCTCAAGCTTAGTCAGAAGCTTGTGGGCTCATTGATGTTGTGCGCATTCGTTACTGCCATCGTCGGTACGGTTGGTGTGCTCAAAGTCCGCGAAGTCGCGACGATGCAGACCGAAATGTACGATCGCGAATTCATTCCGGTGCGCCAGGACGGCACCGCCGCATGGCAGGCCGCTTCGCATTTTCGCCGGCTGTATTCGTACATCCTGAACCCCGATCCTGCCGGCAGGGCCGACACGGTCAGACTGAATCACGGTGGCGAAGCCGCCATCCTTGCCGCGTTCGACTACGAACGCACGCACGCATCCAACGACGCGCAAAGGCAGTTGCTCAGCGATTTCGACACCACCTGGCCGGCCTATATGAAGTCGGTCGCGAAGGTCGAAGCGCTCGCCGACCAGGGAGACCAGACGGGTGCGCTCGCCGAGTTGAAATCGACCACCGACCCGATGCACGTCAAGCTGCGCACCCTGATGATCAAACTGTCGGACGTGCGCGACGAGCTCGCGAAGCAGCGTGTCGCTGACGGCGCCACGCTGGTCGCGTCGGTGACGTGGTGGATCGCGATCTGCGCGCTCGTCGGCGTGGCGGTTGCCATTGGCCTCGGGCTGGTGGTCACGCGCGCGGTCGTGCGGCAGATCGGCGGTGAACCGGCGGCGGTCGCGCAGGTTGTCGAGCAGATTGCCAGCGGCGACCTGAGCGCACGTGTCGACGCCGGCGCCGCAGATCGCCGCAGCATCCTGTACGCCGTCGCGCGCATGCAGGAGCGGCTCGCGACGACGATCGGCTCGATTCGCGAAAGCGCCGAGTCGGTCAGCGTGGCGTCGAAACAGATCGCCAGCGGCAACATCGACTTGTCCGCGCGGACCGAAGAGCAGGCCGCCTCGCTCGAACAGACCGCGGCCAGCATGCAGGAACTGACGCAGACGGTCAGCCAGAACAGCGACAACGCGCGTCATGCGAATACGCTCGCGCTGAAAGCCGCCAATGTCGCCGACACGGGCAGCACCGCCGTCGAAGGCATGGTGCAGACGATCGGTCAGATCAGCAGCAGTTCGGCGAGAATTTCCGACATCACAGGTGTGATCGAAGGCATCGCGTTCCAGACCAACATCCTCGCGCTGAACGCGGCGGTCGAGGCCGCGCGCGCGGGTGAGCAGGGGCGTGGATTCGCGGTCGTCGCGAGCGAGGTGCGCAGTCTCGCGCAGCGCTCGGCCAGCGCGGCAAAGGAGATCAAGGAAATGATCTCGACCTCGGTCGCGACGATTCAGGGCGGCACGCAGCAGGCGTCGGAAGTCAGTGCGACGATGGTCGATATCAAGGAAGCGATCCGCCGCGTGTCGGATATCGTCGGCGAGATCGCCACGGCCTCCGAGGAACAGAACCGCAGCATCCAGCAGGTCGGCCAGGCCGTGACGCAAATGGACGAGACCACGCAGCAAAATGCGGCTCTCGTTGAACAGGCCGCGGCGGCTGCGCAATCGCTTGAAGGGCAGGCGGGGAAGATGAAGCAGGCTGTGTCGGTGTTTCGTATTGGGGAGGCTCGAGGCTTTGCTGCGACGATGAGGCCTGTGGTTGACGAGGTGTCGGCGAAGTCTGCAGGTACGCTGCCGAAGCGGGCGCCCGCGAGCGGGAACAGTGACTGGGCTACGTTCTAGTTTCGGCCCGCTGTTTGGCGCGCGGATGTAGCGGTGTTCGCCGAGGGTCGAGCCGCTGCACCGCTTGACGCGGCCAGACTGGATTAGCGCATTCGATGTCTTGCGGTGTCCGGTTTTCTCACGTCAAAAGCCGTCCCCACTCAAAATCGACCCGGTCAGGTCTCGTTGGAACCACGCCGGCACCGGGTGTAAAGGTTAGCTCACCAAAGTACACGTCATTGTCGGGGGCGTACAGGTCGACGCGAACATAATTGAAGTCTTCGGAAAGGACAACGGCCGTCTCCAGTATCGATTCCAGATTCTCCGGCGGCGGCTGGGGTGTCGTGCTGCGAGCGTAGGGACCGATCCCAACGTCGAGGTGATTCCATTGAACGTCGTACACGTCGCCACGTGTGTCACTTCCGAATCGGTCCGAGATCACGACGATAAACATCATCGGGCGGCCGGGCCGGCCGCCGAAGCAGTGCACTTTGTAATCGGCGGGAATCTGGCCGCGTTCGTCGAGAAGGAGATCCTCGAAGAAAATGCGAGGCTGGATTTCCCGGTAATGGCGCTCCCGCGCAATCTTGTAGAAGTCGGTAGACGTCCATCGATTCGCCAGAAGCTGCAGATCCTCAAACGTTCGTTGCGACTTGTCCCAAACGATTTCGACAAAACTGCTTCCATGATTCGCTTTCATCACAAAGGAATTCGGCAGCGCATCGAAGACTGCTCGCGTGAATACCTCGGGCGACGAAATCAGGGGGATCAGATACTTCTCACCGACCTTGGCCCTGACATACTCCCGCACGGCAAGTTTGTCGGTCAACGCGCCGTATCGCGGGTCTGGCCGTAAGCTGCGTTGCAAGATCTTCTCGTTGAATGTTTTCGGGTGCAACAGGTTCGGGAAGCGGCCAATGTGCTTCCGATGCAGGAGGCTGAGGAAAATCGGATCCGGAATCAGTTGTTTTGCACTGTCCTTCATCCGTTGAACAATCGCGCTGGGTGCGCGGGGCATAGTCATCTCCCAACAGTGACTGGGCATTCATGGGCCACCGAGGTACGTTCGCCGTGTGGCTCGATTTCGCCTCCCGGCTTTGTCATTCTCATTCGCTCGGGCAGCGGTGTCTGTGGAACGTCTATCGCGTCGCGAAGTGCGCTTCAAAATGGCCGCACATATTTGAGGCGCGGCGCACAGTCAACCTATCGGGCTGCCGCCCCACCGTTCTCGCCGGCCTGCGCGACAGCTGAATACAAACACTTACATGTTGCGCTGAAGCATAGCCCCGGGAAACCCAGTCGACAGTTCATGGCGCAAAACAAAGAGATATCGGCAGATTAAGTTGTGCGCTTCGGCGGCTCCGAAGGGAGCGGCGGCCGATCTCCACAGGTCGCATGGAACATGCGCCACGCGGCCCCGCCCGAAGGAAGCGGCCCACTCATTCACTCAGCATACTGGGCCACGCCATTCCCGAACGACCAGTTCTCCTTCACCACCTCGACGAGACTGATGAACACATCCTCTCGCCGTACCCCCGGCGACTTCGCCAGCTCTTCGACAATGCGCCGGTACAACGCCTTCTTCTGCTCGATCGAGCGCGTGTTACTCACTGTCAGTTGAATCACGACGAAATCGTCGCTGCGCTCGATATTCAGATAACGCCGGTCATAGATCAGATTGTCGGCGTCGTGCTCGGTGATCAGCACGAACTGGTCGTCCTTCGGCACGTTAAAAGTGTCGACCAGCGAGCGCTGAATGCCCTCGGTCAGCGCTTTCCGGTATTCGGCCGGCTTGCCGGCGCGCAATGCGATTCGTGTGAGCGGCATGATGAAACTCCTTACTTGTTCCGATTAGGTAAACACAGCTTAGGTGCGCCCAGCCATAATAAAAAGACATCATTGGCTATTTCATCTATATTCATTAGAAATGAAAGTTCTCGATCTCGATGCGGTGCGAGCCTTCGTTCTGGTCGCTGATATGCATAGTTTCACGCGTGCAGCGGACGCGCTCGACACGACGCAATCGGCCGTCAGTCTGAAGCTCAAACGGCTGGAAGCGCATCTGGGCAAACAATTGCTGGAGCGAACGCCGCGCGTGGTGCGCCTGTCCGCCGACGGCCACGCGTTTCTTGCCGCCGCGCGCGAGTTGCTGAACGCACACGAGCGCGCGCTGGGTTCATTGTCAGTGGAGCGCCGACGGCTGGTGCTGGGGCTCAGCGAGCACGTCGCGGGCCCAGATCTGCCGCTGCTGCTCGGCCGGCTCAATGCGCACGACCCCGGTCTGGTGCTCGAGTTGCATATGGGTCAGTCGGCGGCGCTGCTCGCGCAATTCGATGAGCGTCGGCTCAATGCGGCGATTGTCCGCTATGGCGCCGACGAACCACCGCGCGACGACGCGCAAGTGCTGTTCAGCGAACCGCTCGGCTGGCTCGCGACACCCACGTGGCTGCCGAGAGCCGGCAATCCGTTGGCGCTGGCGCTGCTGAGTCCGCCCTGCAACGTGCGCGACGTGGCGCTGCGCACGCTGAAGGAGGCGGGAATTGCGTGGCAGGAGGTATTCATCGGCGGCGGGGTCGCGGCCGTCGGCGCGGCAGTGGCGGCGGGACTGGCCGTGTCGCCGCTGGCGCGCAGGGTGGCGCCGCGGGGTCTGGTCGATGTCGGCGCGCGGCTTGGCTTGCCGGCGCTGCCGGAGTCGCGCGTTACGTTGCATTCGCGGGTGCGCGACCCGCGCTCGGTGGAAACGCTGCGTCTCGTAACGAACGGGCTGGCGACCGCGTGACGCGCCGCTAGTCTCGCCCAGTCGCGGATCAGGCTCGGCGCGATGCGCTAACGGCTGGCGTCGGCGGCATTGGTCGAGCCGGGCCGCACAGCATGGGAACCGCCGGGCAGCAAGCCCGGACGCAAACGCGCCGCGTGAGTCGGGATCAGCGCAGAATCGGCGGCAGTGAACCGCTGCTGGCGGTCGCCGGATTGGTGGCTGTGTCGGGCGCGGCGCCGCTAACGTTTGCGGACGCGGCCGGCGCGTTCATATGCGAGGCCGCCGGTTTCGCCGCGATCTTGACCGAATGGGCACGCGCGGCGCCGCTTTGAACCATGTTGGCATGGACGATCTTGTCTTGATGCGACTTCGCCTGCCTCTGCGCGAGCGATGCATGCGGCTTTTTAGCCTGCGCCGTCACGACGGCTTTCGTGCCGGATTTGCACGCGGCCGATACTTTGGCGCAGCCCTTGCCCTTCGCCGCGACCTTCTTCGCTCCGCCATGGGCCGCGGTACCCGCTGCGCTTCCTCCTGCCGACGCCACACGCGGCGCCTTATGCCCGGCAGCGCTAACCGCGTGCTTCGAGCCCGCCTTTGCGTCGACCCTCGAACCCGCCTTGAACTTGGCCACCGCCCCGTTCTTTTTCGCCGGCTTCGCGGCATGCCTGCTCGCCTCGGGCGGATTCCAAGTCTCCGTATACCCCGCAGCCATAGCCGCCCCCGATACACACCAAACGGCGAGCGCCGCTGTTACTGCTCGAATCGACATCTGCTTCTTCTCCTGATCCTCGACTGCATAACGAGCCAGGATTATATTCTCTTGCAAAAATCCATATTTGGACTAATATCAATATTCAATACACGTAGGGACCTACCCCGATATGGCTCACGCTGCCCGCCTCAATTCGCCCGAAGAGCCGATTCGCCGGCCCGTTTCGGCACCCACGTTCCCGCAAATGTCGGCGGCGGGTCTGCGCGCATTCTTCAACATCGCGCGCGACTGGGACCTGAACGCCGACGAGCAGATCGTACTGCTCGGCTCGCCGGGCCGCTCCACTTTCTTCAAATGGAAAGCAGCGCCCGAGACGGCGCGCCTCGGACGCGACACGCTCGAGCGTCTGTCACTGCTGCTCGGCATCTACAAGGCGCTGCAAATCCTGCTGCCGCAACCCAGCGCCGCCGACACCTGGATCAAACGCCCCAACAGCGCGCCGCCATTCGGCGGCCGCCGCGCGCTGGACCGCATGCTGGCGGGCAACATCAGCGATCTCGTGGCCGTGCGCCAGTATCTCGACGCGATGCGAGGCGGCTGGGCGTGACACAACCGCATTGGCAGGACCGCTGGCCATCCGCGCAGCTTGACTGGTTGCCCGCGTATCGTGTGATTCCGACGCGTTTTCCGGCCGTGAGTCTATTCGACCGCGTCGCCTCCCCCGAAGATTTCGACGCGCTCTACGCGCTCGAAGCGATGACCAACGACCGGCTGCGCACAGAAGTCGGCGAACTCGACCTGGTGCCGCGCGAAGAACGCCGCTTCGGCCCGGGCTATGGGCCGATCATGGCCGCGTTGACGCATCTGAATCCGCTCGGCAGCCGCTTTTCCGACGGCACGTATGGCGTGTTCTACTGCGCCCGCTCGCGTGCCACCGCGATCGCCGAAACGCGCTATCACACGGGGAAATTTCTGGAGGCAACCGCCGAGCCGCCGATGCGCCAGCAGATGCGCCTCTACACGGTGGCGGCGCAAGGCAGCGTGGTGGATCTGCGCAACGACGCGTCGCGCGATCTCGACGTGCTGTCGCCAAACGACTATCTGGCCGGGCAGTCGCTCGGCCGCGCCGTGCGCGAGGCGGGCGCGCCGGGCATCGTGTATCCGTCGGTGCGAGATAGCAGCGGCGAGTGCCTCGCCGCGTTCCGAACCACGCTGCTGCGCGACTGCCACCACGCGGCGTATCTGGAATACAACTGGAACGGCACGAGCGTGGATATGGTGTTCGAACTCAGCCAGGTCGGCTGACGGGCCGAACGGGCCAGCGCGAAGCTCCGCGGGCAGCGCGAACGGGTCAGGGCAGCGCCAGCGCGGCCGCCCCTTCGGCGCGCGCTTCCTCGACCGAAATCGACCAGCGCAGCAGCGCCTGCGGCTGCACGATCGTCAGCTTGCCGCCGGGGCCGAACGCGCCGGTGTCGATGAACACCTGCGAGCCGATCTGCGTGATGTCGCGCATCGGCGTATGGCCGCAATAGGTCAGAGAGAGTCCGCGCTGCCGCAGCGGATCGGCGTTGCCTACCGCAAGGTCGCGTCCCCAGAGCAATTGCTGGCGGGTGTCGGCCGAAAAATTCCCCGCGTCGAGCTCGGCGTCGGTGCCGAAAAATTCGGCATGCAGAATATTGAAGCGCTCCTTGCCGCTTCCCACCACGCGCACGAGCGGCAGCGGCCGCAGCCGCTCCGCATAGTGCTGCAAGCGTTCGTCCGGCAGGTTCGCCGCCCACGCGCCGCCGATTCCATACCACCACTGACGCCGCAAACGCCCGTCGGCGACAGCGCAGAGCGTGTCTTCGTGGTTGCCGAGCACGGCGAAAAACCACGGCTTCTCGAGCAGCGCCAGCGCCTGCTCGGAATGTTCGCCGCGATCGACCAAATCACCGACCGAAAAGAGCCGGTCGCGCGCAGGATCGAACGCGATGAGGCGCAGCAGATAGCGCAACGCATCGACGCAGCCGTGCAGATCGCCGACCACGAAGTCGCGACCGCTCGCATTGGCAGCATGATGCTGAACTGGGTTGACGAGTACGGAGGACATTTGCTCATGATAATGCTGCAGCCGCGAGTGCGTATGCGGGGTCCCTATCGTTTCCTGGCGCCTCGGCAAGCAAAAATGACACAAATCGACGCAAAAACAGCGTGTCTCCGGGCTTTCTTACCGGGAATGCACCGATCCGGCGCAGTCTATTGCGGGCGGCGCGGCGGCGAGTGGCAGGGCGATCCACGAAACGAACACAACGAGCAGCCCGCGCCACCAAACGCGAGCGCCGCAGCGGCGACCAGGCGCCGAGCACCCATGCTCTGCGCGAGGCTGATACGAACGGGAATACGACGATGCTGGCGAAGACCAAGAGGGCGACGATATCCCCGGCGGGACCCGGCGGGATGCGTCACTGGCTGGGGCGCATCGTTATCCTCAGGAACATCTGTCATGGGTACTCCAGATGTTGAGTCGTTTTCCAACGTGCGACGCTGCCTGCCGGTTGCCTTTCAACTGAAAGCGGCACGCAAGGCCGCTGCGGAAAACTATAGCGGCGACCAACCGATTCGACGAATGCTCGCCGGCGCGCGAGTAGAATCCGCGACACGACGCCCTTGGCCCCGACTCCATGCTCACGAAATACTATCCGCAGGTTCTTCGCAATCGACCCAGAACGGTGATCGGCCTCGTCATCGGCATCGTGGTCGCGCTGATGGTGCCCATCCACACGAGTTCGACGGCGCGCGCGCTGATCGGCTGGGACGCCGCGATCTGGAGTTACCTGTTGATGATCTGGGTGCACATGGCCGTCGCCGATGAACATCGGGTCCGCGAACACGCAGTACGCGATGACGAAAACGCGGGCGTCGTGCTATTTGTCATCTGTCTGGCGACCATCGCGAGTATCGCGGCGATCGTGATGGAGCTGGCGTCGGCCAAGGGAACCGCCGGGTCGTCGAGCGCAGGGCACTACCTGCTGACCGGCCTCACGCTGATCGGCGCGTGGTTTCTGATTCCGACCATTTTCACGCAGCACTACGCACGGCTCTATTTCGACGCCGATGCCAAGGAAACCGCGCTGCTGTTTCCCGATCACAAGCTCGAACCGAACTACTGGGACTTTCTGTATTTCTCGTTCACCATCGCCGTGGCGTCGCAAACCTCCGACGTGGTGTTGCGTTCGCGTACGATTCGCCGCGCCGCGCTCGCACAATCGGTTCTGTCGTTCTATTTCAATGTGGCCGTACTCGGCTTGTGCGTGAATATCGCAGCGGGGCTGCTTGGCTCTTAGCGCGGGCTATGCGGCCTGTGCTGCCCATACGCACCCGCCCGCCGCACGTTGGCCTTTGCGGTAATCGTGCGGCTTGTCCTGCGCGCTGTGTAAAACCCGGCCGGCGCCCGCCCGTTTTACACGTGGAGCGCGTGTTGGGACGCTTTCGTCGCGTCCTGTTCGTCGGCGCGCCTTCCTTCCGGGCGCGCGAAACCCCACCCCTCGGTCCCACCCTGCGCCGACTGGCACATCGTTTGCTCGGTCCTCCCAATAGTTCTGACCAGCCTCATGCGACCCGCGTCTGGCGTCAAAGCACCCTCGACTGGCCAGCGGCGTGACGATCTTTGCACTACATTGACCAGTACGCGCCCTCGCTTTTGCACCGCGCGGCATCCGGCTCTGGAAGCCCAATGAGCGCTGTGATCGCATGCCACTTGCATCCACAACGCAGCAGGACGAATCTGGAAACGACCGATGGAATCTCCAAACGGGTACGCGCCGCGGATTTACTTTTTTCATTCACTGCTGGTTGGGCCGCTCGATGCATGGCCTGCGCAGTTCGCTCACGCAGCCGCGCTCGGCTTCGATCACGCGCTAATCGGCAGTCTCTTCGAGCCCGGGCAGGCCGGCCACGGACAGGTGGTCGGCAACCACGCCCGGCTGCATCCGGTGTTCGAGGCCGACCGGCCCGCCACCGACGCGATCCGCACGCTCGCGGACGCCGCCCGCCAGAACGGCCTGACGCTGCTGGCCGATCTGGTGATCGACCGGATGGCCGCAGATGGCGCGCTGTACGCTGAACATGCCGACTGGTTCCATCCATTCGAGTCCGAGGAGGCGCGGCTCGATCCGCGCCACGTGCATCGCGAGGACAACGTCGCGTATGCGAACTTCGGCGACGCGGGCAGCCGTGCCGCGCTGGCCGACTGGTGGACGCAACAGTTGCTGACGCTCGCCGACGCGGGCGTGGGCGGCTTCCGGTTCGATTCGCCGCATCGCGTGCCGGCGGCCGTCTGGCGGCAACTCGGCGATGCGCTGCGCGCCAAGCATCCCGACGTGCGTCTGCTCGCCGCGACGCCGGGTCTCGCCCGCGGCGATCTGCTAGGCCTCGCCGACGCGGGCTTCGACAGCGTGTTTTCGTCGGTGCGCTGGTGGGACTTCCGCTCGAGCTGGATGGTCGAGGAGCACGCGGTGCTCGCGCGCGCCGGCGGACCGATTGCCTTCCCCGAGGCGCCGTACGGCACGCGGCTTGCCGCCGAGCTGAGCGACGTCCACGACGCCGCAATCGTCGAACGGGCGTACCGGCGCGCGCTCTTCACGTCGGCCGCGCTCGGCACCGGCTGGATGATGCCGATGGGTTTCGAATACGGCGTCACGGAGCCGATGTCGCAAACGCGCGGCGACGCTTCGCAATTCGCGCTCGCCGTGCAAGCGAAGAAATTCGATCTCACCGAACGGGTCACGCGCGCGAACGAACTTGCGCGCACGACGAAGACGCTGCACGCCAATGGTGAATTGCGCCCGCTGAGCGGGCCCGGCGCACCCGCTGCCCTGCTGCTGCGCGCCGACCAGCCGGACCTGCGCGACGCCGCCGAAGCGGTCCTGATCGCCGTCAATCCCGAACTCGGCGCACCGCTGCGCGTCGATCCGGCACGCTTCCTCGCCGGCGTGCCGGGCAATTTCACGCGCTTCGTGCCGCTGGATACGCCGGGACACGTCGAACCCGCCGGTTTGACGCCCTTCACGCTCGCGCCCGGCGCCGTGCGCCTGTTCCGCGCGGTAAGCGAAAAGCCGATCCGCCTCGCGCCGCCCATCGACAAGGCGAACAGCAAGCGCAGCGGCCGCAAGACCGTGCTCGAAGCGCTCGACGCGCCGCGCGTGGCGATCGAGAGCGTCACGCCTTCGGTCGACCACGGCCGCTTTCCCGCCAAGCGCACGGTGGGCGAGCGCGCCGAAATCAGCGCCGCGATCTTCGCCGAAGGTCACGACAAGATCGCCGCCGCCGTGATCTGGCGCGCCGCCGACGAAACCGCCTGGCACGAAGTGCTAATGGCCCCGGCGCAGCCCGCGGGCCTCGACATCTGGAAAGCGCGCATTCCGCTCGAACGGCTGGGCCGCCACGAGTTCACGGTGATCGCGTGGCGCGACGACTTCGCGTCGCTCGTCGAGCACATCCAGAAGAAGCTGAAGGCGGGCCAGACCGTCGAGCTCGAACTCGACGAAGCCGCTCACCTGTTCGCACTGGTGCTTGCCGAAGTGGAGACGACCGAAGGCGCGGCGAAGGAGCCGCTCGAACACATCGTCAAGCTCTTCGCCAAGGCCGACGTCGAGACGAAGCTCGCGCTGATTCTCGCGCCGAGCACCGCGAAGGCGATGACGGCCGCGCGCCACCGGCCGTTCCTGAGTCGCGATCCGGTGATCTACAAGATCGACGCGGACCGCACCGCCGCGTGCTTCGCGAGCTGGTACGAGATCTTCCCGCGCTCGATGAGCGACGACGAATCGCGCCACGGCACCTTCGCCGACGTCACGACGAAACTGCCGCGCATCCGCGAGATGGGTTTCGACGTGCTGTATTTCCCGCCGATTCACCCGATCGGCCTTGCGAACCGCAAAGGCCGCAACAACACGCTGACGGCACAGCCGGACGACGTCGGCAGTCCGTATGCGATCGGCGCGGCCGAAGGCGGCCATACGGCCGTGCATCCGCAACTGGGCACGCTCGACGACTTCAAGGCGATGCTCGCCGCCGCGCACGCGCACGGCCTCGAAATCGCGCTCGACTTCGCGATCCAGTGCTCGCCGGATCACCCCTGGCTCAAGGAGCATCCGACGTGGTTCGCATGGCGTCCGGACGGCACCTTGCGTTACGCGGAAAATCCGCCGAAGAAGTATCAGGACATCGTCAATCCCGACTTCTACGCGCACGATGCCAAGCCCGGCCTGTGGCTAGCGCTGCGCGACGTGATCCTGTTCTGGATCGAAGCGGGCGTGAAGATTTTCCGCGTCGACAATCCGCACACCAAGCCGCTGCCGTTCTGGGAATGGATGATCGGCGACGTGCGCGCGCGCTATCCCGACACGATCTTCCTTGCCGAAGCGTTCACGCGTCCGCGCATGATGAACCGGCTCGGCAAGATCGGCTTCTCGCAGTCGTACACATACTTCACGTGGCGCGAATCGAAGCGCGACTTCACCGAGTACATGAACGAACTCACGCGCACCGATGCGCGCGATTTTTACCGGCCGAATTTCTTCGTCAATACGCCGGACATCAACCCCCGGCATCTGCAATCGCAGGGACGTTCGGGCTTTCTGATTCGCGCGGCGCTCGCGTCGACGCTGGCGGGCCTGTGGGGCGTGTATAGCGGCTTCGAGTTGTGCGAAGCCGCCGCGCTGCCGAACAGCGAGGAGTATCTCGACTCCGAGAAGTACCAGTTGCGCGCATGGGACTGGAACCGGCCCGGCAACATCACCGGCGAGATCACCGCGTTGAACCGGATTCGCCGCGCCAACCCGGCGCTGCAAACGCATCTCGGCCTGACATTCCTCACCGCGCACAACGACCACATCCTGCTGTTCGAGAAAGCGACCGAGGCACGCGACAACGTGATCGTCGTCGCGATCAACCTCGATGCGTTCAACGAACAGGGCGCGGACATCGAACTGTCGTGGGACACGTTCCAGCGCTGGCATCTGCCCGATCACGGCGCGCTCGAAGTCACCGATCAGATGACCGGCGCGCGCTTCGAATGGCATGGCCGCTGGCAGCACGTGCGACTCGGCCCGGGCCAGCCGTTTTCGATCTGGCGCATCGCGCCGCTCGGCGGCCTGCCCGCCGAACGCCCGGATGAAGCCGACAGCGACTCCGACAGCGCCCATCACGCAGACGCTGGCAACCCAACCTCAACGGAAGGTGCGATATGAAGCGTGACGACCCAGCCCAATCCACGGTGCAGGCGCCCGTCGGCACGGCCCCGGCCAACACGGCCCGGCCGCGCTCGCATCGGCGCGGCAAACCCGCGGCCCTGAGCGACGATCCGCTCTGGTACAAGGACGCGATCATCTACCAGGTGCACATCAAGTCGTTCTTCGATGCGAACAACGACGGCGTGGGCGACTTCCCCGGTTTGATCGCGAAGCTCGACTACATCGCCGAACTCGGCGTGAACGCGATCTGGCTGCTGCCGTTCTATCCATCGCCACGGCGTGACGACGGCTACGACATCGCCGATTACCGCAACGTGCATCCCGACTACGGCCAGATTTCGGACGTGAAGCGCTTCATCCAGGAAGCGCACGCACGCGGCATCCGCGTGATCACCGAGCTCGTGATCAACCACACGTCGGACCAGCACCCATGGTTTCAGCGCGCGCGCCGCGCAAAGCCCGGTTCGAATCATCGCAACTACTACGTGTGGTCCGATACCGATCAGAAGTACCAGGAAACGCGGATCATCTTCATCGACTCGGAGCCGTCGAACTGGACTCATGATCCGGTCGCGGGCGCCTACTACTGGCACCGCTTTTATTCGCACCAGCCCGATCTGAACTTCGACAATCCGGCGGTGCTCAAGGAAGTGCTGCAGGTGATGCGGTTCTGGCTCGACATGGGCATCGACGGGCTGCGGCTCGACGCGGTGCCGTATCTGGTCGAGCGCGAAGGCACCAACAACGAGAACCTGCCGGAAACGCACGCGGTGCTGAAGAAGATCCGCGCGACCATCGACGCCGAATATCCGAACCGGATGCTGCTCGCCGAGGCGAACCAGTGGCCGGAAGACGTGAAAGAGTATTTCGGCGACGAAGACGAATGCCACATGGCCTTTCACTTCCCGCTGATGCCGCGCATCTATATGTCGATCGCGAGCGAGGACCGCTTCCCGATCACCGACATCATGCGGCAAACGCCGGACCTCGCCGCGTCGAACCAGTGGGCGATCTTCCTGCGCAATCACGACGAACTGACGCTGGAAATGGTCACCGATTCCGAGCGCGACTATTTGTGGAACACCTATGCGAGCGACCGTCGCGCGCGCCTGAATCTCGGCATTCGCCGCCGGCTCGCGCCGTTGATGGAGCGCGACCGCCGCCGCATCGAGTTGATCAATTCGCTGCTGCTGTCGATGCCCGGCACGCCCGTGATCTATTACGGCGACGAACTCGGGATGGGCGACAACATCCACCTCGGCGACCGCGACGGCGTGCGCACGCCGATGCAATGGTCGTCGGACCGCAACGGCGGTTTTTCGCGCGCCGATCCGGAACAACTGGTGCTGCCGCCGGTGATGGGTTCGCTGTACGGCTTCGACGCGATCAACGTCGAGGCGCAAAGCCGCGATCCGCATTCGCTGCTGAACTGGACGCGCCGCATGCTTGCCACGCGGCGCGCGAAGCAGACCTTCGGGCGCGGCACGATCCGTTTCCTGAAGCCGGAAAATCGCAAGATCCTCGCGTATCTGCGCGAAATACCGGGCGAGCCGGCGATCCTCTGCGTAGCGAATCTGTCGCGCGCGCCGCAAGCGGTCGAACTCGATCTGTCCGAGTTCAACGGCGCGGTGCCGATCGAAATGACCGCAGACTCCGTGTTCCCCGCGATCGGCCAGCTGACCTATCTGCTGACCTTCCCGCCGTACGGCTTCCTGTGGTTCATGCTGTGTCCGGGCGGCCAGCGGCCGACGTGGGCGCAGGCGCATTCCGAGCCGCTGCCGGAGTTCGTCACGATCGTGATCCGCGAAGGCCAGGCCGGCCCGACGCCGGAGAACGTGCGCCTGCTTGAATCGGAAGTGCTGCCGTCATGGCTGTCCCGGCGCCGCTGGTTCGCGTCGAAGGATCAGAAGATGCACGCGGTGCGGCTGGCCGCGTTGACCACGATTCCGAACGGCGGCTTCGCGTTCACCGAAATCGAAGTGGACGTGGGCGACCACACCGAACGCTACGTCGTGCCGATCGCGATCACGTGGGGCGGCGAAACCACCACGCCGCTCTTCATGCAACTCGCGTTGGCGCGCGTGCGGCGCGGCCGCAACGTCGGTCATCTGACGGACGCGTTCGCGCTGCCGATCTTCGCGCACAACGTGATGCGCAAGCTGCGCGAACGCGCGGTGGTACCGACGGTGCAGAAGAGCGAGATCAGGTTCCTGCCCACTGAACGTTTCGCCGAACTGGACAGCCTCGGCGATCGGCCGGAGATTCGCTGGCTCGCGGCCGAGCAGAGCAACAGCTCGCTGATCATCGCCGACGCGGCCGTGCTCAAGCTGGTACGCCGGCTCGTCAGCGGGATTCATCCGGAAGCGGAAATCAGCCGCTATCTGACCCAAATCGGCTACGCCAACACCGCGCCGCTGTATGGCGAAGTGGTGCGCGTCGATCCCGAGGGCGTGCCGCATACGCTCGCGATCCTGCAAGGCTTCATCGACAATCAGGGCGATGCGTGGAACTGGTCGCTCGACCATCTGCGCCGTTCGGTGGACGAACTTGCGATCGTCTTCGATACGGAAGCGCAGACGGCGCCGGACCGCGCCAACGAGCTGATTTTGCTGGAAGGCTATAGTGAGCTGGCCGGCATCATCGGCAGACGGCTCGGTGAGCTGCACGTCGCGCTCGCGTCGCCGACCGACGACCCGGCGTTCGCGCCGGAACCGGCCGACGCCGCGCAGCTGAAGGCATGGGTCGACGGCACCCAGACGATGCTCGCCGCCGCGCTCGATCTGCTCGCGCCGCGCATCGAGCAGATGAGCGATCCGGACACCAAGGCATTGGCGCAGAGTCTGATCGACCGCCGCACCGCGCTCGTCGAAGCAGTCGGCAAACTGGTCTCCGCCGACGCGGGCGCTTTGTGCATTCGCATTCACGGCGACTTCCACCTGGGCCAGGTGCTGGTGGCCCAGGGCGACGCGTATCTGATCGACTTCGAAGGGGAGCCCGCGCGTTCGCTCGAGGAGCGTCGTCAGAAATCGAGTCCGCTGCGCGACGTCGCGGGTTTGATGCGCTCGTTGTCGTATGCGAGCGCGGCGGCGCAATCCACCACGGAAGCCGCGCCGCAGCAGACCGCGGATCGCAAGCGTGCGCTGTTCGACCGCTTCCGCGCGCATGCGACCGACGCCTTCCTCGTCCAGTACCGCGCGGCGGTCGCGGATGCCCCCACCCCGCTGGTGGCGCCCGAGGCCGAACAGGCGTTGCTCGATCTGTTCCTGATCGAGAAAGCCGCCTACGAAATCCGCTACGAGGCGGCCAACCGCCCGACGTGGCTCAGCTTGCCCGTACGTGGTCTCGCCGCGCTCACGAGCCGTCTGCTCGGCGATACCGGCACCCCCGTTCATCACGACCCATCCACCCAGGCGCCAGGCGCCGCCACACCGCCTACTCCGGCCGAGGGCGATTATGAGTGAGCATGATCCGGCCGCTGGCCTCCAACCGCTCGACATCGACGCGCTCGTCGAAGCACGCCACCCCGATCCGTTCTCGCAGCTCGGGCTGCATTCCACGGATGCGGGCCCGGTCGTGCGTGCGCTGTTGCCGAATGCTGCGCACGTCACCGTGATTGCGCGCGCCGACGGTGCGATCCTCGGCGAGCTCGAACAGTTGCGACCCGGGCTATTCGCCGGCCGCGTCACGTCGGCGGCGCCGTACCGCTTGCGGATCGACTGGCACGGCGTGGTGCAGGAAGTCGAGGACACCTACTCGTTCGGCCCGGTGCTCGGCGACGAGCCGCTGGGCCGCCTCGCCCACGGCGACCCGTACGCGGTGCTCGAATGCCTCGGCGCGCGGCCGATGGAAGTGGACGGCGTGCCCGGCGTGCGCTTCGCCGTGTGGGCGCCGAATGCGCGGCGCGTGTCGGTGGTCGGCGACTTCAACGCGTGGGACGGACGCCGTCATCCGATGCGCTTGCGTCATCAGGCGGGCGTGTGGGAGTTGTTCGTGCCGCGTGTCGGCGCGGGCACGCGCTACAAATACGAGCTGCTGTCGCGCGACGGCCATCCGCTGCCGCTGAAGGCCGATCCGTGCGCGATGCAAACGGAAAAACCGCCAGGCACGGCGTCGGTGGTCGCACATGTCGACGAGGTCGAACAGTTTCCGTGGACCGATCACGCGTGGATTCAGTCGCGGGCCGAAAAGCAGACCGCGCGCGCGCCGCTCTCGATCTACGAGGTGCACGCGGAGTCGTGGCTGCGTATCGCCGAAGAAGGTCAACGCGGCCTCGATTGGGACGAACTAGCGGAGCGGCTGGTCCCCTACGTGAAGAGCATGGGCTTCACGCATGTGGAGTTCATGCCGATCGCGGAACATCCGTTCGGCGGCTCGTGGGGTTATCAGCCGCTCGGACAGTTCGCGCCGTCCGCGCGCTTCGGCAAGCCCGAGCAGTTCGCGCGCTTCGTCGACCGCGCGCACGAAGCCGGACTCGGCGTGATTCTCGACTGGGTGCCCGCGCACTTTCCGAACGACGCTCATGGCCTGATCGACTTCGACGGCACGCCGCTCTACGAGCACGCCGATCCGCGCGAAGGCTATCACCAGGACTGGAACACGATGATCTACAACCTCGGCCGCAACGAGGTCAGCGCGTTCCTGGTCGCGTCGGGCCTCGCGTGGTTAAAGCGCTATCACGTCGACGGCTTGCGCGTGGATGCGGTGGCCTCGATGCTGTATCGCGACTATTCGCGCGCGGCCGACGAGTGGGTGCCGAACATTTACGGCGGCCGCGAGAATCTCGAATCGATTGCGTTTCTCAAGCGTCTCAATCACGAAGTCGGCTACGTGCCCGGCGTGCCCGGCGCGATCACGATCGCCGAGGAATCGACCGCGTGGCCGGGCGTGACGGCGCGCGTCGAAGACGGCGGCCTCGGCTTCCAGTTCAAGTGGAACATGGGCTGGATGCACGACACGCTGCACTACATGCACGAAGATCCGGTCTATCGCCAATACCATCACCACAACATGACGTTCGGGATGGTGTACGCATATTCGGAGCGCTTCGTGCTGCCGCTGTCGCACGACGAAGTGGTGCACGGCAAAGGCTCGCTGCTCGGCAAGATGCCCGGCGACAGGTGGCAGAAGTTCGCCAACCTGCGCGCGTACTTCGGCTTCATGTGGACGCATCCGGGCAAGAAGCTGCTGTTCATGGGCGGCGAATTCGGCCAGTTGGCGGAGTTCGATCACGACACGTCGCCGCATTGGCATCTGCTCGACGATCCGCACCATCACGGCGTGCAATTGCTGGTGCGCGATCTGAACCACCTGTACCGCAACGAGTCCGCGCTGCATCTGCTGGACAGCGAACCGGGCGGCTTCGGCTGGCTGATCGGCGACGACAGCGGCAACAGCGTGTTCGCCTACCGGCGCACCGACGGCGCGGGCCATGAGCTCGTGGTGGTGTGCAACATGACGCCCGTGCCGCGCGTCGGCTATCGTCTCGGCATGCCACGCGAGGGACGCTGGGCGGAAGTGCTGAACACGGATGCCGGCGTCTACGGCGGTTCGAACATGGGCAACGGCGGGCTGATTCATACCGACGCGATCGCCAGCCACGGCTGGCCGCATTCCGCTTCGCTCGTCTTGCCGCCGCTCGCGACGATCGTGTTGCGCGCCGAGTGATCGACCTGCCTTAAGCGGGCGCGCGGCGTGTGTGGGTGTTGCACCCGCTTGCGCCGCGCGCCCGTTGCATGAAGACCCAGGCCGGCGTTCATAAATCAGAACAGAAAAAGGGGAATCATGTCGCATGCAATGCCCGACCGGCTTCTGCCGGGCTCGCCGTATCCGCTCGGCGCAAGTTGGGATGGCCTCGGCGTCAACTTTGCAGTGTTCTCGGCGAATGCGCAAAAAATCGAGCTCTGCCTGTTCGATCCCACCGGCCGCAAGGAAATCCGTCGTTTCACCATGCCCGAATGTACCGACGAAGTCTGGCACGGCTACCTGCCGAATGCGCATCCGGGCACTGCCTACGGCTTTCGCGCGCATGGGCCGTATCAGCCGCACCACGGACATCGCTTCAACCCGCACAAGCTGCTGCTCGATCCGTATGCGCGCAAACTGGTCGGGCAATTTCGCTGGTCGGATGCGCTGTTCGGTTATCGCGTGCACTCGAATCGCGCCGACCTTTCCATCGACCGGCGCGATTCGG
Organism: Paraburkholderia fynbosensis; assembly: GCF_902859935.1. Classification (GTDB taxonomy): domain Bacteria; phylum Pseudomonadota; class Gammaproteobacteria; order Burkholderiales; family Burkholderiaceae; genus Paraburkholderia; species Paraburkholderia fynbosensis. Next base: position 103,062 of record NZ_CADIKI010000025.1, read on the forward strand.
CGCCGGCCATGCCGAAATGCGTCGTGATCGACGAGGCGTTCGACTGGTCGCACGACAAGCGCCCGAACGTGCCGTGGGGCGAAACCATCATCTACGAAACGCATGTGCGCGGCGCGTCGATGCTGCGCGCCGAGCTGCGTCAGCACGAACGCGGCACGTTCGCGGCGCTGGCGTCGCCGGAGTTCATCGAGCATCTGCTGAAGCTCGGCGTGACCGCGGTCGAGCTGCTGCCGGTCCACGCGTTTCTCAACGATCGCTTCCTCGTGGAGCGCGGCCTGCGCAACTACTGGGGCTACAACAGCGCCGCGTTCTTCGCGCCTGAGCCCTCGTATCTGAGCACACACCGGCTCGACGAAATGCGCATTGCCGTGCGCCAGTTGCACGCGGCCGGCATCGAGGTGATTCTCGACGTGGTCTATAACCACACCTGCGAAGGCAACGAGATGGGCCCAACCGTGTCGTGGCGCGGCCTCGACAATGCCAGCTACTACCGCCTGATTCCAGGCGACGAGCGCCACCACATCAACGACACCGGTTGCGGCGACACGATGAACCTGCCGCATCCGCGCGTGCTGCAGATGGTGATGGACTCGCTGCGCTACTGGTCGACGGCATTCAATATCGACGGCTTTCGCTTCGATCTCGGCGTGACGCTCGGGCGCGAGCAGCACGGCTTCGATCCCGGCTCGGGATTTTTCGACGCGCTGCGCCAGGACCCGATCCTGTCGCAGCGCAAGCTGATTTCCGAGCCGTGGGACATCGGCCCCGGCGGCTATCAGCTCGGCAACCATCCCCCTGGCTTCGGCGAATGGAACGATCGTTTTCGCGACACCGTGCGCCGTTTCTGGCGCGGCGACGCTGGCTTGCGCCCCGATCTCGCCGCGCGTCTGACCGGGTCGGCCGACCTCTTCAACCGGCGCTTCAGGAAACCGTGGGCGTCGATCAACTTCGTCACGTCGCACGACGGCTTCACCCTAGCGGACCTCACCGCCTACGAGCAGAAGCACAACGAAGCGAATGGCGAAGACAACAACGATGGCCACAACGAGAATTGCAGCCGCAACTGGGGCGCGGAGGGGCCGACCGACGACCCCGTGGTTCTCGGCATGCGCAAACGCGTGGCGCGCTCGCTGATCGCCACGGTGCTGATGGCGCTCGGCACGCCGATGGTGCTGGCCGGCGACGAATCGCTGCGCACGCAGAACGGCAATAACAATGCGTACTGCCAGGACAACGAAATATCGTGGCTCGATTGGGAGCGCGCGGCGTCGGCGGACGGCCGCCAGATGACCGACTTCGTCGCGCGCGTGATCGCGTTGCGCAAGCATCATCCGTTGCTGCGCGAAACGCGGTTTCTGTTCGGCGACCGCGAAGTATTGCCGGGCCTGTTCGATGTCGGCTGGTTCGACGAGCACGGCGATCCGCTCACCATCGAAGCGTGGCAGGACCCCGAAGGCCGCGCATTCACATTACGTCGTGCGGGACCAGGTTTGAATGGCGAAACCGAAGTATTGTTGATGATGCTCAACGCGAACGAGGAAACACTGCGGTTTCAGCCACCCGCTCCTCATCTGGAATGGCACGTGCTGCTAGACACTGCAGAGCCGGATAGCGCGCCGCATCGGCTGGCGGTGGCCGAGGTCGAGGTGGCCGCGCACGGGCTCGTGATGCTGGCCGCGCAACCGGTCGGCGAGGCGGATTGGCAGGCGGGTTGGAAAGCCGGGGTGCAACATGGGCCGCGGCTCCTGACGGCATTGCCGCCCGATCCGGGCGCGCATGCGCCCAGCAGCGACACGTCGCCGAGCACTTGACGCCGGCAGTTGAGTAACGACGCGATGGCAGCCGCATCGCGGCACGAACAGCAAGCAGGACGGCACGCTCGGTCACGCGTGCGGTTTTGCGAACGCGCTCCGCGCGCACGACGCCATGCGCCACACGCGTGGCGCGGTTCGACAGCACATTCGAATGGTGAAGAATCATGTCCGAAACTCCGATTGATCCTCACGCGCATCATCACGCGCATTGCCTGCCGTTCAGCGCGCAGTTGCTCGGCGCGACGGGTTCGAAGCCGTGCACGCGGTTTCGTTTCTGGGCGCCGTCGTGCAAGAGCGTGCAGGTCGCTATCGAAAACGGTCCGGCGCAAGGCGCGCACGAGATGACGTCCACCGGCAACGGCTGGTTCGAAGCCACCGTGGAGGGCGGCGCAGGCACGCTGTACCGGTTCCGGCTCGACGGCGAGCAGGCAGTGCCTGATCCAGCCTCGCGCTTCCAGCCGCAGGACGTGCACGGTCCGAGCGAAGTCATCGATCCGCGCGCATACCATTGGGAACACACGAACTGGCATGGCCGGCCATGGGAAGAAACCGTGCTGTACGAGCTGCACGTGGGCGCGATGGGCGGCTATGCGGGCGTGCAGAAGCGCTTGCCGGCGCTCGTCGCGCTCGGCGTCACCGCGATCGAACTGATGCCGTTGAACGATTTCCCCGGCAAGCACAATTGGGGCTATGACGGCGTGCTGCCCTATGCGCCCGATTCCGCGTACGGCCGCCCCGAAGAACTGAAAGCGCTGATCGACACCGCGCACGGTCTGGGCCTGATGGTTTTTCTCGACGTGGTCTACAACCACTTCGGCCCGGACGGCAATTATCTGCACGCGTATGCACGTTCGTTTTTCCGCGAGGGTACGCATACGCCGTGGGGGCCGGCCATCGATTTCAGCCGCAGTGAAGTGAGCGATTTCTTCACGGACAATGCCGTCTACTGGATCAACGAATACCGGGTCGACGGTCTGCGTTTCGACGCGGTGCACGCGATAGACGATCACGCGTGGCTGCGCAACCTGTCCGAGCATATTCGCGCGAAGGTGCAGCATGGGCGGCATGTGCATCTGGTGCTGGAAAATGAGCACAACAGCGCGAGTCTGCTGGAAACGCATTTCGACGCGCAATGGAACGACGACGCGCACAACACGCTGCACGTCCTGCTGACCGGCGAAACGGAAGGCTACTACCACGCGTACGAGGATCAGCCGATCCGCCGTCTTGCGCGCGTGCTCTCGGAAGGCTTCGCATATCAGGGCGACCCGTCGCCGATTCACGACGGCAAACCGCGTGGTGAAGCGAGCGGGCATTTGCCGCCCACGTCGTTCGTGATGTTTCTGCAAAATCACGATCAGATCGGCAACCGCGCATTCGGCGAGCGGCTTCGCAAGCTGACTTCGGACGAGGCGTTGCGCGCCGCCACCGGCCTGTTGCTGCTGTCGCCGCAAATCCCGTTGCTGTTCATGGACGAGGAATATGGCTCGACGCAGCCGTTCCTGTTCTTCACCGATTACACCGGCGAACTCGCCGACGCCGTGCGCGAAGGACGCCGCCGCGAATTCGCGCGCTTCTCGTCATTCAGCGATGAAAAGCGGCGCGCGCAGATTCCCGATCCGAACGATGTGAAGACGTTCGCCGCATCGGTGCCGCCCGCGCTTGCACAAGCGCCTGCGCCAAGCGATGCCGATGCCGATGCCGATGCGAAAGACCGTCTCGACTGGATGCATTTCTACAAATCCGCGCTCGCCGTGCGCGCCAAACTGATCACGCCGCGTCTGAAACACAGCAAGGCGCTCGGCGCGAGCGTGCTGGCTGCGGCGAACGGCGGCGATGCGAACGCGCTGGTCGCCCGCTGGAAACTGGCCGACGGCGAGACCTTGTCGATCGCGCTGAATCTGTCGAAGGAAAACGTCGCGTTCGAGCACATGCCCGCCGGCAAGGTCATTTTCGAAACGCCACCGCGCGTGCGCGAGCAGATCGACGCCGGCGTGCTGCCGGCGCACACGTTCGTTGCATGGCTGAGCGGCGACGTGAGCGACTACGCCATCGGCCACGATGCCCGCATCGTGGGTCAACAGGAGCGCCACGCGTGACTACCCGACGCCCCGGCGACACGATCGCCACCCTCGCCACGCGCGCCGGCTTCGAAATCGAGTGGCAGGACGCGCACCATACGACACAGCATGTGCCCGAGAAGACCCTCGCGGTGCTGCTCGAACAGATGGGTCTGCCGTGCGGCAACGCCACGCAAATCCGTCACAGCAGCGCGGCTCTGGACGCCGAACTGTCGGGCCGCAAAATGCCGCCGCTGATGACCGCCGAGGTCGGGCGCGGCATCGCGCTGCACATCGCGGCGGTCAAGTCGGGCAGCCACTACCGGATCGAACTCGAAAGCGGCTCGATCATCGACGGCCGATTTTCCGCGCCCAAAGGCGAAGAGGCATTGCTCGCGCCGATCGACGAACCCGGCTATCACACGCTCGTCATCAACGAGCAACGCGTGACGCTGGCCATCGCGCCCTCGCGCTGCTACACCGTCGACGACGCGTGGCGCACGCTGCATCCCGACAACGCCACACCGACGCCGCCGTTGTGGGGTATCGCCGCGCAACTGTACGGCTTGCGGCGCAACGGTGACGGCGGCATCGGCGACTATTCGGCGCTCGCGCGTGTCGCCGTCGACAGCGCGCAGCGTGGCGCGCATGCGCTCGCCGTCAGTCCGACGCACGCGATGTTCAGCGCGGAGCCGAATCGCTTCAGCCCCTATTCGCCGTCGTCGCGCTTGTGGCTGAACGTCACGCATATCGACCCCGCCGCGGTGTTCGGCACGCACGCCGTGCGCGCCGCGCTCGACGCCGCTCAGGCCGGCGACGCCTGGGCGGCGCTCGAAGGTCTTCCGCTGATCGACTGGCCGAGCGCGGTCACGCTGAAGCTCAAGCTGTTGCGCGCGCTCTACGAACAATTCTGCACGCACGACCGGGCACAGGACACGCCGCGCGCGCTCGAATTCCACGGCTTCTGCGAGCGCGCCGGACGCGCCCTCGAAGACCACGCGCGCTTCGAAACGCTGCAAGCGCAGCAACTGGCGCAAGGCGGCGACGGACATTGGCGCAACTGGCCCGAAGCATTGCGCGATCCGCGCAGCCCGGAAGTCGAAGCTTTCGCCGACGCCAACCGTCACGAGGTCGATTTCCATCTGTTCCTGCAATGGCTCGCCGCGAAGGGTTTGTCACACGCGCAGCACGCGGCGCACGAAGCGGGCATGGCCGTCGGTCTCATCGCCGATCTCGCGGTGGGCTGCGACAGCGCCGGCAGTCACGCATGGTCGTATCGCGACGACATGCTGCAAGGCGTGTCGGTCGGCGCGCCGCCGGACCTGTTCAACCAGGCCGGCCAGGCGTGGGGCCTCACCACCTTCTCGCCGCGTGCGATGCGCACCCAGGGCTTCTCGGCGTTCATCGACATGCTGCGCGCCGCGTTCGCGCACGCGGGCGGCATCCGCATCGATCACATTCTCGGCCTGCGGCGCCTGTGGCTCGTGCCCGAAGGCGAGAGCGCGCGCAACGGCGCCTATCTGCGCTATCCGCTCGAAGACCTGCTGCGCCTGATCGCGCTCGAATCGTGGCGGCATCGCGCGATCGTGATCGGCGAGGATCTCGGCACCGTGCCGCCCGGTTTTCGCGAGCGGCTCGACGATCACGGCATCGCCGGGATTCGCGTGCTGTGGTTCGAGAGCGCGCACGACGGCAACGGTTTCAAGCCGCCGCAGGAGTGGGATCGCAACGCGGTCGGCACCACCACCACGCACGATCTGCCGACCGTGGCCGGCTGGTGGCGCGGCAGCGACATCACATGGCGCAACCGGATCGGGCAGACGATGGCACGCGCCGACCGTCGCGATCCCGAGCAGGCCGCCCAGGAGGAGCGCGCGGCCGACCGCGCCGCGCTGTGGCGCGCGTTCCAGCAAGCCGGCGTGGCCGCCCCGCAGGTGGGCCCGCCGCCGCCCGACAGCCCGCCGGTCGACGAAGCGCTGGCGTTCGTCGCGGCGACGCCCGGGCCACTCGTCACGTTTCCGCTCGAAGACCTGCTCGCGCTGATCGATCAACCGAACCTGCCCGGCTCGATCGACGAACATCCGAACTGGCGCCGCCGCATGAGCCTGCCGATAGACGAAATGTTCAACGACGGCGCCCTCGACGATCGCCTGCTGGCGGTGGATCGCGCGCGCCGTGCCGCGCCCCGTCCTTCCACCGTTGCCTCTGGCACTCCTCCGGAGCCTGATACGCCATGACCGCCCCGCGCTCCACGCTGCGCCTCCAGTTCCATCGAGGCTTCACGTTCGACGACGCCGCGCAGCACGTCGATTACTTCGCCGCGCTCGGCATCAGCCATGTGTACGCGTCGCCGATCACGACGGCCGAGCCGGGCTCGATGCACGGCTACGACACCGTCGACTACACCCAGGTCAGCGCCGAATGCGGCGGCGAGGCGGGCTTAAAGCGCCTCGTCGACAAACTGCGCGCGCACAACATGGGGCTGATCGTCGACACGGTGCCGAACCATATGGGTGTGGGCGGATCGAGCAACGCCTGGTGGCTCGATATCCTCGAGTGGGGGCGCCATAGCGCCTACGCGCGGCACTTCGACGTCGACTGGCATTCGCCCGACCCCGCGCTGCGCGGCAAGGTGCTGCTGCCCACGCTCGGCGCACCCTACGGCGACGAACTCGCGGCAGGCCGCATCGCACTGCGTTTCGCGGCCGCCAGCGGGCGTTTTTATATCGGCTACGGTCCGCATGTGTTTCCCGTATGCCCGATCGACTACGCGTCGATCCTGCAAAGCGCCGACCGCGCCGATTTGAGCGCGCTCGCCGAACGCTTCCACGGACTGACGACGCAGCCCACCGATCAGCCGCGCGCCGCCGAAGGGCGTGACGAACTGCGCGAGTTCGTCACGCAAAACGGCGAGTCGGCCATCGAGTTCGTGTTGCAGGCGTATGCGCCCGAAGACCCGGTCACGCGTGACCGCTTGCATCGGCTGATCGAGCGGCAGCACTTCCGGCTTGCATGGTGGCGCACCGCCTCCGATGAAGTGAACTGGCGGCGCTTCTTCGATATCTCGACGCTGGCGGGTGTGCGGGTGGAACGGCCCGAAGTGTTCGACGCCGTGCATGCGCTGGTTTTCCGGCTGTATCAGGAACGACTCGTGGACGGCTTGCGCATCGATCACATCGACGGTCTCGCCGAGCCGCGTGAATACTGCCAGCGCTTGCGACAGCGGCTCACCGAACTGCGCGACACCGCGCCCTATGTGGTGGTCGAAAAGATTCTCGGCCGCGGCGAGCCGCTGCGCGACGACTGGCCCGTCGACGGTACGACCGGCTACGACTTCATGAACGACGTGGGCGCCTTGCTGCACGATCCGGCCGGCGCGGAACCGCTCGCGCGGACCTGGGCCGAACTCACCGGCCGCAGCCCGTGTTTCGCGGACGAAGCGCTCGCCGCGCGCCGCAAGATTCTCGCGGAGAACCTCTCGGCGGAACTGGACCGCGCGGCGCGGGCGTTGCATCGTATCGCCCGCGATTCGCTGACGACGCGCGACTTCACCTTCACCACGTTGCGCCGCGTGCTGGCCGAACTGGTCGTGCATTTCCCGGTGTATCGGATCTATCCGCAAAGCGGCTTGCGCAGCGCTGCCGACAACCACGATTTCGAGCAGGCGCTAGCCGGCGCACGAGCGGTGCTGTCGCGCGCGGATCATGTCGCGTTGGAGCGCGTGAACGCGTGGCTCGGCGGCAGTGCCGACGACACGCCGCCCACGCGCGCCGGCATAGCACCGCAGCAAGCACAGAACGGTGTGCCGCCGAGTCATGCGAACTCCTCGCGGCGCACTGCGCAGACGTTGTTTTCGCAGTTGACCGCGCCGGTCGCCGCGAAGGCGATCGAAGATACGGCGTGCTATCGCTACGGCCGATTGCTGTCACGCAACGAAGTGGGCTCGAATCCGGGCGAATTCGCATTGTCGGTCGAGCAGTTTCATGCGGCGAATCTCGAACGTTCGCAACGCTTTCCGCACGCCCTCCTCGCCACGGCGACGCACGATCACAAGCGCGGCGAAGACGTGCGCGCGCGACTCGCGGTGTTGAGCGAAATCGCCGACGATTGGGGCGCGACGCTGCGTGCATGGTCCACGTTGAACGCGCCGCAACGGCGAGCGCTCGACGGCAAGCCGATCAGCACCGTCGGCCCTGGCCGGGGCGCAAGCGCCGCGTGGGCGCCCGGCCCCGCCGCCGAAGCGATGCTGTATCAAACGCTGGTGGGCTGCTGGCCGCCGGAACTGCAGGCGGACGACGAAGCCGGCGTCAAGGCACTGGCCGAGCGCGTCGCGCAATGGCAGTTGAAGGCACTGCGTGAAGCGAAGCTGCAAACCAGCTGGCTCGCACCCGACGAAGCGTATGAAGCCGGCTGCCGCGATTTTCTGTTCGACATTCTGGCGCCGCAGCGGCGCGACGGATTTCTGAAGGAACTGTCCGCGTTCGTCGCGCGAATCAGCCGCGCGGGCGCGCTCAATAGCTTGCAGCAAACGGTGTTGCGACTCGCATCGCCTGGGATTCCCGATCTTTATCAGGGCACCGAGTTATGGGACTTCAGCCTCGTTGACCCAGACAACCGGCGGCCTGTCGATTTCGCCAAACGCGAGGCATGGCTCGTCGAGACGCCGCCATCTGAATTCCTGCCGAACTGGCGCAATGGACGCGTGAAACTCGCGGTCATACAACGGGTGCTCGCGTTGCGCGCGCATCTGCCGGAGTTGCTGAGTCAGAGCATGTATCTGCCGCTCGTGGTGCGCGGGGCGCATGCATCGAATGCGATCGCGTTTGCGCGGCGGCATGGCAACGCATGGGCAGTGGTGGTAGCGAGCCGGCTCGCCGCCGGACTGCTCGGCGACGACGGCGATCTGCCGATGGTCGATCCGGCGAAATGGGCGGATACGGCGGTGGAAATGCCGTCCGATCTGTCAGCGCGAGCGTTGTTCGACTGGCTGAGTCCGGCCGCGCCGAAGGTCGATGAAAACGGCCTGCTGTATCTGCGCGACGCGCTGGCGGCGATGCCGATTGCGGTGCTGGTCGAAGACGGTGTGCCGCGCGGTTGATGGTGTGTGTTCTTCGAATCGAAGGCGGTTGAAGCGTCCGTACTTCAACCGCCTTCGTCGTCGAAGCTCTTCGGATAGACGCGCACGAGCACGATGCGCGGCCCTTTCATCTTCTTGACCACCACGTCGAAGCGGTCGAACTCCACGCGCTGGCCTTCGGTAGGCAGATCGTTCAGCGCCTGGATCACGAGACCGCCCACCGACTCGGCCTTGCCCTCGTCGATATCGATCCCCAACGCGCGCTCCAGCGACACCACCGGCAAGCTGCCCTTGCCCATCAGCGTGCCGTCGTCCATGCGGGTCCAATCGGCGTCACCCTGACGGAATTCGTCGTGAATCTGACCGACCAGTGCGCCCAGCAGATTGTCGAGCGTCAGAAAGCCGATCGGCTTCGCGTTCTTGTGGCCGACCAGCGCCAGATGCGGCGCGCCCTTGCGGAAGCGGCGAAACAATTCGAGCGCCGGCATATCCGGCTTCACGTATTGCACGGGCCGCGTGTAGTGCGAGAGATCTTCGAGCGTGCTGCCGGCCTGACGCGCGAGCAACAGATCCTTCAAATGGATCATGCCCGCCACGCGCTCGCCCGACGCGTCTTCGAACAGCGGATAGCGGCTGAAGCGATGCCGCGCCACCAGTTGCATGTTTTCGCGGATCGGCAGATCGCGCCGCAAGCCGACCATTTCATAGGCCGGCCGCATCAGGTCCGACACAGTCATGCGCGAAAAGTCCAGCGAATGCGCGATCGTGTTCCACTCGTCCTGGCTGTAGGCGTCCTCCGGCGACCCGCGTCCGGTCGCGACGTTGGCGCGGCGGCCGCGCAGGATCAGCTTGAGTTCGTCGGTGGAGTAATGGGAATCGTGGCCGTGGTCGGCGTCGAGTCCCGCGAGCCGCAGCACCGCGTTGGCGCTCGAATTGAGCACCCAGATCGCCGGATACATCGCCCAGTAGAAGGCGTACAGCGGCATCGCCGCCCACAGCGACACCTTCTCCGCCTCGCGAATGGCCAGCGACTTCGGCGCGAGTTCGCCCACCACGATATGCAGGAACGAAATGCACGAAAACGCGAAGAACAGCGAAATGGCATGGACCATCCGCTCCGATTCGACGCCGACGAATTGGAGCAGCGGCGAGATCAATCCCGCAAATGCGGGCTCGCCGATCCAGCCGAGCCCGAGCGACGCAAGCGTAATGCCGAGCTGACAGGCGGACAGATAGGCATCGAGCCGCCCATGCACCTTGGCGAGCAAGCGTCCGCGCAGGCCGTGCCGGGTCGCGAGGCTTTGCACGCGCGTCTGCCGCAGTTTGACCAGACCGAACTCGGCGGCGACGAAAAAGCCGTTGAGGGCAACGAGAAACAACGCACCGATAAGGGCGACGACCTGAATCAAAGCAAGGGGCTCCGGCAACAAAAGTTGTCAGTATAGAGGGTGAAAGCTCGATGAAAAGTTAATCGAATGCAAGAAGCCGGAGCCGCGCGCTCACTTCTGCGCCGTCGCGCTCAGCGGTACACGCAGCGCGAGCGTGCCCGCTTCGCCGTCGCTTGCGTCGCTTTGCTCGAAACTGCCGCCGTGCGCTTCCGCAACGCGCTTGCAGAGCGCGAACACCCACGCGATCCGCTTCGCCTCACGCGGCTCGACGGCCTGCTTGCGGGCAAATGCTTCCAGGACGTGCGGCAACGCGACGTCGTTCAACGCGGCTTCGTTCGTCTCGTAGTTGACCGTGGTGTGCCACGCGCCCGGCTCGGCGCGCGTGCTCAGCGTGACAGCGCCACCTTCCGCGCTCGCTTCGACGGCGAACGTGAGCATCACCCACAGTGCGGCGGCAAGGCGCTCGCGGTCGCCATTCAGTTGCTCGGTGGAAAGTTGCGAGTCGAGAGTGATCTCCACGCCGCGCGTACGCGCGAGGTTCGTGCGGACTTCGTCGATGGTTTCGTCGAGCAGCGGATGCAATGGAAACGGCGCATAGGCGAGCGCCAGCGATCTGGTTTCGGCGCGCGTCGCGTCGACGATCGTTTCGAGCAGCTTCACCTGCTGATCCACGCCGCTACGGATACCCGCGACGGCGCGCTGCGCGTTGGGGTCGTTCGCATCGAGCTTGCGCTCCAGCACGTAAGCCCAGCTATGAATGGCATTCAACGGACCACGCAGATCGTGCGATACCAGCGACAGCACGTGATCGCGCATGAATAGCGCGGTTTCGGCGCGCAGACGCGCGGTGCGTTCGGATACGGCGAAGCCGGAAGGAGCCGGCTGCGTGCCCCCGGCAGTCCCGGTTGAAGACGTTGTCACGATCGAGCCCTCTCAGGCAGTGCTGGGTGATTGAAAGAAGCCCCATTATAGGCAAGCTGTCCGGCTCGACCAGCCTGGCCGGACGGCCAGGTACGACGCAATCGGCGTGCCACGCGGCATTCCTGCGCGATGCGGCGTCAACACGCCTACAATGTCGGTTTTTACGTTTTTGACCAAGGAGCGACACATGTCGACTGTGACTACCGAATCCGGCCTGAAGTACGAAGACATCGTTGAAGGCACCGGCGCCGAAGCGGTGGCAGGCAAGACCATCAGCGTGCACTACACCGGCTGGCTGACCGACGGCCAGAAGTTCGACTCGAGCAAGGACCGCAACGACCCGTTCGCTTTCGTATTGGGCGGCGGCATGGTCATCAAGGGCTGGGACGAAGGCGTGCAAGGCATGAAGGTCGGCGGCACGCGCAAGCTGACCATCCCGCCGCAACTCGGCTACGGCGTGCGCGGCGCGGGCGGCGTGATTCCGCCGAATGCGACGCTCGTGTTCGAAGTCGAACTGCTCGGCGTTTAAGCGCTTCGTTGTTTTTGTCGTTGCGCATCGTCGACCGGTCACCGCCATGAGTCACGCCGCCGTCACTGCTCCTAACGTTTCGCTTCGCCGCTACGGCGCGATCGAAGCGTCGGACGTGCACGACTTTCATCAGGTCGTGCTCGGACTCGACGGCGCGATGGTGATGGCGGTCGACGGCGTCGCGCAGCAGATCGACGCCGGCTGCGCATGGCTGATCCCGGCGGGTGCACGGCACGATTACGCGGGGGTCGGCGAAAACCGGCAGCTGGTACTGGATTTGCCGGCTAGCTCGCTCGCCGTGCCGGAACGTTTGTTCGATCGCGCACGCGCCGTGAGTGTCGACGCGACGCTCACGCAACTCGTGCACCGGATCGCGGCGCACGCAACCGGCGGCGCGCAAGGAGACGACTTCGACAGCCGGCGTTTCCATTGGGATGCAGCCGCGCGTCTCGGCGCTGCGTTGGTGGCCGACACCGGCACGACGGCCGGCAGGCAAACAGTTGGCGCCGGTCTCGACTTCGCGCGGATCGATCGCTGGCTGCGCGCACATCTGTCGGAGCCATTGCGGATCGCCGATCTCGCCGCGCATTGCGGTTTCGGCATGCGGCGCTTTCACCAGCTTTTTGTCGACGCGTTCGGCGAAACGCCGCATCGCTATTTGCAGCGACTGCGACTCGACACGTCGATCACGCTGCTCGCGGACCCGCGTCTTTCGTTGACCGATATCGCGCTGGACATCGGCTTCGGCGACCAAAGCGCGTACACGCATGCGTTCACGCGGCGCTTTGGGCTTGCACCCGGTCAGTGGCGCGCGTTGCGCCACTGAGTTTCGTTGCGCGAGCCGCCTGACAGTGCGGCCCGCTCATGCGGTTGGCAAAAGCGCCGCTACGACCGGCGCTCTTGCGACAAGCGCAACTCAACCCGCCAGACCTCGCTCCAGATCACCGCGAATATCCGCGTCATTTTCCAGACCCACGGCAAGACGGATCAAGCCTTCACTGATGCCCGCCGCCGCGCGCGCTTCCGGCGTCACGCGACCGTGAGTGGTGGTGGCCGGATGCGTGATGGTCGTACGCGTATCGCCGAGGTTGCCGGTGATCGAGCAGATCTTCGTGTTGTCGATCACGCGCCAGGCGTTCTCGCGCATCTGCTCGGGCGTATCGCCCTTCAGCTCGAACGACAGAATCGCGCCGCCCGACTTCTGCTGACGCATCGCCAGTGCATGCTGCGGATGCGATTCGAGCCCGGGATAGAACACGCGATTCACGGCCGGATGCGTCTGCAGCCAGCGCGCGATTTCAAGCGCGTTCGCCGATTGCTTTTCCACCCGCAGCGACAGCGTTTCCATGCCCTTGAGCAGCACCCATGCGTTGAACGCGGAGAGCGTCGGCCCTGCGCTGCGCACGAACGGAAACACTTTTTCCATGATGAATTTCTTCGAGCCGACCAGCGCGCCGCCCAACACCCGGCCCTGACCGTCGAGGAATTTGGTGGCCGAGTGCATCACGACGTCCGCGCCGAGCTTCAACGGCTGTTGCAATGCCGGACTGCAGAAACAGTTGTCGACCACGAACAGTGCGTTCGCCGCTTTCGCAATCTTGCTGATCGCTTCGATATCGGAGACTTCGGTCAGCGGATTCGACGGCGTTTCGAGGAAGAACATCTTCGTCTCGGGGCGCACGGCGTTTTTCCACGCGTCGAGATTGGTCGGATCGACGAAGGTGGTCGTAATGCCGAACTTGCTGAAGATCTGCGAGAACATGCCGAGCGTCGAGCCGAACAGCGCCTGCGAGCTCACCAGGTGGTCGCCCGCCTGCAGCGTGGACATCACCACGGACATGATCGCGGCCATCCCCGAGGCTGTCGCCATGCACGCTTCGCCGCCTTCGAGCGCGGCGAGGCGGTCCTGGAACATCGACACGGTCGGGTTCGTGAAACGCGAGTAGGTGTAGTTGTCTTCGGAGTTCTTGAAGCGCTCGGCGGCGTCCGCGGCACTCGCGAACACGAAGCTCGAGGTCAGGAAGATGGCTTCCGAATGCTCGTTGAAGTCGCTGCGCACCGTGCCCGAGCGGACTGCCAGCGTATCGAAGTTCAGGGAGTCGTCCATGATGTTGGTTCTGGTTCCAATGTTCGATGGCTGCGTTCGGCGCGGCTCGCCTGTGAAGCCATGCGCGACGCCAAACGGCAGCAACAAAAAAGCCCGCTTTTGCGTCGGCATAAGCGGGCTTCATGTGCGGGGAAAGCTGGAGCGGAGGCGGGTGAGTGCGGCTTTTCCACCTGTCGCTTTAGCTGTTTCGGGTTGCCCCGCGTCCGCAAGCTGAGATCAAATCGACGCAAGCCGTCATGCTAACACGCACGTAGCATGGCGTGCAGCACGCCGCGCTACGGGAGCGGTCGAGCAAACCGCGCTCAACCTACCGACAGTTGCAGATGCAGTTGCGAACGCGCCGGCGTGCCGCCGTCGATTGCTTCGCTCGCGGCGTCGCGATCCGATTGCGACGACGGTGCGAGACGCGCGGTTTCGATGCGGTCGAGATACTCGGTCGTCACGTCGCCGGTCACGTAATTGCCGTCGAAGCACGATGCCTCGAACTCATGCAGCGCCGGGTTGATGTCGCGCACCGCCTGCTTCAGCGCATCCACGTCCTGGTACACGAGGTGGTCCGCGCCGATCATGCGCGCGACTTCATCGTCTGTGCGGCCGTGAGCGACGAGTTCACCGCGCGTCGGCATGTCGATGCCGTAGACGTTCGGGAATTTCACCGGCGGCGCCGCCGACGCGAAAATCACCTTGTTCGCGCCCGCATCGCGCGCCATCTGCACGATTTCGTGCGAGGTGGTGCCGCGCACGATCGAATCGTCGACGATCAGCACGTTCTTGCCCTTGAACTCGATGCCCATCGCGTTCAGCTTCTGGCGCACTGACTTCTTGCGCACCGCCTGGCCCGGCATGATGAAGGTACGGCCCACGTAACGGTTCTTGAAGAAGCCTTCACGGTACTCGACGCCCAGCTTCTTCGCGACCTGCATCGCGGCCGGCCGGGACGAATCGGGAATCGGCATCACGACGTCGATCGCGACGTCGGGCAGTTCACGCTTGATCTTCTCGGCGAGATAATCGCCCATGCGCAGACGCACGTTGTAGACCGGCACGCCATCGAGCACCGAGTCCGGGCGCGCGAGATACACCAGTTCGAAAATGCAGGGATTCAGGCTCGGGGCCTTCGCGCATTGCTGCGAGTGCAGCTTGCCGTCGATGTCGATGAAGATCGCTTCGCCCGGTGCCACGTCGCGCACGAACTCGAAGCCAATGCCTTCGATAGCCACCGATTCCGACGCCAGCATCCACTCGACGCCTTCCGTCGTTTCCAGCTTGCCGAGGCACAGCGGACGGATGCCGAAGGGGTCGCGGAAGCCCAGCAGTCCGTAACCGGCGATCAGCGAGACGATCGCATACGAACCCCGCACCCGGCGATGCACGCCCGACACGGCGTTGAATAGCGCGGCCGGATCGAGTTGCAGGCCGGAGCTAGCCAGCTGCAGTTCGTGCGCGAGCACGTTGAGCATGACTTCCGTGTCGGAATTGGTGTTGATATGGCGCCGATCGATGCGGAACATCTCATCTTTTAGTTGCTGCCAGTTGGTCAGGTTGCCGTTGTGCGCGAGGATGATGCCGAACGGCGCGTTCACGTAGAACGGCTGGGCTTCTTCTTCGCTCGACGCCGAACCGGCGGTCGGGTAACGGACCTGGCCGATGCCGGTGGTGCCGGGCAGGCTGCGCATGTTGCGCGTGCGGAACACGTCGCGCACCATGCCGTTGGCCTTGTGCATGTGGAAGTTGCTGCCGTCCGCTGTCGCGATGCCGGCGGCGTCCTGACCGCGATGCTGCAAGAGCAGCAGGCTGTCATAGATCAGCTGATTGACCGGAGAGTGGGAAACTACGCCTACGATGCCGCACATGGCATGTCCTTCAAAGGTACGAAATTCGTCGTGGCGACCGGTGCCTGCGTTAGCGAGCCCCCAAGGGGACTTCCTTCGGGGCGTACGCGATGTTTTGCGACGGTGCGCGCTGTTACGCTAGGGCAGCCGGTTTGCGCCGGAGTCCTGCCGGTTCCTCTAACCGCTTGCCTGATCGTCAAACACGGACGTAGGCGGCAAGCGTCTCGGGAAGCAGCGGTTTCATTACGTGCACGCCCTCGACCGCATAAGGCCGCAGCAGGGCGTTGCGCCAGAATTCCTGTTGGGGTAGCTCGGTCAAGCCTGCAAGGGCGACCAGAACCAGCACCAGAATGACCCCGCGTACGAGGCCGAACATCAAACCGAGCGAGCGGTCCACGCCGCCCAGGCCCGTAGCCTGCACGATGCGGCTCAGCAGCGCGCTCACCACGCTCGTCACGAGCACCACCCCGATCACCACCAGCGCGAACGCCAGTAGCCACTGGGTCAATGCGCCGCCGGGCCAATGCGACGGGATATACGGCACCACGTAACCGACAAACTCGCAGGCAATGAAGAACGCCGCGATCCAGCCGATCAGCCCGAATATCTCCGACAAGAAACCGCGCCACGTGCCGCGCAACGCCGACAAACCGATCACCGCCATTACAGCGTAGTCGAAGGCAGTGAACATCGCTCGCTTACTGCGCTGCGCCGTTGTTCGCGCCCGACGTCAGGCCGACCTCGCGAACTTTCGCAATTGCGGCGGATGCTGCCGCCCGATCGGCGAACGGGCCAGCGCGCAGCAGCGTCAGCGTCGTGCCGTCTGCCTGCTTGCGATGTTCGGTATATGCGGGCACGCCAGCCGCTTTCAACTTGGTTACCCAGTTGCGCGCGTTGGCATCGTTCGCGAACGCGCCGAGCTGAACCGCGAAACGGCTGCCAGCCGGCGATGCCGGCGTGCCCGAATTCGCGTCCGCACTGGCGGCGGCGTTGTTTATCTCGTCATCGCTGGGGGCTGCGGCGCGCGGAGCGGGCGTGCGGACCGCCGGCTTGGCCGGCGCCGCGGGCGCAGCCGGGGCCGTATTCGCGGCGACGGCCGGTGCGGTCGCCTGCGGTTTTGCCGTCGGCGTAGCGTTGGCGTTGGCGGTTGCGTTCGGCTTGGTCGCGCCGGGCTGCTCCGTCTTCGCGGTAGGCGCCGGCGCGAGGCTGGAAGCGGCAAGAGTCGGCTCAGTAGCGGTCGGGTTGTCCGGTGCGACGCCGGCCTGGGTGTCTTCGGGGCTCTTATGAGCGACCCTCGGCGCGGGACGGTTCGGAATGTCGATGGAAATGTCGTCGGTAACGGGCTTGGGATGCGAGTCCAGCACCATGGGCAGGATGATCACCGCCGCCACGACCAGCGCGATCGCCCCGACCAGCCGGCGCCGCGCCCGCTGCTTTTCCGGCAACGTAGGGTCGAGCAGCATCGCGTCGGCGTCGACAGTGCGCTCCGTGCGGCGGGTTCGCCGCTCCACACGCTCGCCGCGGGCAGCCCGGGTGGAACTGGTGTTTGCGCCGCGCCGGGTGGGCGCGTCGTCTTTCTTGCCGAACGAGAAAATTCCCATGAATCGCTTGGTTCGAGCCTGGCGCCCGTTCAGTGTTGCTGCGATTTGCGGTACGCCATGACGCCGGCTACCGTATAGAAGCTGCCGAAAACCACGATTCTATCATTCTCTGACGCTCGTTTTAGCGCGTCTTGGAAAGCCTCGGCGGGCGACGCGTAGCGCGTCACGCTGCTGTCGGCGCCCGCGCCCGCACCCTGCTCGCGCAAGGCCGTTTCGAGATCTTCCGCCGACGCCGCCCGCGGGGTCGGCAGATCGGTCACGCACCAATGGTCGACCTCGCCTTTCAGGTGACTCAGGATGCCGGCAATGTCCTTGTCGCGCATCGCGCCGAACACCGCGTAGGTGTACGGAAAAAAGCCCATGTTGCCGAGGTTTTGCGCCAGCACGGCGGCTGCATGCGGATTGTGACCGACGTCCAGCACGATGGCCGGTTTGCCGGGCAGCACCTGGAAACGTCCCGGCAGTTCCACGTTGGCAAGACCGAGCCGGATGTCCTGCGCCGACACCGGCAGACGGTCGCGTAGCGCTTCGAGAGCAGCCAGCGCCGCCGACGTGTTGATCAGCTGGTTCGCCCCGCGCAGCGCCGGATAGGCGAGCGCCGAACGCCGCATGCTCGGGCCGACATAGCTCCACTGCTGGCGCTCGCTGCCCGCCTGGCCTTCGTAGCGGAAATCGCGGCCGAAGAGCCACAGTTCGGCGCCAATCTTCTCAGCGTGATCGATCAGCGATTGCGGCGGTACCGGGTCCGCGCAGATTGCCGGCTTGCCTGAGCGGAAAATGCCGGCCTTTTCAAGCGCGATCTTCTCGCGCGTGTCGCCGAGATAATCCGTGTGATCGATATCGATGCTCGTGATGATCGCGCAGTCTGTATCGAGGATATTGACCGCGTCGAGGCGGCCGCCCAGACCAACTTCGAAAATCACCGCGTCCAGCCCGCGCGAAGCGAACAGGCTCATGATGGCAAGCGTCGTAAATTCGAAGTACGTCAGAGAGACCGGCTCGGCGAGGCTCATACGCGCGGCTTCGACGGCTTCGAAGTGCGGGAGCAATTCCACGTCGCTAGCCATTGCGCCGTTCACCCTCGCCCGCTCGTTGAACGACAGCAGGTGCGGCGACGTGTGGCACCCCACCGTGAAACCGGCGCGCAGCAGAATGGATTCGAGGATCGCGCACGTCGACCCCTTGCCGTTCGTGCCACCGACCGTAATGACTGGACAGGCAAACGATAGCTGCATCGCGTCGCGTACCTGGGAGATGCGGCCCAAACCCATGTCGATGCCGACCGGATGCGCGGATTCAAGGTGCGTGAGCCACGCGTCGAGGGTGGGGAATGTGGTCATCGAATGAATCTGTTAGGCAGTGATACGAATGGCGCGGGTTTGCGGCTGCGGCCGTCAAAGCGTAGCGTGCCGGGCGCTTTATGCGCAGAAAACCGGCTAGAACAACCACAGCAACCGTCGCTGCGCTGCGAGACCGTAATTATCCCGGAAATGACAGCGCGCCGCTTGATGACTCACGCGGCGCGCTATTTTTTGACTGCTTTGTCAGCCGCGCACGGTGCGTTTCGCACAATAGCGCGGGCAGTCGGCCGTTCTACTTCGTGCGGCCTTTGCTTAAGCGACCGCGTCCGCCGGCTGGTGGCTCAACAGCGCCAACAATTGCGCGATCTCTTCGCGCAGCTTGCGGCGATCGACGATCATGTCGACCGCGCCCTTCGTCAGCAGGAACTCGGCGCGCTGAAAGCCTTCCGGCAGCTTCTCACGCACCGTTTGCTCAATCACGCGCGGGCCGGCAAAGCCGATCAGCGCCTTCGGCTCGGCAATCACGACGTCGCCGAGAAACGCAAAACTCGCCGACACGCCGCCCATGGTCGGGTCGGTCAGCACGGAGATGAACGGCAGCTTGGCTTCGGCGAGCTTGGTCAGCATGGCCGTGGTCTTGGCCATCTGCATCAGCGACAACAAGCTTTCCTGCATCCGCGCGCCGCCCGAAGCGGTGAAGCAGATGAACGGCACTTTCTGTTCGAGCGCGTTCTGCGCGCCGCGCGCAAAGCGCTCGCCGACCACCGACCCCATCGAGCCGCCCATGAAGGAAAACTCGAAGCAGGCAACCACCACCGGCAGCGTATGGATCGCGCCGCCCATGACGACCATTGCATCGGTTTCGTCGGTGTCGTCCATCGCCTCTTTCAGGCGCTCCGGGTACTTGCGGCTGTCCTTGAACTTCAGTGCATCGACCGGGACGATTTCCTGGCCGATTTCGTAGCGGCCTTCAGCATCGAGCAGACCGTCGAGCCGCTCACGCGCGCCAATGCGCATGTGATGGTCGCACTTCGGGCAAACGTGCAGATTGGCCTCGACGTCGTTGCGGTACAGCACGGCTTCGCACGATGGGCACTTGATCCACAGGCCTTCCGGAATGCCCTTGCGGTTCTTCGGGTCGGTTTGCTTGATTTTCGGCGGCAGCAGCTTATCGAGCCAGCTCATATTGAATCCTTCTGGGTCAGCGGTTGCGCAAACGGCGGGACGAACCCGCCGCTCACACTACGCGACAAAAATAACTGTTATCGGGCGGTCGCGACGCTATCGAGCGCCTCGCGCACTTCAGCGATGAAACGCGTGAGCGTTTCGGCAGCGGTGTCGGGTGCTGCCTGTTCGAGCAATTGGACGATACGGCTGCCGATCACCACGGCATCGGACACCTCGGCCACCGAGCGCGCCGTTTGCGCGTCACGGATACCGAAGCCGACGCCCACCGGCAGGGGCACGCGCGACTTGATGGCCGGGATTTTACTCGCGATGCTGGAAACGTCCAGATTTGCTGCTCCGGTCACCCCTTTCAGCGACACATAGTAGACGTAGCCGCTCGCAATCTTGCCGACTTCTGCAATGCGCTCGTCCGTTGAGGTCGGCGCCAGCAGGAAGATCGGATCGATCCCGGCAGATCGCATCTGTCCGGCGAAGTTAGCACACTCTTCGGGCGGATAGTCGACAACCAGCACCCCGTCGACACCGGCTTCGTTTGCTGCCTTGGCGAAGGCTTCCGTGCCCATGCGCTCGATCGGGTTGGCGTAGCCCATCAGCACCACCGGCGTTTTGTCATCCGTTTCGCGGAAGCGCTTGACGTCGGCAAGCACGCGGCGCAGCGACACGCCATGCGCCAATGCACGCTCGGACGACTGCTGGATCACCGGGCCGTCGGCCATCGGATCGGAAAACGGCACACCGAGTTCGATCACATCGGCGCCGCCGGCGGCGAGCGCGTGCATAAATTCGACCGTCCGCTTCGGGTCGGGATCGCCGGCCGTCATGAACGGAATCAGGCCTTTCTTACCTTGGGCGGACAGCGCGGCAAAGGTGTTCTTGATACGGGACATGGAAATATTCTCGGATTGGGCTACTGCGCGCGCATCGCGCGCGGCTCATTGAACTTCGGTCTGCCGCTGCGTTCTGGCTTTGGCCTTGGCCTGGCGAGACACGGGCGGCGAGGCGGCGGCGCTCACGCGCTCGCGCGCTATCGCGCAGTAACTTTCATTGATCTCATAGCCGACGAATTCGCGCTGCTGACGGGTGCAAGCGACTGCGGTGGTGCCGCTGCCCATGAACGGGTCGAGCACACGGCCGCCCTTAGGACAACTGGCCAGCACCATCCGCTCGACAATTTCCAGCGGTTTCTGGGTCGGGTGCGCGACGCGTTCGGCGTGCTGCCGATGCAGACGCGATACCGACCAGACATCCTTTGGGTTATAGCCAAGCTCCAACCACTTACTGCCCTCGAACAACTTACGCGAACGCGCCTTCTTCGTGACTGCATCGTACGGGATGCGGACGGGGTCGAGATCGAAGAAATAATCCTTCGATACCGCGAAAAAACCGATGTTGTCATGTACCGACGTAAACCTGCGCACAGTACCGCCCATGCTCGGTACACGCCGGTCCCAGATGATTTCGTTGATCATCGTGAGTTTGGTCTTCAGAAAGCTGAAGATTTCCGGCGAATACTGCCATGTACAGAATATGTACAGCGAACCCGAGGGCTTGAGCTTGGGGATGGCGAGCTCGAGCCAGCCACGCGTCCAGGCGAGAAATTCCTCGCCCGTGCGCATGTCAGAGTCGTTGCCGTAATCCTTGCCCAGTCCATAAGGCGGATCGCATACGATCAGGTCGATCGACGCGTCAGGAATATTCGCCACATCGGTCAGAAAATCGCGATTCAAGAGCTGAATGCCGGCGGGTACCTGCGCCAGAAGTGGTGCAGGCACCGCGACCGCCGATACTTCGGCGATCGGATCCACTGTTTCAATCGCCGGCTGCGGCTCATCGAACTCGTCGCGCATCGTCACGGCGCTCAGAACTGAATGCCCGATCGCTCGGCGACCGTGTGCATGTCCTTGTCGCCGCGCCCCGACAGGTTGACCAGGAGGATCTTGTCCTTCGGCAGAGTCGGCGCGAGCTTGGCGGCATACGCCAGCGCGTGGCTGGATTCCAGCGCTGGAATAATGCCTTCGATGCGGCAGCAATCGTGGAATGCCTTGAGCGCCTCTTCGTCGGTGATGCCAACATATTGCGCGCGATTGCTGTCTTTGAGCCACGCATGCTCGGGACCGACGCCCGGATAGTCCAAGCCCGCCGACACCGAATGCGTCTCGATAATCTGGCCGTTTTCGTCCTGAAGCAGGTAGGTGCGGTTGCCGTGCAGAACGCCCGGGCTACCGCCGATCAGCGACGCGGCGTGACGCCCAGTGTCGAGGCCGTCTCCGGCGGCTTCGACACCGATCAATTGCACCGAAGCATCTTCGATATACGCGTAAAAAATGCCCATGGCGTTCGAACCGCCGCCAACGCACGCAATTACGGCATCCGGCTGCCGACCGGTTAGCTCCGGCATCTGCACCTTGCATTCATCGCCGATGACCCGCTGGAAGTCGCGCACCATCATCGGATATGGATGCGGCCCGGCCACGGTGCCGATAATGTAGAACGTACTTTCGACGTTCGTCACCCAATCGCGCATGGCTTCGTTCAATGCGTCTTTCAGCGTGCGCGAGCCCGATTCGACCGGCACCACGCTCGCGCCGAGCAGCTTCATGCGATAGACGTTGGCCGCCTGACGGCGCACGTCTTCGGCGCCCATGTAGACGACACATTCCATGCCGAAGCGCGCCGCGATGGTTGCGGTGGCCACGCCGTGCTGGCCGGCACCCGTTTCCGCGATCACGCGTGGTTTGCCCATTCGCTTGGCCAGCAACGCTTGGCCGATCACGTTGTTGATCTTATGCGCACCGGTGTGATTCAGATCTTCGCGCTTGAGGAAGACCTGCGCGCCGCCGAGCAGTTCGCTCCAGCGCTGAGCGTGATAAATCGGCGACGGTCGGCCGACGAAGTGTTTCAATTCGCGCTCGTATTCGGCGACGAAGTCGGGATCTTTCTGGAATTTCTCGTACGCTTCACGCAGCTCATCGAGTGCGTGGACCAGCGTTTCGGCGACGAACACACCGCCAAATTGGCCGAAATGGCCTCTTTCGTCAGGCAAGTTATACATGGTGATCACTCTTCTCAGTGTGGCGCGCGGCTCCCAGGATAAGAGAACCGCTGGCCTGAATCATTCGGCATCCGCTGCGCGCACCGCGCGTACGAATGCCGCCATCCGGGCGTGATCTTTCACGCCCTTGGCGCCCACAACCTCGATGCCGCTGGAGACATCGACTGCGTAGGGGCGCACGCGATGGATCGCATCACTGACGTTTTGCGCGTTCAACCCACCACTCAAAACGGCCCGACGCCCGAGCTCTGCTGGAATAAGTGACCAATCGAAAACCTTCCCGCCGCCGCCGTAGCCCTCGACATGGGTGTCGAATAGAAGACCACTGGCCGCTGAATAATTGAGAGCCGATTTTACCAAATCGGCCGGCTGAGTATCCGCCGCAACACGCAACGCGCGCAACCAAGGCAAACCCGCAACGCTGGCGAGCGCTTCGCACTGTTCCGCGGTCTCATCGCCGTGAAACTGCAGCAACGTGAGTCCGACGTTGCTCACCACTTCGCGAACCCAATCCGGCGTAGCGTTGACGAACAGCCCGACCACGGACACGAACGGCGGCACATCGTGCACCAGTTCGACCGCCTGTGCGACGCTCACTGAGCGCGGGCTTGGCGGGTAGAACACGAGACCGATGGCGTCGGCGCCGAGGTCGATCGCCTGGGCGACGTCCTCCGGTTTCGACAACCCACACAGTTTGACGCGCGTGCGATGCGGCACGCTGTGCTGTTGCACGACGGCGCCTGCATTGGCGTCGGCGGGGTTCGGCAGATTTTCGCTGACTTTCATGTTTCCGGTTGCTCGGTCCATACGGTACTCCAGGGCGCGCTGCCCGTTTGCGGAGCGGGCACGGCGAATCGCTCAGGATAGCTCACTTGCGCCAGGTACAAGCCGTCTGGCATGAAAGTCGGTGCGGCGCAATCGCGCCTGCGGCTAGCGAGCACTTCGATCATCCATTCGGGCGCGCGTCGGCGGCGGCCGATTTCGATCAGACAACCCATCAGGTTGCGCACCATGTGGTGCAGGAATGCATTCGCCCGAAAGCGGAAATGAACGAAGTTACCGTTCTGTCGAACGTCGATCTGATACAGATGCTTAACCGGCGTTTTCGCTTGGCATTGCGACGAGCGGAACGCCGAAAAGTCGTGCTCGCCGATCAGATGGGCCGCGCCGGTCCGCATTGCGTCGACATCGAGGGGCACATGCACCCAGCCCGCTCGCGTCGCGAGCATCGGCGAACGCACCGGGCTCACGTAAAGGACGTAGTAATAGGTCCGCTCGAACGCTGAAAACCGCGCATGAAACTCGTCGGGCATCTGCTTGGCCCACTGCACACCGATGGTCTTCGGCAGGAACGAGTTGGGGCCGCGAACCCACGAAATATCCAGACGGTCGAGTTCGGTGTCGAAATGCACGACTTGCCCGAGGCCATGCACACCGGCATCCGTGCGGCCCGCCACGACGGTATGCACGGGCACCTGCGCGAATTCGCGCAATGCCCGTTCGAGTTCGTTCTGCACCGTATTGCCGTGCGGTTGCGACTGCCAACCGCCGAATGCCGCGCCGTCGTACTGGACGCCTAATGCAATCCGCTTCACGACAACGGCGCCAGCGTCGAGAGCAGCGCGCGGGCCTCGGTGCGCGTAGCCGGATCGTTCGCTTCGATCACTTCGTTGATGAGCGAACGCGCGCCGGACAGATCGCCAAGTTCGATGTACTCGGAGGCCAGATCCAGCTTATTGCGGGCGATGCGGACGAGATCGGCCTGCGTGAATGCGGGCAACGGCTGCGCCGGGCTCGGCGGCAGTTCGAGGTCGAAGTCGAGCTTCAGCGCGCCGAACCCGGCCGCGCCGAGGCCCGCGACGGCCGCGTGGCCTGCTGTGCCGGCGGCGATTTCGTCGGCGATATGCGGGGCGTCGTCCAGATCGTCCGACGCGAGGGCTTGCTGCGCAGTCGTCTCGGGCGACGCGACCGGCTGCGTGCTCAGCGACGCGGGGCTCTGTACGCTGTCGGCGGGTGTTTCAATGCGCGGCGGCAGCGGCATGTCGAGACCGCTGAACGCGTTGACGGCCTCGCGCGGGAATTCGGTAGGCGCGGCGGGCGCGGGCTGGGGAGCGCGCGCCGTTGTCTCGGGCAATGCGTCCGCCGACACGTCGGGGTAAGGCTGGCCGAACGGCGAAGTCGCGCGCGGCTCGATGTGTTGTTGCGTGAAATCGATCACGGGTGATGGAACGTTCAGATGATTCTGCGGCCCGGTGACCGGTTCTTGCGGTGTGGCCGGTGTATCGGAAGCCGGCTCGTCATTCGGTTGCAGGCCGTGCGCGGATTCCTCCGCAGGCAGGGCTTCATCGTCGACCGGTTCCAGTGACGTCAGCGGCAGGGCTTCGGCGCCGAGGTCCGCGGCTGCGGCGAGGCTCGCTGCCGTGGTTGCAGTGGCCGAGCTTTCCTGCGCCGCGGCGGGCGGCAGAGGTTCGGCTGTCAAGCCGGTCCCGGCGCGTGCAGGGGTGTCCGTGGCCGGGTGTGACAGATCGAAGGATGTGGGCGATGCGGTTTGTTCTTGCCCGACAGGTTCTGACGGCGGGGAGTCTTGTACGGCGGGTTTTGTAATGGATTCTTGAATGAGGGGATTGTGTTCGGCTGCGGCTCGGTCGGCCGTTGCTTGTTGTTCTGCTGCTGCCGCTTGTTCTGCTGTTTGTTGTTCCGCTGCTGCTGCGCGTTCTGCCGCCGCGCGTTCTGATTCGGCGCGTTCGGCTACTGCGCGTTCTGTCGCCGTACGTTCAGCTGCTGCCTTGTCAACTGCTGCCTGTTCCGACGCAGCACGTTCCGCTGCTGCACGTTCAGCTACCGCCAATGCCGCAGCTTGCCGCGCAGCGTCACCATCGTCCGCGCCCGACACTTCGCCCTTCCGGGGCTGCCCGCGAACCGCATCGCCATCCTGTGGGTCGCTTGCTCGCGCCGACATCGCCACTTCGCCGTCCGCCGAAGCCACGCCTTCGCGCTTACGCCGACGCATGCGCAACGCCGCCAGCAGCACAACCAGTGCTGCGCCAACCGCCGCCGCGATGCTCAACTCCTTCTGTGACATCCCGCCACCGTTCGACGCGGGACCAACCGCCGCAGCGCCATGATCGGATGCCGCCGATGTGGCCGGCGACGCTCCGGCAACCGGCTTCGCAGCGCCCGCTGCCGCCGTTCCGCTGGTAGCGACCGGCGCACCGCCGATACCATGCTTCTGCAGCTCCATCAGCACGCGGTTCTTCAGCGCAAGCAATTGCTGCAGGCTGGAAACCTGCGCGCGCGGTTGCGACGCCGATTGCGCGGCGCCGGGCGCCGGAGCTATCCCGGTAGCCGGCGTCGGGGCGCTTTCGGTTGGCGCACTCGCTGGCGGCTGAATCGATCCAGACCACTCATGCGCGTCGCTCGCCGGCGCTGCAGCCACCTGCGAGCCCGCAACTGCCGGCGCCGATGTATTAGCACCGCTCACAGCCGCGCTGCTCGACGCGGGCGAGCTTGCCTGCGCCACTGCACTGGCCGTCCCCGCGACCGCAGGCGCAGCCGACGCCGAAGCATGTGCCCCAGCACTTGCACCCGTCGCGCTTGCAGCCGTCGCATCGACCTGCGCGGCACCGCTCGCACCAACCGCCGCATTCGGCGCCGAAGCACCCACAGCCCATTGAGTCCCCGCCGACGACGCCGCCAAAGCCCCGGACGCGTCCAGCGCCGGCACGGTCAACACCGCTCCCACGCGCATCCGGCTCGGGTCATGCGCCATGAACGCACTCGGATTCGCATCGAACAACGCGCGCGATGCGCGCACGAGCGTTGCCCGGTCGTGCGACTGCGTGACGGCGATGGCCACGTCGTTCAACGACTGCCCTGGCCGCACCGTGTATTGACCACCGGCCGCATACGAAACCGACGCGGCGTCCGGCGCGCTCGCCGCATCGCCTGGCGCGGCAACTGCACTGCCCGCGCCCACGCCGGTCAGCACAAAAGCCAAAGCAGCAGCGGCCGCCGGACGGCTCGACAAACGGCCTTTATCCTGATGGCTGAACATAGCCCGAATGGACGAGAATCGAAGGTTCATCGGGACTCCTGGCGCGTCAGCGCACAGCCCTTTTTTGCGGTTGGAAGGAGACAAGATAATCGGAGCACACAATGAAAAAAGCGCCGCGCAAGCGCGACGCTTCTTGAGTTTTCTACGCGTCGTGACCGCGTAGTTTACTTTACTTGTCGAGCACAATGCGAAGCATGCGACGCAGCGGTTCGGCCGCACCCCACAGCAGCTGGTCGCCGACCGTGAAGGCCGACAGATATTCGCCGCCCATCGCGAGCTTGCGTACCCGGCCGACCGGCACCGTCAGCGTGCCCGTCACCACCGCCGGGGACAGATCACGCATCGACGCTTCGCGTTCGTTCGGCACGACCTTGACCCAGTCGTTGCCCGACGCGAGGATGCTGTTCACTTCGTCCAGCGGCACGTCCTTCTTCAGCTTGATGGTCAGCGCCTGCGAGTGGCAGCGCATTGCGCCGATCCGCACGCACAAACCGTCGACCGGGATCGAACCCGGCGTGCCCATGGCCGGCTTGCCGAGAATCTTGTTCGTTTCGGCGCCGCCCTTCCACTCTTCCTTCGACATGCCGTTGCCAAGATCCTTGTCGATCCACGGAATCAGCGAGCCGGCGAGCGGCACGCCGAAGTTGTCGGTCGGCATGCGATCGCTGTTCATTGCGCTCAGCACACGACGGTCGATGTCGAGAATCGCCGACGACGGATCAGCCAGGTCTTCCTTGGCCGCGCCATACAGCGTGCCCATTTGCTGCAGCAGTTCGCGCATGTTTTGCGCGCCCGCGCCCGACGCGGCCTGATACGTCATGGCCGTCATCCAGTCGACGAGGTTTTCGCGGAACAGGCCGCCCAGCGCCATCAGCATCAGGCTGACAGTGCAGTTGCCGCCGATGAAATTCTTCTGGCCCTTGACCAGCGCGTTCTTGATCACGTCGAGGTTGACCGGATCGAGAATGATGACCGCGTCGTCCTTCATGCGCAGCGACGAAGCCGCGTCGATCCAGTAGCCGTTCCAGCCCGCCGCGCGCAGCTTCGGGAACACTTCGTTCGTGTAGTCACCGCCCTGGCAGGAGATGATCGCTTCGCACTTCTTCAGGTCTTCGATGCTTGTCGCATCTTTGAGCTTGGTCTCGTTTTTGGCGAACGACGGCGCGTTGCCGCCCGCGTTGCTGGTGCTGAAAAACACCGGTTCGATCAAGTCGAAATCGCCTTCCTGCTGCATACGCTGCATCAGGACGCTGCCGACCATGCCGCGCCAACCTACGAGACCTACGTTCATGACTTCATACCCTTCGAATTGAGACTTCCCCGCATCTTTGCCCGCAGTGACCGCGCGGGGAAGATGAGCGGGCACGACGGACGATCAGCGTTTCGTGATCGTTTTCGGGGTAATCGTTTTAATGGTAATGGCGAACTCAACCACACGGGCCGTTGTGCCGTGCAGTTTGGAAATCGAGGAGATTTGGGAGATCTGCGCCATTGTTGCAATATACACGAAAACCGAAATCTGGCGACGTCATTCGCCGCTGTCGCCCGTTGTGTTGCTCGCGAATCGGCCTGTTTTAAGGCCGATTCGCGTTTTAAAGGCCGTTTGACGACCTGATTACTGCCTGAGCCCCATGCACTTTACAGCGCTGCAACGACGGCGTCGCCCATCGCGACCGTGCCGACCTGCTTGCAACCCGGCGTGAGGATGTCACCGGTGCGATAGCCCTGCTCGAGCACCTTCTTCACCGCGTTTTCGATACGGTCTGCCTGCTCTGCCTTGTTCAGCGAATAGCGCAGCATCATTGCCGCCGACAGGATGGTAGCCAACGGATTGGCCACGCCCTTGCCCGCGATATCCGGTGCGGAGCCGTGCGACGGCTCGTACAAGCCCTTGTTATTCTTGTCGAGCGACGCCGACGGCAGCATACCGATCGAACCCGTCAGCATGGCGGCTTCGTCGGAGAGGATGTCGCCGAACATGTTGCCGGTGACGATCACGTCGAACGACTTCGGCGCCTTCACCAATTGCATCGCCGCGTTGTCGACGTACATGTGAGACAGCTCGACATCAGCGTATTCCTTCGACACGTCGATCATCACGTCCTTCCAGAACTGCGACGTTTCGAGCACGTTGGCTTTATCGACCGAGGTCAGCTTCTTGCCGCGCTTTTGCGCCGCCTGAAACGCGACGTGCGCAATGCGGCGCACTTCCGGCTCCGAATAACGCATCGTGTCGAAGCCTTCCTTCGCACCGGCGAACAGGCCGTCCGGCGCTTCGCGCACGCCGCGCGGCGCGCCAAAGTAGATATCGCCGTTCAGTTCGCGCACGATGAGGATATCGAGACCCGACACGATCTCTTCCTTCAACGACGACGCGCCGGTCAGTTGCGGATAGCAGATCGCCGGGCGGAAGTTCGCGAACAGCTGCAGGTGCTTGCGCAGGCCCAGAATTGCCTGTTCCGGACGCAGCGCGCGTTCGAGCTTGTCGTACTTCCAGTCGCCGACGGCACCGAACAGGATCGCGTCGGCTTCCTTCGCTAACGCCAGCGTCGAATCGGGTAACGGATGACCCTTGGCTTCGTAGCCCGCGCCGCCAACCGGCGCTTCTTCGAGTTCGAACTTTTCGCCGAGTACGTTCAGGACCTTGACGGCCTCCTTGACGATTTCGGGACCGATGCCGTCGCCCGGCAACACTGCGATCTTCATGCGAATTCCTTGATGATTTTCTTCGAGACTGTCGAGCGTGATTCAGCGCGCGGGCCGCGAAGCCCCTCGCGCACCTTATGCATTAACCGACGATGCGGTGGCTCAGCCACGGCTGCTTCGCGATGCGCTCCGCTTCGAACTCGCGAATCTTGTCCGCGTGACGCAGCGTGAGGCCGATGTCGTCGAAACCGTTCAGCAAGCAATATTTGCGAAAGCCCGCAACCTCGAACGGATACTCCGCGCCGCCATCCGACGTGCGCACGACTTGCGCTTCGAGGTCGACGGTCAGCTGGAAGCCGTTGAATGCGTACGTTTCGTTGAACAGATGATCGACTTGCTGTTCGGTCAGCACGATCGGCAGCAGGCCGTTCTTGAAGCAGTTGTTGTAGAAGATGTCGGCGAAGCTCGGCGCGATCAGCGCGCGAAAGCCATACTGCTGCAATGCCCACGGCGCGTGCTCACGCGAGCTGCCGCAGCCAAAGTTCTTGCGTGCCAGCAGCACCGACGCGCCTTGATAACGCGGCTGGTTCAGCACGAAATCCGGGTTCAGCGGACGCTTCGAGTTGTCCTGGCCCGGCTCGCCGTGGTCGAGATAACGCCATTCGTCGAATGCGTTCGGACCGAAACCCGTGCGCTTGATCGACTTCAGGAATTGCTTCGGAATGATCGCGTCCGTGTCGACGTTCTCGCGATCGAGCGGCGCCACGACGCCGGTGTGTACGATGAATTTATCCATGACGCTTGCGCCTGTTTCAAGACCGGGCGATACGGGTGGCGGCCGGGAAGCCGCTCGCCGCATCACCGGCAAAATTCAAAAACCGCTTATTTCTCAGCGTGATTGCTGATCGAATTGCCGAGGTGAGACATGTCCTGGCCGAATCCGTGCACCGTGTTGCAACCGGCCAGACCGAGCAATAGCCCGGCCAGCGTACCGAGTGCGAAGCGGCGCAATAGAGT
Source organism: Paraburkholderia fynbosensis (assembly GCF_902859935.1). Taxonomy (GTDB): domain Bacteria; phylum Pseudomonadota; class Gammaproteobacteria; order Burkholderiales; family Burkholderiaceae; genus Paraburkholderia; species Paraburkholderia fynbosensis. Next base: position 133,649 of record NZ_CADIKI010000025.1, read on the forward strand.
GCTGCGATTCATGTTCTTCATCATGCGATTTATCCAAGCTTGCGAATATCGACGAAATGCCCTTCGATCGCGGCAGCCGCTGCCATCGCGGGACTCACGAGGTGGGTGCGGCCACCGGCGCCCTGACGACCTTCGAAATTACGATTCGACGTGGATGCACAACGCTCGCCCGGATCCAGCCGGTCGGCGTTCATCGCGAGACACATCGAGCAGCCCGGCTCGCGCCATTCGAAACCGGCATCGGTAAATACCTTGTCGAGGCCTTCACGTTCCGCTTGCGCCTTCACGAGCCCCGAACCCGGCACCACCATGGCCAGACGGATGTTCGATGCGACGCGGCGGCCCAGTTTCTTCACGACGTAAGCCGCGGCGCGAATGTCTTCAATGCGCGCGTTGGTGCACGAACCGATGAAGATTTTATCCGGCTTGATCGACTCGATCGGCGCGTTCGGCTCGAGCGCCATGTACTTCAGTGCGCGTTCCATCGCATCGCGCTTGACCGGGTCCTTTTCGCGTTCCGGGTCTGGCACGCGGCCGTCCACGGCGGTGACCATTTCCGGCGACGTGCCCCACGTGACTTGCGGCACGATTTCCGCAGCGTTCAGTTCGACCACGCGATCGAAATGCGCGCCGTCGTCGGACTTGAACTGCTTCCAGTACTCGACCGCGTGATCCCACTCGACGCCTTCCGGCGAGAACGGACGGCCTTTCAGGTAGTCGATGGTGGTGTCGTCGACCGCAACCATGCCGGCGCGTGCGCCCGCTTCGATCGCCATGTTGCAGACCGTCATGCGGCCTTCCATCGACAGCGCGCGAATCGTCGAACCGCCAAATTCGATCGCGTAGCCGGTGCCGCCCGCCGTGCCGATCTTGCCGATGATCGCCAGCACGATGTCTTTCGCGGTGCAGCCACGCGGCAGCGGGCCGTCGACCTTCACCAGCATGTTCTTGCTCTTTTTCTGCAAGAGCGTTTGCGTGGCCAGCACGTGCTCCACTTCCGACGTGCCGATGCCATGCGCCAGCGCGCCGAACGCGCCGTGCGTGGACGTGTGCGAGTCGCCGCAGACGATCGTCATGCCCGGCAGCGTAGCGCCCTGCTCCGGCCCGATGATGTGCACGATGCCCTGACGCATGTCGTTCATCTTGAACTGCGTGATGCCATAGGCGTCGCAATTCGCATCGAGCGTGTCGACTTGCAGCCTGGAGACCGGGTCGGCGATGCCGTGGCTGCGGTCCGTGGTCGGCACGTTGTGGTCCGAAACCGCCAGGTTCGCGCTGATGCGCCACACCGGACGTTCAGCCAGCTTCAGGCCCTCGAACGCCTGCGGGCTGGTCACTTCGTGCAGCAGATGACGGTCGATATAAAGGATCGTCGTGCCGTCTTCTTCCGTGTGGATCACGTGCGTGTTCCACAATTTGTCGTAGAGAGTCTGTGCCATGGTATGCGTGGTAGTAATGACTGCGGGCTGACCGTGTCAGTCGATTATGCCACGCAGCGCCCGCCGTGGGCCGTTCAATCAGCGGAAAAACCGATAAAAAACAGTGAGTTGGGTGGTAGTTCCGATACCTGTATCCACGTTACCCGGCTCAAAAACAAAACGCCCCAACGGCGAACCCGTTGGGGCGTTTTTTCCTTCAGCAGACTCCGCGCTCACTCGTAACCAATCAATCAAACGTTACGAGCCAGGCAGATTCAAAACCGGTCAACGTTGCGCGATCGGCTTCGCTTCACGTTGCGTGTCGCCGATGAACAGCTGACGCGGACGGCCAATCTTCTGTTCCGGATCAGCGATCATTTCGTTCCACTGCGCAATCCAGCCGACCGTACGCGCCATCGCGAAGATACACGTGAACATCGACGTCGGGATGCCCAGCGCGCGTTGCACGATGCCCGAGTAGAAGTCGACGTTCGGGTACAGCTTGCGCGACACGAAGTATTCGTCTTCCAGAGCGATCTTTTCCAGTGCCATGGCGAGCTTGAACAGCGGGTCGTCGTGCAGGCCCAGTTCTTCCAGCACTTCGTGGCAGGTTTCGCGCATCAGCTTCGCACGCGGGTCGTAGTTCTTGTAGACGCGGTGACCGAAGCCCATCAGCTTCACGCCCGAGTTCTTGTCCTTCACCTGCTTGATGAACTCAGGAATGTTGTCGACCGAGCCGATTTCTTCCAGCATGTTCAGCGCGGCTTCGTTCGCGCCGCCGTGCGCCGGGCCCCACAGACACGCGATGCCCGCCGCGATACACGCGAACGGATTCGCACCCGACGAACCGGCGAGACGCACGGTCGAGGTCGACGCGTTCTGCTCGTGGTCCGCGTGCAGGATCAGGATACGGTCGAGCGCGCGCACCAGCACGTCGTTGACCTGGTAGTCTTCGCACGGGTTCGAGAACATCATGTGCATGAAGTTCGCGCTGTACGACAGGTTGTTCTTCGGGTACGCAAACGGCTGGCCGATGCTGTACTTGTACGCCATCGCGACGAGAGTCGGCAGCTTTGCGATCATGCGGATCGCCGACACTTCACGGTGACGCGGATTGTTGATGTCGAGCGAGTCGTGATAGAACGCCGACAATGCGCCGACTGCGGCGACCAGAATCGCCATCGGGTGCGCGTCGCGACGGAAACCACGGAAGAAGAAGTGCATCTGCTCATGCACCATTGTGTGGTTCGTGACCGTCTTCACGAATTCGGCCTTCTGCTGCGCGTTCGGCAGTTCGCCCTTGAGCAGCAGATAGCAGCTTTCGAGGAAGTCGGCGTTTTCCGCGAGGTTGTCGATCGGGTAGCCGCGGTACAGCAACTCGCCCTTGTCGCCGTCGATGTAGGTGATCGCCGAATTGCACGCCGCCGTCGACATGAAGCCCGGGTCGTACGTGAACTTGCCGGTCTGGCCGTACAGTTTGCGAATGTCGATTACGTCCGGACCTAGCGTGCCCTTGTAAATCGGCATTTCAACGCTCGGCGAATTGTCGCTGAACGATAGCGTGGCTTTAACATCTGACGGGGTCATAGCACATCCTCAATCGAAGTATGGATACAGGGTTTCGATAATCGCACGCCTGGACAACGGACTCGCCGCGCACTGGCGGCACTCAAGCGTTGCGCAGCAGATCCAGCACCCGGATCACATCCGGGTCGGCAAGCTCGCCTTCCGGTTCCTTGCGCACGAGCAGCAAGTCCATCAGGTCGTTATCGCTCAGTTCGAGCAGACGCGTGAGAGCGCCCACGTCGGCATCGCTGAGGTCATGCTCGTATCGGCCGAAAAAACGTTCGAAGATCAGATCGTTTTCCAGCAGGCCCCGCCGCGCGCGCCAGCGAAGGCGCGCGCGGCGGAGAGGGTCGGACTGATGCGATGTTTCGTCCATCTCAGACAGCGCGGCGAACCATCAATTCCTTGATCTTGCCAATCGCCTTGGTCGGGTTCAGGCCCTTCGGGCAAACGTCGACGCAATTCATGATGGTATGGCAACGGAACAGACGGTACGGATCTTCCAGGTTGTCGAGGCGTTCACCCGTCGCTTCGTCACGGCTGTCCGCAATGAAACGATAGGCTTGCAACAGACCGGCCGGGCCGACGAACTTGTCCGGATTCCACCAGAAGCTCGGGCACGAGGTCGAGCAGCTAGCGCACAGAATACATTCGTAGAGGCCGTCGAGCTCGTCGCGTTCTTCCGGCGACTGCAGACGTTCCTTTTCCGGCGGCGGCGTATCGTTGATCAGGTACGGCTTGATCGAGTGATACTGGTTGAAGAACTGCGTGAAATCGCAGATCAGGTCGCGCACGACCGGCAGGCCCGGCAGCGGACGCAGCACGATCTTTTGCGGCAGGTCGTTCATGTTCTGCAGGCAGGCGAGACCGTTCTTGCCGTTGATGTTCATCGCGTCCGAACCGCACACGCCCTCGCGGCACGAACGGCGGAACGACAACGTCTCGTCCATTGCTTTCAGCTTGAGCAGTGCATCGAGCAGCATGCGTTCGTGCGAGTCGATTTCGATCTCGTACGTTTGCATGCGCGGCGCTGCGTCCTTGTCCGGGTCGTAGCGGTAAATTTCAAATGTACGCTTTGCCATTTCTGAATTCCTTTGACTTGTGCCTTAGAAGGTACGCGCTTTCGGCGGCACCGATTCGACGGTCAGCGGTTGCATATGAACCGGCTTGTAGTCGAGGCGATCGCCTTCGCTGAACCACAGCGTATGGCGCAGCCAGTTTTCGTCGTCACGATGTTCGAAGTCGTTCTGCGCGTGCGCGCCACGGCTTTCCTTGCGCGCTTCGGCGGAGACCATCGTGGCGCGTGCCACTTCGATCAGGTTCGCCACTTCCAGCGCTTCGATGCGGGCCGTGTTGAACACCTTCGACTTGTCCTTCAGATGGATGTTGTCGACACGTTCAGCCACTTCGCGGATGCGCTCGACGCCTTCAGCCAGCAGCGCCGACGTACGGAACACGCCGGCGTGCGCCTGCATCGTGCCGCGGATGTCGTTCGCGACCGCTTGCGCGTACTCGCCCGACGACGACCGGTCGAGCTTGTCCAGACGCGACAGCGCGAAGTCGGCAGCGTCGGCCGGCAGGGGCTTGTGCTCCTTCATGTCGTTCACGTGCTTGACGATGTGGTTGCCGGCCGCGCGGCCGAACACCACGAGGTCGAGCAGCGAGTTCGTGCCCAGACGGTTCGCACCGTGCACCGACACGCACGAGCATTCGCCCACAGCGTAGAAACCGTTGACGATTTCTTCATGGCCCTTCGCCGTACCGACGACCTGACCGTTGATGTTCGTCGGGATGCCGCCCATCTGATAGTGGATGGTCGGCACAACCGGAATCGGCTCTTTAATGCAATCGACGTTCGCGAACTTCATCGCGATTTCGCGGATCGACGGCAGACGCTTCATGATCGTCTCGGCGCCGATGTGCGACAGGTCGAGCAGCACGTGATCCTTGTTCGGACCCACGCCGCGGCCTTCCTTGATTTCCTGGTCCATCGAACGCGAAACGAAGTCGCGCGGCGCCAGATCCTTCAAGGTAGGCGCGTAGCGTTCCATGAAACGCTCGCCGTTCGAATTGCGCAGAATGCCGCCTTCGCCACGCACACCTTCGGTAATCAACACGCCCGCGCCGGCCACGCCGGTCGGATGGAATTGCCAGAACTCCATGTCTTGCAGTGCGATGCCCGAACGCGCGGCCATGCCCAGGCCGTCACCGGTGTTGATGAACGCATTCGTGGATGCCGCGAAGATCCGGCCCGCGCCGCCCGTGGCGAACAGCGTGGTCTTGCCTTCGAGGATGTAGACGTCGCCGGTTTCCATTTCCAGCGCGGTCACGCCGAGCACGTCGCCGTCGGCGTCGCGGATCAGGTCCAGCGCCATCCATTCGACGAAGAATTGCGTCTTGGCCGCGACGTTCTGCTGATACAGCGTGTGCAGCAATGCGTGACCGGTACGGTCAGCCGCCGCGCAAGCGCGTTGCACCGGCTTTTCGCCGTAGTTCGCGGTGTGGCCGCCGAACGGGCGCTGATAGATCGTGCCGTCGGCGTTACGGTCGAACGGCATGCCGAAGTGTTCGAGTTCGTAGACTGCGTTCGGTGCTTCGCGGCACATGAACTCGATCGCGTCCTGGTCGCCGAGCCAGTCGGAGCCCTTGATCGTGTCGTAGAAGTGATAGTGCCAGTTGTCTTCGCTCATGTTGCCCAGCGAAGCGCCGATGCCGCCTTGAGCGGCGACCGTGTGCGAACGCGTCGGGAACACCTTGGACAACACGCAGACCGACAGACCGGCGCGCGCGAGTTGCAGCGAAGCGCGCATCCCCGAGCCGCCTGCGCCGACGATGACCACGTCAAACTTGCGACGCGGCAGAGAATTCTTGATTGCAGCCATTCTTTTACACTCTCCAGAGAATCTGCGCAGCGTAGCCCGCACATGCGAGCAGCCAGACGATCGTCAGCGCCTGAAGCGTCAGGCGCACGCCAACGGGCTTCACGTAGTCCATCCAGATGTCGCGGATACCAACCCACGCGTGATAGAACAGCGACAGCAGCGTGACGAACGTGGCGAGCTTCATCCATTGCGTCGCGAAGATCGACGCCCAGCCGTCATACGAGAAGTTGCGACCTGCGAAGAACCACACGAGCAGGATCACCGTGTAGATCGCCATCACGGCGGCGGTGATGCGCTGCGCGAGCCAGTCGCGCAGGCCGTAATGCGCGCCGACGACGAGACGCTTCGAACCGATTCGGTTATTAGCTGACATTTTTTAGAATGCTCCGAACAGTTTTGCCGCGAATGCAATGGTGAGCAGCGACGATACAACGAGGACCACGATAGAGGTCGACTTGCCTTTTTCCTTCGTCACCGCATTGTGGTTGGTGTCCATCACGAGGTGGCGAACGCCGGCGCAGAAGTGAAACAGGAAAGCCCACGCGAGAACCAGCGTGATGAGCTTGACGATGATGTTGGAGAGGAAACCTTTGAAGACTTCGAAACTCAATTCGGAAGTCAGGCTCTGATCAAAGAGGTACAGCAGGAACGGAAGAAAAACAAACAGCAGACCACCGCTCACACGGTGCAGAATCGACACACGTCCCGCTAGCGGGAGACGGTATGCCGTCAATATTTGCCCAATACCGATGTTCCGGAATTCCGGCCTCGGTTTTTTTACCGCTTCAGCCATGCTAGACCCCTACTATGTAGTCACACTAATCCGCAATTTTAGCGCCTTTTTATATCGCGCTGCAGCGAAAACCACGACAGGTCCGTTACAGCACGCGCGATAAAGCGCCGTCAAACAGGCGCGCGTGTGGGACGCCGCGCCTGGATTCAGCCCGATTCAGCTCAGATCGTTCTGATAGTAATACCCGGTTGTGACATACCAACCTCGCCGGACTTCGACCGGCCGGTCTCCGTACGTAAAGGAGACGCGCTCGACCGACAGCAGCGGAAAACCCGCGGGCACGTGCAGCAGATCGGCCACCGATGGCTCCGCCGCCACCGCGCGGATCTTCTCCGTCGCGCGGATCATGCGGGTGCCGAACTCCGTCTCGAACATCGCGTAAAGGGGGCCCTTGTATTCCGACAGCCGTTCGAGCGTGAGCCCGCGGAACACGGCGCCGGGCAGCCAGATCTCGTCGAGCACGGTGACTTCCCCGTCGAACTGCAGCAAACGCTTGATCAGCACGACCGGATCGGCCGGCTTCAGATCGAGCTGCCGGGCGATCTCCGCCGATGCCCGCAAGCGTCGGCACTCGAGCAGGCGGCTCACGTGCGGGTGTTCCGCGCCGTCGTCGGCCAATAGCCTCAGGAAGCGGAACTGGGCGCGGTCCTCGTTGTGCGTTGCAACAAACGTGCCCTTGCCCTGGCGGCGCACCAGCAGATTGTCGGCGGCAAGCTCGTCAATCGCTTTGCGCACCGTTCCCTGGCTGACCTTGTATCTTGCCGCCAATTCGACTTCACTAGGAATGATCTCGCCGGGCTTCCACTCACCGCTTTCGAGGCTCTGCGTAATCAACCCCTTGATCTGCTGATACAAGGGACTGAAAGTGGGCGACGCAGCGGGAGCGGCAGCAGATACACCCTCGCCTGCGGCCCCTTGGCCGTTCGGGTTCGTGGTGTTCGCCGGGTTCGAATTCATCCGCGCATTTCATCATAAAGGGCTGGGGCGCGTCTAGGGTTTTCCCCGCAATAGATGTGTCTTATATAAGACATAAGATAATGTTGACTTTGTGCTTCACGGCTCCTACACTCCTTGTCGAGCAAGGGTTTGCGGGATTTTCGGCGGCTGTTTTCAGGCAGCGCCGCAACGCGCCGGCCACCACTCTGCACTATGCTGTTCCCTCGCAGTTCAGGTTTCGATTCGCCGCCATCCGTTGGTCCGACGCTTGCCGAAACGCGCTGTTTGCAGGAGCCCGCACCGTGCAGCGGCTACCCGGCGCCTCGCTGTTCCAGTCCCGCTCTCTCAGGAAAATGCCGGGCCGTCCCAAGGCTTTTCTGCCCTTCCGGGGGCCTGGCGCGAAGCGCCCGAGGAGAGCGTCCCGTAGCTCGGTAGAACAGGTTTCCGGCACGGCGGTCTTGCCGCAGCACGCCGCCCGGTCTCGGCAGATCTAGAGGCCGCACGCGAACAGTGAATTCCGCCGTGTTTCATAACGCTTCGCTGAACGCGCATATAGAATGGCGTTTTCCCTAGCGTCTAACGCATCGTCCTGGAGATTTCTCAATGGCTAAGCCCGCAAAGCGCGTTGCCGTCACCGGCGCCGCAGGTCAAATCGCTTACTCCCTGCTGTTCCGCATCGCCAATGGCGACCTGCTCGGCAAGGATCAACCGGTCATCCTGCAGCTGCTCGACCTGCCGCAAGCGCAAGGCGCCGTCAAAGGCGTCGTGATGGAACTGGATGATTGCGCATTCCCGCTGCTGTCGGGCGTCGTGATCACCGACGACCCGAAGGTTGCATTCAAGGATGCAGACGTCGCCCTGCTGGTCGGCGCACGTCCGCGCTCGAAGGGCATGGAGCGTAAGGATCTGCTGTCGGCCAACGCCGAAATCTTCACGGTTCAGGGCAAAGCGCTGAACGATGTCGCGAGCCGCGACGTGAAGGTGCTGGTGGTCGGCAACCCGGCCAACACGAACGCGTACATCGCTATGAAGTCGGCGCCGGATCTGCCGAAGAAGAACTTCACCGCGATGCTGCGTCTGGACCACAACCGTGCGCTGTCGCAACTGGCGGCCAAGTCGGGCAAGCCGGTCGCGTCGATCGAAAAGCTGGCTGTGTGGGGCAACCACTCGCCGACCATGTACCCGGACTTCCGCGTTGCAACGGCTGAAGGTCAGGACCTGACCAAGCTGATCAACGACGAAGAATGGAACCGCAACACGTTCATCCCGACCGTCGGCAAGCGCGGCGCGGCGATCATCGAAGCGCGCGGCCTGTCGTCGGCGGCGTCGGCAGCTAACGCTGCAATCGACCACGTGCGTGACTGGGTCCTCGGCACGAACGGCAAATGGGTCACGATGGGCATCCCGTCGGATGGCTCGTATGGCATTCCGGAAGACATCATCTACGGTGTGCCGGTAACGTGCGAAAACGGCGAGTACAAGCGCGTGGAAGGTCTGGAAATCGACGCGTTCTCGCGTGAAAAGATGGACGGCACGCTGCAGGAGCTGCTGGAAGAGCGCGAAGGCGTTCAGCATTTGCTCGGCTAAGCACTCCGTGCCGATGAACCGGAACTCCGAAGCGTTACCGCGGCGGGTTCCGGTTTTTTTCGTGCGAACGCAGCGTTTCGCAGCTGATTCGAACGCGTTTTGCCACCACGTCACCGTGGTCGGGCAGAACCCGTCCGAATCGGATTTTCTCCAATCACCACCCACGCCCTGACGCCGAAGATGCGCGCCCTCACACCCGCCGAAGTGCTGTTTGACGGCGAAGTGCCGCCCGCCGTGCTGCCTGCCTGCGACCACTACGCCGGCAGTGAAAAACTGATGCGGAAATCGCTCGCGTTGCAGCAGCAACTGGGGCCGGTGTTCGATATCACGCTCGATTGCGAAGACGGCGCGCAAGTCGGCCGCGAAGCGGAACACGCGGAGCTGGTCGCGTCGCTGCTGGGTAGCGAACATGACCGCTTCGGCCGCGTCGGCGTGCGGATTCACGACTTCGCTCACGCGCATTGGCGGGACGACGTCCGCCTCATCCTCCGCGCCGCGAAGCGAGCACCCGCTTACATCACCCTGCCGAAAATCCGCAGCGTGCCCGATGCCGCCGAAATGGTCGCGTTCATCGAGGCAACGCGGCGCGAGCTCGGCATCGCGCAGCCGGTACCGGTGCAACTGCTGGTCGAAACCCACGGCGCGCTCACCCGCGTGTTCGATCTGGCCGCGTTGCCGGGCGTCGAAGCCCTGAGCTTTGGCCTGATGGATTTCGTCTCCGCACACGACGGCGCAATTCCCGACACCGCCATGCGCTCGCCGGGCCAGTTCGATCATCCGCTGGTGCGCCGCGCGAAGCTGGAAATCTCGGCCGCCTGCCATGCGCATGGCAAAGTGCCGTCGCACAATGTCAGCACGGAAGTGCGCGACATGAGCGTGGTCGCCAACGACGCCGCACGGGCCCGCAACGAGTTCGGCTACACGCGGATGTGGAGCATCCACCCGGCGCAGATCGAGGCGATCGTCGCCGCGTTTGCGCCGCGCGACGAGGAGATCGCCACAGCTACCGAGATCCTGCTGGCCGCGCAGTCCGCGCAGTGGGGCCCGACGCGCCATCACGACACGCTGCACGACCGCGCGAGCTACCGCTATTACTGGTCGGTGCTGCGCCGCGCGCAATCCACGGGCCGCGCCGTGCCGCAGGACACGGCGCCGCTGTTCGCGGAAGTGGGCGCTAACGGACAGTCCACACCGTGAGTGGCAAGGTTCAGGCAGCAGCTACGAGCAGGCAAACAGGAGAACGCGGGAGATGAGCGAGACGACGCAAGCCGCTGGTGCACAAGGCAGCAACGAACCCCAAAGCGGCTTCAAACCAAAGAAATCCGTGGCGCTGTCCGGCGTGACCGCGGGTAACACGGCGCTGTGCACCGTCGGCAAGACCGGCAACGATCTGCATTATCGCGGCTACGACATTCTCGACATCGCGAGCGCGTGCGAATTCGAAGAGATCGCCTATCTGCTGGTCCACGAAAAGCTGCCGACCCAGGCCGAACTGACTGCC
>NZ_CADIKI010000026.1 GCF_902859935.1 Paraburkholderia fynbosensis
CGCCAGCGCTTCGGCCGGAAGATGCGCCATCTTGTTGTACGCGCCGCGCAGCTTGAACGAGAACACCGGCTGGTTGTCCTCACGCTTCAGATACACCGGATTGCGCAGCCGCGCCGACAGATTCGGCGCGCGTTCCAGTTCGGTTTCGCGGGCCACGTCGTAGACGCGTGCGGTCAGGGTCTTCTTGAGGTAGTCATGGCGAAGCGCGACGCTGCTGGCGGTTTCGGTCGCATGTTCGAGTTCGAGTAACGGCAAGGCAAGCTCCTGTGAGGCAAAGACGAATCAGCAAAGCGTTCACCAGGAGGCAGGCAGCAAGCGGACATAAAAAAACCCGCCTCTGGGGCGGGTTAATGTGTCACTGCTACTGGACGCGCGCTAACCCACCATTCGATGAATGATGCTAATAATCAGCGCAATACGGATGTCGAGGCAGTTCATGTGGTCGATGTTCGTTGAGTTGGCGGGCTTTGTCAACCCTAGGTCAGGACGCGGCGCGTTGTGAACTATCCTCTACGAAACGCCGAACGACGTTCCCCATCTCGCGCAAATGCGCATGGACGACTCGCTATTGATGCCACTGCGTCAAGTGAGACGAGCAAGCTTCGACGTGCAGCACGGCAGGATGAGGCTCGTTCGCGGACTCGCGCACTGCGCACACGCCGCGAGACCACGTCACGTCACGCGGCAGTCAATCACGCACACCGCTCTGCTTCTTGAAGGCGTCGAGAATATGTCTCTCCAGCGCGTTATAGTTGCCGCCGAAATGATGATCGCCCGACGTGCGAATCACCTCTATGCCGGTCTTGTCGAGCGCCGGACACAGCGTATCTTCCTCGTCCGCACCATAGAAGCACTGCACGATCGCAGGCGGCACTTTCGTCAATTCCGGCCGCACCTTCAAGGCCTTATCGCTCGCAGGCATGCCGAGCCAACCGCCCACGCGGATCTGAAAATCGGCGTCGGGCGCAAAGCCGAGCAACGCGATCAACGACACTTTCGCACGCTGCGCTTGCGGCAAACGGTTGTACGCGAACGGCATCACGTCCGCGCCGAACGAATAGCCGACCAGCGCGATGTGCTGCGCGTTCCAGCGCGCACCGTAGGTCTGCATCACGCGCGCGAGATCGCGGCTCGTCTGCGCGGGCGGCTTCTCGCTCCAGAAGTAGCGCAGGCTGTCCCAACCGATCACCGAGACACCGTCCTTTTGCAACGCTTGCGCGATGGTCTTGTCGAGATCGCGCCAGCCGCCGTCACCGGAAATGACGATCGCCATCAGGCCGTTCGGATGCGCGGCCGGTAATTCGATCAGCGGCAGATCGGAGACGTCGTCATCGCTCGTCGACACTGCCTGCAGATGCGGTGTGAGCAACGCGACGAGACGCGCGCGATCGGCGTTGCCCGTGCTCGCCTTTTCAACGAAGCCCGGCAGCTTGTCGCGGATCACCGTCGGGTCCGGCGGGCATGGGTTAAAGCGCGCATCGAGCGTGCGCCCGGCATCCACCGAGACCGCGCCGGCAATCGTATTCGACGGCGCCTGTTCGAGCACGTGCATCGCGAGCGTCGCGCCCTGGCCCGTGCCCGCGACGATCGGCGCGAAATAGTGGCTCGACTGCGATTGCCGTTCGAGCTGGTGGCTCAGCGCTTCGGCGTCGCCCACGAGTTGATGGCAGGTTTCCTTCTTCGCGTCCAGGTTCGCCGCGTAACGCGCGGTGTCCACGCCAACGGTCAATGCCCCCGCTTTCGCGAGCGCATCGGCGCTTTGCTGGTCCGCCGCGCTCCAGCCGGCGGCTTGCGAGTACAACACCACGAAACCGCGCAACGGGCCCTCTGGCTGCGTCACGGTGACGTCGCCGTAACGGCCGCCGGGCACCGTGGTGGTCGCTGCTTGTGCGAGCGCGCCGCAGGTCACGAGGCTCGCCGCGACGGCGAGCTTGAAAATCGAATGCACAGTCATGAACGCCGGCCTCCTGCCAGCAATGACAGGTCCGCGAGCGTGAAGACCACGCCCATCGAACCCGACGCCGCGAGATAGCGCGGCTCCCAATGCGGCTGGAACTTGCTCTTGAAAGCACGCAGTCCGCGGAAGTTATAGAAGCGGCCGCCGAAGCGCCAAACGATGCCAGCCAGCCGATGCCAGCGCGACGCGAGCGGCGTCGGTTGCATGCCGGAGAGCGGCGCAATGCCGAGACTGAGCGAGCGGAAACCCGCCTGCTTCAAATGCAGCGCCAGTTGCGTGAAAAGGTATTCCATCGCGTACGGCGACGCGCTCTGCACGTGCCGCATCACGCCGACGGTCGCTTCGGTGTTCAGATCCGTGGTCATGAACGTGACGAACGCGACGGGCTCGCCGTTCTGGCGCACCAGCATCACCGATTGCGCGGCGAGATACGCATCGTTGAATGCGGCCACCGAGAAGCTTTTCTCGCGCGCGTCGCGGCTGCCGAGCCAGCCATCGGAAATGCCGCGCAACGTTTCAAGCGACGCCGGTACGTTCGGCTGATCGATCACTTCGACGGCGAAGCCGTCGCGCTCGCCACGTTTGAGCGCATAGCGCAGATGCGCGCGATGCGAGCCCTTCAGATCGAAATCGTCGAGCACGACGTGCGCTTCTTCACCGAGCTTCATCAGCGTGAGGCCGGCGTCGAGATAGAGCGGCAACGCGTTGGCGCGGACCTGGTAGAACGCCGCGCGGCCGCCGTGCGCATGCGCGAGCGCGACAAACTTGCTGATGAGGCCGGCCCATTCCTCGCGCGGCCCCACCGGATCATGCAGCGCGGCCCACGTACGGCCGTATTTCGCGTACATCAGAAACGCCTCGCGCGACTCCGAAAAGAGAAAGCTCTTGTCGCCCATCAGCGCGAGACCGGCGTCGCTGCGTTCCTGCGCGCGCACGATGCGCGCCGCGTCATGCAGATCCTCCGGCGCCGGCTTGACGAAGCGGCCCGGCGCCGGACGCAGGAGTTGCCAGAAAGAAAAGGTCGCGGCGAACAGGCTTGCAGCCAGCGTCGCGCGCAGCGCGCGCGGCGCGCGGTCGTCGAAGGCGAATTGCCACCACAGGTCGCGCGTGTACGGCACGTCGCGAAAGGCAAACAGCATCACCCACGTGGCGAGCATCAGCACCATCGCAACCGACACCAGCCAGCCTGCCGTGAAGCGCTCGGCGAACAGCGATGAATGACGGTTGAAACGCCGGCGCGTCGACAGCAGCAGCACGATCAGCATGCCGAGCACGCTCGCCTCGACGAATGCGAGCCCCTTGGTCAGCGACAGCGCGAGGCTCAGCACCGCGAGCAGCAGCGTCATCCACCACGCGGCGTCCAGACGGCGCAACAAGCCGCGCGCGACGAACAGCAGCAGCACGCCCAACACGCTGCACAGCATCTGCGAGCTTTCGAGCACCCACAAGGGCACCATGTCGCGCAGGATGTGAATGCGCTGCCAGAACGCGGGCGTCGCGCTGGATATCACCAGCATCCCGCCGACCACGAACGTCACGAGACTCAGAAACAGCGGCGCGAGTTTCGATGCGCGCGCCGCGTCGAGAAACGGCAAGCGCCCTTTCAGCGCGCGGCCTTCGAAGCCCGCGAGTAACGCCGCCGAGACGATCAACGGGACACCGAAATAAATCGCGCGATAAGCGAGGAGCGCCGCCACCATCTGATGCGTTTGCACGCTGCCGCTCAGCGTGAACACCATGGCCGCTTCGAATACGCCTACGCCGCCGGGCGTGTGGCCAATCATGCCGAGCAGCATCGCAGCGGCATAGACCGTGATGAAGGTGACGAAGCTCACGTCCGCGTGGGGCAGCAGCGCCCACAAAGCAAGGCCCGCGGCCACCACGTCGAGGACCGCGAGGGCCACTTGCGCGAGCAGATCGCGGCGCGCCGGAATATCGAACGAGAGCCATTGCCAGCGCGTGCGTACCGGCCGGGTGTCGCGACGGCAGGCGGCAGCCACGAGCGTGAGCGCGAACAGCAGCGCCACGCCGATCCAGCGCAGCGTGAGGGGCGTGACGTGCAGCATCGGCGCGAGTTGTCCAGCCATGCCGACCATCCCGAGCGCCGTCATCAGCACCAGCGCGAGCGCGAGCGACACGCTCGTAAACACCGTCATGCGGCCGATCTGCACGGGCGTGATGTTCGCGACGCCATACACGCGCGCGCGGACGGCGCCGCCCGTCAACGCGCCGAAGCCAGTCGCGTTGCCGAGCGCCGAGCCTGCCGTCGCGCCGATCCACAGCGCCACGCGCGGCACCGTCGCGCCAAGATAGCGCAGGCCGACGGCGTCGCGCCCAACCAGCGCCATGTAGCTGAGCGCGGTGGCGCCGAGCGCGGCAGTCCACTCGCCGGGCGCGAGTTCACGCAACTGACGCATCACCGAGCGATAGTCGACCGCTTGCGACAGGTGCTGCAAAACCACCAGCAGCAATCCGCCAATCACGAGGGTGAGTACGGGCGAGAGAATTCCCCGGTTGCCAAGCGTCTTCGAGATGCGTTCGAACATTGCGCGTGGCCGGTCGAATCTATTGTTATGTCGATGGAACATGGTCGATGCGGGGGGCCTTGCGTGGAGCTTTCGCAACGACGGGTCGTCCATCGCTGCGTCGCCGGATCAGGCGATTACAAAGGGATAACGGCAAAGTGTGCAAAAGGTTGACAGCGCGGGCTCTTTTCGCCGGCATTTAATTCGATCGAACGAAATAAGCGGGAATATCTTCCGAGCGGTTCGGCCTTGCCCGCGAGCCCCTTGCGCACAGGGGGTGTGGCCGTTAAACGTTAACCCTGCCCTATTAGGGTAATTCCCCCGCGTCCCTCCTGTTTTTGCCAGAACGGTTTTCAAACAGCGGTTTGCAGCATCCAGCTTTTTTCTCGCCGTGCCGTAACCGCAAGCAATGGCGCGGCGAAATGCAGCAGTTTTGCCGGGTGAGCTTCTGTAGTTGAAGGAGAACGATGATGGCGGAACAGGATTGGGCAATGGCCGGGATGTATCTGCTCGGACTGGTGTCGATGGTGCTGCTGATGTGCAGCCCGTCGACGCGAGCGACCAGGAAGCGGGCGGCGGTGTCGAACAGCAGCGCCGACGAATAAAACGCACCTGCACGCGGCTGGCTGCGCGCTGCAAGTGCCACACGGCCCGAGCGAACTGCGCATCGAGCCCTTTAGGCCTAGGTCCGTGGCTATGTCCGGCCCAGATAACGCAACGCCCGCTATCCCAAGCGGGCGGCTACGATGAGCGACGGCTGAGCGTCGCCTCAAACGACCTGAAAACGCGCTTTCCGCGTATTCGTCAGATCAGCGCTCTCTCGCGCCCGCCCGGCCGTCCTGGCAAGGGCGGCGCGCAGCGCCATTCTTACAGCGGGCGGCGGTAAGCTTCTGCCATCACTGCGCAGTTTTGCAGATGCAGGTTCAGCGCATGCAGCGCCAGCGCGCGCAGTTTGCCGAACAGCGTGGTGGCAGCGGGGGTAGTACGGGCGACGGCGTTGGAAGCGGTGTTCATGGCGGACTCCTGTATAGGGTTTATACCTAGGTAACAACCCGATTATACCGCTGTTCTGCCGCACTGCAACAACTTTAAAAATGCCGCACCGCTGTCGCGCCACGCTGACACCTGCCGGGCCCGAAAGGGTAAAAGGGCGCCATCAATAGTCCGACTATTAACCATCCGCACCAAACGGATGCAATAATGACCCCTTTGCCTGCGACCGTCCGCCGCAGCCGTCTTCATGACCGTCGCCGAAAAAGCTCCGATTGCGCCCCTTATCGTCGCGTGTGCGATGTTCATGGAAAGCGTCGATGCCAACGTGATCGTCACGGCGCTCCCGGCCATGGCGCGCGACTTCGGGCGCGATCCGGTCACGCTGAAAATCGCCGTGACGAGCTACGTGCTCGGACTTGGCGTGTTCATCCCCGTGTGCGGCTGGCTGGCCGACCGGTTCGGCGCACGCACGATCTTTCGTACCGCGATCGGCATCTTCGTCACCGGCTCGCTGCTGTGCGCGGCGTCGAATTCGCTCGCCACCTTTACGCTCGCGCGCTTCGTGCAGGGAGTCGGCGGCGCCATGATGGTGCCGGTCGGGCGGATCATCATCTTCCGCGTCGTCCACAAAACCGACTTCATCCGCGCGATGAACTATCTGAGCGTACCCGCGATGCTCGGCCCGGCGGCCGGCCCGCTGCTCGGGGGCTTCATCACCACTTATCTGCACTGGCGCCTGATCTTCTTCATCAATGTGCCGATCGGCATGCTCGGCATCTATCTCACCAACAAGTACATCGCCAACACGCGCGAGCCGCACCCGGGTCCGCTCGACTGGATCGGGTTTCTTTTGTCCGCCGCGGGCGCGGTGCTGCTTCTGCTCGGCCTGTCATTGGTGGGCGGCGAACTGATTGCCAACGCCGACGCGTTCGGCATGTGCGCAATCGGCGCCGTGCTGCTCGTGATCTACGTCGCCTACGCGCAGCGCGTCAAACTCCCGCTGCTGGACCTGCGCTTTTTCAAGGTGCCGACGTTCCAGGCGAGCGTACTGGGCGGCTCACTGTTTCGTATCGGTCTGGGCGCCCTGCCGTTTTTGTTGCCGCTGATGCTGCAGGAGGGCCACGGCATGAGCGCATTCCAATCCGGCCTGATTACCTGCGCGTCCGCGTTCGGCGGCATGTTCATGCGCACGGTCGCCTCTGGCGTGCTGCGCCGCTTCGGCTTCCGTTCGGTGCTGGTGGTCAACGCCGCGCTGTCGGGACTCTCGATCGCGGCATGCGGGCTATTTTTCCCGAGCACGCCGACATGGATCATCTGGGTCGTCGTGTTGCTCGGCGGCTTCTTCCCCGCGCTGCAGTTCACGAGTCTGAATTCGCTGACCTATGCGGAGATCGCCAGCCGCGACGTGGGGCGCGCGACGAGTCTCGGCAGCGTCGTGCAGCAGATGTCGCTTGGCCTCGGCGTAACGGTGGGCGGCATCGTGCTGCAGTTGTCACGGATGCTGCATGGCCATCCGAGCATCATGTGGTCGGATTTCTGGCCCGCGTTCCTCGTGGTCGGCCTGTGCTCGTTCGCATCCATTCCGGTCACGCTGCGCATGCCGCGCGGCGCCGGCGAAGAGATCGCACGGGGTGGCCGGGGCTGAACGCCGCGCCTTTGCTCAAGCGGTTTTTTCACGCGCTCTTGCGGATCACGCTCACTTCGCCATTGCGTTCGAGAATCGCCGCGGCCACGTCGTCCATCGAGCGTGAGCCGGTTTTCTGCCGCACGCTTTCCTCGACATCCGTGGTCGATATCAACGCGGCGTCCATCTCGCGCGCGTTGAACCGGCCGTTGCTGAACACCTCGCGTTCGACGCCGCCCACCAACCGCTCGAACCTGCGCGAGCGCATGCAGGCCCACGCCAGCACGCGATGGCACGCGACGATCATGAACGACGCCAGCACCGTCGCGATGAACGGCGACGCGCCGACGATCGCCCGGCTCAGCGTCGCGCCGAGCAGGATCACCACGACCGAATCGAACGGCGAGCGTTGCCCGAATGAGCGTCGGCCCGACACCCTGATCAGCACGAGCGCGATCACGAACACGATGATCGAGCGCATGCCCATTTGCAAAGGGTCGAGATTCCTGCCCTCGCCGAACAGAATGAAAATCGCGTCCATCATGTCGCCCTCCTCGCGGCGTGCCGCCGTCTAGATCTTCTGGTATCCGAAGCAAATCCGGCGCGCCGCACGAACGCGTCGGGCGCGCTACCCGGCGGCGGCCCACGCCACCAGCGTATCGCCGAAACCACCGTGCGCGCGAGCCGCGGCCCGCGCACTCGTGATCACGCGCGGCGCGGCGCTCCACGCGATGCGCGCGCCGATCGCAATCAACCGGTCGACGAGCGCGACGTCTTCGCTGCATTTCAACGGCGGAAAGCCGCCGGCGCGCCGGTAAGCATCGGCCGACACGCCGAGATTCGCGCCATGAATGTGCCGATGGCCATCGGCATCCACATAGGTCTTGCGAAAGTATTCGCGCACGCTGCGCGGATGCGCGCTCCAGTCGTCGACCGCGATCGAGCCGCACACCGCGTCCGCGTCGAGTGCGAGCTGCGCGACGAGCCAGCCCGGCGACACGCGGCTGTCGGCATCGGTGAACGCGAGCCAGCGGGCGCCGTCCGCGAGCAGCAGATCGGCGCCGCTCGCACGCGCGATGCCGACGTTGCGCGCCTTCAGCGTCAGCGTTTCGATGCCGTACGCCCGCGCGATCGCGCCCGAAAAATCACTGCACGCGTCGAGCACGACGACGATGCGCACCGCCTCGCCCGCGAGGTGCTCGTGGCGCGACGCTTCGAGCAGCGCCGCGAGGCAAGGCGCCAGCAACGCCTCTTCGTTATGAGCCGGAACGACCACGCCGATCATAGGAGCCCCTCGCGTTGCGCTACCGAACGCGCGTCGCGCGACCAGACGTCGATCAGCAGATCGGCTTCGTCGTGATGCGCGAGACGCGACAGGCCGCAGCGCGCATCGAACAACGCATGCGCGGCGTCGGCGGATTCGAGCGCTTCGGCGAAGGGCCGGCGCCAGTGACAGGCGAGCAGCGTGCCGTCCGTCGTCAGCGACGCGGCGATCCGCGCCGCCAGCGTTTCCAGCTCGGCTGCATCGAGGTAATACGCGAATTCGCTGATGACGATCAGATCGAACGGCCCCGCTTCGGTCGGCCATTCACGCGGCACCGTGCGCTGTTCGACACGGACTTGCGGCGCACCGGCCACACGCTCGCGCGCGAGCGCCACGGCCCGCTCGTGCAGATCGGCGGCGAGCAGCGTGTCGCAGCGCGTCGCGAGTTCGACAGTCAATTCGCCGTTCGCGCAGCCGGGTTCGAACGCATTCCGATAGCGTGGGCGCGGCAGCAAGGCGAGCGTGAGCGAACGCTTGCGGCGTTCATACCAGCCTTCGCGCAGATTCCACGGGTCGTCGCTGTGCCGGTAGAGATGATCGAAGTACAGCGCCGTCGAGTTCATCTCAACGACCCTCCGGGCATGGGATCAGAGTGTCCACGGCGTATCTCCTCCGTACCTCGGGGCGTCGTCGCGATGGGCCGAGGCAACCAGTTCTCCGAGCGCCGCGAGATCACGCTCGGCGTGACTTTGGCGCAGAAACACGGGCAAATCCGCGAGTGCGCGCGCGAAGCGCGCATCGCGGCACAACGGCCCCGCGCCGAGCGTGCGCGTCGCGTGATGCATCACCGCGGTTGCCGCTTCTTCGACGACGAGGCGCGCGCGCATCGCTTCACGTTGCGCATCCGCAAGGGGATTCGCATCGATATGGGCGGCGCTCTCGCGCAATACGGCAGCCGCCGCTTGCAATGCGACCTCGACCGCGCCGAGGTGCGCGAGGCGATGCGGATCGGCGCGCTGCGCGCTCGCGTCGCGCAACGTCCGGCCGATCTGCGCCGCCGCGCCGTACCAGCACGCTGCAATGCCTGCGCCGCCGTGCCAGAAGCCTGGTCGGCGCACATACGCATGCGGCGCGCCGACCAGCGTGGCGTGCGTGCCATCGAAGCAAACGTCGGCGCTCGCGGTGGCCTGCATGCCGACCGCCTGCCACTTCGACGTATCGATCGCGATCGATGCCTGGTCCATCGCGACGGCAACCAGCACCGGCGCCTCATCCAGCCACGCGGTTAGGAGCGCATGGCTCACGCTTTCCGCGCCCGAACACCAGGCCTTGGTGCCGGTCAATCGAACCTGCCCTTCGTCGCTTCGGATTCCTGTTTTAGCCGTATTGACCGCCTGCACGCGTGCATCGGGCGGCTCGGAGGCCCAGACGGCCCAGCGGCTCGCCGCCGGTGGCGTGGGGCCATGGAGTTCGGCGAGGATCGCGAGCGCGTCGGTGTGGCCTTCGAACAGTTTGACGAGGCCGAGATCGCACGCGGCCACCGCCGCCAGCGCGCGCCAGCGCGCCAGCGTCTGGCCATGCCCGGGCAACGGCAGCCAAGGCGCGCGGTCATAGCCGCCGTCGACCAGGGCGCGCAACATATCGCCGAGCGCGGCGGGGTCGTTGGGATCGAAACGCGTGGTGTGCAGAAATTCTTCAAGCGAGGCGGCAGTTTCCCGGTCGGGCTGCGTACGGCACTGCGCCTGTGTTGTCGGATGCGAGTCACGGCCGCCGCTTGCGCCCGGCCCCGGCGAGCGCCGCGCATTGACGCCGGGCACACCCGCGCTCCGGTCACGCGTATCGAGCATTCTGCCTCCCTGGAACTATTGAATCTGCTGCGCGCGGACGCCGGTCGGCCGCCGCCTTTGCAGAGACGTAGCAAGCGACGTGCCTGAGGCGCCGAACGCCCGGCCGCATCGCTGTACTTCAGGAAAATCGGGAAACAGGAAAGATGGCGCTGCGCAAGTCCGCACAACACTGCAGTAGGCGCGAGTCGTCGAGACGATGACCCAGCCGACGATCCAGCCGTCAGCCGGCACCGCGCCGTGCTTCGACCTGCGCAAGCAGCGTATCGAACAGCGCGAGTTCCACCGGCTTCACCAGATGCGCGTGAAAACCGGCCTCGCGTGTCCGGTCGCGATCGCTTGCATGGCCGAAGCCGGTCATCGCGGCGTACATCGTCCCGGCAAGCTCAGGCATTTGACGCAAGGCCGCGAGCGTCGCATACCCATCCATCTTCGGCATCGCAATGTCGATCACGGCAAGATGGGGCACGAAACGAGGCGCGATCTGCAGCGCCTGCTCGCCCTCGTACGCGATGCGCACTTCATGGCCTTTCAGTTCGAGCAGCATCGCGAGACTGTCGGCGGAGTCGCGGTTGTCGTCGATCAGCAGAATCCGCAGCGGCGTCACCTCGGACGCGGCCGCGTTCGCTTCGTTGGCCGGCGCGTCGGACGGCGCCGCGGCGAGCGGCAGGCTCAGCGTGAATGTGCTGCCGCAGCCGGGACCGCCGCTGCTCGCGATGATGCTGCCGCCGTGCATGTCGACGAGCGATTTGCACAGCGTGAGACCGATGCCGAGCCCGCCTTCGCCCAAATTCTGGCAGTCCTTTTCTTGCGCGAACAATTCGAAGATCCTGTCGAGCGAGCCGAGCGGAATGCCGCATCCCGAGTCGCGCACTTCGAGCACTGCCATGCGCTGCTCGACGCGGCCCTCGATGTCGATACGGCTGCCAGTCGGCGAGAATTTCGACGCGTTGTGCAGCAGGTTTTGCAGCACCTGCACGAGTCGCGTCATGTCGCCGCGCAGCGACACCGATTCGTACGGCAGATGCGATACCACCTGTTGCTCCTGCGCATCGGTGAACGGCCGCGCCGCTTCGACCGCGCGCGTCACCAGTTCGCCCAGATCGACGCGCGCAAGGCGCAGTTCGACCTTGTTCGACATGATCCGGCCGACATCGAGCAGATCGTCCACCAGCCGCGTCAGGTGCGTAACCTGCCGGTCGATCAGATCGCGCGCCCGCAGCAGCGTGGGGCTCAGCCCGCTCTCGAGTTGCATCACGCCGACGGCGTTGCGCACCGGGGCAAGCGGATTGCGCAATTCGTGCGCGAGGGTCGCGAGAAACTCGCGCATGCGCTCGCCCGAGCGCTCCAGTTCTTCGCGCTGACGCCGCTCGGTCAGATCGCGCGTGACCTTGGCGAAACCGCGCAAGCGGTTCGATTCATCGTGTACCGCCGTGATGTTGACGTTGGCCCAGAAGGTCGTGCCGTCCTTGCGCACACGCCAGCCTTCGTCTTCGACGCGACCGAGTTGCCGCGCGAGGGCCAGTTCGCGCGCGGGCTTGCCCGCCGCCGCATCCTCCGGCAAATAGAACAGCGAGAAATGCTTGCCGATGATTTCCTCGCGCGTATAGCCCTTGATGCGCGCGGCGCCCGTGTTCCAGCTCACCACAAAGCCTTGCGGGTCGAGCATGAAGATCGCATAGTCCTTGACGTTGTCGACCAGCAGACGGAAGCGCTCCTCGCTTTGCCGCAACGCTTCCATGTACTCGCGTTGCGCGGTCAGGTCGCGCGTGATCTTCGCGAAGCCCGTGAGGATGCCCGCCTCGTTGCGGATCGCCGTGATCACGACGTTCGACCAGAAAGTGGTGGCGTCTTTGCGCACCCGCCAGCCTTCGTCCTCGAAGCGGCCGGTCAGCGACGCCTGTTGCAGCTCGTAGGCCGGCCAGCCGCGCGCCACGGCTTCCTCGGTATAGAAACGAGAGAAATGCTGACCGATGATCTCCTGCGCCGCGTAGCCCTTCAGTTTCTGCGCGCCTGCGTTCCAGCTGACGATGTGCCCGGTCGCATCGAGCAGGAAGATCGCGTAGTCCTCGATTGCCTGCACGAGCATCCAGTAATCGAGGCCGGCGGCCGTTGCGGCCGGGTCCCGGTCAGGCTTGCTGGTGTCGAGGGAGGAATGCATATCAAGCTGAGTCATGGCGCGAAAGTATAGGGGATTCCGGTCAAAGGATACACCGGGCACGGCGCGCGGGCGGCCCCAAGGTTTGACCTGACGAGTGTATGCGCCGCTCACGCGCGGGCGCGTCGCGGCATCGGCGGGACGCGCGGCTGCCTGGCCCCGCGCTTGCTACTTCTGCCGTGCCGATGACCAGACCGGTTGCCGCACCGGCGGCCTCCGGCATCGCCTCATCACAACGAACAGGAGCCCCAATGAAACGCGTCTTCACCACCCTCGCCTGCGCCACGGCGCTCGCCCTCGCCCATCTCCCCGCGCACGCCGAAGGCTGCACCAAAGGCGCGGTCGTGGGCGGCGTCGCCGGTCACGTTGCTGGAGATCATGGCGTCGCAGGCGCGGCTGCCGGCTGCGCGATCGGCCACCATGAAGCAAAGAAAAAAGACAAAGCCGCGAGCGCGGCGGCCGCCGCCAGTCAGCCCGAGGGCAAGTAAGGCCTGCATCACATCAACTGGGTCGACGGGTAAGGAAGAGTCTGTCGTGACGTGTCGATCACGACAGACTCTCGTTGCCTGTGCTCACTGCGCGAAACCACGCGCGCCCTCAGTCCGACGCCCGCCCGCTTAGCTAGCCGCGCCGAGCTTTTCCGCCAGCTTCGTGTCGTAGCTGGAATGCACGTGCACGCGCTTCTTCTCGGGATACGCGTACGCATACGCCTTGCGCAGCGCCAGCGACGCCTCGTGAAAGCCCGACAGAATCAGCTTCTGCTTGTTCGGATAGTTGGCGAGGTCGCCGGCCGCGAAGATGCCCGGCCGCGAGCTTTCGTAGTTGGACGTATCGACGTCGATGCGCCCACCGTGAATTGTCAGCCCCCACTGCGCGATCGGGCCGAGATCGGCAACCAGGCCGTACAGCGCGACGAGGTGGTCGGCCTCGAGTTGCGTCTCGCCTTCGATATGCCGCAGCGTCAATGACTTGAGCGCATCGCCTTCGACCGTGAGCCCCGCGATCGCGCCGACGATGAAGTCCATCTCGCCCGCCTCCACCGCGCGGCGCATCGTCGCGACGCTCGAATCGGCCGCGCTGAAACCGCTGCGCCGGTGCACCAGCGTCACGCGCCGCGCGACCTCGCGCAAGGCGAGCGCCCAGTCGAGCGCCGAGTCGCCGCCGCCGGCCACCACCACGTTCTTGTCAGCGAAATCGGCGAGGCGCGGCACGCTGTAATGCACGTGACGCGACTCCAGCGGCACGGCCTCGGGCAGCCCCAGTTTTTGCGGCACGAACGCGCCGTTGCCCGCCGCCAGCAGAATCGCCGCGGCGTCGAAGACGAGCCCGCGATTCGTGCGCACGGTCCAGCGCCCGTCGCCGCGCTGCTCGACCGACTCGACCCGCTGCTCGAGATGGATCGGCGCATCGAACGGCTTGCATTGCGCCATCAAACGCTCGACCAGTTCGCGCGCGGTGCACGACGCAATCGCCGGGATATCGTAGATGGGCTTGTCGGGATAGAGTTCGGTGCACTGGCCGCCGATCTTGTCGAGCGCATCGACGATCTGGCAGGACAGGCCGATCACGCCCGCCTCGAAAGCCGCAAACAGGCCGACGGGTCCGGCGCCGACAATCAGCACGTCGGTGCGCAACGGCGGCGGAAGGGAATCTGCGGCGGGCGTCATGGGGGACCTCTCCGGATAGTCGATGAACCACCATACCGAATCGACCGGGGCCCGGCAACGATGTCATTACAGCGGGTAAGGACGCTCGGCAGGTAGCCGCGGCGCGCTGGCGTCGGTCTCAAGTGGTTACCTGAAAATAACCAGAATCGGTCATTTTTAGAATCCAGTCGTCCGACTAAGCTACCTCCATCGCATCACGGAATGCGTCCAACCCGACTCCGGAGTGAATCATGGAACAACGTCTCGACTTCTACCAAGCCAACCCCGCCGCGATCAAGGCGTTGATCGGCGTCGAAGAACGCATCGGCAAATCGGCGCTCGAAAAATCGCTGACCGAACTGGTGCGTCTGCGCGCCTCGCAAATCAACGGCTGTGCGTACTGCGTCGACATGCACACGAGCGATGCCCGCAAAGGCGGCGAAACCGAGCGCCGTCTCGCGACCGTAGTGGTGTGGCGCGAGACGCCGTTCTTCACGGACCGCGAACGCGCCGCGCTCGAATGGACTGAGGCGCTGACGCTGGTGTCGCAAGGGCAGGTGCCCGACGCCGTGTGGAACGTGGTGCGCCCGCACTTCAGCGACGAGGAACTGGTCGACCTGACGCTGCTGGTGTCGGCGATCAATGCGTGGAACCGCTTTGCGATTTCGTTTCGCAAGCTGCCGGGCTGAAGCGGCGGTTGCGTGAACGTCGCTATATCGCTGCGTCGCTGCATCTCTGCGACGGCGAGATTCAGAACGACGGTTCGCGCGGCGCCGCCTCGTTCGCGACCTTGAAGGCCGCGGTCAGTTCGCTCAACTGCCGCGCCTGATCCGCGAGCGAGTTCGCGGTCGCGGCGCTTTCCTCCACCAGCGCCGCATTGTGCTGCGTGACCTCGTCCATCTGCGTGACGGCGAGGCTCACCTGGCGGATACCTTCGCTCTGCTCTTTCGACGCCGCCGCGATCTCGCCGACGATACGCGCGACACGCCCGATCGCGGCTTCGATCTCCTGCATCGTGCCGCCTGCTTCGTCGACGAGGCCCGCGCCGCTTTCCACGCGCGCGGTCGACTCCGCGATCAGCGAGCCGATTTCCTTCGCGGCCGCCGCCGAGCGTTGCGCGAGGCTGCGCACCTCGCCCGCCACCACCGCGAACCCGCGCCCTTCCTCTCCGGCGCGCGCCGCCTCGACCGCGGCATTCAGCGCCAGGATATTGGTCTGAAACGCGATCCCTTCGATCGCGGTGATGATGCCGGTCATCTTCGACGAACCCGCGTGAATCACCCGCATCGTCTCGACCATGCTGCCGACCGAAGCGCGCCCGCGCGCGGCCATCTCCGACGCGCGCGAGGCCAGTTCGCTCGCGTGGTGCGCGTTCTCGGCGTTCAGCTGCACGGTGGAGGTGAGCTGCTCCATCGCGGCAGCAGTCTGTTCGAGCGACGCGGCCTGTTCCTCGGTGCGTTGCGACAGATCGAGATTGCCCGCGGCGATCTGTTGCGTCGATGAGGCAATCGAATGCGAACCGGCTCGCACCGTGGTGACAGTCGCGCCGAGCCTGTCCTGCATCGATGCGACGCCGCGCAGCAGCATCGCCATTTCGTCGTTCGCACGAATCGCCACGCGGGTCGTCAACTCACCGGCGGCGATCGCATCGAACTGGCGCAGCGCGTCGTTCAGCGGCGTCATGATCGCGCGGCGCAGCATGCGCCAGCTGATGAAGGCCACCGTCAGCCCCACCAGCACGCTGGCGAGGCACGCGAGCAGCAGCGTATGAAAGAGCGCGGCCGAGCGCTCGTTCGCGTCGCTCGCCTGGCGGTTCAGATAGTCTTCCAGCGCGCCCTGGCTCGTATTCATCGCGGTATACAGGCCGATCAGCTGATTCGCGCGGCTCTCGTCCATCCAGCTCGCGTCGCCGCCGCGGATCGCCTCGATCAGTCTGTCGATGCCGTCGCGCCGCACGGCGGTGCGCTTTGCGTCGAGGTCGTCGGTGAGGCGCTGCAGGTCGGGCGTCTTCGGCAGATCGCGGAAGGTGTTCCACCACTTGTCCGACTCGCCGAGCAGCATGCGCGCGCGTTCGAGTTGCGCATCCAGTTGCGGCGAATGCGGATTGCTCATTGCCCAGTCGAGCCCGAAGCGCGCCCGCGACATCGCCGTGCCCGATTTGCCGAGCGCCACCACCGACGCGAAATGCACCGTGTACGCGTCGCGCTGCGCCTCGTTGCTTTCGCTCATGCCGAGAATGCCGAGTGTGCCGGTGGCAATCAGCAGCACGCCGAGAAACGCGATCGTGATCGCGATCCGTAGATTGATGGTCAGGTTTTTGGTCATCGTGTTGGTGGTTCTGGCTGGTCTCGCGCTCTGGCTCATGACGTGCGGCCCGGGCGCACGGGAGAAAGGCGGACGGTTTCCGGCGCCTTGCTCATGATCCAAGTATTTTCGTTTTGGGTGGCCTTATGTTCCTTATATGGAACAATTAACCGTATATGGAAAGTATAGCGATGGACGCTTCGGTGACAAAAATAAATCGCAGAGACGCGCGGTAAACGCGCAACAGGCGGGTGGCGCGTTATTGCGCACAGAGGAAGGGGTCGCCCGGAACGCAGTGCAAAGCTTGCTTGCATCCCCGACAATCGCTGGCGCCGCGCTGCGGGCGTCCTGTTTGACGAACTCGACGCTTGAGATCGAGGACGCTCAAAGATGAGGGCGGCTTTCTCGCACGCCGAGGCAGAGCCGAACCGCCCGCACCGTCCAACACCCGGGCGCGCCCGACTGCGTCGTCATTCGCCGATCCACGACCCGCGCAGATCACTGTCATGCAGCAATTGCAGCAGCGTGCCGGCCGGGCGGCTGAGCCGTTTTGCCGCCAGCGCGATGAACTCCACCGACGGCAAGGCCGGCAGACCGGCCGCATTCAGCGGCGGCGTCAGTCCCCGTGCGGCCAGGTACTGCGGACGCACCGTAATGCCGAGTCCGCCGCGAGCGGCGGCGATACAGCCCGAGTGGCTGCTGCTCGTGCAGACCACCTGCCAGCTGAAGCCCGCCTCGGCGAGCGCGTCGAGCACGACCGCGCGCGTCACGCTCGGCTCGGCGACGAGAATCAGCGGCAGCGGCTGGCTCAGATCGACCAGCGTGCCGACACGCGCGAGCCACTCCAGCCGCCCCGTGAAAAGCGGCACGCCGCGCCGGTCGCCGAGCCGCCGCTTGCCGACCAGCAGATCGATGGACCCCGCGTCCAGCAACTCGTACAGCTTGCCGGTCATGCCGATGGTGATTTCCAGTTCGACATCGGGATGCGCGTCGCGGAACGCCGCCAGCACCGTGGGCAGCGGCCCGAGCGCGACGTCGTCCGAGGAGCCGAGGCGCACGCGGCCTTTGAGACGCGGCGCGCGAAACTGCGACTCGGCCCGCGCGAGCGCCTGCAGGATGACGCTGGCGTGCGCGAGCATCGCCTCGCCGTCCGGGGTCATCGCGAGCGAATGGGTGTCACGCACGAAGAGGCGCCGGCCTACGCTCTCTTCGAGCCGCCGGATGTGTTCGCTGACGCTCGACTGCGTCAGGTTCAGCCGCCGCCCCGCTTCGGTAAAGCTGTGACAGGCGGCGACGGTTGCGAAGGTCTTGAGCCAGATGGGATTGAGCATGCGGCATTGTCGCGCTGCTTATCGGCTAAGTCGATAACAGTCAGCGTCCCTAGTGGGGTTCCCGATTGACGACGATGTCAATATGATGACGGAATTCCTCCTGATTGCCTCGCGCGAGCGCCCTCAGCCCGCTTCGCCCGTGAAAAAAGATGACCAAGGATTCCGCCCACACCGCGCTGCTCTGGATCGTCGCCGCCGGTTTTTTCATGCAGTCGCTCGACACGACGATCGTCAACACCGCCTTGCCATCGATCGCCGACAGCCTGCACGTCGCGCCCCTCGCGATGCAACCGATCGTCGTCGCCTACACGCTCACCATGGCGATGCTCACGCCCGCCTCCGGCTGGCTCGCCGACCGCTTCGGCACGCGGCGTGTCTACTTCGTCGCGATTCTCGTGTTCGTGCTCGGCTCGGTCTGCTGCGCGAGCGCGCACACGTTAGGTCAACTGGTGCTCGCGCGGGTGCTGCAAGGTCTCGGCGGCTCGATGCTGCTGCCAATCGGCCGGCTCGCCGTGCTGCGCAGCGTATCCGGCGAGCAGTACGTGTCGGCGCTCGCGTTCATTTCGATTGCCGGGCAGCTCGGGCCGATCGCCGGACCGACGCTCGGCGGCTGGTTCGTGCAGGCGATCACGTGGCACTGGATTTTCCTGATCAACGTGCCGATCGGCGCGGCCGGTCTGTATGCGGTGCAACGGTTTTTGCCGTCGCACGACACCACTCAGGCGCCACCGTTCGATTTCATCGGCTGCGGTTTGCTGTCGCTGTGCATGATCGCGTTTTCGCTTGCCATCGACGCGCCGGTTCCCTCGCATCGCGCGGCCTGGTCGGCAGGCCTGTTCGCGCTGGCCGTCGCCAGCGCGCTCGCCTACATTCCGTACGCCCGGTCGCGGCGCGATCCGCTCTTCAAGCTGTCGCTCTTCGGTGAGCCGAACTTCAGCGTGGGACTGATCGGCAACCTCGTGTGCCGGGTCGGTTCGAGCGCCGTGCCGTTTCTCGTGCCCTTGCTGTTGCAACTGCAACTGGGCTATTCGCCGCTGCACTCGGGCCTGATGATGCTGCCCGCCGCGCTTGCCGGCACGCTCGCCAAACGCTGGATCGCGCCGCTCGTGCGCCGCTACGGTTACGACACGTTCCTGCTGGTCAACACCATCATCGTCGGATCGGCGATCGTCGGCTTTGCGTTGATCTCGCGCGGCACGCCGCTTGTGATCGAGATCGCGATTCTGGCCGTGTTCGGCGCGGCCAACTCGATGCAGTTCGCTGCGATGAACAGCGTCACGCTCAAGGACCTCTCGCACGAAGACGCGGGCAGCGGCAACAGCCTCTTTTCGATGGTGCAGATGCTGGCGATCGGACTAGGGGTGTCGATCGGCGGCGGGCTGGTGAATCTGTTCTCGGCGCAATCGGGCTCGGGCGCGCTGGGGTTTCGCCTCGCCTTCGTGTGCGTCGGCGTGATTACGCTGTTCTCGGCGTGGGTGTTCCGTCATCTCGACGACCCGTCCGGCACCCGCGTCGTGCGGGCACACGCGGCGCAGAGCGCCGGGCGTTGAGGCGTTTTCTGTTCTCTGTCCCGGTCTTCCTGATTGCCTGTCGGCCTCTCGATCGCCGTCGGTTCAGCAACACGTGGCGCATGCCGCCGCAACTGGCCGGCTGATCTGATTGCGTTGGTCCGGCGCACTGCTAGCACCCTCCGTCCTCCAGCCGGCAAACGGATCGATACTCGCCAGGGCATCGCGCGCTTGAACCACGTGCTCGTGCATGGCGTCGATACGTTGCGCTCCCTGTTGCCGCGGCAAATATGCGCACCGCATAGCGAGAAACGCATCCCGTCGCGTTTCGGATTGCGCTCGCGCCAATCGACGGCGGCAGTGCGACTGACACCATAGCGCGGCCATCATTGCATTCATGACATGCACTCATCGATTGGTTTGGACAAGCTTTACGCCCCTGCGCGAGTGCATCAATTCCAAAAGAATTTCGCGTTAGCATGTCGTCCATTAGTCATAACAAAAGGAAATTCACATGCCATTTGACGAGCGCATGCTGAACGGCATGGGCGTGCTCACGGCGATCGTCGATTGCGGCAGTTTTGCGGCGGCCGGCGAAGCGCTCGACATGTCGCAATCCGGGGTGAGCCGCTCGGTCGCGCGGCTCGAAGCGCGCCTGGGCATCCGCCTGTTCGACCGCACCACACGCTCGGTCATGCTGACCGACGAAGGCCGGCGCTTCTATGAACAGATCGTGCCGCTGCTCGGCGGCCTCGAAGAAGCGGCGGCTTCCGCCGCCCTAGGCGCGACCGCCGTACGCGGACGCCTGCGCGTGAACATGGACCCCTTCTTTTCGCGACTCGTGCTCGGACCGCGCCTGGGTGGATTTATCGACAGGCATCCCGATCTGCAACTCGAACTGATCACGCGCGACCAGTTGGGCGATATGGTCGCCGACGGCTTCGATCTCGCGATCCGGTTCGGCGATCCGCCGGTGTCGACACTGATCGCTCGCAAGCTGCTGGACACGCGCATTCTGACGGTGGCAGCGCCGTCGTATCTGAAGAAGCATGGACATCCGGCAAGCCCGTCCGAACTCGAAAGCGGCCAGCATGTATGCATCAAGTTTCGCGATCCGCTGACGGGCTACCCGTTCGCATGGGAGTTTCATCGCGGCCGCAAGAAGCTCGTGATTACGCCGCAAGGCCGCCTGACCGTGAACGACGTAGGGACGTTGCATAGCGTGTGCACGGCGGGCCAGGGCGTCGCGCAGATTCTGTCGCTCGGCGCGGAGTCGTTGCTCGCGAGCGGCAAGCTGGCCGAGCTGTTTCCCGAATGGGGCGACGAGGTGTATCCGCTGTACGCGCTCTATCCGTCGCGGCATCATCCGCCGGCCAAGGTACGGGCGTTTCTCGAGTTCATCGTCTCGCTGACGGGCGGTGCACCGCGCGACGCGGCTGCATAGAGCAACAGTGCGGCAGCGGGCCTGCGCCTTGCTGGAGCAAAGCTGTCTTCCACCCAGGAGAGCGGCAATGAGCGACACCAAGGAACATGCGGCGGGCAAACCGGCCGACATCGAACACCCGCAACCGGCCAGGCACAGCGATAACGAAAAGAGCAAGCTGCCCGAACGCCACGACGAGGGCCGGGACCAGTCTCCCGCGGACCGTCCCGGCAAGAAGCCCGGCGAGGGCGAGCCGTCGGTCAGTTAAGAGATAAGCACATTTTTTCAAGCGGCTTTGCTGTAGTTCTGCAGTGAAGCCGCGTAAATTTTTCCCTTTCACCACCTTTCGGAAGGCAAACATTTCTTCCTGATTTTTACCGAATATTTTTTTGGCGCGATGGACTATTTTGCTGCTTGCAGCGATACGCGCGTCACGCGAACCGGCTGCCGCCCCTTAAACTAAAAAAAGGCGACGCCCATGTCCATCTCCCCGGCTTCTCCCCGTCTCGCCAAAGTCTCGATCTGTTTGCCAACCTGCAATCGCCCTGAGCTGATCGCCGATTGCATCGATTCGTGCCTCGCGCAAAGCTACGGCAATCTGGAAATCGTCATTGGCGACGATTCGAAGGACACCCGAACGCAGCAACTGATCGCGGCCCGCTATGGCCAGGAGCCGCGCGTGCGTTACACGCTGAATCAGCCGCCACTCGGCCAGGCGCGCAACGTCGCGAGCCTGCTCGAGCGCGCGCGCGGCGACAAGATCCTGCTGATCCACGATGACGATCTGCTCACCACCGACGGCGTCGAAAAACTCGTGTTGCTGTGGACACGCCATCCGCAACTCGATGCCGCTTTCGGCGACCAGTACGAAGCCGACCACGGCGGCGCCGTCGACGTCGACGCGAGCGCGCGGCTGAACGCGGCGTTCCGGCGCACGAAGGACGCAGAAGGCTTGCAGCCGCTGCCGGGCAGAACCGGTCTGATCCAGATGTTCCCGAACAACGGCTGGATGGCCGACGCCCGTCTCGTGAAGCGGATCGGCTACAAGGATCAGTACGGCACGTGCTGCGATTTCGTGTTCGGCACCGAGCTCTGTCTCGCGGCGCGCGAGGTGTTCTATCTGCACGAGTATGTGTCGGTGTATCGCAAGACCGCGAACTCGATCTCGCATAGCACGCGCGGTACCGCGATCGCGGCGACGGTCAGCGCGTATGCGTTCGTAAAGGCGTTGCCACTACCGCCGCAACTGGAGCCGTCGCGCAAGCTCGCGCTGCGGCGTCTGGCGCCGATCGTCGTGTCGGTTCATGCCCGCAACCGCGAGGCGTTGCGCGGTCTGAAGATCGCGCTCGCCCATCTGTACGCGTACAACTATGGGCTCAGTGCGCGGTTCTACTATCACCTGCTAATGCTTGCACGCGCGTCGCTGAGCGCGCGGCAACAGGCCGTTGCAGCGGCTGCGGCGGCCGCCGTGGCTGCCGCGCCCGCGGTGGCGGCCGATCCGGCGGCCGTCGTCAAGGAGCTCGTCAACGAACTCGCGACGGATCGATCCGAGCCGGTGTGATCCGCGGTGCGCAGGCGCTGGCGTGGCGATCGCGCATCGGTTGCGCGTCGCTGCGGTCATCAGCGCATCTCCTGCTAAGCATCCTCTGCTTAGCAATCGCGTATTTGTTGCTTGGTCCGGCGCAGGGTGCTGATTACGATGAACTCGAACCGTCATCAGCCCGGAGGTGATTCGCCATGTCGGACAGTGCCTGTTTCAAGCCGCGCGTGATCGAACCGGTGGTCGTCGATCAGCCGGAAGGATTGGGGCTTGCGGTGGAATTGTGGCTCGCACAGCCCGTCGACGGCATCGCGGGCCGCGCGCTGCAGATCCATTTGCGCAGCGGCGCGAAGATGGCGCAGGCGGAGGCGCTGCGCGATCTGTTGCATGCGTGGGGCACGGAGATCGTCGTGAGTTGAGCGCGTCGCCCGGCGCTTCGTTCATGCAATAAAAAACGGCGGCCGGGTCGCCCCATGCCGCCGTTCTTCAACCGCTCACTTCCGTGCGCGGCTCTGGCATCCCGTGGATGCTCAAGGTTCGTGACGCAAGTACCCTTGCGTCGACGGGTCGCGCATCCGCAGCGCCACGATGCCGGCGATCGCGCACATGAGCGTGACGTACCAGAAGAACATCGTCTCGACACCGACCGACTTCAGCCACAACGCCACGTATTCCGCAGAGCCGCCGAAGATCGCGTTGGCCACTGCATACGACAGGCCCACGCCGAGCGCGCGCACTTCCGGCGGAAACATTTCCGCCTTGATCAGGCCGCTGATCGACGTATAGAAGCTGACGATCGCGAGCGCCAGCACGACGAAGCCGAACGCCGCATACGGGCTCGTCACGTCTTTGAGCGCATGCAGCAGCGGCACGGTGCCGATCGTTGCGAACAGGCCAAACAGCAGCATCGAACGACGCCGGCCGATGCGGTCCGACAGCGCGCCGAACAGCGGCTGCATCAGCATGTAGACGAACAGCGCCGCGGTCATCACCGAGCTCGCCGTTTTCGTTTGCATGCCCGCCGTGTTAACGAGGTACTTCTGCATGTAGGTCGTGAAGGTGTAGAAAATCAGCGAGCCGCCGGCCGTGAAGCCAAGCACCGTCATGAACGCGCCCTTGTGCATCCACAGGCCGCGCAGCGTGCCGGCTTCCTTGCGCTGACGCGTCGCGGCACTGGTGGTTTCGTCGAGCGATTTACGCAGATACAGCGCGATCAACGCGGCGATCGCGCCGATCACGAACGGCACGCGCCAGCCCCACGCCTTGATTTCCGCTGGCGACAGCGCCTGCTGCAGGATCACGATCACCAGCAACGCGCACAACTGACCGCCGATCAGCGTCACGTACTGGAACGATGCGAAGAAACCGCGCCGGCCCTTGAGCGCGACCTCACTCATGTAGGTCGCACTGGTGCCGTATTCGCCGCCCACCGAGAGGCCCTGGAACAGCCGCGCGACCAGCAGCAGCGCCGGCGCCAGCGCGCCGATCTGCGCGTACGTGGGCAGCATCGCGATCACGAGCGAGCCGCCGCACATCATGAACACCGATATCATCATCGCGGTGCGGCGGCCGTGTTTGTCGGCGAGACGGCCGAAGAACCAGCCGCCGATCGGGCGCATCAGGAAGCCCGCTGCGAACACGCCGGCCGTGTTGAGCAATTGGGTGGTGGTGTTGCCGCTTGGGAAGAAGGCCGGCGCGAAATACAGCGCGGTGAACGAATAGACGTAAAAGTCGAACCACTCGACGAGATTGCCCGATGAGGCGCCAACGATCGCGAAGATGCGGCGCCGTGTGTCGTGAGCCGAGGCCACGGATTGGTCGGTTAGGTCGGTCATTGCTGGTGTGTGTCCTTGTCTTGAAACGAAGATGGCGGTCGTGTCGCCGCCTCCACAACGTGCGCCGTGAGGTGCTCGCCGCGCGCGTGCGCGAATTTTACAGAATTGCAAGGGGTAGATGGGTATTTGTAGTCAATCTTCTGACGAGGTTCCGCGTACGGCTGGACGAGTGCGCCGGCGCGCCGCTCGGCGGGGCCTCGAATGAGAAAAGCCCCCGGCAGTCTGGTGACTGTCGAGGGCTTCGGAGCAGACATCGAACGGCGTTTCGACCGGCCGTCAATCCCGCATATTTCACACTCTCACAATGGGCGGCACATACCGGCACTCGTAGCGCTTGCGCACGGTGCCGTTCTCGTCGACGCTTTCGAGAAACACGTCGAACTGCCACAAGCGCGCCATGTGCTTGAGCACCTCGTCGCTATCGGACGACAGATGCCGGTTGTCGCTCATGAAGTGTCGCAGCGTAAGGCTTCGGTCGCCACGCGTGTTGACCGCCCACACCTGGATGTTCGGCTCCCGATGATGCATGTCGTACTGCCGCGACAACGCCTGGCGCACGTACTGATAGCCGCTGTCGTCATGAATCGCCGACACTTCGAGCGCATCGCGCATGTCGTCGTCGAGCACCGAGAACAGCCGCATTTCCCGGATCAGATGCGGCGACAGATACTGCGCAACGAAACTCTCGTCCTTGAAGTTGCGCATCGCATAGTGCATCGCCTGCAGCCACGGGCTGCCGGCCAGTTCCGGAAACCATCTGCGGTCTTCTTCAGTAGGCGATTCGCAGATGCGGCGGATGTCGCTCATCATTGAAAAGCCGAGCGCATACGGATTGATGCCGCTGTAATACGGCTTCGTCACCGGCGGCTGATAGACCACGTTGCTGTGCGAATGGAGAAACTCCATCATGAAGCCGTCTTCCAGCTTGCCCTGGTTGTACATCGTGTTGAGCAGCGTGTAGTGCCAGAAGGTCGCCCAGCCTTCGTTCATCACCTGGGTCTGCCGTTGCGGGTAGAAGTACTGACCGACCTTGCGCACGATGCGGATCACCTCGCGCTCCCAAGGCTCCAGCAGCGGCGCGTTTTTCTCCGCGAAATACAGCAGATTTTCCTGCGGCTCCGGCGGATAGCGTTCCTCGATCTCCTCCGGCAGCGGCGTATGGCGCGTGGGCAGCGTGCGCCACAGTTCGTTCACCTGCGATTGCAGATAGGCTTCGCGTTCGCGGCGCGCGGCGAACTCCTTTTCGAGCGACAGCTTCTGCGGACGCTTGTACCGGTCCACGCCGTAATTCATCAACGCATGGCACGAATCGAGCAGCTCCTCGACGCGGTCGAGCCCGAAGCGCTCCTCGCACTCGGCGATGTAGTTCTTCGCGTAGACGAGGTAGTCGATGATCGCATGCGCATCCGTCCACAGCCGGAACAGATAGTTGCCCTTGAAGAACGAGTTGTGCCCGTAGGCCGCGTGCGCGATGACGAGCGCCTGCATCGTCATCGTGTTCTCTTCCATCAGATACGCGATGCAGGGATTGGAATTGATGACGATCTCATACGCCAGCCCCATCTGCCCGCGACGGTAGCTTTTTTCGGTGGAGAGAAAGTGTTTGCCGAACGACCAATGACGGTAGTTCACCGGCATACCGACGGACGCGTACGCATCCATCATCTGTTCGGCGCTGATGAGTTCGAGCTGGATCGGATACACGTCGAGTTCATATTGCTCTGCAACACGGGCAATATGCGAGTCGTACTCTTCGATCAATTCGAAGGTCCAGTCGGACGGGCACGGCAGAGGCCGTCTATCGGCTACGTTCATACGGACTTCCCTTTGCCCCTCAGTGGGCGTTCCGGTGTGTCCCCGTGCTGCGGCGCTGTCGACTGCTCCGGCTGCGGCGGCGCCAGCATGGTCCGCCTCGGCCTTGGCATGCCCCGACTGTTGCTGCGGCACGCCTTTCCCACGCTCCGGCTGATAGCCGCGCGCTTCGTTGTGCAGGTGCTTGTCCGTCATGAGGACGCCACCTGCTTTTCAAACAGCTCGCGAAACACCGGATAAATGTCGGCCGCGGTTTCGACCTTCTTCATCGCCATGTGCGGCTGGCTCAGCGCCAGCTGCGCATATTCGAGCCACAGGTTCTGCTCTTCCGGTGTGACCTGAATATACGCAAAATAGCGCACCTTCTGCAGGATGTCATCCGCGAGTATCTTGCGGCACTTGGGCGAATCGTCGGTCCAGTTGTCGCCGTCCGACGCCTGCGCCCCGTAAATGTTCCATTCAGTCGGCGAGTAGCGCTCGTCCATGACCTTCTGCATCAGTTCGAGCGCGCTCGACACCACCGTGCCGCCGCTTTCGGTCGAATGGAAGAACGTATCTTCGTCGACTTCCTCGGCTCGCGTGTGGTGACGGATGAAGACCACTTCGATCTTCTCGTAGTTACGCTTGAGGAACAGATACAGCAGGATGAAGAAGCGCTTGGCGAGATCCTTGCGCTGCTCGTCCATCGAACCGGACACATCCATCAGACAGAACATCACCGCCTGGCTCGACGGCGTGGGCTGCTTCACGCGGTTCACGTAGCGCAGATCGAACGGATCGATGAAGGGAATCCGCCAGATGCGCCCGCGTAGATGATGGATTTCCTCTTCGAGCAGTTTGATCTCCTCGCGCCGATCCGCGGGATCGGCCTTCATCGCCTCGAGTTGCCGCTCCATTTCGTGCAGCTGGTTGACGAGCGGCGCACCGAGCGCGATGCGCCGGCCGAGCGCACTGCGCAACGAACGGACCACGTCGATGTTGTTCGGCGTGCCTTCGGCGGCCCAGCCCGCGCGGATGCTCTTCCATGTGGGCACGGCCATCAGATGGGTTTTGACGAGACGCGGCAGTTCGAGGTCGTCGAAGAAGTACTGCATGAACTCTTCACGGCTCAGTTCAAACACGAAGTCGTCCTGACCTTCGCCTTCGTTGCTGGCCTGATTGCCCCCGCCTCCGCCGCCGCCCCCTTGCGGGCGCTGGATCTTGTCGCCGCGGATGTAGTCCGAGTTGCCCGGATGCACCATCTCGCGCTTGCCGCCAGGACCGTGGCGGAACGAAGGCTCCGCGATGTCCTTGCGCGGGATCGTGATGCTCTGGGTGTTCTGGATGTCTTTGATGCTGCGGTCGCGCACCGCTTCCGACACGGCGCGACGAATATAGTTTTTGACGCGGCGCAAAAAACGCTCGCGATTTGCAATGCTCTTGTTCTTGCCAGCCAACCTGCGGTCGATGATTTGATGAAGCACGCCCGGTCTCCCTGTCGATCGGAGCTAGCGCTTTGGCGCTGACTCCGCTCCGATGCAGCGCATGTCGACGGAGTCGGCGCTTTAGCCGTCGACCGGATTTTGCGCGTTAGCGCGTCACTCCGGTCACATGCAAAGCACTTGCTCCAATCCCACGCAGCTACTGTAATTTCCGGTGCGCGAGACACACGCCGCCTGGTGCAGCGTCAGCAACGCTATGTCCATGCAGCTTGCGCCTCGCAGGGTGCCCGCGCAGCAGGACCGCGCGGGCGGCACGCCACGCCCGTCATGACGACTTGCGCACGCGCAGATACCAGTCACACAGCAAGCGCACCTGCTTCGGCGTATAGCCCTTCGTCACCATCCGATTGACGAAGTCTTCGTGCTTGCGTTGCTCTTCCGCCGAGCCCTTCGCGTTGAACGAGATCACCGGCAGCAGTTCTTCCGTGTTCGAGAACATCTTCTTTTCGATCACGACGCGCAACTTCTCGTAGCTGATCCATGCGGGATTCTTCCCCGCGTTGGCAGCACGCGCACGCAGCACGAAGTTCACGATCTCGTTGCGGAAGTCCTTCGGGTTGCTGATGCCCGCGGGTTTCTCGATCTTCTCCAGTTCGGCGTTCAGCGCCGCGCGGTCGAAACTTTCGCCGGTGTCGTGGTCGCGGAACTCCTGATCCTGAATCCAGAAGTCCGCGTACGTCACATAGCGATCGAAGATGTTTTGACCATACTCGGAATACGACTCCAGATACGCGGTCTGAATCTCCTTGCCGATGAACTCCGCATAGCGCGAGGCCAGCACGTCCTTGATGAAGGATAGATACTTCTGCTCGGTTTCCGGCGGGAACTGCTCGCGCTCGATCTGCTGTTCGAGCACGTACATCAGGTGTACCGGATTCGCCGCGACCTCGGTCGAGTCGAAGTTGAACACGCGCGAGAGGATCTTGAACGCGAAGCGGGTCGACACGCCGGTCATCCCTTCATCGACGCCCGCGAAGTCGCGGTACTCCTGATACGACTTGGCCTTCGGATCGGTGTCCTTGAGATTCTCGCCGTCATACACCTGCATCTTCGAGAACAGGCTGGAATTCTCCGGCTCCTGCAAACGCGTGAGCACCGACATCTGCGCCATCATCTTCAACGTGCCCGGCGCGCACACGGCATTGGCCAGCGACGAATTGCGCAGCAGCTTCTCGTAAATCTTGATCTCTTCGCCGTAGCGCAGACAGTACGGCACCTTCACGACGAAAATCCGGTCGAGCAGGGCTTCGTTGTTGCGGTTGTTGCGGAACGCCTTCCATTCCGACTCGTTCGAGTGCGCGAGGATCACGCCGTCGAACGGGATCGCGCCGAAGCCTTCCGTGCCCTTGAAGTTACCTTCCTGGGTCGCCGTGAGCAGCGGGTGCAGGACCTTGATCGGCGCCTTGAACATTTCGACGAACTCGAGCAGGCCCTGATTGGCGAGACACAGGCCACCGGAGTAGCTGTATGCGTCCGCGTCATCCTGCGCATACTGTTCGAGCTTGCGGATGTCGACCTTGCCGACCAGTGACGAGATGTCCTGATTGTTCTCGTCGCCCGGCTCGGTCTTGGCAATACCGATCTGGCGAAGAATCGACGGGTAGCGGCGCACCACGCGGAACTTGCGGATGTCGCCGTTGTATTCGTGCAGGCGCTTCACCGCCCACGGACTGAGGATGCTTTTCAGGTAGCGGCGTGGAATGCCGTATTGTTCTTCGAGAATCGGGCCGTCTTCCTCATAGTCGAACAGACCGAGCGGCGACTCGTTCACGGGCGAGCCCTTGATCGAGTAGAACGGCACGCGTTCCATGAGCTGCTTGAGACGTTCCGCGATCGACGATTTACCGCCGCCGACCGGGCCCAACAGATACAGAATCTGCTTCTTTTCTTCGAGCCCCTGGGCCGAGTGCCGGAAGTAGGCGACCACCTGCTCGATCACCTCTTCCATTCCGTAGAACTCACGGAATGCGGGGTATACCTTGATGACCTTGTTCGCGAAGATGCGCGACAAGCGCGGATCGTTGCGAGTGTCGATCTGTTCCGGTTCTCCAATTGCCGTCAACATGCGTTCGCCAGCCGTGGCGTACGCGGCGGGATTGTCTTTGCAGAGCGCGAGATACTCCTCGAGCGAGAGCTCATCTTCTCGCGTTTTCTCGAAGCGCGTCGCGAAACTGCTGTAGATATCCATGCTACCTCCTCGCCGAAGTCTAGACCGATGTCGTGCGCGGCGCGCTATTCGGAAACGACATCGCTCGAATTCATCCTAAACCCTTTTAAATTTTTTTTCACGAACTACGTTGCGAAAATCGCGCCGTGCCCGCCTCCCAACATTCATCACTTGGAAACCAAATTTCGACCACCTACAATCTTGCACTCACATCGCAGCAATTCTGACCGCATGCGACGCGCCTGGTGCACCCGTCTTCATGGTCATGCGCCGGCATGCCGGTCCACGCACTTCTGCTCAGTGGTCCTGCAGGACTACGACTTCATCGTCGTGGCAATACGATCCCGCTGCTGCATCGGACATGCTGTCTGCGCACGCACACTTTCTTGCTGAACGCGCAGACGTCATGCGTTTTTCATGCCCGGTCGATTATTTTCATTCAACGCACGGCACGTGCATCCGGTCGACACACGCACGCGACTGTTACATGTGCGCTCATTCATCGTCAGGCGGTTCGTCAACGCGCGACACCATTTGGTTCCGCTTCATTCAACGGGGGACACGATGAGTCGTTGCGCGAGCGACGATCTGCTCGCCGTCCGGCGTGAGCGCGTCGCTCGCAGGGTCGCCGCGT
This sequence comes from Paraburkholderia fynbosensis, assembly GCF_902859935.1. Classification (GTDB taxonomy): domain Bacteria; phylum Pseudomonadota; class Gammaproteobacteria; order Burkholderiales; family Burkholderiaceae; genus Paraburkholderia; species Paraburkholderia fynbosensis. Next base: position 30,047 of record NZ_CADIKI010000026.1, read on the forward strand.
CCTGCCTGCATCACGACAACGCAACGAATTGTTTTCATAGGCGTATACGGCAAAGCCGCTCGCGCAGATGCGTCCAGAAAGAAAACGGCCGCCCCTGGCAGCCGTTTGAATGAAGCATGACGTGTCGTAATGTACTGTTACAAGCCATGCACGATGAGATGCGACATGAGCAGCGTCGCCATGGCTTCAGGTCAGTTCAATCTCCACTTCCCCGAGACCGTCGATATGGCCGCGCACGACGCCCGGCTGGTGCACCCTGTGTGCGCCGACGTACGAACCGGTGGTGAGCGTCCATTCGGGCTCGATGGTAATGCCCATGGCGGCGCAATGGTTGACGAACCACACCAGCAGTTCACGCGGATCGCCTGCCGGGTTGCCGGTGGCGTCAGGCACCAGCGAGGCGCCGTCGAAGCTCAGCTCCAGTTCGGGTGAAACGAAATCGAAGCCGCGCGCGAGCCCCGCATAGGCGAGCGGATGGCCGGTGATCAGGGCGCCGTTGTTCTGCGCATCGGCCAATTGCGCGAGCGGCGCGACATTCGGCCATTCGCTGAAGCGGCTATCGACGATCTCGATGGCGGGCAGCACGACGCCGACCTTCGAGAGTACCTCGTCACGCGCATAGGCGCGGCCGCGCGGCTCGATCGCCTCGGCGAAGCGGAAAGCGATTTCCAGCTCCACCAGCACCTGGAAAAATCCGTCATGCGCGACCCGCGCCGGCGACGGCAGCACCAGCGAAGCCGGGATTGGAGCCCCCGCGGCGGCTCCACCCGGCGCTCTTGCGCCGATCTTCCACGCGCCGGTCGAGTCGCCTAAACCCGCGATCACCGCCTGCTGGATCGCATACGCGGTCGCGGCATCGGGCGGCAGGCTGTCGGGTGTGGGCGCATCGATCGGGCGATGCAACCGGCGTGCTTCGACGAGGCGGTGCGCGAGGTCGTGTGGCGTCATGTCGGTCCTTTCTGGCTGCCGCATTGAGCGGTTCATGGTGGCGTGAGGTTGGAAAAGGCGCAGACGTTGCCGCGACGCAAAGACCGGCGCTCGCGCGCACGTGGTCGCCGCGCTGCACAGGCCATGACGCCGCAACAAGGATGGCCTCGCCCGTCAATGTACCGGATCGCGACACGCGCCAGGGGCGCGACCGTCCGCGCAAACGTTAGTTGATGCGCACACCATAAAAAAAGACCGCGGATGCCTGGGTAATCGCGGTCTTTGCGGGGGTGAGGCGTTCATTCATAGCGAAGTATCGTGGGCGGATGCCTCGACGGGAATGAATGTTGCGAAAATATGCGGGTTCGGCCGGAAGCGCCCGGAGCCGGTTAGAACGTCTCCCAATCCTGGTCGCCGCCAGCGCTTGCGGTCGCGTTCGACGTTGCCATCGCTTTGGCCGGAGCGCGCGCTGGCGCAGCGGCGGCTTGCGGCGTCGCGCCTGTTGCAGCCGGTGCCTTCACCGTGGCACCGGCGAACGAGGCCTTGCGCGCAGGCGCAGCCATCGAGCGCACCGGCGTTGCCACACGAGCGGGCGCGATATGCGCCGGCGCCTTATAACCCCCTTCCTCGAGCTGGAACACGGCGACCGCCGTGCGCAGCTTGCCCGCCTGATCTTCGAGCGAGGACGCCGCCGCAGCGGCTTCCTCGACCAGCGCCGCATTCTGCTGCGTGACTTCGTCCATCTGCGTGACCGCGCGCGCGACCTGGTCGATGCCGCCGCTCTGCTCTTCCGACGCCGCCGCGATCTCGCCCATGATGTCGGTCACGCGCCGCACCGCGCCGATGATCTCGGTCATCGTACGGCCCGCTTCGTCCACCAGCGCCGAGCCCGACTGCACCCGCTCGACCGACGTGTCGATCAGTTCCTTGATCTCCTTGGCCGCCGCCGACGAGCGCTGCGCGAGGCTGCGCACTTCGCCCGCCACTACCGCGAACCCGCGCCCCTCTTCGCCGGCGCGCGCCGCTTCGACGGCCGCGTTCAGCGCGAGGATGTTGGTCTGGAACGCGATCCCTTCGATGATCGAGATGATGTCCGCGATCTTCGCCGAGCTCTGGTTGATGTCGCCCATCGTGCCGACCACCTGGCCTACCACCGCGCTGCCCTTGTTGGCGATCTCCGAGGCGTTGGCCGCGAGCGCGCTCGCCTGGCGGGCGTTGTCGGCGTTCTGCTTGACCGTGCCGGTCAGCTCTTCCATGCTCGACGCGGTTTCCTGCAATGCCGAAGCCTGCTCTTCGGTGCGCGAGGACAGATCGATATTGCCGGCTGCGATCTGACGCGTCGCGGTCGCAATCGATTCGCTGCCGCTGCGCACGGTACGCACCGTTTCGGTGAGGCTGCGCTGCATTCTGGCGATTCCGTCGAGCAGTTGCCCCATTTCGTCGCGCGACGTCACGATCACCGGACGGCGCAGATCGCCGGCGGCGATCGCGTCGAAATGGCCGAGCGCTTCATCGAGCGGCCGGGCGATCGCGCGGCTCAGCGTCCGGTAGGAAAACGCCGCTGCCAGCACGCCCACGACCAGGGCGCCGAGGCTGACCATACGAAACACGTCGAAACTGCCCTGCGCATCCTCGTAACCGCTTTTTGCCGATTCGAACTGCAACTTGCGCACTGCATCGTCGGCGATAGAGAGCTCGTTGTAGGTCGCCTGCAGGCGCTTGGCGCCGTCGATCATCTTGCTCGGATCGTTCGCCGCGACAATTGCCGCAAAGGCGTCCATCTCGCGATGCAGCGTGTCGCGTTTGGCGGCGATGTCCTGCGCGAGGCGGTCTTCGTCGGCTTCGCGCGGCAGATCGAGATACTTTTTCCACCACATGTCTGACGTGGTGCGCATCACGCGCGCGCGCTCGAGCGTCGCCCCGACTTCGGGCGTGCCGGCCATGAACGCGGCCCGGTCGAGCGCGAGGCGCTCGCGCGCCGCGTACAGCTCTGCGTTGCCTATATTGACCGCGCTCGGCATGGCATCGGTGAAGGTGTTCTTATAGGCGTCGTTCGAACGGCTCATGCCGAACAAACCGAAAACGCCGATGGCGACCAGCAGCGCGGCGAGGAAAGCCATCGTGAGGCCAATCCGTGCCTTGATCGTAATGCCTTTGTTCAACATGCTCGTTCGTTCCCTGGTGCCTGGCAAATGAGAGACTGCGTGCGCAGCGCTTGTAACGTGTGGCGTCTGCGTTCCGGCACTTTTCGAAGAAGCGCTCTAATAACCCCGTTTACGGCAAGGAAAATGCATACTTGAAGCATTTATAAGTATGAAGAAAGGCGTTGTAAGCAATTTGGAGGGTGTTTCGAGATCCACGAATGAACGCGGTGGCGCGCGGATTGCCCGGGCGACCTTGCCAAGTTGGGGCGATTCGGTGTAGGGGCGCGAGCACCCTTGTTTTAACCGCGCGCCGGCAGATTTTTACGTCAATCAGGAAGAATGACCGTCCCGGCAATGGCGCCGACGGGCGGCGGGAAGGAAGAGGAAGAGCGGGCGAATGCGGGGAGCAGCGCCGCACACCCCGTGCAACACTCGAACGAGGCGACACACGTGGCACGCGGATTCCACACAATACCGCGCGCGTGACGCAGCGCCGCGTTGCGCTATCAGTCAGAAGCGCCCAGTTCGGCGCGCGTGGGAATCGACGGCTGCGCGCCGGGGCGTGTCACCGAGAGTGCCGCGGCGCGCTGCGCAAAACGGATCGCGGTCTCGACGCTCGCGCCCTGCGCGAGCTGCGCTGCAAATCCGCCGATGAAGGTATCGCCCGCCGCGGTCGTATCGACAGCCTTGACCTTCGGTGCTTCGTACAGCGTCGCGGCGGCCGCGCCGTCGAGCGTCGCCTGCACACCGCGCGCACCCAGCGTCACCAGCACGTTGCGCGCACCGGCCGCGCGCAGCGCGGCGGCGGCCTTGGCGGCGTCCTCGGGGGTGTCGACCGGCAAACCGGTCAGCGCCGCCGCTTCCAGTTCGTTCGGAATCAGATAGTCGATCAGCGGCAGCCAGTCGGCGGGCAACGGCCCCGTGGCCGGCGCGGGATTCAGGATCACCGTCTTGCCGAGCCGCCGCGCGGCGGCCAGCGCCGCGCGCACCGTGTCGGGCGGGGTTTCGAGCTGGCAGATCACGACCTCGGCGGCGGCCAGCACAGGCTCGTGACGGGCGATGGTCTCGGGCGTCACCTCGCCGTTGCTGCCCGCGACGATCACGATCGCGTTCTGGCTCGCATCGTCGACGATGATCAACGCGACCCCGGTCGCGGCCTTGCCGGTTTCAAGCGCCGCGCAGTCGATGCCTTCCGCTTCGAGCCCTGCGCGCAACTGCACGCCGTTGCCGTCCGCGCCGACGCAGCCGAGCATCGACACCTGCGCGCCGAGCCGCGCGGCCGCGACCGCCTGGTTGCCGCCCTTGCCGCCCGCGACCTGCGCGAATGTACGGCCGGCGAGCGTCTCGCCGGGATGCGGCAGACGCGGCGCGCGCGCGACGAGATCCATGTTCAGGCTGCCGACCACCGCCACGCGTGAGCGCGTTTCGTTACTTGCCACCACTGCCTCCTCGATTGCTCGCTGCCGGTCAGTAAGCGCCGCCGGCTCACGCCGCCAGATCACGTTGCGCCGCACCAGCCCAAGTCGCGGTGGATTCACGCACGATCAGCCGCGGCGACACCACGCGCCGACGCCCGGGCGCGCGCGCATTGCCCGCCGACGTTCCGGCGATCCGCTCGATCAGCGTCTGCGCGGCCATATCGCCGAGCGCGCGCACCGACTGTCCGACCGTCGAGAGCGCCGGATAGGTCAGGCGCCCCAGTTCGATGTCGTCGAAACCGATGATCGAGCAGTCGCGCGGCACGCTGATGCCGCGTTCCGCCGCGGCGCGCAGCGCGCCGATGCCCATCATGTCGTTGCCGGCAAAGATCGCCGACGGCTTGACCGTATCGAACAGTTGTGAGGCGCCGCGATGGCCACCCGCGCCCGAAAAATCGCTTTCGACGATCGCCCCCGACGCAATCTCGATACCACGCTCGGTCATCGCGCGAATGAAGCCGTGCACGCGCATCGCACTGACCGCCGTCTGAACCGGTCCGGTGATGCAGCCGATCCGCACGTGCCCCAGTTCGAGCAGGTGACGCGTCGCGATATAAGCGCCCTTCTCGTGGTCGATCTGCACGAGGTCGGCGTTCAGCCCTTCGATATTGCGGTCCACGATCACCAGTGGCTCGTGCGCGTCGGCGAGCGTTTGCGCGAGCACCGCGTCATCGCCGGCAGACGCGACGATCAGCCCGTCGATGCGCTTTTCCTGCAGCACGCGCAGGTAGTTGCGCTGCTTGGCCGGGTCGTCGTCGGAGTTGCAGAAGAACACGCAGTAGCCGTTGCGCGCGCAGCCGTCTTCGATGCCGCGCGCCAGCTCCGCGAAGTACGGATTGGTGGCGTTCGGCACCACCAGCCCGATCGTCGCCGTCGCGCGCGCCTTCAACGAGCGCGCCACCGCCGACGGCACATAGTGCAGTTGACGGATCGCGTGTTCGACCTTCGCGCGCACATCGGCCGACACCGGCCGCGAGTTGTTCACCACGTGCGATACCGTCGTGAAGGACACACCCGCCACGGCCGCCACATCCTTGATCGTCGCCATAACCTGTTGCTCCCTGCCTGTTTTTCGCCGGCCGCGCCACCTGGCGACCCGCCGGACGTCTTCCTCGAAGACAGATCCAACCCATGAATACCGATGCTGCACCGCTAATCAGGCTGTCGCTGCCGTTTCGTTTATCTCCGGCTCAGGCGCGCTTGCGCCGGCTCCGATAGGTGTCCAGCACCACCGCCACCACGATCACGGCGCCGGTGATCATCCGTTTGGTCGGCTCGTTCGCGCCGATCTGCGCGAGCCCGGCCGCCAGCACCGAAATGATCAACACGCCGAAAAACGTGCTGATCACGGAGCCGCGCCCGCCCATCAGACTCGTGCCGCCGATCACCACCGCCGCGATCACCTGCAGCTCCACGCCGACGCCCGCGTTCGGGTCGGCCGCTTCCAGGCGCGAAATCTGGAACAGCGCCGCGAGCCCGGCGAGCGCGCCCATCAGCGCGAACACGATCACTTTGTACGGCTTCGGATTGACGCCCGCGAGCCGCACCGCTTCCTCGTTGGTGCCGATGCCGACCAGATAGCGGCCGAATACCGTGCGCGTGAGCACCAGCTGCGCGATCACCATCACCGCGACCGCGATCAGGAACGCCGGCGAAATGCCGAGCGCGATCGGGTTCGACAGGAAGTCGAACGCGTCGCCGATATACGCGGTGCGCGAGTTGGTCATCTGGTAGGCCAAGCCGCGCGCCGCTTCGAGCACGCCGAGCGACACGATGAATGACGGAATCCGCCAGCCCACCGTTACCGCGCCGGTGATCGTGCCGGTCAGCGCCGCCGCGGCGACCCCGAGCAGCGCCGACGGCAACGGCCCCCAGCCCCACTTCAGCGCCGCCACGCTCACCACCGACGCCCCCAGCGCGAGCACCGAACCCACCGACAGATCGATCCCGGCGATGATCAGCACGAACGTCATCCCCACCGACATCACCACCAGATCCGGAATCTGGTTGGCGATCGTGCTGAACGTGTCGTAGGTCAGGAAGTGCGAACTCAGCAGCGAGAACAGTACGATCATTCCGAGCAGCGCACCGGCCAGCCCCAGGTAGTTCGAAAAGCCCAGCCGCGTGCCGGCTGGCTTACCGCTCGCGAGCGGCGCCGACGGATCGGCCGGCGGCACGGCGTTCGCCCCCGCATTAGCCTTGGCCTTGGCCGCGTCCTCTTTGCCGCCCGCCGCGTCGCGCAACGATCGATCGGTCATGACAGACTCCCTGCTTCGTTGGTGTCGGGGGTGTGCAGCAATGCTTCGCGGCTGCGGTAACCGGCGAACGCGGCGGCCAGCAACGCATCCTGCGACCAGCTATCGCGCTCGAATACACCGGTCATGCTGCCCGCTGACATGACGCCGATCCGGTCGCAGATCAGCATCAGCTCACGCAGGTCGCTCGACACGACGACGAGCGCGCGCCCTTCACGAGCGAGCGCCCCCATCAAGCCATAAATATCGAACTTCGCGCCGACGTCGATGCCGCGCGTAGGTTCGTCGAATAACAGCACGCGGCAATCGCGCGCGAGCCAGCGGCCGATCACGACCTTCTGCTGATTGCCGCCCGACAGCTCGCCGACGATCTGCGCCGGCCCCGAGCTGCGAATGCGCATCGCATCGATCTGCTTCTTCGCGAGCGCGTTCTCGCGCTTCGCATCGACGACGCCGTGCCGCGCGACGCTGCCGATATTGCCGAGCGACACGTTGGCGGCGATCGGCTGCGGCAGCAGCAGCCCTTCGCCCTTGCGGTCCTCGGTGATCAATGCGATGCCGACGCGCACCGCGTCGGTCGGCGAGTCGATGCGCACCGCCGTGGGCGGCGCGCCCGGCGTCGCGGCCAGTGCGACCGTGCCGCCGTCTTTAGGGTCCGCGGCGTAGATCAGCCGCATCAGCTCGGTGCGGCCCGCGCCGATCAACCCGCTGATGCCGAAGATCTCGCCCGCGCGCACTTCGAACGACACGTCGCGCACCACCTTGCCGCGCGCGAGCCGGTCTACCTTCAAGAGCGGCGCGCCGATATTGCGCACGCCCAGATCGATTCGCTCGCCGAGTTCGCGGCCGACCATCCACGTGACGATCTGCTCGCTCGTGAGGTTGGCCATCGCGTCGACGTGCACAAGGCGCCCGTCGCGCAGCACCGCGATCCGTTCGGCCACCCGCGCCAGCTCTTCGAGCCGGTGCGAGATATAGACCAGAGCAACGCCCCGCGACTTCAGCCGGCCGATCTGTTCGAATAGCAGGTCGACTTCGCGCGCGGTCAGCATCGCGGTCGGCTCGTCGAGGATCAGCACGCGGCAGTCGTCGATCAGATTGCGCGCGATCTCCACCATCTGCTGATGGCCGATGCCGAGTTCACCGACCAGCGTGTCGGGATCGATCGCGTCGAGGCCGACCTGGGCCATCGCGTGGCGCGCGTTCTCGCGCAGCTTGCGGCGGTCGATCCAGCCGAAGCTGAACGCGCCCGCGCGCGGCAACCGGTTGAGAAACAGGTTCTCGGCCACCGATAGCGTCGGCAGCAGATTCAGCTCCTGCATCACCATGCGCACGCCGAGCGCCTCGGCCTCGGTGCGGCTCGCCGGTGCATAGGGGTCGCCCGCGAGGCGCATCGCGCCCGAGCTCGGATCGACCAGCCCACCGATAATTTTGGAGAGCGTACTCTTGCCGGCGCCGTTCTCGCCGGTCAGCGCCAATACCTCGCCGGCGCGCAGCGACAGCGAGACGTCGGCGAGCACCGGCTCGGCATAGGTCTTGCCGATGCCGCTCACGGACAGTACGACAGGCAAGGCGTCGTGGTCGGTTGAATCCATCGCGATCCTGGTTTCATGGCGCCCGGCGCGAGCGCATGCGCTGATGCGAATGCAGCCGCGTCCAGCCGTCACGCGTCATGCCGGCCCAATGCGCGCAATGCGCAGGCGCTAACTGCCGCGCAACGCTCTCTCGCCGCCCGGCCGCCGTCATGACGCTTATCTCTGGAATTAACGGCGGCTCGGCGGGTTTCTTGAGCGTTTATTGAGCGTTTATTGAACAGGCGCGCAAGCGCGCACCGGGCGCTGCATGGCGGCATGCAGCGGCGTGGGCGCGAATCCGCGGGCCCGGTGCGGCTCCGGGCCCGGTCGAAGCCCGCTTATTTGGTCACCAGAGTGACCGGCGTTTCCACCACGCCCGACAACTGCGACTGCTTCTTGTGCTCGCTGAGCGCCTTCAGCGCGGTGTCGATGCCGAACACGGCCTGCTTGGCCGCGTATTGGTCGGCGGTGGCGAGCACGCGGCCGTCCTTCAGCATCGGCTTGATCGCGTTGATGTTGTCGTATCCGACCACCAGCACCTTGCCCTGCTTGCCCGCCGCACGCACCGCCGAGACCGCGCCGATCGCCATGTTGTCGTTGCCGGCGAGCAGCGCCTTCAGGTTCGGGTACTCATTGAGCATGGCCGAAGCCACCGCGTTGCCCTTGTCGATTTCCCATTCGCCCGACTGCACCGAGACGACCTTCGCGCCGACAGTCTGCATCGCGTCCTTGAAGCCCGCGGTGCGCTGCTGTGCGTTGGTGGTGGTCGACACGCCTTCGATGATGCCTACCTCGTCGCCCGCCTTCAGCCGTTTGGCCAGGTAGTCGCCGACCATCTGCGCGCCCTTGCGGTTATCCGGGCCGACGAACGGCACGTTCAGGTCTTTCGACTTGAGCACGTCCGGATCGAGCCGGTTGTCGATGTTCACGACGATGATGCCCGCGTCCACCGCCTTCTTGACGACCGGCACGAGCGCCTTCGAATCGGCTGGGGCCAGCACGATCGCGTCGACCTTCGAGACGATCATCTGCTCGACGATGCGGATCTGGTTGGCGGTGTCGGTCTCGTCCTTGATGCCGTTGGTGATCAGGTCGAACTGGCCGGGATTGTGTTTCTGATATTCCTTCGCGCCGGTTTCCATGGTCAGAAAGAACTCGTTGGCGAGCGACTTCATCACGAGCGCGACCTTCGGCTTGTGGGCCGGTGCGTTCTGCGCGTGCGCGGCGGAAAACGGCAGCGCGGCGGTGGCGGTGGCGAGCACTGCGGCGGCAAGGATGCGACGGCGGATGCGATGGTTCATGCGTATCTCCGAAGTTTTTCTGGCTCGGGCGGAGCCATATTCTTAGTGGCGCGCAAACGTTTGCGAGGGCTATTCTCAGCGCAGTCGTTTCAGAATGTCAACGATCCGCAGTGGTGCAGTGCACCGGCGCGCCGACTCTGCGGCGGTGCCGGGCGCTCGATCGGTTCTGGCCGGCGCGCGGGGTAAGCGCGCCGGCAGGCAGCGTGTGGCAAGGGTCCCTCGCTCGGTCAGTGCATGGCGGGTTTTGCCACCGGCAGCGAGATGGGCAGCCGGTGGGCCGCCTATGCTGGCCTTTTATTGCAAGTGGTGCAAGCGGGGACAACGCGAGGCGAGTTGTGTCGCGCAACCGCCGGGGGCCGGCTTACAGCCACCCCGCCTTGCGAAAGCGCCTGTACAGCACGAGGTCGACCGTCAGCATGACCGCCAGACACAGCGGATAGCCGAACCTGAAATGCAACTCGGGGATGTTCTGAAAATTCATTCCGTAGATGCCGGCGATCATGGTCGGCACCGCGAACAGCGCCGCAAACGAACCGAGCCGCTTGGTCACCTCGCTCTCGGCGAGCGAGATCATGCCGAGATTGACCTGCACCGCGGTGACGACGATTTCACGCCGCCCTTCGATGGTTCTGACGATCCGCTCCAGATGATCGTAGACGTCGCGGAAATAGGCCTGCATGCCTTGGCAGACGCTCGGAATCCGCCCGCCGGTCAATTTGCTGACGGCTTCCTGCAGCGGCACGATGTGGTGCTGCAGGATCACGAGGCGCCGCTTCAACGAGTAAAGATCCTGGATGATCGCGCGCGACTGCACCGAATTGTTGTAGTCGAAAATACGGTCTTCCAACTCCTCGATCTCGGTGCTCATCGCCTCGATGATCGGGAAATAGCGATCGACGACGTCGTCGAGCAACGCATACAGCACGAACGCCGAGCCCTCCGTCAGCAAACGCGGTTCGCGCTCGCAGCGCGCGCGCACGTTCTGAAAGCCGGCGCGGGTGCCGCGGCGCACCGACAGCACGTAGTTGCGCCCGACGAACACATCGACTTCGCCGATCAGCAACTCGCCGTCGTCGTCCATCTCGACCGTGTGCATCACGGCGAACATCGAGTCGCCATACTCCTCGATCTTGGGACGCTGATGGCCATTTTGCGCATCTTCGATCGCGAGTTCGTGCAGGCCGAACTCGTGCTGCATCACGGACAGCTCGCCCGGCCCCGGCTCTTTCAGCGCGACCCAGACGAAGCACTCGGGCCGCGCCACGTAGTCGCTGATGCTATCGATGTCGATATCGGCGAGCTTCCGACCGTCCTGATAGGCGGCGCAATTGATCAGCATGTTCGGATTACCTTGAAAACGGAAACAGACCGCCCGGCCTCGCCCTGTGCGTATGCCGCGCGTCGGGCCTGCGTTGACGGATGAGCGTAGCCGCCATGTTACGGGGCTGCGCGAAAACGTCACGTATCCAATTGTTAAACCTTGCTGGCAAGCGCTGCAAGCACGGCAAACGCGCATCCCCTGCCGCTACTGCGACACCCTATGCAGCGCGATACGGTGATCTTCGTCGAAAGTGACCGACGCGCGGTTCGTGTCGCGCCGGTCGGCCGTCATCAGAAAGCCTGGTCCACTACCGGATCGAATTGCGTCGACACGCTGATCCGATGCATGCTCGCCGTCGATGTACACGAGCGCATCGCGGAACCGGACGACCACCTCGCGCGAACGTTCGCGGCGCAGATCCACGGCGACTAGCCCCATCGCCGGTTCCGGCATGATAGCAACGCGCCGGCATGGCGCCGGCCTGGCCGAATGGCCAATGTAGGGCCAACCCCGGCCACGCTGGGCCAGCCCTGTCCCCTTGCACGACGCGGCGTTCTTCTTCATGATCGTTGCAAAAGGTCCGGTCCGTGCGGACTGTGCGCGACGGATAAAGCCTCGGTTGGAGCGCGTGCCGCGATGGCGAGCCGGTATCCCCGCTTCGCCGGACCTGCGAGCAAGGAGACTGCGATGTGGTATTTCACCTGGATTCTCGGCGTCGGCGTGGCGCTCGCCTTCGGCGTCATCAACGTGATGTGGCTGGAGGCCAACGGCAAGTTCGCGCGTGATCCGCGCTCCGGCGGCACGCCGCCCGCTCCTGACGGAAGCACGCCTTCGTGACCTTCCTGGTTTTCTTTTGCGGCCACGCCGGCACCGGCAAGACGACGGTCGCGAAAAAGCTGATCGGCCCGCTGATGAAAGCGAGCGGCACGCCCTTTTGCCTGCTCGATAAAGACACGCTGTTCGGCGGCTATAGCGCGGCCGCGATGGCCATGCTGAGCGGCGACCCGAACGACCGCGACAGCCCGCTCTTCCTGCAGCATCTGCGCGATCCCGAGTACCGCGGCCTGCTCGACACCGCCCGCGAGAACCTCGAACTCGGCGTGAGCGCGCTGGTGGTCGCGCCGCTCTCCCGCGAAGTGCGCGAGCGGCGCCTGTTCGACCGCGCGTGGCTCGGTGTCGGGGCGGACGTGACGCTGCGGGTCGTGTGGGTGCATACGTCGGACGAAGTCGCCCGGCAGCGGATCGTCGCACGCGCGAATCCGAACGACGCCTACAAGCTCGCGCATTGGGACGAATACCGGCAGCGTCGCTTCGTGCCCAGCGGCGAGACCTGCGACGATCTGCTGATGTTCGACAACACCGCGCCCACGCCTTCGGATGACGAGGCCCTGCTCGCGCGCATCGTCGGCGAACCGCAGCCGGCATCCACGATGGTGCCGCCACTGCCGGTCTAGCAGCGCACGGCACACGGCGGCCAGAAACGGAAAATGCCCCGCATGACGGGGCATTTCCATTTCAGCGGCCCTCTTGCGGGACCTCGGCGCTCTCTCAGTGGCGCACACTAGCACGCCTCACCACAGCCCTCGTTTGCTTCTTACGACCAGGCCGACGACGGCTTGCGCGTCAGGCCGTCGCCAGCGCCCCCAGCGACTGTCCTTCGTACAGTTTGCCGAAGCGGTTCGCGAGGAAGTCGGTGAGCGACACCTGCTCCTGACGCACGAAGCCTCTTTGCGGCAGCTTCTGCTCGCGGAACAGATCGAGCACTGCGCACATCGCGCCGGCCGTGGTGATCTGGATCGCACTCATCGGCACGCCGCACACCGTTTTCGCGAAAATCTTGCGGGTAAACACTTCCTGCACCAGTTGACCGTCGCGCATGCCGCTTACCGTGATGAACACCAGCACGACGTCTTGCGCGGTCGATGGCACCGAACGGCGCATGATGGTCTTCAGCGTGTCGCGGTCGCTGGACAGACGCAGGTCTTCGAGCAGGAACTGCATCAGATTGCGGTGGCCCGGATAACGCACCGACTTGTAGTCGAGCGATTCGACTCGCCCCGCGAGCGTCTCGCACAGCGTCCCCAGGCCGCCGGACGTATTGAACGCTTCGTACTCGGTGCCGTCGAGCGAAAAGTGCTCGAGGCCTTCGAGCGGCTGCACCCACTGCGTGCGGCTGTCGCGGATCGCTTCGCACGGCTGACAGTATTCGTTGATCAGGCCGTCGACGCTCCAGGTCAGGTTGTACTTCAGCGCATTGGTCGGAAACTCCGGCAGTGCGCCGACGCGCATCTTGACATCGCGGATTTCGCTGAAGCGGTTCGCCAATTCGTGCGCGGCAATGCCGATGAAGCCCGGCGCGAGACCGCACTGCGGCATGAACGCGTGCTCGGCGTCATCGGCGATCGCGCGGATCGCGTGGGTCGCGCGCACGTCCTCGGTCAGATCGAAGTAATGCACGCCCGCGCCTTTGGCCGCCGAGGCCACGTTCACCGCAAGGTAATACGGCAGCGCGTTGACGAGCGCGTCGAAGCCTTGCATCGCGGCGCGCAGTGCGGCGGCATCGGCGGAATCGACGCGCCGCGTCGGGATGCCCTGGGCGGCGAGCTTGTCGAGCGCGTGCTGATCGCGGTCGAATGCGACGACGTCGTAGTCGCCGGTTTCACGCAGCATATGAGCGATGGTGTGTCCGATCAGACCTGCACCAACAATGGCTACCTTCATGCGCTTCTCCTTTGTTATGTGTGTGCTGTGCCCAGCTTGACAAGTACGCCACGCTGACGCGCCGCGCCTCGCGGGCTGAACCCTTGAGCAACAGTTTAGGGAGAAGCAAAAACAGTTCATACGCGCAAAATGATGCGTTATGACCATGGGTTTCGACGTTATGACGAAGACATGGGTCGAACTGTCGAAACGATCTAAAAAACATGTAAAAGCTAGCGAATTGGAAGGGCCGCGCGCGTTCCCATACCGCCGTCAAACCATCCCGCGATCGATCTTGCGCGCGAGGATGATCGAGGTCGTGGTCCGCTCCACACCTTCCATGCCGCCGATCTGGTCGAGCAGATCGTTCAGCCGGTCGGGCGAATCGGCGCGCAGCCACGCGACGTAGTCGAACTCACCGCTCACCGCGCACAGCAACTGCACCTCGGGCATCTTGCCAAGACGCTTTTGCACGGACGGTCCGTGCTTGGGCGCGATGATCATGCCGACGTAGGCCATGAGGCTCGAATCGAGCACATCCTGGCCGAGCCGCACGCTATAGCCGGCGATCACGTTGCTGCGCTCCAGCCGCGCGATTCTCGCGATCACCGTGGTGCGCGCCACGTCGAGCTGGCGCGCGAGACTGGCGACGCTTTCGCGGGCGTTGGCTTGCAGCAGTGCAACGAGGTTGCGGTCGAGGTCGTCGAGCTGGTCGAGGCGCGGAGGTCTCATCGGGGGTCTGGGGAAGTGGATGGAGTGGGTCTGTGGTCGAGCGGATTATCGCGCGTCTTTAGCATGGAATGGCGCTGGTGGAACTGCTTGCCAACGCGGCCGCCCTCACGCCCCGAATCGCTCGATCACGAAATCGACGAAGGTGGTGAGCTTGGGCGTGGCCTGGCGATCACGCGGATAGATCAGATGCACGGGCGCGCCGTCGGGCAGATACTCCTCCAGCACCGACACCAGTTCGCCGCTGGCGATCTCGCGCGCGAGCAGCGCCTGCGGCTGCAGCACCAGACCGAAACCGCGCAGCGCCGCCATCTTCAGCGCCTGACCGTTGTTTGCGCGAAAGCGGCCCGCGCGCAGCGGGTTGTGTTCGGTGCTCTCGCCGTCGAGACGCCACAGACCTTCGCGGCCCCAGTGCAGAAAACCGAGGCATTCATGATGGACGAGATCGGCCGGCGTGCGCGGCGTGCCGGCGCGCGCGAGGTACGCCGGCGACGCACAGGCGCGCATCCGGTAAGGCTTCAACGGCCGCGCGACCAGGCTCGAATCCGCCAGTTGACCGATGCGCACCGACGCGTCGAAGCCCTCTTCCACCAGGTCGATGATGCGGTTCGACAGATCGAGTTCGAGACTCACGTCGGGCCACGCGCTCAGATAGTCGGTCATTGCCGGGGCGAAGACTTCGACGCCGTAGGTCAGCGGCACCGTCACCTTGAGCACGCCGCGCGGCGAGGCGGTCATCGCCTCGGCGAGCGACTCGGCCTGCTTCACATCGGCGAGGATGCGTCTGCATTGCTCGTAATACTGTTGGCCTATTTCCGTCAGACTTTGCCGACGCGTGCTACGCGTCATCAGCCGCACGGCCAACCGGCTTTCGAGCGCGCGCAAATGCTTGCCCACCATCGCCGACGAAATGTCGAAGCGCTCTGCCGCCGCCGTCAGGCTGCCCGCCTCGACCACGGCGACGAATATTTCCATGCTGACGAATTTATCCACCGGCTATTTCCCGTTCGTTTCGGTTGTAAGCGTTTGTCGCATTGGAGCCGCATTGTAGGGATATCGTGATACTAATAACGGCCACGGCGAAATCGGGCAGCCGGCCGCCGTGCGTCGCGATGGCTGACGCAACCCGGCCGCTCGCCACACGCCTTGTCCCAATTCGAATAGACATCAGGAGTTTCGATGAAAAAAGCACTTGTCATGCTGGCTACTGCAGTTTCCATGAGCGGCGCGTTCGCACAAACCCCCGCGCCCGCCCCGGCACCGGCGAGCGCCGCCTCGGCGCCCGCGGGCAAGGCCGGCCATGAGCGCAACGTCGAAGATCGCATCGCCTATCTGCACGCGCAACTGAAGATCACGCCCGCGCAGGAAACGCAATGGAATGCCTTCGCCGACGTGATGCGCGGCAACGGCGAGACGATGGGCCAGTTGTTCCAGCAACGCAAGGCCGCGACCAACGTCACCGCGCTCGACGACATGAAGCAGTACGCGACCATCGCGCAAGCGCACGCGGACGGCATGAAGAAGCTAGTCGACGCGTTCGATCCGCTGTACAACAGCCTGTCGCCGGAGCAGAAGAAGCTCGCCGACGCGACGTTCCATCACTCGGACACGGTCGATGGCGGCCATCGTCATCGCCATGGCAAGGGTAAGGTCGGCAAGTCGACGCCCGCTAGCGATGCGATCGTGAAGCCTTAAGCAGCTTGCTTGCGCGTAGCGCGGTGGCTCGCGCTGCGCCTGCCGCTCCTTTGCGGGTGACTTGCATATGCAGTCACCCGGCAGTCACGCACGCCGCGCCTCGCCCGGGTTCCGCCCGACTCCCGCTTCGCTTGTCCGTCACGCGGCAAGTCCTGTCTTACTCCCTCTATGCCGTGATCAAGCTCGCCGATGGCGCCGCGATCCAGCGTGTCGCGCGTGCAAAAGCAGCCGGTCGCCAGATGCATCTGGCATGATGCGGGTTCGCGGCATCGAGGCATGACGTCCCGATGCACTGCCCCGACGCACGGTCCGCATCGCCGGCACGTCGTCGATATATCCACCCCTACCTGCTTCATGACCGAACTCAAGAATCTCGATCTGCGCACTGACGCGCTCGCTCGACGCGTCGTCAAGGACGAAACCGTGAGCGTCGAATTCGCCGCTGCCGAAGGCGAATTGATGAGCCTCGAAGGCCCGAACCGCTATGGGCGCGGCGACGCGCTGATCACCGGATCGACAGGCGAGCGCTGGGTCGTGTCGCGCGAGCGCTTCGACGCCAAGTACCTTCCCACCGACGCCGCCCTCGCGCACGGCGAAGCCGGCGCATACCGCAACCGTCCCGCCGTCGTACTGGCCAAACAGATGAACGAAGCGTTCTCGCTCGCCCGTTCCGCGGACGGCGACGTGTTGCGCGGTGCCGCCGGCGACTGGGTCATGCAATACGCGCCCGGCGACTATGGCGTGGTCCAGGCCGCGCGCTTCGCGAAGGTATACCGGCTCGCGGACTGAGCCGTTTCACGAGCGGGCCACTGAGCGATCCATGAGCTGGCTCAGGCGATCGCCCGAAGCGAGCGTCTCACACGACTCTCTCAGGCAAACTCGTCGCCGAGGTCCACGGTGACCTCGCGCGGCACCGCTTCGCCATTCGCGTACTGCTCTTCGAGCGAACCGAGGCTCGCTTCGACATACGCGCGCAACACCGCAAAACCTCGGCCGCGCAGCCGCGGCGGCAACGCACGGTAGCGCGCGAGCGCCGCCGGCGTGATCACCACCGTCATCACGATGCGCCGCGCGGTCGCGCCGAAGCGCATCGCTACCCAGTGAATCGCCAGCGTCGGCGTGCCGTCTTCCGCCGCGCGCTGAATGAACTGCGTCTGCTCGGGAAACAGATCGCTGATGACGCGCGCCAGTTCCTCGAACTCGGGATTGGCGCAGTCGTATTGGTAAGCTTCCATGGGGTCCGCCGGACGTGGTCCAGAAGTGGTTCCGAAAAGGGAACCGATTTTAGGCGAGGGCCGGTACTTTAGCGAGACACCGGATCACGCCACCGCTACGGGACGCCGGAAAGTTCTGAACAGCAGACCCGCAACGATCAGCGCGCCCAGCGCATACACCGCGTCCACCGCCGCGAGCGGCACGAGCTGCGCCTGGAACAGCACGGCGGGCACGTCGACGAGCGCGTGCAGGACGATCGCGAGCGGCAGAATGGCGCGCCAGCCCGCGCGCACGCCACGCCACATCAGCACCGACAGGCCGATCTGAAACACCAGCGCAGCCACCCGTTCGAGCGCGAAAATGCCGGCCGTCTGCGGCGTCAGGCTGGCGAGAATCAGGTGGATGCGCATCAACGAATCGGCCGGCAGATTGCTCAGGTAGCCGTCCAGTTCGCCGCGGTTCTCGAACACCGCGAACAGGATCCATTGAATCTGCACCAGCACGCCGACCAGCCACGCTTCCGCGCCGCCATGGCCGAGCCCGTAGGTGAGCGCGGTGCCGTCGTCGGCGCGCGTGGCGTGGGTGGCGGCCGGCGATTTTGCCGCAGCGCGCTTGAGCATCAGCCGCATGCCGATGAACCGCCCCACTTCTTCGCAAATGCCCGCGGCCAGCGCGCCGTACACGACGAAGGCGAGCGGATTCGACAGGAAGGTGGCCGTCGCCGCGTTCCGATGCAGCAGATAGTCGTTCAGCGCGCGCTCGATCACCATCGCGAACAGCGCGAACACGGCGATGCCGGTGATCGCGTCGCGCGGCTTGAGCGCGAGCGGGCGGCGCAGACGCCGGTAGATGAGGAACGGTAAGGCGGCGACGAACAGCGTCGCGACGGCGAGACTCGAGAGGGTAAGCGGTGCAACAACCATGAGTTTCCTTGCGATGACCGGCGCGCACCCGCTGCGCGCCGCAGCCCGCATGATCGCAGATCAGCGCAAAGTTGACGCGCGAACGATCAACTCGCCCGGCAGCAGACAGTCGCGCGCGATGCTTTGAACGCCTTCGATGCGCTCGTGCAGGAACTCGACCGCGCGGTAGCCGATGTCGTAGGTCGGCTGACGGATCGTCGTGATGCCGGCCAACTCGGCCCAGTCGGGGTCGTCGATCGAGAGGAGCGCGACGCGGGCTTGCCAGTCTGCGCCGTAGCGGGCTTTCAGGTGCAAGGCGAGGCGCAGTGCGACGGGGGCGTTGGCGGCGAAGAGCGCGATGCGCGGGAGCGCAGTTGAGTTGCCCGGATTGTCCGCAGGGACCGCGTTGGCCGCGCTGGTTGTGTTCGCTGTATTGGCGGCGTTGGTTGCGTTGGCCGCATCAATGGCACGGTCCAATTGGGCCAGACCGCGCCCGACATCGGCGGCATCCGCGAGATTGAGCACCAGCGTATGTCCGCGTGCGGCGCTTTGAGCGCGCATCGCGTCACGAAACGCGAGCTCGCGCAGTTGCCGCGAGCTGACCTGCTCGAACGGCTGGACGACGAACCAGATGTCCTCGAAGCGCTGCTCCAGCAGATGGCGCGTACCGAGATCAGCCGCGGCCCGGTTGTCGAGCCCGACCATATCGGCGACGAGTCCATCCACCGAACGGTCGACCAGCACCGCCGGAATTCCCCCGCCACCCACTGGCCGCAGCGTTTCCTCCCGCACGCCGAGCGCGTTGACGATCACACCTTCCACCCGATATGTGGTCAGCAGTTGCAGATAGCGGCGCTCCATCTCCACCTCGTTCGCCGCGTGGCAGATCAGCGGCATCAGGCCGAGCGCGTGACACGCCGCCTCCACACCTTGCAGTACTTCGACGGTGTACGGATTCGTCAGATCGGCGAGCAGCATGCCGATCAACCGGTTGCGGCCGCGCTTGAGACCACGCGCCATCTGGTTGGGCTGATAGTCGAGCCGCGCGATCGCGGCTTCGATGCGCGCGCGCAACTCCGGCGACAGCACGCTCATCTCGCCGTTCAGATAGCGGGAGATGCTGGTTTTGCCGGTGCCGGCTTCGCGCGCGACATCGGTAATCGTCGCGCGGCGCGGTAGCGGCTGCTGCTGCGTGGCCGGCGGCGCTTCACGCGTTGGGTCATCATGTTGGCTCATTCGTCTCGGCCCGCTCGGGGTGGCTCACTCCTGTATTTGATTCACTCGCAGCGGCTCACTCATGTCGGCGCACGGCAGCCGCCCGACGCGTGACGGCCTGCTCGTGTTGACTCAGTCACGTACGCCGGCGCACATCGGCTTGCGCGTCGGCCCACGAACGTCGCTTCCTCTCAAGCGCACGCACGCAACCGAACTTACTTACCCAACACGTCCCGATTGACGACATTCACCGTCAGCGTCCCGTCGAGCGCCGCAACCAGATTCTCCGCGGCATTACGCGCCATCGCGTGGCGTGTCTCATGAGTCGCCGAGCCGATATGCGGCAGCGCGACCACATTCGCCAGCTTCAGCAAAGGCGAGTCGGCCGGCAGCGGTTCGGTATCGAACACGTCGAGCCCCGCGCCGTGAATCGTGCCGTTTTGCAATGCTTCGACCAGTGCCGGTTCATCGACGGTCGCGCCGCGCGAGGCATTGATCAGGATCGCGCTCTTCTTCATCGACCGAAGTTCGGCCGCGCCGATCATATGCCTCGTCTCGGCCGTGAGCGGCACCTGCAGGCAGACAAAATCCGAAGTCGCCAGCAGTTCCGCCAGTTCGACGCGCCGCGCGCCATACGCCTGTTCAGCCTGCGGATTCGCGCTGCGATTGGTGTAGAGCACCTTCATGTTGAAGCCGAGTGCCGCGCGTCGCGCGACCGCGCCGCCGATCCGTCCCAGCCCGACGATGCCGAGCGTCTTGCCCTGCACGTCGACGCCGAACTGGGCCGCTCCGATGCTGTCGCGCCACTGCCCCGCCTTCACCCATTCGGCGAGTTCGACGACCCGGCGCGCCGACGCGAGGATCAGCGAAAATACGGTGTCGGCGGTGGACTCGGTCAGCACGTCCGGCGTGTGCGCGAGCACGATGCCGCGCCGCGTGAGATCGGCGACGTCGAACTGATCGAAGCCCACCGAGATGGTCGAGAGCGCTTTCAGACGGCTCGCGCCTTCGAGCATCGCCGGCGTGACTTTCACACTCGCGCCGATGCCGCCATCGGCATCGCGCAACGCGGCGACGAACGCGTCGTGCTGCGTGGGATCGACCTGCACCACTTCAGCATGCTGTTGCAGATACGCGAGCACATCTTCGGGCAGCGACTTCCAGGCGACGATCTTCTTCATGAGCTTTATTTTCCTTGCAGCGGTGTGGTGAGCGTGGGTGTTGCCGTTGAGGCGTCCGTCCGCGGCTGCGGCTTGACGATCAGCGTCAGGATCACCGCGGCGATCAGCGCCACGCTCATGAATGCATACGACGCGGCGGGCGAACCGGTGGCGCCGTTCAGATAACCGACCACGTACGAGCCGACGAACGAACCGAGTGCGCCCATGCTGTTGATCAGCGCCATCGCGCCGCCCGCGACGTTCTTCGGCAGCAGCTCGGGCACGATCGCGAAGAACGGACCATACGGCGCGTACATCGCGCCGCCCGCGATCACCAGCATGGCGTACGACAGCCAGAAGTGCGTGGAGCCGAGCGCGTACGACGCCGCGAACGCCACCGCGCCGACCAGCAGGAACGGCCACACGAACACTTTACGGCGGTTGAGTTTATCCGATGCCCACGAAGCTGCAAGCATCGCGATGGTCGCGGCGAGATACGGCAGCGCCGACAGCCAGCCGGTTTCGACCATGCCGAGCGTCGAGCCGTTCTTCAGGATCGACGGCAGCCACAGCACGAAACCATACACGCCGATGCTCCAGCAGAAATATTGCGCGCTCAGCTTGATCACCGCGGGCGTGCGGAACGCTTCGCTGTAATTGCGCACCGGTTTGATCGCGGCCTGCTCGGCGCGCAGCGTTTGCGCGAGGTCATCCTTCTGCTGCTGGGTAAGCCACGAGACCTGCTGCGGCTTGTCCTTCACGAGGAACCACCAGCACACCGCCCAGACGATCGCGGGCGCGCCCTCGGCGATGAACATCTGCCGCCAGCCGAACGAATGGACGAGATAGCCCGACACCACCGACATCCACAGCACCGTCACCGGATTGCCGAGAATCAGGAAAGTGTTGGCGCGCGAGCGCTCGCTCTTGGTGAACCAGTTGCTGATGAAGATCAGCATCGCGGGCATCACGGCGGCTTCGACGACGCCGAGCACGAAGCGAATCACCATCAGCGACGGGATATTGCTGACCATGCCGGTGAGCGCCGCGCAGCCGCCCCACAGGATCAGGCTCCAGAACACCAGCTTCTTGACGCTGCGGCGTTCCGCGTAGATCGCACCGGGAATCTGGAAGAAGAAATAGCCGAGGAAGAAGAGCGCGCCGATCAGCGACGACAGCCCTTTACTGATGCCGAGATCCTGGTTGATGCCGGCGGCCGACGCGAAGCCGAAGTTCGCGCGATCGAGATAAGCAAGGCTGTACGTGATGAATACGATCGGCATGATCGTCCACCAACGGCGAATCGCAAGTGATGAGGTCATGAGTGTCTCCTGCTTCCTGAAACAACAATGGACGGTGCTGGGGCGCTGTCGAGCGCTCTTGCTGTTATCGAGGCGGCCAGATGCGTGCGGATAAGGCGCGGTCAGGCCGCAGTTGCAATGCGCGCAGCGCCGGCCGATGCGACGGCCTTAGCCGCATCCACATCGCCCCGTTCGAGCGCATCGAGCTCGGCGCGCTGCGGCAACCCTTCCGAATCGCCGATCACCTGGATCGCCAGCGCGCCGATGCGGTTGCCGCGCGCGACCGCTTGCGGCAGCGTCCTGCCTTCGAGCAGCGCGCTGACCACGCCGACTGCGAAGCCATCGCCCGCGCCGACCGTGTCCACGACTTTGGCAACCGGCTGACCAGTGATCACGCCGGCTTCGTCGGCGGTGCGGAAGTACGCGCCCCGCGCACCGAGCTTGATGATTACGCCGCGCGCGCCGCGCTCCAGATAGAAGCTGGCGATGTCTTCCGGCTGCGTGTAGCCAGTCAGGATCTCGCCCTCGCCGATACCGGGCAGCACCCAGTCGGCCAACGCGGCGAGCGCGTTCAGACCTTCGACCATCGCCGCGCGCGATGGCCACAGCGTCGGGCGCAGGTTCGGGTCGAACGAAATCGTCTTGCCCGCCGCGCGCATTTCACGCGCGAGATGAAACGCGAGTTCACGCGAACTCGCCGAGATCGCGGGCGCGACGCCGGTCAGATGCAGGTGACGGGCGGGCAGCACATAGTCGGCGGCATAGTCGGCGAGCGACAGATGGCTCGCCGCCGAACCCTTGCGGAAGTATTCGACCGCCGGGTCACTGCCGTCGTCGTTTTTCGATTTCAGCTGGAAGCCGGTCGGATAACGTTCGTCAGTGCTGACGCAACGCTGGTCAATGCCCTCGCGGGTCAACGTGTCGCGCACGTACTGGCCGAACGAATCGTTGCCGACGCGGCTCATCCAGCCCACCTTGAAGCCGAGCCGCGCCAGACCGATCGCCACGTTCAGATCCGCGCCAGCGATGCGCTTCGTAAATTGCCCGACGCCCGCGAGCGGGCCGGTTTCGGCGGCGACGAACATGGCCATCGCCTCGCCGTAAGTGATGACATCGAGTGCTGCGGCTGGGGTGCTCATGCGTGGCTCCTGGGTGTTGCCTTTGCTGCGGATTCTGTCGACACGGCGGCCAGCCATCCGACGTAATGCGCCGCGTCCGCCTCGAGGCGGCTTGCATCGAACGGAAACTCGATGCCGCGCGGCACATCGCGCGGCAAGCGCTCGAGCACCGCGATGAAGCGCTCATCGTCCGCCGCCGGGGCGGCGGGAAAGCGCCGCGCTCCCTCGCCCACCGTCGTCTTGCAATGGATATAGTCGACGTGCAGTGCCAGCAGCCGGGCGGCATCGAGCGGCGCGACGCCGCGCCACGCCCAGTTGCCGATGTCGAAAGTCATGCCCAGCAAACCGCCGCGGCCTTCGCGCGCCAGCGCGTCGAAGAGGCCGGTGAATTGCGCGAGCGAGCCGCCTTCTGCCAGTTGCCCGTTCTCGACGACGAGCCGCACGTGCGCGCCATCCATCTGCGCAGCAATCGCCGCGCCGTGCGCGTCACCGGCGAAGCCGCCGAGTTGCAGCTTGACGACGCGCGCGCCGAGCGCCGCCGCTTCGTCGAGTGCGAGACGCAGGGCGGCGACGTCGAGCCGGCCGTCCGAGGTGTACAGCAACGCGGGCGTCGAATAGACGGCCCACAGGCCCAGCCCGACGAGCGCCTCGCCGAGCGCGCGCAGGCGCGGCGCAGCGGCGTCGGCCTCGTCGGCGAACAGTTCGCGACGCACTTCGAAACCCGCCGCGCCGGCCCGTTTGCTCGCTTGCGCCCACTTCAGATGACCGCCCGCGCGGACCGCATCCACCCCGAATGCGCTTGCGACGATCACGATGTCTACTGCTTGAGTCATGGCGAATTTACGCGGTTCCATAAGTTTAACGACCATTGGAACCGGTTCCAGATGAATTTCGAAAAAAAGCGCCGAGGCGCTTGCGATGTCCGAATACTGCGCTGGAACGCTTGGCCCGCACCATAGAGGAAATCCCCAGGCTTATCGGGCATGGTTGAGGCACGGAACGCCCGTGGCGAGGGATCGACGCCAAGCGACGCCGCGAGCGGGACCGGCCATCGCCGCACGGTGCGACGTCGGCGTAGCAGGCACTCAGCCCCCGTCCGCGAGACACAGTGCGAGAAACTCTTCCACCACCCGCGACGGCGCACTCGCATATGGCACGAGGATCGACAGCCGACGCGTCAGCGGCTCCGGGCTCAGCGACAACATGCACAACGCGCCGTTCTCGTGACGCATCGACATCGCGGAGACGAAGCCGATCCCCATGCCGGCCCGCACCGCCTCCTTCACCCCTTCGACGCCGGCAATCTCCAAGACGACCCGCATCGGCACGCCCGCCCGCGCGAACGCGCGCTCGACGCTCTGCCGCACGCCGGAGCCCGCCTCGCGCAACACCAGCGGATGCGTACCAAAGGCCGCCAGTTCCACGCGGCCGCATTCGCCCTCCGGTGCTTCCTGCACCGCATGCGCGAGCGCATGCGAGCGCGGCACGATCGCGACGATCTCGTCCTCGCGCCACGCGTGCACGGCGGTGTCCGGCGGCAGATCGGTGCCGACGGGCCCTTCGATCATCGCGATGTCGACCGAGCCGAGCGCGCCGACGATCTCCGTAGTGTTGCCGTCGGCGGTATGCACGCTCACGTCCGGATAGCGCCGATGGAAATCGGCGACCAGATACGGCAGCAGGTAGCTCGCCGGCGTCGTGCTCGCGCCGATTCGCAGCGTGCCCTGCTCCAGACCGCGCAGCGCGTCGCGGTACGCGTGCGCCTGGCGCCACGTTTCACGCAGCCGCGTCGCATAGTTCGCCAGTTGCTCGCCGGCGGGTGTCAGCCGCACGCCGCGGCCGTCGCGCTGGTAAAGCGGCTCGCCGAATTCGTCCTGCAACTGCCGCAGTTGCCCGGAAACCGCCGGTTGCGACAAATGCAGCGCCACGGCCGCCCGGCTGATGTTGCGGTGTTCGGCGACGGCGGCGAACGTTATAAGCTGATCGGGGGTCATGGATTAGAAATATCGGCGTGTCTGATACTTCACATTCTAAATCATGATTTTTCATATCGATATATCTAATTTAGGATTAGCCCCATCGAATTCCGTCAGTCATCAAGGACTGCACTATGTCCACCACACCCGTGCCACTTCACGCAGCGACGCCCGCCGCCTCACCCGCCGTCGCGCATTCCACGCGCGGACAGCTCAATGGCGTCCTGTTCGTCGCGCTGTTCGCCGCTGCTGTGACCCGCATCGCATCGATTCCCGCGATTGCCGGTCTCGGCCTGAGCCCGCTGATCGTCGGCATCGTGGCCGGGGCCATTTACGGCAACGCGCTGCGCGACGGCATGCCCGCGAGTTGGGCGGCCGGCGTCAATTTTTCGGCGCGCAAGCTGCTGCGCATCGCGGTCGCGTTCTTCGGACTGCGCGTGAGCCTGCAGGAGATTGCTCAGGTCGGCCTGCCCGGCCTTGCGGAATCCGTGCTGATCGTGGTGAGCACGCTCGTCCTCGGCACGTGGGCGGGCATGAAAATCATGAAGCTCGACCGTGATACGGCGCTCCTGACCGCCGCCGGCAGCGCGATCTGCGGCGCGGCCGCGGTGCTCGCGTTCGAGTCGACGCTGCAATCGAAGCCGCACAAGAGCGCGATGGCCGTGGGCAGCGTGGTGCTGTTCGGCACGCTGTCGATGTTCCTCTACCCGGTCCTGTTCAACGCGGGCTGGCTGCATCTCGACACGGTCGGCGCGGGCCTGTTCTTCGGCGGCACGATCCACGAGGTGGCGCAGGTGGTCGGCGCGGCCAGCAACGTGAGCCCGGAGGCGGAGCACATCGCCACCATCGTCAAGATGACGCGCGTGATGCTGCTGGTGCCAGTGCTGCTCGTGGTCGGCATGTGGGTGAACCGCTCGGCGCGCCGCGCCGCGGCGACGGACTCCCAGGACGGGTCGCACGAAGCTGCCCCGCGCAAGCTGGCGATTCCGTGGTTCGCGCTCGGCTTCCTCGCCTGTGTCGTGATCAATTCGCTGCACGTCCTGCCGGACACCGCGACCAGCACGCTCAACACGCTCGACACCTTCGCGCTGACGATGGCCATGACCGCGCTAGGCATTGAAACGCGCATCGCGCAGATCCGTCAGGCCGGACCGCGTGCGTTGACCACCGGCCTGATCCTGTATGTCTGGCTGATTGCCGGCGGACTGGGGATTACATGGACCGTCCAGCACCTGCTCGGCTAAACCGTCCCCGCCTTCGAACCCACCCCGCCGCGCGCGGGGTTTTGCGCATTCCGGCGACCCATCGCGCGCGCTGGCGCGGCATACTGGTTGCTGGCGCTACCTGCTCCTGCAACCCGTTCATGCTGCACGCATGAACGACCGGAATGAGGATCAACCGATGAGCCTGGAACTTTACTATTGGGACGGCCTGCAAGGCCGCGGCGAATTCGTGCGGCTCGCCCTGGAGGAAGCCGGCGCCGACTACGTGGAAGTGGCGCGCGGCGACGAGTCGGAAGGCCTCGGCACGGGCGCGATGATGCAGTTGATGAAAAGCCGCGACGAGCCATATCCGCCGTTTGCGCCGCCGTTTCTGAAAGACGGCGATCTGGTGATCGCACAGACTGCCAACATCCTGTTCTATCTCGGTCCGCGACTGAACCTCGCGCCGTCGGTCGACAGCTTGCGCTACGTCGCCAACGGCCTGCAACTGACGATCGCCGACGTGGTCACCGAAGCGCACGACACGCACCATCCGCTCGCGAGCGGCCTCTATTACGAGGACCAGAAAGACGCCGCCAAAGTGCGCGCGCACGACTTCATCGACAACCGGATTCCAAAGTTCATGTCGTATTTCGAGCGCGTGCTGAAGCAGAATCCGGCCGGCGATACCTTCATGGTGGGCGACGCGCTCAGCTACGTGGACCTGTCGATGTTCCAGCTGATCGACGGCCTGCTCTACGCGTTTCCGCGCGCGCTCAAGCGCTTCGGCGAGCACTATCCGCGCCTCGCCGCGTTGCACGACGCGGTGATCGCGCGGCCCAACATCGCCGCGTATCTGAAGTCGGAGCGGCGCATCGAACACAACGAGGCCTGCATCTTCCGGCACTACCCGGAACTCGACAAGGCGGCGACTTGAGCCGCGCCGCTTCCCTTCGCCCAGCCCGAGCAACGCGCCCGCTGTCCGCAGCGGGCGCGTTGCTGTCGCCGTGTCCGTTCCCGAATTCTTTCCCACGCCCCGTACTGTCGACGTGCTTTCATTCCTGCTGAAGCTGCGCACCCGCGCCCAAAACCTGTTCCGTCTTTCGGACGCCCACACGCTGCTGGTCTGGTCGGTGGTGGTCGGCATCGCCGGCGCTTTCGCGACGATCCTGTTTCGCGAAGCGATCGCGCTGCTGCAACGGCTGGTGGCGGGACGCGCTGGCAGCTTCGTCGAAATGGCGCGCAGCCTGCCGTGGACCGTGCGGATCTGGTTGCCGGCCGCCGGCGGCCTGATCGCCGGCTTCTTTCTGCTGATCGCGCAGCGTCACGCCGACAGATGCAATCACGTCGACTACATGGAAGCGGTTGCGATCGGCGACGGCGTGGTGCCGGTCAGGCTGAGCCTGTGGCGCAGCGTGTCGTCGCTGTTCACGATCGCGAGCGGCGGCTCGATCGGCCGCGAAGGACCGATGGTGCAACTGGCGGCGCTCGCCTCGTCGCTGATCGGGCGCTGGGTGCATTTCGATCCGTCGCGACTGCGTTTGCTGGTCGCCTGCGGCGCGGCGGCGGGCATTACCTCGGCGTACAGCGCACCGATCGCGGGCGCGTTTTTCGTCACCGAGATCGTGCTCGGCTCAATCGCAATGGAGAGCTTCGGGCCGGTGGTGGTGTCGGCCGTGGTCGCCAACATCACGATGCGCGAATTCGCTGGCTACAAGCCGCCGTACGAGATGCCGGTGTTTCCGGCCGTGGCGGGGCTCGAGGTGCTGCTGTTCGTCGCGCTCGGCGCGCTGTGCGGGCTCGCCGCACCGCAGTTTTTGCGGCTGCTCGACGCGTCGAAGGCCGCCTTTCGCAAGCTGCCCGTGCCGCTGCCCGTGCGGCTCGCGCTCGGCGGCTTCGTGGTCGGCGTGATCTCGATCTGGACGCCCGAGGTGTGGGGCAACGGCTATAGCGTCGTCAACTCGATTCTGCATTCGCCGTGGACGTGGACCGCGCTCGTCGTCGTGCTCGTGTTCAAGCTCGCCGCGACCGCGGCCACGGCGGGCTCCGGCGCGGTCGGCGGGGTCTTCACGCCGACCCTGTTCGTCGGCGCGGCGGTCGGCTCGCTGTTCGGCCAGGGCATGCACGCGCTGTGGCCGCACGCGACCTCGGAGCCATACGCGTACGCGATGGTCGGCATGGGCGCGTTCCTCGCGGGCGCGACCCAGGCGCCGCTGATGGCGATCCTGATGATCTTCGAAATGACGCTCAGCTACCAGGTCGTGCTGCCGCTGATGCTCTCATGCGTGGTCGCCTATTTCATCGCGCGGGCGATCGGCAAGACCTCGATGTACGAAATCACGTTGCGCCGCAACCGCGAGGAGCAGGAGCGCACGCGCCTGCGCGCCACCCAGATGCGCGAGCTGATTCGCCCCGCCGAAACCGTCGTGCTGCCGAACGCGACGGTGCCGGACATGACGCGCGTGTTCCTCGAATATCCGGTGAAGTATCTGTACGTCGCCAACGAGTCCGGGGCGTTTCTCGGCGTGGTCGCGCTCAAGGACATCACGTCCGATCTGCTCGACAAGTGCGATACGTCGGCGAAAACCGCCGCGGACTATCTTCAGCCGCATTTCGACGTGCTCACGCCGGACATGTCGCTCGGCGTCGCGCTGCAGCACTTCATGGCATTTCAGGGCGAGCGTCTGCCGGTGGTCGAAAGCGCCGCGCATCCGAAGCTCGCCGGCGTGGTCTACAAGACTTCGCTGCTCGACGCCTATTTCCGCATGAATCCGACCCAATAGGCGGCGTGCCCCCTCCGGCGCACGGCCCGGCGGCGCCGTGCAAAGCGCCGCAAATTCTCTACAATGGGGAGACCGCTGCGGCCCACAACCGGCACGCTTTCGCCACCGATGCCGCAGCGCGCGTTACGTCAGGACGGGCGCGCCGAGACGCCCGCCGTGCGATCGGAGCGAAGATGAGCGAACCGTCCCTCGATGCCGTGCGCCGCGACCAGGCAGGCTGGATTTTCCTGCATATCGAAGGCGAGCCCTACGACCGCGGCGAGCAGCACGGCCAGTTGCTCGCCGCCGAAATCCGCAACGCGATCCACACTGCCCGCTATCTCGCGAAGTGGGATACGGGCGAAGAGTTCGACACCTTCGTCGAAGCCGCGAGCGCCCAGTTCGCCAGCAAGCTCGACACCGAATTCGCCGATGAAATCCAGGGCATCGCCGACGGCGCGAAGCTGCCGTTCGCCGAAGTGCTGGCGTGGAACGGCTACATGGATCTGCTGCAGAGCTGGTGGCCGAGCCACGCGGCGCGGCAGCAGCCGCAGCTCGGCACGAAGCCATGGCGCGGCCGGCGCGGGCACCATTGCAGCGCGTTCATCGCCACCGGCAACGCGACGCGCGACGGTCGCATCGTGATGGCGCACAACTCCTGGGATCGCTACGCGGCGGGCGACGCGTTCAACGTCGTGTTCGACATCGTGCCGGACCGCGGCAACCGCATCCTGATGCAGGGCTTGCCGGGCTGCATCTCCAGCCTCACCGACTTCTGGGTCACGGCCGCCGGGCTGATGGTGACCGAAACCACGATCTCCAACTTCGTCGGCTACAACGCGGCCGGCGCGCCCGAGTTCTACCGCTCCCGGCGCGCGTCGCAGTATGCGAACAGCATCGGCGAATGGTGCGAGATGTTCGCGCTCGCGAACAATGGCGGCTATGCGAACAGCTGGCTGCTCGGCGACGCGAAGACCGGCGAGATCGCGCGTTACGAACTGGGGCTTCACTATTCGGGCTTCGAGACCACCAAGGATGGTTTCTACAGCGGCTATAACACGGCGACCGACCTGAAGATCCGCAACCAGGAATGTATCGGCGAAGGCGAGGACTACACGGACGTGCGCAAGAACGGCGCGCGGCGCTTGCGCTTCATGCAGCTCGAAGAACTGCATCGCGGCAGGATCGACGTGGAGCTGGCCAAGGAGATGATCGCCGATCACCACGACGTCTATCTCGACCGCAACGACAACCCCTGCTCGCGTACCATCTGCGGCCATCTGGAACTCGACGACGCGCGCTTTGGCGGCACCGATCATGGACCGTTCAATCCCTGGGGAGCCAACGACGGCAAGGTGGTCGACAGCGAAATGGCGCGCGCGATGGCGTTCACCGCGCGCTGGGGTCATCCTTGCGGACGGCCGTTCGACGCGCAGGCGTTCATGAAGCGGCATCCGCAGTGGAACTGGCTGAACGGGTATATGCGCGACCGGCCGTCGTGGCCGTGGACGCGGTTTGATGTGTTGCGATAGGGGCGTGCCCCCGGGCGCCTGCCGTCATGGCGTTCATGCCATCATCTGCAAACTGCAATACCGTTTTGTCGCAAATGTCCGCGCGTTGCAGTATTTGCCATCTAAGATGGTAAGTAGATGCAGGCCGCACATCGCAGTGCCCCGTGTAGCTTGCGCCGTCCTTTCGACGCGGGGACGGCATAGCGTTTGCTTGATTGTCAGCGCCGCGTGAGTTTAGGAGGTCGGGCGATGAAAACCTCGACACTGTTGACCATGGTGACGCTGTCCGCCTCGTGTTTTGCCGCACCGGTTCATACCGCCATCGACAGCACGAATGCCAGTAGCCTTGCCGAACGCGCCAACGCTGCGCCGGTCGCCCCCGCAGCGCCGGATGTCGCCGCGATCGACGCTAACCGGCCGCAACATTGGCAGCACATCGCGCTGCCAAAGTCGCGACATCTGGATCGCAGCGTCATGGGGAAGAACGAGCATCTGCAGACCTGACGGCGGTCGATGTTCTCGCGACGTCGCTCGCGTGATCGTGGTCATGGCGCTTCCATGTTCAGGCGGTTTTCGCGGGCCCTTCGTTAGTCTTTCATGAGCCGCGCGGCGCAGGCCATGAGCGTGCGCTACGCAAACTGCTGCCGGCGCCGAACGGGTCGGTTTCATGTCGCTTTTGCCGTCCCGCAACCGAGTCAGCACCAACCTCTCCCAACCACCGATTCCAATCGCATTTTCACAGGAACATTTGCATGACTGCCTCGGCTATTCCCGGTGAATCGATCGACCTGCAGATCACAGACCTTCTGAGCGAAGTCCATTTCCCGACCAACAAGGACGCGCTCGTCGACGCCGCACGGGAAGCCGGCGCGAGCAACGAAGTGCTGTCTATGCTCGATGGAATGCCTGAGCAGGATTACGCGGACATTGCATCCGTCACGCGCCTGATCAGCGGCAATTACGGTCCGGGGCTAGGGTCGTAAAGCGGGCGGCGGGGCACCACGCCCGATCAGAGCCGCGATCGCCCTCAAACCTGCGATGCCGCCACGGCGCGCGCGCGCACCGCCTTGGGCACACGGCGCGCCACCTCACGCGGCAACGCCGGCACCGCCACCTCATCCCGCTCGGCGAGCACGCCAGCAACCGGATTCGCCACCGTCACGATGCGTGCATCGCGGGCGTGATCGCCGGCCTGCTGGTAATGCTCGACGAGGTGATCGATAAAAGTACGCACCTTTGCCGGCAGATGCATCCGGCTCGGATAGGCGATCGTAATTTCCACCTGCGGCAAACGGTAATCGCCGAGCAGCCGCACCAGTCGCCCGGACGCCAGATCCCGGCCGATCAGATAGCTCGGCAGAATCGCCACCCCCATGCCCAGCAGCGCGAATTGCCGGAGCATCTCGCTGTTGTTCGCGGCGATCGCGTTGACCGGCCTGACCCGGACTTCACCGTCCGGTCCGCTGAACACGCGCTCCTCGCCGCCCTGCTCGGCCGGCCGGCTCAGGCACGGATGCTTCAGCAAATGCTCGGGACGCGTCGGCGTGCCGTGCAGCGCCAGATACGCGGGCGTTGCACAGACCGTCAGGTAGCCGGTCGTCAGGCGCCGCGTGACGATGCTCGCGCTGCGCATGTGCCGCGCGGCGAGGATGCCGACGTCGAAGCCCTCCTCGACGAGGTCGACATGACGATCCGCGAGCGTGACGTCCGGCACGACCGCCGGATAGCGCGCGGCGTACGACTGCACTACCGGGGCCAGGCTATTCAGCCCAAACACCACCGGCGCGACGATGCGCAAGGTGCCGACGGGTTCGTGATTGCGCGCCACCACCATCTGCTCGACGCCCTCGAGGTCGTCGAGAATGTGGCGCACGCGTTCGAGATAGGCCCTGCCGGACTCGGTGAGCGACAGCCGGCGCGTGGTCCGATTGAGCAGCCGCGTGCCGAGACGCGCCTCCAGATCGGCCACGTGCCGGGTGACCACCGCGGTGGAAAGATCCAGCGCGCCGGCCGCGCCGACGAAGCTGCCGAGGTCCGCCACTTTGACGAACACGCGCATCGACTGCAGTTGATTCATGGGACGACTCCTGCCTCGGTGAAGCCGGGCCGGCGCACCCCCCGCCGCCTTTGAATACCCGTGCGACAAGGCGCGCGCGGGTTTGCCCAACGAACCGATTGTATCGGCCTGATCATGTCCCAACCCTGACCTGAACATGACATTCCAGACAGATTGACTAGGCCCTCATGACACTGTTTCAACGATTGTTGCAGATTTCGACTAGGTATAAACCCTTAGGTGCTGGTAACATAGCGGCCGAAAGGAAATTACCGCCATGCCACATCGTTTTCAGCTTTTCGAAAAAATCGCGTTTTCACTGGTCTGCTGGTCCGCCGCGGCCTGCTCGGCTTTCATCGCCTATGAGCGCTGCCCGGATATCAAGGTCGTTCTGCATGCCGGCGCGCAAGTTCTGCGCTATAGCGGCGAGTACTCGTTCGCCTGCGCGGCGCCCGACCCCGACATCTGCGCGCCCCTGCCGAACAACTGAGTTTGATTCGCCGCGAGCGCGGCATCTGAATACAGCAGGTACGCCCGCGGTCGTCTGAACTCTCGCGCGCCGGCTCAACAGCGCCGCATAGCGGTGCGACCACCTGAGCCGGCCTGCCCGCTTCCCCTGTAGCGCGCGAGCCGTGCGGCTCACGCGTCGCGCCCGAACACCACCCGCGAAAAAAATCCCGCCAGCACTGCCTCGGCCTTCTCCGTCGGCACGTTGTGCGGATCGACCGTGTAGAAGAATTGCACGCCGTCGCACAAGCCCATCAAACCGATCGCGAGCGCTTCCGGCTCCATCAGCATCGGCGTGCCGACACGCGCCGAAAATTCGCGGATATAGGCGCTCATCTGCTCGAGCTTCTCGTGCATGAACGCATTGAAGCGCAGCCGGAAGCGGCCGTCGCGCACCGCGAGCAGCTTCGCCTCCACCCACAGCAGGAAACACTTGTTCTCGCGATGCAGGCTGCTGTAGTAACGCAGCACACGCGCTTCCATCTCCTCACGTGACGCCGCGCTCGCGAAGATGGCCTGCAAGCCCGCCTGCATCGTTTCGTGATCGCGCCGCAGCAGTTCGAGAAACAGTTCGCTCTTGCTGCTGAAGTTCGAATAGAACGCGCCGCGCGTGTAGCCGGCCGCGGCCGCGATGTCCTCGACGCTCGCCGCGACAAAACCCTTCTTCATGAAAATCGCTTGCGCAGCGTTGAACAGACGCTCGCGCGTCTGGTCCTTGCTTTGCTCACGTGTCAGTCGTTGCCGTTTCATGGCCGCCAGTCTAGCACCGAAAAGAATTCAAATTCACTCCAACATTCAAATACAGGTGTGTATTAGAATGCACGTCACCATTCGAAGTCAGACGCGTATGCCAATTGCATGAACCGGTCTGCGCGTCTTCGCTGGCGGGCCGCTGCGGCTTGCCGTGTTCGTTCGCTGTCTCCAGTTGGGGTAATTGTGAAGCGTCCCGGTCCTCCCGCATCGTCGACGATGCGCCAGCAGTCCCCTCGGCCCATGCGCCGCGCAGCCGGCGCCGTGGCGCTGGCCGCCGTGCTCACGCTGGCGGCGTGCTCGAAAAAAGAAGCAGCGGCCCCCGCGCCGCGTCCCGTCGTGGCCGTCGCCGTGCAGGCGGACGGCAACGGGATGCCGGCAACGTCCTTGCCCGGTGAAGTGCAGTCGCGCTATTCGACGCCGCTGTCGTTTCGCGTCGGCGGCAAAATCATCGAGCGGCGCGTGCGCCTCGGCGACGCCGTGAAGAGCGGCCAGATCGTCGCCCTGCTCGACCCGGCCGATGCGCAAAAAAATGCGGCCAGCGCACAGGCGCAACTCGAAGCCGCCGAGCACGGCCTCGTGTTCGCGAAGCAGCAACTCGATCGCGACCAGGTGCAGGCGAAGGAAAATCTGATCGCGCCGGCACAGCTCGAACAGACCACCAATGCCTACGCGTCTGCGCTCGCGCAGCGCGACCAGGCCGCGCAACAGGCCGCACTCGCGAAGAACCAGTTGCAGTACACGACGCTCGTCGCCGCTCACGCGGGCGTCATCACGGCGGAACAGGCCGACACCGGGCAGAAC
The DNA here is from genome assembly GCF_902859935.1 of Paraburkholderia fynbosensis. GTDB lineage: Bacteria > Pseudomonadota > Gammaproteobacteria > Burkholderiales > Burkholderiaceae > Paraburkholderia > Paraburkholderia fynbosensis. The sequence goes on from NZ_CADIKI010000026.1 coordinate 64,650, forward strand.
GTGTCCGCTGGCCAGGCTGTCTACAACCTCGCATGGAGCGGCGACATCGACGTGCTCTGCGACGTGCCGGAAAGCGCGCTCGCGGGATTCGCGCTCGGGCAAAGCGCCAACGTCACGCTCGCCGCGCTCCCAGGACGCAAGTTCACGGCGCGCGTGCGCGAACTCTCGCCCGCCGCCGACCCGCAAAGCCGCACGTGGCGCGCGCGGCTCACGCTCGACAATCCTGGCCCGGACGTGCGTCTCGGCATGACCGCCGATGTCGCGCCGCTTGCCTCGTCGCAGGCGAACGGCGCGGCGCGGCAGAACGGCTTCGTCACGCTGCCCGTCACCGCACTGTTCCACGAAGGCCGCGAGCCGGCCGTGTGGGTCGTGCGCAATACCGACAACGCGCTGGAACTGCGCCGCGTAACGGTGACGCGCTATACCGAGCGCACCGTCGTGATCGGCGAGGGGCTCAAGGACGGCGAACGCGTCGTGCTGCAAGGCGTGCATACCGTGACCGCCGGCGAAAAAGTCCGCGTGATCGCACCGCTGCACCCCGAGGACTTCGCTTCATGAGCACGGCCCATGAACATGAAGAAGGACGCTTCAACCTGTCCGCCTGGGCGCTACGTCATCAAGCACTCGTCGTTTTTCTGATCGCGCTCGCCACCGCGTTCGGCATCCTCGCCTATACGCGGCTCGCGCAGTCCGAAGACCCGCCGTTTACGTTCCGCGTGATGGTGATCCGCACCTTCTGGCCCGGCGCCACCGCGCGGCAGGTGCAGGAACAGGTGACCGACCGCATCGGCCGCAAGTTGCAGGAGACGCCCGCCATCGATTTCATCCGCAGCTATTCGCGCCCCGGCGAGTCGTTGATGTTCTTCACGATGAAAGACTCGGCGCCGGTGCGCGACGTGCCCGAAACCTGGTATCAGGTGCGCAAGAAAGTCGGCGACATCGCGGCGACCTTGCCTCAAGGCATACAAGGCCCGTTCTTCAACGATGAATTCGGCGACGTCTACACCAACATCTATACGCTCGAAGGCGACGGTTTTTCCGCCGCGCAGCTGCACGATTACGCGGACCAGTTGCGCACGGTGCTGCTGCGCGTGCCGGGCGTCGGCAAGGTCGATTACTTCGGCGACCCCGACCAGCACATCTACATCGAGATCGCCAACACGCAGCTCACCCGTCTGGGCATCTCGCCGCAGCAGCTCGGCCAGGCGATCGACTCGCAGAACAGCGTCGCGCCGTCGGGCACGCTGACCACCACCGACGACCGCGTGTTCGTGCGCCCCAGCGGCCAGTTCAAGGACGTCGCCGCACTCGCCGACACGCTGATCCGCATCAACAACCGCACGTTCCGTCTCGGCGACATCGCGACGATCAAACGCGGCTACGACGATCCGGTCGTCACGCAAATGCGCTTCGGCGGCAAGGCGGTGCTCGGCATCGGCGTAACGATGCAGCCGGGCGGCGACGTGATCCGCCTCGGCAAAGCGCTCGATCAACAGATGGCGCAATTGCGTCAAGCGTTGCCGGCCGGCCTGCAACTCGTCGAGGTGTCGAGCATGCCGCATGCGGTCGCGCGCTCGGTGGACGACTTCCTCGAGGCCGTCGCCGAAGCCGTCGCGATCGTGCTGGTGGTGAGCCTCGTGTCGCTCGGCGTGCGTACCGGCATGGTGGTCGTGATCTCGATCCCGGTGGTGCTCGCCGTCACCGCGCTGTGCATGTATCTGTTCGACATCGGTTTGCACAAGGTGTCGCTCGGCACGCTGGTGCTCGCGCTGGGGCTCCTCGTCGACGACGCGATCATCGCGGTCGAGATGATGTCGGTGAAGCTGGAGCAAGGCTGGAACCGCACGCGCGCGGCGGCCTTCGCGTACACCAGCACCGCGTTTCCGATGCTGACCGGCACGCTCGTAACCGTCTCCGGTTTCCTGCCGATCGCACTGGCGAAATCGAGCACCGGCGAATACACGCGCTCGATCTTCGAAGTGTCGGCGATTGCGCTGATCGCGTCGTGGCTCGCGGCGGTCGTGCTGATTCCGCTGCTCGGCTATCACCTGTTGCCCGAGCGCAAACGTCAGGCGCACGAAGCGGAAGACCACGAGCACGACATCTACGACACGCGCTTCTATAAGCGTCTGCGTGGCTGGATCGGCTGGTGCATCGAGCGGCGTTTCGTTGTACTGGCGATCACCGTCATACTGTTCGTGCTGGCTATGGCGGGTTTCAGTCTGGTGCCGCAGCAGTTCTTCCCGAGCTCGGACCGCCCCGAGTTGCTGGTGGATGTGCGGCTGCCCGAAGGCGCGTCGTTCGAAGCGACGTTGCGCCAGGCACAGCGGCTCGAAAAAGCGCTGGTGGGCCGCCCGGAAATCGATCATACGGTGAGCTTCGTCGGCACCGGCGCGCCGCGCTTCTATCTGCCGCTCGATCAGCAATTGCCGCAGCCCAATTTCGCGCAGTTCGTGATCACCGCGAAGTCGGTGAAGGATCGCGAAAAGCTCGCGCAGTGGCTCGAACCGGAACTGCGCAACAACTTCCCGGCGATCCGCACGCGCCTGTCGCGCCTCGAGAACGGGCCGCCGGTCGGCTATCCGGTGCAGTTGCGCGTGAGCGGCGACGACATCGCGACCGTGCGCTCGATCGCCGAACGCGTCGCCGCCACCATGCGCGCCGATCGTGGCACCCGCAACGTCCAGTTCGACTGGGACGAGCCGGCCGAGCGCTCGGTGCGTTTCGAGGTCGACCAGAAACGGGCCCGCGAACTCGGCGTAAGCTCCGAAGACATTTCGAGCTTCCTCGCGATGACACTCTCCGGCTACACCGTCACGCAGTATCGCGAGCGCGACAAGCTGATCAGCGTCGATCTGCGTGCGCCGCGCGCGGAGCGTGTCGACCCGTCGCAACTCCTCGCGCTGGCGATGCCTACGTCGAACGGCCCCGTGCCGCTCGGCACGCTCGGCCATCTGCGCAACGATCTGGAGTACGGCGTGATCTGGGAGCGCGACCGCCAGCCGACCATCACCGTGCAATCCGACGTGTCGCCGGGCGCGCAAGGCATCGACGTCACCCACTCGGTGGACCGCGCGCTCGCGCAGATTCGCGCGACGCTGCCGGTCGGCTACCGGATCGAAGTCGGCGGCTCGGTCGAGGAAAGCGGCAAGGGCCAGGCGTCGATCAACGCGCAGATTCCGATCATGGTGATTGCCGTGCTGACCCTGCTGATGGTTCAGTTGCAGAGCTTCGCGCGCGTGCTGATGGTCGTGCTGACCGCACCGCTCGGCCTGATCGGCGTGGTGCTCACGCTGCTGCTGTTCGGCCAGCCGTTCGGCTTCGTCGCGATGCTCGGCGTGATCGCGATGTTCGGCATCATCATGCGCAACTCGGTGATTCTGGTCGATCAGATCGAGCAGGACATCGCATCCGGGCATAAGCGTTTCGACGCGATCGTCGGCGCGACCGTGCGGCGTTTCCGGCCGATCACGCTGACCGCGGCCGCCGCCGTGCTCGCGCTGATTCCGCTGTTGCGCTCGAACTTCTTCGGCCCGATGGCGACCGCGCTGATGGGCGGCATCACGAGCGCAACCATCCTCACGCTGTTCTATCTGCCCGCGTTGTACGCCGCATCGTTCAGGGTGCGCGGCGACGAGCGCGAGCCGCAGACGCCGTCCGGTGCGACGCATACGGGGAATTGAGCATGGCTACTCCTACACTCTCCCGCTATCCACGCCTCGGTGCGCTCGCCCTCGCCGCCTGCGCGCTCGGCGCCTGCTCGTTCGGGCCGAGCGGTGAGCCGCCCGCGATGCCGCAGCCGGCACACTACGGCGCCGAGGCGCAGCCGGCGCAGACGGCGCCCGCGCAAGGCGTCACGCAGCAGTTCGTGGTCGGCGCGCGGGCGGTGCCCGAATGGTGGAAGCTGTATCAATCGGATGCGTTGGACGCGCTGGTCGACGAAGGCTTGCGCAACAGCCCCACGCTCGCCGCGACCGACAGGAGTCTCGCCGCCGCGCGCGAGCAGTTGCGCGCGCAGATCGGCAGTTCGATGCTGCCGACCATCGACGCGGGCGGCCAGGCGACCCGCAATCGCGCGCTGGCGATCCCCGAGATAGGCCCCAACACGTTTCTGTACAACATCTTCGTCGGCCAATTGCAGGCGCACTACACGTTCGACCTGTTCGGCGCCGCGCGCCTAGCCGATGCGGCGCTTGCCGCACGCGTAAACGTGCAAGCCTATCAGTTCGACGCCGCGCGCCGTGCGCTGGCCGCCAACATCGTCACGGCGACGATCACCAGCGCCGCCCTGCATGCGCAGATCGACACCACCGAGCGGCTCGTGACGCTCGCCAACGATCAGGCGCGCGACACCCAGCGGCGCTATGCGCTCGGCGCGGTCTCGCACGCCGATCTGTTGAGCGCGCAGCAGAGCGCGGCGAGTCTGGCGGCGAGCTTGCCGGGTTTGAAGCAGCAATGGCTGAGCACGCGCCACGCGTTGGCCGTGCTGCTCGGCCGCACGCCGGACGGGGCGCCGGACGATCTCGATCTCGCACGGCTGCATCTGCCCGAGCAGGTGCCGGTCGTGGTGCCCTCGGAGCTGTTGCGCTCACGGCCCGACATTCGGGCCGCCGACGCCGCGGTGAAGGCTGCCGCGGCCGACGTCGGCGTCGCGACGGCGCAGATGTTCCCGAGCCTGTCGCTGAGCGCGTCGATGGGACAAGGCGGGTTTAGCTGGCCAGTGGCGCTGTCCGGCGCGGGGGCGATATGGAGCATTGGCGCATCGTTGTCGCAGCCGCTGTTCCATGGCGGCGCACTGCTGGCGCAGCGGCGCGCGGCGCAAGCCACGTACGACGCCACCATCTCGCAGTACAGGCAGACGGTGCTGGCCGCGTTCCAGAACGTCGCCGATACGCTCGCCGCGTTAGAGCACGACGCGCAGGCGCTCGACTCGGCGAATGTCGCCGCGCGTTCGGCCCAGGGGATTTTCGAAGAGACGTCGGGACGCTACCGGCTGGGCGCGTTGCCGATTGCGTCGACGCGCTCGAGCGAGCAGCAGTTTCGCAACGCACAGCTCGATGAGATCCGCTATACGAGCGCCCGTTTGACGGATACGGCGGCGCTGTTTCAGGCGATGGGCAATCCGCCGGTTGAGGCGGCGGCGTCAGCGGCTGCGGCGTCCTCAACGTCGGCTGCAAATGCGGGCGTGTCCAACTAAACCTGGGATTCCGTACGGTCAGCCGCGAAGTTATCCCCAGTTTATGTTGAAGAGCCTGTTGAAAACTATCTGACAAGCGGACTAACACGTTGAATGTGCTGGAGTTTGTGGGGCCGGCACGGAATGAACCAGCAGGCGTTGGGCACTGGCATTTACTGGCGATGAGGCAGTCGGCATGCCTCATTGTTATCCCCAGTTTATGTTGAAAGGGCTGTTGATAACCCTTGGGCGGCACACATAAGTGCTTGAAGCGAATCGGTTTGCGAGGTGAGGTGCAGCGGGATGCAATACTGCGCGAACAGTCCGCGGAGGGAGCACGGCAACCATTACGTCCGACAACTCCTAAATTACAGATTCCCTTTTAAACACTCGGTAAGCAACCTGCAGACCCTGACACCATGCGCAGGAAAGCAGCCAGGAAACTATCAGGCATCATCGTTTCCGACGCGGCACTGATCGCCGCAGGCCCACCCTCGCTCCGACATCACCGCACATGGTCTATCGCCGTCAGGGGATAGAAACCAAAAAACCGCGACCTCAATAAACCCCCGCCTCTCCCGCCGGCCGATTTTTGAACCGCTTATGCACCCAATAATATTGATCAGGAATCCGTCTTACCTGCGTCTCGAGAAACTCGGTGATCCGCCGCGCATCGACCGAGACATCATCGGACGGGAAATTGCTTAGCGGATCGAAAATGGTCAGCTTGTACCCACGATAATCCGGCAGCACCTCGGTCACAAACGGCACGACCCGTGCATTGCCCGCGCGCGCCATCCGCGATACCGACGTCAGCGTGCAGGCCGGTACACCGAAGAACGGCACGAATACCGAATCGCGCAAGCCAAAATCCATATCGGCGGCCAGCATCACCGGTTTGCCTTCGCGCAACGCGCGCAGCGCTCGCCGCACGCTGTCGCTGCGCGGAATCATCTCCGTGCCGAAGCGGCCGCGCTGCCGCTTGGCCATCGCGTCGAGCAGCAGGTTCGACATCGGCGTATAGAGCGAGGCGACCGGATGGCGCGTCGAATACATCATGCATCCGGCCTCGATGCCGACGAAGTGGAAACCGACGAAAATGGTCGGCTGCGACGAGACCTCCGCGAGATCGATCGCGCTATCCACTTCAACGAGGCGCGCGAGCGCCTGCGCATTGCCGAACCATTGCGGCCCGCGCTCGACGTAGCTGCGGATCACGTGGCGAAAGTGCGCGCGCGCCAGACGCTCGCGCGCTTCGTCGCTCATGTCCGGAAAGCACAGCTTCAGATTGGTGTGCACGACGCGCCGGCGCGTGCTTGGAATCCGGTACAGCAAGGCGCCGATGCCGCTGCCGAGTCGCGCGACCACCCCATAGGGCAGGAACGCGAACACGCGCAGCAGACCTGTCGTCAGACAGATGAGAATTCGACTTTTCAACGCGGAGACCCGGTGGATGCTGGATGACGAACACACCGGCCGCGGCAACCTCGAGTTGCCAACGATCGACGTGACATGCGCGCGCGTCAAACCGGGTCTCGCGCTGCGCTTTGAGGGGGACGTCTCGCTCGCGGCGAGACGTTGCGGTGTGGTGCTGTGCTGTGGTGCGTTGCCGCTTATGAAAAGCACCAGAGGCGTGATTAAAACATACTGCCGGCCACGCACACAGAATCGGCTGAAATGAACGGAGGGGAGAGCGTCCGGAATACGTTGCCCAGAACACTCGAACCCAATCTGGCCGTGCCTTCCCTACTCTTTCATACTCGCTTTCACACTCGCGTGCGCGGGCCGCCCGGCTCGCGCACGCAGTTCCGTCAGGGCTTGTTCGACTCGAACAGATCCATGATCTGCTTCTTCTCGTTCGACGATACGCTCGGCGGCGGCACCGTCGGCGGCGTCATGCCCGCCGGTCCCACGCCGCCCACCGCGTCGGTACCGGCCACCGGGTTCGCCGAATCCAGCCCGATGCTCGCGACGAAGCCGTTGCCCGGCATCATGTCGGTGAAGAACAGTTCGCCGTCGACCGCGGTCACGCCCGGCGGCTGCTGCGGTTCGGCTTGCGGCACGCCGCGCAGCGCGCGCTGCATGTACTCGATCCAGATCGGCAACGCGAGCTGCGCACCGAATTCGCGGCTGCCGAGGGACTTCGGCTGGTCGTAACCCATCCACGCGACCGCCACCAGCGACTGCTGATAGCCGGCGAACCAGCCATCCTTCGCGTCGTTGGTCGTACCCGTCTTACCTTGCAGGTCCGAACGGTGCAGCACGTTGGTGCCGGCGCCGGTACCGGCCGTCGCCACCGAATGCAGCAGGCTGTTCATGATGTAGGCGTTGCGCGGTTCGAGCGTGCGCGGCGCGTCACGCCCGGCCGTCAGGGGCTGCGCTTTCGACAGCGGCTCGCCGCGCGCGTCCGTGACCTCGTTGATCAGATACGGGTTGATCCGGTAGCCGCCGTTCGCAAACACCGAGTACGCGCCCGCCGACTGCAGCGGCGTGACGAGACCGGCACCGAGCGCCATCGGCAGATAAGGCGGGGTCTTGTCGGCGTCGAAACCGAAACGCTGCGTGACGAAGTCCTGCGCGTACTTGGTGCCGATGAACGACAGGATGCGGATCGACACCAGGTTTTTCGACTTCTGCAACGCGAGCCGCATCGGCATCGGACCGTCCGGCTGGTCGTCGTCCTTCGGCTCCCATGCGTCGCCGCCCGGCGTGCTGGCGGGGAAATACAGCGGCGCGTCGTTGATGATCGTCGCCGGTCCCACGCCCTTGTCGAGCGCCGCCGAATAGATGAACGGCTTGAAGCTCGAACCCGGCTGACGCCATGCCTGCGTGACGTGATTGAACTTGTTCTTGTTGAAGTCGAACCCGCCCACCAGCGCGCGGATCGCGCCGTCCTGCGGCGTGAGCGACACCAGCGCGCCTTCCACCTGCGGCAGTTGAGTGATCTGCCAGTTGCCCTTGTCGTCGGCGAAGAGACGCACGATCGAGCCCGGCTTGATCTTCGTGGCCGCCGTCGCGCGCGCGCTTAGCGCGGTCGCGACGAAGCGCAGGCCGTCTGCGCCGATCGTCACCTGGGTGCCGTCCACCAGTTGCGCCTTTACCTGCTTCGGGCTTGCATCCGTCACCACGGCGGCGATGATCTCGCCGTTGTCCGGATGATCGGTGAGCGCGTCGTCGATGGTCTGATCGCGCTCGTCGCCCGGCGCGGGCAGTTGCACGAAGCCTTCCGGCCCGCGATAGCCGTGACGCCGCTCGTAATCCATCACGCCCTTGCGCACCGCCCGGTACGCGGCGTCCTGATCGGCCGAATCGATCGTCGTGGTGACGTTCAGACCGCGCGTATAAGTTTCGTCCTTGTATTGCGCGTACATCATCTGCCGCACCATTTCGGCGATGTACTCCGCGTGCACGCTGTATTCGTTGCCGGGGTTCTTCGTGTGAATCTCTTCCTTCACGGCCTGCTCGTACTGCTCCTGGCTGATGTATTTCAGCTCGAGCATGCGCTTCAGGATGTACTCCTGACGGATCTTCGCGCGCTTCGGATTGACCACCGGGTTATACGCCGACGGCGCCTTCGGCAAGCCGGCCAGCATCGCGGCTTGCGCGAGCGTGATGTCTTTCAGATCTTTGCCGAAGTACACGCGCGCGGCCGACGCGAAGCCATACGCGCGCTCGCCGAGATAGATCTGGTTCATGTACAGCTCGAGAATCTGATCTTTCGTGAGCGCGCGCTCGATCTTGTAGGCAAGCAGCATCTCGTAGATCTTGCGCGTATAGGTCTTCTCGCTCGACAGGAAGAAGTTGCGCGCCACCTGCATCGTGATCGTGCTCGCGCCTTGCGAGGCGCCGCCGTGCATCAGATCCGATACGCCGGCGCGCAGAATGCCGACGAAGTCGACGCCGCCGTGTTCGTAAAAGCGGTAGTCCTCGATTGCGAGCACCGCTTTCTTCATCTGGTCGGGAATGTCCTGAAAGCGCACGAGGCTGCGCCGCTCCTCGCCGAATTCACCGATCAGCACGTGGTCGGCGGTATAGATCCGCAGCGGCACTTTCGGACGATAGTCGGTCAACACATCGAGCGACGGCAGTTGCGGCCCCATCACCACCAGCGCATAACCGACGATCAGCGCACCCACCACCGCGACAGTGGCGAGGAGCCCCACGAACCAGAGGGTGAGCCTCGCGCCGAAAGAACGGCGGCCGGCCTCGGCATCGCGCGAAGCGGCATTGCGTCCTGGAGTGCGTTGGTAGGAATCCCGGTCTTCACCGGACGGAGAATGGGAGGAATGCGGTCGTTTGATGATTGGCATGACTGGAATAGTGGGCGCCTGAAGCACGCCTGTCTGCCCGCGCTCGCGGCGCGCGCATGGGTGGTGATCGAACCTCGTAGCCAGAGGCGTAAGCCACCGCGCAGCCGCTTGCCCCCGGCCGGCCGCACGGCACGCCTGGGACCATGTCCGGCGCAACGTAACAGAGCATTTTAAAGAAATCAAGCCGCCATCAAGCCAGTTTTTTTGTAAGAATTCCCTTCGCGTCGTGGCCACCGGGCATTTTGGGCGTTACGCCCCGGTTATCAACAGAAAACGGGGAAAGGTCTGTGACAAAACCCTCGGAAACGCCACAACTCGTTGATGTCACGGGATTTTCATGTCGCGCCCGTTTCGCATCGGTGCAACTCGTCATATGATGGTTCCGGCGCGTGCAACGATACCGTGCGCGCGCTGGCGTCTACCGGATAACGCCTTGACCCGCCCATGCCAACAAGTATGCGAGCCAACCATGAACAAGCCGAGCGAACGCATCGTTGTATTCGTGACGACCGCGCAGAAACGCGCGATCACCTCCACCGCCGAGAATCTGGGCATTAGCGTCAGCGAACTGATGCGGCGCGCCGTGCTGAGCTTCGGCGCGACCAGCGAGCAGGTGAAGGCCGCGAGCATCGTCGACCGGTTGCGCGCGCCGCGCGCGCCGGATGCGCTCGACGCGGCCCTGCAGCGCGTGGCGCGCGGTACGCGGTACGCACGTGCCGCATTGCCCGCGGCGTTGCAGACACGCGTGGACGGGGCTCCTGCGGAGGCCGCAGGCGCAGACTCTACCGGTTCAATGGGTCACGAGCGTTCGTCGCGCGCCCCAGATGCATTGCCACGCGCGCCAGGCGGCGAACCCGCTCCGCTGCTGCCGGCGGGCCTCGCAGCCGCCCTCGCCGCGGAAGCCGATCTGGAAGCCGCGGCCACCGCCGAGGCGGTGGCGCGAGTCGCCGAAGCGAAAGCGGCAGCCGAAAAAGCTTCGGCGCCACAGCCATCCGAGATGGACACGCCGCTGCGTAACGTGCTGAAGCGCCCACGCATCGACAAGCCGCGCGACGACGACGAACCGAGTGGCGACCCCAGCACCGAAGGCGGCCGCTTCGCGTAAAGCAACGGCGTATTGCGCATTTCGTCGCATACCCGTTGCAGATCGTTACATTAACGCGATTCAAATGGACGAGCTTTCGGCATTGCAAGCTTCGGACATGTGAATCGCAATCTGCTCAATGAAAAAAGCGTCTGACATTTGCGTCATTCGCATCGTTAAAGCCGCTCGGTATGAATGCGCCACGCCTCACACGCAGGCCCGATCGGCCACGGCGCATAGCCCCTTTTTTGCTCACTTCCCCCTCGCCTGCCGCGCCCCGGGCGAGGCAATGAGTCATTGCGCCCGCCAGCCGTTTTTAGGAGCACGCGTGGTGTATATTCGCGGTCAAGTCGAAGACTCCTCGCGCGATTTAACCTTTGAAACTATTCGCCGTTTTAACTTTCGAACCGGACAATTCACGGCTTCGCTATTGCAATTGGCGAGCGCGCCCCGAACTCCGGTCCGAACGTTTGCGCAGCTTCGTGCGCGGCGGCGTAGAGTAGCAGTGAAAAGCAGTTAAGCGCGCGGGATTATTCAGCGCCAACACCATTCTTTGGAGGTTTTCATGTCGCTTTTTGACAGCATTTCGCGCACGCTCAAAGGTCTCCTGAACGACGCGGCCGACTCTGTGCAGGATCCGTCGCGCGACTCGCGCCAGATCGTGCGCGAACTCGACGAAAGCATCGGCAAGGCCGAGAACTCGCTGATCGAGATTCAGGCGCAAGTGGCCACACAGCAAAGCAAGCGCGATGTTGCCGCGGACAAGGCGAAGAAGTACGAAGACGGCGCGAAGCGCGCGCTGCAATCCGGCGACGAAGCACTCGCCCGCGAAGCCCTCGGCGCGCAGGCGACAGCCGAAGCCGAACGCGATGCGTTGACGAAGGAGCTGACCACGCTCGAGCCGTCGGTCGCGCAGTTGAAGAGCCAGATCGAAGACATGCGCAGCCGCCGCAACGACCTGAACGCGCGTTCCAACATCCTGCAGGCGAAGCAGCAGATCGCCGAAGCGAAAGACGTCGCGGCCACCGCATTGGGCGGCATCGGCGGCAAGAATCTTTCCGAAGATTTCCAGAAGCTCGAAGACAAGGTGGCATTGTCGAATGCCCGCTCTGACGCCCGTCTGAATTCCGCCGACGTGAAGAGCGGCAAGGCCCTCGACGACAAGCTCGCAGATTTGAACCGCGGCCCGTCCGTCGAAGATCGTCTGGAAGCATTGAAGAAGCAGCTCAATACGCCGGCCCAGTAATCGCACGGCAGTACATGCCGGCGGCCTCATACGGGCGCCAGCATGCCGGCCGATCATCCGCGCGGCCACTGGTAACGACTCAAGGAGACGGGCGCCATGCGCCCGGCCCGCAAATGAAAAAATTTTTCGCAACCGCGTTCGCTTCGCTGCTGTTGGTGTCGGCCGCGGCGTTCGCCGTGCCCACCGTTCAGCAGATCGAATCGGCGATGTCGCAAGGCAACTGGCAGCAGGCCGATGCCGGTCTGAGCGAGGTGCTGCAGGCCCATCCGAACAACGCCCGCGCGCATTATCTGTATAGCCAGGTGCTCGATCGCGAAGGCCGCTATGGCGACGCGCTCGCCCAACTGCAACAGGCCAAGACGCTCGACCCGCAAATCCGCTTCACGGACCCGACCCGCTTCGCGCAAACCGAATCACGCCTGCGCAGGGACGCGGAGCGTGCGGGCGCCAATACGACGGGTCGTGCCGCGAATCCGTTCGCGCAGCAGAATGCGCCTGCTGTGCAGCAACAGTCGGCAATGCAGCCGCAAGCGCAACAACATGGTCCGGGGGTCGGTATGTGGATCGGCATCATTGTTCTGATTGGCGTAATTGCGTTGGTGCTGCGCTGGACTTTGCGCCGCGCCCGCACGCGGGACGACACGCGCGCCGACGGCGATCGTCGCGAGCAGCTCAAGCGCGCGACCGACATGCTCAACGCGGTGCGTTCGCTGAAGCTCGACGTGAAACTCTCCACCGCGCCGGGTCATGAGGCGCTGGAGAAGGAAGTCGAAGCAACCGAAGATCAATTGCGCGGCGTCGTCGAGGGTTTGTCGAATGGCAAGAATCCGCTGCCGCCGTATCAGCTCGACGAACTCGAACAGCGTCTCGCCAGCCTGCGCGCACGCGCTGACGGGCGGCCCGATCCAGCTGCCGCAGCGGCCGCCGGCAACCAGCAGCAGTCGCCGTATGCGCGGGAAGCCGAACGCTTTGGCAATCCGCCGCAAGCGCCCTATCCGCAGCAAGGCCCGTATCAGCAACAGCCGCCGGTCATCGTGCAGCAAGGCGGTGGTGGTTTCGGTGGCGGCATGGGCGGTCTCCTCACCGGCGTGCTGCTCGGCGAAGCGCTCAACTCCGGACGCGATCGCGTGGTGGAGCGCGACGTGATCGTCGACGACGAAGCACGGCGCCGTGGCAACGACGGCGGCAATGGCGGCGGCCTCGATTTCGGCCAAGGCTCGAACGACTGGAACGATAACGGTGGCGGCGGTGTCGACATGGGCAGCAACGACGATTCCGGCGGCTGGACCGATACCTGAAACAGCGTGTGCTCATGCATGCCGATGCGCGACGCAACGTCCATCGGCATGGGTCGCGTCAATAAAAAACAGGCTCCTCGGAGCCTGTTTTTTTTCTCTCTGCCGATTGACCACACGAGACATTGGCTCGCAGAGCTTCAATCCAAGCAGCACCGAGCCCCCAACCAGCCTCACGATGAAGCGTTCCGCGTAATCGATCAGCGCCTCGCGACGCGCGGCATCCGCGTCGATATATTCGGCCGACAGATGAAACAGTTGCAGCACATCACCAGCGTGCCGCGCGCCGAACTGCGGCGCCCGCTACACGCAGCACGGCTCCAAGCTCATGACGTTCATGGGCGAATTCGTCGTGGTGGCTGCCCGAAGCGATCATCAAAAGCGCGGTGCGCAATGTCTATGGCGACCCGAGCAAGATCGACGCGGCGACGCTGCGGCGTTACGTCGATTTCTTCTACGGAGAAGGCACGCGCGCCGCGATCGGCAAGAAGGTGCCGACACTAGATTTCAGCGAAGTCGACACCGACGTGCTGAAGACGCTCGACGTGCCCGCGCTGGTGCTATGGGATGCCAGGAATCGCTGGATCCCGACCGCGCACGCGGCCGAGTTTGCGAGTCGCATTCCGCGCGCGAAGTCCGTCATGGATGCGGGGGCTCACCCCCCTCCGAGCAGACGCAATAGCCCCCACAGAAATCTGGCGAGCATCACGAGCAGCTCCCACAGATGATAGAGCTGTTCCCAGCCCGAAATGCGCGCAAAAGAGTCGATCATCGTTACCGCTAGGAAAAGGAAAGGCTGCAAGGCGCAGTTCGACCGCACATCATACCGACTGCGGGATACCCCGTATCAAGTCGCCTGAAAGGGTGCCGTAAACGCAGGCAGAAGACGCTGCATCCGCGCAGGATGACGGCGTTCGTATCACAATCGTGCGCTCCATCTGCACCACCCGCGCCATCAAGGAGACGTCCATGACGCGTTTCAGCTTTCGCCGAACGGCCCGTTCGCACACGGTCGTCGGCGATATTGCCGCGCAAGCCGGCAAACTGAGCATCGAGATTTGCGACGTGTCGGGGCACGTTGAGGAAGTCGCCGCGCGCGTGCAGCGCCAGGCGCAAGTATGTCGGGCGCTGCGCGAATCCGCCGCGCAAACGCTGGCGGGCAATCATCGCATCGCCGCGGCCGCGCGCGAAATGCGCAGCGTATCGGCCGAGGCCGCGACCGGCGTGCAGGGATCGCAACAGACGCTCGAAGCATCGCTTGCCGATATTCACGGGCTGGTCGAGGGCGTGACGGTGATCGAAAGCCAGATCGGCGCACTGCGCAGCGCGCTGGCGCACGTGAGCCGCGTGTCCGAGGAAATCTCGCTGATCGCCCGTCAAACCCATCTGCTGGCGCTGAATGCCGCAATCGAGGCCGCGCGCGCCGGTGAATCGGGCCGCAGCTTCGCCGTGGTGGCCGCCGAGGTGAAGAACCTGTCGGCGAAAACCGCGCAGGCCACCGGCCAGATCGAGACGACGCTCGCGCAACTCACGCAGCAGACCGAGCAGCTGATCAACGAAGGTTCGGTGAACACCGCGCGGGCGCATCGCGTGCGCGAAGGCACGCGCAAGATCGGCGACGTCGTGCATGCAACCGGCGACGCGATCGCGCGGTTGAACAACGAGGCCGGCCAGATCGCGGCATTGACCGGCGAAATCGAAACGCAGTGTGACGGACTCGAAGCGCAGGTGCTGGAAATGGCGAGTGGTGTCGAGCATTCGAGCGAGAACTTCGCGCAGGCGAAGGACCGCCTGGGGAATCTGCTCGGCGTGTCCGAGACGCTGATCGAACTGACCGCCGCGACCGGCGTCGAAACCACGGACACGCGTTTCATCGAAGCGGTGCAGCAGGCCGCCGCGACGGTGAGCAAGCTGTTCGAAGCGGCCGTTGCGCGTGGCGACGTATCGCTCGACGATCTGTTCGATCAACGCTACGTGCCGGTGACGGGGACCAACCCGCCGCAGTTTCTGACGCGCTTCACCGCTTTCACCGACCGCGTGTTGCCCGCGATTCAGGAACCCTTGCTCAATCTCGATCCACGCGTTGCGTTCTGCGCCGCGGTCGATGCGCGCGGCTATCTGCCGACCCACAACCTGAAGTTCTCATTGCCGCCGCGCGACGACGTCGTGTGGAACATGGCGAACTGCCGCAACCGGCGCATGTTCGACGATCGCACCGGCATCGCGGCCGCCTCGCACACGAAGAAGTTTCTGCTGCAGACTTACCGCCGCGATATGGGCGGCGGCCAGTTCGTGCTGATGAAGGACGCATCGGCGCCGGTGTTCGTCGGCGGACGCCATTGGGGGGTGTGCGGATCGGCTACAAGGTTTGAACGCGCGCGGCGCGCCTGCCTGCATGGCGGCATGAAGCTGAAGGTGCGCCGCACTCGCGGCGCACCGCCCTAAAACGCCATCACCGTGCGCTTGCGCTCGGCGCGCTGCATGAAGTAGTTGGCCACCACCACGCCGACTGTCACGAGCGCGATGAACAGCGTCGCGAGCGCGTTCATTTCCGGGTTCAACCCGAGCCGCACGCGCGAGAACACCACCAGCGGCAGCGTCGTCGAGCCGGGACCCGAGAGAAACGCCGACAGCACCAGATCGTCGATCGACAACGTGAACGACAGCAGCCAGCCGGACACGAGCGCCTGAGAAATCAGCGGCAGCGTGATCGAGAAGAACACGCGCAGTGGCGTGGCGCCCAGATCGAGCGCGGCCTCTTCGAGCGACGGGTGCAACTCCTTCACACGTGACTGCACGATGATGGCCACATACGAAATGCATAGCATCACGTGGCCGATCCAGATCGTGAACACGCCGCGCTCGGCCGGCCATCCGAGCCAGCGGGCCATTTCGATGAACAGCAGCAGCAACGAGATGCCCTGAATCACTTCGGGAATCACCAGCGGCGCGTTGATCATGCCGGTATACAGCGTGAAGCCGCGAAACCGCCCCATTCGCGCGAGCACGAAACCGGCCCACGTACCGATGATCACCGACGCGAACGCCGTCAGCAGCGCCACCCGCAGCGACAGCCAAGCCGCCGCGATCAGTTCGTCGTCGCGCAGCAGCGCTGCGTACCAGCGCAGCGAAAAACGCGTCCACACCGTGACCAGTTGCGATTCGTTGAACGAATACACCACCAGACTCACGATCGGGATGTACAGGAACAGAAACCCGATCCCGAGAGCAATCAACTGCAACATCCGGTTCGGCTTCATTGGCGCCTCTCCTCCATCGCCTTGGCCTGCGCGCGCTGGAAAAACGCCATCGGCACCAGTAACAGCAACACCATCGCGCAGGTCACCGCGGACGCCATCGGCCAGTCGGCGTTGTCGAAGAACTCATTCCACATCACGCGGCCGATCATCAGCGTATCCGCGCCGCCCAGCAATTCGGGAATCACGTACTCGCCCACCGCGGGAATGAACACCAGCAGGCAACCGGCGATGATGCCGTTCTTCGACAGCGGCAACGTGATCTTCCAGAACGCCTTCCACGGTTTCGCGCCGAGGTCGTACGCGGCTTCGAGCAAGGTCAGGTCCATCTTCACCAGATGCGCGTACAGCGGCATCACGAGAAACGGCAGATACGAATACACCATGCCGATGTAGACGGCGGTGTTCGTGTGATACAGCTCGATCGGCGAATGAATCAGGCCGATCGACATCAGGAAGTTGTTCAGCAAGCCGTTGTTCTTCAGGATGCCGATCCATGCGTACACGCGAATCAGGAACGAGGTCCAGAACGGCAGCATCACGGCCATCATCAGCAGATTGCGGGTCGCCGGATTCGAGCGCGCGATGTAGTACGCCATCGGATAGCCGATCAGCAGACACAGGACGGTCGAAATCGCGGCGACCACCAGCGAATTCACATAGGTCGCGAAATAGAGGCTGTCGGTCAGCAGAAACGCGTAATGCGACAGGTCGAGCGTGATGTGAATCGCGCCTTCGGCGAAATTCACCAGCTGCGTGTACGGCGGAATGCCAAGCTGCGAATCGGCGAAGCTGATCTTCACGACCAGCAGGAACGGCACGAGGAAAAACAGCAGCAGCCAGACGAACGGCCCGGCCACCACCGCGCTGCGACCGCTCAGATTGAAACGCCGCACCGGCCAGTTGACGAAGGCATCGAGCGCGCGCTTCATGACGTCAGCACCACACCGGCCGAGGCGCTCCAGCGCACGTACACTTCGTCGCCCCACGTGGGCGGATCGATCTCGGTGAGCGCGAGGCTCGTCACGTTGGCGATCACCGTCTTGCCGCCGTCGAGCTTCACGTGATACAGCGAATAGCCGCCCATGTACGCGATATTCGTGACGACGCCCTTGCCCCAGTTGTATGCGCCTTCGGGCGGCTTGCGCGTGAGCGCGATGCGCTCGGGCCTCACCGAAATCGTCACCGGCATGCCAAGCGGCCCGGTGATGCCATGGCTCACATACAGGCGGCATGGCAGGTCGGGCGTTTCGATGAACACGTAGTCGGGTTCGTCTTCGACCGTGTGGCCTTCGAACAGATTGGTCGAGCCGATGAACTCCGCCGAAAAACGGCTGTTCGGATACTCGTACACCTCATGCGGCGTGCCGAGCTGGACGATCTGGCCTTCGCTCATCACGGCGAGCCGGTCGGCCATCGTCATCGCTTCTTCCTGGTCGTGCGTGACCATCATGCAGGTCACGCCGACCTGGTCGAGAATATTGACCA
This sequence comes from Paraburkholderia fynbosensis, assembly GCF_902859935.1. Taxonomy (GTDB): domain Bacteria; phylum Pseudomonadota; class Gammaproteobacteria; order Burkholderiales; family Burkholderiaceae; genus Paraburkholderia; species Paraburkholderia fynbosensis. The sequence continues at coordinate 82,506 of NZ_CADIKI010000026.1, forward strand.
GTTCGATCTGAGTGCGCTGGCGGATCTGCTTGTCGAGCGCGGACATCGGCTCGTCGAGCAGCAGCAGCTTGGGCCGCTTGACGAGCGAACGCGCCAGCGCCACGCGCTGCTGCTGGCCGCCCGACAACTGATGCGGCTTGCGCTTCGCGAAACGGCCCATCTGCACGAGATCGAGCGCGGTCTGCACACGCTCTTTCAGTTCGGCCTTCGGCACGCCTTCCTGCTTCAGACCAAAGGCGACGTTCGCCTCCACCGTCATGTGCGGAAAAAGCGCATATGACTGGAACATCATGTTGACCGGCCGGCGGTACGGCGGCCATTGCGCGAGGTCCTCGCCATCGATCAGGATCTTGCCCGAGGTCACGGTTTCCAGCCCGGCCATCATGCGCAGCAAGGTCGACTTGCCGCAGCCGGAACTGCCGAGCAGCGCGAACAGCTCGCCCTTCTTCACCGACAGGTTGACCTCTTTGACGGCGACGGTCTCGCCGAACTTCTTCACGACGTCGACGATCTGGATGAAATGGTCCGCTGCGTCGCCCGTACCGGCGCCCGCGCCGGCGCCTGTAACGGCACCTTGGCCCCGCGACGGAGCGGCCGCTCCTGCCACCGCGCCCGACTGGTCACTACTCATCATAATGCTGCTTCACTCCGGCGTTTGACGAACAAAGCCCCCGGTGAACACCGAGGGCTTCTTGATGATGCTTACCCGTTCACTGTTGCCGCGGGTCAGCGGCCGGACTTGAGTTCAGTCCACAGCCGCGTTTGCAGCCGCTGGATTTCCTGCGGCAGCGGCTTGAGCAGGAACAGGGTCTTGATGACCTCGGGCGGCGGGTACACCGCCGGGTCGTTCGCCACGTCCTTGTCCACGTACTTGCGCGCTTCGAGGTTGGCGCTCGGATAGTAGACCGAGTTGGTGATCGCGGCGTGCACCTGCGGCGTTTCGATGTAGTTGATCCACTCGAGCGCGGCTTCCTTGTGCTTCGCGTCCTTCGGAATCGCCATCACGTCGAACCAGACCGGCGCGCCACCCTTCGGAATGAAATACTCGATCTTGTACGGCTTCTTCGCTTCGATCGCACGATGCTTGGCGATCACGACGTCGCCCGACCAGCCGTACGCGAAGCACACATCGCCGCCGACCAGGTCGTTGATATAGCCCGACGAGTTGAACTGCGTGATGTACGGGCGGATTTTCTTGAGCATGGCGAGCGCGGCGCGGTAGTCGGCAGGGTTCGTGCTCATCGGGTCCTTGCCCATATAGTGCAGCGCGGCGGCGAACATCTGGTCCGGCGCGTCGAGCACGGACACGCCGCATGCTTTCAGCTTCGAAATGTTTTCCGGCTTGAACAGGATGTCCCAGCTATCGAGCGGCGTGTTCTTGCCGAGAATCTGCTGCACCTTGGTGACGTTGTACGCGAGACCGGTCGTGCCGTACGCCCAGGGCACCGTATATTTGTTGCCCGGATCGGCGCCCGCCACCAGCGCCATCAGCGATGGGTCGAGGTACTTCAGGTTCGGCAGCTTCGATTTGTCGAGCGGCTCGAAGATGCCCGCGGCGATCTGCTTGCCCGCGTAGTTGCTGGTCGGCACGACGATGTCGTAGCCGGAATTGCCGGTGAGGAGCTTCGCCTGCAGCGTATCGTCGCTGTCGTAGTTGTCGTATTTGACCTGGACGCCGCTCTGCTTGGTGAAGTTCGGAATGGTGTCCTTGGCAATGTAATCGGACCAGTTGTACACGTTCAGTTGAGTGTCTTTCGCAGCGGCCGTCAACCACGGCGTCGCACACAAGACCAGCGCCACCATTTGCCCCAGTACCCGTCTTTTCATCCCGTTCTCCGATCGTGGCCCGCTCGCGCCGACCGTCGTCACTCATGCCGCGGCATTGCGCACACGGCTCCCCTGAAAACCACGAAAGCTACCATCAATTATTGCGCGGCCAAAAAATAACGCCGCGCTGTCGCGCAAACGGTACAGCACAGGCCGCACCGCTGGAAAATGGCCGCAATTTTAGCGGGTTATCGGCGCGTGTCTACCCGAAATAATGCCCCGGGAGGGGCTTTGTCGTTGTCCGGCTGCCGGGTCGAAGCGGCCGGGGCGTGGGCGCGGTCCTGAAATGGGGGCGGCTGGTGGTCGATGGGCGGCATATTTTTGCTGGCAGGCGGTTGCGAATTCCCCTGCTTTCGGCTTTCGCCGGACGAGCTACCGCGAACACCCGGCCGGCGTATGCACCGTGCGCCGGCCGACGGTGCACAATAGCAGCTGGAGGACCGGCAACCGGCGCAGCCCCGCTCGTTCACCGGTTCCGCCGTGTCTGGCCGGCCCCATGCGCCGCCGACGCCTACGCGTTGGGCACGTGGCTTGCGGGAGCATGCAGTCCCGAACCTCAGGCATCGATGAACACCAATCCCTTCGCGTTACGGCCCAACCGCCGCCGGCGTGTGCCCGGCGATGGTTCGCCGCGTCCGGCGCACTGGCTCTCGTTCGTCGGCGCAGGCGCGCTGATCGCGGTCGGCTATATCGACCCCGGCAACTGGGCGACCGCGCTCGGCGCCGGCGCGGGCTACGGCTACCGGCTGCTCGGCGTGGTGCTGTTGGCGAGCGTGATGGCGATGCTGCTGCAGTGGCTGTCGTCGCGGCTGGGCGTCGTGACCGGGCGTGATCTCGCGCAGGTCTGCCGCGAGCGTACCGGTCGGCGCGGCACCCTCTTCCTGTGGCTGACCAGCGAGATCGCGATCATCGCGTGCGACGTCGCCGAGGTGGTCGGCAGCGCCGTCGCGCTGCAATTGCTGCTCGGGGTCTCGCTGACGGTCGGCGTACTGATGTCGGCGGTGTGTACGTTCGCGCTGCTCGCGCTTCAGCAGAAAGGCGGCCGCAAGCTCGAAGCGGTGATCGCGGCGCTGATCGGCTTCGTCGGCCTGTGCTTCGTGGTACAGCTGGCGCTGGCGCGGCCCGACTGGCACGCGGCGCTCGCCGGCGCCGCGCCGAGCGTCGAACTGCTGAGGAACGCCGGCATGGTGTGGCTCGCGGCGGGCATCGTCGGCGCGACGGTGATGCCGCACAACCTTTACCTGCACTCGGCGCTCGTCAAGCATCACGCGCCGGAAGGCGGCGACGCGCAGATCAAGGTCGCGTTGCAGGTCGTCAACATCGATACGTTCGCGTCGCTGGCGTTTGCTTTCGTGATCAACGCGGCGCTGCTGATCGTGGCGGCCGCGGTGTTCTATACGAGCGGCTATCGCGACGTCACCGATCTCGCCGACGCCCATCGGCTGATCGCGCCGCTCGTCGGCACGCACTGGGCCAGCATTCTGTTCGCGGCGGCGCTGCTCGCCTGCGGCCTGAGCGCGACCGTCACCGGGACGCTCGCGGGTCAGGCAGTGATGGAAGGCTTTCTGCAGATCCGCCTGCCGCGCTGGAAGCGCGCGCTGCTCACCCGCGCACTCGCGATCGGGCCAGCGCTGTTCGCGGTCGCGCTGTTCGGCCAGCACGGCTCCAACCAGTTGCTGGTGGCGAGCCAGGTGGTGCTGAGCCTGCAACTGCCGCTTGCGGTCGTGCCGTTGATCCGCTACACGTCTGACGAGGGCCTGATGCGCGGCTGGCGCGTGCGCGGCGTGCCGCTCGCGCTCGCGTGGCTGTCCGCGGCGTTCATCATCGTGCTCAACGGTGCGCTGCTGTGGCAACTGGCGTTTGGCGGATGACGCGGCGCTTCCACAGCGTCGTGGCAGGAGAAGCGGTCTGTGCGCGTTTGCCTTTGCTTGCGGGCAGCGAGCATCGGGTCGCGGGTGATGACGTGTAGAGGCATCGCCACGCCGGGGTTTGCGCTGGCTGCTGCGGCGAGGCGCATGCCGCGCATCGGTTAACATAGCGGAACTTCGTCTCTTCGCTCCAAGGTTTTCGATGTCTTCGAATCTCCACGATCTTCCCGACAGCCCGTGCATCGGCGTGTGTTCCACGCTCTTCGACGAAGTTTGCAAAGGCTGTGGCCGCACCGCCACCGAAGTGTCGAACTGGGTGTTCCTGAGCGACGAGGAAAAGCGCGCCGTGTGGGTGCGCATCGAGCAGGAAGGCACCGCGATGCGCTTTCAGAACGACAGGCTTTAAAGCCTCGCGCGGTTTTGGGGCATCTTTTTGGGGCATCTGTAGGCCCGCGCCCCGCCGGCCCCGCGCCCGCACAGCGCTGCGCTGATAAAAGACGCCGGGATCACGCCCGGCGTTTCGTCTGGCGAGCCGCACGCGGCTAGCGCCGCGCCGCCATCAGAACTTCATACCCACACCCAGGCCGACGATCACCGGATCGATGCTCAACCTGCCGAGCGACTGACCGCCGAGCGACGCGTCCGTGTGCATCCAGATCTTCTTGATGTCCGCATTCACGAACAGCGTCTTGGTGACCTGCACGTCGATACCGGCTTGCAACGCAGGACCGAAGCTGTGATTGCTGATCGCGATGGGCTGGCCGCCCGCGCTCAGGCCGTTGTTGTAGAACAGCGTGTAGTTCAAACCCGCGCCCAGATACGGACGGATGCGCCCCGCGTGATTGAAGTGATATTGCAGCAGCAGCGTGGGCGGCAGCAGGTTCACGCCGCCGAGCCCCCCGAGGCTCGACGTCACCTGATGGCGCGGCGTGCCGAGAATCAGCTCGACGCCGAGTTCGTCGCGGATCATGTAGGTCAGATCCAGCTCGGGCACGATCGCATTGTTGACGCCGACGCTGAGCGCCGTCAGCGTCTGGCTCGTGCTCACGTTCGGGATGATGCTGATCGCGCGCAGACGCATCAGCACGTCGCCGGCGTGAATGCCGCTCATCGCGTCGCCGGCGGCCTGCGCCTGCGGTGCCAGCGCGGCCGCGCAAAGCAGACTCGTTGCAGCGGCGGCCTTGATTTTCTTTCTGAGCGAACACTTCATGCGCTTCCCCGTGTGATGAATGTCGATGTCATGCGGGGATTGTCGAAGCTTCCATCTGACGCCGCGTTGACCCGTATCAACCCAGCTAGAATGACCGGCGCCCTGCGACAGCCGGTCGCGTCGCGCCGCTCAGCAGCAGTTCGATCAGATCGTGCACGCTGCGAATCGCCGTCCCGAACGGCAACGCTTCGCGCCCGCGAGAGAAGAGCCCGTTGGCGACGTCGCCACGCAAGGCCGCAGCGAGTCGCGTATCGATGCAGAAGTGACCGAGCTTTTCGATACCGTCGCGCCAGCCGCACACGTTCAGGCATTCGAGCGCGGTGGGACACGCGTGTTTAAGCGCGCCGATCTTGTCGCGGATTTTCGTTTCATGGCGCAGATAGCGCATCAGCCACGGCGTCTTCACGGCGCGCGCGGGCAAGCCCGTCACACTGACGAATTCGACGATGTCCTCGGGAGCCGCTTCGGCCAGCACGCGCAGTATTGGGTTGATGCCGATCACCCGTAGCGAATACTCAATGCGATACGAGACGATACGCCGCACACCCGATAAAAAAAGCCCGCTTCGAAGAAGCGGGCTTTGCGCTGCAAGGTAATGCGAATCGCGCCTGCTTCGTTGACGCTTACTGCACGCCCTGGCTCAGCAGGAAGTCTTCGTAGTTGCCACCGAAGTCGTTCAACGTGCCATTGGTCTTCACTTCGATGATCCGGTTCGCGAGGCCGCTCACGAATTCGCGGTCGTGCGAAACGAAAATCAGCGTGCCTTCGAACTTGTCGAGCGCGATCTGCAGCGACTCGATCGATTCCATGTCCATGTGGTTGGTCGGCTCGTCCATCAGCAGCACGTTGTGGCGGCCCAGCATCAGCTTGCCCCAGATCATGCGGCCCTTCTCGCCGCCGGAGAGCACCTTGACCGACTTGCGGATGTCGTCCGCGTTGAACAGCAGGCGGCCGAGCGTGCCACGCACCATCTGCTCGTCGTCGCCTTCCTGGCGGTAGCCGTCGATCCAGTCCATCAGCGTGACGTCGTCCGGAAACTCTTCGTACGTGTCCTGCGGCATGTAGCCGACGCTCGCGTTCTCCGCCCACTTCACGCTGCCGTGATCGAGTTCGAGCTTGCCGAGCAGCGAGCGCAGCAGCGTGGTCTTGCCCGCGCCGTTCTCGCCGATGATCGCGATCCGCTCGCCCGGCTGCACGCTCATGCTGAAGTCGTTGAAGATGGTACGCTCGTACTTCTTCGAGATCTTCTCGGCCACCACCGCAATGTTGTGCAGCTTCTTCTCGTATTCGAAGCGGATGAACGGGTTCTGCCGCGACGACGGCTTGAATTCCTCGATCTTGATCTTGTCGATCATCTTCAGACGGCTGGTGGCCTGACGCGCCTTCGACTTGTTCGCCGAGAAGCGGCGCACGAAGTCCTGCAGGTCGGCGACGCGTTCCTTCGCCTTCGCGTTGGCGTTCTGCTGTCGCTCGCGCGCCTGCGTGCTGGCCAGCATGTAGTCGTCGTAGTTGCCCGGATAGACCTTCAGCGTGCCGAAGTCCATGTCGGCCATGTGCGTGCAGACCTGGTTCAGGAAGTGTCGATCGTGCGAGATGATGATCATCGTCGAGTTGTACTGGTTGAGCACGTCTTCCAGCCAGCGGATCGAGTTGATGTCCAGGTTGTTGGTCGGTTCGTCCAGCAGCAGCACGTCCGGCTTCGAGAACAACGCCTGCGCAAGCAGCACGCGCAGCTTCCAGCCCGGCGCGACATTGCTCATCGGGCCGTTGTGATCTTCGATCGCGATGCCGATGCCAAGCAGCAGCTCGCCCGCGCGCGCTTCGGCGGTGTAGCCGTCGAATTCCGCGAACTTCGCTTCGAGCTCGGCGGCGTGCATGTAGTCGTCGTCGGTGGCGTCGGGGTTCGCGTAGATCGCGTCGCGCTCGGTCATCGCGGCCCACATTTCGGCGTGGCCCATCATCACGACGTCGAGCACGCGCACGTCTTCGTACGCGAACTGGTCCTGGCGCAATTTACCTAGGCGAATGTTCGGTTCGAGCATGACGTTGCCCGAACTCGGCTCCAGGTCGGAACCCAGAATCTTCATGAAGGTGGATTTACCGCAACCGTTAGCACCGATCAGGCCATAGCGGTTGCCACCCCCGAATTTGACCGAAATGTTCTCGAAGAGGGGCTTCGGCCCGAATTGCATGGTGATATTGGCGGTAGACAGCACGGCGCGTCCCTTTGAATGTGATATCGGCGAAAAACCTAATATTTTAGCAGGTTATCGCGAATGCAACCCACGCGCACTTCGTCGCGCACTTCGTGCTACCCGCCCGAGGTGCCGCCTGGCGTCTGCAAAACGTCGATGAAGGCCGACAGATCGGCCTCGGCAAGCCCCATCGCCGTCATCGGCTACCGGGCACACGACGTGCGGCACTACTCGCCGATGGGCCGCTCACGTGTGGCGTTTGCCGCCGCATTTGCCGCACGTGCGGCGTTTCCCGTTGCCTATACTTTCTGGACACCAACGAAGACCAAGGAGGAAGCTCATGTCAGACCACGTCTACAAACAGATCGAACTGACCGGCTCGTCGACGGTATCGAGCGACGACGCCGTCAAGACCGCGATTGCCAAAGCGTCGAAGACCTTACGCAATCTGCACTGGTTCGAAGTCACTGAAACGCGGGGCCAGGTCGAAGACGACAAGGTCACCTACTGGCAGGTGACGATCAAGGTTGGTTTGCGGATCGAATAGCGCGATAGCGGCACCCGGCCCCTGGGGCCGGCGCGCGTTGACAGACAAGTGACACATGTCCGGCATGTGGGCAAGACGCGAGGGCCGGGCTAGCGGGCGATCCGCAACAAAAAGGCTGCGTCCGAACTGGACGCAGCGACTCAAAGCAGCGGTTGCGGGGACCGCCGCCTCGTCGATCGTAAGACCGTTCATGCATCGCCCGGCATCGGCCGAGTGTGACACGTTACTTCGGCAGCGAACCGTCCACGCCTTCCACATACCAGTTCAGACGTTGCAGCTCCGGATCGGTCAGGGTCTTGCCGGCCGGCACCTTCACCGCACCCGACTGATCCTTGATCGGGCCGGTGAACACGTCCCACTTGCCGCCCGCCAGTTCATCGCGCCTCGTGGCGACCTGCTTCTGCGCCTCTGCCGGAATAGCCGAGGTGTTCAGATCCTCCAGGTCGACGGCCTTCTGCGGAATGCCCCACCACACCGGATCGTTCTTCCACTTACCGTCCAGCACCTGCTGGATCGCCGCGTTGTAATACACGCCCCAGTGCGCGACCACCGAACCGAGATGCGCCTGCGGGCCGAACTTCTTCATGTCCGAATCCCAGCCGAACGCATGCACGTGTTTTTCCGACGCGGTGGCGAGCGTCGCGCTCGAATCGGTGTTTTGCAGCAGCACGTCGGCGCCCTGGCCGATCAGCGTTTCAGCCGCCTGCTTTTCCTTGCCCGGATCGAACCAGCTGTTGATCCAGATGACCTTCGTGTGCACCTTCGGATTCACCGAGCGCGCGCCCAGCGTATAGGCATTGATGTTGCGCACCACTTCCGGAATCGGCACCGACGCGACGAAGCCGAGCGTGTTGGTCTTCGTCACGTAGCCCGCGGCGACACCGGCGAGATACGCGCCCTGGTACATGCGCACGTCATAGGTGCCGAAGTTCGGCGCCTTCTTGTAGCCGGTCGCGTGCAGAAACACCGTGTCCGGGAAATCCTTCGCGACCTTCAGCTGGAAGTCCTGAAAGCCGAAGCTCGTGCCGATGATGATCTTGTTGCCCTTGTTCGCCAAATCGCGGAACACTCGCTCCGAGTCCGCCGATTCCGGCACGTTCTCGACGCGCGTGATCTTGATCCTGTTGCCGAACTTGGCTTCCGCTTCGCGCGAGCCCTGGTCGTGCGCGAAGGTCCAGCCGGCATCGCCGGGATTGCCGATGTAGACGAACGCGACGCCCGGCGCGTCGGCGGCCTGCGCGGTTTGCGCAAGCGGCGCAGCGAGCGCGAGCGAGGCCGCGCCCCACGCGAAAGCGGTCAGCAGATTTCTTCTCTTCATGTTGGGTCCTGTTGTCGTGTTGGTCGAATAATAGGAAACGTAGGGTCGCGGGCGGCCCGATCAGCCCGCCGAGAAAAACGGCTTGCCGAGCGAGGCCGGCGCATTCAGACGGATCGTGTTCGGATTGCGCGAGATCAGCACCAGCACGGCGACCGTCGCGACATACGGCAGCATCGCGAGGAATTGCGTCGGCACCGGCACGCCGATCGCCTGCGCATAAAACTGCAGGCCGGTCACCGCGCCGAACAGCAGCGCGCCGATCAGCAGACGCCCGGGGCGCCACGTCGCGAACACCACCAGCGCGAGCGCGATCCAGCCGCGGCCCGAGGTCAGGTTCTCCTGCCACAGGTGCAGATTCACGATCGAATAGTAGCCGCCCGCGAGCCCCGCCATGCCGCCGCCGAAGGCCACCGCGCCGTAGCGCACGCCAACCACCGGAAAGCCGACCGAGTGCGCGACCTGCGGCGATTCGCCGACCGAGCGCAGCACCAGGCCGGCGCGCGTGCGGTACAGAAACCAGCCGATCACGGCGAACATCAGGAACGCCAGGTAATCGAGCGGCGTAAGGCTGAAGAGCGCGGGCCCGAGCACGGGAATCTTCGAGAGACCGGGAATGGTCCACGTGTCGATGGTCGCGCGCACCGCGGCCGACGTATACGGCTTGCCGACATAGGCCGACAGGCCGATGCCGAAGATCGTCAGCGAGAGGCCGGTGGCGACCTGGTTGGCGAGCATGGTCAGCGTGAGAAACGCGAACAGCAGCGACATCGCGAGACCGGCGCCGATCGCGGCGAGCACCCCGAGCCACGGGTTGCCGGTGATGGTCGTGACCGCGTAGCCGGTCACGGCGCCCATCAGCATCATCCCTTCGACGCCGAGGTTGAGCACGCCCGACTTTTCGGTGACGAGTTCGCCCGCGCCCGCGAACATCAGCGGGATTGCGGCGGTGACGGCGCTCGAGGTGAGCGCGCTGGCTTGTTGAATATCCATGGAAGTCCGGCGAAAAGATCAGTGAGCCTGGTTAGTGAACGGCGGCCAGCGAGCGGCGGCGCACCCGGTAGTTCACGAACAGGTCGGCACCCAGCAGGCAGAACAGCAAGAGCCCCTGGAACACGCCGGAAAGCGCCTGCGGCAATTGCATCGAGGTCTGCACCGCTTCGCCGCCGAGATACAGCAAGGCCATCAGGAGACTCGCGAGCACGATGCCGAGCGGATGCAACCGCCCGACGAACACGACGATGATCGCCGTGAAGCCGTAGCCCGGCGACCATGTCGCCTGCAACTGGCCGATCGGGCCGGCGATCTCGCCCATTCCGGCGAGGCCCGCGAGGCCGCCGCTGATCAGCAGCGACATCCAGATGGTTTTCTTGTCGGAGAAGCCCGCATAGCGCGCGGCAAGCGGCGCGAGGCCGCCGACGTTCATCCTGTAGCCCGCGAAGCTTTTGCGCATGAAGAGCCACACGAGCGGGATCGCGATCAGCGTGACGAACACCGACGCGTTCAGCCGCGTGCCGCGCAGCCATTTCCAGTGCCAGTCGCCGTAGAGCGTTGGATAGAGCGCGTCGCCGCTGAACATTTCCGACAGCGGGAAATTCATGCCCTGCGGATCGCGCCACGGGCCGCTCACCAGATAGATCAGCAGTTGCGTGGCCACGTACGTGAGCATCAGGCTCACGAGAATCTCGTTGGTGTTGAAGCGGCTCTTGAGCAGCGCGGGAATCGCCGCCCACGCCATGCCGCCGAGCACGCCGGCGATCATCATGGTCGGCAGGATCCACCAGCCGGTGGCCTCGTCGAAATAGATCGCGACGCCGCTCGCGGCAATGCCGCCGAGCAGCATCTGCCCTTCCGCGCCGATATTCCAGACGTTGGCGCGATAGCCGATCGCGAGGCCGAGGCCGATCAGGCACAGCGGCGACGCCTTCAGCAGCAGCTCGGACCAGCCGTTCACACTCGACAGCGGTTCGATGAAAAACGCGTGCATCGCCTGCAAGGGATCGCGGCCAACGAGGCTGAAAATCAGAAAGCCGATCGCGAGCGTGAGCAACGCGGCGATCAGCGGCACGGCGAACTGCATCGTGCGCGAGGGCGTCGTGCGTGCTTCGAGTCGATAAGGAAGAATCATGGGTAGCGTGTGATTTGTTGGTTCTGGTTGTGAGGCTCGAACGACGTGGCTCGCCTCTTCTCGCCTCTTCTCGCCTCGCGCGCTTTACGCGTGCGCCGCCTGTTCCGCCGACGGCGCCGCGCCCTCGCGCGCGCCGAACAGACCCGCCATCCAGCGGCCGATTTCCTCGGCATTGGTCGCTCCCGTCGCGCGTACCGGCGAGAGCCGGCCGCCGGCGAGCACCGCGAGGCGATCGCAGATGTCGAACAGCTCTTCCAGTTCCTCCGAGATCACCAGAATCGCGACGCCGCGTGCCGCCAGATCGAGCAACTGTTGACGGATGAACGCCGCCGCGCCGACGTCGACGCCCCATGTAGGCTGCGCGACCACCAGCACTTTGGGCGCCTGCAGGATTTCGCGCCCCATGATGTATTTCTGCAGATTGCCGCCGGACAGACTTTGCGCAAGCGCTTGCGGGCCGCCGCAACGCACATCGAAGGCGTCGATGCAGCGCTTCGCGAACGCTCGCATCGCGCCCGCCTTGATCCAGCCCGAGCTCACCATCTGCTGACGATGCGCGGTGAGCAGCGCGTTCTCCGATAGCGACATGGCCGGCACCGCGCCACGGCCCAGGCGCTCTTCCGGCACGAAGCCGAGACCGAGCGCGCGCCGGCCGCCCGCGCCGAGGCGCCCGGCCGCCTTGCCGCAAAGCGTGACCGCGTCGGCACGCACGCCGCGTTTTTCACCGGACAGCGCCGAGAGCAACTCCGCCTGGCCGTTGCCCGACACGCCCGCGATGCCGAAAATCTCGCCCGCATGCACGCCGAACGACACGTCGTGCAGCGACGTGCCGAACGGGTCGTCGCTCTGCACCGACAACTGCTTCACGTCGAGCAGCACGGCGCCCGGATTGTGCTCGCGCCGCGTGTAATCGGGCAGCGAATGGCCGACCATCAACTGCGCGAGCGACGCATGGGTCTCGCCCTTCGGCTTCACGTGACCCGTCACACGGCCGCCGCGCATCACGGTCGCGCTGTCGCACAGCTCCTGGATTTCGTCGAGCTTGTGGCTGATGTAGAGAATGCTGCAGCCTTCGGCCGCCAGCCGCCGCAACGTCGCGAAGAGCTTTCTCACCGCTTGCGGCGTCAGCACCGAAGTCGGCTCGTCCATGATCAGCAGGCGCGGGTTCTGCAACAGACAGCGCACGATCTCGACGCGCTGCCGCTCGCCCACCGTCAGGCTATGCACGTGACGCTGCGGATCGATGTCGAGCCCGTAGTCAGCCGAGACTTCGCGGATGCGTTTGGAAAGCGTCTTCAGGTCGAACGGTTCGTCGAGTGCGAGCGCGATGTTTTCGCCGACCGTGAGCGTCTCGAACAGCGAAAAATGCTGGAACACCATGCCGATGCCGAGCTTGCGCGCCGCCGCCGGGTTCGCGATCTCGACCACCTCGCCTTCCCAGCGAATCTCGCCGGCGTCGGGCCGCACCGCGCCGTAGATGATCTTCATCAGCGTGCTTTTGCCGGCGCCGTTTTCGCCGAGCACCGCATGGATCTCGCCCGGGGCGACGATCAATGTGACGTCGTCGTTGGCGCGCACCGCCGGGTACTGTTTGGTGATGCCCTCGAGCATCAGCCGGGGCGCCGCCTGTTCCGGCCTCGCTGCCGGCTGCGCGGCGGCGCCGTCGCTATAAGAAGAGTCGCTCATGTGATTCCGTAGTGCGTCAGTGACGTCCGGTTTCGGCGCGTCCGTCCACCTTGCCGGCGGACGATCCGTCACCACAACCGGATGACAATACCTAATTCGACCCGCTCAGTCGAGCCATCAAAATTCCCGCAAACCCGCGCCGCAGCGCGCTCTGCGGGTATGCCACCCTTGACGTCGTTTTTCGTTCATATTAAAACGCATATACCCCCACGCCCGTTCGATCAGCCAGAACATATATTTCGGAGAAGTCATGAGCCAGCAACGCGAGGCGATCGATACGTACCTACTGCGCGTCTTGCACACCTTGTTGATGGAGCGCAGCGTCACCCGCGCGGCCGTCAAGCTGAATCAGTCGCAACCTGCGATCAGCGCGGCGCTGCGCCGCCTGCGCGACATCACCGGCGACCCGCTGCTGGTGCGCGGCAAATCCGGCATGGTGCCGACCGAGTACGGCCTGCGCCTGCTCGAACCGGTACAGAACGCGCTGCGCGAAATCGAACGCATCAAGTTCCAGCAGCACAACTTCGATCCAGCGACCTCGATCCGTTGCTACCGGATCGGCTGCCCGGACTACCTGAACGTGCTGTTCGTGCCGACGGTGGTCGAACGTTTTCGCCAGGCCGCGCCCAACGCGACGCTCGAATTTCACTCGCTCGGGCCCGCCTTCGACTACGAACTCGCGCTCGAGGACGGCAAGCTCGACATCGTGGTCGGCAACTGGCCGGAGCCGCCGGAGCAACTGCATCTGTCGAACCTGTTCGTCGATCAGATCGTCTGCCTGATGAGCAACACGCATCCGTTCGCCAAACGCGGCGGCCTCACGCTCGACCAGTACCTGAACGCCCCGCATCTCGCGCCGACGCCTTATTCGGTGGGCCAGCGCGGCGCGATCGACGTGCATCTCGCGCGCGAGCGCCTGAAGCGTCACGTGGTCGTCACGTTGCCGTACTTCAATCTGGCGCCGTACGTGCTGATCAAATCCGATCTGATCTTCACCACGACGCGCCTCTTTGCCGATTACTACGCGAAGTTCCTGCCGCTGACCGTGGTGCCCGCGCCGCTCGATTTCCCGCCCATGCAGTACTACCAGCTGTGGCACGAACGCGTGCATTACTCCGACGAAGTGCGCTGGCTGCGCAGTCTGGTCGCCGAAGCGACCAGGACGTTGATCGACAAACCCTGACGCCTCGTTTTCAGCTGTTGCGCGGGTGGCGGGCGTGCCGCGCATGACGCTGGCGTCCCTGCTCGCTTTCCCGCACTTTCCCCTTCTACGCCGCCGCCTCGTAAAGCGTCTTCGCCAGCCGGTTGTGCTGCTCGATGACCGGCCCGAGGTCGAGCGTCGTCAACTGGCCGTCTTTCACCACCACCTTGCCGCCGATCACGCTATAGCTCACCTGTGAAGGCGCACAGAACACCAGCGCCGCGACCGGGTCGTGCAACGCGCCCGCAAACAGCGGCTGACGCAGGTCGAACGACACGAAGTCCGCCGCCATGCCCGGCGCGAGCGCGCCGATGTCGTCGCGATTGAGCACCTTCGCGCCGCCCAGCGTCGCGATCTCCAAGGCGTCGCGCGCGGTCATCGCATCCGGCCCGAAACCGACCCGCTGCAACAGCAACGCCTGGCGCACTTCGGCGACCATCTGCGCGCCGTCGTTCGAAGCCGAACCGTCGACGCCCAGCCCCACCGGCACGCCCGCGAGACGCATGCGCCTGACCGGTGCAATGCCCGAGGCAAGCCGCATGTTCGAACATGGACAGTGCGCAACCCCGGTGCCCGTGCGCGCGAACAGTTCGATGCCCGCGTCGTCGAGTTGCACACAGTGCGCATGCCACACATCGTGGCCGACCCAACCGAGGTCTTCCGCATACTCGGCGGGCGTCATGCCAAACTTCTCGCGGCTGTATGCAACGTCGTTGACGTTCTCCGCGAGGTGCGTATGCAGCGACACGCCGTAGTGACGCGCGATCGACGCCGACTCGCGCATCAACTCGCGGCTCACCGAAAACGGCGAGCACGGCGCGACCACTACCCGCAGCATCGCGTAGCGCCCCTCATCGTGATACGTCTCGATCAGCCGCTGCGTATCTTTCAGGATGTCCGCTTCACGCTCGACCACCGAATCCGGCGGCAAGCCGCCGTCCTTCTGCCCCACGCTCATGCTGCCGCGCGCCGCATGAAAACGCATGCCGATCCGCCGTGCCGCCGCAATGCTGTCATCGAGCCGGCTGCCGTTCGGATAGATATACAGATGGTCGCTCGACGTCGTGCAACCGGACAGCAGCAGTTCGGCCATCGCCGTCAGCGTCGAGACTTCGATCATCTCCGGCGTGAGATGGGCCCACACCTTGTACAGATTCGTGAGCCAGCCGAACAGCTCGGCGTTCTGCGCGGCGGGCAACGCACGCGTGAGGCTCTGATACATGTGGTGATGCGTATTCACGAGACCCGGGATGACCAGGTGGCCACGCAGGTCGAGCACTTCGTCGGCGGTGGGCGGCAACTGCGCCGTCGGCCCGACCGCGACGATGCGGTTGTCCTCGATATACAGACCGCCGTCGCGCAGTTCGCGCCTCGCGCCGTCCATCGTGACCAGCACCTGCGCGTGCTTGACCAGCATCGTTTTCTTCGCCTTTCCCGATTGCTGTGTCGCCTGTTCCATCGTCATTCGTTTTCTCCGCTTCAATACTTCCGTGCAAAGCCGCTCGAACGCGATGTGACGGCACGCCAACCGCGCCGCCGCGTCCCGTCGAACGCCGTTGGCCCGGTTACCCGGCGTGTTCCGCCGTCTTCGGGGTGCGCCGCAAAGGGTTCGTCTCCGCCGCGGCGCACAGGTGTAACCTTCGACGGCCAAAATAAGCATGGCAACTCGCGCCAATGCGATACCCAACCTCACGCTATCGATATAGTGGGCCTTTTTTGGCGCCGCTACGATCGAAGCGACGCGCAGCAGCCGAACCAGGCAACTCGCTGCGGCTTTCGACGGGCTGTCCAACATGCGCCAGGTATTATCTTTCCTATCTCGCGCGCGCTGAACGGAACAACCTTTTTACAATGGCTGCCACGGCGCTCGCTTCAATTCGCCGACGGGTATGTAGCCACTGACGTGGAGCCTCGATCCGCCGCAAACGTATCTGGATCGGGCTGCCGCCGAAACCTCGCAAACACACAAGGAAAATTGCGAATGGGAAAGCTCACTACCCATGTGCTCGACACCGCGAACGGCCGTCCCGGCGCGGGCATCAAGGTCGAACTCTTCGCGCTGGCGGGCGACACGCGCCGCGCGCTCAAAACCACCACCACCAATGACGACGGCCGCTGCGACGCGCCGCTGCTGGAGGGCGACGCACTCGTCGCGGGCGAATACGAGCTCGTGTTCGGCGCGGGCGACTACTTCGCGTCGATCGGCACGAAAGTGCCCGAGCCGCGTTTCGTCGATCGTGTGGTGCTGCGCTTCGGCGTGGCCGACGCCGCTGCGCATTATCACGTGCCGCTGCTGGTGTCGCCGTGGTCGTACAGCACGTATCGAGGCAGCTAGGCGGCGTTGGCGCGGCCACGTCCGATTGCATTGCGCAGATGCTCGCCGGCACTTTCCTGATGCCTCGCGAGCACCCGCGAAACGCATTCGAACGCGCGTGGCCTCTCCCCCCGGCGGACCTGAGACCATAAAAAATTCGACGCCGTGCGAACTGAGCGCATCGCGTCTTCGACCCCGCGGTCAGCGCGCTGAGCCCGGACGGCCCGAGATCCGTCAGACGGGTCCAGCGAGGCGCCGAACGTCATCGCGCATACAACGAATCAGAAGTGGAGGAGTGTCATGGAAGGCTTTATCACCGACTGGTTGAATCTCGCGATTCGCTGGTTCCACGTCATCGCCGCGATTGCCTGGATCGGCGAGTCGTTCTATTTCGTCGCGCTCGACAACAGCCTCAAACCGCCGCAGGATCCGAACCAGCGCCGGCGCGGCGTGTTCGGCGAACTGTGGCACGTGCACGGCGGCGGCTTCTACAACATGCAGAAGTACACCGTCGCGCCGCCGGAAATGCCCGACGATCTGCACTGGTCGAAGTGGCCGTCGTACACCACGTGGCTGTCGGGCTTCGGCCTCTTCACCGTGCTGTATCTGTTCTCGCCGACCACGTATCTGATCGATAAGAACGTGCTCGACATGGGTCCGGTGGTCGCCGTCGCGTCGGCGATCGGCTTCCTCGCGGCCGGCTGGATCGTGTACGACTCGCTGTGCCGCATTCTCGGCAACCGCGACAAGGCGCTCGGTATCTGCGTCGGCGTGTACGTGGTGATCGCCGCGTGGCTCGCCTGCCATATCTTCGCGGGCCGCGCGGCCTATCTGATCATGGGTGCGATGCTGGCGACGATCATGTCGGCCAACGTGTTCTTCGTGATCATTCCGGGCCAGCGCAAGATGGTCGACGCGATGCTCAAAGGCAACACGCCGAACCCGATCTACGGCAAGCGTGGCAAGCAACGCTCGGTGCACAACACGTATTTCACCTTGCCGGTGGTATTCGCGATGCTGTCGAACCACTACGCGATGACCTACACGCATCCGTACAACTGGGCCGTGCTGCTGGTCATCATGCTGGCGGGCGCGCTGATCCGCCAGTTCTTCGTGATGCGCCACCGCGGCCAGGTGCTGTGGTATCTGCCGCTCGTCGGCATCGCGCTGATGTTCTGCGCCCTCTTCTGGACCATGCCGAAGCCGCTCGTGCCACAAGCGCAGGCCGCGAACGCGCCGGCGGTCAGGGTCACCGACATCGCGCCGGTGCTGCAACAGCGCTGCGTGGCCTGCCACTCCGCGCATCCGACGATGATGGGCAGCGCACCGGCCGGCGTGCTGCTGGATACGCCCGACGAAATCTCGCAGAACGCGCAGCGGATCTATCAGCAGGCTGTGACGTTGAAGGCGATGCCGCTCGGCAACGTGACGCACATGACCGACGACGAGCGGATGAAAATCGCGGCCTGGTTCGAAGGAGGCGCGGCAAAGTAAGCGAGGCGGCCGGACGCGAGGTTCGGCTTGCCAATCGACGCAGCGGCACGAAGCGGGCTTTTCGCGCGAGCGGCAAGCCCGCTTTTTCGTCCTGAGGGGCGTGGCTGGCACAGATCGGGAAGCCGCGTCATTATGTAGCCCTTGGGCCACAAAATCGCACGAACTCTGGTAAAATGTAGCCCGTGAGACACAAACTTAAAAAATGATTTTGTAACCGATGGGCTACAATACGAATACCAATCGCCGAAATTGATGCCTTGGGGCTACATATGACCCATCTCGCCGACGTATCGGACATGCTGAAAGCGCTGCGGCGCGAAAACAACTTATCGCAAGAAGAACTGGCGCGCCGCGCCGGTGTGGCGCGCACCACCGTCGCGCGCATGGAAACGCTCGCCCGCAACGACATGAGCGTGTCCGTGCTGCTGCGTCTGCTCGAAGCGGCGGGCTACGACCTCAAGTTCGTCGCGCATGGGCACGGGCGCACGCTGGAAGACATCCTCGCTGAGCAACGCAGCCCGGAGCCGAACCCATGAGGCTCGACGTCCAGGTGCTGGGCAGGAACGTCGCCACGTTGTTTCGCGAGCGCGACGACTACGTCCTCAAATACAACGCCGACGCCCGCGCCACCGACTTCGTCAGCCTGACCATGCCGGTGCGCGAAGAAGCCTGGCGCTGGCCGCGCGACCTGCATCCGTTTTTCCGCCAGAACCTGCCTGAAGGTTACCTGCTGAATCTGATCCGCGAGCAGTTCGGTCCGTTGCTCGACGGCACCGACCTGTCGCTGCTCGCGGTGGTCGGCGCGATGGGCATCGGCCGCGTGACCGTGACGCCCGAAGGCGTCGCGCCGGGCACCGAACTGCAGGCGCTCGACGTTCAGGACATCCTGCACGGCGACAACACCGCCGATCATTTCGCGCAACTCGTGCGCGAATATGCGCGCGCGGCCATCTCCGGCGCTGTACCGAAGTTCATCGCGCCGCAGGAACAGGCGGCCGGCACCGCCGCGCCGCTGGTGCTCGGCAAGCCGACCATCCGAACCAGCCGCCATATCGTCAAGGGCTCGGACGACAACACGCCGTTCCTCGGCTTCAACGAGTTCTATTCGATGCGCGTGCTGGAACGGCTCAGCGTCGTGCCGGTGGCGCGCACGCAGATGTCGGACGATGGCCGGGCGCTGGTCGTCGAGCGCTTCGACGTCGATGCACAAGGACTGCCCGCGTATGGCGTCGAAGACATGTGCGGCCTGCTTGGTTTGCCGCCGCACGAAAAATACAATTCGACCAGCGAGAAAATGCTCAATGCAGCGCGCGCGTATCTGCTCGATCGCAACAGCATGCGACAGCAGCTCCAGCAGCTCGGCTGGCATCTGCTGACGAACTACGTCGTGCGTAACGCGGACTGCCACACGAAGAACATCGCGCTGTTCTACAGCTCGGTCGACGATGTCGCGTTCACGCCCGTGTACGACGTCGTCACGACGCAGGCGTATCCGCGTTTCGCGGCCAATCCGCCGGGCCTGCCGATCGACGGCCGCAAGACCTGGGCGGCCGGCAAGACGCTGGAGCGCTTTTTCAACACGCGCATGGGCATTGCGCCACGTCAGTACGCGCAGATGGCCGAGGCGTTGTGCGATTCGGCGGTCGCCGTCGGTCATGAGGTGATCGAAGCGGCGCGCAATGAACCGCAGTGGCACACGGTCGCGAAGCAGATGCTGCATGCGTGGGACGACGGCATGGCGTCGTTGCGCTCGCCGAAGAAAAGCCTGCAGTTCAAGGGACTCAAACCGGCGATCGAAGCCGCCGGGTTTTCCGCGCCCGAGCCGGCCGAACGGGCGCGCGAAGTGATCGGGCGCTCGCCGCTGCTAGGTAAGCGCTGAGAGTTCGGGCGTTGTGTCGCGTGGGCGCCCGACGGTCCGTTCCGGCTTCAGGTTCGCGCAATGCAAAGAAAGCCCACGGCACACGCCGTGGCTTTCATCGCTCATCACCTCAAACCGCGACTGCGCTCAACGCATCTTCAGTCAGCCAGAGCGACTCGGCCAGATCCTGCTCATTCAGGTTGATCCCCTCACCGCCACGATCGACGACGATAAAGTCGCTCACCTCCGCCAACGCGATCAGCGGATGGTGCCACACGCCCTTCGCATAGTTCACGCCCTGCCAGCCGCTCGTGACAAACGCGCGAATCTTCGCCGCGTCCAGCTCACCCGCGGGCGCCACCACGACCAGATACGGCTTGTCGTTCAACGGCACGAACGCCTGGCTGCCGAGCGGATGACGCTCGAGCATCTTCACTTCGAACGGCAGCGTGCGCGGCTGTCCGCGAAACAGATTCACGAGCGTGCGGCCGTTCTCGTCGGCGACGTCCACTTTCGCGAGATCGTGATAGCGGATCGTCGTGCCGAGGTTGATCGGAATCTGCTTCGCGCCTTCGAGTTCGATCACGTCGCCGAACGCGGCAAATGCTTCCTTCGTCAGCGGTTCGATAGCGAGCGTTTTCATGATGCGAGCGTGCCCCACAGGCGCAGACGCGATACGCCGCCGTCCGGAATGATATTGAAGCGAATATGCGTGAGCGGCCCGAGCGCCGCGATCTCGCTTTCGAAGAAATGCTGCTTGTCCATCTGCAGCTTCTGTTCGCCGAGCAGGACCGGCCAGAACATCGCCTGCGTGATCAGCGAGCTGTCGGTGCCGCCCTTCACGTACGCGGCCTGGATCGAACAGCGGTCCGGATAATTGCCCTTGAAGTGCGCCGTGTCGACTTCGATCTTTCCGATCACGCCCGGCTGCGCCAGTGCGACGATTGCCCAGTCATTGCCCGGCTCGCGACGGCGCCGTGTTTCCCAGCCGTCGCCCATGTTCACACCGCGGCCCGGCATCAGCAGCGTCGACGCCGCACCGAAGTGCTGATTGTTGGCCGCGACCAAGTATGCGCCGTTTTCCATCGCGGCCAGATCGAACTGCTCGGTGCGGCTCGCACCGGCCCAGTCGACCTGCGGCTGACCGTACACGCGCAGACGCGCGATCCCGCCGTCCGGATAGATGTTCACGCGCAGGTGCGTGTACGCGTTCGCGTCGCTCACGCCGAGATAGTGGTGGCTATTGCCCTGCAACGTGGTGGACGGCACGATCTCGATCCATTGCGTGGACTGATTCGGCGCGCCGTCCAGCACGCGCGCCGCCTCCACCGATGCCGCCGGCGGAAAGTTGCCCGTGAAGTGGCTGGTGTCGAGGTCGAGCCCTTTGATCACGCCCGCACGCGCGAGCTTCACGACGCACCAGTCATAGCCGGTCACGCGCTTGCGGCGGGTTTCCCAGCCGTCCATCCACTTGCCGTTGTCGTCGTACTTGCCGGGAATGAAGACGGCCGGCTCCGGATTCAGCATGCGCTCCTTCGGGGCGAAGAAATCGTCGCTGGACTCGAGCGCCTGCGCGCCCAGACGCGGGTCCGCCAGGTTCACATAGCGGCGCGTGAATTCCGGTGCGTTGGGGTCGAGAATCGGGAGTGCCATCGTTGTCGTCCTTGATGTGTGAAGATGCTGGAAAACGTTGCGGTTCGAGGGCCGCGATGCGTGCCTCAGCCGTACCTGAGGCCTACGCGTCGATCAGGTCGTCGAGCCGGAAACGTGCGATGCGGTAGATCTGATCGAGGCTCGCGCGCAATTCGTCGGCGTGGCTGTTGTTCACGCGCGCCTCGAAATTCGCGATGATGCCGTGACGGTCATAGCCGCGCACCGCGAGAATGAACGGGAAGCCGAACTTCTCGCGATACGCGCTATTGAGCGCGAGCAGTTTGTCGAACTCTTCCTGCGTGCATTGCGCGAGGCCCGCGCCGCTCTGCTCGCGGGTCGATTCGGCGGTCAACTCGCCGCGCACCGCGGCCTTGCCGGCAAGCTCCGGGTGAGCGTTGATCAGCGCGAGCCGCTTCTCGTCACCGGCCGTTTCGACGATGCCCGACATCGTGCGATGCAGTTCGTCGATGCTCGCGAACGGCCGTTGCCGCGCGGCGATTTCCGCGACCCACGGCGAGTGCTCGAAAATGCCCGACAGCGCTGCGACGAACGCGTCGGCCGAAATGCTGTTGAGTTGGTCCAGAGTGTATTGCATCGCCTTCATGCGGCCGCCCCGCGCTTGTTTGGCTGGTAAGGATGATGTTCGCGCCAGTGCCGCGCGATATCGACACGCCGCGTCACCCACACACGATCGTGCTGTTCGATATGGTCGAGAAAGCGCTGCAATGCGCGAAAGCGCCCAGGGCGTCCGAGCAGGCGGCAGTGCATGCCGACCGACAGCATCTTCGGCGCTTCGTCGCCCTCTTCGTAGAGCACGTCGAAGGCGTCGCGCAGATAGGTGAAGAAGTGGTCCGCGGTGTTGAAACCTTGCGGGCTCGCGAAGCGCATGTCGTTGGTGTCGAGCGTGTACGGCACGATCAGTTGCGGCACCCGCGCGCCGCCCGTCACGTCGACGTCCATCCAGAACGGCAGGTCGTCGCCGTAGTAATCCGAGTCATACAGGAAGCCGCCGTATTCGGCCACCAGCCGATGCGTGTTCGGACTGTCGCGCCCGGTGTACCAGCCGAGCGGCCGCTCGCCCGTCACGCGTTCGAGCGCTTGCATGCCGAGGCGCATGTGCTCCGCCTCTTTCTCCGGCGATACGTCCTGATAGTGAATCCAGCGATAGCCGTGGCACGCGATCTCATGGCCGAGTTCGACGAACGCGCGCGCCACGTCGGGATGCCGCTCGATCGCCATGCCGACGCCGAACACCGTGAGCGGCAGCTTGCGCTTTTCGAATTCGCGCAGGATGCGCCAGACGCCCGCGCGCGAGCCATATTCGTAGATCGACTCCATGCTCATGTGACGAGCCGGATACGCGGCCGCGCCGACGATCTCCGAGAGAAACTGCTCCGAGGCGGGGTCGCCGTGCAGCACGCAGTTTTCACCGCCCTCTTCGTAGTTCAGGACGAATTGCACCGCGACACGCGCTCGCCCCGGCCAGTTGGCCTGCACCGGGTGGCGGCCGTAGCCGATCAGATCGCGTGGGTAGTTCGGGTCGAGTGGCATGGTTTGACGGAATGCGTGGTGACGGTACGGAAAATTCGCGCGGGCGCTCACACTGCAGGCACGTGGCGCAGCCTGTGCATGAGCAGGCGGGCGGTGCTCGAGTCGCTCGCCGCCACCGACCCAACCTTCTGAATCAGCGGCGAAAAAGCACTTCAGGCACCCGCGCCGAGTTGAGCCAGTGTAGCGAAAACACCCGGGTGCGCCCATACACCCGGCCAGATAGTGCGTGTCAGACGGGATGTATGTGCTGGCCCGGCGCGCTAGCGTTTACCCGCAGCGGCTCGGCGGTTTCGGCGTCGTGCGGCCGCTGCGGATCCGGCTCAGCCGGCGCGGGGCCGAACGAGGCCAGCGCGCCGTCATAGCGCTTGGCCAACGGCCTTGCGTAGTCGCCGCGCTTGGCTGTCGACAGGCGCAGTGCGACCAGCGCCTCCGTCCATTTCACCGCGGCTGTCACGCCTTCGACCACCGGCGCGCCGAGCGCATCCTCGATCTGCGCGCACAGCTCGGCCATGCCCGCACAGCCAAGCACGATCGCGTCCGAGCCGTCCTCGGCAAGCGCACGCCGGCATTCGTCGAGGATGATGCGGCGCGCGGCCGAGCCAGGCTTGTCGAGATCGAGCACGGCGACGTCGGTCGCGCGGACGTTGCGGCAAAAGCGCTTCATGCCGTAGCGCTCGGCGAGATGCCACGCCATGCCGCAGGTGCGCGCGAGCGTCGTCACCACCGAGAAGCCTGGAGCCAGCACGCTCGCCGCGTGCATCGCCGCCTCCGCTATACCGATCACCGGGCCGCGCGCGAGCTCACGCGCCGCGTATAAGCCGGGGTCGCCGAAGCAGGCGATCACGTAGCCGTCGCAACCTTCGCGCTCGCCCGCGGCGACTTCGGCCAGCAGGCCTGGTGTGGCGAGCGCTTCGTCGTAATAGCCCTCGATCGACGGTGGCCCCATGGTCGGATTCACCGCGATCACTTCTGTGCCGGGCGCGGCGACTTCACGGGCGCAGCGGCCCATGGCGTCGGTCATGCGTTGCGTCGTATTCGGGTTGATCAGTTTGATGCGCATAGGAACTCCTGTTGACGCGCTCCGAACGGAGCCCGCCTGGGGACTGCGGGATTCAGCGCGCGAGTACGCGATAGAACAGCGCACCGAGACCCGCGCCGATGAACCACGAGAAATTCGCCATACCGTCGAGCCCGGGCATCATCACGCAGACTACCGCGATCAGCGCGGCCGGCAACAACGCGGCCACCGCCCGGTAGTTGACGCCGTTGCGATACCAGTACGAGCCGGTGGGCGCGACCGTATACAGATCGTCGAGCACGATCTTCTGACGCTTCACGAGGTAGTAGTCGACGATCAGGACACCGTATAAAGGGCCGATGAAGCTGCCGAGCACGTCGAGCGTGTAATGGATCACCGCCGGGTTGTTGAACAGATTCCACGGCGTGATGAAGATCGATGCCACCGCCGCGAGCATCCCGCCCGCACGCCAGCTGATGAGGCGCGGCGCGACGTTCGAAAAATCGAAGGCCGGCGAGACGAAGTTAGCCACGATATTGATGCCGATCGTCGCGATCGTGAAGGTCAACGCGCCGAGGATCACCGCAGTCGGATAATCGATATGGCCGACCGTTTCGACCGGGTCCGTGATCAGCTCCCCGAATACCGGCAACGTCGCGGCGGTCGTGATCACCGTCACGAGCGAGAAGGCGAGGAAGTTGACCGGCAAGCCCCAGAAGTTGCCGCGCTTCACGCTGCGAAAACTTTTGCCGTAGCGCGAGAAGTCGCCGAAATTCAGCATCGGCCCGGAGAAGTACGAGACCACCAGCGAGGTCGCCGTGATCATGACCGGCACCACCTCCATGCCGTGATATTTGACGCCGCCCAGGTTGATGCCGATGTTGCGCCATCCCGCGCGATACACCATGTAGCCCGCCAGAATGAACATCACCACGTAGACGGCGGGACCGGCGAAGTCGATGAATTTCTTGATCGTCTCCATGCCATGCCAGAACACCAGCGCCTGCAAGACCCACAGCAGCATGAAACCGGCCCAGCCGAGCGTCGACAGGCCCATGAAGCCATGATGATGGACGTCGGCATAAGGCAGCAACGACGGCACGAACTTGAGCACGACGATCACCAGCGCGCTCGACGCGAGATAGGTCTGAATGCCGTACCACGCGACCGCGATCAGCCCGCGAATCACCGCGGGAATATTCGCACCGAGCACGCCGAAGGTGGCGCGGCACGCGACCGGGTAAGGCACGCCGTTCGCCTGGCTCGGTTTCGCGATCAGGTTGCACAGCAAGTTGACGATCGTGATGCCGACCAGCAGCGCGATCAGCACTTGCCAGCTCGTCAGGCCGAGCGCGAACAGACTGCCCGCGAACACGTAGCCGCCGACGCTGTGCACGTCCGACATCCAGAACGCGAAGATGTTGTACGCGCCCCAGGTTTGATTGCGCAGCGGCGCGAGATCTTTGTTATAGAGCCGCTCGCTGTAGCCGGCCGGCATCGACGGATCGGCTTGCGCGCCGTCGTCGATATAAGTGGACATCGAGGGATTGCCGGGCGCTGTACTGAACTGAGCCATGATTCCTCCTTGAGATGGGGACCGTCGATAGCGCATCGAAGGACGTTGCACCGGCCATCCCGGTCGCGCCCTCCTCGTCCATCTGGAATCGAGAAAGCCTGCGCCATCCGGTGGGCCGTGCCGCGGGCGTCTCCGTACTGAAGTACTTGTGGTTATCGCATCGCCAGCCGCCGCGAATTCCCGGCGATGCGTCGCTGCTCGAAGTCGGTCGCGTGGCGACGGACGTGCGTGCGCAAGCCGGCAGCGCTCACGCCGAGCCGCTTTGCAACGCCTGATTCGGTTCAGTTCAATTCAGTGCCGCGCGCGCCGCTGATGGACGCGTGCCTGTTCCTGCTGATTCGTGCTCGTGGGTGCTCGCCGGTCCTCTTGCTGCGTGCCTCAGCCCGGGGTCGATCCGGCTTTGGACGCCTCTTTCGATGCCGATCCGAGCGCGCCGAACACTTCATGCAAATCCGCTGCGCCACGTGCGGGGCGATCCAGCATTTTCAACTCGACGCTTTGCAGATGGCGCGACATCAACGCCGCCGCCTCTTTCGCATCGCCGGCGTCGAGCGCGGCGAGAATGGCTTGATGATCTTCGAACGAGCAAGGGCTGCGCCCAAGCGACTCGTACAGTGCGGAAATCAGCGTCGAGCGCGCGACCAGTCCACTCAGACAATCGCACAGCACGGCGTTGCCGGTGAGCCCCGCCAGCTCGGTATGAAACTCGCCCGACAGGCGGATCCATGCCGGGAAATCACGTGTTTCGAACGCCTTGCGTTCACGGCCGATCATGCTGCCGATGCTCTTCAATCGCCGCATGCCGTGACCGCTGCAAATCTTTTCGACCACCGCGAGTTCGATGATGCGGCGCATTTCGAACACCTCGTGCACTTCCTGCAGCGACGGACTCGCGACGAAAGCCCCGCGATTCGGTTCGAGATCGACGAGGTGGTCGGTCGCCAGTTGCGCGAGCGCCTGGCGGATCGGACCGCGCTTCACACCAAATACTTCGCACAACTGTGCTTCGGTCAGCTTGGCGCCAGGTGCGAGCCGATGCTCGAGGATTGCGGCGCGGATGCGCTCTGCAATTGCTTCGGGCTTCGAACTGTTCGCGGCGGCGTCTGTGTCGGACATATTTGCGTCTCGGTATGATGGTCATCATAGGATGGACATAAAGATTGTCAACAATTTTTATCTTGAATTTCGACAATCTTCAACGCCAGGCTCAGTGGGCGGTCAAGCGGCACGCCGCGTTGTGAGGCCCGGCTTCAGTATGAGTTTAATTAGGTGGCGTGGACGCTGTCTATTGAGTGCGCATTTTGTCAACAAAACGTGCGCGTCTTCCGTGGTCTCGCCCTGCATGCGGGCGGTGCAAATGATTGACGGTTAGTTGCGTTTTAGAATTCAAAAAGAAAGCGGGCCGGCCCCCGCTTCGCTCCGGCTCCATCCAGCCGTCAGTTCAGCCGAGACACGGATAGCCGGACAGGCTCAGTTTGAACCCACGCGCATCGGCGACGAGATGCGCGTCCGCGCCCACCGGCAACGTCAGCATGTTGGGAACATGCCCGAATTGCAGCCCCGTGACGACCGGAATGCCGATCAACGACCTCACCTGCTCGATCGTCGCGTTCAGGTCATAGCCATTGTCGTAGTCGTACGCTTTGCTGCCCGAGAAGTCGCCGAACACGAGCGCCTGCTGCTGCGCGAGGATGCCGGCCAGATGCAGTTGATAAATCATCCGCTCGACCCGGAACGGCTGCTCGTTGACGTCCTCGATGAACAGGATGCCGCCCTGCACCGGCGGCATATACGGTGTGCCGATCAATGACGTCAGCACCGCCAGATTGCCGCCCCAGAGCATGCCCGACACGTCGACCGGCTGCGCCTGCGGCGTGTTGCCCGTCACCGTCATGGTCGGCTGCGACACGGCGGACCAGAAGTGCTGCATCGTGAATTCGCTGAGATCCTCCGCGCCGAAATCGCTCATCAGCATCGGGCCGCCGAACGTTTTCAAGCCGGCGCGCGCCAGCAGCGCGAGCTGGATCGCGGTGAAATCGCTGTGCCCCACGAGCGCGACAGGTTGACCGGCGAGGCGCCGTTGCAGCCCTTCGTAGTCGAGCCCGTGCAGGATGCGCACCGCGCCGTAACCGCCGCGCACGGCCAGCACCACGTCGGGAAGCTGGCGCGACGGATCGGCGAGCCGGTTCAGATCGGCCGCGCGCTCGCCATCGGTGCCCGCGAAGCGCTGATAGCGGCGCTTCGTCGCCTCTTCACCGTCGACCTTGTGCCCCTGCGCATGCAGACGACGCAACGCGCGATGCAGGACCTCGGGGTCGTGCGGATAGCCGGACGGCGCGATCAGTTCGATAGTGCGGTGGACGGTCATGGGCAAGACCTGCTGGTGTTGTTGTTTAGTGCGGCTCGGTGCGGGCCGCTTCGCTGTGTGCTTCGGGATCTGCTTCGCCGCGTGCCGCCGCGCGCGCTGCGCGGCTCGCTCGGCGCCGCTCGGCGAAGAACGACTTGAGCGCCGCGCCGCATTCGGCTTCGAGCACGCCGCCGCACACCGTGGTGTGATGATTGAGTTGCGGATTTGCGAACGCATCGACGACGCTGCCGCATGCGCCGGTTTTAGGATCGCGCGCGCCGAACACGACGCGGGCGATGCGCGCGTGCATGATCGCGCCGGCGCACATCAGGCACGGCTCGAGCGTCACGTAGAGTTCACAGCCCGGCAGCCGGTAGTTTTCGACAGCTTGCGCGGCGGCGCGCAAGGCGACCATTTCCGCATGTGCCGACGGATCGTGCGCGCCGATCGGATGATTGAAACCTGTGGAGATGACTTCGTCGCCGCGCACCAGCACCGCGCCGACCGGCACTTCGCCGGCCGCCCGCGCTTCCTCGGCGGCAGCCTGAGCGAGCCCCATGAAGCGGCGATCACGTTCGGAGAAAACGGCTGGCGCGGGCGGATCGACGGGTGTGCCAGCGTCGATCGCTGCCGTGCCACTGTCAACCGCCGACGCTACGACAACGTCGGCCACGTCGGGACACGTCGATATCGATTCGTTAGACGCGACCGGCACGTCCGGCGTTTCACGGGATTCGCCGAATGCCGGCTCCGGCCGTGACCCCGAGGCGGCGCGGTGGACGAGCGCGTCGCTCACCGCGAACCCACGTCAGCTGTATTGAGGTTGCTGGCGCGCTCCGACAGCCGCTCGGCGATTCGCCGGCAATAGTCGCGCGGCAAAACCAGCGGGCCGCCGCGCAGCGATTCGAGCGCCATATCGAGCGCCAGCATGCGCGCCTGGAGACAGCAACGGGTAGCTTGGTCGCTCACGGCATTCAGCTCCGTTTGCAGGTCGCGCAACGCGCGCAACTGCTCGACAGCGGGCGGCACGAAGCCCGCGTTCTTCAGGATCCGGTTGGCGACGCGCACCTCTTCCGGGACCCACGCATCGTCGTCCAGGGGCAGCGGCGCACCCGCGCCCGGCAAGTCGTCGAATTCGCCACGCGCGGCGACGGCGGCAATACGCTGTTCGACAAGCGCATCAAGCAATTTCATCTGCAATCCACTACGTTGCGGCCCAAGCATTCTATCAGGGAGCGCACGACCGTTCTGCCCGTCTGGCGGACAAAACGCGCCGGCTTTCAGATATTGCGTATTTGGCACACATAGAGATCGGCAATGCTGAAAGACCCGACTGGGTATGCTTCTGGTGGAGGCAACCGGGCGCTGTAAGAGCCGCGTGCGTGCACGACGCTGCTTGCGCTGCCTGCTGCCTCCCGCCTGCTCCTGCCGTGCCCCGCTCCTTGCTTCAAGGTAACCGAAATCGTGCGATCCGTCGCAATGAACGACTTATTCGCCACTCGCTTGCGGCGTGCGCCGCCTGGTTGACTGGCGCGCGTCCTCACGCCATGCCGTCGCACATCACGACTGAGCCGCCGTCAACGGCCAACGCGCTAGTGCGACGTGGCGCGTGCGTCCAAGCAGACTGTGTATCAACGCAAACTCGCGCACGTTCCAGCACATGGATTCAACGGGACGCTCCGCCGCCCAGGGCATGCCATACGCCAAAGTGACGTGCGGCACATAGGACGTAACGACTGAACCCACGCGCCCCCCGAAACCAGCATGCTCCAACGCTTGCCCCAGCGCGTCATGAAGCGCATGAAGACCGGCGGCGCCCCCGCCACCGGTCAACACCAGAGGACCCGGCCGGGGTTTCGACGCAAAGCTCGCGACCGCGTCGAATTCCACCGTGAATGGCGCCATGCGAATCGACGCGGCGGCCCGCATCGCGGCATCGACCTTATCCGGCGGCAGGCCGCCTGCGAAATTCCCGAGATGCAGCAATGTCACGTGCAGACGGTTAGCCGCAAGTGGTTTGCTGCGTACGCGCGTGCCCGCGCAGAGTTCTTGCGCGAACTTCGACATGATGGCCGCCGTATTGGCGTCGGGGAAGACCGCGAAAAACAGACCGTCCGTTGGCGTCGGCGGCGCCTCGAGTCCGGGCAACCATAGTTGTTCAGGCATTTCGTTCGTCACCGGGTAAAGCCGGCATAGAGGAATCTTTCTTCGTGTTCAAGTTCGTGCGCGCCTGACCACGACGCATCAGTAACACCCTGTGTTTCCCGGACGGGACCACATGGACTCACGTTCCGCCCTGCGAACAACACTGTACATTCATACAGTATCCACGGCAATGTGGAACTGCGCAAAAAGCTCGAAGTGTTGGACGACGCCGCGAAATACGATGCGCCCCGCGCAAGAAGTGGCGTCCCGAAAGCCGGCTCGCGTGGCATCGTCGGGCTGGACGTCTGCATCGGCGCGGGCATTTTGCAGGGTTTACGGCGCAAGGCCGCTGCATGCCGTCGCTGAAAACACTGCGCGCCAGTTTCTGTTGATACGGTCGAGACAACAGGAATTGCAGAGTCAGTTGGGCAGTACGGAACGTTCCGGTGGCACACACGCACCCTTCCGCAAAGCCTTTTGGCTACCTTGCGCACCGCCACCCCGGCGAAGGCTTCGCGGCATCTGCGCCGATCGCCGGCACAGATACCGCAAGGCCCCCCGCCTGGCAATCAAGGCAGCGCGTAAGCCATCACATAGTCGCCCAGCTTCGTGCCAAACGAGCCATGTCCCCCCGCGGCAATCACGACATACTGCTTGCCATTCGCTTCATAGGTCATCGGCGTGGCCTGGCCGCCTGCGGGCAAGCGGGCCTGCCACAACATGTCGCCGGTATCCGTGTCGAACGCGCGGATATAGTTGTCGGCGGTGGCGCCGATAAAGAACACGTGGCCCGCCGTCGTCATCGGGCCGCCCAGCATCGGCATCCCCATCTTGAACGGCAGCGGCAGCGGCGCACTGTCGCGCACGGTGCCGATACGCCTCTTCCAGACGATCTGATTCGTCTTCAGATCGATCGCCGACACATATCCCCACGGCGGTTGCTTGCACGGCAAACCGGTCGGCGCGAAGAACGGATTCAACTCGACGCCGAACGGAGTGCCGTACTGAGGCTGAATGCCGGTTTCGGTGCCGGTGCCGCCTTTGGCGTTCTTATCCGGTTCGATCGGATTGCCCGGGCCGCGCGGAATCAGCTTCGACACGAACGGCAGTGCGATCGGATTGGCAATCGCGATCTGCCGATCCGTGTCCACGGCAAGGCCACCCCACTCGAACATGCCAAGGTTGCCGGGGAACACCAGCGTGCCCCGTTCCGATGGCGGCGTGAACGTACCGTCATAGTCCAGATGCTGGAACATCACGCGGCACACCAGTTGATCGAACATCGTGGCGCCCCACATATCGGCGCCCGTCAATTTCCGGCTCGGCCGGAATGTCAGATCGGAGAACGGCTGAGTTGGCGAAACATGGTCGCCTGCTGCGGCGCCTTGCGGGACCGGCCTTTCCGGCGCCGGGACGACGGGCTTGCCGGTGCGCCGGTCGAGCACGAAGATGTTGCCCGTCTTGGCCGGCGCGTAGACGACCGGCACGACATTGCCCGATTGATCGGTGATGTCGGCGAGCGTCGGCTGGGCCGGCAGGTCCATATCCCAGAGATCGTGATGGACGGTCTGATAGAACCACGCCAGTTTGCCGGTGGTCGCATTGAGCGCGAGCAGGCCGCTTGCGAAACGTTCCTGCTCCGGTGTGCGATTGCCACCCCAGATGTCCGGCGTGCTCACGCCCATCGGCAGATAGACCAGATCGAGCTTCGCGTCGTAGACGGACGGCGCCCATGAATTGGGCGAATTGATCGAATAACGCTGGCCTTCGCCGAGCACCGCGTTCGGCTCTTTCGCGCCCGGATCGAATGCCCACAGCAGCTTGCCCGTGCTCACGTCGAAACCCCGAATCACGCCTGAGGGTTCGCGCGTCGAGTAATTGTCTTCGACGGAACCTGCGATCACGATCACCTTGTCGGTAATGACCGGCGGCGAGGTCGGCTCATATTGACCCGCTGTCGTCACCGGCTGGCCGGCTTGCAGATCGAGGTCGCCGTTGGTCGCGAAATCCTTGCACAACTGGCCGCTTAGCGCATCGAGCGCGTACACGTGACCGTTGTTGACCGGAAGATATATCCGGCGCGCGCACATCGCGGGCGCCGCCGACGGTGCCGCTGCCTGGCCGTTATTGCCCGCCCCGGCGGCCGTCAGGTCGTGATACGACACCCCGCGACACGTCACGTGCTGGAAGCTCGGATCGGTTTTCAGCTTCGGATCGAAACGCCACTTTTCCTGGCCGGTCGCGGCGTCCAGCGCGAACAGGATCTGGTGCGGCGAGCATAGGTACAGCAGGTTACCTATTTTGATCGGCGTGACTTCATCGGTGATTTCGCCCGGGTCGGTCGAACGCTTCATGTCGCCGGTGCGGAAGGTCCACGCCTCTTGCAGATTCTTGACGTTCTCCGCGTTGATCTGCTTGAGCGGCGAGTAGCGCGTGCCGTGCTGGGTGCGACCGTATGCAGGCCAGTCGGCGTCCGGGATAGAGGCGGCTGTGGCTGTGGCCGCCGCAGAGGCAGACGCGCTGCTCAGCGTGCCGTTGAGTTCCTGCGGATCGTTGAAGACCGCATAAACCAGCACGACGCCGCTGACGATCAATGTAGCGCCGAGAGCCATGGCCGGCGTCCTGGCCGGCGCGTCGAAGCGGCGATAGACGAATGGCAGCAGCAGCCAGATGCCGAAGATGACCAGCACGCCCAGACGCGGCGTCAGCGCCCAGAAGTCGGTGCCGACTTCCCACAGCGACCATCCGATGGTGCCCAGCAGCAGCAATGCATAGAGACCCAGCGCAAACGGTTTGCGACGCTGGACGAGAACGGCCGTGACCAGCATGACGATGCCTGCGATGACGTAGTACGGCGAGCCACCGCTCACCACCAGCCAGACGCCGCCGACGAGCAGATACAGCCCGGACAAGGCAGCGAAGACGACAGTCAGCACGCGTGCTATCGAAGAAGATTCGGATCTTTGCATCCTGATTACCTCTGCAGTTGGGAATGCCGCGTCGATTGGAGACGAAACGCCTGGCGAGCGAAATGGCCTGAACTCTCTGGCGACGGGATTGACATGCACCTGCCGCGTAGCACGATTCGTACCTCAAAGCGTCGCGAGTTGGACCGCGCTATGCGGCTCGCATGGCTGAGCGGCATCGGGTTGGCGGCAGCGTGTTCATTGACCGGAGAGACCGTCATGACACATTCTCCATCCATTGCATGTCGCGCACGTTGCCTCTTTGCCTGGCGTGCGCCAGCACCATGGGTCGTGAACCCGCCCATTGACGATGATAGTCGAGCGATCGCGAGTCATCGAGGGATGTGTGAGTGAACGCGCGTCCCGAGGAAACGGGCGACGGCGGCGCGGACATTCTGCCGCTGTCGGCGGCGATGCTTACACCCGGTGCTAACACGAGCGCGGCCGCGGTTACGTCGGCGCAGGACCGGGCGTTCAGGTCAAAGCCGCCAATCGTGCACAGAACTCCTCGGACCGCAGCACGCTCACCGGTCTTTCCAGCGCGTTTCAATCCGCTATCGGTGGCCTGACTGACCGACGTTCCACCAGCGCGACCTCAGCGGGCTCATGCACTTCGATTCAATCTGTATTCGTCGATCAGCTTCCACGCCGACGTGCAGGGTGTGACCGGCACACTGACAGCAGAACTGCACACCCACAGTCAGAAACGCTCATTGGGCTTGAACGGTCGCGACGGTTCAATTGCTCTGAACGTCAACGTGGCGGGCCTGAGTTTCGTTGGCAACGCTCAACAGCACGCCGATGCGGACAAGCGTTATCTGCAACAGTTTCAGGCCTGAGCGGCGCGTGCCCCACTTGCTATTCGGCGGTTCTGTCCCTCTCCAACCCGAGCCCGAGAACACTCTGTACGGCCTCAATCCGGGAATTCACATTGAGCTTTTCGAAGATGTTCTTCAGATGCCATTTGACCGTCTCAGGCGCCAGTTGCAACGATCGGCCGATTTCCTTATTCGACAGGCCACGTGCGACGAAGTTGAGTACTTCGAGTTCTCTCGCACTCAGCGTATTCGCCGGAGAGGTCACGGCGTTGACCGGCATAGGCGAAGCAGTTCGATTGTGGACATCGTCGAAAGCTCCCAGCAATCTGTCGACATAGAGCGCTTCCTCAGTGGAGACGTCGCCCGAGACCTGGCGAAACCGCGACAGCAACGCGCGCATGGGTCGCCCTTCATCAACGAAGCTATTGATCATGCCATTGGTCATTCCGATGCGCAGCGCGCGGCCGAGCGCAATCAACGCCTTGTCGAAGGCTCGGGATTTTTCGAGTGCAATGGCAAGCAGCACGCAAACGAGCACCTCTTGATAATGCAAGCCCATCGCGGCCACGGTATCAAGCGAACGCTCGAGAAAAACGACCGCCTTATCTGCGGCGTTCTCGGCCATCAGAACCCGCGCCTGCAGAATGCAGTAGCTTGTCCAGGCCTCCAACGCGGAGCCCTGCCGCCCTTCGTAGATCGGCGGCACGCTCGCGCTGAGTTCATCGGCAATCTGCCTTGCCCGCGTCACATTGCCGTCGGCAAGGAACAATCTTACTGTCTCGGCATCGCACGCCAGCTTCAGCCTCAGCCATCGCCGGGTCAGCGCGACCTGTCGACCGTCTTCGAGAATGGCCAGCGCTGAACCCGTCTCGCCGTCACGCCACAACAGGCGTGACGCAGAAAACGTGTGGCGCACCAGCGCACCCACTGGCGACGCATCCAAGGCAATCGTCGTGCGGCTGGCGAGTATCTTCCGGGCGCGAGACAGCTCGTTGCATTCGTAGTAGATCGAAGCAAGGCAACCGGCCACCCCGGTCGCAATCGCCGACGAGTAGCCCACAGTGCTTTCGGCACACTCGAGTGTCGCCTCAAAAATTCGCCGTGCTTCGACCAGCTCGCCATGCACAAATGCCGCATGGCCGTACATCGCGTCCCGAAGCATATCCGAGTAGTTCGGCACCTGCCCCGGCTCGATCCGGTCTTTGGCGAAGGTCCATATGCGACGTATCTGGTCAAACTTTCCCCTGTACGCCAAGCCAAAAAATTGCGCAGTCTGCGCGTAACGCTTTACCCATGGCGCCGCAGGCGCCACGGAAGTCTGCGCGACGCTGCCGAATTCGAGCGCGCGTTCGCTGTCGTCGTTAATACTGGCGATCAAGGCGATGACCGCGTTGATCTCGGCCAATGTAGCTTCCTCAATAGCGCTGTTGCCATCGCGCTGGCCGCGATTGAATTCGTCGACGACAGCCCGGATTTCCCCTGACGCGGGCGCCGTTTGAAATGAGAACGCGAGCGCCCACGCTTTCGCGAGGCGCAAACGCAGGCGTCCCTTGACGATATCCGGTGGAAGTTTCCCGATCCAGCCGAGCGGCGTGTAGGGGTCACCGCGTTCGAGCATCTCCATTGCACAGTTCTCGGTCCACTGTGCCGCCTGCTCGAGTTCGCCCGCGGCCAAAGCATGTCTGACTGCTTCGGGCCAGAGGCGCGCACCTGCAAACCATTGACACGCCCGACGATGCAGCGCAGGAACTTCCTGCGGCGTCTGACGGACGAGACGCCGTCGCAGCGCATCGGACAGGAGTGCGTGATAGCGATACCAGTCTTGCGTTTCATCCAGCGGCCGGATGAATACATTGTGGCGTTCGAGCCAATCAAGTTTGCACCCGCTTCCACTTCCTCCGCCCATGATGGCATCGCATACCGCTGGGGTCAGCCGCTCGAGAACCGAGGTGTACAGCAAAAACTTTAGAATGGGTGGCGGTAAATGCGCAAGCACCGTGTCGTTGAGGTAGCGATCGATTCCGGACCTCGCCCCGGCAAGATTATCGGCAAGCTTGGCCGCATCGCCCACCTGACTCAGTGCGAGCGAAGCCAATTGCAATCCCGCCACCCACCCCTCCGTCGCGTCGTTTAACAGCTCGACGCTGGCCCGGTCGAGCGGCACGGCACTTGTCCGGTTGAAAAACGCTTGCGCATCGTCGATCGAGAAGCGGAGATCGTCCACGTTAATGCGCATCAGTTTTTCCGGCGCTTTGAGCTGGCCGAGTGTCAGCGCAGGTTCACCGCGCGCTCCGAGCAAAATATCCATATTCTCGGGCGCATAGCGCAGCAGGCGGGACACGATCGCCAGAACGGGCTTTGCGGTCAGACGGTCGACGTCATCCAGCACGAGGAACACACTGCGGCCACAAGTTGCGATCCCGTTCAGAAGCACCGATATGACCGTTTTGATCGGGGTCATCGCATCGTGATTCAAAAGTTGTTGCGCTTGCCAGGCGATGTCCTCCCCTGCGCGCGAAAGTGACGCCACCAGATAGGCACCGAACTGCTGCGGATCATCGTCTTCCCCGTCGAGACTGAGCCATGCAACGCAATGCTTCTGCTTCGAGAGCGCTTCACTCCATCCAGCAAGCAATGTCGTCTTGCCGAAACCCGCGGGTGCGGTCACGACGGTTACGCTGTGCGTGCGTCGCTCATTGAGCCGATCGAGCAACGCAGGCCGATGTACGCAACCCGGGGGAAGGCGCGGCGGAATCATTTTGGTCTGGATCAGCGACACGCTCCATTGACTGCCGGTACTAACTGAAGATGCTTCCATGACTATTCTCTCCACCCCCCAACGACCGCCCGTCAAGACCCTATAGCCTACGGGCGCGTCTTTTTTGTATACGTTAAACATTTGCTGTTGCTCTAGCACTGAACGGTGACGTACTCACCTTAAGAAAGCCGTAATGGACACAACAATTCTCACCGCGCCGGATGGCTTCACTGTGGCAGCCTCGGCGAGAATCGCACCTAATCGCTCACCATCTTAATCTCCTGGGATTACCGTGAGTGCCGGCCGTTCGTTGAACCTGCAAAGAGTCGTTCGTGACGCGGCCTCGCACTGAGTGACCGCGGAAGAAGTCCGTTTTCAAAAAGGCTTCAATGCGTTATCTGGCCTGCGTCGGCGAGGTGCCCGAGGCATTGAGTGAACGCCTCGCGAACGCCGGTCACCGTCAGCATTTTGAAATTTTTCGCCCGTGGGATCTGCTACATCTCCTGCGGACTGCCTAAGGACGCTTCCTGCACATCGGCGTGTTCAATCTGACATATCCCGGTGACCTTCTTCGATAGGTTGCTCCGTTGAAAACTCACAGTTCATACGACTCCGGACCGCCGAGATCCGATCGGTTTATTCATCAGGCGCAATCGCGCTACTTCGTCCAAAACACCCGCTAAGTCAGTTGAGCTAAATGCATTGGCTCACCCATGGCCACACACTCTCCCACGCGATAGGGGACAACTACGTCATTTATGCGTCCAGAACAAGATACGCGGCCAGCGCCCACGACATCGATCCGCCCACGTGTTCCAGGGAGAAGGAGCAGCGTTGCCACAGATGCCCTGTAGCCTTGCCCTCGTGTGTCCGACGACACTTCATCCGAAACGACTTCAGGTCGCCGGCGTTAGCCGGGGACTCTGCATGACGCGATCTTCCGGCGCGGAATGCACCGACGTCATGTTCGCGTTCGCGAACGTCGCCTCGCTCAGCCTGTATCTATGCTTACGGATGCTGCTCAGGCGCACGCCGTTCTCCGGATCCAGGGATAGCTTTCGCCGAAGCCGATAAATGGGGGTATCGAGCGTACGGCAGGTGCCGTCACGTTCGCGACGCCAGGCAAGCTTCCCAGAAGGTCGCGGTAGATCACTCGCCCGACGTTTGCGAAAATGTTCGCGGCGACGTCAAACTCTCTCGTCGCCAATTCCATCGTTTTGCCGTGAAGTGAGACGCTGCGCCGTGCTGTATCAACAACGTAAGGCCGGACAGCGATGGCATTTCCGATCTTCTGATTGCGGCTCGTGCGACGCAATAAGGCGCGAACTCTCGCGGGCGGCGCGAGATAACGCACTGCACTATCTCTGGAGCGGCCCCTTGAATCACCGGACACAGTCTCCCGCTTAAAATAACGGGTAGGCATACGACTGTGTTTTTGACTAACAACAAGCAAGAAGTGATGGAAGTGTTGACGGGGCCGGAGCGCCGGCGGCGGTGGTCAGCGGAAGAAAAGCTGGCGATGGTGCGGAAGAGTTTCGAGCCAGGCAAGTCGGTCTCGATGGTTGCACGCCAGCACGGCGTCAATCCGAACCAGCTGTTCCATTGGCGCAAGCTGTATCAGGATGGCAGCCTGTCGGCAGTCAGTGCCG